>NZ_CVPC01000001.1 GCF_001049735.1 Nereida ignava
TTGAAGACCAAGTCGCTGAATATAAATCAGCGATGGATAGCATCAGTCAGTTTGTAACAGATGAGTGCGAACAGGACAGTAATCATATCTGTGCAGCCTCTAAGTTCTACCAAGCCTATCGTGATTGGTGTTGTAGCGCTGGCCGAAAGCCACAATCACAAACAGCCTTCAAACGAGCATTGGAAAAGCTGAACGGCGTATATCAGCAGCGATCATCCAGTGGCCTTCAGTGGCATGGCATCCAACCCTGCCTAGCCTACTGATGTAGCCGATGTAGGCTGTGTAGCCCTTTCTGAAAACTATCTACTGGAATTTCTGTAGGGACTTTTCGGATTGGGCTACATTTACTACATTCTCTACATTGTTTTTTCTTCTACGAGGAAGAGGAATACTAATAGATTGCCCCAACCTCGTGGATGCACCGCCAGCCCCATCCCCCTGTATAATCAGAACTGTCAACTTGACGATTAACAAACCCCAATCTCAGGTCAGGCCTATATACGATACCCCCTAGGGCTGGGGTGGCACTCGCCCCCTACCGACTGATACCCCTGCGACGCTCTGTAAGGCCCTTATAAAACCATCAACTCCATCAGCCAACCTACTGACCAACAAGTGGATTGCCCTCGGCATGACTCACCGAGTGCCTCTGAGGCCTAGGATCAAAGGAAAGCCTATAAGCTAAGTTAACGTGCGGTAGCCCTAACTTTGGGCCGTAGACCAAATCGTAGACCAATATGGCCCTGTTGCAGGAACCCGAATGAGACAGTAGCCTTGTTTTATGAGGTTAATGCTTAGCCTTGGTGCCTGCTGGCAGAAAAGAAACCCTCCAGCAGCACCATTTCCCAGCCAGATGTTGTCGCCTATTACGCTTGGTCTGCGTTTGTCTTCGCGGTGAGCGCCAATTGTATCCGCGGGCGGCATGAGTCGAGTTTAACGGCTAGGCCATTAGATGGCTGTTGTGGCCTAAGCGCGCGTGTCCATCCAAATCGTAAATGGGCCGTCGTTCACCAAAGACACTTCCATCGCGGCACCGAATTGGCCGGTTTGGGCTGCAATGTTTTGGCTGCGGATGGCGTCAATGAACGCTTCATATTTTGCGCGGCCTTCATCGGGCGGGGCGGCGGCGGAAAAGCCGGGGCGGTTGCCGCTTTTGGTGTCGGCGGCCAAAGTGAATTGGCTGACAATCAACATTTCACCACCGGTTTGCAGCAATGACACGTTGGTTTTGCCATTTTCATCGTTGAACATGCGCAGCTTAGGAATTTTGCGTGCCAGTTGCGCCACGTCCTCGTCTGTGTCGCCTTGCATCGCGCAGATCAGCACCAACAACCCCGCGTCGCATTTGCCAATAACACTGCCCTCAACCACGACCTCAGCCCGTGTTACCCGTTGGATCAATGCCCTCATATCAGCCCCTCGCTTAGCGCATAAAAATAGCCCGACACACCTGCAAGCAGGGCACCGACCAAGAGTGCTAGCGTAATTTTCCACGCGGACCAAGGGCGCTCACCCTGTACGCGGCCGGTGCGTGCGTTAACCACAAAGCGGTATGTTTGTCCGCGGTATTTATAGGCAGCCAGCCACACAGGAAGCAGGATATGTTTGAACGTGACATCGCTGACTTGCGTATCAAGTGCGGTAATCTTTTGGGCATCGCCGCCAATGTCGAACTTCACGTCACGCTCAATCACACGGTCCATAATTTGACGCGCCTCATCAAATCCTTGCTCAAGGGGCACGGTATAGGCCTCGGCGCGAAAACCGGCCAAAAACGCGGGGCGGTAGGGTTCCAGAGAGGATAAATCCCACGGCTCTAGCGCGTCAGTGAAGCGTTTCGGCAATGATGTAGAAGCCAGCACAAGAACATCGTCAAACGCCCGTGCAACGCGGCCGCGCACAGCACTCCACCGAATTTTGCGCACTTGCCGTGTTTGACTTTTGCCGTTCACGCGTACTGTTTTAGTCGTTGAATAATACCGGCCCCGTTGGCCGCGATAGGTACTTTTGGTAGCGGCATCGAATGTCCAATAAGGCACGTAGATGCCCTCCATCTTGCGGCCCTTGCGAGCGTACGCTTGGAGCGAATTTGGCGCAAACCATAACTGCCCCAGCCAGTCGTTCATGGCTGCTTTTGCCTCGCGTTCGTCAAGGGCGAAGGGCAGCAGCCCTTTGGGCTTGATGCGTCTGTGCGTGCCTGTTCCCGTGACAACGGGTGTCGCGCAAAACGGGCACTCCGCGGCGTGGACAGCGCTTTCAAACGTTACCTGCGCACCGCAATTTGTGCAGGCCAGTACGTTTGTTTGTTCTGTTTCGCTGGCGTCAAGCTGGCCTTTCAGCGCGTCGGAAAAGTCCTGCTCGCGGATGGGACTGAAGTGATGGCCAGATCCCTCAAGAACGTCGGTACTTCCGCAATGATCGCACTCCAACTGCCCTTGCTGAGGGGCAAAGCGCATGTCCGCGCCGCAACTGTCGCATGGAAAGCGATGTTCAAGTTTTTCGTCCATTGCGTCTGTGGTCTACCGGTCTGGGGCAGGTGGTGGGGGCGGCAAAATCGTGAAAAGCTGGGCCAATTCGGTGACATCATCCGCTTTGAGCCAGCCGTCTTGGCCTTGGGTCCACACGTATGTTGCGCGATCGATCTCGCCTTTGCTTGCCATCTGTCCGATTGCGGCTTTTGAAAACGGCCCACGGGTCTCTCCGTTGATGGCGATGTGCCAAACATGTTCGATAGGCGGCGGAGGAGGGGCGACCGCCGCCGTAGAGCCACTCGGGCGTGGGCCCCATGGCCCTGGCTGTTGCGCCATCGCCATGCCGAGCCCCATTCCCAATCCGGCGCCCATGCCAGCTCCCATACCTGCGCCAGCACCGCCTTCGCTCTTCAGGCTCTCGGCCGCTGAGTACTGCATAAACCCGCCCAGATCACCGGCCATTCCCATTGAGGTCCGTTTATCTAGGGCGGTCTCCACAGCGGGGGGCAGACTGATGTTTTCGATATAAAGTTCGGGGATGGTCAGCCCGTAGTTTGCAATTGCGGGTGCAATCGCTTGGGCAACCAGCTTGCCCAGATCACGGGTGTTGGCCGCCATATCCAGTACAGAAATTCCAGCGTTTGCAATGACATGGCTGAACTCTTGCACGATGATGTTTCGGATTTGATAGCTGATCTCATCCATGGTGAACTCACCATCCGTGCCGACGATCTCGACCAAGAATTTTGCCGGATCACTGACCTTTACCGAATACGTGCCAAATGCGCGCAACCGCACCATGCCAAACTCCGGATCACGGCAGATGATCGGGTTTTTCGTGCCCCACTTTAGGTCATTGAAACGTGTTGTGTTGACGTAATAAATCTCTGATTTGAAGGGGGATTTAAATCCGTGATCCCAATGGTTCAGGGTGGTCAAAACAGGCATGTTGTTGGTTTCCAACATGTAAAGCCCAGGCGTGAAAACATCGGCCAATTGACCCTCATGAACAAAGACAGCCGCTTGGCCTTCGCGCACAGTTAGCTTTGCGCCGTATTTGATCTCGTGGGCTTCACGCTCAAAGCGCCAAACCATTGTGTCACGCGTATCATCAACCCAGTGAATAACATCGATGAACTCGCCGCTCAGAAAATCAAAAATACCCATGAAATAACCTCTCTGGGGGAGAAACAAATAAAGGCGGGACCGCTAGGTGCCACCCGTTAATTCAGCCGCAATGCGGCGCACAATTGGAAGCGCTTGTTGCGCGCTCATGCCTGTCTTTAGGCGGGGATCATAAAGCATGCGCAGCAAAAACTCGTCATGTGATGTCAGCAAAGCAAACTCTTCGTCGTCATTGAAAATAGATTGGCGTGCAGCCGCACTGTCATTGGCAAGGCCTAGCCCTTGGGCAACTTCTTCATGCACGCACGACCAGCGGAGTAGATCAGGGTGTTCTGCGCGAATGATGGCGACCGCTTTGGTATAGCCGCCGGTGCTTTGGGCCTCGGACAGGGCCAGCACCAAACATAGGGTCGTCTTAGGCAGGTTCTCAACTGTGCGGATCAACCCGTCAGAGGCACCAGGGATCATGTCAAGCAGGCGTGGCCCGATCTGGCGGCGGTCATCTTCATTGAGCACTAACACATGGTAATTTGCGTGGCGGTTCGTCAGATTGATCCGCTTGCGCGAGACCCGCTCAAGGCGCTTTGCATAGGCCTTGATGCGCGGCAGGTCGTCTTTGCGGATTTGCGCGCTGACTGTGTCGCCAAATTCGATCGACATCCGAATAGGCCCGTCCCACCGCCTCAAAGGGCTGGCTTTATTGTTAACGGCTTGAAGGCCACCATTGGTGTCGTATTCGTCAAAAAACGCAATGCGCACAAAGTTTTGCACCAAGTCTTCGGTGCTAAAGGGTGTATCTACACCGCCGCCGTCCTTGCGAAGAAGACCGCGCACCAACAGATAGTCCTGCAGTTTTTGGTAGTGGGCCTCAATTTTGTAGCTTTTGGCAGAGCGGATCACCTCGGGGCGTAGGGCATCGATACTGATTGTGTTGTCATAGAACGCATCATTTTGTCCGGGCGTGACACAGCCCGTTGCTGCTAAAAGGCCAAAAGTGGCCGCGAATTTACGCGCATTTTGGCGTAAAAGACGGCCCAAAGAATAGGGCGCTGCGCGATATGAACAGCGCCCTATCATTTACTTAGGAACAGACATGCCCGCGGCGTCACCAAGCCCTGTGCGTTTGGCTGTAGCTGCGGCAAGGGTCGCCTTTAATTCGGCTTCCATGGTTTGCAATTCGGTCTCGGTCTCGGTCTCGGCCTCGGCGCGTTTGCGTTTGCCTTCATCGGCAATTTCGAGGCTTTCCTGAATGGTGCCGATCAAATCCGCGTTTGCCTTTTTGACCGCTTCAATGTCGAAGACACCGCGTTCCATTTCCTGGCGGATCACCTTGTTGGCGCTGCGCAAGTTTTCAGCGTTTGACGTCAGCAGCTCGTTCGTCAGATCATTGGCATCGCGCACCGCACCCGCCGCCTCGGCCGAGCGCTGGATGGTCACCGCTTGGGCCAGTTGTGTCTCCTAAAGAGGCACGGTGTTCACCAGCGTAGAGTTGATTTTCGTGACCAGTGATTTGTCATTTTCCTGCACCAAGCGGATCGAGGGCAGCGATTGCATTGTGACTTGTCGCGTCAGTTTAAGGTTTTGCACGCGGCGTTCCAGATCATCGCGGGCGCTGCGCATGTCGCGCAACTCTTGGGCCTTCATCACACCGTCTTCTTCAGAGGAAGCGCTCACTTCGGCCTCTTTGGCGGGGATGGTTTTTGTGTCTAGTTCCGCCAGTTTCTCTTCGCCAGCCGCGATATAAAGCGCCAGCTCATCGTAGAAGTTCAGCGTTTTTTCATAAAGCACATCAAGGCTTTCGATGTCCTTCAACAGTACGTGTTCATGGGCCAAAAGATCATCGGTAATTTTGTCTATCTGTCCTTGCACATCTTCAAAACGGGCCACAAATTTTGCCATCGGTGCGGCGCGACCTAACAGCCGCTCCCACCATGATTGTTTGCGGCGCACATCAAGCTCGCTAACCGAAAAGCCGCGAATGGTGCTCACGATGCCGCGCAGGCTGTCACCGGCGGGGCCTACGTCTTTGTTGCGCACGCCTGCCAACATGGACTGGCTGATTTGTTGTAATTCGGTTTGCGCGTTTGATCCAAAGCTGATGATCGATTGTGTGTCGCTCATGTCCAATTCGGCCATACGCTTTTTGATCTGCTCGCTTGCGGGCGCGTCTGCATCTTGTAACGTCACCAACGCGTTCGAGGGTTCTGCCAAGACAGCCTTTGTGACCTTCTCCACATCCTGAAGCGCCGCCTCAGCCTTTTGCTTGTTTGCTTGAATACTCGTCATACTTTCACTCCCCACTTGCGCTTAAGCCTTCACGTCGCAGACGATCCCGCAACACTTTGATTTCAATGTCCATGTCTGTTCGGTCATCGAGCAACATTTTTTCGGTCTGTGCTGCAAAATTCAACTCCAGATCATCCAACAGCGCCTCGTAATCTGCGCGGACATCCGCATTGCCATTTCGCGCATAAAGATCCGCAAATTTTGCGGTGGTATCCCGCGCCCCCTGCAAATAGACCCCCAAAAATTTGCGCTCGCCAGTCAGATCGCGCGGATCGTCTTCAATTGTGCGAAACATCGTGCGCGCGGTTGCTCCAAATTGCTCTACCCGTTCGGTGAGGCGCCGGTCGCCGGCGCGCAGCACTTCGCGTTTCATATTTTGCAAGTGCGCCTCGGCCTGATCAACGGCCTTCGTGACGCGGTCTTGTTGAAAACTGTCGACCCCTTCAAGACCCTTGTCGCGCAGGGGATCAGGACCAAACACAAACAAATGCAGCACGACCCCCGCCATCATAAATACGGCTACATTCATCAACGATGCAGCGCCCGAGAAGCCAGCAAGCCCAAGCCCCAACGCCAAGGCGACGCTTGCTAAAATCTTGCGTGGTATGGCGGGTTTTCGGGCGGTTTTGCGTGCGTCATAGGCCTCATGGGCGATGACGCCTTCGCGGGTTAGCCAAGCCGCTAGAATGAGCAGCCCAAACGCGAGTAAGTTCTGTGCAAGCTCGCTTGGGGTGCCTTGGAATGCGCGGATCGCCAAAGGGATCGCCACGAAAAACATCAGGTTTACGCGACCACCCGCTTTGGTGCGTTTTTTGCCCGCAAAACTTTCGGCGCGGGCAGGGGAACGAGGGGCTTGGTCACCGCTTTGGCGCGGCGAATGTGTGCTTGAGTACCGTTTTGCCATCACGCGCCCCCCGATGCCGCAACATAGGCAATCAGCGCGATCAACAAAAAGAACGCAATTTTTCTAAGGCCCGTTTCTTCCATCGGCTTACCTTTTCACTCTCTTACCAGATTACATATGTACGGTTTGCAAAACTACCAATGGCGCGCGATTGTGGGCCGCTTAGTGCCCACTAGGCCGCGCACCTGTGCGCCGCTCGGCGTTTAGTTTGCGGGTATAGCCCGATTGGATGATTTCTACCGCAAATAGCACCACGACGCTGAAATAGAACGTGGTTTTGGACATTGGGATGACTTCATATCCGAACACCATCAAGGCAAGGCTGTCGTCATGCATAGCGTGGGCCGCGGCTTGGCCGCTTTCGCCCAACAAGACAACGCCGACGATCAACAAGATGAAAAGGCCAAGAACCTCGTACATGCGGTTCTTTTCCAAAAACGCAGTCACCGCGTCTGCAAGGGCCAGCATGGCGATGCCCGATAGAATAATCGCGGTGGCAAGCACCCAGAACACGTCTGTGATGGCCAATGCCGATAGCACGGAATCGAAACTAAAGATCAGGTTCATCAACACAATCAGCATCACGACTTTCATTGCAGATTTGCCCGACTTGCCCTCAACGTCGTGATCAAGGTGCTCAACAGTCAGCAGGTGACTGATTTCTTTGACGGCTGTGTACATGATGAAAATACCGCCCAACAAGAAGACGCAGGTGGCAAAGTTTACGCCCCCCGTTAGCACACCGTCCCAGTTCATAATGAAGAACGGTTCTGCCAGCGCGTCGATCAGCCGGATCATCACAAATAAAAGGACAACGCGCAGCGCCACAGCGATGATGATTCCCCAAAATCGCACGGCTTTCTGGCTGGCAACGGGGGCGCGTTGGCTCTCGATTGAGATGTAGAGCAAGTTGTCAAAGCCCAGTACCGCTTGCAAAAAGCACAGCATCAACAAGTTACCGAGGTTTTCGATCGTTAAAATATCAGCCATAAAACGCGGCTCCTTACACCATAAACACTTGGTCTATGGGTAAAGCAGCTTGGCGGAGAAAGGAACAGGGCTGTTCAGTTTGGCTTAACGCCCGTGTTTACCGGCGGCCTTTTGGCTTGCCGCCACCTTGGGGTCCTTTGGCAGGTCCGCGCCCCGGTCCTTTAGAGGACCCTTTGGGTCCATTCGGATTTTCCATCCGGCCTACACGTGTTGCACTGCCTGCGCGTTTTCCAGGTGCTACGCGGCCGGATCGGTCAAAATCACGTTGCACACTGCGCGTTACGGTGCGCTTTGGCTTGCCGCTTGTGTCATCTGTATCGCCGCGCGGCTTGAATGCTGGCTTACCTTTGCCTTTGAACGCTGGCTTCTTGCCTGCCTTTTTGGCGAAGCCTGTGTCGTCGTCAGCCCCGATCCCGAGTTGGTCGCGCAGGACGCGGCCTTTGACTTCTTCTACTTCGCTGGCTTTGAGGTTGTTAAGGCGGAACGGACCGTAGCTGATGCGGATCAGGCGGTTCACCACCACGCCCATCGCTTCCATCGTGCGGCGAATTTCGCGGTTTTTGCCCTCGCGGATACCCACGGTTAGCCACGCATTGGCCCCTTGCTGGCGATCAAATTGCACGTCCATGCCGAGGTATTTCACCCCGTCAACGGTAATCCCTGCGCGCAACTCATCCAACTTGCTCTCCGACAGGCTACCTTTGATCCGCACGCGGTAACGGCGCAGCCAGCCGGTGCTTGGCAGTTCCAAACGGCGCTTGATGTCCCCGTCATTGGTCAGCAGCAAAAGCCCCTCGGATGTAAGATCAAGCCGGCCCACAGACATCACGCGGGGCATGTCTTCGGGCAAATCGTCAAAGACAGTGGTGCGGCCTTTTTCGTCACGGTCCGTTGTCACCAAGCCGCTTGGCTTGTGGTACAGCCACAGACGGGCTTTTTCAGCGGGACCAACGGGGGCGTTATCCACCATCAACCGCGCGCCGGGGCCGACATTCAACGCGGGGCTGTCGATAATTTTACCGTTCACACTTACGCGACCGGCTTCAATCATACGCTCCACCTCGCGCCTGCTGGCAACACCGGCGCGGGCAAGAACCTTGGCGATGCGCTCGCCTTTGACTGGCTCACCGCTGGCGTCAGGGCGCGGCGCACCAATGGCCTCAGCAGCAGAAGAGGGTGTTTTCGCGGCGGTTTTGTCGGCGGGCGTTTTGGGTGTGTTGCTCATACGCGCGCTCGTAGCACGCAAGCCTGCCCACGGCTAGCGTATAACCTTTGCTGCGTTGATCTGTTTATGGGCAGCACGTGAAACGGCGGGCGGGGATGGCGGCCACTTCATAAAGAGCTTTCACGCAGGCACAGGCGAGCGTAAACTGCGTCTATGCGGTTTCAAACTCATATGGATGTGGCCTTAGCCCAAGCAACCGCCGCGGCAGAGCGCGGTGAGGTTCCCGTGGGTGCGGTGATTGTCTGGCAAGGGGATGTGATCGCTGCTGCGGGCAATGAGACGCGTGCGCGATCAGACCCCACCGCACATGCGGAAATATTAGTGATCCGTGACGCGTGTAAAATGTTGGGTGTTGAGCGGCTCACGGGATGTGATCTCTACGTCACTCTTGAGCCGTGTCCGATGTGTGCGGCGGCTATTTCCAACGCACGGATTGCGCGGCTTTACTATGGCGCGGCTGATCCGAAATCAGGTGGTGTTGCCCAAGGCGCGCGCGTGTTTAGCCACCCACAATGTCATCACGCCCCTGAAGTCTATGACGGCATCAACGCCTCTGCGGCCCAAGACATGTTAACTCGTTTCTTTTCTGGTTTGCGCGGCTGAATTAACGACCTGTTGCGTTGCGCGTGTGGGGCGAAGATCAGCTCAAGCCGATCAATGTGCGAAAACAAACCGGTAATTGACGTTTTTGAGGTCTATTGCACCTTGCGGGCGCGGCACGTGCTTGGCAATTCCGGCGCGCCCCGCTAAACCGCCCTAAATAGGTTTCGGAGCACCCCAAATGTCGATTGATATAGATACCGCCCGCAAAGTGGCCAAGCTGGCCCGGATCAAAGTGGAAGACGACGCGCTGCCCGCGCTCGCCACGGAATTCAGCAATATCTTGGGCTTTATCGAACAGCTCAACGAGGTCGATGTTGAAGGCGTTGAGCCAATGACATCCGTGACACCGCAGCGCCTTTATCGCCGCGAAGATGTGGTCGCTGATGGTAACCAACCCAAGTCAGTTTTGAAAAATGCCCCCGATGCACGCGAAGGCTTTTTCGCCGTGCCCAAAGTGGTGGAGTAAACCCGATGTCTGATCTGTCTAAACTTACTATCGCCGCTGCCCGTGACGCCATGCGCAAAGGTGAGCTGACGTCCGTTGAACTGACTGATGCGTGCCTGTCTGAAATCGAAGGTGCTTCGGCGCTGAATGCATTTGTTCACAACACGCCCGAGATCGCCCGTGAGCAAGCCAAAGCCGCAGATGCGCGTCGCGGTGCAGATGCGCCCGATATGAACGGCGTCCCTGTGGGCATCAAAGATTTGTTCTGCACCAAGGGCGTGCCGTCACAGGCCGCTTCGGGCATTCTTGAAGGCTTCCGCCCCGAGTACGAAAGCACGGTGTCTGGCAAGTTGTTCGACGCTGGCGCGGTCATGCTTGGTAAGTTGAACATGGACGAATTCGCCATGGGGTCATCAAACGAGACCTCTGTTTACGGTGACGCAATCAACCCGTGGAAAAACGATGACCGTGCGCTGACGCCGGGTGGTTCTTCTGGTGGGTCGGCAGCTGCGGTTGCTGCTGATTTGTGCCTTGGGGCAACAGGCACGGATACTGGTGGATCAATTCGTCAGCCGGCGGCCTTTACTGGCATCACCGGTATCAAGCCTACGTACGGGCGGTGCTCGCGGTGGGGTGTTGTGGCGTTTGCGTCATCGCTCGATCAAGCGGGTCCTATGACAAAAGACGTGCGCGACGCGGCTATTATGCTTGAGGCCATGTGCGGCTTTGACGCCAAGGACAGCACATCAGCCAACCTTGCTGTGCCAAACTTTGAAGCGGCGCTGACTGGTGATATTCGCGGCAAAAAGATTGGTATTCCCAAAGAATACCGCATGGAGGGTATGCCCGCCGAGATTGAACAGCTTTGGGCCGATGGCCAAGCAATGCTCAAAGACGCAGGTGCCGAGGTTGTTGATATTTCACTGCCCCACACCAAATACGCGCTGCCTGCGTATTACGTGATTGCACCTGCCGAGGCGTCTTCAAACCTTGCGCGCTATGATGGCGTTCGGTTCGGCCATCGCGCCACGCTTGATGCGGGTGATGGCATTACTGAGATGTATGAAAAGACCCGTGCCGAAGGGTTTGGCGCCGAAGTTCAGCGCCGCGTCATGGTGGGTACGTATGTGCTGTCTGCAGGTTTTTATGATGCGTATTTCAACCGCGCCCGCAAAGTGCGCACGTTGATCAAGCAAGACTTCGAGAACGTCTTTAATGCGGGTGTGGATGCCATTTTGACCCCTGCGACCCCATCTGCGGCTTTTGGCCTTGGTGAGGCGAAGTCAGCGGATCCAGTGCAAATGTATCTTAATGACGTTTTCACCGTCACAGTTAACTTGGCTGGTCTGCCAGGCATCGCTGTTCCTGCGGGGACAGATGGGTCAGGGCTGCCGCTTGGTTTACAGCTGATTGGCCGTCCGTGGGAAGAGGGCGATTTGTTGAATTCCGCCTACGCGTTGGAACGCGCCGCAGGATTTGTAGCAAAACCAACCAAATGGTGGTAATCCCTTGGCCGTGCGGTAAAAATCGCGCGGCCTTTGACGTTTTGTCGCCCGAGGCCGCCACGTGATCCACGCACGCAATTGAATTGAGTGTAAGGACGTATTTGCGGTGAAAAACTTTGTGATCTTGGGGCTTGGTGTGGCTCTTTTGGCGGCGTGCCAGCCTGCAGTGCCCAACAGCGCACGCGGCGTTGGGTTTGATGATTTCAAATTGCGCAGCCAGCAACGCGATGCAGAGTTGCGCGGCACAGGGTCCGTCGGCTTGCCAGTTGAAAACGAACCCGCAGTGACCACCGCTTCGCTTAACCCGCAGGTAAACGGCATCACAGTTCCCGCAGGAACGGGCCCAGTGAACGGGGCCGCGCAAGGGGTCAGTGGCGCACAAACCTCAGGTCTGACTGACGCCCAAGAGATTGCAGCGGCCACAACGGCTGCGTTGAATAATTCGGGCCAAGCACCCCTTGAGGCATCCCCGAGCAACCCCGCCCCCGAAGCTGTTGCTGTAACCGGTATCAGCCGTGAGAACGACTTTGACGCGGTTTCGCAATTACGCGATATTGAAGCGGACGCGGCACGGCGCACGGCAAACCAAGGCCGCTTTGAGCAGGTCGCCCCAACTGCGTTGCCCACGCGGGACGGCGCGTCGGGGCCGAACATTGTGCAGTATGCGCTGCAGACCACCAATGCGCGGGGCGAGAGCCTTTACACCCGTCGCGGCATTGCCCTTGCGGCTAAAAATGCCCGCAATTGTGCCCAGTATTTATCAGATGATCTGGCCCAGCAGGAATTTTTGGAGTTAGGCGGCCCGCGTCGTGATCGCAAAGCACTTGACCCTGACGGTGATGGATTTGCCTGTGATTGGGATCCAAGCCCCTACCGCCGCGCCCGTGCTCAGGCACAGTCGGGCAATTAAATAGGGTCCGCGCACAGCATGCTTGCGGATAGTATTTGGCACCCAAGTCCTAATTTCGGCCCCCGCCGGGATGGGCTGACGCCCCAGCTTGTGGTGCTGCATTACACGGCGATGACCGATTTGGACGAGGTGCTTGAACGGCTCTGTACCCCCGAGCATGAGGTCAGCTGTCACTATCTGATTGATGAGGATGGTCGGCTCTTTACGCTTGTGGATGGCGCTATGCGCGCGTGGCACGCAGGGGCGGGCAGTTGGGCTGGGGTGAGTGATATCAACTCGCGCTCAATTGGAATTGAGTTGCTAAACAGTGGGCGGGTACGTTTCAGTGACGCGCAAATGCACCGTCTTGAAGTGGTGCTGGCCTGTGTGATGGATCGTTGGCGCATCGCACCTCACGGCGTTATTGGTCACTCGGACATGGCCCCTGCGCGCAAGCAAGACCCGGGCCGGTTTTTTGATTGGCAACGTTTGGCCCAAAAAGGGCTTTCTGTTTGGTCTGATGCATCGATTGGGCGCGACACAGCTGATTTTGCGCAGACTGCTGCACAGTTTGGCTATCCTGTGAACGAGGCGGGTGTGGATGCGGTCTTTGAAGCATTCCGCCATAGGTTTCGCCCGTGGCACGTTGGCCCGCTTGATGCGACGGACTGCGCGATGATGGACGATCTTGCGACACGGTTCAGCGCGCGCAGCTTGTCGTTGACCTGAGACAGGCGCGGGGGTAAGCGCGAGCCTATGTGTGGAGGGTCGGATGACCGCGCTGTTGCGTCCTTTCGGGGGCGCGCATCGAGGAAAGTCCGGACTCCGTGATGGAATGGTGCCAGGTAACGCCTGGGCAGAGCAATCTGACGGATAGCGCCACAGAAAACAGACCGCCTTGCATGCAAGGTAAGGGTGAAACGGTGGTTTAAGAGACCACCGCGTCGCTGGTAACAGGGACGGCATGGCAAGCCCCACCAGGAGCAATGCCAAATAGGAACCGCGTGCCTGATTTCGGTCGGGCGGGGCGCCATCGGCCCCAGCAGGTTCGGGTTGGCAGCTTGACGGGCTTGGTGACAGGTCCGCTAGAGGAATGGTCATCCAGAGGTGGTAACGCCTTGGACAAAATCCGGCTTATAGACCCTCCACACATTTTAAGTCTGCATGAGCTTCGGTGTTCCGAAAACAAATTGTAAACTAAACGGTACACATTCATGTGTGGTTAAAAGTTTACAGTGTAGATTCAAACAATGAGGCGGCAGGTTCGCTGTGTCTAAGTATATTCATACTTTGTTTATGATTGGGGTCTGCCGCTATGGCAGCGTTAAATGTAATTCGAACAATTGATAGTTATGCGTGCGATTTGAGCGGAGCGCGAGCTCAGGCGCGCATGGATTTAATGATGGACGAAACCAACCTGTCCGTCGAAATTCTTGAAACGGATGGCAGGATCATCCGCGAAAATAACATGAGCCAAAGCCACTTCGGTGTAGGTGAGCGCAAGGGGCTGCATTGGGAGATGCTTTGGCCTGCTTCAGTGCGAGAGGCGATAGCAGCAGCGATTTGTAGCAGTGCAGATGGGCTTACAGTGCGCGTTGAGCACAAGCGCGTAGACAGCAGCGGCGTCAGCAGATTATGGGCGGCGGTGCTTGCGCCGATCACGTATGGACCTGATGATATCACGGCAATTATGGTGGTATCCCATCCGCAATCCGCCAATCAGCCAGTTTAGCGCAGGTATTTTTCAAGCGGCGGATGATTTGCCCGATTTGGACGCAGAATCAGGTTGACTTGGGGCCTGTTGCGGATAGAAGGCGGGTTCAAGTTTCCGGAGCGGCCCCCGAGGTGTGGCGCGGCCCCCTTTTAGGAGAGATCAAATGGCGAAGCCAACCACGATTAAAATCCGCCTGAATTCAACAGCAGGCACTGGCCACTTCTACGTGACCAAAAAGAACGCCCGCACGATGACTGAGAAAATGGTTGTGAACAAATACGACCCCGTCATCCGAAAGCACGTTGAGTACAAAGAAGGCAAAATCAAGTAAGCTTCGCGCTACTGATTTTCCGACTACTCAATCTAATTCAAGAAGCCGCGCAGATCTGCGCGGCTTTTTTCGTTCGCTGGTTTGTGTTTAGGCGTCTCAACAGTGTGTAGATCAGTTTGGGTGGATGCAATGGTATCACGTACCAGATCACCTTAAAGAGACCTACTGCGTCTCTCTTCCTTCTCTCAGAGCACTTCCTTAGCTGCAGGTTAAACCCGCATCGCAGAAAGAAAAAAGCCCCCCGTGCGATGTGCGCGGAGGGCTTTACGTTCGTCAAAATAGCGTTTGATTATTCACGATTGCCGAGCAGTTGCAGCAGGAACATGAACATGTTGATGAAGTCGAGGTAGAGGTTCAACGCACCCATGATTGCTGACTTTCCGAGCCACTCTGTATCGCCGTGGTGAGCGTGTGCGAGGTACTCTGTCTTGATCTTTTGGGTGTCGTAGGCTGTGAGGCCCGCGAAGATCAGAACACCCAGAACAGATACGACGAACATAATCGCTGGTGATTGCAGCCAGATGTTGACGACCATTGCCACCAAGATGCCGATCACGCCCATGATCAAGAAGCTACCCCAGCCTGAGATGTCTTTCTTTGTGGTATAGCCGTAAAGCGACAGACCCGCGAAAGCGATCGATGTTACCAAGAACACTTGTGCGATGCTCATGCCTGTGAAGGCCACGAAGATCCACGCCATTGACAGCCCCATCACCGCCGCAAAGGCGTAAAAGAACAGCTGTGCAGCAGCTGCCGAGAAGCGGTTAATCATGGCGCTGAAGCCGAAAACCATCGCCAGCGGCGCGAACATGATGATCCAGCCGAGGATGTTTGGTTGCAGTGTTGCGGGATCACGGAACACAGACAGCAAGGCAGGGGATGTACCCACGGCCCAAGCCACTGCGAATGTGATCAGCATGCCCACGGACATTGTGCCGTAGACTTTGTTCATATGTGCGCGCAGACCCTCGTCGATTTCTGCGGTGCGGATGCCCACGCCTGCGCGGGCAGTGTCGAATTGTGCCATTTCCATTGGCCCTTTCGCTTAAGTTTCCCTGACGCCGCGTCGGGAAGGGTTAAAACCCCCGCCGCGATTGCTTGTCATATTGTCATACTCGCGCCCGTTTTCAAGGGATATCGGTCTAATATACTGGTCTGTAGTATGGAATATCCAGTTCAAAATTACCTTTAATCACGGTGTTTTGAAATTGCCTTGTAAGGACTGCATTAAGCCGTGCCGCTAGAGCGTAATAACGATCTTTCCTGTGGATTTGCGTGCACGCAACAGCTCAAAGCCGTCTGCTGCTTGCTCAATTGGTAGAACGTGGCTGACGTGGGGCGCAAGATTTCCGGCAGCGTGCCAACGCATCAGATCACCCAGGCTTTCATACAGCGCGCCCGGATTTATGGGTAGGTATCCACCCCAATAAAAACCGATCAGATCAATGTTCTTCACCAAGAGGTGATTTGCGGCAACGGGGGGCACAGTGCCACCAGCAAAGCCGATCACAACGATACGCCCGCCTCGGTTGCACGCTTTGAAAGCTGACGTGAAAATATCACCGCCGATGGTTTCATAGATAACGTCCGCGCCGCCAAGCGCTTTGACGCGGGCGGTTAGGTCGTCAGTGTCTGTGTCGATCACATGATGTGCGCCTGCCGCTTTGCAGATTTCGAGCTTTTGTGCCCCGCGCGCGGCTGCAATCACTGTTGCGCCAAGCTTGGCCCCCAATTCAACTGCGGTCAGTCCAACACCACCGGCGGCGCCAGTCACCAGCAAGGTTTCGCCCTTGGCAAGGCGCGCGCGCTTGGTGAGCGCTAGGTGGCTGGTCCCATAGGCCACCTGAAAAGCGGCCGCGGTTATGTCGTCCATGGTGTCATCCAGCGGGGCGCAACGGTCTGCTGCCAGTGCGCAGTAATCTGCAAGCCCGCCGTGGCCGCCAAATCCAATGACTCGTTGACCCACGCGAAGATGGTGCACACCATTACCTACTTCTGCCACCGTGCCCGAGATTTCCATACCTAATGTAGCAGGCAAGGGCGGGCGTTCTTGGTAGCGGCCCGTCATCATCAGTAAGTCACCAAAGTTCAGCCCGCATGCGGCAACTTTCACGACCACTTCACCAGCGGCTGCAGTGGGTCGGGGCACGTCACGCAAAGTGGGAGGCGTTTCCAGGTCATGAATTTGAAAAGCGCGCATATCGGGCCTCATTGGTTAAGCATTCAGGCGAATCGTTAGGGACAAAAGGGTGCTTTTGTAAAATTTCCCATACAATTTTGTATGCTGTTTAATTGCAGACCAATGGATACAGTGAAGTGACGTAGGGGCAAGGTGTCAAATATGTACCATAAATGCAGGATTTTGAATATTTTCTTGTTTCGAAAGATATTCACGCACATATTCAATAATTGAGGCTAGTTATCTATAACGTTATCAATGTATTGCATCACATTGAAATTTTTTGACTACAGCAGCGTGAATTTTTTGTGATTTGTCGCATGGGTTGCTTGTGGTAATTGCTATGCAATCAGAGGTGGAATGAATTTATGACGCATCACGTCGACGAACATGTTGGGAAACGGATCCGTCACCGGCGATGGCTGGTGGGGATGACCCAACAGCAATTGGCGGAAGCTGTCGGGATCAAGTTCCAGCAGATCCAAAAGTACGAGACCGGTGCAAATCGGGTTTCTGCGTCTCGACTTTGGGACATTGCCGGTGCTCTTGATTGCCCCGTTAGCTTTTTCTTTGATGGCGCAGACACGCCCACCACTGAGGTTGATGACATGTTCGCCGAAAAAGAGGCGATGGAATTGGTGCGCACATATTACGCCATTCCAGAAAACCAGCGCCGCAAGCTGTTTGATCTTGCGCGTGTCCTCAGCGATGTTGCGTAGCGCAGCTTACCGTTCCTCATTTTCGGGATCACTTGAATAGGGCAGTGGGTCTGCTGTAGGTCTTTAGGGCGCCGTAGGGTGCCCTTTTTGCTTTGATGGAGCGCCGCACATGGACCGCCGCACGATTGATCCAGACCTGCAACGCGCTTTGATCGAAGCCGCACATGCCGCAGCAGATGCTGCGCGTGATGTGATCCTGCCGTATTTCCGCGCGCCGCTGGTCGTGGACAACAAGCGCCCAGCTGATTTTGACCCTGTGACCGAAGCAGACCGCGCCGCCGAGCGTGCGATGCGGGACGTTTTTGCAAATCTGCGGCCCGATGATGGGATTTTGGGTGAGGAATACGGCGCGACCTCTGGCACATCGGGGCTGACGTGGGTGCTTGATCCGATTGATGGCACACGCGGGTTCATTAGTGGCACGCCGACTTGGGGCGTGTTGATTGCTCTGCAAGATGAGCACGGTGTTTTGCTTGGCGTGATTGATCAGCCGTATATTGGCGAGCGTTTCGTGGGCGGGTTTGGCACCGCACGGATGAGCGGCCCGCACGGTGAGATGCCGCTGCGTACATCGACCCAGACGACAGCACTTGGCGATGCGATTTTGCTCAGCACTTTCCCCGAAGTGGGCAGTCCCGTTGAACGCGCAGGTTTTGAGGCCGTCTCGAAGCTGTGCAAACTAACGCGGTTTGGCATGGATTGTTACGGATATGCTTTGGTTGCGACGGGTCAGGTTGATTTAGTAATCGAAGCGGGGTTGAATGCTTATGATATCGCGGGTCCGATCGGGGTGATCGAGGCCGCGGGTGGTGTTGTGACCAGCTGGGATGGGGGTGTGGCCCATCACGGCGGGCGGGTCGTCGCCGCGGCAAATGCGCAGGTACACGCTGAAGCGTTGAAGATTTTGGAGCCGTTTAACGATAGCGTTTAGTAAGGGGTGAAAGATGTTACGAGTATGGATCGGGGCGTGTATTTTGGCCCTAAGCGGATGCGCTGTTGGCGGTAATTTACGGCCCATCGTAATTGAGGGTGAGCAATACGCAGAGCTGTCCGCGGTACAGGGTGATTTTCTGCTCACGGTTAATCAAAACAGGTTGCGCAACAGTGTGCCCGCGGTTGTGCGTGATACGCGTTTGGACCGCGCAGCACTGGCCCATGCCTCTGATATGAGCACTGTTGGTTTTTTCTCGCATCGCGGCTCAAGCGGTTCTAACGTGCTGCAGCGGGTGAAAATGACCGGTTACGATGCCTGTTTTGCTGCAGAAAACATTGCCAACACGTGGCCCAGTGAGGCAGCTGTGCTGGCCGCATGGCTGGGCTCTGCGGGGCACCGCGCCAATATTTTGAACCCCAAAGCCCGCGCTTTTGGTTTGGCGCAAGACGGCGATACCTGGGTAATGGTTTTGGCCGCCCCCTGCCGCTAGGTTCGGGCGATTGCGCGGTTGATTGATTGGCCCGCGCGTTTCATACAAGAGACGCAGCGACGAGGGCGATGGGGGCAACAATGGCCGAGCACGACAGCACAGCATCCATGAGTGACGCCGGTGATTTCGCCCTTGATGGACGGTTTGCCTCGGCGGTGCGCGAGGCTGTTGAGGCGCAAGACGGGGATGCAATCTCGGTCCTGATGGAGCCGCTCCACCCCGCCGATATTGCCGACTACCTCGAGCAAATTGATGACAGCGCGCGGTCGCGTTTGCTATCGGTTTGGAAGGGCGGCGTAGACGGGGATGTTCTGTCCGAGCTGGAAGAAAGTCTGCGCGAAGGGGTCATTGACGGGCTTGAGCCGCAAGAGCTTGCCTCGGCGGTGCGCGATCTTGAAACTGACGACGTTGTTGACCTGCTTGAGGACATGGGCGCCGAGCAACAGGGCGCGGTGCTTGAGGCGCTTGATGATGCGGACCGCGTCGCTGTTGAGCAATCACTTTCATACCCCGAGGAATCCGCTGGCCGTTTGATGCAGCGTGAGGTCGTTATGGCCCCGCAGCATTGGAAAGTCGGCCAAGCCATTGACTTTCTACGAAATGAAGATGATCTGCCAGATGATTTTTATCACGTCGTTCTGACGGACCCGCGCATGAAGCCTGTGGGCTATGTGACACTCGGCAAGCTTTTGGGCTCACGCCGCGACACAGATCTGAGCGAGATCGTTGAGGACAGTTTTCGCACGTTCCGCGTGGATCAGGACGAAGGCGATGTGGCCTATGCGTTCAACCAATATCACCTCATTTCGGCCCCCGTTGTGGATGCTGACGAGCGCCTTGTGGGCATCATCACGATAGATGACGCCATGGCCGTGCTGGATGAAGAGCACGAAGAAGACATCCTGCGGCTTGCAGGTGTGGGCGAGGGATCGCTGTCGGACAAAGTGATCGAGACCACCAAGCGCCGCTTCCCGTGGTTAGCTGTCAATTTGGTCACCGCGATCTTGGCCTCGCTCGTGATCGCGCAGTTTGAAGATGTGATCGCGCAATTTGTGGCCCTTGCGGTTTTGATGCCGATTGTTGCCTCCATGGGCGGGAATGCGGGCACGCAGTCATTGACCGTGGCTGTGCGCGCGATTGCGACCAAAGATTTGACGGGCAGCAACGTGTGGCGCGTTATCCGCCGCGAGGTTTTGGTGGGCTTGGTGAACGGTTTGATCTTTGCAGTTGTGATGGGCGTGGTCGGTGTGCTGTGGTTCGGCTCGCCCGTGTTGGGGGCTGTCATCGGTGTGGCCATGGTGGTCAATTTGGTTATTGCGGGGCTCGCAGGCACGGTCATTCCTGTGGCGCTTGAAAAGCTGGGCGTTGATCCTGCGCTTGCCTCTGGTGCTTTTGTGACCACCGTTACGGATGTTGTAGGCTTTTTCGCGTTTCTTGGCTTGGCCGCGATGGTGCTGTTGTGAGCAGCGCTGAAAACGAACTTGCTTTGTTGAAAAAGGCCGCCCGCGCCACTGCTTTTGCTGCCCGCCGCATTGCCCATGAGGCCAGCACAGACGCGGCTGCGGGTGTGCTAAGTGAGGTTCTTGCAGGATACCGTGGTTCTTGCGTCGCTGGATACTGGCCCATCAACACCGAGATTGATCCGCGCCCTGCAATGTCCGAGGCCGCTGCACACGGTAAAGTGTGCTTGCCCGTTATCGAGGCTGCGGGAAAACCGCTGACGTTTCGTGAGTGGGTACCAGATGCGCGCATGATCGAAGGCCCGTTTAAGGCGATGGTGCCCGAAAAGGGCGATACGTTGATCCCCGAAGTTGTGATTGTGCCGCTTGTCGCATTTGATGCCGCTGGCGGGCGTTTGGGCTACGGTGGCGGTTTTTATGACCGCACTCTTGAGTTGCTGCGCGCCGCGCGTCCTACGTTGGCGATTGGCTTTGCCTATAGCGCACAACAGCAAACCGCCTTGCCGCTTGAGCCAACAGATCAGCCGCTCAACATGATTGTGACCGAACAGGGCGTGATTACGCCATAGGCGTTTGTTGGATTATTTGAGCGCGCATCTTGCTCACACCGGCGACTAGGCCTAGGCAGGGACCTTATGAAGATACTCTTTTTAGGTGACGTCGTTGGCCGCTCTGGCCGCAGTGCTGTGGTCGAACATCTGCCCAAGATGCGGGCGCAATGGGGCCTCGATTTTGTTGTGGTGAACGGTGAAAACGCGACCAATGGCGCAGGTCTGAACGAAGCCCATGCCAAGTTGTTGTTTGAGGTAGGGGCTGATTGTGTGACGCTTGGCGATCATGCTTTTGATCAGCGCGACATGCTGCAATACGCCGAAAAAGAGACACGCATCATTCGCCCTTTGAACTTTGCCAAGCAAGCACCGGGCCGCGGGGTGCGCATTTTCGAAACCGCCAGCCGCAAACGCATTTTGGTTACTCAGGTTTTGGGACAAGTCTTCATGAAGCGTGCGTTTGATGATCCGTTTTCGGCCATCGATGCGGTTTTGTCGCGCCATCCGCTGGGCGGTCAGGTGCAGGCCATTTTGGTCGATGTGCATTGCGAGGCAACATCCGAGAAGATGGCCATGGGGCATTTTTGTGACGGGCGCGCCAGCGTCGTTGTGGGGACACACACCCATGTGCCAACCGGTGATGCGCAGATTTTGCCAAGCGGTACAGCCTTTCAGGCGGATGCGGGCATGTGCGGCGATTACAATTCAGTGATTGGCATGGACAAAAAAGAACCGTTGCGCCGTTTTGTGACGGGCATGGGTAAGGGGCGTTTTGAACCGGCGGCTGAGGCGGGCACGTGCGCGGGCCTATATGTTGAGACTGATGATGCCACGGGCAAGGCGCTGCGCGTCGAGATGGTGCGCATCGGGGGGCGGCTTCAGCAATCTGGGCCAAGCCCGCTGACTTAGATCGTTTTCACCTCGCAAAAATAAGCCCCAAGCATGCGCAAGCATTTCTTTTGCGCGCAAGACAGACGCGCTATACTTACGAACAAGTCTATTGAGTAAGGTAGCATCATGATTGAACTTTTATCCCTTGGACAGACGGGCCAAGCGGTTATCACGCTGGCGGTTGTTGTGGGGATGTTTGTGCTGTTTATGCGCGAAGCCTTTCCCACCGAAGTGGTCGCGATTTTGGGCGTTGCGATGCTGTTGGCTTTGGGTGTGTTGCCCTATCAGGCGGCGGTGGATGTGTTGGCCAACCCTGCGCCGTGGACAATTGCCGCGATGTTTATCGTGATGGGGGCTTTGGTGCGCACTGGCGCTTTGGCGGCTTTTACCCATTTGGCCGAGCGGCATGCGGATAAAAACCCTGCCCTCGCGGTGGGTGGGCTGATCGGGTTCGTGGTGATTGCCAGTGCGTTTGTCAGCAACACGCCTGTGGTTGTTGTGATGATCCCTGTGTTTATCCAATTGGCCAAAAAGCTTGGCAAGAAACCCTCGAAACTTCTGATCCCGCTTAGCTATGCGGCGGTGATGGGTGGCACACTGACGTTGATCGGCACGTCGACAAACCTGCTAGTAGACGGTGTCGCGCGTGCGGAAGGACTGGCGCCTTTCACAATCTTTGAGATCACGCCTCTCGGTATCATCTTGGTGGCGTGGGGTATGGTGTATCTTGGGGTGATCGCACCGATGCTGCTACCTGACCGTGACAGCATGGCGGGCCTTCTGGGCGGCCGCAGTAAGATGAAGTTTTTCACCGAAGTCGCACTGCCTGAAGGGTCGGGGTTGATCGGACAGCAGGTGGTGAACGTGGATATGTTCAAGCGTGAAGGTGTGCGCCTGGTTGATGTTCTGCGCGGAGATTTGTCTTTGCGCCGCAATTTGCCATCCGTCAGCCTTGAGGCAGGTGACCGCGTGGTATTGCGCACCGAGATGTCCGAGTTGCTGGGCATCCAAGCCAGCAAAGATGTGGCAACTGTCGATAAGCTTAGCTCTGTTGAGACAAGCACCGTTGAGGTGTTGATCACACCGGGGTGTAAAATGGTTGGTCGTTCACTTGGGGCGATGCGGCTGCGTCGGCGTTTTGGTGTGTATCCCTTGGCCGTGCACCGCCGTAACCAAAACATCGGGCGCGGCCTTGATGATATTGTGGTGCGGGTCGGGGACACGTTGCTGATTGAAGGCGCGGCAGCAGATATTTCCCGCCTTGCCGAAGAGATGGATTTGGTCGACGTCAGCCAGCCATCGGACCGCGCCTTACGCCGCAGCAAAGCTCCCATCGCCCTAGCGGCTCTTGTCGCGATCGTGGCTTTTGCTGGCCTTGGTGTTGCGCCAATTTTCTTGTTGGCGATTGTCGCAGTTGCAGTTGTTTTGGCCACCCGCTGCATCGATGCAGAGGAGGCCTTTGGTTTTGTAGATGGCCGTTTGTTGGCGCTAATTTTTGCAATGCTCGCGGTGGGTGCTGCGTTGCAATCATCGGGGGCTGTGTCGCTGATTGTTGGCATTCTTGAGCCCGCTTTGGCGATCTTGCCACCCTTCTTGTTGGTGTGGGTGATTTATCTCATCACTTCTGTTCTGACGGAACTGGTTAGCAACAACGCTGTTGCAGTGGTTGTCACCCCCGTGGCCATTGGTGTCGCGACCCAATTAGGGATTGATCCGCGCCCGCTTGTTGTGGCCGTGATGGTCGCTGCCAGTGCCAGTTTTGCCACGCCAATAGGCTATCAAACGAATATGCTGGTGTATGGTCCCGGTGGATATCATTTCAAAGATTTCATGCGGGTGGGTATTCCGCTGAACCTGTCAATCGGTGTGCTGGCAAGTGCGATAATTCCAATCCTGTGGCCGTTCTAGCTGCGTAGTTATAGCGGCCAGAACACCAAGATGGCTGGTATGGACACACCGACAACAAGAATTTCAAGCGGCAATCCCATCCGCCAGTAGTCCCCGAAACTGTAGGCCCCGGGCCCCAGAATAAGGGTGTTATTCTTGTGCCCGATGGGGGTGAGAAACGCCGATGATGCGGCCACTGCCACAGCCATCAAAAACGGATCGGGGTTCACACCCAAAGACTGCGCCATCTGGATGCCAATCGGGGCCGCCACAATAGTCGTTGCGGTGTTGTTCAGCACGTCAGACAGGGTCATGGTCACAATCATCAGCACTGTCAAAATGGCCCATGCGGGCAGGCCTGTAGTCAGATCAATCAAGCTGTCCGCGATCAATTCTGTGCCGCCCGATGTCTCAAGAGCAGCGCCAAGCGGGATCATTGAACCAAGCAGGACCACCACGGGCCATTCGATATGGTCATACACTTCGCGGATCGGAATGATCTTCAACAAAACAAAACCGATGACCACAATACCAAGGGCGATGGGCAGGTAAATCCAGCCAAGAGAGGCGGCAATAACCGCAGCTGCGAAAAGTCCAATCGCCACCCAAACTTTATTGTCTTGGGTCACACTAAGGCCACGGTCCGCAAGGGGCAGACATCCAAGCCAATCAGTGACATCCGCCTCAGTTCCGTCAGGCAGCAACACCAGTAAGATATCACCAGGCTTAAGGGGGGTTTGGCGGATTTGGCTTTTGATTGCGCGACCTTCGCGGCTGATGCCCATCAAAATGGCCCGCCGTCGCCATGACATACCCACGGCCTGCGCGGTACGGCCGTTCAGACGTGACGCATCGGTCACAACAATTTCTATGATGTTTAGTCCGGCCCCATCAGCGCGCAGCAATTCTTCGCGGCGTTCATCTGCAAAATCTAACGAAAGGGCTGCACGGAATTCATCCAATGCCTCGGGGGAGGCTTCGATCACTAAGGCGTCAGCCGCTTTTAACGTGCGGGTTTTGGACAGCCCGCGCAGGCGTTTGCCATCGCGGATCAATCCTAAAATTGCCACGTCGTTCTTCTCGGCCACTTCATCAAGCTCGGCCACGGTTTTGCCGATATGTTTGCTGTCCTCAGGCACAGTCAACTCGGCGATATATGAGGCAAACTCATCTGCGGCGTTGGTGCTATCGGCTTTGCTGGGGATTAATCGCCACCCGATTAGCGCGACAAATGCCAAACCGGCGATGGCCGTGATCCCGCCAACAGGGGCGAAGTCGAACATCTTGAGCGGCTCACCAAGGCTTTCTTCGCGGATCGTTGCAATGATGATATTCGGGGGTGTCCCAATCAGCGTGGCCATGCCCCCAAGAATTGTTGCAAACGATAAAGGCATCAGGGATAGCCCCGGCGCACGGCCTGCTTTGCGCGCGGTTTGAATGTCGACTGGCATCAAAAGTGCCAGCGCCGCCACGTTGTTCATAAAGGCCGATAATACCCCGCCAATGCCGCCCATTAACGCGATATGCCCGCCAAGTCCACGTGTGGCGTCCACCAACGTGCGGGTGATCAAGTAAACCGCGCCTGATCTGACCAGACCTGCAGACACAATCAAAACGAGGGCTACCACCAAAGTGGCTGGATGACCGAAGCCGCTGAACGCATCCTTGGTGGGGACAACGCCCAACACCACCCCGATCATCAGGGCCGCAAACGCCACCAAATCATAGCGAAACCGCCCCCAAAGAAGCATGCCGAACACGGCACCAAAAAGAGTGAAAAGGATAATTTGATCAATCGTCATAAGGCACGCTCCGTTTGGGTCATGTGAAAGCAAGCCCCTGCCCATTGCAACCCGCTTTCACGCGGGGCTATAAGGCAGCAACACTAAATTAAAGAGGGAGGATGGCACATGGCTGGCCACTCAAAATGGGCGAATATTCAGCACCGCAAGGGCCGTCAGGATAAGCTGCGCTCAAAGCTGTTTTCCAAGCTCGCAAAAGAGATCACTGTGGCCGCCAAAATGGGCGACCCTGATCCAGACAACAACCCGCGCCTGCGTCTTGCGGTGAAAGAAGCCAAATCACAATCGGTTCCCAAGGACGTAATTGATCGCGCGATCAAGAAGTCCCAAGGTGGTGATGCGGAAAACTACGATGAGATCCGCTACGAAGGCTACGGCCCAGGTGGCGTTGCTGTGATCGTGGAGACAATGACCGACAACCGCAACCGCACCGCCAGCACCGTACGTTCAACTTTCACCAAATCAGGTGGCAACTTGGGCGAAACCGGTAGTGTGGGCTTTATGTTCGACCGCAAAGGCGCGGTTAGCTACCCAGCATCCGTAGGCGACAACGACACAGTTATGATGGCAGCAATTGAAGCCGGTGCCGAAGATGTGGAAAGCGACGAAGAAGGCCACGTGGTCTATTGCGCCGACACAGATTTGCACGCGGTATCCCAAGCGCTTGAGGCTGAATTGGGCGAGTCAGACAGCACAAAACTGATCTGGAAACCCACAACGACGACCGAGCTTGATCTTGAAGGTATGCAAAAGCTGATGCGCCTGATCGAAGCGCTTGAAGACGATGATGACGTGCAAACAGTCACCGCCAACTTCGAGGCTAGCGACGAGGTCATGGAGCAACTGGGCAGTGAGTAAACCCAGCTACTAGCTCTGTAAGGTTCTAATGTCGCGGCTCGGGGTCGCGGCATTTTTTATTTGGATATTTTGAACAAAAGAAGAAGAGGGTATGCCCATGGTGAACGGTGCGTTTTTCGCGGGCTATGGTGTTGCTTTGTCATTGATCGTGGCGATTGGGGCACAAAATGCTTTGGTGTTGCGCTATGGTGTACGCCGCGAGCATGTCCTGCCGCTGGTGCTGTTCTGCGCAACTTCAGATGCCATTTTGATCACAGCAGGTGTCATGGGATTTACAGCCATGACAAATGCGGCACCGTGGGTTGAGCCGCTTTTCACATACGGCGGTGCGGCGTTCTTGATCGCCTATGGCGCGCGTAGTTTTCTGTCCGCCTATAAAGGCGGGCAAGCGCTGGTACCATCGGAAGGGCAACGCACCCCGCTGATTGGGGCTTTGGCCGCGGTGGCTGCCATCACATGGCTAAACCCACACGTGTATCTTGATACAGTCATCCTAATCGGATCGGTGTCAGCGGAATATGATGATAAAATGGCTTTTGGCATTGGGGCAATTTTGGCCAGCTTTTCGTTTTTCTTCACTCTCGGATATGGCGCGCGGTTGCTGACGCCTTTCTTTGCCAAGCCGCGCAGTTGGCAAATCTTGGATGCCGGTGTGGGGCTGTTGATGTGGGCTATTGCGCTTAAGTTGTTGCTGCCATGACGCAACCTTCTGCGCGCCGCGGTATTTTCTGGATGGTCGTCACGGGTGTAATGTTCGTGACAGTCACGGCGTTGGTCAAATACACGGATGGCCGCGTGCCCGCCGCACAAAGCGCATTTTTGCGGTACCTGCTTGGGTTGGTGTTCCTGATCCCAATGATCAAGCCGATCCTTGATGCGCATTTGACCAAGCGTCAGTTGGTCCTGTTTTCAGCACGCGGTTTTGTACACACGCTTGCGGTGATCTGTTGGTTTTATGCAATGACGCGCATCCCTTTGGCCGAGGTCACAGCGATGAATTACCTAGGCCCTGTTTACGTCACCATCGGTGCGGCGCTGTTTTTGGGTGAAAAGCTTGCCCTGCCGCGCATCGCTGCGATTATCTGTGCGCTGGTTGGCGCACTGATCATTTTGCGCCCCGGATTTCGGGAAGTTGATATTGGCCATATCGCAATGCTATTTACGGCTTTTGGTTTTGGTGCTGGATATCTTCTGGCCAAACAACTCAGCGGACAGCTTGGACCGGCGGTGATTGTTGGCATGCTCTCGATCACGGTGACAATTGGCCTTGCGCCTTTTGCCTATGCAGTCTGGGTGCCGGTCAGTTTTCACGACATCGTTATCTTATTTGGCGTTGCGTGTTTTGCCACCGCTGGTCACTACACCATGACGCTTGCATTCGCGGTAGCTCCGGTCACCGTGACCCAGCCCGCAACGTTCCTACAGCTTGTCTGGGCAACGCTTCTGGGGGTTGTGGTTTTTGGCGAGCCTGTTGATGCTTGGGTCGTTTTTGGCGGGTTAGTCATTGTCGCATCCGTCATATTTATCACGTGGCGCGAGGCACAAAAAAAGCGCGCCGTCACGCCAGTTACACATGAAACGAAGGTATAAATAATGAAGCCGAATATCCTAATCCTTATGGTTGACCAGTTGAACGGCACACTCTTTCCCGATGGTCCTGCAGAGTGGCTTCATGCACCGAACCTTAAAAAGCTTGCGGCGCGTTCAACCCGTTTCAAAAACGCCTACACGGCAAGCCCGCTTTGCGCGCCGGGCCGGGCTGCGTTCATGTCGGGGCAGTTGCCTTCCGCCACAGGTGTTTACGACAACGCGGCCGAGTTTCCGTCAAGCGTGCCAACTTATGCGCACCATCTGCGCCGCGCTGGCTACCGGACCTGCTTGTCAGGCAAGATGCACTTTGTTGGCCCAGATCAGATGCACGGCTTTGAGGAACGTCTGACCACAGACATTTATCCCGCTGATTTCGGCTGGACCCCCGATTACCGCAAACCCGGTGAGCGGATTGATTGGTGGTATCACAACATGGGCTCTGTGACCGGTGCCGGTGTGGCTGAAACGTCCAACCAAATGGAATATGATGACGAGGTCGCCTATAATGCAAAGACCAAGCTTTACGAGTTTTCCCGTGGGCTTGATGAGCGTCCGTGGTGCATGACCGTCAGCTTCACGCACCCCCATGACCCTTATGTGGCGCGCAAGAAATATTGGGACCTTTATGAGGATTGTGAGCATCTTGAACCGGAAATTCCGGCGATGGATTACGAAGATCACGACACCCACTCCAAGCGTATCTTCGATGCGAACGATTGGCGTAGTTTTGACATCACAAAAGAAGATATCCGCCGCTCGCGCCAAGCGTATTTTGCCAACATCTCGTACCTCGATGACAAAGTTGGTGAGCTGCTTCAGGTACTTGAAGATACCCGCCAAGAAGCGATCATCGTCTTCGTTTCAGATCACGGTGATATGCTGGGCGAGCGTGGGTTGTGGTTCAAAATGTCGTTCTATGAAGGGTCGTCGCGGGTGCCCATGATGATCTGTGCGCCGCAAATGGATGCGGGCCTTCACGAGACCCCCGTTAGCAACATCGACGTATGCCCGACCTTATGTGATCTGGCCGGTGTCAGCATGGATGAGGTCATGCCATGGACCGCAGGTCAGTCGCTGGTTCCGATGGGGCAGGGCGTTGAACGGACCGAGCCTGTGGCAATGGAATACGCGGCCGAGGCCTCTTACGCGCCGCTTGTCTCGTTGCGCTATGGCCCGTGGAAATACAACCGCTGCACCCTTGATGCAGATCAGCTTTTTAACCTTGAAGATGACCCGCACGAACTGACGAACTTGGCAGAAGACCCTGCGCATCAAGGCACGTTGCAAACCCTGCGCGCCAAGTCAGAAGCCCGTTGGGACCTTGCCCGTTTTGATGCAGATGTGCGCCACTCACAGGCCAAACGGTGGGTGGTCTACGAGGCGCTTCGAAACGGCGATTACTACCCTTGGGACTATCAACCGCTTAAGCGCGCATCCGAGCAATACATGCGCAACCATATGGATCTGAACGTGCTGGAAGAAAGCAAACGCTTCCCGCGCGGCGAGTAAGGAGAGCATCATGCAAACCCAACCCAAGGCGAGCCATTTTGTGGATGGTAAATACCTCGAAGATACTGCGGGCACGCCAATCGACGTGATTTACCCCGCCACTGGCAAAGTGGTGGCCACAGTTCATTCGGCCACGGATGCGGTGATCGAAGCAGCGGTGCAAAGCGGTATGCGGGCGCAAAAAGCGTGGGCGGCGATGACCGGCACAGAGCGTGGCCGCGTGCTGCGACGGGCCGCTGACATCATGCGCGCGCGCAACCACGACCTGTCTGTCCTTGAGACTTATGACACCGGCAAACCCTACTCGGAAACCTCTGTAGCGGATGCCACGTCTGGTGCGGACGCGCTTGAGTATTTCGGCGGGCTGGCAGGCTCTTTGACAGGCGAGCACATCCAGCTGGGCGATGATTTCGTCTACACGGTGCGTGAGCCATTGGGGCTTTGCGTTGGCATTGGCGCGTGGAACTACCCCACGCAGATTGCATGCTGGAAAGGCGCGCCCGCACTGGCCTGCGGCAACGCGATGATCTTCAAACCATCCGAAACCACACCGCTTTGTGCGTTGAAAGTTGCGGAAATCATGATGGAAGCAGGCGCCCCTGCGGGCCTTTACAATGTGGTCCAAGGCTTGGGCGATGTGGGGGCTAAACTGGTGGGCGAACCGCGCGTCAACAAAGTGTCGCTGACGGGCTCTGTGCCAACGGGGCGCAAGGTCTACGCGGCCGCTGCGGCGCAGATGAAGCACGTCACGGTGGAGCTTGGCGGCAAATCCCCCATGATCGTTTTTGAGGACGCTGATATTGAAAACGCCGTAAGTGGCGCAATCTTGGGCAATTTCTATTCCTCAGGTCAGGTGTGCTCAAACGGCACCCGTGTCTTTGTGCATGCAGACATTCTTGAGCAGTTTCTTGAGCGGCTCTGCGCGCGCCTTGATACGGCAATCATCGGTGATCCGATGGACCCTGAAACAACTTTCGGCCCCATGGTCAGCGCTACGCAAATGGAGATCGTCAAAGGCTTCATCGCCAAAGGCGAGGCCGAGGGCGCGCGTCTGGTCTACGGTGGTAAACAGCTGGACCAAGATGGGTTCTACCTTCAGCCGACTGTGTTCGCGGACGTCACAGATGACATGACAATTGCCCGCGAGGAAATTTTCGGCCCCGTGATGTCCGTGTTGTCATTCACCTGCGAAGACGAAGTTCTGGCCCGCGCAAATGACACGGAATTCGGGCTGGCCGCAGGGGTGTTCACCAAAGACATCACCCGTGCGCACCGCGTGGTGAAAGGCTTTGAGGCGGGCACCTGCTACATCAACACCTATAACCTTGCACCTGTTGAGGCCCCCTTTGGCGGTGCGAAAGCGTCCGGTGTGGGCCGCGAAAACTCGAAAGAGGCGATCAATCATTACTCGGAAGTAAAGACCGTCTACGTGGCAATGGGGGACGTTGAGGCCCCGTTTTAAACGGTTAACCTTTCACCCGATTTGACTTGCGCCACGGCGCGTTGGGGCACATCTTAACCAAATGGTAAGATGTGCCTTTTTTCTTTTCCTGACCCTGTTTTCAGCAACACTTGCTGCGGTTGATCCGTCAGGTGTTATCCGTGTGATTGATGGCGACACCTTCGATGTGGGTGGTGAACGTGTGCGGTTGCACGGCATTGATGCGGTCGAAGTAGGCCAAACCTGCCGCTCTGCACAGGGCGTGCGGTGGGACTGTGGCACTTATGTCCAAGACGAAGTGCGCGCCCGTTACCAAGGCCAGCGCGCAACCTGCAAAACCCGTGATGTGGACCGGTATGGCCGGATCGTGGCCAAGTGTTTTGTGGCGGGCCGCGACGTGGGCGCAGAACTTGTGGCTGATGGATTGGCGCTGGCCTACGTGAAATACTCACGCGATTACGTCACCCTTGAAAAGTCGGCTTCCGTGCAAAACCGCGGCCTCTGGTCAAGCACCTACGAACGTCCCGCCGTGGCGCGACAACAAGCGGCCCGTGGCCGTGATGCACCGGATCCAAACTGTGCGATCAAAGGCAATATCTCAAAGAACGGCCGCATCTATCATATGCCCGGCGATCGATTTTACGCGCGCACGGGCATCAACGAAAACCGTGGCGAGCGCTGGTTTTGCTCCGCATCTGAAGCGCAGCGCGCAGGTTGGCGGCGTGCGGGGCAATGACGGTCGGTTACGGGTCCAACGTATAAGGCAGAATTTCACGACTATTTGGGTCCGCGTTCAAGCTGCGCTCAAGGGGCGGAACGGATCGTTGGTGGCAATTTGACCGCTCACAAATACGACACGACACGCCGATCGGTTCAAACACATGAGGTCCCGAAATATCCATTCCGTCGGCGTAAATGATTTGCGGTGCGTGCTGCACTTCGCAGCCAAGGGCAATGGCATAGCGGCGCGTGGGCGCATCAAAAGCACCACCTGATTTACTGACGTCACGGGCGATGCTGATGTAGCGATGCCCATCAGGGGTTTCGGCCAGTTGGCGCAAGAAACGCCCCGGCGTTTCAAAAGCGCGGTGGACATTCCAAAGCGGGCAGGCCCCACCGAAACGGGCAAATTGCAACCGTGTAGAGGAGTGACGTTTGGTGATCGTGCCCGCCGGATCAACGCGCACAAAGAAGAACGGAATCCCCTTGGCACCGGGCCGCTGCAGGGTGGAAAGCCGGTGTGCGACCTGCTCGATTGAGGCGCCGAAATGCGCAGCCAACCGTTCAAGATCATGGCGCGTACTGCGCGCCACATCCAAAAACTCACCGTAGGGCATCATCGCAGCGCCCGCGAAATAATTAGCCAGACCAATCTTGGCGATGTCGCGCGCCTCAGTCGTTTGAAAGCGGGCCAGGTCAAGGGTCGCTTCAAGCAGCTTGTCGTGGGTCAGTAGGGCAATTTGCACCAGTGCTTGAAAGCGGTAAGTGGCGGGGCTGGCGCGTTCGGAAATGCGCAAACAGCGCGTGGCCTGATCATAGCGCCGCAACGGGCCTGCGTCCGTGCGCAGCAACATCACACCGATCTCGTCAAATGCCTCATCCAGGGTCAGTTTACGCAACGCAAAGTTTTCAGCGGCCACATCGACTGCATCAATGTAGTTGTCGCAATAGTGAAAAAAGTCGCGCACTTCTTCCCAAGGCGACAGGCGCAGCCCCGTGCCATCGCGGCCAAGGGCCTCGTCGAGCGAGGCAAGCCTGTCATGCACTTCGCGGTAGGCTTTGTGTAAATCCAGAAAAGACTTGGCAAAAGCCGGTGCGTTTGAGCTGATCAGTTGAAGGTCGGGCAGGGGGACTTGATCGGGGAAAACGGGATCGGCCAAGGCCTCGCGGATATCCGTGACCATCCTTTCGGCCTCACCCATGGATAGGCCGCGCACGTCATACCCAAACTCGGACGCCAGCGCTAAGACAACTCCCGTCGCAAGAGGACGGTTGTTGTTTTCCATCTGGTTTAGATAGCTCAAGGACACGCCCAACCGCTCGGCGAAAAGCTTTTGGGTCAGCCCGTGTTTGGTTCGGATGTCGCGTAGCTTTACGCCAGCGTAGAGTTTTTGCTGTGCCATCCCGAAACATTTGCAAATACGCTGCGGTTAATCAATGGGTTTGCAAAGTTACGCTTGGCGGGTCAATTGGCGCTCTCTGTGGATTGTGTAGAGGATGCACGCCAGTGCGGCGAACGACGTCAGTATCATGATCCACAGCAGTGGCCATGCGCCGGTCTCTTCATTCAGCATGATACCCGCCATGGCTGACAACGCAGCACCCCCACCAATCATGATGGCGCTTCCTAGACCAGATGCAGTGCCCGCAAGTTGTGGACGCACGCTTAGCATGCCCGCAGTGGCGTTGGGGATGACCATGCCGTTGCCCAATCCCACGGTTGTCATGAAGCCGAAAAAGACCAACTCCGTTTGGATGCCCGCCAGAAATGTCAGGAACAAAAGTGTCATTCCAAGGGTGATCAAAATAGCGCCCACAAGCACCATCATATTCACGCCGACGCGGGCTGCGTATTTGCCCGTGATCCAATTGCCCGCAAAATATCCCAACGCTGGCGCGCCAAACAAAAAGCCAAGCATCGCAGGATCAAGGTCAAAAAGGGTCGTGCCCACAAATGGTGCGCCACCAAGGTAGGCGAAAAACGCGCCTGATGCGAAGGCAGATGCAAGGCAGTAGCCCCAGAAGCGCTGTGAAAGAAGCAAATGGGGATAGTCGCGGATTTGGGCGCGAAAACTTTGGCCGGCGCCAAAACGGTCTGCGGGAAGTGTTTCCCCCAGATCCACATAGACGGCGTAAAGCATCGCAACACCAAGCCCGAGGAGTAGCCAGAAATTTGCCTGCCATCCAAATGCTTGATCCAGCACGCCGCCGATTCCGGGGCCAATCATCGGCACGATCGACATGCCCATAGTCACATATCCGATCATGCTGGCGGCTTGATCTGTGGGCACCATGTCGCGGACCACGGCGCGCGACAGCACCAACCCTACGGCCATCACTGCCTGTGCCATGCGCGCGGCCAGAAACCATTCGGTCGTTGGGGCCACAAGGGTGCCAACCGTTGCCAGACAAAAAAGAGAAAGCCCCCAAAGCAGCACCGGCCGGCGGCCGTATCTGTCAGACAACGGGCCGATGACGATCTGCAGTGCGGCACTTACCGCAAGATAAAGCGCAACGGACAGCTGCATCACTGCGTAGTCCGCCCCGAAATGTGCCGTCATCGTTGGCAGCGAGGGCAGAAAGATGTTCATCGTCAGCGCAGAGATGCCTGCAAGCGAGATGAGGGTTGCGATGTGAGGAGCCGTACGCGCTGGCTGCATGGTAAACTTCATGACTTTGCTTTAGCGGGTTTGGGGCAGCAAGGGGAAGCGGTTTCGTATCTTTGCAGTTTCGCAATTTGCATATGCTAGTGTATGCAAACTATGCAGCTTGACGAAATAAGCCTTCTGTTGGGGCGCGGTTAAGCCTATGGTCAGCGCAACTTTGTGCAGTCGCAGCATTTGTGACACTCCATGCGTTGATAAAGGGGACACCCGATGAAAGATATCCTGAGTGAACTTGAGGCCCGCCGTGATGAGGCCCGCATGGGTGGTGGCGAGCGCCGTGTCGCAGCACAACACGCCAAAGGCAAGCTGACTGCGCGCGAGCGTATTGATCTGTTACTTGACGAAGGCAGCTTCGAAGAATTTGATATGTTCGTGGCGCATCGCTGCACCGAATTTGGCATGGAAAAAACCAAGCATCCGGGTGATGGCGTCATCACCGGTTGGGGCACGATCAATGGCCGCATGGTCTATGTGTTTTCACAGGATTTCACAGTTTTGGGTGGCTCGGTCTCGGAAACTCATGCCAAGAAAATCTGTAAGATCATGGATATGGCCGTGCAAAACGGCGCACCCGTGATTGGCCTGAACGACAGTGGCGGCGCGCGCATCCAAGAGGGTGTCGACAGCCTTGCCGCCTACGGCGAGGTGTTCCAGCGCAACATTATGGCCAGCGGCGTTGTCCCGCAAATCAGCGTGATCATGGGGCCGTGCGCCGGTGGTGCTGTTTACAGCCCCGCGATGACTGACTTCATCTTTATGGTCAAAGACACCAGCTACATGTTTGTGACCGGTCCAGACGTTGTGAAAACAGTCACGAACGAAGTGGTCACTGCAGAAGAGTTGGGGGGTGCGTCGACGCACACGCGTAAATCAAGTGTTGCGGATGCGGCATTTGAGAACGACGTCGAGGCGTTAACCGAAGTGCGCCGCCTTGTGGATTTGCTGCCGCTTAACAACAAAGAAAAGCCGCCAGTTCGCCCGTTTTATGATGACGTGCAGCGCATTGACGACAGCCTCAGCACGCTGATCCCCGACAACCCGAACACGCCTTATGATATGAAAGAGCTGATCACAAAGCTGGCGGATGAGGGCGACTTCTACGAGACCCAAGAAGAATTCGCCAAGAACATCATCACCGGTTTTGTGCGTCTTGAGGGCTCGACCGTTGGTGTTGTGGCCAACCAGCCGATGGTTTTGGCGGGGTGTGTGGACATTGATAGCTCGCGCAAGGCGGCCCGTTTTGTGCGCTTCTGTGATGCGTTTGAAATTCCGATTTTGACCCTTGTTGACGTGCCGGGCTTCTTGCCGGGGACGAGTCAGGAGTACGGTGGCGTCATCAAGCACGGTGCAAAACTGCTCTTTGCCTACGGCGAGGCGACGGTGCCAAAAGTAACAGTGATCACGCGCAAGGCCTACGGCGGTGCCTATGATGTGATGTCGTCCAAGCACCTGCGCGGCGACATTAACTATGCATGGCCCACAGCCGAGATTGCGGTGATGGGTGCCAAGGGCGCGACGGAAATTCTGTACCGTTCTGAATTGGGTGACGCGGATAAGATTGCGGCGCGTACAGCGGAATATGAAGACCGGTTTGCCAACCCGTTTGTGGCCGCTGAGAAGGGCTTTATTGACGAGGTCATCATGCCCCAATCAACGCGCCGCCGCGTGTGCCGCGCGTTTGCGTCCCTGCGCGGCAAACAGCTAAGCAACCCTTGGAAAAAGCACGATAACATTCCGCTATGATCCGAGCTTGTCTGCCATATCTGATGGGCGCGGCGCTGCTGCCATCGTTTGCTTTCGCGATGGCGGATGTGGCGGATTTAGCGTTGCCGTCGGGGCAGAGCGTGCAGATGCATGAGGTTTTAACGCAAGAGGATGTGGTGCGGTTCCGTCTGATTGCCCCTGAGATTACACGCGACGCTGGCGGTCTGAAATATGCGGATGTTGAGTTGGATTTTCAGCAACTCTGCGAGGAATATGCGCTTGATTGGCTTGACGAAAAGGCGCTGCGTCCCGAGCAAATTGTGATCTCTCTTGCGGATCGTGCCGTCCCGTTTGGGGCCGCGGATGCAAGCGCGACGCAGTTTTTTGAGGCGTTCTCGCGCGATGGTGCGCGCTGTGTTTGGGAGCAATTCTAATGCGGTTCTGTGCAATTAATCCTGATGCGCGCCTACGCCCGACCTGTGACCAATTTGCAGCGGGATTTCGCGCGATTTTGCAAATAAAGTATCTTTTGATCTCTGGAGCGACTATGGTTTTGGCTATGTCTGCATGGGCAGGCTTTAACACGCACGCAGTGTGCTGGCGCAACGCCGGTACAGATGCATTGGACACTGGGAGTATTTCATGTCGCAAACACTTAAACTCGTCGCCGTTCTTGGGGTTACTGCATTCTTGGCAGCATGTGCTGGCAAGCAAGCGGATGATGTTGTCATCATCGAGCAAGAGCCGATCAGCCAAGAGCCTGCTTTCACAGGCAAATACAAGTAATTACTCACGCGGGATGGCGGTTACGCCCTCCCGCTTCCATGCAGCATCTTATTCAGGGGGTGCGGTATGTTGAAACACCGCGGCTTTCCGGGCCGTTTACCTGGGACTGATTTCCAATTTGTCATTCGCCGTCCTGCAAAAGCAGGGCCGACCAAGCTTGTCTCGCGTGAGCGGTTTCGCGACCGCCGTCCGCCCGATAAGCGCGCGGACGAAGGCTTTATTCGCGCCCTTTGGGAGCATTTCGGCGATCAACCTTTTGAGCGCGGCAATCTTGATGCGGGCCGCCTGAGCTGGTTTTTCGGGCGTGAAGTGATCCCTGCCGAAGACCCGTTTGATCCTGAAAGTTACGAGGCGATGTTGGTGATTGATGTCGCCCGTGCGCAGGCTTCGTTTCCCGAGGTGATCGTGTGATGCGCTCTTTTGCTTTTGAATTTCTGACATTTAAGACCGGTGCTGCCTTTGGGCCAGCCCATGAAAGGACACCCCATGTTTAAAAAGATCCTGATCGCCAACCGCGGTGAAATTGCATGTCGTGTTATCAAGACCGCACGCAAAATGGGCATTGCGACTGTCGCTATTTATTCGGATGCTGACCGCAATGCGCTGCACGTGAAGATGGCCGATGAAGCGGTTCACATCGGGCCTGCACCGGCCAATCAGTCCTACATCGTGATCGACAAAGTGATGGATGCAATTCGCCAAACGGGCGCGGAAGCGGTCCATCCGGGATACGGCTTTTTGTCCGAGAATAAGCTTTTCGCCGAGGCGCTTGCGGCAGAAGGCGTTGCCTTTATCGGACCACCTGCTGGCGCGATTGAGGCGATGGGCGACAAGATCACATCCAAAAAGCTAGCCCAAGAAGCGAACGTATCGACTGTGCCAGGGTACATGGGGTTGATCGAGGACGCGGACGACGCGGTCAAAATCTCTAACCAAGTGGGCTACCCTGTGATGATTAAGGCCTCTGCTGGCGGCGGCGGCAAGGGGATGCGGATTGCGTGGAATGACACCGAAGCCCGTGAAGGGTTCCAGTCGTCCAAGAATGAGGCGGCCAACAGTTTTGGTGATGACCGCATTTTCATCGAGAAGTTTGTGACACAGCCGCGCCACATCGAAATTCAGGTGCTGGCGGATGCGCATGGAAACACGCTTTATTTGGGCGAACGCGAGTGCTCTATTCAGCGCCGCAACCAAAAAGTCATCGAAGAAGCGCCCTCGCCGTTTTTGGATGAGGCGACCCGCAAAGCCATGGGCGAGCAGTCCTGCGCCTTGGCTGCTGCGGTGGGCTATACGTCTGCTGGTACGGTTGAGTTTATCGTGGACGGGGATCGCAACTTCTACTTCCTTGAGATGAACACACGCCTTCAGGTGGAGCACCCTGTGACCGAGTTGATCACCGGTGTTGATTTGGTTGAGCAGATGATCCGCGTGGCATACGGCGAGGCACTGACGCTTAAGCAAGAAGACATCAAATTGAACGGCTGGGCGATGGAAAGTCGCCTTTATGCGGAAGACCCGTATCGCAACTTCCTGCCGTCAATTGGACGTTTGCAAACCTACCGCCCGCCGCTTGAAGTGGCCGAGGAAACCCGTGTTGTGCGCAATGACACTGGTGTTTTTGAAGGCGGCGAAATCAGCATGTATTACGACCCGATGATCGCAAAGCTGTGCACATGGGGCCCTGACCGTGCGACCGCGATTGAGCATATGCGCAACGCGCTTGACGGCTTTGAGATGGAGGGGATTGGTCACAACCTGCCGTTCCTTGCAGCGGTTTATGACCATGAGAAATTCACAAGTGGCAACATCACCACGGCCTTCATTGAGGAAGAATATCCTGACGGTTTTGAAGGTGTGACCCTTGCGGAAGCTGATCTTAAGCGTCTCGCGGCGTCGGCGGCGGCGATGTACCGTGTTGCCGAAATTCGCCGCACGCGCGTCTCGGGCCGCATGGACAATCACGAGCGTAAAGTTGGCCAAGATTGGGTCGTCGTGACAGGCGGGACGGAAATGCCTGTGCACATCGATGCAGACCAAGCTGGGGCCAGTGTACGTTTTGATGATGGCAGCACGCACCGTATTGAAAGCACATGGACGCCAGGCGACACGCTTGCAGAAGTCTTTGTCGACGGTGCGCCGATGCTGATCAAGATGAACAAAGTGACTGCCGGTTTCCGCATGCGGTGGCGTGGTGCTGAAGTGATCTTGAAGTGTTACACCCCGCGTCAGGCCGAGCTTGCCCGCTTGATGCCCGAAAAAGTGGCGCCTGATACCTCAAAGCTGCTGCTGTGCCCGATGCCCGGATTGATTGTGAAAGTGGACGTAGCGGTTGGTGACGAAGTGCAAGAAGGCCAAGCGTTGTGCACCGTGGAGGCGATGAAGATGGAGAACATCCTGCGCGCCGAAAAGACCACGAAGATCACCAAAATCAACGCCGCTGCGGGTGACAATCTGGCGGTTGATGACATCATCATGGAGTTCGAATAACCCAAATGTCTGCGCAACGGCTGTATCATAACATGCCGTATTCGGTGGTTGCTTTCGTGGCGCTGGTGCCCGTTGCTGCAGTCTGGGTTTTTCTGATCGGTGGGGGAATTTGGCGCGCCGGTGGCGTGTTTGAATACCCTCTTGATGATGTCTACATCCACCTCGCCATGGCCGAGCAGATTGCGCGCGGTGGTTACGGGGTGAACGCAAATGAGGTTGCCAGCGCGGCCTCATCGCCTCTTTATCCCTTTCTTCTGGCGCCGTTTGCCCAAGAAAGCATCGGGTGGATGATGCCGTTTGCGCTTAATCTTGTCGCGATGATTTGTGCGGTTTTAGTCTGGGCGCTGATCTGTTGGCGGGCTTTGCCCGAGGACAACGGGGGGCGCGCGTGGGTGTTGATCGGCGCGGGGCTGGCACCTGCGGGGCTGAACCTTGCGGGCGCTACAATGACCGCGATGGAACACACCCCCCACATTGCTGCAACGTTGATGATTGTGGCCGGTCTGCAAAAATGGGTGCAAGGGCGCGGTGTGTCGTGGATGTTGGTGGCGGGTATTTTGCTTGCGCCGGCGCTGCGTCTTGAGGGGCTTGCTTTGGCGGTTGCTGCAGCGGTTGTGAGTGGCGTTGAGCGGCCAAAGCTGGGTGCGATATTGGGTGCCGCTGCCCTTTTGCCGATTGCTGCATTTATGGTGTTCTTGAGTGGTCTGGGACTTGAACCCCTGCCAAGCTCGGTGGTGTCAAAACTTAGTGATGGGATCAGCCCAAGTGGCGGGGCTTTGGCGCAGTTTTTTGGCGGTGTGACGCAAAACCTCAACCAAACGGGCGGGCTGTTTTTGGCTGTGCTAAGCGGTTTGCTGTTGCTGTCAGCACGTGGTGTGTCTGGACGGATGCGTGGTGCGGTTTTGGCTATTTCCGCGGCAGGGTTCGCGCATCTTGTGCTGGGACGGATCGGCTGGATGGACCGCTATGAGGCCTATGCTTTGTTGATGCTCGCTGCGGGATTGATCATGGCAGGGCAGTGGCGTGTGCCCAGTGTGGCGGTAATTGCGGCGTGTTCGGGCCTGCTGCTTTGGCAACAAAAGGATTTCATCGATAACCCTCGCGCGATCCACCTGCAGCACACGCAAATGGCGCGGTTCGCCCAAGATTTTGCGACAACTCCCGTAGCGGTAAATGACTTGGGTCGCGTGGCGTGGGGTAACAACAATTATGTGCTGGATCTATGGGGCCTCGCCAATGCGCAGGCCCGTGAGATGCGCCTGAGCCAGCCGCAAGATGGCTGGGCGGGTGAGTTGGTACGCGCCCAGAATGTCCCGCTGGTGATGGTCTATGACCACTGGATCGATGAGGGGCTTGGCCCTGATTGGACGCGGCTTGGTGCGTTGCGCATGCAAAATCCCTCTGGTTTTCTGGGCGGCGCAGAGGTGCAGTTTTATGCAGCTGATCCCGCGTTTATGACGTCGCTCACTGCGGCGCTTCGTTTGTGGGAAAAAGGATTACCGCGGGACGCGGTTTTCGAATTTGCCGAGGAGGGCGTATGAGTTATTCCGCCGTCAGACCTTCTCGGATTTCACGCTTGCGCACGGGCATTTTGTCGATGGTCCGTGACAGTTCGCGTACGTCCCACGGAAACGGTTTGCGCAGTTTGATGCCACCGTCTTTGCCGATCAACGCCAGCATAAATCCGCGTGGTCGCAGTTTTTTGCGCAACGCAGAGTTGGCAGAAGGCGCTGTGTCCACCATCACAACCACGTCGCGCTCGGCCAGGTCATCTGCGCGGGCGGCAAGCAGTTCCATTTGCTCGATGAAACGCGGGTCATTCGGGCTGTCGGCGAAAACAACAATGGGCCGTGCGAGCCATTTGAAATCATCAAGGCTAACTGCATCTGTGGACAGTATCACCGCCCGATCAGCGCGCCATTCATCCACTGGCGACAGCACGGGTGACAAGGGGGCGTCAGCCGCAAGGGCCGGACCACAACTGATAAATGCGCCAAGCGCGAAAGCTAAAACTCGTTTCATACATAATGATATAATCACCAATTTCCCGTTGCACAGCCCAAGGAGGCTCAGATGACGAAAAAGACCGAAAACAAAACCGAATGGACTGAACTGGCCAACAAAGAACTGCGTGGCCGTCCGCTTGATGATCTGAAGTGGCAGACGCCCGAAGGTATCGAAGTGCAGCCGGTTTACACAAGTGATGACGCCGAAGGGCTTGAGCATATGGGCGGCATGCCAGGCAGCGCGCCGTTTACGCGCGGGCCGCGTGCCACGATGTACACAGGCCGTCCTTGGACGATCCGGCAGTATGCGGGCTTTTCCACCGCTGAAGAAAGTAACGCCTTCTACCGCAAAGCACTTGATGCGGGCCAGCAGGGCGTTTCGGTTGCGTTCGATCTGGCAACGCACCGCGGGTATGACAGCGATCATGAACGCGTTGAGGGCGACGTCGGCAAGGCCGGTGTGGCGATTGACAGTGTTGAAGACATGAAAACGCTGTTTGATGGCATTCCGCTTGATAAAATCTCGGTCTCTATGACGATGAACGGCGCGGTTATTCCTGTCTTGGCAAGTTTCATTGTGGCGGGCCAAGAGCAGGGCGTGCCGACCGAGCAGTTGTCTGGGACCATTCAGAACGACATTCTCAAAGAGTTCATGGTGCGTAACACCTACATCTATCCGCCGGAGCCTTCGATGCGGATTGTGGCGGACATCATCGAGTTCACCAGCACCGATATGCCCAAGTTCAACTCGATCTCGATCAGCGGGTACCACATGCAAGAGGCGGGTGCGAACCTTGTTCAGGAGTTGGCGTTTACGCTGGCGGACGGGCGCGAGTATGTACGCACGGCCATCGCCAAAGGGCTTGATGTTGATGCGTTTGCAGGGCGGCTTTCGTTCTTTTTCGCCATCGGGATGAACTTCTTTATGGAAGCGGCAAAGCTGCGGGCAGCGCGCTTCCTTTGGCACCGCATCATGGAAGAGTTCGAGCCCAAAAAGCCGGGCTCACTGATGCTGCGTACACACTGCCAGACCTCTGGTGTGTCACTGCAAGAACAAGACCCCTATAACAACATCGTTCGCACGGCCTACGAGGCGATGTCGGCGGTGTTGGGCGGCACGCAGTCTTTGCATACCAACTCGTTTGATGAGGCGATTGCGCTACCGACAGAGTTCAGCTCGCGGATCGCGCGCAATACCCAGCTGATTTTGCAAAACGAAACTGGCGTTACCAATGTGGTCGATCCGCTGGCGGGCAGCTATTACGTTGAAAAACTGACCGCTGATCTGGTGGATGAAGCGTGGAAGCTGATCGAAGAAGTCGAGGAAATGGGCGGGATGACCAAAGCGGTTGCCTCGGGCATGCCGAAACTGCGCATCGAAGAAGCCGCTGCGCGCCGTCAGGCGGCTGTGGACCGCGGCGACGAAGTGATCGTTGGGGTCAACAAATTCAAGCTGGATAAACAGGACGAGATCGACATCCGCGACATCGACAATGCGTCTGTGCGCGACAGCCAGATCAAACAACTTGAGCGGATCAAAGCGACCCGCAACCAAGCCGATGTGGATCACACGCTGCATGCGCTGTCCCAAGCTGCAGAAAACGGGACGGGCAACTTGCTGGCTTTGGCGGTGGAGGCTGCGCGTGCGCGTGCGACTGTAGGAGAAATTAGTATGGCGATGGAAAAAGCGTTTGGCCGTCACCGCGCCGAAGTTAAGACATTGGCGGGTGTTTATGGTGCCGCATATGACGGTGATGCAGGGTTTGCCGCGATCCAGAAATCTGTTGAAGATTTCGCCCAAGAGGAGGGCCGCCGCCCACGGATGCTGGTCGTCAAAATGGGCCAAGACGGACATGATCGGGGTGCCAAAGTGATCGCGACCGCATTTGCGGATATCGGGTTTGATGTGGACGTTGGACCACTATTCCAAACGCCGGAAGAAGCGGCACAAGACGCCATCGACAACGACGTGCATGTGATCGGCATCAGCAGCCAAGCAGCGGGTCATAAGACGCTTGCGCCCAAACTCGTTGAGGCGCTGAAAGCCGCAGGTGCTGGCGACATCATTGTGATCTGTGGCGGCGTGATCCCGCAACAGGACTACGATTTCTTGTACAACTCAGGCGTGAAGGCGATCTTTGGTCCAGGGACAAACATCCCCGAAGCCGCGCAAGATATCCTGCGTATCATCAAAGAGACGCGCAGCTAAGCTGTCTCAAGCTGAGGTTGGAAACGAAAAAAGCCCACGCGTGATGCGTGGGCTTTTTGTTGTTCGTTCAAGAGCGTGGCTTAAGCGGCGACGGCTTGTTCTTTTTCGTCACGTCGCGCGGCAATCTTGAGGGCCGCAAAGCCCAGAATTGCAGAGACGACAGAGCCTGTCAGAACACCTACGCGGACTTGATTCATCAAGGCCGGATCATCAAAGCTGAGTGAGCCAATGAACAGCGACATTGTGAAGCCGATACCGGCAAGACAGGCAACGCCGTAGATGTGCAGCCAGTTGGCGCCAGCGGGCAATTTTGCTAGTCCCGATTTGACCATCAGCCATGTAACGCCGAAGACACCGACCTGCTTACCGACGATCAAGCCAAGTGCGATACCAAGTGGCAGCGGTAGGAAGATATCGGTCACAGACATGCCTTTAAAGACCACGCCTGCGTTGGCAAAAGCAAAGATCGGCACGATCAGGTACAGCACGTAAGGCGACAAAGCGTGCTCAAGCGAGTGTAGCGGTGACTTGCCCCATTTGTCCTTGAGCGGGATACAGAACGCCGCAACAACACCGGCCAGTGTTGCGTGAACACCGGACTTCAAAACAAAGACCCACATGATTGTCGCAAGCAAAATGAACGGCGCAATACGGTGCGCGCCTTTGAGGTTAAGCATCACCATACCAGCCAGCGGGATCAGCGCGAGATAGAGATAATCGACCTGCAGATTGGCTGTGTAGAACAGCGCAATAATAATGATCGCACCCATGTCATCCAAAATCGCAAGGGTCAGCAAAAACACCTTAAGCGAGGACGGCACGCGGTCACCCATCAGTGCAAGCACACCAAGGGCAAAGGCAATGTCTGTTGCGGCAGGGATGGCCCAGCCTTTGATGCTGACAAGGCCAGAGTTCAAGGCGAAGAAAACAAGTGCGGGAACAACCATACCGCCAACAGCGGCCATACCCGGAAGTACCACATCGCGCGGATTTTTCAGTTTGCCCTCAAGCAGCTCTTTCTTCAGTTCAAGACTGATGGGGTGGATGCTCCCTCCCACAACGGCATCGCAATGTGCCAGACTGGCTTTGTTGGAAGTCAGTTCAAAAGAAAGGAAACATCCATGTCAGATATTAGCATTCTGGCCATCGACCTTGCAAAGCACTCGTTTCAGGTTTGCGCTACGACGGCAGAAGGCGTCGTCAAATTCAATCGCAAGTATTCGCGTGGAAAGCTGAGCCAGCTCTTGGCGGAACACTCGAGTTGCCTCGTTGCGATGGAAGCCTGTGCGACCAGCCATTGGTGGGGCCGATATGCACAAGAAGCCGGTCATGAGGTGAGGCTCATCCCGCCGATCTATGTGAAACCCTTCGTCAAACGCTCCGCCAAGAATGACGCCAACGACGCTGCGGCGATTGCAACGGCGGTGCGTCAACCCGGCATGCGGTTTGTTCAGGTCAAAAGCCAAGAACAGCAAACCCACGCTATGCTCTTTCGCACGCATCAGACCTTAACCCGCCAGAGGGCGACATTGATCACGACCTTGCGTGGTCATTTTGCCGAGCATGGGATCATTGTCGCCAAAGGAGACGCCGCACTCCTGGCCTACGAAGACACAATGGAAGCTCAAGAAGGCGCTATGCCGGATTTGGTACGCGAGACCGCGCGCCTGTACTATCACCACATGGCTCAGCTGGCTCAGACAATCGCCACCTTGGAACGCCAAATG
>NZ_CVPC01000002.1 GCF_001049735.1 Nereida ignava
ATCGCCTTTAACTTCAAGCGCATAGTGATGACCGTTTCCCGACAGCATTGTTCCGGGCACAGCCACGTTGTGCGAGGCATGTTGGATCGCTTCAATCGGTACACCGGCGGCAATTTTACCCATTACAGGTAGTTCAACTGCTTGAATTTGCACAGATTGCGCCCGTGGTGGCGTCTGATCAGGTCGGTCACCATCAATAACTTTGGGTGTGAAGCCGGCAGTAGGGGCGCCGCCCATGCTTTCGGGCAGTTTCACAATTTCCAACGCACGGGCTTTGTGGGCCAAGCGGCGGATAAAGCCGCGCTCTTCAAGGGCGGTGATCAAGCGGTGAATGCCCGACTTTGACCGCAAATCCAGCGCTTCTTTCATCTCATCAAAACTGGGGGGGACGCCGTCTTTTTGAACACGTGCTTGAATGAACTCAAGTAAATCCAACTGTTTTTTAGTCAGCATAATGCACCCCTGTAAGCGTTTTGTTTACAGATGTTCTATCGATGTTCCTGTTTTGTGTCAATCTTTAGATCAAGATGATCTCAACGGGCGCACCAACGGCGATCTCGGGTGCGTGTGGCGCGCGTTTTATCAGGCAATTCGCGACGTGAAGAACTTTGAGTAAACTGCTGTCTTGGCGATCAAATACTTTAACGGTGCCGTCACGGTAACGCCCACGCATATAGTGTTCACGCGGACCATTTGCCGGAATGATTTTGTTGGTTGGCGCCGTGATTGTTTCGCGCGCAGTAGCAGGCAGGCCCAGCATCTGATCAACTAATGGCTTAAGAAATATCTCACCGCAAACCATGGCTGACACGGGGTTTCCAGGCAGGCCCAGCATCGCGATGCCGTTTATCTTACCAGCCATAAGTGGTTTACCCGGACGCATGGCGACTTTGTAAAACGCGCGTTCAAGTCCCATGTCAGCGGCCACAGCGCCCACCAAATCATGATCCCCAACAGAGGCGCCACCCACAGTCACGATCAGATCGGCACCGCGCGCCAGATCGAACGACTGGCGCAAAGATGCCTCATTATCGCGCGCGATTGGCAACATTCGGGCGGTTGCGCCCGCGGCTTCCAACATCGCTGCAAGGCCAAAGGTGTTCGACGCGATGATTTGTTCATCGTTCGGCGCTTCACCGGGCATGACCAGCTCGTCACCCGTGGCCAACAATGCCACTGCGGGTCTGCGGCTCAGAGTTACCTCGGCGATATTCATTGAGGCCAAAAGGGCGATGTCAGCGGGTGTTAGCCGTTTGGGAGCTTTAACAACGTGGCCCTGTTTGAAATCACCACCGGCGGGGCGGATATGTGTTGCCGCCTCAAGAGACGCCCCAAGCGTGATGCTGCTGTCGCGCCCAGTTACATCTTCCTGAATAACGACGCGCGTTGCGCCGTGGGGTAACGGCGCGCCGGTGAAAATACGTACTGCCTGACCTTGCTGAACGACGCCTTCAAATCGGTGTCCTGCCGCGGCTTCGCCGATAACGCGCAAGGTGTTGCCCGCAACATGGTCGGCGTCCTGAATGGCGTAACCGTCCATGGCGGAGCTGGAAAAGGGCGGCTGAGCGCGCTCGGCCGTGACTGCTTCGCGCAGGACGCGGCCCGATGCGTGGCGTAGTGGGACCACTTCGGTATCAAGCGGCGTGCCAAGGGAAAGCACCGCCTCAAGTGCTTGGGCAACGGTTATCACGGCGCGGTAAACCTGCCTGACTTGCCGCCGTCTTTCAGCGTGACGCGGACCGCGCCAATTTCCATGTCTTTTTGAACGGCCTTGAGCATATCGTAAGCGGTAAGCCCTGCGACGCTGACGGCGGTCAGCGCTTCCATTTCAACGCCGGTTTGCCCTTTGGTTTTGACCTCAGCGGTGATGCGCAAGCCGGGTAGGGACGCATCAGCTACCAAATCGACAGCAACTTTGGTGATAGGGAGCGGGTGACACAGTGGTATCAGAGCAGCGGTTTGTTTTGCGCCCATGATGCCCGCAAGACGTGCGACAGAAATCACATCGCCTTTTTTGGCCCGTCCTTCGTTCACAATTTCAAGGGTTTGGGGTGACATCTTAATGTAGCCCTCGGCCACGGCGATGCGCGATGTTTCAGCTTTGTCCGACACATCGACCATCTGCGCGCGGCCTTCGGTGTCAAAATGCGTGAGCTTCGCTTGGGTCATGACGACACTGGTGGAGCGGGATTGCCAATCAGCGCGTTGGTGGCAGCGGCCACATCTGACTGGCGCATCAGGCTCTCACCAATCAAGAACGCACGCGCGCCATAGCTTGCCATATCGGCCAACTCGGCGGGGGTGTTCAGGCCACTTTCACACACGATTGTGCGGTCCGCTGGCACCATTTTTGACAGGGTGCGCGTTGTATCAAGAGTGGTCTCAAACGTTTTGAGGTTGCGGTTGTTGATGCCCATCAGCGGGGATTTCAGCAAGCAAGCGCGCTCAAGCTCTTCGGCGTCATGGACCTCAAGCAAAACCGACATGCCCCATTCGGTCGCGGCGGCCTCAAGCTCGGCCGCTTGGTCGTCTGATACGGAGGCAAGGATGATCAAGATACAGTCCGCGTGAAGCGCGCGCGCCTCCACAACTTGGAACGGATCATACATGAAGTCCTTGCGCAATGCGGGCAGAGTGGCCGCACCGCGTGCCGCGGTCAGGAATGCGTCAGCGCCCTGAAAGCTTGGCCCGTCGGTCAGCACAGAAAGACAGGTCGCGCCGCCGGCTTCATAGGCTTGGGCCAAGGCGGGCGGGTTGAAGTCTTCGCGGATCAACCCTTTTGAGGGGGAGGCCTTTTTGATCTCGGCGATCAGCCCATAACCGGTTTTGGTGGCAGCAATCACGTCACCTGCAAAGTCACGCGGCGCAGGCGCGTCTTTGGCCAGCGCTGTTACGGCTTCAAGGGTGGTTTCGGCTTTGCGCGCGGCCACTTCTTCAAGTTTGTAGGCTTTGATTTTATCCAGAATGGTCGTGCTCATGCGGCCTCCGACGTGAGCTTTGCAAGCTCGGTAAGTTTTGATTTTGCAGCACCGCTATCGATGCTTTCGCGGGCCATTTCAACGCCAGTTTTCAGACTGTCAGTTTTCTCCGCAACAATCAGCGCCGCGGCAGAGTTCAACAACACCGCATCGCGGTACGCTGACGGCTGTCCATCAAGAAGCGCGCGGAACGCAGCGCCGTTTTCTTCCGGTGTGCCGCCCAAAATTTCAGCAAAGCGGTGCACGGGCAGGCCTGCGTCTTCGGGGTGCACTTCGCGAGATGTGATCTTGCCGTTCTCTAGGGCAGCCACAGCCGTGGTGCCACAGATGGTCAACTCATCTGTCCCGTCCGAGCCATGCACAAGCCACGCTTTTTCACTACCAAGCTGTAGCAGTGTTTCGGCCATCGGCATGATCAAATCGGGGGCGAACGCACCGGTCAGTTGCCGCGTAACACCTGCGGGGTTTGTCAGCGGGCCCAAGATGTTGAAGATCGTTTTGCACCCAAGTTGCTGACGCGCGGGCATGACGTGTTTAATCGCAGGATGATGCATTGGTGCCATCATAAAGCCGATGCCAATTTGCGCGATGGCCCGTTCCACCACATCCGCTCCGACCAGGACGTTGATGCCCATTTGCCCAAGTGCATCCGCCGCACCGGACAGTGATGATAAGTTGCGATTGCCGTGTTTGGCCACAGGCACCCCTGCGCCTGCAACAACAAACGCCGTGGCCGTTGAAATGTTGAGCGTGCCCATGCCATCACCACCGGTGCCCACGATATCCATCGCGCCGGCAGGGGCTTTGACCGCGTTACATTTGGCGCGCATGACCGCCGCACCGGCGGCGTATTCCGAAACAGCTTCGCCGCGGGCGCGCATGGCCATCAACAGCCCGCCGATTTGCGCGTCTGTGGCCTGTCCCTCAAACAACAACTCAAACGCCGCTTCCGCCTGCGTCCGGCTTAGCGGGCCTTCGGAGGCCCCGAAAATCAGGGGTTTCATCTGGTCGCTCATGGGTGTGCTTCCTCGGCGGTGAGTGTTTTGGCACTGCTTGGCAGCAGGTCAGTGAAGTTTTTAAGCAACGCCATACCGTGTTCAGATCGGATTGATTCCGGATGAAACTGCACCCCGTGGATTGGCAATTGGCGGTGTTGTAGCCCCATGATCGTGCCGTCCTCAAGGGAAGCAGTCACCTCAAGCGCATCGGGCAGGCTTGGTGCATCAACCACAAGCGAGTGATAGCGCGTCGCCAGAAAATTCTGGGGCAGTCCTGCAAAGAGACCTTTGTTTTCGTGTTGGATCGTGCCCATTTTGCCGTGCACAATCTCTGAGTGGCGCACAACTTTGCCGCCAAACGCCTCGCCAATGGTTTGGTGTCCAAGACAGACACCCAAAAGCGGCAATTGCGCGGCGGCGGCGGCCTCTGTCAGCGCAAGACAAATGCCTGCTTGGGCCGGATCACACGGCCCGGGCGAGAGTAAAATCCCTTCCGCGCCCATTCTCATTGCCTCATCAACAGTGATCGCATCATTGCGCACGACCTTCACATCCACCCCAAGACCGCCCACATAATGGACAAGGTTGTACGTGAAGCTGTCGTAGTTATCGATCAAGAGCAGCATCGCTGCGCCTCCGTGGGGCAAAAGGTTGAGCACCGAAAAGGGGTTACGCGGCGCATGGCTGTGGGGTTATAGATGGTCAGGGAATAAGACTGAGGTCAAGACGGGCGAGGGCGGAATGCGCCGGTTTGGGCAAGAAATTAGAGGATCTTGAGACGTGGCACGCGGATTATTGGCAGGAACCTTTTGGGGCACGGCGATTGGCGCAGCGGGCTTGCTTGGTGCGCATCTTGCGTTTCCGGTTGCCACAACGCCTCCGACTGCAGTGCCAACTGACGCGCCCGCACCTGTGGCCTCTGCGCCAGTTGTGGGTGATGTGGCCCCAACTGTGCTGCCGCCCGTTCTTGATACGCCAAGCGATGCAGCCCCAACGGTGAATGTCCCCGAGGCCCAAGTGGCGGCACCGGATGCAGACACGCAGACCGCAGCGCGCCCTGTGATCGGGGGGCAAAGTGGTGGCGTCGAAGGCCCCGCTGCAGTAGCGCCCCTTGGTGTTGAAGTACAGGTTGAGGCACCCGTTCTGCCCGCGCCGCAAGCGGCTGCACCGACTGCGCCAAGTGACGAGGATGGTTCCGCGCTGATTGCGGTTGATACTCAAAGCAGTGCCGCGCCAGCGGATGAAGCTCCGGTTGAGGCACCCGAAACTGATGAAGCACCTGCGCCCGAGGTAACTGAAGCACCTGAAATCGTTGATCCGCCCAGCGACAAACCTGAGGTGGGCTTTGAAAGCTCTGGTGGCACAATCGGTGATCTGGCCGAAGGTGTGAAAGTGAACCGCTCTTCCGAGCAAGACACCGCCCCTGAGGATGATGTTGCAGCCAGCGCCTTGCCTCAAGTCACCCCAACGGGCCGCGCGATTGTTGATTTTGCAGCCCCTGCTGACGTTGATCCCACCAAACCCTTGATGGCGCTGGTTTTGCTGGACGATGGCACCTCAACGCTTGATTTGGCGGGGATCAACAGCTTTCCGTTCCCCGTGTCGTTCGGGGTGAAAGCAACGGCGCCCACGGCAACTGCACGCGCCGCTCTCTACCGCAGCGCGGACCTTGAAGTGCTGTCGTTGGTTGATGTTTTGCCCACGGCCACGCCCGCAGATTTGGAAGTGGCCTTTGAAGCGGTGTCACAAGCTGTCCCCAAAGCCGTTGGCATTTTTGAGACAAGCGACGGTGTCTTGCAGCGCGCTGAGGATTTGCGCGACCAAGTGACAGATATTGCGGTGGACAAAGGCTGGGGCGTGATGACCTATCAAACGGGTCTAAACAGTTTTGGTCGTGTTGCTGCGCAAAAGGATGTCCCCACGGCACAGGTCTTCCGCGATCTTGATCCTGACGGGCAAGACGGTGCGGTGATCCGCCGTTTCCTTGATCAGGCGGCGTTCAAAGCAGCCCAAGAAGGTGCGATTGTTTTGGTTGCCCGCGCGCGCCCCGAAACTGTTGAGGCGATTTTGCAATGGGGGCAGGGACAACGCGCTTCGCGTGTCTCACTGGTGCCTGTCTCCGTGGTGCTGCAAGCCCGATAAAGACAGCGGCGCTGAGTGACGCCCTTAGCTGTTGCCTGAACCGAACCGTGCTGCATCGGCGGCCGCTTTGCGGATGGCGTTCGATTTGTGAACGGTCTCTTGATATTCAAATTCGGGGTCAGAGTCGTAGACCACACCGCCCCCCGCTTGGATGTATAGTTTTTGATCTTTGATGACGGCTGTGCGCAGGGCGATACACATGTCCATATCGCCGCCCGCCGAGAAATACCCCAAACCGCCGCCGTAGATGCCGCGCTTTTCGGGCTCTAACTCGTCGATGATTTCCATCGCCCGTACTTTGGGCGCGCCGGATACAGTCCCCGCTGGCATACCTGCAAAAAACGCCGATAGCGCGTCATGTTCAGGGGCAAGTTTGCCCACAACGTTCGACACGATGTGCATGACGTGGGAATAGCGCTCGACGATGAATTCTTCGGTGGGGCGCACAGTTCCAATTTGGCTCACGCGACCCACGTCGTTGCGGCCCAGATCGAGCAGCATCAGGTGCTCTGCCAATTCTTTTTGGTCCGCCAAAAGATCATCTTCGTTTGCCTGATCTTCGGCAGGTGTTGCACCGCGTGGACGGGTGCCCGCAATGGGGCGGATGGTAACTTCATCGTCAAAAACGCGCACCAGAATCTCGGGCGAGGCGCCGACAATTTGAAAATCACCGTGGTTGAAAAAGAACATAAACGGCGATGGGTTGGTGCGGCGCAAACTGCGATAAAGCGCAAAGGGCGGCTCTTTGAAGTCTTGGGTCCAACGCTGTGAAGGCACGCATTGGAAGATGTCGCCCGCACGGATGTAATCCTTGGCGGTTTCCACGGCGGCCTTGTAATCGTCTTTGGCAAAGTTCGACACAGCATTTGCCGGTGCAGGTTGGTCGCGCATTTGACGTGTGTCTGCGGGTAAGGCGCGGTCCAGATCGCGCAGCGCATCTTGGACACGTTCAGCTGCTTGGGCGTAAGCCGCGCGGGCGGACAGACCGCTTGAGACCCACGCAGGGGAGACCAGGATGACTTCGCCTTTCACTCCGTCGAGCACCGCCACAACAGACGGGCGTAGCATGATCGCATCGGGTACGTTCAACGGGTCGGGGTTGATGTTTGGCAGGTTCTCAACCAGCCGGATCATGTCATAGCCAAGATACCCAAAAAGCCCCGCACAAGCCGCAGGCAAGTCATCAGGCAGATCAATCTTTGAGGCGGCAATCAGCGCGCGCAAAGATGTCAGCGGATCATCAACTTCTGCCATAAAAGCGTCGTCATCAAAGCGTGCCTCGCGGTTGATGGCAGCCTTTTGGTCTGTGCAGCGCCAGATCAGATCAGGCTTCATCCCAATGATCGAATATCGTCCGCGCACTTCACCGCCAGTGACGGATTCCAACATAAAGCTATTGGTTTGCGCCCCCCCAAGTTTCAGCATCAATGACACGGGCGTATCAAGATCAGCCGCAAGGCGCGTGTAGACCAGTTGGTTTTTGCCGGCCTCAAACTGTGCCGCAAAATCATCATAGCTTGGGGTCAGGGTCATGATGGTGTCCTTTGCGCATATCTAAAGCGCACGGTGTTAAATGGGGGTGGGGCCGCGCAGGTGCGCAGCCACTGGTGTTTTTGGGCCCGCTTTAGTTGAAGCCTGCGTGGATCGCGTTGATTGCACCTTGGTCCAGCTGCACGCGGGCATCTGCTTGCACGGCAGCCGTAAACGCATCCAGCACGTCTTGGCTGATATCTTGGCGTGCTGCTGTCTCAACTGCGTCGCGCAGGGCCGTGATTTCGGGGTTGTCCGCATCGGGGCCATTCACCGCATCAAGACGCACGATATAAGTGGCACTTTCGCCTTCAATCGTGCGCACATCACCGATGGCCATTTCGAAAGCGGTCTGCACCAGTTCAGGTGCCGCGCCGGGGATGGTGTCGCTGCGGGTCAGGTCCTGTTCAATCACTTCATCAAGACCAAGATCAGGCAGGGCAGTTCCCGCGCGCAGGCTATCTGCTGCGGCGTCTGCTTTGGCTGCACGGGCCGCGGTGCGCTGTGCTTCTTGCCACGCAAGGGTCGCTTGTTGTTGAACATCGCTTAGCGGTTGCAACGTGGGCGGAATGACCTCGTCAAGGCGCAGCGCAAAGATACCACCGTCTTCAAGCTCAGCAATCTCCGGGAAGTCTTCGGCGCCAACAATACGTGCGGCCTGACGGAACCCGTCGTAGGCGGCGATGTCTTGCTCTGCGTCCGGTGTCCAGTCAATCGTCCCCAGGGTCAGATCGCTTTCAGCGGCCAGATCCTCAAGCGTAGCGCCAGAAGCCAATTCCTCGTCAAAGCCACGGGCTTGGTCCTGAATTTGGCGCGCTGCACGGTTGGCCAGAATGTCACTGGCAAGATCGTCACGGGCCTCAACAAAGGGTGTTTCTTGAGCGGTCAAAATAGCGTTCACACGGAAGATTGCCGGACCAAGATCGGTCTCGACCACTGCGGTGACGCCCGTATCATCAAGGGCAAAAACGGCTTCTGCCGCACCGTTCAAATCAGCTTGGGCGACAGGACCCAGATCAATATCCTCAAGGGTAAGGCCGCGATCAAGCACCAGTGTTTCAAAGCCACTTGGATCAACGGCAAGCTGCGCAGCGGCGGCTTCGGCGGTGTCTTGATCTTCAAATACCAGTCGCTCAACCAAGCGGCGCTCGGGCTGGATGTATTGATCGATGCGCTCTTCATAAAGTTCGCGCAGGGTGGCGTCATCGATCTCGATCGTATCGGCCAGCATGGCGGGTGTGAGCCACACATAAGTTAGCCGCTTTGCCTCTGGGGTTGTGAAGGTGGCGGGGTTGGCCTCATAGACCGTCTGAAGCTCGGCCGGCGTGGGCACGGCCAGAGGCGTCTCAAGATCGGTCTCTGCCACAGTTCCCCACGTGATATTACGGCGCTCCGCAAGGTAGGAGAACATCAAATCCACATAGGCATCAGAGGGCGCGGTGTCCGTGGTGATGGCGGCTTGCAGCAGGTTGCGTGCAGCTTCGCTGCGAATGTCGGCTTCAAACTCGGCCTCGCTCAGGCCAGCGCGCTCAAGGGTAAAGGCATAGGCTTCGCGGTCAAATTGGCCGTCGAGGCCGCGGAACGTCTGCACTGCGCGCACTTGCTCGGCCACCTCCGCATCGCCCACAGACAGGCCAAGGCGCATGGTCTCATTATCAAGAGCGGTCTGTGCGATAACGCGTTGCAATACGGATCGGTCGATGCCGAATTGCTGTGCCTGAGCGAAGGTGATGTTCTGGCCGAATTGTGCGCCGAGGCTGCGTAATTCTTGATCCAGCGCGCGGGCATAATCGTTTGCGTCAATCGTCGTATCACCGACTTTGCCGATGCTTGAGATGTTCGTGCCAAAGCCGCCGGTGCCAAAGCCAATCAGCGAAACCCCCAACAAACCGAGTAGGGCAGTGCCCAGAAATTTCGATGCTTTTTTCTTCTCGGCCATAACGCGCGCGCCTCAATGTTTAGGGTGGCAGGGCTGGTACACGCCCGCCGCAGTGATGTTCAAAAGATGTCTATGCGCGAAGGGGCAGACCTTCAAGGGCGCTGAGCCGTGCAAAAAGGGCCGCAATGCCGCTTGCGTCAATATTGGCAAAAGCGATGCGCATTTCTTGCGCGCCTGCGGGGTCGTCACTAGGCCGGAACATGGTGCCGGGCAGGGCAAGGATTTGGGCGTTATGGACCAGCCACTTGGCCAACTCATCAGAGGGCATTGCATAGGGGTGCCGCAGATAGGCAAAATACGCGCCGTTGCCCAACAGGGACCAACCTTTGGCCTCAAGCGCGGGCATGTTTTGCCCAATTGCTGCGCTGCGGTTCAGGATTTCCTGCCGCTCGCCTGCAAGCCAGTCGCTAAGGTTTTGAAGGCCCCAAAGGGCTGCTTTTTGACCAAGCTGGTTGGGACAAATAGCAACTGTGTCGAGGAATTTTTCCGCTTCGGCCAAAAACGCAGGTGACGCCATCATGGCACCCACGCGGTGACCGGTCAGCCGGTAGGCTTTGGAAAAGCTGTAAAGCTGGACAAGGGTCTCATCCCAATCAGGTAGCCCGACAAGGGTATGGGGCGCGCCGTCGCGGCTGTCAAAGTCGCGGTAGGTCTCGTCAATGAGCAGTTTCAGCCCGTGCGCTTTGGCCAGATCATAGAATGCACGCACAGTTTCACTGCTATACTCGGTGCCCGCAGGATTATTGGGGGTTACCAGCACGATGGCCTTTGTGCGCGGCCCGATCAGGGCTTTGGCCGTTGCGACATCCGGCGTCAAATGAGCGCCTGTATCAAGCGGCACCGTCGTGACGCCTGCCATATCAAGCCACATTTTATGATTGAAATACCAAGGGGTTGGCAGCAGAACTTCATCCCCTTCGGCGCAAATTGCCGAAATCGTTGCTGAGAACGCCTGATTGCACCCCGATGTGATGGCAACCTGCGCCGGTGACACTGTGCCCTCAAAGTGGCGCGCCCATTGGCTGGCAAGTTCGGTGCGCAGCGCATCGTTGCCCAACACCGCCCCATAAAGATGCGTGTCATCTTCTTCCATCATGGCCGCCATCGCCGCACGCATTTCGGCGGGTGGCGGGTTCACGGGGGCAGCTTGTGAAACGTTGATCAGGGGCTGTTCGCTGAAATCAGCAGTCTCAAGCCAACGGCGGGCCTCCATAACGGGGGGCGCAAAAGTGGTTTGTGTTCGAGACTGTGACATCAGCTAAGCTCCTGAAAGAAGGGCAGTTTTGGATTAGACGCCGCGGTAGGGCTCCACATATTGTAGGGCCATATCCCACGGGAAAAAGATCCACGTATCTTGAGAAACACCTGTGATGAACGTATCGACTTGCGGCTCGCCTTTTGGTTTGGCGTAAACAGTTGCGAAATGCGCGTTGGGGTACATTTCACGAACCAGTTCAAGGGTTTTGCCGCTGTCGACCAGATCATCGATAATCAAAATGCCCGTGCCATCGCCCATCATATCAGCGTCTGGACGTTTGAGCACAGAAGCCTCGGATTGGTCTTGGTGCGAGTAGGATTTCACGCTGATCGTATCAACGGTCCGCACGTCCAACTCGCGCGCAACGATCATTGCCGGGGCCATGCCGCCACGGGTGATTGCCACGATCGCGCGCCAGTTTCCATCGTCCGGCCCTTTGCCATCAAGACGCCACGCCAATGCGCGGCTGTCACGGTGGATTTGGTCCCATGAGATGTGAAACCCTTTTTCGTGCGGCAAACGATCAGTCATGTGGTGGTCCTTTCGGCGGAATTAAGTGAAGGCGACCTTAAGGCCCAACAGGGCAAGGATGCCCCCAAAACCGCGGTCAATAATGTATTTGAGGCGGAGGTATCCGCGGCGAATGTGCTCAATAGAAAACAACCGCGCCACAATCGTGCAGCAGGCAAACTCGTTGATCAAAATAGCGCCAAGCAGGGCCAGCACCCAAAGCGGCGAGGCGTCTGTTGGAATGGTGCCCACGAAAATCGCACCAAAGAAAACGGCTGGTTTGGGATTGGCCAGCTGTGTCGCAACCCCGCACCAAAAGGCAGCAAACGGGGTGGGTGTTTTGATATTTTCGGGGGTCTCAACGTCCGCATCTGCGTCGCGCCACATTTGTAGCGCGAGCCACATCAGAAACAGACCCCCTGCAAGTTTGAAGCCCCACATCAGGCCCGGCGCTGCGCGAAACAAAACTGCCAGACCAAAAAGGGCCGCAACGGCCCAAAACAAAGCCCCAACAGCGATGCCAGCAGCCAAAAAGACAGATGTCTGCATCCCGTCGCGCAGCCCGACACGGGCCGCCATCAAAATAGCAGGGCCCGGTGAGGCCGCCGCGACAAGATGCAGAAAATACGCCGTCATAAAGGCCGCAATCATGAGCGCGCCGTTATTCTTTGGACATATCGGGGGCGTCGACGGCTTTCATGCCGACCACGTGATACCCTGCGTCGACGTGCAGGTTCTCGCCTGTGACGCCACTGCCCAGATCAGACAGCAAGTACAGCGCGGATTTCCCCACGTCTTCGGTGGTCACATTGCGGCGCAGGGGCGAGTTATACTCGTTCCACTTCATGATGTAGCGGAAATCACCGATTCCAGAGGCCGCAAGCGTTTTGATTGGACCCGCAGAGATGGCGTTGACGCGGATGCCGTCTTTGCCGAGGTCTTCGGCCAAGTATTTCACGGACGCTTCAAGGGCCGCTTTGGCAACCCCCATGACGTTGTAATGGGGCATCACTTTTTCTGCACCATAATACGTCAGCGTCAGGCACGAGCCTCCGGGGTTCATGATCTTTTCGGCGCGCTGCACGACGGCTGTGAATGAGTAAACGGAGATATCCATGGACATTGCAAAGTTGCCGCGTGTCGTATCAACGTACCGGCCGCGCAATTCATTTTTGTCAGAAAAACCAATAGCATGTACGACGAAGTCAATCTTGCCCCACGCTTTTTCAATCTCGGCAAAAAGCGCGTCAATTGAGGCTTCATCGCCCACATCGCACGGGATTACCATGTCAGAGCCAAGCTGTGCTGCAAGAGGGCCCACGCGTTTAAGCAGGGCGTCACCTTGATATGAGAAAGCAAGCTCGGCGCCCGCATCGGCGCAGGCTTTTGCAATGCCCCACGCAATAGATTTATCGTTGGCCAGGCCCATGATGAGACCGCGTTTGCCGGCCATGAGTTGGTTTGACATTGTTTTCCCCTTGGGTAGTGCTGGCGCTTGACCGCCTCTGTGTGAGGTTTACGTCAGCCCTAAGCGAGCGGCAAGGCTCCGTGCTGTGTTATCTTGGGCAATTGCCGGTTCAACGGGCAACGGCAGGGGCCCAAATGCACAAAACGGCGCAAGCGTGATGCAGACAACAGACATTAACCACCTTTTTGAGGACGTATTCTTACTATGACCGGACGCAGTGGAATTTTCGCGGGCGATGACCCGTTCGAGCTGGCAAAATTATGGATGGCCGAGGCCGAGCAAAGCGAGATCAATGATCCTAACGCCATAGCACTTTCGACAGTGGATGCAGACGGGATGCCGAATGCGCGCATGGTGTTGCTAAAAGATGTCGAGGACGCGGCATTTGTTTTCTACACCAATTATACCTCGAAAAAGGCGCAGGAAATTGATGGGGCCGAAAAGGCTGCGTTTGTAATGCACTGGAAGTCTTTGCGCCGCCAAATTCGTGTGCGCGGTCATGTGACCAAAGAAGATGGGCCGCAAGCGGATGAATATTACAACTCCCGCTCGCTCAAAAGCCGCCTTGGCGCGTGGGCCTCGGATCAATCCAAACCATTGGCATCACGGGCAAGCCTTATGGCAGAAGTGGCAAAAGTGACGGCCAAGATGGGCGCAAATCCGACGCGGCCACCTTTTTGGGGCGGCTACCGGATTACGCCGATCGAGATTGAGTTCTGGGCCGATGGGGAGTTTCGCTTGCACAACCGGTTCCGCTGGACCCGTGCAGCACCGGATGAGCCATGGGATGTAGTGCGTTTGAATCCTTAGACTTTTACGTACTTAAACCAAAGATAGCACAGCGTTCCTAAAGAGGCCGTCGGTACTCCGCAGATAAATTGCACCGACGGCCCGTAACCTGCAGCACAGTAATCAGTAGTGTAATTACAGATGGAGCGTCCCCAAAGCGGGATGGTTATGTGCAAAATGCAAGAACAGCAGAATATTGAGAAAGTAGACGTCGAAGAAGAAGAAATCGTATTTGGCGTCGTTAAATGGTTTGACCCGGTTAAGGGTTTTGGATTTGTTGTGGCTGACGACGGTGGTCCCGACATTTTGTTACACGCAAATGTTTTGCGTAATTTCGGCCAAGGCTCCATCGCGGAGGGCACAGAAATTGAGATCGCAATTCAACACACAGATCGCGGCGTGCAGGCGGTTGAGGTCCTTGAGATCACACCACCAGAAGACGACGGCACCAGCACACTGGGCGAGTTTGTTCACGTCAGCCCCGAAGAGCTACAAAAGATCGAGCTTGAGCCGTCCCGCGTTAAGTGGTTCGACAAAACCAAAGGTTTCGGTTTTGCGAATGTGTTTGGCTTTGACGAAGACATCTTTGTGCATGTTGAAGTACTGCGCCGTTCTGGTCTGGCAGATCTGCAAAGCGGCGAAGCCGTTGGCATCCGTGTCATCGACGGTGAGCGCGGCAAAATGGCAGCGCAAGTCTGCACATGGGATTTCGCTGTCGAGCGTCAGTAATTCCATCTTTAGAACGATTTTCAAAAAGCACGTAGCGATGGCCGCTGCGTGCTTTTTTGTTGTGCTGCCGTTTGGCGCACAGGCCGCGTGTTCCGACAGTCAGATCGAATTGCGCGGCACATGGGGCAAGGCGGTTTTTGACGTCGAAGTCGTCGCTGACCCCGCTGAGCGTGCCCAAGGGTTGATGTTTCGCGAAACCATGCCGCGTGGGACAGGGATGCTATTCGTGTACGAGCGTCCACAAACCGTTGCGTTCTGGATGAAGAATACGTTGATCCCCCTCGATATGATCTTTGCCAGTGAAGACGGGGTAGTGCGCAAAGTGCATTCAAACGCGATTCCTGGTGATCTGACACCGATCCCCGGGGGCGATAACATCATGTATGTGCTCGAAATTAACGGCGGATTGTCCGAGATTTACGGGATCAACGCGGGTTCTGAGATGCGGCATGAGATTTTTGACAAAGAAGTTGCATCTTGGCCCTGTTAGGGGCTTTTCATTTGCGCAAAGGCGGATTAAACGCAGCATCAGTCGGGGCGTAGCGCAGCCTGGTAGCGCGACGGTTTTGGGTACCGTAGGTCGCAAGTTCGAATCTTGCCGTCCCGACCACTTCACAACATTATTTATTGAGCCAGTGCCCCAAGGGTAGTCTGTAGTGCTGTCACACATTTAGTCATGTGTTGAGAAGGGCGGCTGTCTTTTGCGTTATTCCCTGCAAATCGTAGTGGTGCTAGATTCGGAGTGGTTTATTGAATGTGTGCTACATTTAGTGGCAAAGGCTGTGCGCCTTTCCACATTTGCTATCATCTGCGGAATAATTGATACTTTTGATACTGATCGGCTTGGCTAATTTTCCTCTTCAGGAAAATAATTTTAGCGATCCATTAACCCAAGTACGCTGGCCGTAAATTCTGCCATCCTGTGGAAAAGCGTCTGGATAAAGTCTGCTGATTTCTTAAAGAGCCGCGATAAAACTGCGGGAATAAAAGGAAAAATTCGGTTGTTCATGTTGCGGGCGAAATCACAGTTATCCACAGCCTTCGCGCACATGAATCACATGATTGTGTCTGGCCCATACTAGGCCCCTTACCGTCAATACCATTTTGAGACTTTGATTAATAAAAAACCGTTGACCACCTAGGTGGAACTACGTCAGGTTGTGCAGGCTGACATGGTGGCCACTACATATAGTGGCGCGCAGGTTGGTGGGGACAGGTTCAAAAGACCACAACAAATATAGGATGTGCGCGGCGCCACTTGCCAAGACGCACTCCGTCAGAGCTACGGATAACCGAGGCGCTGAGCAGAAGATTTGTCCCTATCAGCATCAGCCAAGACGCGCCGCTGCGTGTTTTGCAGTTAAACATTTTACAGGGACAGGGCTCCGAGATATGAAAATTGACCGCACATTTACCGCCGCCGGCAAAGACGCATACGCCGAACTGGACTTTATCAAAACAGTTTCGGAAATCCGGAACCCCGATGGCACGATTGTGTTTCAACTCGAAGATCTGGAAGTACCCTCCAGCTGGAGCCAAGTTGCCAGCGACGTGATTGCGCAGAAGTATTTCCGCAAAGCGGGCGTGCCGTCCAAAATTGAAAAAGTGGCCGAGAAGGATGTCCCTGAGTTCCTTTGGAAGTCCAAACCAGCAAAAGGTGCGACCTTCGGCGGCGAGACATCAGCGAAGCAAGTTTTTGATCGTCTGGCGGGTGCGTGGACATACTGGGGTTGGAAAGGTGGGTATTTCACCACTGAAGCTGACGCCCGTGCGTATTTCGACGAGATGCGCTACATGCTGGCGACACAGCGCGCCGCGCCGAACAGCCCGCAGTGGTTTAACACGGGCCTGCACTGGGCCTACGGTATCGACGGACCTGCCCAAGGCCACCACTATGTAGACCACAAGACCGGCAAGCTAACCAAATCCACCAGCAGTTATGAGCACCCACAGCCACACGCGTGCTTTATTCAATCTGTTGCGGATGATCTGGTAAACGAAGGCGGCATCATGGACCTTTGGGTGCGTGAAGCGCGTTTGTTCAAATACGGCTCTGGCACAGGCACAAACTTCTCAAGCCTGCGTGCCTCGGGTGAGGGGCTCTCTGGCGGTGGTAAATCATCTGGCCTGATGGGCTTTTTGAAAATTGGTGACCGTGCAGCTGGTGCGATCAAATCTGGTGGCACAACACGGCGCGCGGCCAAAATGGTTATCGTGGATGCGGACCACCCCGATATTGAAGAATTCATCGAGTGGAAGGTGCTTGAAGAGCAAAAAGTAGCGTCCATCGTTGCTGGCTCAAAGATGCACGAGCAAAAGCTCAACGCGATTTTTGCGGCGATCAAAGCGTGGGACGGTGCGCAAGAGGATGCCTATGATCCAAAGGTTAACCCACAGCTGAAAGAAGCGGTAAAGTCAGCCAAGAAAGTTGCGATCCCCGAGACGTACATCAAGCGCGTTCTAGATTACGCAAAGCAAGGCCACACCTCAATTGAGTTCCCAACATATGACACGGATTGGGATTCAGAAGCCTATAACTCTGTCTCCGGTCAGAACTCGAACAACTCAATCCGGGTGACTGATGCATTCCTGAAGGCCGTTGAAGCAGATGGCACATGGGATTTGATCAATCGCACAGACGGCAAAGTGTTCAAGACCGTCCAAGCGCGCGATTTGTGGGAAAAAGTAGGCCACGCAGCTTGGGCCTGTGCCGACCCGGGCATCCAGTACCACGACACAGTCAACGCGTGGCACACATGCCCAGAAGACGGTGAAATTCGCGGCTCCAACCCGTGTTCAGAGTACATGTTCCTTGATGACACGGCCTGTAACCTTGCATCCATGAACCTGCTGACGTTCCTCAAAGACGGTGTGTTCCAGTCTGAAGACTACATGCACGCGTGCCGTCTGTGGACAGTCACCCTTGAGGTGTCTGTGATGATGGCGCAGTTCCCATCCAAAGAGATCGCGCAACGCTCATATGACTTCCGCACACTTGGTTTGGGCTATGCAAACATCGGTGGTTTGCTGATGAACATGGGCTACTCTTACGACAGCGATGAAGGCCGCGCGCTTTGCGGTGCGCTGACTGCAATCATGACCGGCGTCAGCTATGCAACATCTGCCGAAATGGCCGGTGAGTTGGGCCCGTTCCCAGGGTACAAAAAGAACGCAGACCATATGCTGCGCGTCATCCGTAACCACCGCACAGCAGCCTACGGCAAGACAGACGGCTATGAGAACCTTGAAATCAAGCCAGTCGCGCTGGACCACGCGTCTTGCCCAGACAAAAGCCTGATCGAACTGGCGCAATCCGCATGGGACGAAGCGCTGAGCCTTGGCGAAGCCCACGGTTACCGCAATGCCCAAGCCACAGTTGTTGCGCCGACAGGCACAATCGGCTTGGTCATGGACTGTGACACCACAGGTATTGAGCCAGACTTTGCACTGGTGAAATTCAAGAAGCTTGCGGGGGGTGGTTATTTCAAGATCATCAACCGCTCTGTTCCAGCAGCCCTTGAAAAGCTTGGCTACGGCAGCGCGCAGATCGAAGAGATCGTCAGCTACGCCGTTGGGCACGCCTCAATGGGCAATGCGCCGGGCATCAACCACACCGCCCTGATTGGTCATGGTTTTGGCCAGGCCGAGCTTGAGAAAGTGGAAGCTGCGTTGGCATCAACGTTCGACATCCGCTTTGTGTTCAACCAGTGGACCTTGGGCGCAGAATTCTGCACCAATGTTCTGGGCATTCCGCAGGATAAGCTGGCTGATCCAACGTTTGATCTGTTGACACACTTGGGTTTCACCAAAGCGGACATCAACGCAGCCAACGACCACGTTTGCGGCACGATGACCCTTGAGGGTGCGCCACACTTGAAGAAAGAGCACTATGCGATCTTCGATTGTGCCAACCCGTGCGGCAAGAAAGGCGAGCGTTTCCTGAGCGTCGACAGCCACATCACCATGATGGCCGCAGCGCAGTCGTTCATCTCTGGCGCGATCAGCAAGACGATCAACATGCCAAACGACGCAACGATCGAGGATTGTCAGAAAGCCTATGAGCTGTCTTGGTCTTTGGGTGTGAAAGCGAATGCGCTCTACCGTGACGGCTCAAAACTCAGCCAGCCGCTTGCTGCGGCCTTGGTCGAGGATGATGATGAGGCGGCTGATGTGCTTGAGAACGGCTCCACCATGGAGAAAGCACAAGTCATCGCCGAAAAAATCATCGAGAAGGTTGTGGTCAAAGAGGTCATCAAATCACACCGCGAAAAGATGCCACAGCGCCGCAAGGGCTATACCCAAAAAGCTAACGTGGGCGGGCACAAAGTGTACCTGCGCACCGGAGAGTATGCAGATGGCAACCTTGGTGAAATCTTCATCGATATGCACAAAGAGGGGGCGGGCTTCCGCGCCATGATGAACAACTTCGCCATCGCGGTGTCTGTTGGTCTGCAATACGGTGTGCCGCTCGAGGAGTTCGTGGATGCGTTCACCTTCACCAAGTTTGAGCCCGCTGGCATGGTCCAAGGCAACGACAGCATCAAGAACGCTACATCTGTGCTGGACTACATCTTCCGCGAATTAGCTGTTTCCTATCTTGACCGCACCGATCTTGCCCATGTGAAGCCTGAAGGCGCCACATTCGATGATATCGGCCGCGGTGAGCAAGAGGGCGTGAGCAACGTCAAAGAAGTGTCTGACACCGCTGCGACGCGCACCCTTGAAGCGCTCAAGACGATCAGCTCAACAGGCTATCTGCGCAAGCGTTTGCCCCAAGAGTTGACTGTGTTGCAGGGCGGCCAAATGGGCATGACCGAGACAGCGTCAGTGGCGCCAGTGGCCCCTGTGGTGGCTGATGGCACAACCGGCGTTGCCGTAGCCGAAGCCGCTGTTACAGGTGGCGGTGTACAGATGGACGCTCGTGCCAAAGCGAAGATGCAAGGCTACGAGGGTGAGGCCTGCGGTGAGTGCGGAAACTACACGCTGGTGCGCAACGGCACCTGCATGAAGTGCAACACCTGCGGCGGCACATCCGGCTGTAGCTAAAGAGATGCGGCGGCCCCCTGCGCGAGCAGGCGAGGGCCGCCCATGACGATCAGGCCGCAGGCATAAAACAACGTAAGAGCGGTAAATTATACGAGCCTGATTGAACAAACTGGGGCGCCTATGGGCGCCCCATTTTTGTTCGGTGTGTTGGTTTGGGTAAACAGAAGGAAACACTGTTTTTGCAGGCATTCATCCGGTGGGGCGCTGCCCCACACCCCGGGATATTTTTCAACAAAAGAACTTGTGCTGAAACTAAAAAGCTCCTCGCGCTTGTTCAGTGCGAGGAGCTTTAGCTTTAATCTGTAACTTATTGGAAATTATTGCTTACTCTGGGCCGCGAGAAAGGGCTGCCACGCCCGTGCGGGCCATTTCTATCAGGCCGATGGGGCGCATCAGATCGGCAAATGCATCGATTTTCCCGACGTCACCGGTGATTTCAAAAACGAAACTATCAAGGGTGCTGTCCACCACGTTGGCGCGGAAAATCTCGGCCAGACGCAGTGCTTCGATGCGCTTGTCGCCGGTACCCGTAACTTTGAACAGGGCCAGCTCACGTTCAACGGCGGGGCCCTCGACGGTAAGATCGTGCACGTCGTACACAGCCACAATCCGGCCCACTTGCGCTTTGATTTGTTCAATCATCTGCGGGGTTCCGGTTGTTACGATCGTGATGCGCGACAGCTGCTTTTCGTGATCCACTTCCGCAACTGTCAGGCTTTCGATGTTGTAGCCGCGCCCTGAGAAAAGTCCGATGACGCGGGCCAGAACGCCCGCTTCGTTGGCGACCAATACCGCAAGGGTGTGGCGTTCTTCTACGTCAGAGAAGGTTGGGCGAAGGTTGTAGGCGCTGTGGCTTGATGCGCCTTTCTTGAGTTTTAGTGCAGCCATTGGGTGTCTCAGTTCATGTATGTTTTGTGTGGGCCTGACGCGCCCGTTTTGTTGGGGTGCATCAGGCCAATAAGAGCGAAGGGTAGTGCGGATGTTAGACCAGCACGCTGCCTTTTGCATCGATCGCACCTTTGGTGCTGGCGTCGCCCAAAAGCATCTCGTTATGTGCCTTGCCCGATGGGATCATGGGGAAACAGTTTTCGTGCTTTTCAACAAGGCAATCAAAAATGACCGGACCGTCGTAGGTGATCATTTCCATGATGGCATCATCCAAGTCCGCAGCATCTTCACACAAAATGCCCTTGGCACCGAAAGCTTCGGCCAGCTTTACAAAGTCGGGCAGGGCTTCTGACCAGCTTTGTGAATAACGCTCGCCGTGCAGCAATTCTTGCCACTGGCGGACCATTCCGAGCCGTTCGTTGTTCAGAATGAATTGCTTTACGGGCAAGTTGAATTGCACCGCTGTGCCCATTTCTTGCATGTTCATCATCCACGAGGCTTCACCCGCCACGTTGATGACCAGCGCATCACGGTGCGCGGCTTGCACACCGATTGAGGCAGGGGTGCCGTAGCCCATTGTGCCCAAACCACCGGACGTCATCCAACGGTTTGGGTCTTCAAACCCCAGGTACTGCGCCGCCCACATCTGGTGCTGGCCGACTTCGGTTGTAATGTAGCGGTCGTATTTCTGGGTCAGAGCTTCAAGGCGCTCAAGAGCGTATTGCGGCTTGATGACTTTGCCTTCTTGCTTGAACGACAGACAGCGCACGGCGCGCCAGTCTTCAATCTGGCTCCACCACTTGGTGAGCGCTTCTTTGTTTGTCTGGCGACCTTTTGATTTCCAAACGTTCAGCAGGTCCTCAAGCACATGAGCCACATCACCAAGGATCGGCATATCCACATGGATGACTTTGTTGATCGATGAGGCGTCGATATCAATGTGCGCCTTTTTCGAGCCGGGCGAGAACGCATCGAGGCGGCCCGTGATCCGATCATCAAAACGTGCGCCGATGTTGATCATCAAATCGCAATCATGCATCGCCATGTTGGCTTCATAAAGCCCGTGCATGCCCAACATGCCCAGCCAGTTGTCACCGGACGCAGGGTAGCAGCCCAGTCCCATTAGGGTTGAGGTGATGGGGAAGTTTGTTGCCGCCACCAACTCGCGCAAAAGCTGTGACGCCGCGGGGCCAGAGTTGATGACGCCGCCACCCGAATAGATGATCGGGCGCTTGGCCTTGGCCATCGCGTCGGCCAATTCCTCAATGGTGGCCATGTCGCCTTTCACTTGGGGCTGGTAGTGCGACTTGGTGGGCGCGGCAGACTGATACTTGCCCTTGGCGAATTGGACGTCTTTGGGAATGTCCACAAGCACAGGGCCCGGACGGCCTGATGTCGCAACGTGGAACGCCTCGTGGATTGTGCCAGCAAGCTCATCGGTGTCTTTCACAAGCCAGTTGTGTTTGGTGCACGGGCGCGTGATGCCAACGGTGTCGGCCTCCTGAAATGCGTCAGACCCGATCATGAATGTGGGCACCTGACCGGACAAAACGATCATTGGGATGCTGTCCAAAAGCGCATCCGTAAGGCCTGTCACCGCGTTTGTGGCACCGGGGCCCGAGGTAACCAAAACAACACCGGGTTTGCCTGTCGCGCGGGCATAGCCTTCTGCGGCGTGGGTCGCACCTTGCTCGTGGCGGACCAAAATGTGGTTAATGTCGCTTTGCTGAAAAATCTCGTCATAGATCGGCAGCACCGCGCCACCGGGGTAGCCGAAAATCGTGTCGACGCCTTGTTCTTTAAGGGCTTGGATAACAATTTGGGCGCCTGTCATGGGTGCGGGCATCTTGGTCTCTCCGGTTTTCAACGTTTGCGCGGCTGGTTTCGCGTCAAATCAATAGCTAGCTCGTTTCAGGTTCAGAAAAGAAAAGGTGACATAAAAAAACCCCCGATTGTGTCGGGGGCGCATGGTTTCAAAACTGGATGATCTTACGATCCCATGCGCATCTTTCGGCAAATCACGACGACGTCTTTCATAGCCCGCCCTTTCTTCACAATTGCCACGGACATTATGGCGGGCATTCAGGGGCGTCAACAGCCGCACAGCAGTTTTTTGGCTGTTTTGGATAATTAAATAGCGATTTGAGTGATGAATTTTGAAACTATCGGAAAGTATGGGGGTATTTTTTTGGCATTTTATTGGATGCTGGCCTACAAATTAGCCCCTGTGCCCTGCAGAACCCCGTGCTCAAGCGCGTAGCGGGTCAGCCCTGCGGTAGATGAAATACCCAGTTTACGTTTGATATTCTTGCGGTGGGTCTCAACTGTGCGCACAGAAATATCCAACACGGCTGCGACGTCTTTGTTGGATTTCCCACTGGCAAGTTGCAGCAAAATGGTCTGCTCGCGCTCGGTCAGGATTTCGCGCCTGCCCGCAACCGCCGGTTCAAGCGAGCCTTTCGCGCCTGTGCACAAATACCGTCCACCAGACAACACCACATCGATGGCAGTTTTGATTTCTTCGGTGGGGACATCCTTCAGTAAATAGCCATGCGCGCCATAACTCAGCGCCGTTGAAATATATTCGGGCGTGTCGTGCATCGACAGGATCAGGATGTGGGTGTCGGGGTGTTGCTCAAGGATAATCTCGGTCGCGGAAAGCCCGCCCATGTTGGGCATGTTCAGGTCCATCAACACCACGTCCGGCTGCAACGTGCCTACTTGCGCGATGGCCTCTTGTCCGGATGATAGCGTCGCGACCACTTCAAGATCGTCATACGTCTCAAGGATCGATTGCACCCCTTGGGCAACCATCGGGTGATCATCGACAATCATAACGCGGGTGAGCGGCGGTGTTTGGGTCATTGGGTAATCTTCGCTGGTGCTTCGGGACTGAGAAGGTGGGTAAGCGGCACAGTCGCCTCGATGGTGGTGCCAGAGGCGGTGGACGCGATGTTCAGCGTGCCGTCAAGTTGCTCGATCCGCTCGGCCATATTGCGCAGACCAAGCCCCAAGCTGTTGCGACCGCGTCCTGATTTCAGGCCAATACCGTTGTCCTTTACCATCAACGTCGCCCCTTGGCGGTGACCGGCCAGGCTCATCACCATTTTCGAGGCATCGGCGTGCCGCTCAATGTTGGTCAGAGCTTCTTGGGCAATGCGGTAAAGCGCAATCTTGCTGTCGGGATCAAGACGGTTGCGAAAGACGACAGTTTCAAACGTGCATTCGATGCCCGTGCGCGCCTCAAAGTCATCGGTCAGCGATTGCAGGGCAGGGCCAAGCCCCAAGTCGTCCAAGATGCCCGGCCGCAAGTCACGGCTGATACGGCGGACCTCACCAATGGCGGTGTTCAGCCCGTCGATCCCTGCACCAAGGCTGTCACCGGCGGCGGCATCGCCTTTGTTGAAACGTCTGCGCGCAAGCTCAAGTGAATAGCGTACGCCTACCAAGATCTGGCTGATGCCGTCATGCAACTCACGGGCGACGCGGCCACGTTCTTCTTCTTGGGTATCAAAAATTCGTTCCGTCAGTGCCTTTAGCTTGGTATCGGCCAAGCGCCGCTCTCGGATGTTTAGCACCATGCCAGAGGCAAAAACCGCCAAAAGCGCACCAAGCGTGATGAACACAATATACTGGAACGTCCGATCGATGCGGTTCTCTACATCTGCGCGCGCTGCGGCCACCGTGCTTTGGATGTCATCGACAAAAATGGCGGTGCCGATGGCCCACTGCCAATCTTGCAGACCCAGCACATAGCTGATCGCGGGTTCTTTGGTGCCGGTGCTTGGCTTGGTCCATAAAAACGAATGATACCCACCACCCGTGCGCGCAATATCAATCAGCTTGTCGGTAACGGGCACGTCTTCGGGATCGGTCAGTCCGCTCCAGTCTTTGTTGATCAGAACAGTCTGACGCGGCGCCACAAGATTTGTGCCGTCGTAATCAAACACAAAGAAATAGCCGTCTTGGCCGTAGACCATCGCTGCAAGGCGCTGCTTTACCACGGCAACGGCGCGGCTCTGCACGACGAGTTGGGCGAAATCTTTGGCCTGAAATCATTCTTGGGCGGCAACACAGGCGCACAAGCAGGTGGTTGGTTCCGTAAAGAAATCACCTCAGCTGCTGATTTCAACGGTCTGAAATTCCGTATGCCAGGCCTTGGCGGTAAAGCACTGGGTAAACTGGGCGCATCTGTTCAGAACCTTCCAGGCGCAGAAGTGTACCAAGCTTTGGCATCTGGCGCGCTTGACGGCACCGAGTGGATCGGCCCATGGGCAGACGAAAAAGCCGGTTTCCAGGAGATCACAAAATTCTACTACGCTGCGGGCTTCCACGAGCCAGGCGCAGGTCTGTCAGTTGCAACAAACCGCGACGTATTCGACAGCCTGTCACCAGCGCACCAGAAGATCATCGAAATCGCATCTGCTGAAACACACCAGTGGAACCTTGCACAGTTCCTTAACAACAACGGTTCAGCGCTTCAGCGTCTGCAATCCGGCGGTGTTAAAGTTCTCGAATTCCCAGATGACGTTTGGGATGCATTCGGTAAAGCAAGTGAAGAAGTCCACGCCGAAAACCTCGGTGATGACCTCTACAAAAAGGTCCACGATGATTACCAGGCGTCGCTCAAAGCGTCATCTGGCTGGATCAAGCAGTCTGAAAGTGCATACCGCACACAGCGCGACCGCGTTCTGGGCTAATCGCTCGATTGCAGGGGGGAGGGCGCGCGCGTCCTCTCCCAAGCGTTCGCATCTTTGGGTCGGCCAGCATGCGTTGGCCGCTCCAACTTTTACCGCATTATGATCTGACTGCATCCGCAACCATGGCCGATGGGCATTGGGGTTGCGTGGCACATCATAACTGCGCCGAAATTATTACGAGCCGCCGCTCCACGACTTGAAGGCTTAGGGGAATATCATGCTCGACGGGATCATCTGGTTTTTTCAAAACATCGCTTTGGCGTTTTACAACATCGGCTACGCGCTGTTGAACACTTCAAGCTGGCTTGACTGGCTGACGTGGGACAACACCACCGAGGACAAACAATCCCTGATGCGGTTCATCTATTATGGCGGCTCTGTTGAGTTGTTCTTCGCGATCTTCACCCTGTTCATCTGTGTGACCATCGCGGGCTTGCTGTACCGCCCATTCATGTGGGGCTGCGTGCGGGTATTTGAAGGGTTCGCCAACGCCGTGGGCCGTTTCTTTGCATGGGCCGGCCTTTTGATGGTGCTGCAACAGATCGTCATTGTATTTATGCAGCGTATTTTTGCAGCTTCTGAGTTGTCATTCGGGTTTGGCAAAAGCTTTGCCTTTGACATCAGCTGGTGGTCCGAAGAGTTGAAATTCTACAACGCCATCGTGGTGTGCCTGTGTGCGACCTATACATTTGTGCAGGGCGGCCACGTGCGTGTTGATTTGGTCTACTCAGCCGTTTCCTTCCGCACCAAGCGCATCATTGATATGGTGGGCAGCATCATCTTTATGATGCCAGCGGCGGTGCTGACGTGGATGTATGGTTGGTATTTCCTGTGGCGTCACCTTGTGGTGCCGAACCCATCCGCCTCCGACAGCCTTGACCGTTTGGTAAACAAAGCTCGCGCGCTGCGCTGGAATGTTGAGACCATCGGTTTCTCGCCCAACGGGTTCAACGCATATTTCATGTTCAAGATTTTGCTGATCGTCTTCACGGCGATGGTCTTCTTGCAGGCGATTACCTTCTTTTACCGCAGCTACCTTGAGTTGCGCGAAGGCCCCGAGGCCGAAGGCAAAAACCTTGACCGTGATAAACTTGGCGATGCTGACGCAGAGCTCGCCGCGAACATCCATTAAGTTAAGAAAGATCTAGAGACATGTTATTCGGACTTGATGGCGTAGAAGTCGGCCTGATCATCGTATTCCTGACGCTCTTTGCGGGCATTTTGTCAGGCTTTCCCGTGGCTTTTGCAATCGGTGGCTCGGCCGTGATCTCATTCGGGATCATCGCGGCACTCGATAGCAACGGCCTGCTTATTCACCAAGCAATCGACAAAGACAGCGCGCAATACGCGGCCCTTTTGGCCGAAGGGATACGCCCTGAGGCGGTCTCGATTTTCCGCTACCCTGAGTTGCCGCGCATCGGTGAGCCTGTGTTCTTGCAAGGGTGGGAAGTCGCCCTTGATCGTAATGTGTCGTTCATTGTGAACCGCATCAACGAACGCGTTTTGGCGGGCCAATCCATTGAAACACTGTTGGCTGTTTTGATGTTTGTTCTGATGGGCATCACCCTTGAGCGGTCTAAAATTGCGGATGATTTGCTGAAAACCATGGCACGGGTTTTTGGCCCGCTGCCCGGTGGTTTGGCGGTGTCCGTGGTTGTGGTTGGTGCTTTCCTTGCGGCGTCCACAGGTATTGTGGGGGCAACCGTTGTGACCATGGGGCTTTTGTCTTTGCCCACAATGCTCAAGAACGGATATTCGCCGCAGCTTTCAACAGGTGTGATTGCCGCCTCTGGCACATTGGGTCAGATCATTCCGCCGTCCATCGTGATTGTGTTGCTTGGGACATTGGCGGGGGACTTGTATTCGGCAGCCCAAGAAGAGCGTGCCCAATTGGTGGGATGTTCTGATGCGCTGACATATCTGGGTGAGCCTGCGGTTGTATCCGTGGGCACGTTGTTCCAAGCGGCGCTGTTGCCAGGTATTTTGCTGGCGATGCTCTATGCGGGCTATGCGTTTGTCTACGCGCTTTTCAACCCGTCCAAAGCGCCAGCGGTCCAGATGGGCAGCAGCAACAGTGAGCCGATCACCCGCTCTGACGGGCTGACATGGTTCTTGGGTGCGCCGATCATGTTGATCGGTGGTTTGATCTTGTTCGTGAACATCGGCCTTGTCGGCAGCCAGTCCACAATCGTTGACAGCTACACCGACGCGGGCACTACCGCAGACCTTCGTACGTCTGTTGGCCCTGAATGTGCCGCGGCCATGATTGATCTGCACGGTCAAGCCGAATGGGACGAAGCGGTCGCACAACAGCAAGCCATCGACGATGCGGGCGGAGTGCAAGAAAGCCGTCAGCTGACATCGGAAGAGCGTGAGACGCTGATCCTTGAAAAGATCGAAGCTGCTGCGCCAATCGGCACAGGTTTGGCTGTTTCAATGATGTTGCTGGGTCTGGTTCTGACCACTGCACGCGGTGTTGCACCATCAGCAGGACGCTTGCCGCTGATCGCAGGAACACTTGGCGCATTGGGTGTGCTTTTTGTTGACGTCGCTCTTTTGGGGCCCACCACATCCGCCGGTGCGCGGCTGTTGCTGATCGCATTGCCTCTGGGCCTTGCCCTTTGGGGATGTGCGGGAGCGATGAAGATGCTGGCTAAAAATGAGTTGCTGCGCGTTGTCTTCCCGCCGTTGGTGTTGATCATTGCGGTGCTTGGCTCAATCTTGGGCGGCATCACCAACCCGACACCTGCTGCGGCACTTGGTGCGGGTGGGGCGATCATGCTGGCCGCGTATCGCCGCCTCGCGGATGAGGGGCGTTCGGGCAAGATGATCTTGATGACCACTTTTGCGATCATCGTGTTGATCCTTGTGGGCGTGAACTTTGATCTGCGCTTGGGCACAGGCGACACCAGTGTCGAAACCGTTTTGGCGTTCATCGTGGCTAAGGCTGCGTATCTATTCGCGATGTTCGGTATCCTGTTTGCCTGTTGGGTGCTGTTTACGGGCGGGGTCCTTAGCCCCGTGGTGCGCGAAACCGCCAAAGTCACCTCGATGGTGTTCACCATTTTGATCGGCTCACAGCTGCTTAACCTTGTGGTGATTTCATTTGGCGGCGAGCACTATATCCAACAGTTCTTGCGCTCGTTCGACAACGAATGGACGGTGTTCTTGTTGGTTATGTTGGTGTTGTTCATTTTGGGCTTTGTTCTGGATTTCCTAGAGATCATCTACATCGTCATCCCGATTGTGGGGCCGGTCATCTACGGCGGTACGATGGATCCGAAATGGGTAACAATCATGATCGCTGTGAACTTGCAGACCTCGTTCCTGACACCCCCGTTTGGCTTTGCGCTGTTTTATCTGCGCGGCGTGGCCCCGAAGGAAGTCACCACTGGCCACATCTACCAAGGTGTATTGCCCTTCGTGTTGATCCAAGTGGCAGGGCTGGCGCTGTTGGCGGCGTTCCCAAGCGTGGTGACAATTGTGCCGAACCTGATTGGTAACTGATTAAATCAGACCTGAAAAAGACAACGGCCCTGCAGGAAACTGTGGGGCCGTTTTCTTTTGGTTGAGAGGATGGGGGGCGATCAGGCAGCCTTAGTCAGCCGCCTTCATACCGCAAACTATACTTTTGAAGACAGCGTATCAGGCAGCGAGATATTTGCGACTTGTTCGGCAATAGGATCAATGGACAGCGGGTGCGTCTCTTGCTCAAAATCGGCCACGTTGTTCATGGTTTCCCACGCGCCACCACGGTAGACCTCAAGGCCCGAGAATTTCGCCTTGTAATCCATTTTGGGCGATCCAGGCACCCAATACCCAAGGTAAACATATGGCAGGCCTGTTTCCCGCGCGATCTCGATATGATCAAGGATGATGTGCATCCCGGGCGAGCTTGGCGCCGCATCAGGCGCAAAAAACGAATAGACCATGCTCAGCCCGTCATCGAGCAGATCGGTCAGGCAAACAGCGGTCAAAACCTCGTCGCGGGTGTATTCAATCACGCGGCTGCGCACGGGTGTTTCTTCGACCATGGCGGCGAACTCGAATATGTCCATATCAGCCATGCCGCCATCTGCATGTCGCGTATCCAGATACGCGCGAAACAGGGAAAATTGCTCTTCGGTGGCCCAAGGGCTTGTCACGCGGCGGCGCATATCTTTGTTGCGGCTCATCACGCGTTTCTGGCTTTTGCTCGGCTTGAAATCAGCCACTTTGATGCGGGCGGACAAACACGCGGTACAATCAGCACACGACGGCCGGTAAAGCACATTTTGTGAGCGGCGAAAGCCTTGCTTGGACAGCCCGTCATTCAGCTTTTCTGCGCTTTCACCCTGCAATGCGGTAAACAGTTTACGCTCCATCCGACCCTCAAGATAAGGGCAGGGCTGCGGTGCGGTCACATAAAACTGTGGTGCAATTGGCAGGGTGTGGCGCATTAATAATCCAATTCTTGAATACGCAAACCCTAGCAAGCGAAAACAGTCTCGCCAACCCCTGTCTGCGTGGTGCGTTAACGCGAATGTGCAGCGTGGTTAATGGCCACGGTCCCCAGCAGATGGTCAGTCGCTCCTTGGCGCTTTTCGCTGATCAACATCAAGATGATCGAGATCAACTGTAACACCGGCACTGCAAATGAGATGACATATCCCAATGTGTGTAAAAACGCGGTTCCCGCATCAAACTTGGTGCCCTTGGCGGTGCGAAATTCAATTGCCACCACCCCCATGCCCACCGTGGCTGAGCGGCGCGTCAACGTGACAACGCGGTAGATGAAGCTGACGGAAAAGAAGACTGCAAAGAAGATGAAAAAGCCGACCCCAAGCGTAAGCAGACAAAGCGCGATCGATATGGCCGCGATGATCAGCGTATCAATCCCCCACGCCAGTAAGCGTTTCAGCGGTACATCGGCGTAGAACTCTGCTTGATCGACGGGATCGGGAAGGGCGATGTACATAGGCGGATATCCGTGTGGTTTCACTTGTTATGGGCATTTATGTGATTGTTTGGGGCCTTTCGATCAAGGGCATCCGCTCTTTTTGACCAATTGTTGTCCTTGACCAATCACGGCGCGCGTATCACGTTGTTTTATATGAAGTTTACAGATGCCATCACCCGCATGCCACGCGCCTTTGACCCTGATCGCGGGGCCGAACGCGCTGTTTTGTTCGATGGCCAGTTGGCGGATGTGGTTGCCGGTGCCGCAGGATGTAGCCCGTACCTTAGCGGGCTGATCAGTAAGCATAATGAGTGGCTACAGGGCGCTTTTGCAGACCCTGAAGCGGCCCTGCGCGCCGAATTGGCGGCAGTGGCGGGCTATGCCTCAAACATACCATTGAGTGAGCTAAGCCCGTCTTTGCGCCGGTCAAAAGGACGGATTGCCTTACTTACGGCACTTGCGGATCTGGCCGGTGTCTGGCCGCTGGAAAGTGTCACAACGGCGTTGACCCACCTTGCGGACGCAGCACTTCAAACGGCCCTTGATGCAGAGTTTGCAGCCCGTTTCAAAAGGGGGCATCTGCCATGGTTGACCGAGGATGATCTGGCCACAAACGGTGGCTTGGTTGTGCTCGCCATGGGTAAGATGGGCGCGTTTGAATTGAATTACTCAAGCGACATTGATCTGATTTGCCTCTTTGATGACAGCCGCTATGCCCGCGATGATGTGGCCGATGTGCGCCACGCATTTGTGCAGATTATCCGTGCAGTGACCAAAACGATCAGCGCCCAAACCCGCGATGGTTATGTCTTTCGAACAGACCTGCGGTTGCGCCCTGATGCGGCGGTGACGCCCGTGTGCATGTCGATGTCCGCAGCAGAGCTTTATTACGAGGCTGAGGGGCGCACATGGGAGCGAGCGGCCCATATCAAGGCGCGGGTGTGCGCAGGCGATCATAAAGCCGGAGAGGCTTATCTTGAGCGTCTTCGACCTTTCGTCTGGCGCAAGCATCTGGATTTTGCAGCGATCCAAGACGCCCATGACATGCGCCTCAAGATTTGGGCACATAAAGGGCTGGCAGGGGCTATTTCATTGCCCGAGCATAACGTGAAACTGGGCCGTGGCGGTATTCGCGAGATTGAGTTTTTCACCCAAACGCAGCAGTTGATTGCAGGCGGGCGCGATCCTGATTTGCGTGTGCGTGGTACCTGTGCAGGGCTAGACGCTATTTCCGCAAAAGGTTGGATTAGCAATGAGTTGGCAGGCGATCTTAAAGTAAAATACCGCGGCCTTCGTGATGTTGAGCACCGCTTGCAAATGATTGCTGATGCGCAAACCCACGTGTTGCCCCGCGATGAAGAAGGCTTCTGCCGGCTTGCCGCCATGATGGGCGAGGACGTGGCACCGCTAAAGCAACGATTGCAGGACCTATTTGAGAGCGTTCACAGCCGTACAGAGGCGTTCTTTGCGCCAGAAGCGCCTGCCGAAGATGGTGCTATCGCCAGTCTCAACATGACAGAGAACAGAAGCGACACAGCTACAGTTCCGAACGATTTTGGCCAAGAAATAATTGCCCGTTGGCCCAGCTACCCCGCAATGCGATCTGCCCGCGCCACGGAAATTTTCAACCGCCTGCGCCCGTCTATCGTGGCTAAATTGGCTCAAGCCGCACGCCCCGAAGAAGCGCTTGCGCATTTCGATGGGTTCTTGCGCGGCTTGCCGGCAGGTGTGCAGGTATTTTCTCTTTTTGAGGCCAACGCCCCGCTGGTGGATTTGCTTCTTGAGATTTGCGCGACGTCACCTGCGCTTGCGGCGTATCTTGGTCGTAATTCCAACGTGCTGGACGCGGTCATTGCGGGTGATTTCTTTGCGCCGTTCCCAAGTGATGCGCAGCTAAGTGACTTAATTTCCGATGCTCTAGCGGCCTGTGGGGATTATGAGGCGGTGCTGGATACGGCGCGACGGATTAAGAAAGAATGGCACTTCCGGATCGGCGTGCATCATCTGCGCGGTGTGATTGATGCGCAAATTGCAGGTGCGCAATACGCGTCCCTTGCCAAGGCGTTGGTTGGCGCCCTCTGGCCGCGGGTCACGGCTGAGTTTGCGTCAAAGCATGGCGCGCCGATGGGGCGCGGAGCGGTTCCAATTGCGATGGGGTCTCTGGCCGCAGGTCAGTTAAACGCGGGCTCGGATCTGGATTTGATTTTGATTTATGATGCGGACGCTGATGCGATGTCTGATGGTCCAAGGCCGTTGCAGACGCGAACATATTTTGCCCGCCTTACCCAAGCGTTGATCACGGCGTTGACGGCGCAATTGCCGGAAGGGCGGCTGTATGAAGTTGATATGCGCCTGCGTCCTTCGGGGCGGCAAGGGCCTGTGGCCAGTGGTTGGGCGTCTTATGCGAGCTATCAGAAAGAAGAAGCATGGACGTGGGAGCATCTTGCCCTGACGCGCGCGCAAGCACTTGGTGATGGGGCGCTGGCAGAGGACTGGAACGCTTTGCGCGATGATATTTTGCGGCACACGCAAAAAGACGTGCTGAGTGATACAAGCGATATGCGGGTGCGTTTGGCCGGCGCGAAACCTGCGAGTGATCCGTGGGACGTCAAAAACGGTGCGGGCGGCGTGCAAGATATTGAGCTGTTCGCCCAAGCCAGTGCGCTGAAAGCGGGGCTTGATGAGGTACCTCGCGATACGTCGACGCAATTGGCGACAACAGTCGCAAACGGATGGCTGAATGACGCGGACGCGCGCGCCATCACCGCAGCTTATAAGACCCTATGGGCCGTGAAAGCGATGCAGGCTGAGTTGAGCCTTGGGCCGTTTGATGCAGCAAAAGTCGGGACGGGCGCGGTTGGCGTTCTAAATGGTATTTTGGCTGCTGGCTCCGAGGACGAGGCGCTGGCAAAAGTGGCTGAGGCGCGGCAAACGGCGCGTGCATGTATTGAACGGATTATGCCCCTTGGGGGCGCAAAAGATGGGGCAGGCGGCAATGATTGACTTCAAGTTTTTGGACCCACGCGGATTGATCCAAGAAAGCTATAAAATCGACGGGATCAGCGCGCCTGAGTGCCGCTCGATCTTTCTGGACTGGGCGCTTGGGCTGCCCGCGGGTGTTGCGATGCAAGATTATATCAAGCCGCTTATTGACCACTACGGGCAATCAAACGGGGATCATCCGATGACACAGACGCTGCGCGAAGGCCTTGAAACGGCCCCCGCCACAGGACGGCGCGGCGGGCGTGCCGCGCGTGTAGCTGAATAAACAGCTAAGTGATTACCGCTTAAGTGCTGCGGCTTCGCGCGCCAGCTCTTCAATCGCGGCCCAGTCCTTTGCGGCGATCAGATTGGCAGGGCAGACCCAGCTTCCGCCAACGCAAAGCGTGTTGGACAGCCCAAGGTATGTAGGTGCGTTTTCGGGTGTGACACCACCCGTTGGGCAAAATGAGACCTGTGGCAAAGGCGCGCCAATTGCTTTGAGTGCGGGAGCGCCGCCATTTGCCTCGGCCGGGAAGAATTTCTGCACCGAATAGCCAATTTCGAGCAGCGCCATGGCCTCGGACGCGGTGGATGCACCGGGCAACAGCGGCAGCGCTGAGATTGCGCAGGCCTCAAGCAATTTTGGCGTGGCACCAGGTGAGACACCGAACTGCGCGCCGGCTTCTTTTGCGGCTTCTACGTCTGTGGGCGTCAAAAGGGTTCCGGCGCCAACGGTGCCGCCTTCAACTTTGGCCATCTCGCGGATCGCATCGAGGGCTGCGGGGGTTCGCAACGTCACTTCAAGGGCGGGCAATCCGCCGGCCACAAGTGCTTCGGCCAAAGGACGCGCGATTGCGGCGTCGTGGATGACGAGCACGGGCACAACCGGTGCCAGTTCACAAATTGCGCGGGTGTGGTGGCTGGCGTCGAGTGGGCTCATCATGATGGTATCCTCTTCGGGGTATTAGGTGCCGGAAAGTGACGTGGATGCCTCCGGCGGGGATATTTCTAAACAAAAGAATTGAAACAGTAAATTAACTTAAGCTTTGTATTCGGGAGCGGCAGTACAGGCGGGGACGCCGATGGCTGTAACAAGAGAAGGCCCCACGGGACTTTTGCGCGCATGCGTATTGTCTCGGGGGCTGATCTTCTTTTGTTCATAAATATCCAAATCCCGCGTTTACACAACAACACCGGCGCCAGAGCTGGCAGGGCCAACGTTGGCGCGAAATACCTCAAACATCTCGCGGCCAACGCCGAATGTGTTGCCTTCAAGGTTTGGTGTGGCTGCGGCTCGTGCGTCAACGCCTTCGGTCAGCACATCCAAAGTGCCGTTTTGCGCATCGACCCGAACGATATCGCCGTCTTGCAGTTTCGACAAAAGACCGCCGTGAAGCGCTTCGGGCGCTACGTGGATCGCTGATGGAACTTTGCCTGATGCGCCGGACATCCGGCCATCTGTAACAAGCGCCACTTTAAGGCCACGGTCTTGCAACACTGCCAACGTCGGGGTGAGCGAGTGCAACTCGGGCATGCCGTTTGCCGCAGGGCCTTGGAAGCGCACTACGACAATGGTGTCTGATGTGAACTCGCCCTTTTGGAAGGCCGTTTTTACGTCATGCTGATCTTCGAAAACACGGATGGGGGCTTCGACAATCTGACGTTCGGGTGCGACGGCGCTGACTTTCATCATGCCGTGCCCAAGGTTTCCGCGCAGCTGCTTTACGCCGCCTTCAGGCTGGAATGGATTTGAGACAGGGCGGAGAATCTTCTCATTCTCACTTTTTGCAGAGCCTTCGCGGTACTCAAGTTTGCCGTCCTGCAAAACAGGCTCTTGTGTGTAGTGTGACAATCCTTTGCCGACGATTGTATCTACATCGTCGTGCAGCAGGCCAGCGTTCAACAACTCACCGATCATGTAGCCGAGCCCACCTGCTGCGTGGAAATGGTTCACGTCTGCGAGGCCGTTGGGGTATACTTTTGCCATCAATGGCACCAACGCCGAGATATCCGCAAAGTCCTCAAGCGTAAGTTCAACGCCTGCCGCGCGTGCCATTGCAGGCAGGTGCAGCACAAGGTTTGTTGAGCCCCCCGTCGCCATCAGCCCGACGATGCCATTCACAAACGCCTTTTCTGAGAGCACATCGCAGGCGGGGGTGTAATTATCGCCCAGTCCTGTGATGCCCAGGGCCGTTTTCGTAGCATGTTCGGTAAGGGCTGCGCGAAGTGAGGTGTTGGGGTTCACGAAAGATGCGCCAGGCAGGTGCAGCCCCATGAATTCCATCAACATTTGGTTGGAATTCGCCGTTCCATAAAACGTACAGGTGCCCGGGCCGTGGTAGCTTGCCATTTCGGCGGCCATCAACTGGCTGCGGTCAATGTCGCCGGTTGCGAACTGTTGGCGCACACGGGCTTTTTCGTCGTTGGGCAAGCCACTGGTCATCGGGCCTGCTGGCACAAAGACTGACGGGATATAGCCGAATGTACCGGCAGCAATAATAAGACCCGGCACGATTTTATCACACACACCCAAATACATCGCCGCGTCATAAGTGTTGTGTGACAGACCAACGCCTGCGGCTAATGCGATCACATCGCGCGAAAACAGCGACAACTCCATGCCCACTTGGCCTTGGGTTACGCCATCACACATGGCCGGAACGCCCCCCGCAACTTGGGCAGTGCCGCCGTGGGTGGCTGCGGCCGCTTTGATCAGATCAGGAAATTCTTTGAACGGCTGGTGGGCCGAAAGCATGTCATTGTAGGCGGTAATGATGCCAATGTTGGGGGACTGCTCATCAAGTAGGCGGTCCTTTGCGTCGCCCATCGCCGCATAGGCGTGGGCTTGGTTGCCGCAGCTCAGGTGGCCGCGTTTGGGGCCAATGTCTGCGGCTTTGCGCATACGCTCAAGATATGTCCCGCGCCGCTTTTCTGATCGGGCAATGATGCGGTCTGTCACGGCTTTGAGGGTTGGGTTTAGCGACATGTGGCAGGCTCCATCGGCTTAGACGTCTATTATTCACCCGCGTTCTAGCGATGTTTGCGCTAACAAGTCCAGCAGTTTCAGTATGTGGGACACAGTTTGCCGCAGTTTGCTATGATGCTTGGCCAATTCAATCGTGTGCTTTAAGGGAGGCATCATGACACAAACCACCACAGATGTGCCCGCTTCACCCAGCGATCTTCCCGTAGTTCGACTGAAACCAAAATCCGACGCCCGTGCCATCAGGTTTGGCGCGCCGTGGGTCTATGCAGAGGATTTGGTGACGGATCGGCGCACCAAAGCCTTAGGCGCGGGCAGCTTGGCCATTTTGGAAGACGCAGACCGCAAGCCATTGGGCCTTGTGGGGGTCACACCAGACAGCCAGATCATCGCGCGCATGCTTGATCGCGATGTAACTGCCACGATTGATCAGGCGTGGTTTGAGGCGCGCCTGCAGACGGCGTTCGAGCACCGCGAGCGGATGTTCGATGCGCCATTCTACAGGCTGATCCACGCAGAGGCCGATGGGCTGCCCGGTGTTATCATTGACCGGTTTGGCGATATTGCAGTGGTGCAACCTAACGCCGCTTGGGCCGATGCGCGGATTTCGCAGCTGTCAGCCGCACTGCAGTCGGTGACGGGCGTGAACTGCGTGATCAAAAACGCCTCGGGCCGTGCGCGCGGGCTGGAAGGGCTTGATGATGTGTCCGAGGTCCTTGCAGGCACTGCGCCGGACGCGCCATTGGAAGTGCCGATGAACGGCGCCATTTATCTGGCGGACGTTATGGGCGGTCAAAAAACTGGTCTGTTCTTTGACCAACGCCCAAACCACGCGGTAGCGGCGCGGCTGTCGAAAGGCGCACGGGTGTTGGACGTATTTTCCCATGTTGGCGGTTTTGGGCTTGCGGCGTTGGCGGCGGGTGCGCAAAGCGCCACGTGCGTTGACGGTGCACAGCCCGCGCTTGACCTGGCCCAAGGCGGGGCGGATGCAATGGGTATGGGCGACAAGCTCAGAACGCGCAAAGGGGATGCATTTGCCGTTCTTGAGGCGCTAAACGAAGAAGGCGCGAAGTTCGACGTGGTGGTCTGTGATCCGCCCGCGTTTGCGCCGTCGAAAAAATCGCTCGATCGTGGGTTGCGCGCCTATGAGCGGGTGGCAAAACTGGCGGCACCACTTGTGGCCGAGGGCGGATATCTTGTGCTGTGCTCATGCTCGCACGCAGCGGATGTGCATAAATTTGCGCGCTCATCGGCGCGAGGTATCGGGCGGGCAGGACGCCGTGCCCAGCACATTCACACAGGGTTTGCAGGACCAGATCATCCGTTGATGCCACAGCTTTCGGAAAGTGGATACTTGAAGGCGCTGTTTTATCGGTTGCTGCCGTGAAAGCGCTAATCGACGCCTGCGTTCTTTATCCAACCGTGATGCGCGAGGTGGTCATTGGTGCCGCCCGCGCGGGGCTGTTTGAGCCGCAGTGGTCTGAACGGCTGTTGGAAGAATGGGCCCGCGCTGCGGCGCGCCATGGGGCAAGTGACGAGGTCGCTGCGCGGTCTGAGGCGGTGATGCTGAATGCGCATTTCGCACGCGCCCAGATACGGCCCAAAGACGGTGATTTGGCACGGCTTTGGCTGCCTGACCAGAACGATATTCATGTGTTGGCAGCGGCTATCGCAGGCTCGTCTGATGTGATCATTACCAACAACGCAAAAGATTTCCCGCGCAATATTCTGGCCGAAGAAGGCGTTTCGCGCGCAGATCCTGATCAATTCTTGTTGGGGCTTTGGCATGCCAACACTGAGGTCATGGCCGACGTCGTTGAAGGGGTGCGCGCCCAAGCAGACAAGCTGTCAGGCAGTACATGGACCACGCGGGGGCTGTTGAAAAAAGCGCGTCTTCCGCGATTGGGCAAAGCGCTTCAGTCTTAAGGGGGCTTCCGCCTTATTAGGTGTTACTTTTGCACCGCATCCCATTTGGCGACATTGGCCTCAATCGCCTTGATCCGTTCTTCGGTTTTAGGGTGGCTGAGCAACCACGCAGGGCTGCCGCCGCGCGCACCCGTTAGTTTTTCAAGCTTGGTGAAAAGCGTCTTTTGCGGTTCAACCCCGATGCCGGATTTATGCAACAACGCTGAGGCATATGCGTCCGCCTCATATTCATCGGTGCGTGAAAGCCGTGCTGCGATCAGCGATGTCAGCATCCCCGCAATCCACGGGCCGACACCCGGAATAAAGCGCCCCAAAACCATGGCCAATGCTGTGCGCAGCGCATTTTGGCCCGAAAAGTCAATCATTCGGCGGCGCGAGTGACCCAACGCGACGTGTCCCAATTCATGTGCGATGACCGATGCCATTTCGGCGCCTGTGACCTCACCGGCCTGAAATTTTTGATAAAATCCGCGTGTGATGAAAATACGCCCGTCAGGTGCGGCCAACCCATTGACTGGCTCAATCTCGTAGATGTGCACGCGGATGCGCGGGATATCGAGCGCCTTGGCCATTGCCGCTGTGTGGGTTGTCAAAATGGGATCAGCAAGCTCGGTGCTGTTACGATCAAGCTCGCGGGCCGTGCGCCACGCAGAAAAGCGCACCATGACATAGCCATAGGCAAGCGCCAAAAGGATGGGTGCAAATTTCAACATGCTCTTTATATGGGGCAGTGTGGGCGGGCTTGCCAGTGTTTGGTGCAAACTTCTGTGCGTCAATAAAAAGCGCCCTCGCTGAAGATGGCGAACCCAAAGGCTGGCCTTTCAACAAGGGCGCGGTAACGGCGATACTTTTTGCGACGGCGCAGCAGCTTTAACCGCACGCGCCGTCCGGGGGGACGTTAGAACCGCCGTTGATCAAACAGGTGCTCACCTACTTTTGCTTCACGGGCCGAGACTGTCAGCACAAATGCTTGGGCAGGGTCGGCTTTCTTGGCGTTTGCTTCACGCAAAATATGCGTCAGCTGCGCTGTGTTGTTATCGGCTTTGGCTTGCACGATTTGCATCAAAACAGCTTTTGGATAGACGCCTGGCTCAACACCTGCGGAACGCGCAAGCTGATCTGCGCTGACGACGGTTGTCGCGCCAAGGGATGCGCCCAATCCAAGCACCAGTGCAAGGGCTGCGTTTTTGAATGAGTGACCATTAAGAAGGGTCTGTGAACGTGTCATCGTGAGGTCCTCGTTGTACATTTGTTGGGCCAACTCCGGCACTGTCAGGTGACAGGCGGGGTGGTCTTACGTGTGAACCTGCATCAGCATATGGGCTGCAAAATGCGCCCTGTCAACCTGCGCCACGGCCTTGTGATCCGTGCAGGGCTGCACATCACAGTTTTGTGTGGGAAATGGCGTTAAGGCGCGTTGATTGTGACGAAAAAAGCCTGTGACAGCTTAGCCAAGCAGCTTCATACCGCGTGTTAGCCCCTCGGGGGTCATTGGCACCATTTGGTTTTCGAATATCTCGCGGATCATTCCGATGGATTGGGTATAATCCCAGTAGGCCTCGGGCACAGGGTTGATCCAGAGGTGATCGGCCCATTGCGCGCGCGCGCGGTTGAGCCATGTGTGACCGGCCTCATCGTTCCAATATTCGTTCGCGCCGCCGATATAGGCGATTTCATAGGGGGACATGCTGGCATCGCCGACGAAGATGCATTTGTAGTCGGGGCCATATGTGCGCAGTATTTCAGCCGTTGGAATTTTATCGTCCCACCGACGCGCGTTGTCGCGCCACACGCTTTCGTAAAGACAGTTGTGGAAGTAAAAATGTTCAAGCTGTTTGAATTCGGATTTTGCGGCACTGAACAGCTCTTCGACCACTTTGATATGGGCGTCCATTGATCCACCAACATCAAAGAACAGCAATACTTTTACGGCATTGCGCCGTTCGGGGCGGGTTTTGACATCAAGGTAGCCTGCGGTGGCCGTGGCGTTGACGGTACCGTCCAGATCAAACTCTTCACTGGCGCCATCACGCGCCCACCGTCTTAGCCGTTTGAGGGCGACTTTGATGTTGCGGGTGCCCAATTCGACACTGTCGTCGAGGTTGCGAAACGTGCGCTTATCCCAAACTTTGACTGCACGTTGGTGGCGGCTTTCGTTTTGCCCGATGCGCACACCTTCGGGGTTGTAGCCATGCGCACCAAAAGGCGAGGTGCCCGCAGTGCCGATCCACTTGCTGCCCCCTTGGTGGCGGCCTTTTTGTTCTTCAAGGCGCTTTTTCAGTGTGTCCATCAACGCCTCAAATCCGCCAAGCGCATCAATCTCTGCGCGCTCTTCGGGGCTAAGGTGCTTTTCGGCCATCTTGCGCAGCCATTCGTCAGGGATATCAACTGCGTTTAGGACGTCTTGGGCACTGATCTCATCAAGGCCGGAAAAGCTGGCGGCAAAGGCACGGTCGAACTTGTCCAGATGCCGTTCGTCTTTGACCAAGGTAAGCCGCGCCAGATAGTAAAACCCGTCTGCGTCATATGTGGCAAGACCCGCTGCCATACCGTCTAGAAACGCCAAAAACTCGCGCAGGGTCGCAGGGACCCCGTGGCGTCTTAGGTTTTCGAAAAACGGCAGAAACATCAGCGCGCGGCGAGCGTTCCGCCCACAGTCATGATGATAAATGCAATGACGCCCCACACGAAAAAGTAGTGCACCATGTCTTTGCGCGCACCGCCGCGCAGTTTGGCAATGATCGCGCCAAATATGCCGCCAACGATGAATGCCAAAAGCATAAGAAGGGGGAATGAGATCATCGGGAATTATCCTCCGCTGCGCCAAATCTGTGGAGAGAGCGAGGCGATCTCTTTGAGGCGCGCGCTCACTTCTTTCTCTGTGCCAAACCCGTAGCGCGCCCACCCCAAACTGTCCACCCTGACAAGCTGTGCTGCCGATGCGCGGCCCTGCTGGCTAAGACCTTCAGCCTTTAGCATCATGAGCGTCGCCAAAAGCGCCGCATTTTCAGAGGTTTGTGCGGCGTTTAAGTGACGATCAACCCACGCCACGGCAGCTTCGCCGTCCCCTTGGGTGAGCGAAAACGCGGCCATGTGGACGCCAACATGGGCGCGTTGTAGTGCCGCATCAGGAAGGGTGGCATAGATCGCATCCGCTTGGCGGAAGTGGCTGAATGCACGAGCATTGTCGCTTCCCATGTGCAGCCTGCCTTTGATGAAATGGCCCAAGGCACTGCGGGCATCGGTCCAGCCTTCTGCTTGTGCAATGCGCATGGCCTCATTGATGGACTTGATACGCGCAGGCACGCTGCTGCGCCGCGACAGCGCCGTGGTGACAGCGTCGCTCCATGTGCGCGGCGTTGATGTGCGTTGGCGGTTGCCAATGCCTTGCCCGCGCGGGTTGAGGCGGGCCAGAATAGCGGGCAGTCTTGCGCGTACTTGGGCGGGGCTCATGCCGCTGCGCAATTCGGGCGCGTAGGTCGCACGCAGGATCAGCATGTCAAAACCGGTCAAAACCGTATGAAAGTTGTCATCGTTAAAAGTGCTGTCTGAAAGGCGGTAAAGGTCGTTCAGCGGGCCAAGGCCTTGGGCCACTTCTTCATGCAAACAGTCGCGTATTTCTTGGGGACTGGTGCCTGATGGCAAAAAGACCGCAATGCGCGAACGGGTCTGTAGTTGCGTCCAATCAAGGGCGTCACTGCGGCGCGCCTTTTTATAGGCGTCCCACGTCGCAACGCCCGGCACCACAAAACACGCAGCATTCGGCACAAGGCTTTTCAGTTGGCGGGCAGGGATGATTTCGATGTTGATCTGCGCGTTGTCTGTGTCAGTGCGGCTGATCGGGATGCCAGCCTCATTACGCAGGCGGCGCAGCAATGTCTCAAGATCACGGGTGATGGTGGCGGGCAGATCGTCGCCGGACAGGCGTACCTCAATAGGGCCCTCAAACCGCGTGAAAACCGGCACCGTGCGGCCACTTTCAAGCCGGAACGTCAGGTCCATGAAATCACGCGCAATCTCGCGGTTTGACCGAACTGGGCGGCGCGGGCGCGGCGTGGCAAAGACCTTAACCGCAGGCATATCGACTGCCGCACGGCTGGTGACTGAATTTGTATTGGTCGGGGCACAAGAACTAAGGGCAAACAAGCCCGCAAACACAATTGACCGCATTCAGGTAACGCCCCGCAACATAACAACTACGATGGGCGAAATGGTCTTGGATTGAGGCAATTCTGGGGTGCCCGCGCGATCATGACGCGGCATTTGGACAAAGCTGTCGGCTTTTTGGGGTGGGCCCGCGTGTGACGCTCTGCGCCGTGTTAAATGAAGGTCCGCGCCGCGCACGATGCTTACCGCCGCCCTGTTTGGCTGCGAGCCATAAACGCGAGCCGTTCGAACAAATGCACGTCTTGTTCGTTTTTCAAAAGCGCGCCGTGAATTTTTGGCAGCGCATTGGCACCGTCGCGTTTCAGGTCCTGTGCCGTCAGATCTTCGGCTAAGAGCAGTTTTAGCCAATCCAGCACTTCCGAGGTTGATGGCTTTTTCTTCAGCCCGTCCGTTTCGCGGATTTCATAGAACTGCGTAAGAGCCGCGTTCAGCAAATCACCTTTGATCGTAGGATGGTGCACCGCAATGATCTGTTTCAGCGTCTCGGGGTCTGGAAAGCTAATGTAGTGGAAAAAACAGCGGCGCAAAAACGCGTCTGGCAGCTGTTTTTCGTTGTTTGATGTGATGATGACGATGGGCCGGTGCGTGGCCTGAACGGTTTGGCCGGTCTCATAGACGTGGAACGCCATTTTATCGAGTTCTTGCAGCAGATCATTGGGGAATTCGATGTCTGCTTTGTCGATTTCGTCAATCAACAGCACCACCCGTTCGGGGGCGTCAAAGGCCTCCCAAAGCTTGCCTTTGCGGATGTAATTGCTGACGTCATTTACTTTCGGATCACCCAACTGGCTATCGCGCAGGCGGCTAACTGCATCGTATTCGTAAAGCCCTTGTTGGGCACGGGTGGTGGATTTGATGTTCCACTCGATGATCGGTGTTTTCAGCGCGCGCGCAACTTGAAGGGCCAGCTCCGTTTTACCGGTGCCTGGTTCGCCTTTAACCAAAAGGGGACGCTGCAATGTGACCGCCGCATTTACCGCAACAGTCAGGTCGTCCGTGGCAACATAGCCATCGGTGCCTGTAAATTTCATATCTGCCTCATGTATCGCGCGATTTTCGCGTCGTTGTGGATAACTTATCAGTTTAGTCCATTCAGGCAACAAAAAGGTTGCGCAAACATTCAGATATTAACTTGTTATCAAGGGCTGTGATGCAGTTTTTGCCCGAATTCGACCTTGGCAGGCGGGGGCGTTTGCGCTAGATGGGCACGTGAACCGCTGGCCTTTACATGTATCAGGGTCGCGGCATGATTACTGAGGGAAGCTTTACTATGAAAGCAGAGACCTTTCTGCCAGACGACTATCGTCCCGCCGAGGACGAGCCTTTCATGAATGACCGTCAGCTTGAGTATTTCCGCCGCAAGTTGCTTGCGTGGAAGCACGATCTGCAATCTGACACACGCGACACCATCGAAGGTTTGCAAGATGGCACGCGCAATATTCCCGATGTAGCCGACCGTGCGTCCGAGGAAACAGACCGCGCGCTTGAACTGCGGACACGTGACCGTCAGCGCAAATTGGTCTCCAAAATTGACGCTGCTTTGCGCCGTATCGATGAGGATGAGTTCGGGTATTGCTCTGTTACTGGTGAGCCGATCAGCCTTAAGCGCCTTGATGCGCGCCCGATCGCAACCATGAGCCTTGAGGCGCAGGAGCGTCACGAGCGTCGCGAAAAAGTACACCGCGACGATTAAGGCAAAGCGCCGCCTGATCGGTAATTTATAATGAAAAGGCATCACCGGTAGTTCGGTGGTGCCTTTTTCTTTTGCCGCTTTGCACCTGCACGAAGCGCAGGCTATGACGGGGTGATGAAAAGTGAACTTCAGCACATGCAGATCGATGTCGTTGGCGGCGGCGTAGCGGGGCTTGCCACAGCGCGCGCCGCAGCGATGTGCGGGGCAAACGTGCGCGTGTTTGAGCAAGCACCCGAGATCCGCGAAGTGGGTGCGGGTTTGCAGCTAAGCCCGAACGGCATGCGCGTGATTGATGCGCTTGGGCTTGGCGTGGCACTTCGCGACACATCCCTTGAGGGGCGCGGGGTTGTTTTGCGCAACCAGCGCGGCAAACAAGTGCTGCGCATGGATTTGACCGGCGTCGATGGCACGTTTTTGATGGCCCATCGCGCGGACCTGATCGCGGCTTTATCACATGATTTGGCGGACTTAGGGATTGAGCTTAATCTGAATGCACGAATTGAGGCGGGCAGTGCGCGTCGCACAGAGCGGGCACTCACAGTTGCGGCTGACGGCGCGCGTTCGGGTCTGCGGGCGGCTCTTGGCGGTGATGCCGCGCCGTTTTTCACGGGGCAAGTTGCGTGGCGCGCGATCATTGATGCACATCCTGATGAGCCCGCCGAGGCGCAGGTTTTCATGGGCGCTGGTAGGCATTTGGTGAGCTACCCGCTGAAAGGGGGGCGGCGCAATATCGTGGCCGTGCAAGAGCGCAGCACGTGGGCCGCAGATAGTTGGAGCACGCCTGATGACCCAGAGGCGCTTCGTGCGGCGTTTGCAGACTTCGGCGGCCCCGTGCCAGAATGGCTGTCGCAAGTTGAGAAGGTGCATATCTGGGGGTTGTTTCGGCGGCCTGTTGCGCGGAAATGGTATGGTTCTGTCAATGGTGCATCTGCGGTTCTGGTCGGGGACGCGGCCCATCCAACGCTACCGTTTTTGGCCCAAGGCGCGAACCTTGCGCTGGAAGATGCGTGGTGTTTGCCGGCGGCGTTGGCACAATCTCTATCGGTGGATCAATCTGGCGCAGGGGTGCAGTGCGGTTTGCAATTGTTCCAAGACACCCGCCGTGCCCGTGTTATGCGCGCAATTGAGGTGGCAAATGCTAATGCGCGAAACTATCACATAGAAAACAAAGCGCTACAGGCCGTAGCTCATGCAGTTTTACGAGGTGGTTCCGTCATTGCGCCATCTGCGGCCGCCCGAAAGTTCAATTGGCTCTATGGCTATGACGTGACAGCGGCATTTTAGCCGCTCTGCCAGATAATGACTTGCCTAGATGTCCAGCTCGACCCAAATCGGCACGTGGTCTGAGGGCTTTTCGCGGCCGCGTACATGGGCGTCTACCTGACAATCTGTCAGCAGGTCAGCGGCTTGGGGCGACAGCAAAAAGTGGTCAATCCGGATGCCGTCATTGCGGTTGTAGGCGCCCGCTTGGTAATCCCAAAACGTGTATTGTTCGGGGGCCGCGTTGCGCGCACGAAACGCATCTGTCAGGCCAAGGGCGCACAGTTCGCGAAATTTGGTACGGCTTTCAAGACGGTAAAGCGCATCATCCGCCCACGCCGCAGGGTTAGCGCAGTCTTCGGGTTGCGGGATAATGTTGTAATCACCGGCCATCAAAAACGGCATATCTTGGCGTAACATATTCTTTGCATGGGCAATCTGACGGTCCATCCACGCAAGTTTGTAGTCGTATTTCGGCCCAGGCACCGGATTGCCATTGGGCAGGTACAGCCCGCAGATACGGATCGCCTGCTTGCCAACAACAGTCGCTTCAATCCACCTTGCTTGCTCGTCGGTCTCGTCTCCGGGTAGGCCGCGTTGGATGTCCTCAAGCGGTAGTTTTGACAAGATCGCCACGCCGTTGAACGACTTTTGACCGTGGGTTTCCACGATGTAGCCAAGGTCTTCGATTGGCTCGCGGGGGAATGCCTCATCCACGGATTTGATCTCTTGCAACACGGCCACATCGGGCTGTGCCTCGGATAGCCAATCAAGAAGGGCGGGCAGTCGGGCTTTGATCCCGTTGATGTTGAAGCTTGCGATTTTCATGAGGCACTTGTGCCACGGGCCACGGCGGGCGGAAAGCGCTTTTTGCGCATCTGACGGGCCATATAGCGCGGATTGATCGCTACATTGAAAAGCTGGTGCCACAGCCGCATGAGCTGGTCGCGTTGGGGTTGTTGATGACGAACCGCGCGCCAATCAATTCTTCTTCGAAATCAATTACCGCATCGGCCAAAAACGGCAAAGATACCGGATCAAGCACCACGCTTTCGCCCGCGCCGCTGAGCACCAGATCATCGTCTTTGGGGGTGTCGAGGTCGATCTCGTATTGAAACCCAGAGCATCCGCCGCCCTCAACCGCGATGCGCAGCACTTTACCGTTTGCGGCAGCGCCAATTTCAGCAAGGCGTTCAAACGCGCGGGGCGTGACGGTGGGGGGCAGTGTGAGCATGGCAAAGGCACCTGTTGTGACATCAGACACCTCACCATATAAGACCGCAGGCAGGCATCACAAGAGACGGCAGACACATGACGGCACTTTACGCGTCCACCCCCGGCGATAGCCGCGGCAGGTTGGTCTTTGAACAGGAATACGACTTCCGGTCTCCTTTTCAGCGCGACCGCGACCGCATCATTCACGCCAGCGCATTCCGCCGCCTCAAACACAAAACCCAAGTTTTTGTAGAACACGAAGGAGATGCGTATCGCACGCGGCTGACCCACACGATTGAGGTGGCACAGGTGGCGCGCACGATGGCGGGGGCACTGGGCCTTGATCTTGATCTGACCGAGGCGATCGCGCTGGCCCATGATCTGGGGCACACACCGTTTGGGCACACAGGCGAAGACGCGCTGGACGCTTTGATGCAACCTTACGGCGGGTTCGATCACAACGCGCAGGCGCTTAAAATCGTGACCTCGCTTGAGCGGCACTATGCTGAATTTGACGGGCTAAACCTGACGTGGGAGTGTCTTGAAGGGATTGCAAAGCACAACGGCCCCGTGCCGCAGCCGTGGCCATTTGCGCTGTCGGATTACACCGCGCGTCACGATCTTGAGCTGCACACCCACGCCAGCGCCGAAGCACAGGTTGCGGCCCTGTCGGATGATATTGCCTACAACAATCATGATCTGCACGATGGTCTGCGCGCGGGGCTTTTCACCGATGACGATATTTGTGCGTTGCCGATTGTGGGGGATGCTTACGCTCAGGTGGATGCTGCCTATCCGGGGCTTGCGCCTAAACGGCGTCGTCACGAGGCGCTGCGCCGCGTTTTTGGCGTGATGGTCGCTGATGTGATCAAAACCTCACGCGGGTTGTTGGAGGGGATAACATCTGCCGATCAAGTACGCAGCAACGGCGCCCCTGTGGTGCAGTTTTCTGCCGGTTTGTGGGCGGATTTGAAAGTTATCCGCGCGTTTTTGTTTAAACAGATGTACCGCGCGCCCGAAGTGGTTGAAATGCGCAAACGTGTGACGCGCGTGGTTGAGGGGCTATTCCCGCTCTATATGGCCCGCCCCGAGTTGTTGCCCAAAGAGTGGGCCGAGGACGTGGCCGCCGCGACCCAAGATGTGGAGCGCGCCAGATTGGTGGCCGATTATATCGCGGGTATGACAGACCGTTTTGCCCTGGCCCAAGCCGAGGCGCATTTGGAACTTTAACAAAGCTGTATACGCGGCGTAGCGCGCGATTTGTTGACCCTAGCGTGCAGCGTGGTAAGGGAATGCTAACGCGCCGTGCCGCCTAATTTGCGCCGCTCGCCATTGGTGGGCGCGCCCGAGTGAAGACACCGGAAGATACCCGAAGGAACTGCCCTATGAATTTGTTTGCTGATATTCGCGCCCTTGTTGTGACGTCACTTGAGGGGATGGTGCAGGCAGGTGTTCTGGCCGAGGGCCTGAGTTTCGACAATGTCACCGTAGAGCCGCCCCGTGACGCAAGCCACGGTGATATGGCCACGAATGCCGCCATGGTGCTGGCCAAACCGTCTAAGATGAAGCCGCGTGATATTGCTGATGCACTTGCAGCAGCGTTGCTGAACGATCCACGGATAGAGGCCGCCGACGTGGCGGGCCCCGGGTTTTTGAACCTGCGTTTGTCCAAATCTCTGTGGCAGGGCGTGGTAAAGTCCGCCCTTGTTGATGCGCAGTTTGGTCAAAGCAATCTTGGCGGCGGCAAAAAGATCAACGTAGAATACGTCAGCGCAAACCCAACGGGCCCGCTTCACGTGGGCCACACCCGCGGGGCGGTTTTTGGTGACGCGCTTGCCTCACTTCTGGCGTACGCAGGCTATGACGTGACCCGCGAATACTACATCAATGATGGGGGCGGGCAGGTCGATGTTTTGGCGCGTTCGGTCTATTTGCGCTACCTTGAGGCGCATGGACAGCAGGTCGCCTTTGAGGACGGCACGTACCCCGGTGATTACCTGATTGAAGTGGGCATCGCGCTCAAAGACAAAGTGGGTGACGCCTATGTAGATCAGCCCGAAGAGGTCTGGCTGGCTGAGCTACGACTTTTTGCAACGGATGCGATGATGGCGATGATCCGTGATGATCTGGCCGCTTTGGGTGTCTCCATGGATGTCTTTTTTAGCGAAAAGTCGCTTTATGGCACGGGTCGCATTGAAGACGCGATTGAGGATCTGCGCAGCAAAGGGTTGATCTACACAGGCACCCTTGAGCCGCCCAAAGGCAAGCTGCCAGAAGATTGGGAACCGCGCGAGCAGACCTTGTTCAAATCCACCGACTACGGTGATGATGTGGACCGTCCGGTGCAAAAATCTGATGGGGCATGGACTTATTTCGCCCCTGACATCGCTTATCACTATGACAAGATTACCCGCGGCTTTGATGGCCTGATCGACGTGCTTGGCGCGGATCACGGCGGTTACGTCAAACGGATGAAAGCGGCGGTTTCAGCGTTGTCTGACACGCAAGTCGCCCTTGATATCAAGCTGTGCCAATTGGTGAAGCTGATGAAAAACGGTGAGCCGTTCAAAATGTCCAAACGGGCAGGGACTTTCGTGACCCTTGCGGATGTTGTTGAAATGGTCGGCCCGGACGTGACGCGCTTTGTGATGCTGACGCGCAAAAACGATGCGCCGCTTGATTTTGACATCGACAAAGTGACCGAGCAATCCAAAGACAACCCCGTTTGGTATGTCCAATACGCCAGCGCGCGGGTGCATCAGGTGATGCGCAAAGCCGCCGAGGCGGGCATCGCGGTGGATGACGCCACCCTTGCTGGCGCGGACCTGAGCCTGTTGGATCACGCGGCAGAAATCGCCATGGCTCAAAAGCTTGCAGAGTGGCCCCGTTTGGTCGAAGTGGCCGCGCGCACCCATGAGCCGCACCGCGTCGCGTTCTATCTGTATGACTTGGCCAGCGAGATGCACAGCCTCTACAACCGTGGCAATGATGACCACTCATTGCGCTTTATCCAAGACGATGCTGCAGTGTCACAGGCGAAAATTGCGCTGATTAGGGCTGTTTGTGTTGTTATTTCTCACGGTTTAGGTATTCTAGGCGTAACTCCTGCGACCGAGATGCGCTGATCTAACAAGCCGCACCGTCCGCTAATTGCCCATTTGGGTGAGGGGGTTTGAGGCAAGTTTAGAGACCCGAATGACCCATAAAACAAGGGCGACGGGCAGTGAGGCAACATGTTTGAACAATCCCATTCCGTGGGTGCTGGGCCGGCTTTGCGTGGGCGTGATGCTTATGCTGGGCAGCAGCACTATTATGGTGAAACTGGCTACGGTGAGACCGGTTCTGGCGCGGGAAGCGCCTCCTCAAAACCCCATTTGATCGTAAACGCGGCAGGTGCGCTGACTTCGATCGCCTTGGTGATTGGCGTCGCAGTCTGGAGCTATAATCTGATTTCGCGCGACGTCAGCGGTGTTCCCGTGGTCAAAGCCCTCGAAGGTCCGATGCGCATCCAGCCTGAAAAACCCGGCGGCACCCCTGCGGCACACCAAGGGTTGGCCGTGAATGAGATCGCTGCATTGGGATCGGCTCCTGCGGCCCCTGACCAGTTGATGCTTGCGCCTGCGCCTGTAGAAATTACGGCTGATGATGTTGCGGGCGTTTTCGTGCCTACGTCCAACGGTGCTGCTGCAAAAGCGCCTGTGACGGCAGCGCCTGAAACAAACGATGTGACTGCGAACAATGAGACGGACAGCAGTTTGTCCCTCAGTAATGTTCAGCAAGTCAGTGCGGTGGCCCGAAATACGCCAGCAACCAAAGCCGCTCTGGATGAGCTGGTTGCCTCAATCGCTGCAAACACACCCAGCCTGACACCCGTGGCACCAGCGCCCAAAGTGACTGTCGTAAAGGGCGGCATTGGCACCTCTTTGCGCCCAAAAGCCCGCGTAATGCGCGGCAACGTCATTCAGGCCTCGGCCCCTGCAAATATCACATCAACAGGTGTTGAGGTTGACCCTGCGTCTGTGCCGTTGGGCACGCCTTTGGTCCAACTTGGCGCATTCGACAGCGCAGAAGTGGCGCGGGGCGAGTGGAACCGCTTGGCGAAAACTTTTGACGGCTATCTGGCCACGAAAAAACGCGTCATTGAGCGGGCTGAGAAGAACGGAAAAACCTTCTACCGCTTGCGCGCGTTGGGGTTTGATCAATTGGCAGACGCACAGCGTTTTTGTTCCGCACTTGAAGCTGAAAACGCGCGGTGTTTGTCGATTGTTAAGCGCTGATAGCAAGGCCGTTAATCCTGTGCCGTTTCACGGTGTGGGGGCTGTTTGATGTCACAGGGCTTAATATCGCATGGCGCGTTTACCCTTGGTTGCTCAGGCACTGAGCTTACTCAGGCTGAGGCGCGGTTTTTTCGTGAAGCGGACCCTTGGGGCTTTATCCTATTTGCGCGCAATGTTGAAACGCCGCAGCAGTTGCAACGCCTAACCGCGGAGCTGCGCGAGGCGGTCGGGCGCGACGCGATCATCACTGTTGATCAAGAAGGTGGCCGCGTTCAGCGGTTAACGGCGCCCCAGTGGCGACAGTGGCTGCCCCCGTTGGATCAATCTGCGCAAGTTGCGGAAAATGGCAAAGACGCAGCCCGCGCGATGTATCTGCGCTACCGCATCATTGCTGCTGAATTGCGTGCCTCAGGCCTTGATAGCAATTGCGCGCCCATGGTCGATATCGCAACGGCCCAGACCCATCCGTTTTTGCGCAATCGTTGCTACGGCGAAAACTTGCAAACTGTGGTCGCCTTGGCCCAAGCGGCAGCTGCGGGGCTGTCGGACGGTGGGGTTGTTCCTGTGGCCAAGCACATGCCGGGCCACGGCCGCGCAACTGTCGACAGCCACAAGGCGCTGCCGCGGGTAACTGAAACAGCACAGGTGCTGCGGCGCGAAGATTTCGCCGCTTTTGCCGCCGTGGGGGATTTGCCCATGGCGATGACCGCACATATCGTGTTTGAGGCGTTTGACGAGGCACCAGCCACGACCAGTCCTGTGATGCAAAAGATCATTCGCGATGAAATCGGGTTTGGCGGTCTGCTCATGACCGATGATATCAGCATGCAGGCGCTTAGTGGCACGGTGGCCGCGCGCGCGCGGGCCTCGCTTGATGCGGGCTGCGATGTTGTTTTGCATTGCAACGGTGATCTGGCCGAAATGACAGATGTAGCCGCGGCAAGCGGTTTAATGACCGACAAAGCAGCGCTTCGCGCCACAAATGTCGTTGAAAGCCGCCGCACGCCTGATGAGGTTGACATCGCGGCCCTTGAGGCCGAATTTAACGCACTGTTAACGTCCTAAGCTGCCTGAGGGCAGTGCCCGACCAAAAAGGCCTCTTGCGTGTCTGCCGAAAACCCCGCCCAAAACGATTTTGAATTTGACGCCGAGCGCGTGGCCGACCGCGTTGCGGCCGAGGCGCTTATTGTTGATGTGGACGGCTTTGAAGGGCCGCTTGATTTGTTGCTGACCTTGTCGCGCACCCAAAAAGTTGACCTGCGTAAAATTTCGGTGCTGGAACTGGCCCGCCAATATCTGGCGTTCATCGACAAAGCCAAGGAACTGCGTCTTGAACTGGCGGCGGATTATCTTGTGATGGCGGCGTGGTTGGCGTTTTTGAAATCACGCTTGTTGCTTCCGCCTGATCCCGCGCAAGAGGGCCCTTCAGGCGAGGAGCTTGCCGCGCATTTGGCGTTTCAGCTTGAGCGTTTGGCCGCCATGCGGGACGCTGCGGCAAAACTGATGGCGCGCGACCAAAAGGGCCGTGATTTCTTTGTGCGCGGCATTCCCGAAGATGTCACCCGCGTGCGCAAAGTGATTTATTCCGCCACATTGATGGACCTGATGCAGGGCTACGCGCGCACCCGCACCAAAGATGAATTCCGCCCCTTTGTGATGGACCGTGAAGCCACTATGACCCTTGAGCAAGCTCTGGAGCGGATGCGCGGGCTGATTGGGTACGCAGGCGAGTGGACGGATTTGACAAGTTACCTGCCCGAAGGGTGGGAAATGGATCCCAAAAAGCGCCGCTCTGCCACGGCGGCCAATTTTGCAGCAACCCTTGAGTTGGCCAAAGCGGGTAAGATTGAGATACGACAGGGCGAGATTTTCTCTGCCATTCAGATCAGGAAACGTGACCATGACGGATGATGTGAACGCCGCTGACCAGCCTGAAAAAGATCAGGTCGATGCGCCAACTGAGACGCAGGACGAAAGCCTGTTTGATGCCCCGCCAATGGCAGAACAGGAACGGATGGTTGAGGCGATTTTATTTGCGACTGCCGAGCCGTTGAGCCTGAAAGATATCGCCTCGCGCCTGCCGATGGGATGTGAGCCGCAAACGGCACTGGTGCATTTGGGCAAACGCTACGACGGGCGGGGCGTGAACCTTGTGCGCGTGGGCGAGGCATGGGCGCTGCGCACGGCGCCAGACCTTGGGTTCTTGATGCAACGCGAAACCATTGAGCACCGCAAACTGTCACGCGCGGCTATCGAGACCCTTGCGATCATTGCATATCATCAACCAATTACGCGCGCCGAGATTGAAGAAATTCGCGGTGTCGCCGTAAGCCGCGGCACGGTGGATCAGTTGCTTGAGATGGATTGGATCCGCTTTGGCCGCCGCCGTATGACGCCAGGCAGACCTGTAACATTTGTGGTCACGCAGGAGTTTCTGGACCACTTCGGCTTGGAAACCGCCCGTGATTTGCCGGGCCTGAAAGAGCTTCGTTCGGCTGGGTTGTTGGACAATCGCCCACCGCCCACGGATATGCCGGGGCCCGGTGAGGCCGAAGACGAAAGCCAAGACGACGAAGAGCAAACGGAGCTGTTTGAGGAATAGGTCCATGTCATTAGGGTCGAAATTTCGCCGTATTGCTCCTATATCGATTTTACGTAACGAGTTTGGAGTGATGGCATGAACCAGATTGTGAACATGGTAATGCGCATGGTGATGCGGCGCGTGATCGGCAAAGGTATAAGTGCGGGTATGAACGCGCTGAGCAAAGGCAAAAGCGCACCGCGCGGGGCAGGCCGTTCTGCGCCGCCGCCCACATCCAAAGACCGCGAGAAATACTAGGGCCGGTTTGCGGATTTACCCTGTGGGACTTGGATATTTTTGAACAAAAGAAGTGCTGTGCCGCGCCAAGTTCAAGGCGTTTTGAAGTGCTTTGACAGCTTCAACCCTTGGCCCTGATAGTTGCTGGCGATCCCAGTGCCGTAAAGCTGATCTGGGACATCTGCCATGCGTTCATAGACCAAACGCCCCACAACTTGACCGTGTTCCAGCACAAATGGTGCCTCATGGCAGCGCACTTCAAGAACGCCGCGCGAGCCTTGTCCACCTGCGTTTGCATGGCCAAACCCGGGATCGAAAAAGCCTGCGTAGTGTACGCGGAATTCGCCGACCATGGCCAGATAGGGTGCCATTTCGGCAGCGCAATCAGGCGGAATGGTGACGGCCTCACGGCTTACCAGAATGTAGAAAGCACCGGGATCAAGGATAATCCGTTCGTCCGTGGTGTAGATCGGCTCCCAATAATCGGCGGGCGGATAGTGCGCGATTTTATCAAGATCAATGACACCCGTATGAGGTTTTGCACGGTAGCCAACCAGACCTGTTGCAGTTGGTTTCAGATCAACCGAAAAGCCCAGACCGTTGTCGATATGGGCAGGGCCGTCCACAATGGGATCTTCTGCGTGCAGCTGTTTCAGCTCAATATCAGATAGGACCGAGGGCATTGCATCGCGGAAACGGATTTGGTTAAGCCGCTGTCCCGGGCGCACCAAAACGCTGAAGGAACGTGGACAGATTTCTGCATAAAGCGGTCCTGAGTAGCCCGCCGCAATGCGGTCGAACTCAACACCGCCATCTGTGATTGTGCGCGTCAGAAGATCAAGGCGGCCCGTGGATGATTTGGCGTTGGCCACAGCGGTGATGCCCGCGGGCAGATCAAGCGCCTCCATCAAGGGGACCACATATACCGCGCCTTTTTCAAGAACAGCACCGTCGGTCAGATCAATGCGGTGCATCTCAAACTCGGCCAGCCGGTCAGCAACTGTGTTGCCTTCACCGGCCAAAAACGAGGCGCGAACACGGTAGGCAACAGTACCAAGACGCAAATCAAGGCTGGCTGGTTGCAGTTGGGCGGGCAGAATCTCGGGCGATCCGATAAGCGCTTTGTCTTTGATCAGCTGTTCGATGTTTTGGCTGGCTAGAACGCCCATAGTATTGATCCTTATACACAAAACGCCCGCGCGACGGATCGCACAGGCGTTTTAATGTGGGTTGTTTTGGTCGGGCTAGCAGGACTCGAACCTGCGACCTTCCGTCCCCCAGACGGACGCGCTACCAGGCTGCGCCATAGCCCGCTCACAGGGTCTATAGCGTCAAGAATGGGGCGGACACAAGCGTCATTTGCACGAATATTGGCAAAGCACGGGCACGGGTTCGTCAGGGGCATGTGACTGGTCATGAACCTACTTGGCCGCATCCATTTTCGCGGCAAGGGCGGCGAGACGGTCATGAAGGGGGCGTATGGATTGGGCTTTGCCACGCAAAGCGTTAGGTGATGTTTGGGCAATGAGCCCGCCAATTGTTGGTCCTTGCGCAAGCTCGGTGTCCGTTGGATCCGCAGGCGTCTGAACTGGCGTGATTTGTGCTTTTGCAGGCTCGTTTGGTGTTTGCGCATCAAGCGAAGCGGCCGCAGGAAAGCTGACGATGTCAGCCTCGGGGGTAGGGGTTTCGTCGATAACAGGCACATCAATCGCAGCGGGCGCCTCGGTCGTGGGGGCTGGCTTTGGTTCAGCCTGAGGCGGAGCGTCCGCTGCGTCATTAGGCCCAACCTGATTATCGGTTGGCTCATCGGGGAAGAACGACGCTTGTAGTCCAGCAGGGGTGTCTTCCACGCGGAAATCATTCGGTTGCTCTGCCGCGGGCTCTATTTCTTGGGGTGCCTCAGCGGGTGTGGGGTCTGGTGCGTGCGGGGGTGTAGATGTGCTTGCTTGGGGGGCGGCAATCGCCTCGCCTTGCTCAAATGGGAGCGGGCGGGAGTGTTCGGAAATGGTATTGGCGCCGCTCTCGGACATCATCTTTTGAACGCCCTTGATGGTCATCCCGTCATCATGCAGCAATTTACGTACGCCGCCCAACACACGCATATCTGCGGGGCGATAATACCGGCGTCCGCCTGCGCGCTTTACGGGCTTTACGGCCGCAAATTTACTCTCCCAATAGCGCAGCACGTGAGGGGCCACGTCAAGCCACTCAGCCACTTCCGAGATTGTGCGAAATGCGTCTTTGGTTTTGGCCATCGGGCCGACCCCTTAGGATTTGTTGCCGTCTGCGACACGCGCTTTCATCAGATGCGAGGGGCGGAACGTCAAAACACGGCGGGGCGGAATAGCGGCAGCCTCGCCTGTTTTGGGATTACGGCCTTCACGGGCGGCTTTTTCGCGGACGGAAAATGTACCAAACGAGCTGATTTTCACTTGCTCGCCACGCACTAATGCGTCGGACATTTCATCGAGTACGGTTTCGACAAGGCCTGCGCTTTCGTTACGTGAAAGACCAACCTCGCGGAACACAGCCTCAGATAGATCCATGCGCGTAAGTGTTTTATCGACCATTTATACGTCCCCCAGACTTATGAGAGCGACTTTGACCCATGGTAATTTGTGAGTCAATAACAACAGCTTAGAACAGGCAGCTGAGGCGCTTTACCAGCGCAATACAACTGACCCCCACGCCAAACCACCGCCAATGGCCTCTGTGACCAGCAAATCACCCGCTTTGATCTGACCGCGCTCAACGCCCACAGATAGCGCCAGCGGGATAGATGCGGCTGATGTGTTGCCGTGATCAGGCACTGTTACCACAACACGCTCCATGGGGAGGCCCATCTTGGTGGCGGTGGCTTTGATGATGCGTAAATTGGCTTGGTGGGGCACAACCCACGCGACGTCATCTGCGGTTACGTCGCATTTCGCCATAGCGGTGTGTGCGGTGGCGGCCAGTTTTTCAACGGCGTGGCGGAAGACTTCCTTGCCTTCCATGCGCAGCTTGCCCGCGTCGGGCGCATTAACACCGCCGTCTACGTAAAGGATGTCGCGGTAGCTGCCGTCGCTGTTCAGGTCCGTGGCCAGAATACCGCGGTCGGCTTTGGTGCCATCCCCTGTGCTGCGCTCAATGATCAGCGCACCTGCGCCGTCGCCGAACAGCACACAGGTGCCACGGTCGGTCCAATCCATAATGCGACTGAATGTTTCCGCGCCGATCACCAATACACGTTCCGCTTGCCCAGAAATCACCAGCGCGTTGGCATTGGCCAGTGCAAAGACAAAACCCGCACAGACCGCTTGGATGTCAAACGCAAAGCCGCTTTTCATGCCCAGTTCGGCCTGAACCATGGTGGCGGCAGACGGGAAAGTCAGGTCAGGCGTAGATGTGGCGACGATCAGCGCGTCAATGTCGCTTGCTTCAAGGCCTGCCATTTTAAGGGCATTCTGCGCAGCAGCAGCAGCCATTTGCGAGGTCGTCTCACCCTCAGCGGCAAAATGACGGCGCTCAATGCCGGAGCGTGCTTTGATCCACTCGTCTGTGGTGTCTAGCGTTTTCTCGAACTCAGAGTTTGGAACAACGCGGGTCGGCAGGTAATGACCAACCCCTCGAACAACAGCACGGACAGTGTCTTGGGTCATGCGTCAGCTTTCTTCTTTATCCAGATCAGCCGCAAGCTCATTTGCAGTGGCGATGCGTTTGGCAAGTTTGCGGTTGAAATCCGATTGTGACAAGCGCGATGCAAGATGAATTGCGCTGGCCATGCCAAGGACGTCGGACGAGCCGTGGGATTTCACAACTGTGCCGTTAAGCCCCAAAAACACACCACCGTTCACGCGGCGCGGGTCAATCCGGCGCGCCAATCGGCGCAGCGAGGGCAGGGCCAAAAGGGCTGCAAGGCGCGAAAGAGGCGTGTGCCGGAAGGCCTTGCCCAAAAAGTCGCGGATCAGGCTGGCGGTCCCTTCACCGGTTTTCAGCGCAACATTGCCCGTAAAACCATCGGTCACAATCACGTCCACTTTGTCAGACGGAATATCGCCGCCCTCCACAAAACCCACGTAATCAAGTTTTGACTTTTTCGCAGCACGGCGCAGCAATTCATGGGCGACTTTTAGTTCGGCGCGGCCCTTATGTTCTTCGGTGCCGACGTTCAAAAGCCCCACACGCGGGGTTTCAAGGTCCAGACCGTTACGGGCATAGGACGCGCCCATCATGGCGTATTGCAAAAGATCATGTTCGTCGGCGCGAATATCTGCACCTACATCCAGCATTACGTTAAAGCCGGAGGGGTTCCGTGAGGGCCACAAACACGCAATCGCGGGGCGGTTCACCCCATCGACTTTGCGCAGACGGATCATGGAAATCGCCATAAGCGCGCCGGTATTGCCGCATGAAACTGCAACATCCGCGTCACCTGTGCGCACCGCTTCAATGCACGACCACATGGAGGTGTCTTTACCGCTGCGCAAAACTTGTGAGGGTTTGTCCGCCATTTCGACCACGCCCGCACAATCGCGCAGCTCAACCACATCGCCAAGACGGCGGCGATCAAGCAGGGGGGTCAGGACGCTGGCTTGGCCGTGCAAGATAAACCGCAAAGACGGATCTTTCTTGGCACAACGTGCAAGACCCGCAACAACAGTCGCGGGTCCATTATCGCCACCCATGGCGTCAACTGAGACAACCGTGTGACTGCGTGTGGTATCCTCGATCTGTTTGATCTGGGGTTGGTCGGTCATACCGCCTCACACGCGCCTTTGGTTAATCGGTTTGGTTTACTGAAAAGCAGCTTACGCCGCGTCTTCGTCATCCAACTCGATTTCTTCAACCAATGCCACAACTTCTTTGTCGTCGTAGTGGCCGCACGAAGCGCAAACGTGGTGTGGACGCTTCAGTTCGCCACAGTTTGTGCACTCGTTCGGGTTGCCAGCAACCAACGCGTCATGTGCGCGGCGGTTGTTGCGACGTGATTTCGAAATCTTATTCTGGGGGACAGCCATGTCTCAACCTCAGGTGTCTGCGGACGGCCCGCAGGGCGCCCTAGGTAAATATTCAATCTGCTCTGAGCGGCGCGATAGGGGATTCCCGAGCGACTGTCCAGACGATGTATGTTTCAGAACCGCGACGTATAGTCAGAAATTGCATTGGCGCAAGTATTTTCGCACGCATTTCAGCGCAGTACCTCGCGGCATAGGCTGTCTTTATGGTCTTGGCAGCGCAAAGCGGGTCTGGGTTGCCAAAGTTAAGCCCTGTTTTGGCGGCCCTTGCCTACAATTTGCGAATGCTAACGCGGGAATTAGTATCTGGCAATGTCTGGTCAAACGCCTGATCTGGGGTAGGTTAGTGCCCAAGTGCGCATCATATTTTCGGTGCGGCTCACGTATTTTTACCCTTGGTAAAGGACCATATCGAATGACTAATTTTGCGACCAAGACAACGCTTGCGGGGGTGCTGGCGCTTAGCACCGCGTTTGGCGCGCAGGCCGAAACGTTTCGGTGGGCGGGCAACACTGATCCACAAACCATGGACCCTCACGCGGTAAACTCTGCGCCGGTTCTGGGCTTTTTGAACAACGTCTACGAGGGCCTTGTGCGCCGCGGCAAAGATATGGCGATCGAGCCTGCGCTTGCCACGTCATGGGAGCCGATCGGCAACGGCGAGGGCTGGCGGTTTAACTTGCGTCAGGGCGTAAAGTTCCACGGCGGCGAGGATTTCACCGCTGAGGATGTGCTTTTCAGCTATCAGCGCGCCTCAGGCCCGTCTGCGGATACCTCAAGCTGGTTCTCGCCTGTCTCTGACGTGAAAGTCGTGGATGACTTCACTGTCGACATTATGACCAAAGCGCCCAATCCGATTTTCCCCGACAGCATCGCTAACTGGATGATCATGGACAGCGGATGGGCCGAGGCAAATGATGTGGTCGCCCCCACGAAAGAAGGCGAAAACCACGCCACACTTAACGCCAACGGCACCGCCGCCTTTATGCTGACCGAGCGTCAGCCGGGCCTTCGCACTGTTCTTACGCCATTTGACGGATGGTGGGGCGAGGCAGAGCATAACGTGACTGAGGCGGTATTTACGCCCATCCAAAACAGCGCAACGGCCGTGGTCGCGTTGTTGTCGGGTGACGTGGACATGATCAACCCCGTCCCGATCCAAGACGCCAGCCGCCTTTCCGGTGACGCCAATGTAAAAGTGATCCAAGGCATTGAGGCCCGCGTTATCATGCTGGGCGTGCCCCACGCGGCGGATACGCTGAAATACGGCACTGACGCAGGTCAGCCGAACCCGTTCAAAGACGTACGCGTTCGCAAGGCGGTTGCATCGGCCATCAACGTACCGGCGATTTTGCAAACCATCATGCGCGGCAACGCAGAGCCCGCCAATCAGTTGGTGAGCCCCGCAATGCGCGGCTATACCGAAAACCTTGGTGCGACAAACGGTGCTGCGGTGGGTGATGCCAAAGCGTTGCTTGCTGAGGCGGGCTATGCGGACGGGTTCTCGTTCGGCCTGAAATGCCCCAATGACCGCTATCTGAACGATGAGGCGGTCTGTCAGGCGGTCGTTGGTATGCTGGCGCAAATCGGTCTTGATGCGCAACTTGAGGCAATGCCCGTGCGCAACTACTGGCCAGAGCTACGCGAAGATAACTTTGACATGTATCTTCTGGGCTGGTCGCCCGGCACTTTTGACGCAGAGCACCCGATCCGTTTCCTTGCCAGCACACCTAATGCTGAGAAAAAGCTGGGCAGCTGGAACTTTGGTGACTATTCAAACGCGCGCGTTGATGCGCTGTTGCCAATGATCCAATCGGAAATCGACGATGCAAAACGCCAAGCGATGCTGGACGAAGTGGCGACCATCCTGAAGGATGAGCAAGCCTATGTGCCGCTTTATGTGCAACCGCTTGTTTGGGGTGCGCGCAGCAACATTGAGCTGACACAACGCCCCGACAACTTCTTTATCCTGCGGTGGGTAAGCGTGAACTAATCACGCATAAGCTCTGAAATTTTAGACGGGCGTCTCATGTGTGGGGCGCCCGTTTTCTTTTGTGCAGAGCGCCTCAGACGCCGCGGTTTTGCACCAAATGTGCAAGGTCAGTCGCACCAGTTTCCGCCAAGCCGCGCTCAACGCTGCTGCGGTCTGCGGGTGTTTTGTTCTGGCTCATTTTCCACGTGCCTTGCAGATCATCGATGATAATCTCAAAGCCCACCAAACCGCGCAGCATCCGCGCCACATAATCATCAGGGGCGTCGGTCACAGCCCACGGTTGGGGGCGGTTTTGCTCATGGGCGTCGGTCAACTCATGCAGATGGCGCATCAACCATTCGGGATCGCGCTTGAACGTCAGGGTCCCGCGGGCGTGTACGCCCCCGTAATTCCACGTGGGCACTACTTTGCCGTGCTCTTTTTTTGAGGCATACCACGCAGGCGTCACATAGGTTTGCGGCCCTTGGAACAGGCAAAGCACCTCAATAGGGCCGGACGTTTCGCGAAAAAGCGGGTTCGACACAGCAATATGCCCGTGCAGCGCACCTAAGGGATCGACACTGCTGTGCACCACAAGCGGAACGTGATCGGCGCTTAGGCTGCCTGTGGCGTGCGACACGACCGCGGCAAAAGGGTGCTCGGTCATCATCGCGTGCATCACGTCAACGCGGGTCTCGCTGAATGCCTCGGGCTGGCGCATGGGGTGTCCTTACTGTGGCTACTGGGCAATTTGGTACTGCTGTGAGATGGTTAGCAGCCCTGTGGCTGCTCGCCAAATATTTATGATAAAGCGTCGCAAAAAAAAGCAGGGGGCAGGTTTCATCCCCCAACAAAAAACGCGTTAGTCTTTGGTGCCCTTAAGCAAATCTGCAAGCCCCGCGAACGGCTTTGCCTGCTCGTCGGTCATGGCTTCTTTTTCGGGTTCAGTCACCGCAATTTTCACCGGACCTGAGCCTTCGATGCGCGGAAATGCGGGCACCGATAGGGTCAGCGCCTCGAACAAGACATGCATCAGATCAACCGCTTCGGGCAGGGGCTCAATGCGGTCGTCCTCGGGCATCTCAATTTCTGTGGCTTCATCAACGGCGGGTGGGTTGGCCGTGTAAATCCGCTCAAGCGGCTCATCGATGCGGGTGGTCACGGGCTCAAGCGTCGCCACGCAGGGTTGCGTAACGGTCGCGCCAAGCTGTGCGGTCAAATGCCAGTCGTTCTTGCCTTTGGGGGTGATTTTCCCCTCAAGGCGTACTTTGCGAAGGCTCTCCACCCCAAGATCGGCGCGCAGATCAGCCAACAGCGCGTCGTGATCCGCACCTGTGGGCGTGACGGTGAAATGCGTGGGCTTGCGCGAGGCCAATTCTGACAGGCGCAAAATATGGGCCGCGGGTGGGGTAGGCTGGTCTGGCGCAGTCATCGGGATTTCCATTCTTGAACACTCGAGTGTGCCGATATAGGTCTATTAACACAGAACGCCAACCCACGCGCGCTCGGATAAAGGGTCACACTGGTTATGCATCTTTTCAAAGCCACAGTCATCGCAGCCGCTGTTTTCACGGTTACGGCGTGTTCCGAACGGTTTCGCAACCACGGGTACGCACCCACAGATGGGGATCTGGCCGAAGTGGCCGTTGGGGTTGATACGCGCGATTCTGTGATTGAACGCTTTGGCCCGCCCACAACAGGCGGTGTGCGCACGGACAGCGGCATCTATTACGTTCAAAGCCAGTTCCGCCTTTATGCCTACCAAGCCCCAAGCGAGATTGACCGCGAAGTTGTGGCAATTAGCACAGATGCAGACGGCGTGGTCAGCAATATTGAGCGGTTTACGCTTGAGGACGGCCAAGTGGTTGCCCTGTCGCGGCGCGTCACAGACAGCAACATCGAGGGCGTAAGCTTCTTGCGTCAGCTGTTGGGTAACTTGGGCAATCTTGATGCAGGATCACTGCTGGATGACGCTTAAACCCCGGCAAACCGCATTATTTGTTCAGTGTATTGCGCAATGCACGTTGCATAATCACTGTGTCTACCCATTGACCCAGCTTAAAGCCCACAGCCTGAAGCGTGCCGGTCAGGTGGAACCCACGTCCTGCGTGTAGCTGGATCGAGCCGTGGTTTTCGCTGTTCCCTATGACGGCCACCATTTGTGCCCATTCTTTGTCTTCACAGGCCGCGACTAAGGCCGCTAGCAACGCGCGCCCCACACCGCGCCCCCGGGCGGCAGCATCCACGTAGACAGACGATTCGATAGAATGACGATAGGCAGGGCGCACCCTGTATGGGCCCGCATATGCGTATCCCATGACCACTCCGTCAATTTCAGCCACCAAATAGGGAAATCCGCCCGCGCGCAGGGCATCAAAGCGGCCGGTCATCTCCGCTTCGTCGGGGGGTATTTCTTCAAATGTGGCAAGCCCGTGCAGCACCTCATAGGCGTAGATTTGCGTCACAGCAGCCATGTCAGCGGCGGTTGCGGGGCGGACAAGCGGTGCGGTGGAGGTGCTCACGTTGGGTCAGGCCTCGTCTTCGGCGTGAAAAGATAGCGATACGCCGTTGATACAATAGCGCAGACCCGTCGGCGCAGGCCCGTCAGGGAATACATGGCCCAAATGCCCGTCACAGCGCGCGCAGTGTACTTCTGTGCGGCGCATAAAAAAGCTGTTGTCTGATTTTTCACCGACCATTTCTGTATTAATCGGTTGGTAAAAAGAGGGCCATCCTGTGCCGCTTTCAAACTTGTGGGCTTGATCAAAAAGCGGCGCGCCGCAGCCTTTGCACAGGTAAATACCATCGTCCTTGGGGAAGTTTTCGTTGCTGCCCGCGCGCTCTGTGCCGTGTTTGCGCAGGACTTTATACTCAAGATCATTAAGTTGGGCGCGCCATTCCGCGTCGGTTTTGATGACTTTATCCATGGGCTGTCTCCTTGAACGAGGGGCGTTTGGGGGGTGGGTCATGTTTGGTGATGACCTTCGCTTGCAACAGACATAGGGTGAGCGGGCTGCTTCGCCAAGGAGGGTCGAACACATGCAACCCCGCGATGCATCTTTTGATGAACCGCTCAGCCCTGCGCCGCCAACGCGCAGCGCGCCGCGTTTTATCGCGCGGCCTGCATCAGGACCTGCAGAACTGCATGCATTGCAGGCCCTGCGCCACCGCGCGTTTTTTGGCAGTGCGGGCATTGATGCAGACCCGTTTGATGCGCTGTCTCAGCATCACGTTGTGGTGGATCATCAACAAGACGGCCGCATTGTTGGGGGCTTTCGAACCCGTGTGTTGCAGCCAGTGACCACGCCCCAAGGTGCGGCAAGCTATGCAGACAGCTACACAGGCGGCTTTTACGATTTGCGCCCCTTTGCAGAGCGTGGCGATACGGTGCTTGAGCTGGGCCGTGTTTGCGTGGACCCGAATGTACAAAACGCGGATGTGTTGCGACGCGCGTGGGGGGCGCTGGCCCAGTTGGTGCGTGTGGCAGATGTGGATGTGATTATCGGGTGTTCAAGCTTTGAAGGCACAGAGATAGCGCGCCACACGGATGTGCTTTGCCACCTTTTTGCCAAACATGGCCGTCAGGGGCATGGCACGCCGGTGTTATTGGATGGGCAGGCGGGTGAGATCGCAGGTGGCAAGGCGGTGGCTCTGGCCTCACTTACGCCAACTGGCCAAGTTCTGCGCCCCACAGATGTGCCGCCGCTTTTGCGGACCTACCTGCTGATGGGTGGTTGGATCGGGGATCATGCGGTGATTGATCCGCATATGAAGACCACCCATGTTTTCACCGCACTGCGCGTGGCCGATGTGCCCGAGGCGCGCAAACGGCTCGCGGACAGTTGGGCGTGATGCAAGATCATGTTGACGCGGCGGCCGCACGCACATAGCTGCTCCCCATGGCACGTGCACCCCTTTTACAACTCTCTGACATCTCGCTGACTTTTGGCGGCGAGCCTGTCTTCTCCGAACTGGGTCTTCTGGTTCATCCCGCAGACCGCGTAGCGTTGGTGGGGCGAAATGGCTCTGGCAAATCTACCTTGATGAAAGTCATGGCGGGTTTGGTCGAACAAGACACAGGCGCCTGCGTGACAAGTCCCGGCGTCAGCGTGGGATACATGGAGCAAGACCCCACGATGGAGGGGTTTGCCACATTGGGCGATTACGCCACCAGTGCGCTTGACCCGTCTGAAAGCTACAAAGTGGACATGGTTGCAGAAGGGTTGAAGTTTAATCCCGACGGCGATGTGGCCACTGCATCGGGCGGAGAGCGCCGCCGTGCAGCCTTGGCGAAACTTATGGCTGAAGCGCCCGAGTTGATGCTGTTGGACGAGCCGACCAACCACCTTGATATTGAGGCAATCGCGTGGCTTGAGGCCGAACTGAAACAAACCCGTGCGGCGTTTGTGCTGATCTCGCACGACCGTGCGTTTTTGCGTGCTTTGACCCGCGCAACCCTGTGGATTGACCGTGGTGCGGTGCGCCGTCAGGAAAAGGGCTTTGACGCGTTTGAGCAATGGCGCGACGCCACGTGGGAAGAAGAGGACATGCAGCGCCACAAGCTGGACCGCAAGATCAAGGCCGAGGCCCGTTGGGCCGTTGAAGGCATCTCGGCGCGGCGCAAACGCAACCAGGGCCGTGTGCGTGCATTGCAGGAATTGCGCGCCGACCGTGCGGGTATGATCAAACGCCAAGGCGGTGCCGCGATGGCGCTTGAGGCGGGGCCGACGTCTGGCAAAAAAGTTATGGAAGCTATCGGCATTTCAAAGCGTTACGGCGACAAGCTAATCCTTAAGGATTTCTCGCTTACGATTCAACGCAAAGACCGTATTGCTTTTGTGGGGCCGAATGGTGCGGGCAAAACGACGCTGCTTAACATGCTGACCGGACAAGTGTCTCCCGATGAGGGACAGATTAAGTTGGGCACCAATCTGGAGTTGGCAATTTTTGACCAAAGCCGTGCTCAGCTGGATCCAGATATGACCCTTTGGGACAGCCTGACAGGCGACAAAGATATGGCTGTTTCGGGCAAAGCGGACCAAGTTATGGTACGCGGCGAGCCGCGACACGTGATTGGCTACCTCAAGGATTTCCTTTTTGATGAACGTCAGGCCCGCGCGCCTGTTCGCTCGCTTTCGGGGGGTGAAAAAGCACGGCTTTTGCTGGCTAAAATCATGGCGCGCTCATCTAACGTGCTGGTCTTGGACGAGCCAACCAACGATTTGGACGTTGAAACCCTTGATTTGATGCAAGATTTGCTTGGGGAATACGATGGCACTGTCTTGCTGGTCAGCCACGATCGTGACTTTTTGGACCGTGTTGCCAGCACCACAATCGCAATGGAGGGCGATGGCCGCGCGACTGTCTATGCCGGTGGCTGGAGCGATTATCAAAGCCAGCGCAGCGCCGTTGCCGCAAGCGTTGAGGCGTCAGCGCTGCAAGCAAAACAAGAGTCAAAAACAACCACGCCTGAGCCCGCTGCAAAACCCGTTGAGGCACTAAGTTTCACGCAAAAGCACCGCCTTGAGGCGCTGCCTGCCGAGATTGACCGCCTGAATGCCGAGATCGCAAAGCTTGAGGCATATCTGGCGCAGCCTGATCTTTACACGGCCGAACCTGTGAAGTTTGCCAAAGCGACTGAAGGTCTGGTTGAGCGGCAACAGCTTTTGGCGCAGGCTGAAGAAGAATGGCTTGAATTGGCAGAGCGCGCCGAGGGGTAAGTACCTATGGCCGCGACTAAGTGGTGGCCATAAATTACTTTAACTTCACCGCATAGGGTGCTGTTATTGCTCAGGTAAAAGTCCTGCGGCAAATGCGCAAAGTGTCCTTAACGCCTCGGCCAGCGCATCATCATCCACAGTCATCGCAACTCTGATATGACCCGCTGCTGCTTGGCCGAAACTTTCGCCCGGCATGACCGCAATGTTGTGATGATCCAGCAATGTGTTCGCAAAGCTGTCACCGCTTAACCCCGTGCCACGAATGTCGAGCATCAGGTACATCGCGCCGTCACTTGGGATAAGGCGCACTGTGTTTTGCGTGTCCAGAATATCCATCGCAATTTTGCGGCGCCGCTCAAACGGGGCGCCTACGCGCCGTTCAAGCTCCGGATCATCGGTCAGGGCGAAATGTGCTGCGTCTTGGATAAAGCCCGCCACGCCGTATGTTGTGTGCGTCGCCAGATCGCGAAGATGTTCAATTACCGGCGCATCGGCGATGACCCAGCCGATACGGCTGCCGGTCATGGCGTGGGATTTCGACATAGAACCAACCACCAAAGTACGCGCCGCCATGGCGTCAATCGCGCGGGGGGACAGGTGTTCACCGCGCCAGATTTGGGTGTCATAAACCTCGTCGCTGATCAGCCACATGTCGTTTTCAAGGACTGTTTGCGAAATGGTTTCAATGGTTTGGCGGGTGTAGATAACGCCTGTTGGGTTGTTGGGGGTGTTGATCAGCAAGCTGCGCGCACCGCGTGCTGCCGCCAGATCTGTTGCGGTTGGTTGAAAGCCGTTGTCTGCCTGAACAGGCACGGCGCGCGGGATCGCACCAACCGTGCGGATCGTGCCGGGATATGTGGCGTAATAGGGCTCGATATAGGCGGCGGTGTCGCCTTCGTCGCAGCACGCGTGGTGGGCTGCAAAAAGGGCGGATTGGCCACCGGGGGTGATCAGAACGTTGTCGCGGGTTGTGGGGACACCTGTCCGCGCGCTGACCCGTGAGGCAACTGCGTCGCGCAGCGGTTTGGTACCAGGCACGCTGGCATAGCCCGTGTGACCGCCCTTGGCGCTTTCGTTCATGGCGGCCAGAATGCTTGGGTCCGTGCGGATGTCATGTTCACCGATGGTAAGGTCGATAATTTCAGTTCCAGCGGCTTTGAGCGCACGGGCGCGGTACAAAAGCGCCCATCCATCGTCGCCGTCGCCTGTCAGGGTGCTAATGCGGTTTGATAATTTCATGCCCTATGTGGGCCAGAGAGTGCAGCGCGGGTCAACCGGAATTTACGCGGCACGCAGCGGCGGCTTTCATCTGGGTCTGCAAGGCTCTTGGCGCGTCCGCATTGCAATGATAAGCCCGCCCCGACAGACCGCAGGAAGCATCCCATGACGATTACGCTCTATGATACCAAGCGCCGTGAAAAAGCCCCGTTCACGCCGATCGACCCGCAAAACGTGCGGATGTATGTGTGCGGTCCCACGGTCTATGATCGTGCGCATTTGGGTAACGCACGTCCGGTCGTGGTGTTTGACGTGCTCTACCGTGTGTTGCGCCACACATATGGGGCGAATTGCGTGAAATACGTGCGTAATTTTACAGATGTCGATGACAAGATTAACGCCAAAGCGGCCGCAACGGGCCGTGCCATTAGCGACATTACGGATGAGACAATTAGCTGGTTTCTAAGCGACATGGGGGCGCTTGGTGCGCTTGAGCCTGATGCGGCCCCCCGTGCGACCCAGTATATCCCGCAAATGGTTAAAATGATTGAAGGCTTGATTGCATCGGGTCATGCCTACGCGGCAGAGGGCCATGTGCTTTTTGCCGTTGAAAGCTATGCGGAATATGGCGCGCTTTCGGGGCGGTCTGTGGATGATATGATTGCTGGCGCGCGTGTTGAAGTGGCGCCTTATAAACGTAACCCGATGGATTTTGTGCTGTGGAAACCATCTGATGCGCAAACGCCTGGTTGGGACAGCCCGTGGGGGCGCGGCAGACCCGGCTGGCACATCGAATGTTCTGCCATGGCCCATGATCTTCTGGGCGCTGAATTTGATATCCACGGCGGGGGCAACGACCTGCAATTCCCCCACCATGAAAACGAGATCGCGCAAAGCTGTTGTGCCGGTCACGGGTTCGCAAAAGTGTGGCTGCACAACGAGATGCTGCAAGTTGAAGGTAAGAAAATGTCCAAATCGTTGGGCAATTTCTTCACGGTAAAAGACTTGCTGGACCAAGGGGTATCTGGCGAGGTCATTCGGTTTGTGATGCTGTCGACGCATTACCGCAAACCGATGGACTGGACTGAGAAAAAGCGTGCTGATGCAGAAAAAACTCTCGCGAAATGGCGCGGGCTTGCGGCGGACGGTGGACAGGTGTCCGCGGCGGTGATCGAGGCCCTTGGGGATGATCTGAACACTGCGGGAGCCATTGCAGAATTGCACCGCTTGGCCTCTGCGGGTGAGGGCGCAGCGTTGAAAGCATCGGCGCAGTTCTTGGGCTTGCTGGAGGTGGATGAGGCCGGTGACGAAGTTGATTTGTCCGCGCTTGAGGCGCGTCTGTTAGAGCTGCGGACACAGGCCATGGAAATCAAAGATTTCGGGGCAGTAGACGCGCTCAAGACCAAACTCTTGGCAGCTGGCATTCAGGTTCAAATGTCAAAAGCGGGCGTCAGCCTAAGCGCGCCTGTGGGCTTTGATGCGGCAACGCTTGAGGAGCTGCTATGACCGAACGGCTCTATATCTACGACACAACCCTGCGCGACGGACAACAGACCCAAGGGGTGCAGTTTCATACCCATGAAAAACAGCACATCGCAGCTGTTCTTGATGATCTGGGCGTTGATTATATTGAGGGCGGTTGGCCCGGTGCGAACCCTACTGACAGCGCGTTTTTCGATGCAGCGCCCCAAACCAAAGCGCAGATGACGGCCTTTGGGATGACCAAACGGGCAGGGCGCTCGGCGGCGAATGATGAAGTGCTTGCGGGTGTTTTGAACGCGGGCACAGGGGCCGTGTGCCTTGTGGGTAAAACCAGTGCGTTTCATGTGACAGACGCGCTTGGGATCACGCTTGAGGAAAACCTTGCCAATATCGTGGACAGCATTGCCCATATCGTGTCCCAAGAGCGCGAGGCGCTGCTGGATGCAGAGCATTTCTTTGACGGGTATTTGGCCGATCCGGCCTATGCGCTTGGGTGTTTGCATGCGGCGATTGAGGCAGGCGCGCGGTGGGTTGTTTTGTGTGACACCAACGGCGGCAGTCTGCCCCAAGATGTGGCGCGCATCACTGCCGAGGTCATCAAAGCGGGTATCCCAGGCGACAAACTGGGGATTCACACACACAACGACACCGAAAACGCCGTGGCGAATACTTTGGCGGCCGTTGATGCGGGGGCGCGTCAAATTCAAGGCACGCTCAACGGATTGGGTGAGCGGTGCGGCAATGCAAACCTAACCACGCTTTTGCCCATTCTGCTGCTGAAAGAACCCTATGCCAGCATGTTCCGGACAGGTGTCTCAGTCGATGCGTTGAAGGGTCTGACCAAGGCCTCGCGGATGCTGGATGATATCTTGAACCGCGTGCCCGCAAGACAGGCCGCTTTCGTTGGTGCATCAGCCTTTGCCCACAAGGCGGGTCTGCACGCCAGCGCCATTTTGAAGAACCCCGCCACCTATGAGCATGTGGATCCTGCCGTTGTCGGCAACGCGCGCGTGATCCCGATGTCAAACCAAGCGGGGCAGTCAAATCTGCGCAAGCGGCTTGGGGATATGGGACTTGAGGTTGCCAAAGACGACCCTGCGTTGGGGCGCATTTTGGACCGTGTGAAAGAACGCGAAGACGCGGGCTATTCGTTTGACACGGCGCAGGCCAGCTTTGAGTTGCTTGCGCGCCGTGAACTTGGCCAAGCGCCTGAGTTTTTTGAGGTCAAACGCTACAAAGTCACTGTTGAGCGGCGCAAAAACAAACGTAACAAGATGGTCAGCCTCTCTGAGGCGGTCGTGGTTGTTAAAGTCGATGGGCAAAAGATGCTGTCGGTATCGGAATCCATGGATGAAACCGGCAGTGACCGTGGGCCGGTTAACGCGCTTGCCAAGGCATTGGCCAAAGATCTTGGGCCTTATCAAACGCTGATTGGTGATATTCGGTTGGTGGATTTCAAAGTACGTATCACCCAAGGCGGCACCGAGGCCGTGACCCGCGTTGTCATCGACAGCGAAGACAGTGGCGGCAACCGCTGGTCTACGGTTGGGGTGTCTGCAAACATCGTGGACGCAAGTTTTGAAGCGTTGCTGGATGCGGTGAACTGGAAGCTGGTGCGCGATGTCGTTTGAAAGCTGCGCGGCCCTTGTTGAGCGCGCTGATCCGGACCGTTTTGCGGCCCTTATGTCTGCTCCGGTGGCGGTGCGCCGTGTGTGTTTTCCGCTTTATGCCTTCAATATTGAGGTAAGCCGCGCGCCGTGGGTCACTAAAGAACCTATGATTGCGGAAATGCGGCTACAGTGGTGGCGTGACGCTTTGGAAGAGATCGGCCAAGGGCGCGGTCGCCGTCACGAGGTGGTTGATGCCCTTGGAACCGTTCTTGATCCACGTGCGGCGGATGATCTGGACGCGCTTGTCGCCGCGAGGCGGTGGGATGTCTACACAGACGCATTCGAGGACATGGCCGCCTTTGATGGCTATATCGAAGATACCTCTGGGCTGTTGTTATGGACAGCTGTCCGGCTTTGCGGACAAGTGTCCGAAGACACGCGGACAGATGTCCTGCGCTATGGTTTCGGGGTTGGGGTGGCCAATTGGCTGCGCGCGATCCCGCAGCTTCAAGACCGCGGACGTATTCCACTGGTGGACGGCACGCCCCAAGGTGTGCGCGATTTGGCTGAACGGGCGCTGTCCGATATGAAGCACGCCAAGAGTAATTTGAGACATGTGTCCGCCCCTGCGCGCGCGGTGTTGCGCAGCGGCTGGCGCGCCGAGGCAACCCTGCGTGCGGCGCGCGACATCCCCGAACGTGTCATAGAAGGGCAGCTTGATGAAAGCCCCTTTGCGCGCAAACTCCGCCTGATGGTGCTTAGCGCACGCGGTGCGTTTTAGGCCGCAACAGCTGGCCTGCGCATCAGCCAGACAAGGGCACCGCCGGCCAGCGCCAGAAATGGCACCATTGCCACGTTAACAGCGCTCCAACCTTCCACAACGTCACCGCCTGAACAGTTCATCAAGCCGCCCGAGGCAAGCGAGGCAAGGGTCACACATCCGAAAACGATGGCGTCATTCATGCCTTGCACGCGTCCGCGTTCTTGGGGGCTGTGGGCGGATGCAAGCATGGCTGTTGCGCCGATAAAGCCAAAGTTCCAACCGATCCCAAGCAACACCAACGCTGCGTAGAAGTTCAGCAGTTCCACTCCGGTAAGGGCTACGACGCCCGCAAACCCAAGGATAACCAACCCCAAGGCAACAACTTTCTTGGCACCAAAACGGGCGATCACATGGCCCGTGAAAAACGATGGGGCGAACATGGCAAGCACGTGGCTTGTCACCACGTTTGACGCGCCAGACGTGGAATATCCACAGCCTACAACTGCCAACGGGGTTGAGGTCATCACAAGGTTCATTAACGAATATGTAACCATGCCACAGATGATCGCCACGGCAATTGTTGGGTCACGCAACAGTTCTGCGCGGCTGCGGCCGGCTTCGGCACCTGTGGCGGGCTTTGGCGGTTTCGGGATTTTCAGCGCAAAGAAAAGCACCAGCCCTACAGCATTCAAAATCGCTGCGGCAACGTAGACGTTAAAAAAGCGCATCACGGTCTGATCGGGGTCGGTGGCGGTGATGAAGCTGACCAGTTGCGGGCCGATGATGGCACTGGCCAGACCACCTGCCATCACATAGGAAATCGCCTTGGGACGGAAGCTTTCAGAAGCAGTATCAGCTGCGGCGAAGCGGTAAAAACCGTTTGCACTCATATAGATACCGGTCAGGTAGCTGCCGAACAAAAAGACGAGAAAACTATCAAGCGTGAGCCCCCACGCAGCCATACCTGCGCCAGCCATCCCGCCAAGTGTGCCGATTACAAAGCCCACGCGACGGCCATATGTTTGCATCACGTTCGACAGCCAAGGTGCCGTGGTCATGGACCCCAAAACCACCATTGAAACGGGCAATGTCGCAATGCACGCATAGGGCGACAGCTGTTGCCCCGCCAGTCCTGCCACCACAAACACCAGAGGGATTTGCGCGCCCATGACCGCTTGGCACAACACCAAAACGGCAACGTTTCGTTTGGCCAATGCGTCAGATGCAGTGGCCGAGGTCGGGGCGGAGGTGGTCATGTCAGGGGGCCTTACTTAGGTGTTGAACTCGATAATATGCGCAAATGAACCACAAACGCGACCCTGAATTAACCCCATGTGGCTCAAAGATGTGCCTTCGCTGTCTTTTGCGCCAAAAAGCGGTGTGCCATGTGCGCGTAATGTGCTGGCGTAGTGAAACTCGTGGGCGGGCAGTGATGCGGTGCTACGGCCTGTAAAAAGGCCCGTGGTTTGAGGGGCGAGCGGCGTTAGAGAGCGGTATCCCAGATGCAGTTTGCGGTGCTGAAACGACGTTTCTAAATCAAGAAGACCCGCCATCTGGTGGCGCGTCCCATCCGCATCAATCAGGCCTGCACCAAGCAGCATATATCCACCACATTCTCCATATATATCCGTTGTTTGTGAGGCGTTTTTAAGGCTATCTATAAAAGCCGAATTAGCGGCGAGTTTTCCCGCATAAAGTTCGGGATAGCCGCCGGGCAGGAAAACGAAATCTGCCTCAGGCACCACCTCATTTAGCAGGGGCGAAAACGTTGTGATCTGCGCACCGGCCGCGCGCCATTCCTGCAACATGTGGGGATAGGCAAAGCGAAACGCCGCATCTTGGGCGATAGCGATACGTTGTGCGGGCGGTCTGATGGTGTTTGCAGCTGCGTGGGGTGATTTCCCAAGCGGCGCAAAAGGTAGCGCGCTGAGGTCAATATGCGCCTCTGCCGTATCCGCAAGCGCATCGAGCCATTCTGTAAGGTCCGCGCGCTCATCTGCTTGGACCAAGCCCAAATGCCGCGACGGGTGAGACAACTGTCCGCTGCGCGGCACGGTGCCGATGATGGGCGGCAAGTCGGCCCACGCACTTTCAATCATCCGGCGATGTTTGTCAGAGCCGACACGGTTCAAGATCACCGCTGCAATTTGGACGTCCGGATCGTGCAGCATCATCCCGCGGACCACTGCGGCAACGCTTTGCGCGGTTTTCGCGGCATCTACAATCAAAACCACTGGCAGCCCCAAGGTTTTTGCAACCTGTGCGGCGCTGCCTTTGGCGTGGGGCAGTTCCCCGTCAAAAAGGCCCATCGCGCCTTCTACGATTAACGGGGCGGGGTCACTTTGTGCGCGCGCCATGAGACAGCTGTCCGCCATCGCCCAGCCATCAAGGTTAAGACACGCGCGTCCTGTTGCGGCGGAATGAAACTGCGGGTCGATGTAATCAGGTCCGCATTTCGCCCCCCTGACGGGGCCTTTGCGGGCCAAGGCGCGCAAAATAGCCAGCGTAAGCGTTGTTTTACCGGCCCCGGAGCTTGGCGCGGCAATCATAAAGCCAGTGTTGTTTGGGGCGAAAGACGAGGCGGCGGACATCTGTCCCCCTATGCGCTTTCTGCGGGGCGACCACGGCCAAGCGGGTCCATGTCACGCACTGGCTCGCCCGCGATTTGGCCTTGCCAATCAAGGACTTGGCGCATGCGAACGGCCTCACCGATACAGATGATCGCAGGGGGCTCAAGACCGGCCGCGGCGATGTCGGCTTCCATTGTGCTGAGGGTCGTCTCAAGCACCTGCTGCGCGTCCGTTGTGGCCGTTGTGACGATGCCAACGGGTTCATGGGCACTGCGACCGCCTTCCATCAGCTCGGCGGCGATGCGGGCAATGTGTTTCATGCCCATGTAAATCACGATGACCTGACTGCCTTGGGCGATGGCGCGCCAATTCAGCGAGGAGGGCGTGTTGCCCGATTGATCATGGCCGGTCACGAAAGTCACAGATTGGTTAACGTCCCGGTGCGTTACAGGAATGCCTGCATAGGCCAGCCCGCCGATGCCCGCAGAAATGCCGGGGATAATGCGGATCGGGATGCCGTGCTGCACAAGGGTCTGTGCTTCTTCACCGCCGCGCCCAAATACGAACGGATCACCGCCCTTAAGGCGCAGAACACGTTTGCCTGCACGGGCAAGATCAACCAGCCGTAGCGAGATATCGCGTTGTTTTGCAGAAGGTTTTCCGCCGCGCTTGCCTGCGTAGATATGCTCGGCCTGCGGCGCCCATTCCAAAATCGCCTCTTGAACCAGCGCGTCATAAATCACCACATCTGCCTGTCGTAGCGCATTGAGCGCATGCAGCGTCAGCAGACCTGGGTCACCGGGGCCCGCACCACACAACCACACCCAACCCGGCTCAAGCGCGGGCCAGTTTTTGGACGTTAGTGGAGGCAACATAGAGTCGGTCATATGCAACTTATGGCGCGCAAATTCGCAAACATGAAGCGGTAATGCGACATTACATACCCGCTTGGCGGCGCGAAATGCGCTGATATAGTCGGTACCAAGGCAAAGGGACGTTTCACAGCAATGGCACGAAAACCAACAGGACCGTTGCGGCGCGGCTGGACCACAGGCGCATGTGCGACCGCTGCGGTGAAAGCGGCGCTGTTGCGGCTGCGGGACGGAACGTGGGGAGACACTGTCTCAATCACTTTGCCTAAGGGTGAGACACCTGTTTTTGCCCTTGAAACAACCGCCGTTGGGGAAGGCTGGGCCGAGGCGGGCATTGTCAAGGATGCAGGTGATGATCCGGACGTGACCCATGGTGCGTTGATCAAAGCGCGGGTCGAGCTTGGTGGAAATGGTGTCAGCTTTCATGCGGGCGAGGGTGTTGGACATGTGACCAAGGCGGGTCTGCCGATTGCGGTGGGAGAGCCTGCGATTAATCCAGTGCCACGCGCGATGATGGATGAGGTGGTTGCCGAAATCGGCTGGCGGACAGATGTCCGGATCACCATTTCTGTGCCAGATGGTGCGGAAATTGCCCAAAAAACATGGAACCCCCGCCTTGGCATTGTGGGCGGTATTTCGATTCTGGGCACCACGGGCGTTGTGCGCCCGTTTAGCTGTGCGGCGTGGATCGCGAGCATTCACCGCGGTATTGATGTGGCTGTTGCCGAAGGGATGCCCCATGTTGCGGGGTGCACGGGTGCGACCTCTGAAAAAGTGGTGCAACAGCTGTACGGATTGCCTGATCACGGGATGCTCGACATGGGCGATTTTTCGGGTGGTCTGTTGAAATATCTTGCCAAAACAAACGTCCCGCACATCACGATTGGTGGTGGCATAGGAAAGCTGGTGAAGCTGGCGCAAGGCGCGATTGATTTGCACTCTGGACGCTCGCAGGTTGACTTTAAGTCCTTATCACAAGCTGTTGATAATGAATTAATTAAAGGCGCAAATACGGCGCTTGAAGCCTATGAAGTTGCCGGGCCAGCTGTTGCGGAATGGGCTGCGGAAACAGCGCAGGTGCAAATTCAAAAACAGCTTCGCGGTGCAGGTATTACAAGTGATGTGGTGTTGATTGACCGCGCAGGCAAAATCCTCGCGCGCGCCGGAGACAGACCATGAAAGTACTGTTGCTTGCGGGCTCTGGCGAAGGGCGGGTTCTGGCGGATGCGCTGTATAAAATGGGCGTTAACGCGGTGGCATCCCTTGCCGGGGCGACCCGTCAGGCAAAACCACTGGCGCTTCCGACGCGCATTGGTGGGTTCGGGGGCGAAGACGGATTTTGCGAATATCTTGAGCGTGAAAAGATCACGCATGTTTTGGATGCAACGCACCCATTTGCCAGTCGGATATCCCATAGAACTGCATTAGTTTCGGCCCGTAAGAGTCTGAAGTATATGCAATACTTAAGACCTGCATGGACAGCGCAGGCAGGTGATCAATGGCACCATATCCGCGATGAGACAGATGTCCTAGGATTGCTTAACAAGACGCCGTCGACTGTGTTTTTAGCCACGGGACGTCAGACCCTTGAACGGTTTGCCAACCTTGAAGGGCACCGTATCATTTGCCGCCAGATTGATCCGCCAACGTCGCCATTTCCCTTTGAGGGCGGTGAGTATTGCATTGGGCGGCCTCCGTTTTCAGTGGGGCGCGAAGTGGAGTTATTTGAGGCACTCGGGGTGGATTTATTGGTGGTAAAAAATGCAGGCGGCACGGCGAGCCGGTCAAAACTGGATGCAGCGGCGCTCTTGGGACTGCCCGTTGCGATGATTGAACGGCCCCCACAACCGGATGCGCCAAAAGTTGATACGATCGAGGCAGCCCTTGATTGGGTGAGGGCGTGTTGATCACCTTGATTGAAACTTTGGAAGATGTTGTCTTTGGCGCCCAAGAGTTGATCAAGATTGAGCCCCGCTTTGCGCCCGCCTTGGCCGTGACAGCGCCTTTACCGCTTAGGCGCAAACCTGACGGGTTTGCGGCCCTGATGTCTGCAATTGTGGGCCAGCAAGTCAGCGTGGCGGCGGCCCGCGCGATTGAGGCGAGATGCGTGGCAGGTGGTTTGACTGATCCCGCGACTGTGCGCACCGCGACAGAGGATGAGATGCGTGCCTGCGGATTAAGCCGTCAGAAAGTGAAGTATCTCAAGGCATTAGCCGAGGCGCGGCTGGATTATGATGCTCTTCGGGCTGCGCCAACAGACGATGTGGTGCGCACTTTGGTTGCGGTGCCGGGTATTGGGCCCTGGACGGCGGAGATTTATGCGATGTTCTCATTGGGGCACGCGGATGTGTGTGCCCACGGGGATTTGGCGCTTCAGGAGGCGACGCGGTTGTTGTTTGAGTTGCCGTCCCGCCCGACCGAGCGCGCGATGCGCGATATCGCAGCCGAATGGGCCCCTTGGCGCGCGGTTGCAGCGCGGCTCTTGTGGGCATACTACCATGTTGAAAAGCAAAGGGATGGGATCTCATGACACGGGTTTTGGATGCAAAAGTGCGCGCGCCGCACTCTGGTGATTTACGCAGTGCGGTGGTGTTTTTGCACGGCTACGGGGCGAACGGTGCTGATTTGATTGGCCTTGCGGACCCGTTGGCGGAGCATATGCCCGACACGATGTTCATCAGCCCCGACGCCCCGCAAGAATGTGATGGCGCACCGATGGGCCGTCAGTGGTTTCCGATCCCGTGGATTGACGGATCAAGCGAGGAAGAAAGCCGCGCAGGGTTGTTTCAAGCGGCAGATGACTTGAATGCGTTTCTTGATGGGATCATGGTCGACAACGATTTGTTGCCCGAGCAAGTGGTCGTGCTTGGGTTCAGCCAAGGCACGATGATGGCGCTACATGTGATGCCGCGCCGTGAAGATGCAGTAGCGGGCGTGGTTGGCTTTTCTGGTCGCTTGCTTGAGCCGGATACTCTGCCTGATGAGGTCGAGAGCCACTTTCCTGTTTTGTTGGTACACGGTGATGAGGATGATGTTGTGCCTGTGCAGTCTCTGCCTGCGGCGGTTGAGGGCCTTCAGGCGGCGAAATTCCGTGATGTGTTCGCCCATGTGATGAACGGCACAGCCCACGGAATTGCCCCTGACGGGTTATCTGTTGCGCTGGCATTTATGCGCGAACAGCTGGGATATCAGTAACTTAGCGCGCGGCCGTTAGGTTCAGCGATACATCTACACCAAAGCCCAACGTGCCTTCGTCGGCCGCACCGATGCCAAAATCGGTGCGATCAAGCCGTGTTGTGCCCGACATTTTGGCAAGCCCGTCCACGATGGTCAGATCAAACGTAAACTCAACCGGAATGCTTTGCCCTTTGAGCGTAAGCGTGCCGGTTGAGGCGTATTGATCCGCCTCAATATGGCTGATCTGCCCTTCATAAATGGCCGTCGGGTGGGTGGCGGCGTCAAAATACTCCGCCCCGAGCGCTTGGGACGTGACAGATCCGATGCTGAGCGACGCGATGTTGATGGTGGTTGTGACGCTGCCGGTTTTGGCGGTTTCATCGAAGGTGATCGCGCTTGTCCAGTCGCTGAAACTGCCATTGGTCTGGCTGCCGAATTGTGTCACGGCGATGCCGATTTGGCCGGACTGAACCGTCCAGTCGCTTGCAACGCTCTCAAGTGCTGCGGTGGTTTGACCCGTGTCGCTGCGATACAGCCCAAGGCTTTGGCCGATCCCAAGCGCGATAACCCAAACCGCAAGCGCCCCAAGGATGGCTGTTTTTGCGCTGTGTTGTTGCGGGCGGGGGCCAACTGCGGTTGTGCCGAACCACATGCGGCGCAGGGTGGCGTCTTTGTCGATCACGTGATGTTTCAGCGCGCCGGCGATGTGCAGCACTAGGCTGGCAACCAGCACCCGCTCAAACACAACGTGCAGCCCTTCGAATAGATGTGCGGTGCTGTCAGATTTGGGCACAAACGGCAGGTCCTGTCCAAAGGGCCACCAAATGGGCGCAAAACCGGATGTCGCCGAGTGGTGGATCCAACCTGTCACGGGCACCAACACGAGCGAGCCGTAAAGCAACCAGTGGATCATGCTTGCCAGCCAATGTTCGGCCTTTTTGTCTCCGTTCAATGCCTCCGGCTTTGGTTGGCTGATGGCCCACGCGATGCGCGCAAGGGCAGTGAACAAAATCGTAAGGCCGATGGTTTTGTGCAGGCTAAACACGAACGCGGCGCGGGCCACGGTTTGTGCATCGGCGCCGTTGGCCTCAATGGCGTGGGCCAGATTGTTGCCGTAGATACCAAGGGGGATCACCAAAAAGATGCCAAAGGCAATGGTCCAGTGAAAGAGTTTGGTTATGGTGCCGTAGTGGCTGGCGGTGTTGGACAGCATGGGACGTTCCTTGGTCATAACAAATTACGGGTGAGGGTACAGGGAAGTGCAGGGCGGGCAACTCTCCATCGTTGAACAATATGTGTGCGCGGTTTAGACACTCAGTCAACATAATGTGGAGACAACCATGAGCAGAGCATTTATTTTCCCCGGACAAGGTGCACAAACCATCGGAATGGGTAAAGCGCTGGCAGATGCATACCCTGCGGCGCGTGCGGTTTTTGAAGAAGTAGATACAGCCTTGGGCGAGTCGCTGTCGACGTTGATTTGGGAAGGTGATCAGCAAGAGCTGACGTTGACCCACAATGCGCAGCCTGCGCTGATGGCAACATCAATTGCGGCCTTCAAGGCATTGGAAACAGAAGGTTTTGATATCTCTGACGCCAGTTTTGTGGCGGGCCACTCCCTTGGGGAATATTCTGCACTGGCCGCATCTGGTGCAATTAGCATTGCAGATACGGCACGTTTGTTGCGCACCCGCGGCGAGGCCATGCAAAAGGCCGTGCCAGTTGGATTGGGCGCGATGGCGGCCTTGCTTGGTCTTGATTTTGAGACGGCGCAGGCGGTGGCCAAAGAGGCAGCTGAAGCCGGTGAGGGCGAAGTGTGTCAGGCGGCAAATGACAATGATCCGGGCCAAGTTGTGGTTTCGGGGCATAAGGCGGCCGTAGAACGGGCCGTTGAAATCGCCAAGGAAAAGGGCGCAAAACGTGCCGTGCTGTTGCCGGTCAGCGCACCGTTCCATTGTGCGTTGATGCAGCCCGCAGCGGATGTGATGGCCGATGCTTTGGCGCGGGTCGATGTTTCCGCCCCCAAGGTGCCGCTGGTGGCGAATGTTTTGGCCGAGGCCGTTACGGACCCCGCGCGCATTCGCGAATTGCTGGTTGAGCAGGTAACGGGCTCTGTGCGCTGGCGCGAAAGCGTGGCGTGGATGGGGGCCCAAGGGGTTACCGAGATGTGGGAAATTGGTGCGGGCAAAGCACTGTCTGGCATGGTACGCCGCATCAACCGCGACATCGCCTGTGCCGCTGTTGGCACCCCCGATGATATTGCAAAACTGAAAACCGCCTAAACGCGCGGAGGAGACTTAAAATGTTCGATTTGTCTGGTAAATGTGCCCTTATCACTGGTGCTTCCGGTGGTATTGGTGGTGAAATTGCAAGAACGCTTCACGCTGCAGGTGCCACGGTTGGCCTGTCTGGCACCCGTGTTGAGCCGCTCCAAGCATTGGCAGATGAGCTGGGTGAACGCGCCCATGTTTTGCCGTGCAACTTGTCTGATGCAGAGGCCGTGACAGCCCTGCCAAAGCAAGCCGCCGATGCGATGGGTTCTGTTGATATCTTGGTTAACAATGCAGGGATCACACGCGACAATCTATTCATGCGCATGTCAGAAGAAGAATGGCTGAGCGTGCTTGATGTAAACCTGACCAGCACCATGCGCCTGTGCAAAGGTGCGATCCGTGGCATGATGAAGGCGCGATGGGGTCGGATCATCAACATCAGCTCTGTTGTGGGCAGCACGGGTAACCCGGGACAGGCAAACTATGCAGCGTCAAAAGCGGGTATGGTCGGCATGTCAAAGTCGCTTGCCTATGAAGTTGCCTCGCGCGGGATCACCGTGAATTGCGTTGCACCTGGATTCATCACCACGGCGATGACCGATAAACTTACTGACGATCAAAAGTCGGGCATTTTGACAAACGTTCCTGCAGGCCGCATGGGCGAAGCTGCCGAAATCGGTGCAGCGGTGCTCTATCTGGCGAGCACTGAGGCCGGATATATGACTGGTGCGACCTTGCATGTGAACGGCGGCATGGCCATGTACTAGGCTCTGCGGTAGGGCTATTTACGGCTTTACCCAGCGTTATCGAAAGCGTTTGCCTTATCATGAAATTGTGGTAAGTCGCGCCATGAGAAGGGAGGGTCGGCAATGTCGCTCTCCTTATGGGCCTTAAAAATTAGGCATTAGACCAAGGTCCTAACAGGACGATATTAAAGACGAGGATTGCCATGAGCGACGTTGCAGATCGAGTAAAGAAAATTGTTGTTGAGCACCTGGGTGTTGAAGAAGACAAAGTTGTAGAAAACGCGTCTTTCATCGACGATCTTGGCGCAGACAGCTTGGACACAGTTGAGCTGGTTATGGCGTTCGAAGAAGAGTTTGGCATCGAAATCCCAGACGACGCTGCTGAAACCATCCAGTCTTTCGGCGATGCAGTGAAATTCATCACAGAAGCTGCCTAAGGCACGTTTCGCGCCCCGCAAGAGCGGGAGCTGCAAGATAGCAAACGGCGCTCCAATTGGGGCGCCGTTTCGCGTTTTTGGGGCTGTTTTTGTAAAAAAGGTGGGGCGGTGGGGCGCTGATTGGTATGCAAGCCCTTGCCCCTGAGTGTTGTGGCGCGGTATGTGATAGCCACCATAGGCAGTACTAAATTGGGGGAAAACCGATGCGCCGTGTCGTTGTTACAGGTCTTGGAATGGTTTCGCCGCTTGGCGACGGTGTGGATGTGACGTGGTCACGTCTGCTTGACGGGCAATCCGGTGCCGGCCCCATTACGAAATTTGACGCTAGCCATCTTGGCACGACCTACGCCTGTGAAGTGCCGCGCGGCGAGGGAGAGGGCGATTTCAACGCTGATGCGTATATGCCCCCCAAAGAACAGCGCAAAATTGATGACTTCATTTTGTACGGTGTTGCAGCGGCAGACCAAGCGATTGCCGATTCTGGTTGGGTACCTGAGAGCGATGATGACCGGTTCCGCACCGGTGTGATGATCGGGTCTGGCATTGGTGGGTTGAATTCGATCGCCGATACAGCCGTGTTGCTGAAGGAAAAAGGCCCGCGCCGCGTGTCGCCTTTCTTTATTCCTGGTGCGCTGATTAACTTGGTCAGTGGGCAAGTCAGCATCAAATATGGTCTGAAAGGCCCCAACCACGCGGTTGTGACAGCCTGTTCAACCGGTGCGCACGCCATTGGTGATGCAGCCCGTTTGATTGCGCTTGATGATGCGGATGTGATGGTTGCTGGTGGTGCCGAAAGCCCCATTTCCGAGATTGGCGTTGCGGGTTTTAACGCGTGTAAGGCGCTGTCGACCAAGCGCGCAGATGATCCAACCAAAGCCAGCCGTCCTTGGGACGCGGACCGTGACGGGTTTGTCATGGGTGAGGGCGCGGGCGTTGTTGTTCTGGAAGAATATGAGCACGCAAAGGCACGCGGTGCCAAGATTTACGCAGAGATTTTGGGCTATGGCCTGTCAGGCGACGCGCACCACATCACTGCGCCGCCCCCCAACCACGAGGGGGCCGAGCGGGCGATGCGCGCAGCCGTAAAACGTGCGGGCATTGCACCAAGCGAGATTGATTACGTCAACGCCCACGGCACATCCACGATGGCCGACACCATTGAACTGGGCGCGGTTGAGCGTGTTCTGGGGGATGCGGCGTCTGAGTGTTCCATGTCATCAACCAAGTCGGCCATCGGCCATTTGCTAGGTGCAGCCGGTGCCGTTGAGGCGATTTTCTGTATCCTGGCGATCCGCGATCAAGTGGCGCCGCCCACGCTCAACCTTGAGAATGTGGACTGTGAGCACACGATTGATCTGATTGGGCCAGAAAAGCGCGAGCGCAAGATTGAGACAGTCCTCTCGAACTCATTTGGGTTCGGTGGCACAAACGCCAGCCTGATCATGGGTAAGGTGCGCTAAGCCATGTGGCGGCACGTCGTTTCTAATGCGCTGACGTTGGCGATTGTGATCCTGTTCCTTGTGGGCGGGGTGATCGTTTGGGGAACGTCGCAGTATAAAGAGGGCGGGCCGCTCGCTGAGGCGATTTGTTTGCAAGTGCCTTCGGGTGCGTCGATGGGTTCGGTAAGCGCCGATCTTGCGGAGCAGGGTGCTGTGAGCAATGCGCGCATTTTCCGGCTTGGGGCGGATTATTCCGAGAAGGCGTCCCAGCTGAAGGCGGGTTCGTTCTTGATTGAGGCGGGCGCATCCATGGAGCAGATCGTTGATGTGGTGACACGCGGTGGGCGCAATACATGCGGTACCGAAGTGGTGTTCCGCGTTGGCGTGACACGTAAGCAAGTACAAGTCCGTGAGCTTGATCCCGCCACCAACCGCTATGTTGAACAGGCGCGGTTTGAGCCACAAGTAGAGCCTGTTGATCCTGTCTACACCGCCGCGCTGGATGCTTCTGATACGTTGATCCGTTTTGCGGTTGCGGAGGGCGTGACCAGCTGGACGATTGTTGAGGCGCTCAACAACATTGATTTTCTGAGCGGTGAGATCGCCGCTGTTCCGTCTGAGGGAAGCCTTGCGCCCGACAGCTATGAGATCAGCAAAGGTCAGGACCGGAACGAGATCCTGGCGGATATGGCCGCCCGTCAGGAACGTATTCTGGCGCAGGCTTGGGCCGAGCGTGCGGATGACGTGGAAGTTGAGACACCTCAAGAGGCGTTGATCCTTGCTTCGATCATTGAAAAAGAGACCGCGGTTGCAGAAGAGCGCGGTCAAGTGGCCAGTGTTTTCACCAATCGTTTGAAACGCGGAATGCGTCTGCAAACGGACCCTACGGTGATTTACGGCATTACTAAGGGCGAGGGTATTTTGGGCCGCGGGCTGCGCCGCAGTGAGTTGCGCGCCGAGACCCCTTGGAACACTTATGTCATTCCGGCCTTGCCACCGACCCCCATTGCTAACCCCGGACGGGCCAGCATTGAGGCGGCGTTGAACCCTGAGAGTACTGATTTGTTGTTCTTTGTGGCGGATGGCACCGGTGGGCACGCGTTTGCGCGCACCCTTGATGAGCATAACGCCAATGTTGCCAAGTGGCGCAAGATCGAAGCAGAGCGCAACGCCAACTAAGCTTTGGGCCTTGCTGCGCGCCTTATTTTAAAGGCAAGGTGACGGTTAACTCACTGTTTCTTTAAGAAAAATTAAGCATATCGCGCGGTGGGGTGTTGCGTCCCCCCGCCTTGGAAACTTTGACTTTTGGCTCTTTTTGAAGGTATAACTTGGCCATAGCTGGGAGAGACTGCCTAGGATGAACGGCTGGTAAAAGTCAGGGTCCTACAACGCTTTTTCGGTCTGTGGAGGGGGTAACACCCAAACATAGGCAGCAAATTATGAGCAACATGAACCATGACGCGTTTGACCAGACGGAAGATAGTTTGGCTGCAGCGTTGGATCAAATGAGCCGCTATGAGCGATTTATCGAGGCGGCATTACGGAAAATTGAGAGCGGCGAGATGGATGGGGCCAAGGGTCTGTCCACCCATTTGAGTGGCCTCATGAAGGCCCGCGATGCCGTGATCGCAGAACGAGGACGATTGCGAGATGATGAGCTTAAGCGACGCGACCGCATCACCGAACACGATATCGATTTCGATGCCCGACGATCTGAGATCGCTGGCCGTTTGGCTAAGCTCCGCCGATGTTGCCGTGCAAGGCGCGTTCCTTGACACGTTGACCGAAGACGATTTGCGGGCCTTGCCGTATATTTTCGAGATGTGGGCCCATGATCACCAATTACCGCCTGCCTATACGCCCAAAGGGGCTGATTGGCGGACGTGGGTGATCATGGGCGGGCGGGGTGCGGGCAAAACCCGCGCCGGTGCTGAATGGGTGCGCAGTCAGGTTGAGGGCAGTTTGCCGCTTCATTCGGGCAAGGCCAAGCGTTTGGCGTTGATCGGGGAAACCTATGACCAAGTGCGCGATGTGATGGTGTTTGGTGATAGCGGAATTCTGGCGTGCTCTCCGCCAGATCGTAAGCCAGAATGGTTGGCCTCAAAACGCAAACTGGTTTGGCCAAATGGGGCCGAGGCACAGTGTTTTTCTGCCTCCGAGCCCGAAAGCCTGCGCGGTCCGCAATTTGACGGTGCTTAGGTCGATGAGCTGGCCAAGTGGAAGAAAGCCCGTGAAAGTTGGGATATGCTGCAGTTTGCGCTGCGTCTTGGGGAGTGTCCGCAGCAGGTTGTCACAACAACGCCGCGTAATGTTGGCGTGTTGAAGGATATTTTGGATGTGGACAGCACGGTGACCACCCATGCGCCAACAGAGGCCAATGCTGGGTTCTTGGCGCAAGGGTTTCTAAGCGAGGTGCGCCGCCGATATGCGGGTACACGTTTGGGCCGTCAGGAGTTGGACGGTGTCTTGCTTGATGATGCCGAAGACGCGCTTTGGTCGTTGGCGATGCTTGAGGCGACGCGCGTTGATCTCGGGGATGTGCACCGGTTTGACCGCGTGGTGGTGGCGGTTGATCCGCCTGTCACGGGGCACACGCGGTCAGATGAATGCGGGATCGTTGTGGTAGGGGCCAATTTGCAAGGCCCACCCCAAGATTGGACGGCATATGTGCTTGCAGACAAGACGGTGACGGCGGCCTCTCCGCTGGCGTGGGCAACGCGTGCGGTGGATGCGATGCGCCAGTTTGGGGCCGATAAGATCGTGGCCGAAGTGAACCAAGGCGGTGACATGGTAGAGCAAATGATCCGCCAGATTGATCCGCTTGCGCCCTATGCGGGGGTCCGTGCGTCACGGGGTAAGGCAGCGCGGGCTGAGCCTGTTGCGATGCTTTATGAGCAGGGCCGTGTGCGGCATGTGCGCCACCTTGAGGTGCTTGAGGAACAGATGTGCCAAATGACGACGCGCGGCTTTGAGGGCAAGGGATCGCCGGACCGAGTAGACGCCTTGGTGTGGGCGCTGAACGAAGTGATGATTGAGCCTGCTGCAAAGTACCGCCATCCGCGGTTGCGCACGTTGTGATGTGAATTTGTAGGTCCTGTTGTAAATTTAGCGCCCGCTGTTTTGGGCCGTATTGACCGGCTGTTTTTGGACGGGCGAGGTCATGGAGTTGAGTGAATGGTTTTTGATATGTTTCGAAAAAGTGCACCGCAAGGTCTGCAAAAAGCGCGGTCATTTAGACCGGCGGTGATGTCTGGTGGCGGTGTGGCTTGGACTTCGCGCGATGCGGGTTCGCTGACGCGGACCGGATTTGCGGGTAATCCTGTAGGGTTTCGGGCGGTAAAATTGATTGCGGAGGCAGCTGCGGCTCTGCCTTTGGTACTGCAAGATGCGTCACAGCGTTTTGATACCCATCCGTTGCTGGGTTTGTTGGCGCGTCCCAATGCGGGCCAAGGTCAGGCGGAGTTGTTGGAGGCAATTTATTGCCAGCTGCTGCTGACCGGCAATGCCTACGTTAAGGTGAGCGGCGAGGCCGAGCAGTTGCACGTGTTGCGTTCGGATCGGGTGCGGGTGGTGCCTGGTGCTGATGGCTGGCCTGTGGCGTATGATTACACTGTGGGCGGGTCTGTTCACCGCTTTGATGTGGGCGCGCCCGGTCCAATTTGCCACATTAAGTCGTTCCACCCGTCTGATGATCATTACGGGTTAAGCCCGATGCAGGCCGCGGCGACAGCACTTGATGTGCATAATGCCGCGTCGCGCTGGTCAAAGGGACTTTTAGATAACGCGGCGCGTCCGAGCGGGGCGATTGTGTATTCAAGCGCTGACGGGTCTGGAACGATGACCACGGATCAATACGACCGTCTTGTTGATGAGATGGAAACGCATCACCAAGGGGCGCGAAATGCGGGGCGACCGATGTTGCTTGAGGGGGGGCTGGATTGGAAGCCGATGGGGTTTAGTCCGTCCGATATGGAATTTCAGAAAACCAAAGAAGCCGCTGCGCGGGAGATTGCGACAGCTTTCGGTGTGCCCCCGATGATGTTGGGTATTCCTGGTGATGCGACGTATGCAAATTACGCCGAGGCCAATCGTGCGTTCTACCGCTTGACGGTTTTGCCAATGGCCACGCGGGTGACTGCCGCCTTGGCGGATTGGCTGGGACAAGTGATGGCACACTCTGTCACGCTGAAGCCCGACGTTGATCAGGTAGCTGCGTTATCCGGCGAGCGCGATCAGCAATGGGCGCGCATCGGTTCGGCGGATTTTCTAAGTGACGCTGAAAAGCGGCGTTTGCTGGGTTTGCCTGTAGAATTGGAGGCCCGTGATGAATGAGTTTGCCAAAGACCCTTTTGGGGTGAGTGAGCTTGATTGCTTGCCTGCCCAACGGATCAATCTGCACGAGCGGATGGCTGCGCTGCAGTTTGAGATGCTGAGCAAGCGGTTGGATGATTTGGACAGCGCGATGGAACGCCTTGAGCGACGGTTGTGGTTGATTGTGTTTGGTGTGGTCGGTGTGATCTTGGCCCAAGCGTTTCAATCGGTGCTTACTGTGACGCCTAATCTGGCATGAGGAAAACGGATATGATGACATTGGAACGCAAAGACAGCGCGCGCAGTCTGCAGGTGAATGTAGTCAGTGATGATAGCGTCATTGTTGCGGGATACGCTTCGGTTTTCGGGATCGAGGATAAGGGTGGTGATGTCGTAATGGCCGGCGCTTATGCCCGCGCTTTAAATGCGCTGAAGGCAAATGGTGGTGGCGTAAAAATGCTGTGGCAACATGATGCCACGCAGCCGATCGGCGAGTGGGACACAGTAAATGAGGATGCCCATGGGTTGTTTGTCAGCGGACGGTTACTAACCGATGTGGCCAAGGCCCGTGAAGCGGCGGCCCTTCTTGGGGCGGGGGCGATTGATGGGCTGTCGATCGGGTACCGCACGGTGACGGCCAGCAAGAACGCCAAGGGTCAGCGCATGTTGTCCGATCTGGAGTTGTGGGAGGTGTCGCTTGTGACGTTTCCGATGCTGCCTGAGGCGCGTGTGACGGCCAAATCCGAAGGTTTGCCCCTCCTTGGATCATGCGCGTATGCAGAGGCGCTCAGGCGGGCGCAGCAGCAATTGGCCACGTGATACCGCGCGGCACCCTCTGATTATTTTGCTTTGAAAAGGACTGATTATGACGACACCCGATGCATTGGATCGGGGCGAGAAAGCTATGTCTTCCGCCCAGCCGATCCTTTCCCAAAAAGCCACGCAATTTGAGACTGCGATCACCGATTTTGTCAGTGATTTGAAGGGTTTCAAGGCTGATCTAACAAACCAACTTAACCAGCAAGAAAGTACGATTGCCATGTTGAACCAAAAGATGACAACGCCAAACCGCCCCCCATTGAGTGCGGCCCCGCTTGAAGCGCCGCACCTGAAGGCTTTTGATGCTTATGTGCGTTTGGGCGAGGAAGATGCCCTGCGCGGGTTGGCGTTTGAGGGCAAATCTATGTCCAGTGCCATTGCTGGCGATGGTGGATATTTGGTTGATCCCGTGACCTCTGACACGATCAAGTCATCCCTTGCTAACGCTGCCTCAATCCGTGCGATTGCTGAGATCGTGAACGTTGATGCGACCAGTTATGATGTGCTTGTCGATCATGGCGATCTTGGTGCGGGTTGGGCCAATGAAACGGCCGGCACCAGCGAGAGTAACACCCCCACGATTGACCGTATTTCAATCGCCTTGCACGAGTTGTCAGCATTGCCAAAAGCGAGCCAACGTCTGTTGGATGATAGTGCTTTTGATATTGAAAACTGGCTGGCTGGTAAAATCTCAACGACCTTCGCGCGTTCAGAAGCAGAAGCCTTTGTGAATGGTGACGGCTTGGAAAAACCCATGGGTTTCCTAAGCCACACGACTGTTGAAAACGACAACTACGAGTGGGGCAAGATTGGTCATATCATCACTGGCGAAGCAGGTGGTTTGGGTGATCCGGATAAGTTGATTGAGCTGGTCTACGCGCTTGAGGCCGATTACCGCGCCAATGGTACGTTCGTGATGAACAGCAAAACGGCTGGTGAAATTCGCAAGCTGCGCGACAGTGATGGACGCTTTTTGTGGAACGATGGAATGGCCTCAAGCGACCCTGCGCGTCTGCTTGGCTACCCCGTGCTGATCGCCGAGGATATGCCGGACGTTGAGGTGAATGCGACGCCGATTGCCTTTGGTGATTTTGCCCGTGGCTACACAATCGCCGAGCGTCCTGATCTGCGCGTGATGCGTGACCCGTTTAGCGCCAAGCCCAACGTGTTGTTTTACGCGACCAAGCGGGTGGGCGGTGATGTGACTGATTTTGCGGCCATCAAATTGTTGAAATTCGCAGCCCAGTAAAGCGGTGCTGTGAACAGGAGCTGTGCGGTCATTGCGATTGCACAGTTCTGCGCGGGGCGCGCGCCTAAGACCACCTTCGTGTTGTCTAGCTGCTCCCCTCCGTCCGAGCAATGCGAGGCGGCGCGCGCCCTTATTTTGCGCTGATTGCTCGGACATTTACTGAATTTCATGAGGCTCCTATGACACGCATCATTGATACTAATTTCCCCGATGACCTGTTGCCGGTTGATGGGTTTAAAGCCCACATTCGCCTTGGCAGTGGATTTTCGACGGATGATACGCAAGAACCTGTTTTAAAGGCATTTTTGCGCGCCGCTATTTCTGCAATTGAGGCGCGGATAGGTAAGGCGTTGTTGGTGCGCGGCTTTGAGGTGCCCTTAAGCAAGTGGCAGCAAACCCGTACGCTAAAGTTGGCAATTTCTCCAATTGTAGGAGATGTTTCTGTCTGGTCCGCTGGCAATGAAATTGTCGGTGCCGCGAATGTTGATCAAGGTGCGCATCATAGCTTTGTGACGCTTGATGGGGACGTGATTGGGGCCGGTGGTGATGAGCTGACGGTCAGATTTCAGGCGGGTCTTGCAGGCGTATGGTCTGACGTGCCTGCTGATCTAAACCAGGCTGTGATGTTACTTGCCACGCACTATTATGAGCACCGTGAGCAAACTGGGCTTTCGAATGGTTGCATGCCTTTTGGAGTGACCGCACTGATCCAACGTTACCGCGAGATGCGGATTTCATTGGGGGCCACCGCATGAAGGGGCCGCGTTTGAACCGCTCGTTTTCTCTGGAAACGGCTGATCGCATCAGTGACGGCGCGGGTGGGTACCGGACCCAGTGGCGTGTGTTGGGGCGGCTTTGGGGTGATGTCCGTGCAGCAACCCCTGTGACACAAACAGGGCAGGCAGGTGTGCTTACCCAAGAACGCCGCGAGATCATCGTGCGTGCGGCACCCGTGGGCGATGACGCGCGGCCCATGGCAGGGAACCGTTTGGTTGATGCGACCGGGGTCTACGACGTCACCGGAGTTTCAGAGTGGGACATTAACGCGCGGTATCTTGCGTGCCGTGTATCCCGGCAGGTGGCGTCATGAGTTACGGGTTATCGGCGGCACTCCAAAGGCTATTTTTCGCGGCGTTAACAGATGATGTGCAAGGCTCCCTTGGTGTGCAGGTATTTGATTTGCCGCCAAGCGGTGTGGTGCCTGAAGTCTACGTTCTGCTTGGCCCCGAAAACGTACGCGACGTATCTGACGTTTCTGCGCGCCGTACGTTTCATCGATGTATCGTGTCTGTCATTTGCGCCGAGGCTGGTTTTTCCGAAGCCAAGGAAATTGCCGCCGATGTCGTCCGCCGCGTCGAAGGGGCAAACCGTGAATTGCATGAGGAGGGCACCGCCGTGGGGCGTGTCACTGATCTGCGGTTCGAAAGCGCCAGCGCACGCCGCGCTGATAAAGGTGGCACGCGGCGTATTGATTTGAAAATTCTGGCGCGCCTTGAGGCGATTGCCCCCACTGAAATTTGATGGAGAACGATGATGACTGCACAAAATGGCCGCGATCTTTTGATCAAAATGGATATGACGGGAAACGGTGTTTTTGAGACCACCGCGGGACTTCGGGCAACGCGGATTAGCTTTAATGCCGAAACGGTTGATGTGACCAGTCTAGAAAGTTCAGGAGGGTGGCGTGAACTGCTGGCTGGCGCGGGTGTCCGGCAGGCGCAGGTGTCTGGTAGTGGTGTGTTCAAGGACGCAGCAACTGATGAGAGGGCACGCCAAGTTTTCTTTGATGGTGCGACGCCGCGGTGTCAGGTGGTTGTGCCAGATTTTGGTATCATTGAGGGTGCATTTCAGGTCACGTCGCTTGAATATTCTGGAAGCTACGAAGGTGAGGCCAGCTACGAACTCGCTCTGGCGTCAGCAGGCGCGCTAAGTTTCACGGCGATTTGATGATGGTTAATCGCCACAGAGGTGAAGTTGAAATTACTGTCAACGGTAAGCCGTATGTTGCGCGACTGTCATTGGGCGCGCTTGCAACTCTTGAAGTCAAACTCGGTGCTAGCTCTCTGACAGAACTGATTGAAAGGTTTGAGGGAAACTCGATCCGATCATTAGATGTTCTGGCCCTTATCGAGGCAGGTTTGTCATCAGGAAATTGGGATGGAACGGCTGCGGACTTACTGCATGCAGACGTTAACGGCGGGCCACTTGGTGCTGCCCGTGCCGCCGCGCAACTATTGGTGAGGGCCTTTGGCGATGACGCTTGAATGGCGGGCGCTGCAGCGTGTTGGTCTTTCTGACTTGCGGCTGTCACCTGAGGTGTTTTGGGACTTAACGCCGTTTGAACTGAGCTTGTTACTTGGCCTTGATCTAGCGGCGTCGCCTCTGACGTTCGATCGGTTTTCAGCACTTACGCGCGAGTTTCCTGATGCAGACCTAGGAGGATAATAGATGAATATTGATGAGTTTGAAGATGACGTATCCGCACTGGGGCAAAGCCTGGACCAGACGAGTAATCTAGCTGCAGCATTCAGTGGCGAATTGACCAAGATGCAGCAAAGTCTGGCTACATCAAGTGTCAATGCAGGTGTTCTGTCAAAGGGGATGAGCAACGGGCTGAGGCGGGCAATTGATGGTGCTGTATCAGACGGCTTGAGGCTATCTGATGTGATGCACAAAGTTGGGACATCTTTAGTTTCTGCGGCTTATTCGGCTGCCGTCAAGCCTGTTACCAGCCACTTTGGGCAGCTATTTGAGAGCGCAATTACGGGCGCTCTCGGTACTAATTTTGGCACGCAAGGTGCCGGTTCTGGAGTGTCGGGACGTGTGCAAGCTTTTGCCAAAGGCGGGGTCGTGACGAGCCCAACGCAATTTGGGATGCGCGGTGGAACAGGCTTGATGGGTGAGGCGGGACCTGAGGCGATTATGCCATTAACCCGTGGCCCGGATGGCGCACTTGGTGTGCGTATGCAGGGTGGTGGGGCGAACGCTCCGGTTCGTGTTGTGATGAATATTAGCACTCCTGACGTGGCGGGATTTCAGCGCGCGCAAGCACAGGTTTCTGCGCAGTTGGGGCGTGCTTTGGCGAAGGGTCAGCGCACCCGCTAATGTGTCGTGTTGGTTAGGAGTTTGGTATGAGTTTTCACGAAGTTCAGTTTCCGGTTGGGTTAAGTTTTGGTGCTATTGGTGGACCAGAGAGGCGAACAGATATTGTAACGCTGTCTAACGGATTTGAAGAGCGCAACACGCCTTGGGCCCACTCAAAGCGACGGTATGATGCAGGGCTTGGTTTGCGCGCATTCACCGATGTTGAGGCTGTCGTAGCATTTTTTGAGGCGCGTTGCGGCCAATTATTTGCATTTCGGTGGAAGGATTGGGCTGATTACAAATCATGTAGTGTTCAGGCCGAAGTGTCTGCCGTGGATCAAGATATTGCAGTTGGTGATGGTGCCGAAAAGCGCTTTCAATTGGTTAAAGTGTATAAGTCGGGCGAGCACCAATATGCGCGTCCAATTCAAAAGCCAGTTGATGGCAGTTTGATGGTTGCGCTTGATCAAGTTGAGCAAGTTGAAGGTGTTGATTTTGCTGCTGACTATACAAACGGCGTGATTTCATTTGTTGTAGCGCCGGAAGTAGGCGTTCAGATTTCTGCGGGTTTTGAATTTGATGTTCCCGCACGGTTTGACAGTGATCAGATCATGACGTCGCTGTCGACGTTTCAGGCTGGCGATATTCCTGACATTCCCGTTGTGGAGGTCCGTGTATGAGCATCGACAGTGATTTTCATGAGCATCTGAAATGTGGTTGCACAACAACATGCAGGGCGTGGGCCGTGACCCGTAAAGACGGCGTGCAACTTGGGTTTACGGATCATGACGGTGATCTGGAGTTCGACGGTATTAAGTTTCGTGCTGATACTGGAATGACGGCTCGGGCGGTTGAAAGCTCAACCGGTATGGCGGTGGATAACTCGGAAGCGGTTGGTGCGTTGAACAGTGCTGCGATATCGGAACGTGATATTGAGTTTGGGCTCTATGATGATGCTGAGGTGCGCGCTTGGTGGTTGAATTGGGCAGATACACGCCAGCGCCAGCTGATTTTTTCAGGCACAATCGGTGAAATTGAGCGCAGCGAGGGTACTTTCCGTGCGGAGTTGCGCGGGTTGGCGGAGCGCCTAAATCAGCCGCGTGGACGTGTGTATCAAAAGGGGTGCTTGGCAAAGTTGGGCGCGCCAGAATGTGGGGTTGATCTTGAACATTTGGGCTACAACGCTGAGGGCGTTATTTCGAGCATCTCGGGAGAGACATCGTTTTCGGTTTCTATTGATGGGACGTTTGAAAATTCGCTGGTTTGAGCGGGGTGCCGTTCACGTAGTGAGCGGTGGCGCAGCGGGTGCTCAGGTCAAGATCAAATCTGACAAGCAAGTTGCGGGCACAGACGATCGGGAGCTCCAGATCTGGAGTGCTGCGCGCCGTCGGCTAAGTATTGGCGACAGCGTTAAGCTATATGCAGGGTGTGACAAGCGGTTTGATACATGCCGCATTAAGTATCGGAACGGGGCTAATTTTCAGGGCTTTCCGGATGTGCCTGGGGACGACTGGATGGTCGCCGTCCCAATAAGTAGTAGCACTTTGAGTGGTGGAAGCAGACGATGAGTGCTGCGTTATTTGTAGCCCATGCACGGCGCTGGATTGGAAAGCCCTACGTTCATCAAGCAAGCGAAATGAACGCAGGTTGTGATTGTCTGGGGCTATTGCGCGGTGTGTGGCGCGACGTCTTTGGGCATTCGCCAGAGGTGCCGCCAGCTTATGCGCCTACGTGGTCTGAGGTCAGCGGTGACGAAGTGTTGTGGAATGCATTGTTGCGGTATTTCGAGCCGTCTGAGACTGGCGTTGTTTTACTGTTCAGAGTGCACTCAAACGCAGCTGCGAAACACGTTGGTATTTTGTCTGCGTGCGGAGAGAACTCCACATTTATTCATTCGTATCAATACCATGGCGTCGTTGAGAGCCCACTCAGTACACCGTGGAAACGGCGCATTGTTGCGCGGTTTGATGTTCCCGTTTTTGGAGAGTTATGATGGCAACCCTAGTACTTTCAGCCGCTGGATTCGCGGCAGGCAATATGTTGGGCGGGACCGTTTTGGGTGTCTCATCGGCAGTGGCAGGACGCTTTGCCGGTGCTATGATTGGGCGCGCGATTGATAGCCGCCTGTCAGGCGCGGGTAGTGCGCCTGTGGAAACGGGACGCATGGACCGGTTGCGGTTAATGGGCGCTAGTCAGGGTACCCCGGTCGCGCGCGTATATGGGCGGATGCGCGTGGCGGGGCAAGTTATTTGGGCGTCACAGTTCCAAGAAACGACGCAGACAACTTCGCGAAGTGGCAAGGGTATGCCGACACAACGTACGACGGCGTATAGCTATTCGATTAGTATCGCTGTGGCTCTTTGTGAGGGCACAATCAGTGGGATTGGGCGCATCTGGGCGGACGGCACAGAAGTTAATTTAACCCAACTCAACTACCGTGTTTATGATGGCTCACCGGATCAACTGGCTGACCCGACGTTGGAGGCGATCGAAGGCGCGGGGAATGTGCCTGCGTATCGCGGCACGGCCTATGTTGTATTCGAAGATCTTGCGCTTGAGCGGTATGGAAACCGAGTTCCAAATTTCTCATTTGAAGTGTTTCGATCGGGGCAGGAAGACGCCGCCATCGCGGATGTCCCAGAGTTAGTTCGGGGCGTCGCCATGATGCCGGGAACTGGTGAATATGCGCTGGCCACGACGCCTGCATATGTGACGCGTGATGGCGCGACGGTTGCGGTGAATGAGAATACGCCCTCTGGGAAAAGCGACTTTGTCACCTCGGTTGACGGGCTTGCGCAGGAATTGCCAAAATGCGCATCAAGCCTGTTGGTTGTTTCGTGGTTTGGCAATGATTTGCGCGCAGGTGAATGCGAAATCTCACCACGTGCGGAGCCCAACGGAGTGGACGCAGAAGGCATGCCGTGGAACGTAAGTGGCTTGGATCGTTTTGCTGCAGGATCAGTTCCAGTGTTAGAAAATCGCGCGGTTTATGGTGGCACACCGTCCGATGCGTCCGTGATTGAGGCGTTGCAGTATTTGCGCGCCCAAGGGCAACATACTGTTTTCTATCCATTTATCCTGATGGAGCAGCTATCTGGCAATACGCTACCTCATGGCGATGCTGAAATAGGACAGCCTGAATTGCCGTGGCGCGGAAGGATTTCTGCAAGCTCGGAACAAGCCGTATCTGACTTTTTCGGTACTTGTACGCTGAGCGATTTTTCCCCAACTGCGAACGGTGTTCACTACACAGGCCCGCCTGAACGTAGCTATCGCCGGTTTATTCTGCACTATGCTCACTTGTGCAAAGCTGCCGGTGGCGTTGATGCGTTCTGCGTAGGTTCGGAGATGCGGGAATTGACGCGTAGTTTGCCAGATGCGGGCTTTCCGGCAGTTGGTGCGCTCATTCGGTTGGTTCGTGACGTTAGAACCATTTTGGGACCTAATACCAAGATCAGCTATGCAGCTGATTGGTCAGAATACTGGGGATATCAGCCTGATGATGGCTCTGGCGACCGGTTGTTTCACCTTGATCCGCTTTGGGCTGATGACAACGTAGATTTCATTGGGATTGATAATTATTTCCCGTCCGCAGATTGGCGGGATGAGCCGGACCATACAGATGAGTCTTGGGGCAGCATTTATGATTTGGGGTATTTGCAATCCAATATTGAGGGTGGTGAGGGCTTTGACTGGTACTACAAAAGCCCAGAAGCACGAGACGCGCAAATCAGAACGCCGATTACAGACGGCGCTTATGATGAGCCGTGGGTGTACCGCTATAAAGACATTCGTGGCTTCTGGGAGAACTCTCATTTTGAACGTATCGGCGGGGTGCGATCAGAGGTGCCAACAGCATGGCAGCCGCGCTCAAAGCCGTTTTATTTCACCGAGATTGGATGTGCGGCAATCGATAAAGGGGCCAATCAGCCGAACCGGTTTCTTGATCCCAAATCATCTGAAAGTGCAGTGCCTCATTACTCGAACGGGCAGCGTGATGAGCTAATGCAAATGCAGTATCTGCGGGCCCATTTGTCCTATTGGAATGAGCCGGAGCGCAACCCTCAATCTGATCTATATGATGGGGCAATGGTTGATATGTCTAAGGCGCATGTGTGGGCTTGGGATGCGCGGCCATTTCCGTTTTTTCCTGGCAACGCCGAGCTTTGGAGCGACGCAGAAAATTATGACAGAGGGCATTGGCTAAACGGGCGCAGTTCTGCGCGATCTTTGTCCTCTGTTGTGCGTGAAATTGCGAATAATGCTGGCATAACACAGGTAGATACCTCGGGTCTTTTTGGGTACGTCAGAGGCTATCTAGATAGCGGATCCGAAACAGGTCGCGCGGCGTTACAACCGTTGATTACGGCCTACGGTTTGGATGTGATTGATCGCGCTGGAACGCTGGTTTTTCAAATGCGAGACGGTCATCCACATGGTGCGATTGTGCTGGATGAACTGCTTGTATCAGATCAGAATAATGGTGGTATTTCGAAGCTGCGCGGTAGCGGTGCTGACCTGATTAGTGATGTCCGATTTAGCTACGTTGAAGCGGACGCGGATTATGAAACTGCAACGGCGCAATCGACCTTGCCAGATGCGAGCAGTAATGTTGTTTCAAGCACAGAAATGTCGTTGGCTTTGACCGCGGGTGAAGCGCAAGGCATGGCTGACCGCTGGCTCTCAGAGGCGCATGCGGGACAAGATAGCGTTAGTTTTGCGGTTCCCCCATCGATGGCGCATCTAGGTGCAGGAGATGTGGTTCAAACTGATGATGGTGAGACGAAAACACTCTACCGTATTGATAATGTGTCAAGATCTACGCATTTGATGATGGAAGGGACGCGGATTGATGCGGATGTTTATGCCCGTGCAGACCCTGCGACAGTGCCAATTTCCCTTCGCCCGTTTGTCGTGCCGACGCCAGTTGCCGCGCAGTTTCTTGACCTGGCCATTATCCGTGCGGAAACGCCCAATACCGGCCCGTTCGTTGCGGTAAATGCGTTACCTTGGACGGGACCGGCTGATGTATTTATTGAGGTCGCCGATGAGGCTTTTGAACCGCAATTACAGATCACCGAACAGGCGACATCTGGCACAACCGTAACCGCGTTGAACACCGGCCCATTCGGGGTAATCGACAGGACGGCTTTTGTTGATGTTGAGCTCACACACGGCGCGCTGTCGTCTGTAAATCTAGACAGCCTTCTGTCCGGTCAAAATGTCTTTGCAATTGGTCGCGGTGATGTGGCCGTGTGGGAACTTTTTCAGGCGCAAAATGCGGTTCTAATTGGTCCCAACAGGTATCGCCTTTCGGGGCTTGTGCGCGGGCAGCAGGGGACGGATGCATTTGTTCCTGATACGTGGCCTGTTGGGAGCAAAGTCGTCTTACTTGATGGTGCTGTCAGCCAGCTTGAACTTCCCGTAAATCAGCGCGGTGTAGAACAGACCTACCGCGTCGGACCATCGGGCCGTGCAGTAAATGATGCCGCTTACCGCGAGCATAGTTTTGCAGTCGCGGGGGCAAGTCTTCGTCCGTATAGGCCTTGCCATTTGCAGGTGCAGCGCGGCGATAGCCTCATTGCTGCGCAGTGGATGAGGCGGACACGGATTGACGGAGATCATTGGGATGGATTTGATGTGCCCGTCGGTGAAATGAGCGAGCAATACTTGATAAGGTTACGCGATGAAACTGGCGTGAAGCTTGAACAGACGGTGACGAGCCCCACCGCGGTGCTTAATGAGCCGTTAAGTATCAGTGGTAATCTAATCTTTGAAGTCGCACAGCTTTCGGATCGTTTTGGACCTGGACCATTTGCACAGATTGCCGTGCCTTAAGGGGATATTTTGACCGTCGTTACGTATACTTTTTTGGTTGGCGCTGCATATGTGCTAGGTTAGGGACAGGCGTGAAGGAGACCACCGATGGCAAATGTTCGCACGACAAACCGCAGCATCGACCCGATTTGGGAGCAGGTGCAAGAAGAAGCGCATCAAGCGATTGTTGATGAGCCGCTTTTGGGCGGATTGGTGCACAGCTCTTTGTTGCATCACGCGACTTTCGAGCGAGCTTTGTCTTATCGCTTGGCTTTAAAATTATCGTCCGGCGAGATGTCAGAGCAGCTGATTGCAGAGATTGCAAACGCCGCCTATGCCCGTAATCCAGCGTTGGGTTTGGCGGCGCGGGCTGACTTGGCCGCGGTCTATGATCGTGATCCGGCATGTCACCGCCTGATGCAGCCGCTCCTTTATTTCAAAGGATTTCAGGCAGTTCAGGCGCACCGCGTTGCCAACGCGTTGTGGCGCGAGGGTCGCGCCGATCTTGCGTATTTCATTCAGATGCGGACCTCGGAAATGTTCGGAATTGATATCCACCCTGGGGCCACGATTGGTCAGGGGATCATGATCGACCATGCCCACTCTATCGTGATCGGTGAGACCGCAGTTGTGGGCGATAATGTGTCAATGTTACACTCAGTAACCCTTGGCGGCACCGGTAAAGAAGATGACGACCGTCACCCGAAAATTGGCGACGGTGTGTTGATCGGGGCCGGCGCGCATGTGCTTGGAAACATCTCAATCGGGCAATGCTGCCGGATTGCTGCCGGATCTGTTGTGCTTGAAGATGTGCCACCGATGAAAACAGTCGCTGGTGTACCGGCTAAAATAGTTGGTGAGGCGGGGTGCTCTCAGCCATCGATTAGCATGGATCAATTGCTGAGTGGCTCAATGATCGAGTAGAGCTCTACTTCAGTATTTAAAAAGGCCGCTAGGGGATATCTCCTAGCGGCCTTTTTGTTTGGTATCAGTTAGTTCAGTGATGAGGCTTTACGCAAGCATGCCAACAGGATTTTCGAGGTTGTGCTTGATTGCGTTCAACAAGTTCGCACCAAGAGCCCCGTCAATGACACGGTGGTCAACTGACATTGTGGTGGACATGACGGTAGCGACTTTCAGCTCTCCGTCAGCGCCGACGACAGGTTTCTTTGCACCTGCACCCACCGCCAAAATTGCGGAGTGCGGTGGGTTAATGATGGCGTCGAAGTTGTCGATGCCGAACATACCCAAGTTGGAAATCGCAAAGCTACCGCCTTGATACTCGTGAGGCGCCAACTTGCGATCACGCGCACGGGACGCCATGTCTTTCATCTGCGTGGAAAGCGCAGAAAGTGACTTTTGATCGGCGTCTTGTAGCACAGGGGTGAAAAGCCCGCCCTCAATTGCCACTGCAACAGCAACATCTGAACGTTCCATTTTGAGTGTTCTGTCACCGGCCCAAACTGCGTTTGCTTCTGGCACCTGTTGCAGTGCAAGTGCGCAGGCTTTGATGATGAAGTCGTTTACGGACAGTTTGATGCCCCGAGGTTCTAGCGTTGCGTTGATCTCAGCGCGGAACTTCAAAAGCGCATCAAGCTCAATGTCGCGGCGCAGGTAGAAATGCGGTACAGACTGTTTCGCCTCGGTCAGACGGGCGGCAATTGTTTTGCGCATGCCGTCCAATTTAACTTCCTCAAAAGCGCGCCCTTCATACATCGCGATGACCTGATCGGTGCTCGGGCCTTGTGCGATTGTAGCGGATTGGCTGCTTGCGGTTGACGCTGCCGCAGCCGAAGTTTTCGGTGCAGCGGTGGCGTTTTCAACATCTGCTTTGATGATACGACCGTGAGGTCCTGATCCGGTCATGGATGACAGATCGATGCCTTTATCCGCTGCAATACGCCGCGCGAGGGGCGTTGCAAACACGCGTTCGCCCTTGGCTGTCTGTGGTGCCGCGGGGGCGGGAGACGTTTGTTGTGGCGCCGCCGGTGAGGCCTCAGCCACTGTAGTTTCAGCTTCGCTTGGTGCGGCAGCAGGTGTTGCAACAGCGCTGTCAGCGTCTTCGCCTTCTTCAAGCAGAACCGCAATTGCTGTGTTCACTTTGACACCTTCGGAGCCTTCGGCGACCAAGAGTTTGCCGATGACCCCTTCGTCCACGGCTTCAAACTCCATGGTCGCTTTGTCAGTCTCGATTTCTGCCAGCAAGTCACCAGAGGCAACAGTGTCGCCTTCTTTGACAAGCCATTTTGCAAGTGTGCCTTCCTCCATCGTCGGAGAGAGCGCGGGCATTAGAATTTCAGTTGCCATATCTGCGGCTCCTTAACGGTAGGTGACTTGTTTAACGGCGGCGATGACCTCGTCTGTTGTGACAAGGGCAAGTTTTTCGAGGTTTGCGGCATATGGCATCGGTACGTCTTTACCTGTGCAGCTGATCACTGGCGCGTCGAGATAATCGAACGCGTGCTGCATGATCTGGCTGCCGATGTAGCTACCAACGCTGCCTTGTGGCCAACCTTCTTCGACGGTGACGCAGCGGTTTGTTTTACGCACGGACGCCAAGATGCTGTCCATATCCATCGGACGCAAAGTCCGCAGATCGATAACTTCCGCAGAGATACCTTCTTCAGCCAGCTTGTCTGCGGCCTCAAGAGCATATGTCATGCCGATACCAAATGACACGATTGTTACGTCGGTGCCTTCGCGCCAAATTCGTGCCTTACCGAACGGAACAGTGTAGTCGTCCATGTCTGGCACATCGAAGGACCGGCCGTAGAGAATTTCGTTCTCAAGGAAGATCACAGGGTTCGGGTCACGGATCGCTGATTTCAGCAAACCTTTGGCGTCAGATGCGGAGTAGGGCATCGCAACTTTGAGACCAGGCACCTGCATGTACCATGCGGCGTAATCCTGAGAGTGCTGCGCGCCAACCCGTGCCGCAGCACCGTTTGGTCCACGGAAAACCATCGGGGCGCCCATCTGACCGCCTGACATATAAAGCGTCTTTGCCGCGGAATTGATAAGATGATCAATGGCTTGCATGGCGAAGTTAAATGTCATGAACTCAACAATCGGGCGCAGGCCAGCCATTGCGGACCCTGTGGCGATGCCTGCAAAACCGTGCTCGGTGATGGGGGTGTCGATGACGCGTTTTGCGCCGAACTCATCCAACAGACCTTGGCTGATTTTATAGGCACCCTGGTACTCAGCGACTTCTTCGCCCATCAAGAAGACGCTTTCATTGCCGCGCATTTCTTCGGCCATCGCATCACGTAGTGCTTCGCGGACGGTCTGCTGTTTCATTTGCGTGCCTTCGGGCCAATCTGGCGATGTGTCCGGAGCAGGGGCCGCGGGTGCTGCGGCAGTTGCTGGAACACTGGTGGCTTCTGGCGCGGCTGTCGCGTCGGCAGCCGGTGCCGCTGCGGCGCTAGCCGTGTCAGCGGCGGACGCGTCTTCACCTTCTTCCAGTAATACGGCAATTGCTGTGTTCACTTTGACACCTTCAGAGCCCTCAGAGATGAGGATTTTACCAATCACACCTTCGTCGACAGCTTCAAATTCCATCGTAGCTTTGTCGGTTTCGATCTCGGCCAAGATGTCACCTGAGGCAACGGTGTCGCCTTCTTTGACGAGCCATTTGGCCAGCGTGCCTTCTTCCATGGTGGGCGAGAGGGCGGGCATCAGAATTTCGGTTGCCATAATTATACGTCCTCGCTTGCGTAGATATCTGTCCAAAGTTCATCGACATGGGGCTCTGGGCTCTCTTTTGAGAACTCAGCCGCTTCGTTGACGATTGCTTTGATTTCTTTGTCGACTGCTTTCAACTCATCTTCTGAGGCGTGCTTACCAGTAAGTAGCATGTCGCGGATTTGTTCGATTGGATCGCGCTCGTCGCGCATTTTTTGGACCTCTTCGCGGGTCCGGTATTTCGCGGGATCAGACATGGAGTGACCACGGTAACGGTATGTTTTCACTTCCAAAATGTAGGGGCCTTTGCCTGCGCGGCAGTGCGCAACGGCTTTCTCACCCGCAGCTTTGACTGCCAAAACATCCATGCCGTCTACTTCTTCGCCAGCGATGCCGTATGCTTGACCGCGTGCGAAATAGCTGGGTGATTTGGTTGAGCGTTGGGTCGAGGTACCCATGGCGTATTGGTTGTTTTCAATCACGAAAACTGCGGGAAGCTGCCACAGCTCGGCCATGTTGTAGGTTTCATACACTTGGCCTTGGTTCGCTGCACCGTCGCCGAAGTAGATGAAGGTAACGTTGTCATTGCCGTTGTATTTGTCCGCAAAGGCAAGGCCCGCGCCAAGGGGAACTTGCGCTGCAACAATGCCGTGTCCGCCGTAGAAATGCTTTTCTTTAGAGAACATGTGCATCGAGCCACCTTTGCCGCGGCTGTAGCCACCCTCGCGACCAGTAAGTTCAGCCATGACACCTTTTGGATCCATGCCACAGGCCAGCATATGGCCGTGATCACGATATGATGTGATGCGCTTGTCGCCTTCTTTTGCAGCCGCTTCCAAGCCCACAACAACGGCTTCTTGGCCGATGTAGAGGTGGCAGAACCCGCCAATAAGACCCATGCCATAAAGCTGGCCTGCTTTTTCTTCAAAGCGGCGAATGAGTAGCATTTCACGGTAGTGGTTAAGAAGCTCATCTGCTGAGACATTCGGTGTGGCTGGTTTCTTAGCGGCCATAAGGCTCCCTCCTTACACCCAAAGTCACGGGCGCAAACGCATATAGTTTAACATTAAACTATTTCTACATTAGGGGGTTTTGGAAATCAATAGGGGCAAAGTGGAGCAATCAAATATGCGCGTGAATTCACTGTTAAGAAGTGAAAATCAGCGCGTACTGCACTATGGACGACGTAGTTTTTTGCGGGGTCGGCACGGTTGGCTTAGCGGATGACCATTTCGTCGCTGCGCACATATCCCAAAACATCACGGGCCTGCTCATCAAGTAGATCAAGGTCCAGGTAGGTGTCTGACAACCGACGGGTTTTGTTTTGCAACTCGGCCACATCTGCCAAAAGCGTGTCCAGTTCAGCCTGCAGCGTTGCGGCATCTGCCTCAATCTCGGCACGGCTAAAAATGCCATAATCGCCCTGAACGGCGGCAAATGTGAAATAAAAGCCAACAGCGCACATCACGACGAAATACACAATCGCACCGATAGAATGGCGTTTGCGGGTGTTGTATTTCATCGTTCTGCTGTGCCTCAGTTAGGTGCGCTCACTTTTCGGAGCGCTTGAGATGACACTACTGGAGGCGATTCGCTGTGGGAATCCCTAAAATGGTTAATTGGGCTGAAAATTGCCGAAAAACCGTATCTTTTCGCTCATTTAGCAGCCTTTGGGCCTTAGCCCGCGCAGGAGGCGTCAAAAATGCTGTCGATGGTCTGCGCAATCGTCGTGTTGAATGCACTGTCGGTTTGGTCAGCGCTGAGACCTTCCGTAAGGGCGCGGCTGAATGAGGCGATGATACCGGTGTTGGCGCAAAGGCGCGTGTTGGCTTCTGTCCGTGAATAGCCGCCTGACAGGGCAACAACGCGCATGACGGCTTTGTGCTGAACCAGCGGTAAGTAGTGGTTGGCGGTTTCGGGCAGGGTGAGTTTCAGCATGACCTCTTGGCCATCGGGCAGTACATCAAGTTCGGCTTTGATTGCGTCGAGCAACATCGCTTCGGCTTCGGCTTTGTCCGCGATTGAGATCGTGACCTCCGGCTCGATGATCGGCACGAGGCCGTGGGACATGATCTGGCGCGCAATTGCGAATTGCTGTGCGACGACCGCTTTGATGCCGCTGGCGGAGGCGGCCGAGATCACAGACCGCATCTTGGTGCCGAACACGCCTTTTGCCACGGCGCGTTGACACAGTGCATCAAGATTGGGAATGGGGCGCAGCAGTTGCACGCCATCGGCTTCGTCCTCAAGACCTTTGTCGCATTTCAGGAAAGGCACAATGCGGTGGGTGTTCCACAGGTGCTCGGCGGTGGGCGTGCCGTCAACATCGCGGTCCATTGTCATCTCAAACAAGATCGCGCCAATGACTTTGTCGCCGTGAAATGCAGGGGCGCGGATGATGCGGGCGCGCATGTCGTGGATCAGGTCATACATTTCGTCGTCGTTGGCGTAGGCGCTTTCCTCAACTCCGTAGAGCCGCAGCGCCTTGGGGGTGGAGCCGCCGGATTGATCCAGTGCTGCAATGAAGCCGTCACCGGTGCGGATTTGGGCGGTCATGTCAGGGTTGGTCATTGGGGCGTCCTTAGGCTGTGGGGCGCGAAATATCGCGGTTACCCCACCCTTAAGGCAGCGGTTTACGCATCGCAATTATGGTCGCGCTAACGGGTTGCGCTAACATGAATGCGGTGCGTAACGCATTGTAATTACGTGATCTGTTGTGGGTATTCGGGCGTGTGACGCAGGTGCATTTACTGCGCCATCAAAGCCGCAACACCGGGAAGGGTTTTACCTTCCATCCATTCCAAGAACGCACCACCCGCGGTTGAGATATAGGTGAAATCATCCGCCGCACCCGCTTGGTTCAGGGCCGCAACCGTATCACCGCCACCCGCCACGGAAGTAAGCGTCCCTTCACGGGTTAGCCGCGCTGCGGCCTGTGCAGCAGCGTTTGTGGCCGCATCAAACGGCGCGATTTCGAACGCACCCAACGGGCCGTTCCAGATCAGCGTTTTCGCGTTTGCCAGCACAGCTTCAATGCGTGCAACCGCGTCAGGCCCCGCATCAAGGATCATCGCGTCAGCGGGGCAGGCATTGGCGGCGACCACGTCATTTTCGGCGCCGGCTTTGAATTCACGGGCGACGACAACATCGCTTGGCAGCACAATCTCGCAGCCTGTGGAGGCTGCCTTGTCCATGATCGCGCGGGCAGTGTCGGCCAAATCGTGTTCGCACAGGGATTTACCCACGTCGATCCCTTGGGCCGCGAGGAATGTGTTTGCCATGCCCCCGCCAATCACAAGGTGGTCCACTTTCTCAATCAGGTTCGAGAGCAGGTCCAACTTTGTGGACACTTTTGCACCGCCAACCACAGCGACCACGGGGCGCTTGGGCGCACCCAAGGCAGCTTCAAGCGCGCCGAGCTCTTGCTGCATCAGACGCCCCGCGCATGAGGGCAAAAGCGTTGCGACACCTGTCGTTGAGGCATGGGCACGGTGGGCGGCAGAGAAAGCATCATTGCAGAAGATATCGCCCAACGTGGCCAAGAAAGCCGCCATTTCTGGGTCATTTGCTTCTTCCATGGCCGAAAAGCGCGTGTTTTCGAGCAAGATGATGGCATCCATTGGCTGTGCGTCGATAAATTCGCGGGACGGGCGCTCAACAAAAGTGACGGGCGCGCCGAACGTGTCGCTGAGGGCAGGGACCAGCTGTTGTAGTGACATCTCGGGAACAACTTTGCCCTTGGGGCGGCCAAAGTGGGCCAGCAAGATCGGACAGCCCAAGGCGGCGCGAATATCGGCAATGGTGGGGGCGATGCGTTCGATGCGGCTGGCGTCTGTGACACGGCCGTTTTCCATCGGCACGTTGATGTCTACGCGCACCAGAACCCGTTTGTCCGAAAGCGCCATGTCATCAAGTGTTTTCCAGCCCATATTTTTGCCCGTCCTGCGTTGAATTGGTGTTTGCGACCTCTAACGCGGGGGCTACCTGCTTGGCAATCCGATTGATCCGACCTAGGTTCCGCACAAACACAAAATGGAGAGACCCAATGGCCGAGATCAATGATCCCGAGAACACAATCTTGATGGAACTCAAAGGCGGGACCGTCACAATCGAGCTTTTGCCAGATGTAGCGCCTGAGCACGCCGCCCGCATGAAAGAGCTCGCACGTAGCGGCCAGTACGACAACGTAGCGTTCCACCGTGTCATCGACGGCTTCATGGCGCAAACAGGCGACGTGGCGAACGGCAACATGGAAAAAGACTTCAACTTGGGCCGCGCAGGCACAGGCGGATCTGATTTGCCGGACCTTCCTGCCGAGTTTTCAAAACTGCCCCACGACCGCGGCACATTGGGTGCGGCGCGTTCTGCCAATCCGAACTCTGCCAACAGCCAGTTCTTCATCAACTTCAACGACAACCACTTTCTGAACGGTCAATACACTGTGTATGGCCGTGTGATTGAGGGTATGGACCATGTGGATGCGATCCAGCGTGGCGAGCCACCAGCAGAGCCTGACCGCATGATTTCTGTGAAAGTCGCCGCTGATGCGTAGCGCGTTGGCAGCTTTGCTCCTCAGCGCCGCGCCAGCATTTGGTGCGGGGCTTGAGATTGACATCGCTGGCGAAGCAAACGGGACAATCACGGTTGATTTGTTCGAACAATCTGCACCGATGCACGCGGAACGGATCACGACCCTTGCGTCTGAGGGCGCGTATGATGACGTGGTGTTTCACCGTGTGATCCAAGGGTTCATGGCCCAAACCGGTGATGTTGAGCACGGCAAACTGGGCCAAGACATGCGCCGTGCGGGTATGGGCGGCAGCGATCTGCCTGATCTGCCGGCCGAGTTCAGTGATACCCTGAACTTTGACCGCGGTGTTGTTGGGATGGCGCGCTCGTCACAGCCAAACTCTGCCAACAGCCAGTTTTTCATCATGTTTGCGCCTGCGCCGCATTTGAACGGACAATACACCATTGTCGGTCAAGTAACTGCTGGCATGGATGTGGTTGATGCGATCAAGCTGGGGCGCGGTGCCAATGGTGCCGTGATCGGCGAGCCTGACCGTATGGTTGCGGTGCGCGTCACCGACTAAACTGCGCAGTTATCTGTAAGACATCAAGAGCGCCCCTGCACCGGATCACATATCTGGGCGGGGGCGTTTTTACTTGTACGGTGCAATTGTTCACGTCCGTGACAGATTTCAAAAGTTAATCGTGGATTACTTGGTGTCGGGGCTACTCATCACGGGGCGAAAGGACTAGGGTAGACCTATACGTTTTAGTGAAAAGAGACCCGATGCGCCGACTGACAAAAACCGCTGCCAATTTGAACGACGATCAGATCAGCGGGTGGCGCACAATCAAGCGCGTTGTCCCTTATCTTTGGCCCGCCGAACACCCTTGGGTGAAGCGGCGCGTGGTGGCGGCTCTGACGGTTTTGTTCATCGCCAAGCTGGTCGCGGTCTATACGCCGCAGCTTTATAAGCAGGCGGTTGATGCGCTGAGCGGCGACGGTGATGCAACAATGTTGGCCATGGGCGCCATTGGTTTGACAGTGGCCTACGGTGTGGCGCGCTTGATGAACGTGGGCTTTCAGCAGTTGCGCGATGTGATCTTTGCACGGGTTGGTCAGCGGGCGCTGCGACAGCTGGCCCTTGAGACGTTCACTCACATCCACCGCCTTTCAATGCGCTATCACATCAGCCGCAAAACTGGTGGGCTTAGCCGGATCATCGAACGCGGTGTGAAGGGTGTTGAGTTTTTGCTGCGATTTTTGCTGTTCTCGATCGGCCCGCTTGTGTTGGAGCTGTTGTTGATCGGCGTCATTTTGGCGGTGCAGTTTAGCGTGTGGTATTTGGTGGTCGTGCTGGCGACGATCGTGCTTTACGTCATCTTTACGTTCCGCGTGACCGAGTGGCGCGTGCGCATTCGCAAAGTGATGAACGACCAAGATACGGACGCCAATCAAAAGGCGATCGACAGCCTGCTTAACTTTGAAACTGTGAAGTATTTCGGTGCCGAGGCCCGCGAGGCTGAACGCTATGACGGGGCGATGCAAAAGTATGAGGCGGCAGCGCTTCAGACATCATATTCGCTGGCGTTTTTGAATTTTGGTCAATCGCTTATCATTACATCTGGCCTTGTGGGTGTGATGGTCATGGCTGCGTTTGGGGTGCAAAACGGGCAGATGACCGTAGGGGATTTCGTCTTGGTCAACGCCTATATGATCCAAATCACGATGCCTTTGAACTTCTTGGGCACCGTTTACCGTGAGATCCGTCAGGCCCTTGTGGATATGGGGGAGATGTTTGATCTGCTTGAAAGCCCTGCGGAAGTCCAAGACAAAAAAGGTGCGCGGGCGTTGGAGGTCAAAGGCGGTGAGGTTGAGTTGGACAGTGTTGAGTTCGGCTATGATCCCGAGCGCCCCATCCTTAAGGGTGTCAGTATCAAAGCCGGTGCAGGGGAAACCATTGCCATCGTTGGCCCCTCTGGTTCTGGTAAATCGACCATTGGGCGGCTGCTGTTCCGCTTTTATGATGTGGGCGCCGGCGCGCTGCGCATTGACGGGCAAGATGTGCGCGATGTGACCCAAACAAGCCTGCACGATCAAATCGGCGTGGTGCCACAAGACACGGTGCTTTTTAACGATACGGTCTATTACAACATTGCTTACGGCAACCCCGACGCGCCGCGCAGTCAAGTTGAAGCGGCGGCTAAGGCGGCCAAAATCCATGACTTCATCATGGCGCTTCCGAATGGCTACGAGACAACTGTAGGTGAGCGCGGTCTGAAATTGTCGGGTGGTGAAAAACAGCGGGTCGGCATTGCGCGCACGCTGTTGAAAGATCCACCGATTTTGCTGCTTGATGAGGCCACGTCCGCCCTTGATAGTGAGACAGAGCGCGACATTCAGGATGAGTTGAACGGGTTGGGACACGGGCGCACGGTCTTCACGATTGCGCATAGGTTGTCCACGATTACCCACGCCGATCAGATCATTGTGCTGGAAAACGGCCTTGTGGCCGAGCGCGGCACCTTCGATGAATTGCTTGCGGTGGGCGGGCGTTTTTCAGACATGTGGCATCGCCAGCAAAATGATGACGAAGAAGAGGCTTAGGTGACTTGGATGTTGGCGGCGCTGAGTGCGGCGGCGTCAACGTTCTGCAGAATTGCCAGAACTTGCGTTTCGTTCAGCACGATCTGCGTGTCCGCGCCGTCCTGGACAAAGCTGAGGTCTGCAAATTCTGAAGCCTCTGTGAAGCTGTTTTCGTTCGTGAACAGTGGGTTTGATCCGTCAGAAATATTGATCTGAAGGGCCTCAGTCACTGGATCAAAATCTGTGATGGTAACGGCGGTTGATTTGGTGCTGGCCACTTGCAGTTGGAACGCGTCCACGCCTTCACCACCGGATACCGTATCGCCGTCATCGAACAGCATTTGGTCATCACCAAGTCCGCCAAACCCCATGTCAGGTCGTGCCTGAACGCCGTCAAACTGGGGCAAGAAATCGTTGGTGTTGATCACATCGTTGCCCGTATCACCAAACAGCGTGTCTTGGCCGCCAAGGGATGTCAGCGTGTCGTTTCCGCCCTGACCGCGCACAAGATCATCCCCGCCGTAGTCCGGATCATTTCGCCCGCCGACATCGCCAAAAAAGTCGTCACCGCGTCCCAGAAATACCTCGTCGTCGCCATCACCAGGGCTCACGTTGTCATCTCCGGCACCGCCGAAAATGATGTCGTTACTGGGGCCGGTTAAATCCACCACATCATCGCCGCCGCGCCCTTGGATCGTGACGTCTGTTGTACTGTCTACGTCGGTGAAAACGTTGGGCCCGTCGTCACCAATCAGCAAGGACGGTCGTGGTTGGCCGCTTTCGTCCGTGGTCTCGTCTGGGGCGTCTGGTGGTGTAGGCTCGGCGAAGTTAGTTGAGGAACTACCCCCGTCAAGCAGGGCACCCAGACCAACGGCGACACAAATCGACAGCAATAAAACCATGAACACATCTCACTAATTACTCAGAACCGTAATTTTAGCGAAGATGGCGTAGCGTTCAATAAGGTGAATGCAAAATCCGACCGAAAACCCAAGCAGCGGTGTGACCTGCCTCCACTGCTTGGGTGATTGTTTCTTATTCCGCGGCTTTAAGTGGCTCAACATCCGATTGTTGCGCGGAGCTTTCTGGATCACCCCAGATGATCTCGGGGTGTTTCACCTGTGAGGCCTCTTTGCGAAGCGCCCAATCCTGCGCTGCGACAGAGCCTTTGCCAAGTGACAGTTTGGCAAGCGCAAGGCCGATCCAACGCGCATAGGTCACAACCCAAACGCGCAGCGCAAGAAGCGACGGGGTGAACACAAGCGTTAGAACCGTCGCGATGCCAAGTCCAAAGACCACCGCCGTAGCAAGCTGCTTCCACCAAAGTGCCGTGGGGCTGTCGATGGAATAGCCACCGCCGATGAAATCAAGGCTCAGGCCAAACATCATCGGCGCGAGGCCTGCCATCGTGGTAATTGTGGTCAGAAGCACGGGGCGGATACGGTCTTCGGCTGTGCGAATGATCGCCTCAATCCGTGGCATATAGCGGTTATATTCTTGATAGGTGTCGATCAGCACAATGTTGTTGTTCACCACGATCCCCGCCAAAGCCACGATGCCCGTACCGGTCATGATGATCGAGAAGGCCTGATCCATAACCAGCATGCCAATCAGCACACCTGTGGTCGACAAAATCACCGCCAGCAGTACCAGCACCGAGTTATAAAAGCTGTTGAATTGCGCCAGCAAGATGATGAACATCAAGCCAAGCGCACCCGCAAAAGCCTGCATCAAGAACGCGCCACTTTCGGCCTGTTCTTCTTGGTCGCCTGCCCATTCCCACTCAAGGGCTGCGGGGAAGGGGGATGTGCTTTCAATCCAGTCGGTGATCAGGGTGATACGCTCGTTTGCATTAATCGGCGCGATCAGGACATCGTCGTTGGCTTGCAACTCGTCCGCGGTGAGGCTGCCGGTGAGTGACAAAATGGCATAGCGCGTGTCGCCCCGTTGAAAGATTGGCTGACCCGCGGGTGTTTCGGCGTCCGCCTCAAGCTCGCGCACGATCGCTTGGGTCGTAACCGCATCAGAACCATCCGGCCCAGACGGTCCTTCAAGGGTCAGTTTTGCAAGGCCTGTTTCGACGTCTGCCTTCACATCATAGTGGCGTTTTTGGTCCACACGGTCGATCTGACCCAGCTTGGCGACCGGCTTCACGGTTATGAAATTAGACAGCGGCACCAGACCTTCGGGGGTGCGTACACGCAGCGTGTCCAGCGTTGACATGACACGGTCTTTTTCGGGTAGGCGCACACGAATGTCGATTTCTTCATCGCTGCTGTCGACACGCATCTGGCCCAGCAAGATACCCCTCGTCACAAGCTGAACCATGCCGCCGACCGTCGCCACGTTCGCGCCGTAGCGACCGGCTTTTTCCACGTCCACATCAATCTGCCAGTCAAAACCGGGTAGGGGCAGGGTGTCTTCGATCAGTGTCAAACCTGGGGTCGCTTCGAACTTGGCGCGCGCCGTCAGTGCTGCGTCTTTGAGCACATCAAGATCATCGCCGCGAATACGCAAATGCAGTGGCTTACCTTGGGCCGGACCTTGGGCCAGCTCGGATATTTCGGCCTTAATCCCCGGTAGTTTTGCAAGCTCTGCGCTGAGCTCATCAAGCACCAAGTTACCGTCCAGATCAGGACGATCAGCGCGGTCATCCCATGGGATCGTCTCAAGCTGGATACGCCCAATCGTGTCGCGCGGGCCTTGTCCGCCGCCGGGCCCACCAGTGTCGAGGCCCCCTTCACCCGCGAAGGCAAAAACGTTCACAACACCGGGGTGCGCCAACACAATTTCTTCGGCGGCACGGACGGCTGCGTCTTTTTCTTCAAGACTTAGATTGCCTCGCGCGCGGACGTAGACGATGGCCTGCTCAGGCTCGGATTCCACAAAGAATTCAACGCCGTTATTGTTGGTCCCAAAGTAGGTAAAGGTCCCCATCACAAACGCCATTACGGCCACAAGTGAAACCACTGGCATGATTGGATTGCCCACGATAAGACGGATGAATTTACCAAAAATTGTCCTTGTGCGTCCTGAGCTAACCCGCTTTTCACCTTTCAGGGGCGTTGCAGAACCAACCGTGATCGACAGGGCAAATGCGCCAAGGCTAAAGAAGATGCAGCCGATGATCGCGCCCAAGATACCGCCCGACGGCACGATGTAGGACGTGTTCAATATTCCCATGACACCTGCAAACGTCAGCAGGATGGCGGGCACCACAAGGGCCAACCGCACGAGCCACGGCAAGTTATCGCGAAGCGCGTCAGAGGTTTTGCCAAAGACCCGTGTCATGCGGCCCGAAATGCCACCCACGACAGGTAGGTAAATCAGCGCCACGAGCAGGGATGCTGACAAGACGAAAATCATCGTGACCGGCAGCATGCCCATGAATTCACCTGGCACGCCGGGCCAGAATAGGAACGGCAGAAATGCGCAAAGCGTGGTGGCTGTTGAAGATACAATCGGCCAGAACATCCGTTTTGCGGCGTCCGTGTAGGCCTGCATGGGCGATGCGCCTTCGCTTAGGCGTTTGTCGCCGTATTCCACGACCACAATCGCGCCGTCTACCAACATACCAACCGCAAGGATCAAGCCGAACATCACAATGTTGGACACCGAAACCCCAAGCAAGGCCAGCAACACAAAACACAACAAAAACGACGTTGGAATGGCAAAGCCCACAAGCAGCGCAGGGCGCGGGCCAAGGGCGGCAAGCACCACAATCATCACCAACGCAATGGCCGTCAGAACGGAACTTTCAAGCTGGCTGACCATGCTGCCCACTTGACGTGACTGGTCGTTGGAGAACCCCACTTGAATGGCGGCGCGCAACTCTGGCTCCCAGCTTTGACGCTCTTGCTCAACCAGTTTGCGAACCATGTTGGCGGTGTCGATAATATTGAAGCCTTTGCGCTTAACCACTTGCAGGGCCACGGTATTTTCGGAATTAAAACGCGCAGTTCCGGCACGGTCTTCAAACGTGAGACGGATGTCCGTGAGATCCCCGAGCGTGATCACGCGGTCGCCGTTGGTTTTGACGGGCAAGCTGTAAATGTCTTGGGCTTCATCAAACGAGGAGGGGATTTTGATGCCGATTGAGGACGCGCTTGTGTCTACGTTTCCGGCGGCAACCAACAAATTGTTGTTGGCAACGACGTTGATCAATTCGTTCGCGGTGACGTTGTAGCTTTCAAGTTTCAGCGGGTCGATGACGACCTCAACCATCTCATCGCGTTGGCCAGATAAAGCCGCTTCAAGGACGGCGTCTTGGCCCTCGATCTTATCCTGTAAATCTTTGGCCACGCGCACCAACGTGCGTTCAGGCAAAGAGCCCGTCAGGTTTACAATAATGATCGGAAACTCAGAGAAGTTGATCTCTTCGATTTTGTATTTTTCAGCACCATTGGGGAAATTGGCCTCAACGGTGTTCATCCGGTCGCGGACATCCGCAAGGATTTTCGGCTTGTCCCAGCCAAATTCAAATTCAAGCACCACGTTTGCGTAGTTTTCCACGGCTGTGCCAGTAATGCGTTTCAGCCCGTCTAGGTCCGAAAGTTCTGTCTCAATCGGTTTCACCAACAGCTTTTCACTGTCTTCCGCCGAGATACCGGGGAAGGGCAGCGAGATCACAAGCGCAGGGATTTCAATGTCAGGCTCGCCCTCTTTGGGAAGGCTCACATAGGCAAAAGCCCCCACCGCGATTGAAAGCACGATGAAGGCAATAATCATCCGCGCCCGTGACGCGGCCCAATCTACCATTCCAACCATCAGTTCACTCCACGCATCGTCACATCAACGGGTACGCCGTCGGTTACATATTCCTGGCCCACCACAATGACATCTGCTGTTGTTGGCAGGCCGTTGACCCACACACCGTCCATGGTGTCGCGGATCAAGCTGACGGGGACAAAGCGCGCGATACCGTCTTCGGCCACGCGCACCCCAAGGCGCCCTTGATCATCAAGCGTCAGCGCAGAGCCGGGCAACAAATGCGCATCAGCACCGTCGCTTGCGATGGCGATCTCAACAGTTTGGCCGTCACGGATGCTCAGGTCTGTGTTCGGCACTTCCAACTCAACGCGGAACGTACGGGTCAGCGGATCAGCGCTGCGCGACAGGAAAGTAACCCGTCCGCGCACTTCACGCTCACCTGTCAGGCGTGCGCCGCCAACGGCCCCCACAGTGATGCGGTCCACTTGGGTTTCAGGTACAAAGCCCACCAATTTGATCGGGTCCAGCTGGATGAGGGTCGCGCAAGCGGCCCCCGGTTGCAGTAACGCGCCAAGTTCGGCTGTGTCGCTTTCCAAAAGCCCTGCAAATGGCGCGCTGATGGTCAGTTTAGAGATTTCGCGTTCGGCGTTTTCAACGGCAGCTTGGGCAGATTGCACAGCGGCTTGGGCGGATTGCATGCCACCTTCGGCAGATTGAATCCCCGCTGTTGCGGATGTGACTGCGGCCAATGCGCTTTCCAGATTGGCTTGGGCGGCGGCAACGCGGGTGTCTGAGGCGTAGCCGTCTGCGGCCAATGTACGTGCGGCGTTTTGATTGATCTTTGCTTCTTCAACTCGTGCTTGTGCTTCGCGCAGGCGGGCGCGTGCTTCGGGCAGGCGTGAGTTAGCGGATGGAAGGTTTGCTTTTGCTTCGGCCAAACGTGCAAGGGCTTCTGCAAGGCGCACCTGCGATGTTCCGGGGTTCAGCACGCACATTTCCGCACCTTCTTCGACGAACGCGCCTTTGCGCAGTGGCGTGTTGATCACAAGTCCAGATGTCTCAGAGCGGACGGTCAATTGGCGCACCGCTTCGGTTTGACCGCGAACAATCACAGCACTGTCGATTGTTTGTGCCGCCGACGCCATCGCCACGACCGACATCCGCTGAACCGCGTCTGATGTGTCCGTTGCCTCCATTTCAGCGCCGGAATTCTGGGCAATTGCCATCAGCGCGTCGCGTTCAAACACCAATCCATAGAGGAACGCAGATACGAGCAGAGCAGTTAAAATCGGGAAAATCTTCATGGGTCAGGTCAGCCTATTCATCGCTTTGCGCGCACAACTGCGCGGTTGTCAGCTACATATGCCTATCCTACGTAATACTAAACCATTTAGTTCAAAAATGTTTTGAACAGCCTGACATTTTGGGCATTTCAGAGCGAACTGGCGCGGAATTGAGCACTTTTGCCCATGGCACTTGAACCAGAACTACGGTAATTCATACAACAACAGGCACAGACAGTGATAAAGGTCGCTTTAATATGTCCAATACCGATAGTTTTGTCGAAGAAGTCACCGATGAGTTGCGCAATGACCAACTGTTTGCCGCCATGCGCAAATACGGCTGGATTGCCGCGGTTGCAGTGGTTGCGATTGTAGGCGGTGCTTCTTGGAATGAATACAGCAAAGCACAGGCCGCCAAAGTAGCACAGGCCAAAGGGGATGCGTTACTGAGCGCGCTGACGGCCGAAGACCCTGCGGCGTCTGTTGCTGCCCTTGCTGGGTTAGAGGCGCAAAGTGCTGCCTCAACACTTTTGCTGGCGGATGCGCATGTGCAAAACGGTGATACTTCTGCGGCACTTGCGGCATATGACACACTGGCTACATCCGCTGATGCACTTCCTGTTTATCGTCAGTTGGCCCAGTACAAAGCGCTAATGTTGCGCGGCTCTGAGGCAAGTGCAAATGAGCGCCGTATGGGGTTTGAAACGCTTGCCACACCCGGTGCGCCATTTCGTTTGCTGGCTGAGGAGCAGCTTGGATTTTTGGACGTAGAGGCGGGAAACACTGATGCGGCGCTTGAGCGGTTTGAGCGCATCATCGCGGATGGTGAAACATCTGCGGCCTTGCGTCGTCGGGCATCACAAGCAATTGTTGCGTTGGGTGGCTCGCTCGATGGTGCGGCAAGCGACAGCTAAGTGTTGGTGCTACGATCTGCGATAGGCATCTGAACAGTCGCAAAGCGTTCGCCCAAAGTATGAGACACGTGACCAAAAGGGGCACACCACAAGATGACACGATCAATGGTGAGTAAAAAAGCGATATTGGCCCTTGGGTTGAGCGCGTTTGTAGTAAGTGGCTGTGGTGACCGTGAGTTGATTTTGGAAGGTGAACGGCTTGATTTGCACGCTGATTTAAGTGCGCCCGATACAGCCTTAGATGCCGGTGATGCGGCGGAGCAAGCAGATGCACCACGGGTTTTGTCGCTTCGCGCACCTGTTGTGAATGATGCGTGGACCCACCGGTTTGGCAGTGCGCAGCACCAAATTAACCACCCTGCCTTAGGGGCCGATCTATCCCTCGCGTGGAGTGCCAATATCGGCCAAGGCGATACGCGCAAACAGCGCATTACGGCTGACCCAGTTGTGGCAGGTGGGACCATTTTTACCCTTGATAGTGCCGCAACCGTAACGGCCACCTCAAGCAATGGCGCCAGCCTCTGGCAGCGCGATTTGACACCTGCGTCTGATCGCAGTGGTGACGCATCAGGCGGCGGGTTGGCTGTTGCCAGTGATACTCTTTTTGTGACCACAGGCTTTGGTGCGCTTACTGCGATTGACGTTGCCACCGGCGAAACCCGTTGGAGCCAAGACCTTGACGCGCCGACATCTGGCGCGCCCACAGTGGCTGAAGGAATTGTTTACGTGATCGCGGGCAACGCCATTGCGTGGGCCGTTGATGCCAGAAATGGCCGCGTGAAATGGACCCAATCTGGCCTTCCAAGCGCCTCGGACGTTGTGGGTGGGGCAGCACCGGTCGTTGCTGGTGATTTGGCGGTATTTGCGTTTTCAAACGGCGACGTGCGCGCCACGTTCAAGCGCGGTGGTATTCGGCGGTGGGACACGTCTTTGTCGGGCGAGCGTAAGGGCCGCTCATACGCGACTGTTAAGGATGTAACCTCTGACCCTGTGGTGTCTGAAGGGCGCATTTATCTTGCGACCCAATCTGGTCGCATGGCGGCTTTGGATGCACAAAACGGCGAGCGTCTGTGGACCGCAACGGAAGGGGCGTTGTCCCCCGTCTGGCCCGCAGGAGATTCGATTTTCTTCGTGTCTGATCAAGCAGAGCTGCTGCGCGTTGATGCGAAAACCGGTGAGCGGATTTGGGGTGTGGATTTGCCGTATTTCGAGAAAGAGCGTGACCGCCGCAAAAAGGCTGTGTTTTCGCATTACGGACCAATTATTGCGGGTGGTCGCCTGATTGTGGCCTCAAACGATGGCACAATGCGCAGTTTTGATCCAACAACGGGACAGGCTTTGGGGGTCGTGTCGATCCCCGGTGGTGCCACTACCAATCCTGCTGTGGCCAATGAAACGCTCTATGTTGTTTCGACCGGCGGTAAACTGCACGCTTTCCGTTAGCGCCAAGGTGGTGTATCGCCGCCTTTCAATTGATGGGATTCTGACGTCATGTCTTTCACACTCGCCATTGTGGGCCGCCCGAATGTGGGCAAATCCACTCTTTTTAACCGCCTTGTAGGCAAACGTCTGGCGTTGGTCGATGACCAGCCGGGGGTAACGCGTGATTTGCGCGAGGGCGAGGCGCGCCTTGGTGACCTGCGCTTTACGGTGATTGATACAGCTGGTCTTGAAGAGGCCAACGACGACAGTTTGCAAGGCCGCATGCGCCGTCTGACCGAGCGCGCTGTTGATATTGCGGACTTCTGTCTGTTCATGATCGACGCCCGTGCGGGTGTGACGTCAACTGACCGGATGTTTGCTGAAATCTTGCGTAAGAAGTCGGCCCATGTTTTGCTTGCGGCGAACAAGGGCGAAGGCCGCGCAGCAGATGATGGCGTTATGGAGGCCTATGAGTTGGGTCTGGGCGAGCCGCTGCGTCTGTCTGCAGAACACGGCGAAGGGATGGGCGATCTGCTGGCAGAACTCATTCCGTTGGTCGATGACTTTGAGAGCAAAAACAAAGTTATAGAGCCTGAAGTTGATGTAACGCTTGAAGATGATGAAGATGCTGAAGAAGTATATGTGGCGCCTACAAAATCCAAGCCGTTGCAGATTGCTGTGGTTGGGCGCCCGAATGCGGGTAAATCAACGCTGATCAACAAAATCTTGGGCGAAGACCGCCTTTTGACGGGCCCTGAGGCTGGCATCACACGCGATGCGATCTCGCTACAAATGGAATGGGGTGAGACACCTGTCCGGATTTTTGACACTGCGGGCATGCGCAAAAAAGCCAAAGTGCAAGAAAAGCTTGAAAAGCTTTCTGTGGGTGATGGTCTGCGGGCAGTGAAATTTGCAGAAGTCGTCGTTGTATTGTTGGATGCCGCGATCCCGTTTGAGCAACAAGATTTGCGTATCGCCGATTTGGCCGAGCGCGAGGGTCGTGCGGTCGTGGTTGCGGTCAACAAATGGGACATCGAGGACGAAAAGCAGGAAAAGCTAAAAGAGCTGAAGGAGTCATTTACACGCCTTCTGCCACAGTTGCGCGGTGCGCCGCTGATCACTGTGTCCGCAAAAACGGGACGTGGACTTGAGCGTTTGCGCGAGGCTGTTTTACGCGCCCACGAAATTTGGAACCGCCGCGTGACGACAGCGCAGCTTAACCGGTGGCTGACTTCAATGATCGAGGCGCACCCGCCGCCCGCACCGGGCGGACGCCGTATCAAACTGCGCTATGCGACCCAGGTAAAAACGCGGCCACCTGCGTTTGTTGTGATGTGTAGTTTGCCCGAAAAACTGCCGACGAGTTATTCGCGTTATCTGGTGAACGGATTGCGTGAAGACTTTGACATGCCGGGCACACCGATCCGCCTGACCATGCGCAGCCAATCACAGGCAAACCCTTATAAAGACAAGAAAAAGTCAACGCCGAGCCGGTTGCGCAAGCACCTTGGAAAGCCTTCTTACGATGGGAAGTAATGCCAAAATAACTGTGCGTTTGGCACGCGACGCGGATTTCACGGCTTGGAACGGACTATATGCGGGGTACGCTGATTTCTACGGTGTGCCTCAAACCCAAGCGATGCGTGATCGGGTTTGGTCTTGGTGTCACGATCCGTCCAAAAGTACCGAGTGCTACGTTGCTGAAACGACGGAAGGGCAGCTTGTTGGCTTGGCGCATATGCGCGCGTTTGAGCGGCCGCTAGCGGCGTCGATTGGTGGCTTTTTGGATGATCTTTACGTGAATGAGGCGGCTCGCGGTAGCGGCGCTGGACGTGCGCTTATCACGCATTTGCAATCGGTTTGTGACCAACGCGGATGGGGTGTTCTTCGCTGGATCACCGCCCCAAGCAATGCAGCCGCGCGCGCATTATACGATAGCTTGGCAACAAAGACCGAGTGGCTGACTTACGATTTGGATGTGTAGCGGCGCCACGCGAATGTTGCGGTGAGGCCGATCCCTACCAGTGCCAAGTATCCCGTCATGTTTAGCCCGTTTGCCACAACAATCCCGACCAAGGCCCATACGACTGCGGCAGCGTAGGTGACGGAAAACTGGGCTTTGCGGATCACGAAAATGGCGATGATAAGTGCCATTGTAATGCACAGATATGCCCAGCCATAGGCCCCAAACCAAAGGCCGTAGCCCGCGCCCGCCACACCAAGTGATACGTTTGCAGCTGCGGTCAACCAACCGGCATAAAGTCCCACGGGGGCAGCAAACCAGCCGATATCTTTTGTAGGCGCATTGAGCAGTGCCATGAGCGCTGTCGCAAGCATTACCCAGATCAGGATTGTGGCCCATATCGGCGAGGCCAAGGCGACCCAAAGCCATGCGGCACCGACCGCAATGCTGATGATCAGCGGCAGACGCGCGGCGTCCCAACGTGCATCATCACGGCGCTTCAGCACACCGAAAACGGCAGAAATCCCAAGCCACGTATAAATGACGCCCCAAAGCGCAAAGGCGTAGCCTTCGGGCTGCACCGGTGGGTTTGGTTGCGCGATGGGCAGCTGACCGTCGGTGTAGCCGGTGAAGGGTTCCGTCAACAATGGCGCCGCAAAAAAAGCGGCCGTTACAACGAGGGTCAGCCAGGCCTTCATGCTAATGTGCCATCTGCTTGGATCATGGAGTTGCCGCCCATGAAGGGGCGCAGAACCTCGGGGATGACCACGCTGCCATCTGCTTGTTGGCCGTTTTCGACCACAGCGATCAATGCCCGCCCAACTGCAAGGCCCGAGCCGTTAAGTGTATGAACAAACTGAGGTTTTCCGCCATCCTCGGGCTTGAAGCGGGCATTCATACGGCGGGCTTGGAAGTCACCACAGACTGAAACGCTTGAGATTTCGCGGAAAGCGTTTTGCCCCGGCAACCACACTTCGATGTCGTGGGTCTTGATCGCCCCAAAGCCGATATCGCCCGTACACAGAACCATAGTGCGGTACGGCAAACCAAGCGCCTCAAGCACACCTTCGGCGCATGAGGTCATGCGATCGTGCTCTGCCATGCTGTTGTCAGGGTGTGTGATGCTAACCATTTCGACTTTTTCGAATTGGTGCTGGCGCAGTACACCTGATGTGTCACGACCTGCAGAGCCGGCTTCGGAACGGAAGCATTGCGTATGCGCAACCAGGCGGCGGGGCAGGGACGCGGCGTCCACGGTTTGGCCGTTTACTGTGTTGGTCAGCGTAACTTCCGCAGTGGGGACAAGCCACCAACCGTTGGTTGTTTTATAGCTGTCTTCGCCAAATTTTGGCAGCTGTCCGGTGCCATACATCATGTCTTCGCGTACCAAGATTGGCGTCCAAGTCTCGCTAAGCCCGTTGGTATCAACGTGATGGTCAACCATAAATTGCGCAAGCGCGCGGTGCAGGCGTGCCACGGCACCGGACAGCACCATAAAGCGGCTGCCAGACAGCTTTGCGGCCAGCTCAAAATCCAAACCAGCAGCGATTGCGGGAATGTCGTAATGCTCAAGAGCGGCAAAATCCGTTTCACGCGGCGTGCCCCAGCTTTTGATCTCGACGTTGTCGTTCTCGTCCGCGCCGTCTGGTACAGATGCGTCAAGCAGGTTTGGCAGGCTCATCAACAAATCGGTCAACTCACCGTCAAGGTCTTTGGCTTCATCATTTAGGCGCGCAACGTCTTCTTTTTTCGCGCCAACAAGTGCGCGCAGGCGCTCAAACTCGACCTCATCGCCTGATGCTTTGGCAGCGCCCACTTGTTTCGATGCGGCGTTTTGTTCGGCCTTGGCTTCTTCAGAGGCTTGGATCTTTGCCCGCCGTGCTGCGTCAATCGCCAAAACATCTGCCGCACGGGTGTCCACGCCGCGCCGTGCCATGGCCGCATCAAAAACATCGGGTGTTTCGCGAATAAGTTTAATGTCGTGCATGGGGTGTGCCTCAGTCCTGCGCGTGAATAATATTGGCCCCGATATACGCCCGACCGCATGAAATGACCAGCGCAACTGCCGCGCACATTTGGCTGTTTTCGCACCTTGCGCCTGCAGAAATTGACACATAGGTTCAGCCCAGCTTTAACGGGGCGCTTTGCCCCCAACATCCCAGCAAAAAGAGGCCCCCGATGGAAGCGTTTGCACAATTTATCCCGCTCATTCTGATTTTCGCGATCATGTATTTCCTGCTGATCCGTCCTCAGCAGCAAAAATTGAAAAAGCACCAAGAAATGGTGGCTGCTCTGCGTCGTGGGGATCAAGTTGTGACCCAAGGCGGGCTGATCGGTAAAGTGACCCGCGTTAAAGAGGGTGAAAACGAAGCTGAAGTTGAAGTGGCCGAAGGCGTTAAACTGCGCGTCGTTCAAAGCACGATTGTTGAAGTTTTGAACAAAACAGAACCGGCTAAGTAACTCTAATTCGTCCCTCTTTTAAGGTTCTATCCCATGTTGCAAATCGACCTTTGGAAGCGCATCGCCATCATCCTTACCATTGTGGCGGGCCTTTTGTTGGCTGTTCCTAATGCGTTTTATCCGCGGGTTGAGGCGCACAATGATGCCGTGTTGGCGCTTGAAGGCGGTGCAACTGGGGCAGGACTTGAAGAGAACGCGGCACAGTGGCCCGCGTTCTTGCCGTCTGGTTTGGTGAACTTGGGACTTGATCTGCGCGGTGGCGCGCATCTTCTTGCGGAACTGCCGCTTGAGGATGTGTATGAAAAGCGTCTGGTCGGTTTTTGGCCCTCTGTGCTTGATGCGATGCGTGCTGAGCGTGCCACAATCGGTACGTTCCGCCGGATTGGAATTGAAGACGGAGAACTGCGCATCCGCCTTTCTGATGCCAGTAAAATGGACCGTGCCATTGAGATTGTTAGCGCGCTGGCACGTCCGGTTGTAAGCCTGTCAACGGTGGGTGCGACCGACTTTGAGGTGACGAGCCGTAACGATTTGCTGATCGTGAGCATGTCCGAGGCTGAACGTCTGGCAACAGATGAACGTACGATGCTGCAATCGCTGGAAATTATTCGTCGCCGGATTGACGAAGTTGGCACCCGCGAACCTACAATTCAGCGTCAAGGCACGAACCGCATCCTTATTCAGGTCCCTGGTCTTGGCTCTGCGCAAGAACTCAAAGACCTGATCGGCACGACTGCGCAGCTTAGCTTTCACCCCGTCGTCGGGCGGACGAGTAACACGAACGACCGTGCCGGTGTGGGCAATGTGATTTTCCCTTCGATTGATGAGGAGGGCGTCTTTTATGTTCTGGAAGAAAACCCCGTTGTCACCGGCGAGGAGTTGGTCGATAGCCAGCCGAGCTTTGATCAAAATGGCGGTCCTGCGGTTTCTTTTCGCTTCAATTCGGCAGGGGGCGCAAAATTCGGACGCTATACGGCTGAAAACGTAGGCCAGCTTTTTGCGATCGTGCTGGACGAAGAAGTGATCAGCGCGCCACGTATTAACGAAGCGATCCCCGGTGGTTCAGGCATCATTTCGGGTAATTTCTCGCTTGAGCAGTCCACGCAGCTTGCGGTGCTTTTGCGCGCAGGTGCTCTGCCGGTTGAGCCGACGTTTGTTGAGGAACGCACCATTGGCCCGCAGCTTGGTCAGGATAGTATCGACGCGGGACGTATTGCATGCATTGTGGCGTTTTCGGGCGTTCTTGTCTTTATGGTGCTGAGTTACGGAACCTTCGGCTTGTTCGCCAATTTGGCTCTGATTGTGAACGTGGCGATGATTTTTGGATTGCTCTCAATGATAGGTGCCACTTTGACGTTACCGGGCATCGCGGGGATTGTTCTGACCATCGGCATGGCCGTTGATGCGAACGTGCTTATCTTTGAGCGTATCCGCGAAGAACTTAAGTCTGCCAAAGGGCCCGCGCGGGCGATTGAGCTGGGCTATGAAAAGGCTCTGTCGGCCATTCTTGATGCAAACATCACCACTTTCATTACGGCTGTCATCCTGTTCGTGATGGGGTCGGGGCCTGTGCGTGGGTTTGCTATCACGCTTGGCTTGGGCATCCTCACATCCGTCTTTACCGCGATTTTCGTGACGCGGCTTATTGTTGTCATTTGGTTCGAGCGCCGCCGCCCGAAAACACTGGAGGTCTAGCCAATGCGTTTGCGTCTGGTTCGCGATAACACCAATTTTGATTTCTTTGCTCGTCCAAAACTGTGGCTTGGCATTTCTGGCGTTATGATGATTGTTGCCTTGATTAGCTTTGCTATTCAGGGGCTTAACTACGGGATCGACTTTCAGGGCGGCACGACAATTCGTACGGAAAGCAGCCAGCCTGTTGATGTGGCAAGCTACCGCGCGGCACTTGAGCCGCTTGAGCTTGGGGATATTTCAATCACGGAAGTCTTTGACCCGAACTTCCGCGATGACCAGTTTGTAAGCCAAATTCGCATACAAGCCCAAGAGGGTGAAGAAGCAGCGTCCGGTGATATGATTACCGCCGTTGCGGATGCGCTTAGTGCCGTTGATAGTGGCTTGGTCTTACCGTTTCCTGCAGTGGACAGCGTGGGTCCGACTGTGTCGGGCGAATTGATCCAAACAGCCGCGATCGCTGTGGTTTTGGCGATCTTGGCAGTGCTTGTCTACATCTGGTTGCGGTTCGAGTGGCAGTTCGCAGTTGGCGCTGTCGCTGCGTTGGTGCACGATGTGGTGCTTACGATTGGTGTCTTTTCTGAACTTCAGATCCGCTTTGATCTGGCGATCATCGCGGCTCTTTTGACAATTGTTGGGTACTCGCTCAATGATACAGTTGTGGTGTTTGACCGCGTTCGTGAAAACTTGCGACGCTATAAGAAGAAAGACCTCAAGGAAGTTCTTAACCTGTCAATCAACGAGACTCTCTCGCGCACGTTCATGACATCTGTCACAACTTTGCTGGCGTTGATCTCGTTGTTCGTTCTGGGCGGTGACGTCATTCGTGGCTTTGTGTTTGCGATGATTTGGGGCGTGATCGTCGGGACGTATTCGTCGATCTTTGTAGCGTCCGCCACGTTGCTTGCTTTGGGTGTTAAGCGCGATTGGTCAAAACCGACCGACGAGGGCGGCACACAATTCGGCAACACTGATGCCTAGCGCGCTGCCGCGGGTGATGCGGGGAGCGAATACATGTTTGGGATAACCTCTTGGGATTTCATTCCCGAGGCTTGGCCGCTGTTGCTGGTGACCGTGACTATCGCTGGTTTGGTTCGCGGTTTTGCCGGCTTTGGCACCGCGATGATCTACATGCCCGTCGCCAGTTCCGTTTTTGATCCTTTCGTCGCACTGACCACCATGGTCATCCTCGACTTATTTGGTCCTGTTCCGGCGGTTCCACGTGCGATCCGCGATGGTGATCCCAAGGACGTGGCGCGGCTTGGGGTTGGCTATGTGCTGACGATGCCGATTGGATTGGCGATCCTGGGTGTCATTGCCCCCGAAGTATTTCGGTATGGCATTTCCACGGTTGCGCTTGTTTTGTTGGTTATTTTGATCGGCGGCTTCCGTTACCGCGGGGTGCTTCATAAATGGTTGATTTACGTCACAGGTATGCTTGCAGGGTTCTTCGGCGGGACCAGCGGTCTTGCAGGGCCGCCTGTGATTTTGCTCTACATGGCCAGCTCGAAACCCGTTTCCGTGGTGCGGGCAAACAATATGTTGTTTTTGCTTTTGTCGGATTTGTTGTTGTTGGGCGTCATGGGCGCAACAGGGCGCCTGAGTATTGAGGCAATCGTGATCGGTGCGGGCCTGACACTACCATATATGACGGGTATTTTGATTGGCACTCGCCTGTTTGATCCCTCGCGCGAGGCAGTATATCGTCGGGTTGCATACACAATCATTGCTATTTCGGCGGTCTCTGGACTGCCGCTTTGGGACTAATACGAAACGGGTAAAACGATGCAGCTAAACGAAATTCATTACGATGATGCAGTGCCGGTTGATGGATACGGAGCAGGGTTCTTTCGTGTTGGTGGGCAAGTTTTTCAAGGGCCAATTTTGGTAATGCCAAATGATGTGGTGCCTTGGGCGGGCTTTGAAGATGTTGCAGCAATTCAATCGTTTACAGATCAAATCGATGTTCTTTTTGTGGGCACAGGGGCGGAAATTGCGCATATCCCAACGTCCTTGAAGGCGGCCATTGAAGAGACAGGCATCGGTGTTGAGCCCATGTCGTCTCCATCTGCGTGCCGGACATACAACGTGTTGGTTTCAGAAGGGCGTCGCATTGGATTGGCGCTGATCCCAGTCTGATGCTGGAACTTAATGACGTAGCCGTTGCCCGCGGTGGCATCACAGTGCTTGAAGGTGTCAGTTTTCATCTCGCCGCGGGCAATGCGCTGATTTTGCGGGGCGAAAACGGGATCGGAAAGACAACGCTGTTGCGCGCTATTGCTGGTCTTCAGCCGACAGTTAACGGAACGATCCAAGCGCCTGAGGAAAGTATTGCGTTTGCAAGTCACGCGGACGGAATTAAGGCGCAACTTACAGTGCGTGAAAATCTGGAATTTTGGGCCGAAGTTTACGGCAACGCGTCATCGGATGTGGACGCCGCGATTCAAGCGATGAACCTTATGGAGTTGACTGATCGACCCGCCGCACAAATGTCAGCGGGCCAAAAGCGCCGGCTTGGCTTGGGTCGCTTGCTCGTTACCGCAAGGCTAATCTGGGTACTTGACGAGCCTACAGTCTCGCTTGACCGCGCATCAGTTGCGCTTTTCTCGGATGTTGTGCGGGCACATCTTGCGGGCGGTGGGGCTGCTCTGATTGCGACGCACATCGATCTTGGGATTGAGGCTGAAACGCTTGATTTAACACCATTTAAGGCCAAAGCGGATGTGACAGCCGATACCTTCGACGGGGACTACTGGTGAAGGCCCTTCTTCTTCGAGATTTACGGCTCGCAATACGGGCGGGCGGCGGCTTCGGCTTGGGTCTCGCGTTTTTTTTGATCCTTGCAACGCTTATCCCATTTGGTGTGGGCCCGCAGCCAGACGTCTTGGCTTCAATCGCGCCTGGCGTTCTTTGGGTCGGTGCACTTTTGTCATGCCTTTTGTCGCTTGAGCGTATTTTCGCGTTAGATTTTGAAGACGGCGCGCTTGATTTGATGGCTAGTTCGCCGCTCCCGTTAGAGGGCATCGTTGCGGTGAAATCGCTGGCGCATTGGTTAACAACGGGGCTGCCATTGGTCGTAGCTGCACCGCTTCTTGGTCTTATGTTGAACCTTCCATCACAGTCTTACGGCTGGTTGCTGATGTCGTTGTTAATCGGAACGCCTGCGTTAAGTGTGATCGGCGCATTCGGCGCGGCAATTACCGTTGGGTTAAAACGCGGGGGGCTGCTGATATCCCTTTTGGTTTTGCCGCTTTACGTACCAACGCTGATATTTGGTGCCGATGTGGTACGCCGCGCGGGCCAAGGGTTGGACGCCAGCGTACCTGCATTTATGCTCGCAGGGCTGACCTTAGGGGCAGTTGCAATCATGCCATTTGCGAGTGCTGCGGCATTGCGCGCAGGGCTCAAGGGATCGTGAGTGCGGTGCGACGGCGCATAGGGCTGACAATCGTGAAAAGAGGGGCTATTTGAAGCGCATGTCACTTTGGGAATATGCAAATCCGCGCAAATTTATGGCGCTTTCGGGCAAACTTCTGCCGTGGACAGCCGTGGGTGCTGCGTTGTTGTGTTGTGTCGGCCTAATCTGGGGCTTTTTCTTCACGCCAGATGATTTTCGGATGGGCAGCACCGTTAAGATTATCTACATCCATGTGCCCTCTGCGATGATGGCCATTAATGTTTGGGTGATGATGCTGGTAACGTCCCTGATCTGGCTCATTCGGCGCCATCACGTCAGCGCGCTTGCAGCCAAAGCCGCAGCTCCAATCGGGATGGTGATGACGCTTGTGGCGCTGGCCACTGGTGCGATCTGGGGCAATCCGATGTGGGGAACCTACTGGGCGTGGGACCCGCGTTTGACATCATTCTTGATCCTTTTTCTCTTCTATTTGGGATACATGGCGCTGTGGGAAGCGGTGGAGGACAAAGATACCGCCGCTGATCTGACCTCAGTGATGTGTTTGGTAGGATCAGTCTTTGCGTTGTTGTCACGCTATGCCACACGCTTTTGGAATCAAGGGTTGCACCAAGGCACATCTGTACCGGTCGCGACGGGCGAGAGGACAGTGGACGATGTGTTTTTCATCCCACTGGCCATATCGATGGTGGGGTTTGCGGTCCTTTTTGTCGCCCTAGTCTTGCTGCGCACGCGGACCGAAGTGCGCGCCCGCCGCTTGGCAGTTTTGAATGCCCGCGAAAGGATGTCTGCATGATTGATCTGGGAAAATACGCGGCGGATGTTGTGTTGGCCTATTGTATCTCGCTTGGTTTGATTTTGGGTCTTATTGGTCTTTCGATATATCGGGCAAAACGCATGAAAGCAGACCTTGCTGCGGCTGAGGCACGTATTGAGGCGCGGCAGAACAATGGCACTTAAGCCGCTGATGATCATACCGCCCCTTATCTTTGTGGGGTTTGCCGGGCTTGTAGCGGCAGGGTTGTTCCGTGACGATCCCGATGCTTTGCCGTCCGCGCTGATCGGTCGAGAGGCGCCTCCGATTGTTGTGAGCCAACTGTCAAATAAACCAGAAATCCCGCCGGATGCGCTTAGTGAAGCGGGTGTTAAACTTGTTAACTTTTGGGCCAGCTGGTGCGCGCCATGCCGTGCAGAGCATGATCAACTGATTTCGCTCGCTGGAAATGGCATTCCTATTTATGGCGTGAACTACAAAGATGCTGGCAACGGGAACGCTATTGGGTTTTTGAATGAGCTTGGTGATCCGTACCGCGGCGTCGGTCAGGACTTAACTGGCCGTGCCACTGCGATTGAATGGGGCGTTTACGGTATTCCCGAGACGTTCGTTGTTGATGCAAAAGGGCAGATCACATTCCGCTTCGCGGGCCCAATTACGCAAAGCATTCTGGAAAGCACCATCTTGCCCGAGATTGAAGCCGCGCAGAATAAGTAGCGCATAACCCGCGTCTTCTTTTGTTCCTAAATATCCACTCAACACTTCAAACAAAAACGCCCCGCTGAATAAACAGCGGGGCGCTTTTAATTACTATGAGGCTAGCTTACGCAGCTTTGGCAAGGTTGCGCAGCACGTAGTGAAGCACACCACCGTTTTCGATGTATTCGATCTCGATGTTGGTATCGATACGGCACTTCAGCATGATGTGCTTTTGTGACCCATCAGCCATTGTGATGGTCGCGGGTACTTCTTGTAGCGGTTCGATTGTATCGAGACCGTTGATCGCCACAGTTTCTTCACCAGTCAAACCAAGTGATTTACGGCTGTCACCGCCTGTGAATTCAAACGGGATAACGCCCATGCCGACCAAGTTTGAACGGTGGATACGCTCAAAGCTTTCAGCGATCACAGCTTTAACACCCAAAAGGGCCGTGCCTTTAGCTGCCCAGTCACGGGACGAGCCCGCGCCGTACTGCTCACCACCAAAGATGACCAGCGGTGTGCCAGCTTCTTGATAGGCCATCGCCGCGTCAAAGATTGATGTCTCGTCGCCGTTCGGACCTTTGGTATAGCCACCCTCAACACCGTCGAGCATTTCGTTCTTGATGCGAATGTTGGCAAACGTGCCGCGCATCATGACTTCGTGGTTACCACGGCGTGATCCGTATGAGTTGAACTCACGGACAGGGACCTGACGCTCGACCAGATATTGACCAGCAGGTGTGGTGTCTTTGAACGAACCAGCAGGGCTGATGTGGTCGGTTGTGATCATGTCACCAAGGACGGCCAAAACCTTGGCGCCTTCGATGTTTTCGATCTTCTTGGTCGCCATTGTGATGCCTTGGAAGTAAGGCGGGTTTTGCACATATGTTGACGCAGCAGGCCAGTCGTATGTTTTTTCGTCAGTTGTTTCAACGGCTTGCCACTTGTCATCGCCTTTGAAGACATCTGCGTATTTCGACAGGAACGCTTCACGGGTTACGGTTTGCTCAACCAGTTCGGCAACCTCTTGGCTGGTGGGCCAGATGTCTTTCAGATACACATCTTTTCCGTCTGGCGTCTGTGTGATTGGATCCGTCGCAAGGTTGATGTCCATCGTGCCCGCAAGAGCGTAGGCCACAACAAGGGGAGGTGACGCAAGATAGTTCGCGCGCACGTCTGGTGAAATCCGGCCTTCAAAGTTGCGGTTGCCAGACAACACTGATGTCGCAACCAAATCACCCTCGGCGATGGCTTCTGACAGCTCTTTCTGGATTGGGCCTGAGTTACCGATACATGTTGTGCAGCCATAGCCCACCAAGTTGAAGCCGATTTTATCCAGATCATCTTGCAGATCTGCTGCTTCGAGATACGCCGAAACAACTTGGCTTCCTGGTGCCAGGGAAGTTTTCACCCATGGCTTACGGTCAAGGCCAAGTGCAGCAGCTTTGCGCGCCACAAGGCCCGCGCCGATCATGACGTAGGGGTTGGACGTATTGGTGCATGAGGTGATTGAGGCAATCACAACTTTACCTGATTCCATTGTGTAATCTTCGCCAGCGACGGGAACCTGTTTGCCCATTGGGCGCTTGAAGGTCTCTTCCATTTCTTTGGCAAATGCCGCTTTCGCGCCAGTCAATGCAACGTAGTCTTGTGGGCGCTTTGGACCGGAAATTGCCGGAACAATTGTGCCCATGTCAAGGTGCAAGGTATCTGTGTAAACAGGTGCGTAATCATCACCGCGCCAGAAACCATTTTCCTTGGCATATGCTTCAACAAGGGCCACGCGATCTTCGTCGCGGCCTGTGTTGCGCAGGTAGCGCAGTGTTTCGTTGTCGATTGGGAAGAAGCCACATGTCGCACCATATTCAGGCGCCATGTTGGCAATTGTCGCACGGTCGGCCAGTGGCAATTTATCAAGACCTGCGCCATAGAATTCGACGAACTTGCCAACAACGCCTTTGGCACGCAGCATTTCAACAACCTTCAGGACCAAGTCGGTACCTGTGGTGCCTTCCATCATGGCACCCGTCAGCTCAAACCCGATAACTTCGGGGATCAGCATGGAGATAGGCTGACCAAGCATTGCGGCTTCGGCTTCAATACCGCCAACGCCCCAGCCAAGAACAGCAGCACCATTCACCATTGTGGTGTGGCTGTCTGTACCAACAAGCGTGTCAGGGTATGCAACGTCCACGCCGTTCTGATCTTTGTCAGTCCAGACAGTTTGCGCAAGATACTCAAGGTTTACCTGGTGGCAGATACCTGTGCCGGGGGGCACAACGCGGAAGTTATCAAATGCTTTTTGGCCCCATTTCAGGAAGGTATAGCGCTCCATGTTGCGCTCGTACTCACGGTCCACGTTCATTTGGAACGCGCGCGGGTTGCCGAATTCGTCAATCATTACAGAGTGGTCGATGACCAGATCAACAGGGTTCAGCGGGTTGATTTTGTCAGGGTTGCCGCCAAGCGCCACAATGCCGTCGCGCATCGCTGCAAGGTCAACAACGGCCGGAACGCCTGTGAAATCCTGCATCAAAACACGGGCAGGGCGGTAGGCGATCTCGCGTGGGTTTTTGCCGCCTTTGGCACCCCATTCGGCGAATGCTTTGATATCGTCAACGCTAACCGTTTTGCCATCTTCAAAGCGCAGCATGTTTTCCAAAACGACCTTCAGGGCCGCGGGCAATTTCGCGAAATCACCCAAGCCAGCAGCAGTCGCTGCGGGAATCGAGTAATAGTCGATGCTTTGTGCACCAACTGTAAGCGTTTTGCGGGTTTTTGCGCTGTCATGTCCGACTGTAATGGTCATTTGGCATCCTTCCAAAGGGCTACGATTGATCAGGTTTAGGTGCGGTTTAGCGTTGTTCGGTTCATAAAATCAACGGCTAATCGACGTTTTGGTATATTTTTGTATACAATTGCACACCGAAATACGGCGCAACCACGCGTTTGGTTGTCATATGGCTCGCAAAACCTTGATTGGCGCATGGGGCTCGCGTGCGTTAGGAAGAGGGAAATCTGAGGAAGACCACATGAAGCAGTTTATATTTGCAGCGGGTATGGCGGCAGTTGGCGCATTTGGCAGCGTGGGTCCAAGTGCGGCGGACGATCATCCGATAGTGGTCGAATTGTTTACATCGCAGGGGTGTTCAAGTTGCCCCCCTGCAGATGCGTTGCTTCATGAATTGGCCGCCCGCGATGATGTCATCGCGTTGGCGTTGCACGTTGATTATTGGGATTACATCGGCTGGAAAGACAAGTTTGCAAATCCGGCCTTTACCAAACGACAAAAAGGCTACGCCCGCGCGGCTGGATCGCGGTCAATCTATACGCCGCAGATGATCGTAGGCGGGGTTGATCATGTGGTTGGTTACAAGCCGATGCAATTGGCTGAATTTGTCCAAGAACACCGAAGTTTACAGGCAACAGTTGATGTAGGGCTGACCCGTTCCGGTGATCAGCTTGAGGTAACGGCGCAAACTGATGAGCCACGCCAAATGGTTGTTCAACTGGTACGCTATACCCCGTTGCAGACTGTCGCGATTGAGCGCGGAGAGAACCGCGGTAAGACTTTGGAATACGCCAACGTCGTCCATGATTGGCAAATGGTCGGCAAATGGGATGGCCGTGCGCCACTGTCGTTAAGTGTTGATAGCGCCGAAGACGGACCTGTTGTGGCGATCATTCAAGCGGCAACGCACGGTGCAATCTTGGGTGCTGCGCGGCTGCGTTAGTCAGTTAGAAGACACGCCAAGAATATTCTTCCAACGTCGGTGTATCCAAAACCACTGTTCGGGATGGGCGTAGACCTTTTGTTCTAATCGCCGGTTCAACTCAAGCATAATCGCCTCTGGGCTGTCACCTTCCACGGGCGCCTCTAATTCGGTTTTAAACGTGATGCCGTCCGCGTTGCGGATGCAGAAATATGGCAGCACCAGCGCGTCAAACTTCAAGGCCAGTTCGCCAATGCTTTGCGCCGTGCGCGTTGGTTGCCCCATAAACGGAATTTCTGGGGAGCTTCCTGAGTAAATGTCATATAGCAAAACCAATGGGCCGCCCGCGCGCAGATGTTTGACAAATCCCCGTGTCCCACTGCGTCCTTGGGCAAACATCGGACCGCTTACGCTTTGCATGGCCTCCACGTAGTGGGCGTTGAAGAACGTGTTTTTCATCGGTCGGTAGAGCGCGCCGATCGTGATCCCCTGGTCTTTCAAAAGGATCCGAAGTGCTTCGTAATTGCCGAAATGACCTGTCGCAAAAATCACAGGACGACCAACATCAAGGGCGGCGCGTAGGGCTGTCATACCGTCGCCGCTGATCGTGCCTTGGCGAACGACTTTTACCAGATCGTTGAGAGAGTAATTCTCAATGACAGTGCGGCCAGCGTTGTCACAAGCTGCTTTGGCAAGTCTGCGAATTTCCGGCTTTGGCATCTGCGGAAACACCAGCGCAAGATTTCTTTCCGCGCGTTTCCGATACCCAGCCAGTCGCGCAATACCACCCGATACAATTTGCCCCATCAACCGCACACGCGTTTTGTAGGGTAGACGTTTTGTGAGCCAGATCAGTGTGCGTAATACAAGATCAGTTAACCAATGTTGGACTGTCACGCGGTCAAGCATAGAGGCAAACCGTGTCTCTGATTTTGTCGCAGATGTTTGGGGCTCAACGGGGCGGGGCATGCGTGTTAGGCTTTGCTTTCAGTCGTTTCTTTGGTGCTGAAGGCCACGAATGGCACACCATTTCAACGGTGTAGCTGTCAGAACGCCCTGACGCAATGATGGTAAGATATGTGCGAGTGATAGGACGTGAATATCGCGCGTCGGCGGTTTACTCCGCAAGCAGCAGCAACGTGCCAGCGGCTTCCATCTCGCGGATCGTGGCTACAACAGCACTCATGGCATCCTCGCCATCGGCCTGGGACACCGGCCCGCCATCTTTGATCTCGTCGCGCATACTTTCGGCCATCCGCTTGGACATGTTGTCCAAAATAAAGTTGGCAGGCGCCTCCATGCCTGTCGACAGCGCCGCAGATAGGGCGGTCAACAGCTGTTCGGGCGCCACGTCCTTGGTGATTTTGGGCACATCGCGGGGGTCAATGCGTTCTGGGATATTTGCGAATGTGAAGATGGATTTGCGCACATCTTCGGCAAATTTGGCGTCCGTTTCATCAAGACCTACGAGTACGTCATCACGTGTTTGGGCGTGGGCAAAGTTTAAGATTGCGCCGACGCGTTCAACAGGGCTGTCATCGAAGGCTTGAACCGGCTGGGTACCCAGTTGGTCAACGATGGAAATGCCAATCAACTCAATTGCTTGTGGTGTGACGCCCGTTGTCACAGAAATGGCGTATGTAATCCGGCGCGCGCGTTCACCGGGCAGCGCGCCAAGGATTTCAGCGGCCTTTGCAACCTGAAGTTTTGACAAAACAACCGCGCAAACCTCGATGCTTTCACCTGCTAACAGATCAACCAGCTGTGTCACGGGCAGGCCTGCGATGGTTTCCCACGGGTTCAATTGCGGGGCGAGGCCCGCCTCCTTGCGCAGCCGTCCCGCAAGGCTGGGATCAAGAGATTTCCCCATTAAATCAAGGGTGCCACCAATGTCTTTGGGGAAAGTCAGCGCCGTGCTTTCCAACTCGGCGACAAATTCATCAATCACGGCTTCAACTGTGGCCCGATCAAGGGGGCTCATCTGCCGCATTTGATCCATCAAACCGGTCTGTTGCTCAATCGCGAGTGTGCTCAACGACAACTCACCGCCACCGCCCAAAAGCGCGCGCACAATCACGGCTGCTTTTTCACGCTTGCTCAAGCCAGCCGTGTCAGAACCCGCTGCGGGCAATTCTGGAAAGGACGGAATCACACAACACCCCTTGTGACGATCAATTAGGGGCATCTAACGCAGCGGATATGAACAACCCCCTAAAGGATTGCATTTTAAGCGTTTTTAATAGCTGTAGCCTTGGCCGTTTTGCAGCGCCATGCGCAGGGAAATCTCTGCCCATGTGCCGCGACCGCCACGGGTGCGAATTTCGGTCAGCTGTGCTGAGGCCAGCTCGATGTCGCCACTCTCAATATAGCCCTGACCCATATATGAGCGCGCCAAAAGGTTGTCGGGGTTCACGGCCAGCGCCTTTTGATAATAGGCAAGGCCGGTGCTGGCGTCGCCCATTTTGCGGTGGGTAAAGCCCAGATATGTCAACACACGGTCGTCATTGGGCATTTGCATCAAATTGAGCATTTGTTGTGCATCTTGGTGGCGGCCCGCGTAGGCCAACTCGCGCGCGGCGTCAAACATCGCGTCGTTGCCAAGGGCACTTTCCTTGATCTCGACGCAGCTCTGTTTGTCCGAGTCGTAGACCATTCCGGTCTCACATTCGGTTGTGGTTTTGGTGGCTTTGGGCGGTGTTGAGCTGCTGGACCCTGCTGCAAAAAGGGCTGTAGGTGCCAAAGCAAGGGCTGCGATAAGTGTGGTGCGCATCATAGATCCTCGTAACTGGTTGCCCATTAGAGGATAGAGCGGCGCGACGCGTGGCCAAGTCCCAAAGCGGGCAGGCCACGCATCTGTGATGAAGCTTAGCCGAAAACGCGTTTGAAAATGGTATCAACGTGCTTGGTATGATAGCCGAGGTCGAATTTTTCCTCGATGCTTTCGACACCCAAAGCGGCAACAACGTCGCTGTCGCCCAGCAGTTCTGTTTTGAAATCTTTGCCGTCTTCCCAAACTTTCATCGCATTGCGCTGAACGTAGACATAAGCGTCTTCGCGCGACACACCCGCTTGGGTTAGGGCAAGCAGCACGCGCTGTGACATCACAAGGCCGCTGAATTTGTTCATGTTGGCCAACATGTTATCGGGGTATATCAGGAGTTTGTCGATAACGGACGTCAGCCGCGCCAGCGCGAAATCAAGGGTGACAGTTGTGTCTGGGCCAATCGTGCGCTCAACGCTGGAGTGGCTGATGTCACGCTCGTGCCAAAGGGTCACGTTTTCCATCGCCGGAACAACGGCCATACGCACAATCCGCGCAAGGCCCGTCAGGTTTTCTGTCAGCACAGGGTTTTTCTTGTGCGGCATCGCAGAGGAGCCTTTTTGGCCCGCGCTGAAATATTCCGCTGCTTCCAGAACCTCTGTGCGCTGCATGTGGCGCACTTCTGTGGCGATATTCTCAACACTCGAGGCGATAACACCCAAAGTTGCAAAGAATGCCGCATGACGGTCACGGGGGATAACTTGGGTGCTGATCGGCTCAGGCGTGAGGCCAAGCTTTGCGCAGACATGTTCTTCTACGCGCGGGTCGATGTTGGCAAAAGTACCGACGGCGCCGCTGATGGCGCCGGTCGCGATTTCGTCACGTGCGGTGCGCAGACGTGTCAGGTTGCGATCCATCTCCGCGTAAAAACGCGCAAGCGTTAGACCCATTGTGGTGGGCTCAGCGTGGATACCGTGGCTGCGGCCTACGCGGATTGTGTCTTTGTGCTCAATCGCGCGGCGCTTCAGGGCGGCTAGCAACGCTTCAAGATCAGCAATCAGCAGATCAGCGGCGCGGGTAAGTTGTACGTTGAATGTGGTGTCCAACACATCCGATGATGTCATACCTTGGTGAACAAAGCGGGCCTCATCGCTGCCGACGTGCTCTGCCAAGTGGGTCAGAAACGCGATGACGTCGTGTTTGGTGACGGCCTCGATCTCATCAATGCGGTCCACATCGAACTCAACGTCTTTTGCCTTCCAAACAGCGTCAGCGTTTTCGCGTGGGATCACACCAAGATCAGCCATCGCATCGCACGCGTGGGCCTCAATCTCGTACCAGATCTTGAACTTGGTTTGCGGCGACCAGATAGAGACCATTTCAGGGCGGGAATAGCGAGGGATCATAGGGCGTGGCCTTTTTTGAAGAGAGTTGGGGTTGGCAAGGGGCTTGGCGGCCTCTTAAACCCTTGGGCAGATGGGAACAAGGGCAGGGTACGGGACCCCGGTGATGATGGGGCCGTATTCAATATGCATATGGGCAAGGCGGATGATGGAATGAGCAAAGATTCAGCAGTGAGACAGTTGTCCGATTTTGAGGGCGTTTGGCAAATTACCCGCAAAATTATCCATGCAGATGGCACAGTTGCGCGGTTTAACGGGACGGGGACATTCGTCTGCGTTCAGTCAGGCCTTGTCTATGATGAAAGCGGCGCGCTGCAATTTGAAATGCAGCGGACAGATGTCTCGGGTGCGGCAGAGCTCGGTCCCAAGATTACAGGAACCCGCAGATATTTTTGGGACACGCCTGATGATGGCTCGGGGGCGGATCATGTGCCTGTGCGATTTGCAGATGGCCGTGCGTTTCATCTGGTCCCTCTGGGCGGGGGCGATGCGGCGCATTGGTGTGATCCGGATCAGTATGATGTGTCTTATGATTTCACCCAGTGGCCGGTTTGGGAAGCGGTCTGGCACGTGCGCGGGCCGCGCAAAGACTATGTGATGACAAGCCAGTACTGTCGCTAACACTGTGGTCGGGGTGCTTATTCTCTTGCGATTGGGCCGTGTGCGCGATTAAACAGGCGGTAACGAGAACAAGATTGGAGATCTCCGATATGGCGTTGACCATGAACGACAAAGTCCTGACCGAAGCGTTTGGCGCATCCGAAGGCGCGCTTTTGCGCCTCAAGCAAATCATGCTGGTAGTAGTGGGTATTGCCGCGCTGGCGATCGCTGCAAAAGTGAAGATCCCCATGATCCCCGTACCAATGACCCTTGGTACATTGGCTGTTTTGACCGTTGGCGCGGCCTATGGCCCGCGTTTGGGATTGGTCACAATCATCGGTTACATGATCTTGGGTGCGGCGGGCTTTGACGTGTTTGCATCATCTGCGGCGGGCGTGTCCGGCATTGAATACATGATGGGTGGCACAGGCGGCTATCTGGTTGGCTACGTGCTTGCCACGTTCGCCTTGGGTGTTTTGGCGCGCATGGGCTGGGACCGTAGTGCTGCGAAAATGGCTGCAGCGATGCTGATCGGTAACGCACTTATCTACATCCCGGGCCTGTTGTGGCTTGGTACACTTTACGGCTGGGACAAGCCGATCCTTGAGTGGGGCCTCACACCTTTCATCTACGGCGATCTACTGAAATTGGCGATTGCAGCGATGATCGTGCCAATGGCGTGGAAAGCAATCGGCAAAGCCCGCGGCTGATCCTGCGAAACATATTTGACGTTATTAAGGCGCTCACCAATTAGGTGGGCGCCTTTTTTCATGAGCGGACGCTTAGGAGCGCAATGAGACAGGTGTCCGTTTACGGGTCAGTCGTCACTTACGCGCCTGATGCGAGCACGGTCTCAATCCTGCTGGATTGCTCAAGAGTTTTGTGAACCGGACATTTGTCCGCAATTTCCATCAAACGTGTGGTTTGCTCAGGTGTTAAAGGGCCGGACAGGTGTATCGCGCGGCGGAAATTATCGATACGGACATTTGTCGCAGGATCGCTGTCTTGGGCGTGCATCTTGTCGTGGGTGACGTCGACGGACACATGTTCAAGGGGCCAGCCCTTGCGCCGCGCGTACATCCGAATTGTCATCGATGTGCATGCCCCCAGACCTGCTGCAAGAAACCCGTAAGGGGACATTCCTTGATTTGTGCCACCGTAGGCCTGAGGCTCATCCGCAAGAACGTGATGTTTTTCACCTGATCTGATGTCTTGCAAAAACCCTTTGGGATCGGCCTCTGACACACGGGTAACACCTTCGGGCACGCCAATGGGCGGTGCGGGACGGGTAACATCGATGTAACGCTCGGCCCACGCGGCGATCACACCTGCGGCGTATTCTGCATCTTCAGGGCTGCGCAATAAGTGGTCAGCCTTGTCGAGTGTCACAAATGACTTTGGATGCCGCGCGGCGCCAAAAATCTGACTGGCGTTTTCAATGCCTACGGTTTCATTAACGGGCGAATGCATGACCAAAAGGGCAGCGTTGAGGTTTCGTACTGCGGTCTCAATTTCAATGCCTTGGACGTCCTCAACGAACTGTTTGCCAATCGTAAAGGGCCGCCCACCAAGGGTCACCTCGGCGGAACCTTTTTCGATTATATCTGGAATGGCGCTGGCGAAATGATGGGTCACATGCGCGGGGTCAAAAGGCGCACCAACGGTCACGACGCCCTTAATCTGGGGTAATTGCGCGGCGGCCTTCAGTACGGCGGCCCCGCCTAGGGAGTGCCCGATCAACAGGGAAGGCGTCAAATTTCGGTCGGTCAGATAGGCGCTCGCAGCGACCAGATCATCTACGTTTGAGGTGAAATCCGTTTGGGCAAAGCGTCCCTCGGATTGCCCAAGACCGGTGAAATCAAAGCGCATAACAGCAAACCCCATGGCCGACAGACGGGCCGCGATGCGCCGTGCGGCGGGCAGGTCTTTGGTGCACGTGAAGCAATGGGCCAGAAGCGCCGTTGCAACAGGGTCTCCTGCGGGCAAATCAAGACGCGCGGACAGGCTTAGACCAGCGTTATTTTTGAATTCAATTGTTTCGCTCGGCATGGTGCGCCCCTTTTTGCTGTGTCTCATATGTGCAAGTTTGGCGGTGCAATCGCAAGTTATGCTTCATCGGCGTCACGGGAAGGTGACGGAAGTTACGTTTTGCCTGTGGTTGCATAAATAAGTTTCGACAAGAAAAAGCCGCGCCAGAAGTGATCCGGACGCGGCAGTTGGTCGGGGGGAGATATGATTTGGTGTTAGGCCGAACAGCAGATCAGACCGCGGCGCAGTCGTTCTTCCAAAGTTGCGCGGGCAGGGCGCGTGGCGCGTAATTGGATTGCAATGGCCGACCATCCGCCGCTCCCGCGTTTGCGGATCGATAGTGTTTTGCGTTCAACGCGCTTGGGGCTGATTTGGCCGTGTGCGGCATTTGGGGATGTGGTCTGGGATATCGGCATCTTTGCAATCCTTTTATTGGATGATCTTTGTTTAGATGCCGATTTGGGAACAATAAGGTTAAAATTGTGGAAATGTTTTGTTTCCGAAGTCGAAAAAGTGTCATTCGCGATAGTTAATGCGCGTTGGTGAGACAGTAATGTCACTTATTCAGGCCGTGTGGCGTGACCCATAAGTTTACCACGTGCCTACGAAAAAGGGCGCCCCGATCCGGAGCGCCCTTAGTTCTGTCATCTAAAGCAGAGATTAGCAGCTGTAGTACATTTTAAATTCAACAGGGTGTGGTGTGTGCTCATACGCCACCAGTTCTTCCATTTTGAGAGCAACGTAGCCATCAATTTGGTCTTTTGTGAACACGTCACCGGCCAAGAGGAACTCGTGATCTGCTTCCAGAGCGTCAAGCGCTTCGCGCAAGCTGCCGCAGACTGTTGGAATTTCTGCGAGCTCTTCTGGTGGCAGGTCGTAGAGGTCTTTGTCAGACGCCGCACCTGGGTCAATCTTGTTTTTGATGCCGTCAAGGCCAGCCATCAGCAAGGCTGCAAAGCACAAGTATGGGTTGGCTGCGGGATCGGGGAAACGTGCTTCGACGCGTTTTGCTTTGGGGCTTTCGGCCCATGGAATACGTACGCAGCCTGAGCGGTTACGAGCAGAATATGCGCGCAGAACAGGTGCTTCAAAGCCCGGTATCAAACGCTTGTAGCTGTTTGTGGACGGGTTTGTGAACGCGTTTAGTGCTTTTGCGTGCTTCAAGATGCCGCCAATGAAATACAGCGCTTCTTGGCTGAGATCGGCGTATTTGTCACCTGCAAACAATGGCTTACCATCTTTCCAGATGGACATGTTTACGTGCATGCCCGTGCCGTTATCGCCTGCGATTGGCTTTGGCATGAAGGTTGCGGATTTACCGTATGCGTGTGCCACGTTGTGGATCACGTATTTGTATTTCTGCAGCTCATCGGCTTGTTTGGTGAGTGAACCGAAGACAAGGCCAAGCTCGTGCTGGCATGACGCCACTTCGTGGTGGTGCTTGTCCACTTTCATGCCCATGCGCTTCATGGTCGACAGCATTTCGCCGCGGATGTCCTGCGCGTCGTCAATTGGGTTAACGGGGAAGTAACCGCCTTTAACGCCGGGACGGTGGCCCATGTTGCCCATTTCGTATTCGGTGTCTGTGTTCCATGACGCGTCTTGCGCGTCGATTTGGTAAGACACTTTGTTCATCTCAACAGAGAAACGTACGTCGTCGAACAGGAAGAATTCAGCTTCTGGGCCAAAGAATGACTGGTCGCCGATGCCTGATGAGATCAGGTAGGCTTCTGCTTTTTCTGCTGTGCCGCGTGGGTCGCGTGAGTAGGGCTCGCCTGTGTCTGGCTCAACGACTGAGCAGTGAATGCAGAGTGTTTTTTCAGCATAGAACGGATCGATGTATGCAGAGTTGGCATCGGGGATCAGCTTCATGTCTGACTCTTCGATCGATTTCCAGCCCGCGATGGATGAGCCGTCGAACATGAAACCGCCATCAAGGAAGTCTTCGTCAACTTCGTCATTGATTACGGTTACGTGCTGTAGCTTGCCGCGTGGGTCTGTGAAACGGATGTCGACATACTCGATGTCTTCGTCCTTGATCATCTTTACGATGTCAGCGTTGGTTGTCATTACCATGGCTCCCTTAGAAATAGTGTGGGTAAAGAATGGGTTAGATAGCGTCGTCGCCGGTTTCACCGGTACGAATGCGGATGGCTTGGCTTACGTCAGATACGAAAATCTTACCATCGCCGATTTTGTCCGTTTTGGCCGCGTTGATGATCGCGTCAATCGCTGGATCAAGCAGATCATCGGGCAATACGACTTCAATTTTCACTTTAGGCAGAAAATCCACGACATATTCAGCGCCACGATACAGTTCCGTATGCCCCTTTTGACGGCCAAAACCTTTGACTTCAATTACGGAAAGGCCTTGCACACCAATATCTTGGAGCGCTTCTTTAACTTCGTCCAATTTGAACGGCTTAATGATTGCTTCGAGTTTTTTCACCGCGCAGAGCCTCCTGAATTGTGCTGCTACGGGCAAATCATGTCTGTGGATGGGGGACAATATATCAGACGACACAGATCGGCTGTGACTGGCGAATTTAGAATTGCTGCCTAAAAATTAAGCAACGCGCCAAAAATAAGTGCAGAAAATAAACTGCTCCTCACTTGGAACAAGATTACTCGGTTAATGATGCGATACGTGCGCGCTCAACGATCATTTCCAGCCCGTTCACATAAATGATCTGTGGGGCGTCAAACTGCAGGTGTAGCAACGTCGTGCGCCGCTTGGTTCCGCGGACAATCGTCTCGCCATTAACCAGTTTTTCAGCATAAATGATAGCTTGAGGTGTCCCGCGCAGGGCCTTCGCCAGCCAGTTTCGCAGCAAAACAGGCTGATCGGTGCGTAAGGACAGATGACCGCGGGGCACGTCAGGTCCGAGCGCATGAGCGGACATGTGTATCGGGTCTAAGATATCAGAACTCTGATGAACGCCGTGAAGCCTGACCAAACCGCGGTTGCGCGATACAATGCGATCGCCTGCGTTAAGGTATTCAACGGGAAGCTCGCCTTCCGCTGTCATGATTAACGTGCCGGGCACAAAACCGGACGTATGTAATTCGTGCACACCGTTAGAGTGGTCAGTTCTTGCGTATGTATTAACCTGCTCTGCAGTGCGTCCGGCCATTTTCGGCTCCATCACGCAAGTCCTGCTACTGTCTCAATGCCTTAACCTTAACAAAGGGTGAACGTGCTGTCTTGGTAAGAATTCTGGGACCTGATGTATTTTATGCAGATTTTTTCGCCTGTTGCGCAAAAACCCTCTCGCATCCCGCGCAGAGCTTTGCTAAGTCCTTGCGCAGTGCGGGTGTGGCGGAATTGGTAGACGCACCAGATTTAGGTTCTGGCGCCGCGAGGCGTGGGGGTTCAAGTCCCTTCACCCGTACCATTTACACAATAGATTTAGGCATATTTTGAAAGGCGCTTGCACCTTTTGGCCGACCCTCATAGAAGGGCCGCTGAATTACGTATTACGCCGATAAAAGGACGATCCCTATGCAGGTCACTGAGACATTGAACGAAGGTCTGAAACGCGCTTATTCCATCGTGGTACCTGCCGCGGAATTGGACGCCAAAGTTAACGAGAAACTGGTCGAAGCGCAGCCAGAAATTGAAATGAAGGGCTTCCGCAAGGGCAAAGTCCCGATGGCGTTGCTGAAAAAACAATACGGTCCACGCGTGATGGGCGAAGCCATGCAAGAAGCCATCGATGGCGCAATGGCCAAACATTTTGAAGAAACTGGTGATCGCCCCGCGATGCAGCCAGAAGTCAAAATGACCAACGAAAACTGGAAAGAGGGCGACGATGTTGCCGTAGACATGAGCTACGAAGCTCTGCCAGCCATTCCTGACGTTGATTTCTCAGACATCGAGCTTGAGAAACTGGTTGTTAAAGCTGACGATTCAGCGATCGATGAGGCGCTGGCTTCATTGGCCGAGACTGCGCAAAACTTCAAAGACCGCAAAAAAGGCACCAAGGCGAAAGACGGCGATCAAGTTGTCATGGATTTCTTGGGCAAAGTTGACGGCGAAGCATTTGATGGCGGCGCTGCTGAAGATTATCCGCTGGTTTTGGGTTCAAACTCGTTCATCCCGGGCTTCGAGGAACAGCTTGTTGGCGTAAAAGCCGAAGAAGTGAAAGACGTTGTTGTGTCTTTCCCAGAAGATTACCAAGCCGAGCATCTTGCGGGCAAAGAGGCGACATTCACATGCACAATCAAAGCAGTGAAAGAGCCTGTTGCTGCTGAAATCAATGATGAGATGGCCAAGGGTTTTGGCGCAGAAGATCTTGCTGCGTTGAAAGGTCAAATCGGCGAGCGTCTTGAAGCGGAATACGCAGGCGCTGCCCGTGCAGTTATGAAGCGCGGTCTGCTTGATGCGTTGGACAAAAAGGTTGATTTCGATCTACCACCGTCGTTGCTTGATGCAGAAGCTGGTCAAATCGCGCACCAACTGTGGCACGAAGAGAACCCTGAGGTGGAAGGTCACGACCACCCAGAAATCACGCCAACAGAAGAGCATATCGCATTGGCTGGCCGCCGCGTTCGCCTTGGTCTGTTGCTTGCAGAGATTGGTCAGAAGGCCGCTGTTGAAGTAAGCGATGCCGAAATGACCCAAGCGATCATGAACCAAGCGCGTCAGTACCCCGGTCAGGAGCGTCAGTTCTTTGAATTCGTTCAACAAAACCAGCAGATGCAGCAGCAACTGCGCGCACCTCTCTTTGAAGACAAAGTGGTAGATCATATCGCGGATCAAGCCAAAGTGTCTGAAAAAGAAGTGAGCAAGGATGACCTGCAATCTGCTGTAGAAGCGCTCGAAGACGAGTAATTCTTTCAGCGCCCACTGGGCGCGCATGCACTGACAAGAATAAGCCGTTCCTGAACAATCAGGGACGGCTTTTTTGTTTCTTTTACTTATTGTCTATTTGTACGTTTGCTTCTGCGCGCGCTTGACACAGGGATCGTTTCAGTGGCCCACTCGCTCAGGTTTCGTCGTAATCGGTAATGTGGTGGTGAGTATGTCGGATAACAAAAAACGTGGTTTAGGGTTCGGTAGCTTGGTGGATACGGCCGTGATTGTCGCGGGCGTTGTGATGCTGGCGGCGATCCTTGTGCGCTACTTATTCTAACGCTTCGTGCCGTATTTATTTCAACCAATAAAAAAAGCCGCGTCCAATCGGGCGCGGCTTTCTAATTTCTTAGATCTAGCGAGAAGGGCTAGTCTTACGCGTCTTCCGCATCATCTGCAGCAGCTGGTGCCACATCAAGATCATCATCGTCAGATGCAGCAGAGCCGATATCGTCAAACAGTTCCGCGATTTCGAATTCTGCTTCTGCTTCTGCTTCTGCAGCCAATTCTTGGATCGACTTGCCTGAGGCTTGAAGCTCGGCTTCTTCGGTTGAGCGTGCAACGTTCATGGTGATTGTGCACTCAACTTCTGGGTGCAATTTCACGGCTACGTCATGCAGGCCGAGAATTTTGATCGGTGCGATCAATGCAACCTGTTTGCGGTCAAGTGTGAAGCCTTCGGCTGTTGCAGCTTCTGCGGCGTCGCGTGTTGTCACGGAACCGTAAAGCGCGCCTGCGTCTGATGCAGAGCGAATCACAACAAACTGCTGTCCGCCAAGCTTTTCAGCCATTGCATCGGCTTCTTTCTTGGTTTCGAGGTTCTGTGCTTCGAGTTGCGCTTTTTGTGCTTCGAACCCAGCGATGTTGCCTTTTGAAGCAGTCAGCGCTTTGCCTTGTGGCAGCAAAAAGTTACGTGCGTAACCTGGCTTTACGTCGACGACTTCGCCCATCTGGCCGAGTTTCGCAACGCGTTCGAGAAGGATAACTTGCATGTGCTTTCTCCTTACTTAACAGCGTATGGCAGCAGGGCGAGGAAACGGGCGCGTTTGATGGCACGGGCCAACTCGCGTTGTTTCTTGGCAGAGACTGCAGTGATGCGGGACGGCACGATTTTGCCACGCTCAGAAATGTAGCGCTGCAGAAGACGTGTGTCTTTGTAATCGATCGCGGGTGCGTTCTCACCAGAGAAGGGGCACACTTTGCGACGGCGGAAAAATGGTTTAGTTGCCATGGTTTAGCCCTTTCTTAGCTGCGGCGCTCGCGGCGATCGCCACGTTCTTCGCGTTTTTGCATTTGTACAGATGGCAGCTCTGCGTGCTCATCGACTTTGATGGTCAGCACTCGCATCACATCTTCATGCAAACGCATCAGGCGTTCCATCTCCTGAACGGCCGTTGCAGGCGCGTCGGAGCGCAAATAGGCGTAGTGGCCTTTGCGGTTTTTATTGATTTTGTAGGCCATCGTTTTGACGCCCCAATATTCTGAATCGACAGCTTTGCCGCCGTTGTCCGCAAGGACAGTCCCGAAGTGTTCGATCAGGGATTCAGCTTGCGCGTTGGACAAGTCCTGACGCGCGATGAACACATGCTCATACAAAGGCATGGGTTGCTCCATTCATTTTCTGGCGCACTTCAAAGGGTGGTATGAACTGCCGCCCGTCCACCCACGAGAGGTTACGCGGTTCAATCGAGTTGGACGACAGGCTTGCCGTTTAGCGCCCTTACACACATGGCGCAAGCCCGCAGACCGCAACAGTTTTTCTTTTTCTTGGCAGGGCCGCTGAAGCGCCTCTTTTTTGCCGTTCTTTGCGGTTTGTGTGGCGGGGTAATGAGGTGAGCAAAACCATGAGTATCAGCAGTCCTGCCCGAGATTTTTCCCATGATCCAGTCGTCGTCGATGTCCGGTTGGATGAGACCGAAACCGAGTGGGGTATCATTATTAAAGAGCGCGGTGCTGTGAATGCGCGTGTCTTGGGGCAGCTTGCGACCGTTGTGGTTGGCGTGGCGCTGTTGTGCGCGGGTATTTTGATGGCTGCCATGAACCGCCATGATATCCCGAGCGCGCTTTGGGCTGTTCAGATGGCTGTTTGCGCTCTTTTCGTCGTCGTGGGTGCGTTGATGATTTACGGCGCGCGCAGCACCGGCCAAACACAGACCGAATTTGATTTTCGCACAAAAGTTTTGCGTCGGCGTCAAATTGGCTCGGGCAAGATTATCCGTTCCATGCGGCTGACGAACGCTGATCAAATTGCAATGGTCCGAACAGAGCAGGGCGCAGGTATCGCAGCACGGCCTACTGATACATCTTTGGCAGAGGTCCTTGTGTCAGGGCCCCAAGGCCAAGTGTTTGCCATTTATCATCGCCTGATCGCGGTGATTGGTTAGTGTCGCGCCATGTGCACTGATGTGCACAATTGCTGTTAGCTTCACGTCTTTGTGCTTTTGCGAACACGACATGTTGATAGATCGCGAGTTGATTAACGCCTGTGCAAGGTATGTGGTGTGATCAGAAACATTTACCAAAGGATGCTATTTTATGTTCCGTACTCTTCTTACTTCGTCTGTTTTGGCTGCTGGCCTTGCGACCAGCGCGTTTGCTGCCGCTGAAAAATACACACTTGATGCGAGCCACAGTCAAATTCTGTTCAGCTATGATCACCTGGGGTTTTCAACAACTTACGGTATGTTCTCTGGCTTTGAAGGCGAGATCATGTTTGACGCCGACGCGCCTTCATCCAGTTCTGTCTCCGTATCAATGCCTGTTATGAGCATGTTTACCGGTTGGGAAGCCCGTGAAGGCCACTTTATGAGCGATGACTTTTTTGGTGCAAAAGAAGGTGATTTGGTAACATTTACTTCAACTGCAATCGAAGTGACCGGCGATGATACAGCCAAGATCACAGGCGATTTGACCATGAACGACGTGACCAAATCCGTTGTGCTTGATGCGGTTTTGAACAAGGCTGCCGCGCACCCGTTTGCCAACAAGCCTTGGTTGGGTTTTGATGCGACAACAACGTTGTTGCGGTCTGACTTTGGTGTTGGCAACTTTGCTCCAGCCGTAAGCGATGCGGTTGAGTTGAAAATCTCAATTGAGGCGCAAAAAGCCGAATAATCCAGCTTGAAAATAGTGGCGGGCAGATGTCCGCCAAAAGCCGTCCTGTGCGTTTGTTTAGCATCCGCGCAGGGCGGCTTTTTCGTTTTTCTAGGGGCCACTACGACCTGCGACATTCAGAGCCTATCTAGAGGCTTGCCAGATGGCTAACGCCATATATAGTCCTGCTTAGGACGGGACCTTGCACCCGCATGTGTTTCGGACTTGCCCGTTTTGGGCGATGGAAAACCTATGCGGAGGTCACGACCCAATGGAACCCGAGTTCAGGACAAGTTTTGTACGGGAACCCAATAACTTACGGCATAATCCAGCCCTAGTGCTGAACGCGGATTATCGCCCGCTTAGCTATTATCCGCTGTCACTCTGGCCGTGGCAGGATGCCATCAAGGCCGCATGGCTTGAGCGGGTGGATATCGTTGCGGAATATGATGACTACGTCAGCTCGCCCTCGACGAAAATCAAAATCCCCTCTGTGGTGGTTTTGAAAGACTATGTGAAGCCGCAAAAGCGTGTTGCTTTTACACGGTTTAATCTGTTTTTGCGCGATGAATTCACCTGTCAGTATTGTGGCTCAAAAGGGGATCTGACGTTTGATCACGTGGTGCCACGCGCCGATGGCGGGATTACCAGCTGGACGAATGTGGTCGCGGCATGCAGTCCATGTAACCTGAAGAAGGGATCGCGCTCGCTTAAACAGTTGGGGATGAGCCTTCGCAAACCGCCGCGCCAACCTGAATCAGAGCAACTTCGGAACATGGGGCGAAAGTTTCCACCTAACCATTTGCATGAAAGTTGGATGGATTTTCTCTACTGGGACGCCGAACTGGAAGCCTGAGACGCTGGACAGTCTTTGGATTTGATCGTAACAGGGGCTCAAGTTTAGCGCTAACATAGCGTTCAAAGGAGAAGTTTGCCCATGGTCAGCCGCGTCATACCCGTAGATGATTTTGATTTGGTAATTTTCGGCGGGACAGGGGACCTTGCACGCCGCAAGATTTTACCGGGTCTTTTCCGCCGCTTTTGTGCCGGACAGATGCCCGCGGACGCCCGTATCATTGGTGCTGCGCGCTCAGAAATGGATAGCGATGGCTTTCGGACACTTGTCCGCGATGCAATTATAGAATTCGGCGGAGATGATCTTTCATCACGCCGTGAACTTCCCGACTTTTTGCTACAACTGCACTATGTGACGACCGACGCACGTGGCGACGGTGGATGGAAAGAACTTGCGGCGCAAATGCGCAGTGGTGTGGTTCGGGCGTTCTATCTGTCCGTAGGGCCCGGTCTTTTTGCCGATATCGCAGAGCGGTTAACCAGTTTTGGGCTAGCCGATGCGGCCTCTCGCATTGTGGTTGAGAAACCTTTCGGTCGTGATCTTGAGACAGCGCGCGCGCTGAACCATGATTTGGCTAAGCACTTTGATGAAAGCCAGATTTACCGTATTGATCACTATCTGGGCAAAGAAACTGTTCAAAACCTGATGGCTGTCCGTTTCGGCAACATCTTGTTTGAGCCGCTTTGGAACAGCCAGTACATCGATCACATTCAGATTACTGTTGCCGAAACTGTCGGCGTTGGTGGGCGCGGGGGCTACTATGATAAATCCGGCGCGATGCGCGATATGGTGCAGAACCACTTGATGCAATTGCTCTGCCTCATTGCGATGGAGCCGCCGTCAAAGTTTGATCCTGATGCGGTTCGCGATGAAAAACTGAAAGTCATACGTGCACTTGATGATGTAGAGACGCACCATATTGTTCGTGGTCAATATAGCGCCCACGGTGACATGAAATCCTATCGGCAAGATGTTGAAAACGAAAGAAGTTTTACAGAAAGCTTTATCGCGCTCAAGCTGCAGTTGTCTAATTGGCGATGGGCAGGCACGCCGTTTTATCTTCGGACTGGCAAGCGGATGAAGGCACGGTCTTCCGAGATCACTGTGGTTTTCAAAGATCCGCCCCATAGTATTTTCGGGGACGAAGGTGGGCAGCACCATAACGAACTGTCGATCCAGTTGCAGCCCAACGAGGGCATGACCCTTGATGTCACGATCAAAGAGCCTGGCCCAGGTGGTATGCGGCTGGTTGATGTGCCTCTTGATATGACTTTTGCCGACGCGCTTGGACCAGAAGCTGATGATGTGCCGGACGCGTACGAGCGGCTGATTATGGACGTGATCCGTGGCAACCAAACGCTCTTTATGCGCGGTGATGAAGTGGAAGCTGCTTGGAGCTGGACCGATCCTCTGATTGAAAAATGGCAGGCCCGTTCCGATGTGCCCAAACCATATGATATCGGCTCAAACGGGCCAGAAGACGCGCTGATGTTGATGCACCGTGATGGTCGCCGTTGGCGCGATATAAAGGGGTAGATCATGAAATTTCTCGAATACGCGGATGAAGAATTGATGATGATGGCGCTGGCGGATCGGATCGCCGGTGATCTCGAAGAGGTTCTGCTGACCCATGACACCGCTACTTTAGCCGTTCCTGGGGGTACAACGCCCGGGCCTGTCTTTGATATTCTGTGCGGGGTTAAACTTGACTGGTCGCGTGTCCGCGTGATGCTTAGTGACGAGCGGTGGGTGCCTGAGACATCTGACCGTTCCAACACAAAGCTTCTCCGTGAGCGGCTTCTTGTGGGACAGGCGGCCGCGGCACAATTCGTCCCGTTTTTTACGGGCGATGAGACACCAGAAGTTGGTCTTGCCAAAGTGAACTATACGATTGAGGCATCTCTACCAGTCTCGGTCCTGCTGTTGGGGATGGGGGCAGATATGCACACCGCGAGCCTGTTCCCGCACGCTGACGGTCTTGATGCCGCACTTGATGACAACGCCGCACCGGTCATGCCTATTCGCGGTGGTGGTGCAACCGAACCGCGTGTTTCATTGAGTGGACCAGTACTAAAGTCAGCACTTCATACGCATGTTGTCATTAAAGGCGCCGAAAAGCGCACCGCACTTGATAATGCTGCAGGCAAGCTGATTGAAGCCGCGCCGATTAACCTTGTTTTGAACGATGCAACTGTCCATTGGACGGGTGCTGCTTAAGAAAGACTGATGCCCATGTGGAACGATCTGAAACAACGTGCCGATGCGGCGCGTGAAAATTCAATTCTTGAGCTGTGCCAGCAAGATAGCCGGTTTGAGGACTTCTCTATCAAACATGGCGATTTGCTTTTTGACTATTCCAAAACACATCTGAAAGCCGCTGATTTGGACATGCTTGTCGATATGGCTAAGGATGTGCCTACACGCCGTAGCGCCATGTTTTCGGGTGAAAAAATTAACGAAACTGAGGGGCGTGCTGTGCTCCATACAGCCCTTCGTAATCTTGATGGCGGCGCTGTTAAGGTGGACGGGGATGATGTCATGCCCGAGATCACGGCAACGCTTAAGCGGATGCAACAGTTTGCCGATGATGTCCGGTCCGGTGTTTTTAAAGGACAGGGCGGCGCCATCACAGATGTGGTGAACATAGGGATTGGGGGCTCTGACCTTGGACCAGCGATGGCAACGCTTGCTCTTGCGCCTTATCACAACGGGCCGCGGACGCACTTTATCTCAAATGTAGACGGTGCTGATGCTGCGGATAAACTTGCGCTTCTTAATCCTGAAACGACACTTGTTATTGTGGCGTCAAAAACTTTCACAACCATCGAAACAATGACGAATGCGACAACCGTCCGCAAATGGATGGAGACAGTTGTCCGCGATCCTGGGGCGCAATTTGTGGCCGTGTCGACCGCAACCGAAAAAACTGCCGCTTTTGGCATTCCTTCCGAGCGTGTTTTCGGTTTCGAAGATTGGGTTGGTGGGCGTTATTCCATGTGGGGTCCGATTGGCCTGTCTTTGATGTTGGCTGTTGGTCTCGATGCGTTTGAAGAGTTCTTGCGCGGTGCGCAGGACATGGATGTTCATTTCGAAACGGCAGACCTTGCTAAGAATATGCCTGTCATGTTGGCACTTATTGGTCTTTGGCACCACCAAGGTATGGGCTTTCCGACACGGGCTGTTTTGCCTTACGATCAACGTCTAAGCCGCTTGCCAGCTTACCTTCAACAGCTTGAAATGGAGAGTAACGGCAAGTCGGTTGCCATGGATGGTAGCGCTGTTGAAACTGTTACGGGCCCTGTTGTTTGGGGCGAGCCCGGCACAAACGGACAGCATGCTTTCTACCAGTTGATCCACCAGGGTCGCACTGTTGTCCCGTGTGAATTTATTGTGGCGGCACAAGGTCATGAAGAACATCTGACCGAGCATCATACGCTACTTTTGGCGAACTGTTTGGCGCAATCCGAGGCGCTGATGACTGGCCGTTCAATGGATGTTGCGCGTGGGCTAATGGCAGCGAAAGGCTTTGAAGGCGCTGAACTTGAACGCCAAGCTGCGCACCGTGTTTTCGAGGGCAACAAACCGTCTACGACGCTAATTTACCCTAAGCTTACACCGTTTGTTCTGGGACAGCTTATCGCACTTTATGAGCACCGCGTTTTTGTCGAAGGTGTGATCCTTGGCATCAATTCTTACGATCAATGGGGTGTCGAACTTGGCAAGGAGCTTGCTGTCAGTCTGACGCCAGTTGTTGAAGGCAATCAATCAGCTGATAACAAAGACAGCTCCACCCGCGGTCTTGTCGAATACGTCCATTCGTTGCGTGGCTAACGCGGTGTTGCACTGTCTAAACGGGCCATCTTTTCTTTAAGGGCCTCAGATAGCGCGCGCTTTGTACCGTCTTGATTAAGCTGCACAATAACGGCACTTCCGGTGGCGTGTAGCGTGTCGCCATAGACCGCATACTCCATCGTGAAGCTGGTGTTTCCAAACTGCGCGGTCCGAGCAGTGGCGATATAGTCTTGCCCCAAATACATTTCGGCTTTGTAGGTTACATTGGCGTTGGCCAGTACCAATCTGGGACGGTCCGCGCTTTTGTAGTCTGACACGCCATAGTTGCGAAAATAATGAATTCGGACGACCTCAAACCAACTCATATAGGCCACGTTGTTTACGTGCCCGAGCGCATCTAACTCGCCAAAGCGGACTTTATCCGCCACCCCGAACGCCCATGGCTCGGGAATGCCCACAGACCGTAGTTGTGTGGTGTTAAGCGGAGTAAGGAAAGGAAGTGTCACAGGGTCACCATTGGCTATTAACGTTCGCCTACCATGCGTGATCACCTGATATTATTCCAGCCCGTTAACTCTGTCCTGTATCTGCCGTCTTGGCCGCGCAGATTTCGAGCAGCGAGGTCTACGCCGAGCGCCGCCGCCTTCTGCCCCCTGATCCGCCGCCAGACCCTTGATTGAAGCTGACATCAGGTAAATCAGCAATACTGCGCAAGGTCGGGAAGGGGTCCGTTTTATGGGGAATGGCGTTGGCGTTTACAAAGTGCTCTTGAAACTTTGGCTCAATCGCAGTTTCAACTTTCTCGATCGCGCGGACGGTTTTGCTGATGTCAATTCGGGACTGACGGTTGCAAAGCGCAATGCGCGCGCCATGGCCTGCAGCGTTGCCCGCAGAGGTCACTTTATCCAGTGCCGCGTCAGGGATCATACCAAGCACCATCGCGTGTTTGGGGCTAATATGGGCACCAAAAGCGCCCGCAAGAGTTATGCGGTCAACTGTCTCAACGCCCATTTGGTCCATCAAAAGCCGCGCTCCTGCATAAAGCGCGGATTTGGCCAGCTGGATCGCGCGAATGTCACCTTGGGTTACAGTAATTACGGGGCCGTCATGGGCGCTGCCGTCGTACAACACATAGCTGTGCGTCCGACCATCGACGATACACCTGTCCGTGCCTGTTTGTTCCGCCGAGCCAATCAAGCCAGAGGGGTCAAGAAGGCCTGCCATGCGCATTTCCGCAACGGCTTCGATGATGCCAGAGCCGCAAATACCCGTGATGCCTGTAGAAGCTGTTTCGCTGGTAAAATCTGGATCGTCGGACCACAGATCAGAGCCGATGACACGGAAGCGCGGCTCTTTTGTAACGGGGTTTATCTCTATGCGCTCAATCGCACCCGGCGCTGCGCGTTGGCCGCTTGAGATTTGCGCACCTTCAAAAGCGGGACCCGTGGGCGATGAACAGGCGAGTACTTTTTCTTTGTTACCAAGCAGGATCTCTGCGTTGGTTCCAACATCAACAACCAAGGTCAACTCGTCTGATTGATCTGGCGCCTCCGAAAGCGCGACCGCCGCTGCGTCAGCGCCGACGTGGCCCGCGATGCAGGGCAAGATGAAAACCCGCGCCGATTGATGCATTGCGGTCAGATCAAGATCGGATGCAGGCAGTTCAAGCACTTCTGATGTGGCCAAGGCAAAAGGCGCTTGCCCAAGCTCAACCGGATCAATGCCAAGGAGCAGGTGGTGCATCACAGGGTTACAAACGAACACTGTTTCGACGATGTGTTTCGGGTCAATGTCGCCTTGGGTTGCAAGAGTTTCCGTCAGCTCGTTGATTGCGGCACGCACGGCGTTCGTCATTTCAACATCACCGCCGGGGTTCATCATCACATAGGATACCCGTGACATCAGGTCTTCGCCAAAGCGGATTTGTGGGTTCATCAGACCCGCTGAAGTAAGAACATCACCGGTTGTCAGGTCACACAGATGTGCCGCGATGGTGGTGGAGCCAAGATCGATTGCAAGACCGTAAAGAGGGCCCTCGAAGAAGCCGGGCCAAACATCAATCACACGCTGGGGTCCGTGATCGGGGCGGTGCAGTGCGACTGTGACGGTCCACTCGCCCTTGCGCAGACTTTTTTGCAGCTGATGTAAAACTTTAAGATCGGACTCTACATCATTGATATTCCATTTATTTTCTAAGGCGCGCTTTAGTCGCTCAAGATCACCGGTGGGTTCATGCATATCCGGCTCGTCGACGCTGACCAGATAGAGCCGTGTTGCAGGATCAAGAATAATGGGGCGGGTCGATGCTTCTTTACGAACAACTTGTTTGTGGACCTGTGAAGTCGCAGGCACGTCGATGACAATGTCGCCTTGAACAGTCGCCTGACAGCCAAGACGCCGTCCTTCGATCAAGCCGCGCTTGTCATCATAGCGCTGTTCAACGCTGTTCCATTCCGAAAGCGCGTCTTGATGGACGGTCACGCCATGCTTGGGGAAATCACCAAATGACGGCGTGATCTGACATTTCGAGCAAATCCCACGCCCGCCACAGACTGAGTCGAGATCCACTCCCAATTGACGCGCGGCGGTCAGGATCGGCGTGCCCACGGGAAACGTGCCGCGCTTACCTGATGGCGTGAAAATAACGAGTGGATCAGACATTATGTGTTCCTTGAAATCGTAGTGATTAACCCAATCAATGAGACTTAAGTTTAGCCGCGGCGGCGACGGCGTCCCCCTGCACGCCCACCAGAGGGGGCAGCATCCGGGTCTTTGTTAAAGTTGATCCATGCAGCGCCAGACGGGTCATGATCCATCAAGAAGTTTGCAGCGCGAATGGCCTCCATCTCTTTGCCGGGGCGCGCCAAAGTGCTGCCCATACCCATGAGTTTAACGAAAGTTTCATCGTCCATATCATCTGGGATGATCACACCTGCTTCGAGCAGCTTTTCCTTACGCTCTGCAATTTTGATGGGCCCGATTGGGAGGGCGATCGGGTTCATAATTGCGGAGGTCATGCCAGCAGTCATTGCCATTGGCAGGAACGCGTTGTTGATGCCGTGACGGTTTGGAAGACCGAAACTTACGTTAGAGGCACCGCAAGTTGTGTTGACGCCAAGCTCATCGCGCAAACGGCGCACGAGAGTGAAAACCTGCAGACCAGCAGTGCCCATCGCACCAACGGGCATCACGAGTGGGTCAACAACAATGTCATGGGCAGGGATGCCGAAGTCAGCGGCACGCTCAACGATCTTCTTGGCAACCGCAAAACGCACATCGGGGTCCTCGGAGATACCAGTGTCATCGTTCGAAATAGCGACCACTGGCACGTTGTATTTCTTCACAAGCGGCAGGACCAGCTCCAGCCGTTCTTCCTCACCAGTGACTGAGTTCAGCAATGGACGTCCTTCAGCAGCAGCCAGACCATTTTCAAGCGCACCGGGAACAGAGCTGTCGATACAAAGCGGCACGTCGACGATTGCTTGAACGCGCTCAACCATTTCGCGCATCAAAGGGGGTTCGACAAAGTTGTTGTCCGCATAGCGGGGGTCTTCGGCCATTTTGTTGGTGAAAACTGCGCCAGAGTTAATGTCGAGGATATCGGCACCCGCAGCAACCTGCGCAATTGCGTCGGCCTCAACCCGTGAAAAATCACCCGCTTCCAACTCCTCGGCCAGCTTTTTACGACCCGTTGGATTGATGCGCTCACCGATCACGCAGAACGGCTCGTCAAACCCGATAATCGCTGTCTTGGTCTTTGATTCAATTACTGTACGGGTCATTTTTAGTCCTGTGCGTTAAGGTTAGGTGTGCCAGCTGCGCCACCGTTTTCGGTGACCCATGTTGCGTTTGTTTTGATGCCGCCCAGCGGGAAGAAGTGGACGTGTGTGATGTTGAAATTCGGGTTTGCGGCTTTGTGTTCGGCCAGTTCAGTCAGAAATTCTGTTGGCTCAAACGGCAGCAGCAGCTTGGTTACGTCTTTGGCGCGTTTTTGTAACACCCGCAAAGACGCGCCCACACCGCAGGCGATAGAAAATTTGATCAGTGTCTGAAGTTTTGCAGGCCCAGCCACGCCAATGTGGATCGGGATGTTGATGCCAGCCTCAGCCAGATCATTTGCCCATGCGATCACAGGCTTTGCTTCAAAGCAGAACTGCGTGGCAAGAGCCATGTCAGCATCAGAGCTTTCAGCAAACTTTTGCTTCCATTCAAGGGCTTGCGTGACGTTCTTCATGCTGCCGTCGGGGTCAATGTCCTTGTTGCCCTCAGGGTGGCCCGCGACGTGAAGGCGTTTAAAGCCAGCCTCGCCAAATGCGCCAGTTTCAAGAAGCTGCATTGAGCTGTCAAAATCGCCGTGTGGTGTGGTGACGCCACCGGCAAGCAAAAGCGCTTGGTTCACATTCGCTTCACCTTGGTAGCGCGCGATCCAGTCTTTGAGCGTGGCGGTATCTTTGATGATGCGCGCAGGAAAATGCGGCATGACATCAAAACCTTGGCCGTTCAGACGCGCGGCGGTGGCAACCATATCTTCGATGGGCGTGCCTTCAATATGCGCGATATACACCCGTGTTTTTTGCGGCAGCAAAGCGCGAAAATCTTCAATTTTCTCAGCCGTGCGCGGCATGACTTCAATTGAGAAGTCTTGAAGGAAACTTTCCAGAACCGGATTGACGGGGGCGGGTGCCGACGCTTCTTTGCGTCCAAAGTTCAAAAGGGCCATTGTGGTGTCTCCGTCTAACTGGGCTGCGTCTACTGGGCCGCTTGTGCGGTGTTTTGGGCGGCGTCATGTGCCGGTGCCCAGCCATCTGCATCGATAAGTTGTTTCAGGCGGGCTTGGTCGTATTCCGCATCAATGCGTGCAACCTCGGCTTCTGCAACATCTGCATCTGTGCCTTCAACGGTGTAGGGGGGCGCTTTGTGCCATTCGGCCAAATAGTCATCACTTTCCGCCGCACCAGATTTCATCGCTGCCCGGTCAATGGCTTGCTCGAACCGTTCGGGCAAAGGCAGTTTTGTACCGCGCCGGCCTTTACCAACGATAACCTGTGCAGGCATGTCGCGCCAATAAACGATTGTGACTTCGGCCATGTGATTCCGCCCTCCGTTAAGGTGTTACGTGACACTCGCGCAGCGCGCTCAAAAAACGACGCTTGTTTTCGACATGATGTGCGCGCCATGCGACTTTCATTCAATTTACATATCCGCTGACCAACACCTCTGCGAGGGCAGTACCGTTGAGAATTATACATCATCTTTATGCAGGCAATTCTTGCGCGGGGCGGGATGCGGGTTTATGGTGAAGGTAACTTGATATGAAAGGCGTTTATGATGACGCCACTGCGTCCCTCTGGTGCGGCCGCGGTCCCGAAATTGGTAGAACGACCCGCGCCTCGAAGAAAGGGCTCGGACAAAGCGCCGCTATATGCAGCACTTGATCTGGGCACGAACAGTTGCCGCATGCTGATTGCGCGCCCCGACGGCGCTCAATTCCGCATCGTGGATAGTTTCTCGAAATCCGTCCAGCTTGGGGTGGGGCTTGAGAGCAGCGGAAAGCTAAGCCGCGCGTCCATGGCGCGTACGGTGCAGGCTATGCGCATCTGTAAGCAAAAGCTTAAAAAGCATGGAGTCAAGCGGATGAAGCTTGTCGCTACAGAAGCGTGCAGGCGTGCTGGCAATGCACAGGATTTCATCCGCTACATCAAACGTGAAACGGGACTTAGCCTTGATATTATTGCGCCTGAGGAAGAGGCCCGCTTGGCAGTTATCTCCTGTGCGCCGCTTGTGTCGCGCAAAACCGAACAGCTTTTGGTGGTTGATATCGGCGGTGGGTCGACGGAATTGGTTTGGATTGATTTGTCGCAAGTTGAACCAAATTCCCGCGCTCAAGCCATTATGGCGCTGCATCAGGGGTTTGAATTTGCAGGCGGTGCCCGTGTTGTTGACTGGATCTCCGTGCCTTTGGGTGTCGCGACGCTACGCGAGCAATTTAGCGATGTGGCCGATGATGCGGCGTGTTTTGCGCTTATGTCTTGGTTTTTTGAGGAAAATCTTGCGCCGTTTGCGCCCTATGCCGAAGAACAGTCCCGCGAAGGGTTTCAGATTATTGGCACCAGCGGCACTGTAACTACAGTCGCCGCTTCACATTTGGGATTGCGGCGTTATGACCGCTCGAAAGTGGACGGCATGCGAATGACGTCCGATGAAATTGATGCTGTGATACGAGACTACCTTTCAATGGGGCCAGAAGGCCGCCGCAACGACCCGCGCATTGGCCGTGATCGGCACGCGCTGATCATGTCAGGCTCGGCGATTTTGCAGGCCTTGTTGCGCTCGTGGCCAACGGACCGGTTGTCTGTTGCGGACCGTGGTTTGCGCGAAGGGTTGCTTTATGCACAGATGTCTCAAGATGGCGTTCTGGAGGACGTGACTTATGGTTAAAAAACCCGGTGAAAATACGTCAGGACGCGGACAGCGGGACCTGAAAGTAAAAGTCAAATCAGCACGTGGGCGGCGGATGTCGTCGACGCTGTGGTTGCAGCGCCAACTCAACGATCCCTATGTAAAGCGCGCCCAGGCGGATGGATATCGTGGTCGTGCGGCTTATAAAATACTGGAACTTGATGATAAGTTCCGGTTTTTGGTGCCGGGCGCGCGCGTCGTTGATTTGGGCTGTGCGCCTGGTGGGTGGTGTCAGGTCGCGACCAAACGGGTTAACGCCATGGGAGATCGCGCCGGCAAACGCCAAGGCACAATTCTGGGGATTGATTTGCAACAAGTCGAGCCGATCGCCGGCTGCGAGTTGCACGTTTTGGATTTTCTTGAAGACGGTGCCGATGACAAAGTCAAAGGTTGGCTTGGCGGGCAGGCGGACGTGGTTATGTCCGATATGGCGGCGTCCAGTTCCGGTCACAAACAGACGGACCACCTACGCATCATGGCGCTGTGCGAAGCGGCTGCTTATTTTGCGTTCGATGTGCTTGATGAGGGGGGGACGTTTGTCGCCAAAGTGCTTGCCGGTGGTGCGGAGGGTGATCTGCAGAAATTGTTGAAGCAGCAATTCACGAAGGTCCACAATGTGAAACCGCCTGCGTCACGTTCCGATAGTTCAGAGAAATTTGTCGTCGCAACGGGCTTCAGAGGCGGTGCGCATTAAGCTCGGACTTGCGAGCGTCTGCACAGTTTGTTAGCGCTCTCATTTAAGGGGTAGGAGTGGTAACTTGGCTGACGATACACTTTACGATTTGTTTATTATTGGCGGTGGCGTGAACGGCTGCGGCATTGCGCGTGATGCCCAAGGGCGCGGGCTTAACGTGGCGCTTGCGGAGATGAATGACCTTGGATGGGCCACATCGTCCTCATCGACCAAACTGTTCCATGGCGGGCTGCGGTACCTTGAGTTTTTCGAATTCCGCTTGGTAAAAGAAGCACTGATCGAGCGTGAAATCTTACTAAGTGCGATGCCGCATATCTCTTGGCCCATGCGTTTTGTGCTGCCGTTTCACCGTGACATGCGGTTTGAAGGCAATACCCCCACGTCGAAACTGCTCAGTTTTGTGATGCCGTGGATGAAGGGACGAAGAACGTCTTGGCTGATCCGGGTTGGGCTATTTCTTTATGATAACATGGGTGGGCGAAAACTTTTGCCTGCTACGAAAACTGTTGATCTGAAGACGGACCCTGTGGGTGCGCCCCTCGATGACCGTTTTGCCAAAGCGTTTGAATACAGCGATTGCTGGATTGAGGACAGCCGTCTTGTGATCCTTAATGCCCGTGATGCCCAAGCACGCGGCGCCAACATTATGCCGCGCACCAAAGTCCTTTCTGCGGATCGTTTTGACGATCATTGGAAAGTAACTGTTGAAGGTGGACAGGTGTATCACGCCAAATGCCTGGTCAACGCTGGCGGTCCTTGGGTTGAGGACATTATCCGGGGCACAATTCGGCAAAACACGACCGAAGGTGTACGCCTTGTCCGCGGCTCGCATATTGTCACCAAGCGGCTGTTTAACCACGATAAATGCTACTTTTTTCAAGGTGAAGACGGCCGCATTATCTTTGCCATCCCCTATGAAACTGACTTCACTTTGATCGGCACAACGGATGCGGACCATGACAGTGCGGACACTCGTCCGCAGATCAGTGATGGAGAACGCGACTATCTGATCAATTTTGTGAACGGCTACGTAAAGCAGGACATCACCAAAGAAGACGTAGTGTGGACATATGCCGGTGTTCGGCCGCTTTATGATGACGGCGCGACAAGTGCTACGGCAGCCACCCGTGATTATGTCCTCAGCCTTGATGAAACGGCTGCCCCTGTTTTGAACATTTTCGGTGGGAAAATTACGACCTACCGGAAACTGGCTAAACACGCTTTGGCCAAGCTGACAGATATTTTTCCGAAGATGAGTGGCGATTGGACCGCAGGTGTTCCGATGCCTGGGGGGGACTTTCCCGTAAATGGCGTGCAAGATTTGGTGACAGATTTGCAGACTGCATATCCGTTCTTGGATGATCGTTGGGCACTGCGAATGATCCGCGCCTATGGAACCGAAGCGCGGGATGTTTTGGGTGATGCCAAAACGATTGATGATCTAGGCACCGATTTTGGGGCAACGTTGACAGAGGCCGAATTGCGGTGGATGCGAGATGCTGAGTTTGCAACATGTGCCGAGGATGCCGTTTGGCGGCGCACAAAGCTTGGTCTGCGATTAAGTGCAGAACAAGTGTCCGCAATTGATGCGTGGTTTGTAGATAACCAGCTGTAATTAAGTTGTTTTATGGGGCGGACAGGTGTCTCATTAGCGTCGAAAAGGCGGATAAAAAGGGAGAGCGTAACATGCGATATATTATGGCAATTGATCAGGGTACCACATCAAGCCGTGCTATCCTGTTTGACGAAAATATGCAGCGCCAAGCCACAGCCCAAGAAGAATTCCCACAGCATTTCCCGCACTCTGGCTGGGTCGAACATGACCCTATGGATCTGTGGTCGAGTACAGCTGCGGTTTGCCGTTCGGTCATGGAAAAGGCTGATATATCCGCAGATCATATTGTTGCGATCGGCATCACAAATCAGCGTGAAACAACAGTGGTTTGGGATAAAGAGACAGGTCAGCCGCTTGGAAACGCAATTGTCTGGCAGGACCGTCGGACATCTGCGCTTTGTCAGGCTCTGAAGGCCGATGGGCATGAAGCACTCATTACCGAGCGGACGGGATTGCTGCTTGATCCCTATTTTAGTGCCACAAAACTGAAATGGATATTGGACGAAAGTGAGGGTGCGCGTGAGGCGGCCAAAAACGGTAAGTTGCTGTTTGGGACTGTCGATAGCTTTATCATCTGGAAGCTCACAGGCGGTGCGTCCCATGTAACAGACGCCACAAATGCTGCTCGCACCATGCTTTATGACATTCGCAACGGACAGTGGGACGCGGACATCTGTTCGCTGCTTGATATCCCGATGGAAATGCTGCCCGTTGTTAAGGATAGTGCGGTGCATTTCGGAGACACGCGCGCCGATCTGTTTGGAAAACCCCTTCCAATTCTTGGAGTTGCGGGAGATCAACAAGCGGCGACCATAGGGCAGGCGTGTTTCAAACCCGGTATGCTTAAGTCGACGTATGGCACTGGCTGCTTTGCCCTTTTGAATACAGGCGAGACACTTGTCCGCAGTGAAAACCGACTTTTGAGCACAATTGCGTATCAGCTTAACGGCGCGCCGACCTACGCCCTTGAAGGGTCTATATTTATCGCTGGCGCCGTTGTTCAATGGATGCGTGACGGTGCCAAAATGATACGTGAGGCAAGTGAAACCCAAGCATTGGCTGAGGCCGCAGATGAAACGCAGCCGCTTTATCTTGTGCCCGCGTTCACCGGACTTGGTGCGCCGTATTGGGATGCGGATTGCCGTGGCGCGATTTTTGGTTTGACCCGTGGTTCGGGACCGGCAGAGTTTGCACGCGCGGCCCTTGAAAGTGTGGGCTATCAAACGCGTGATCTACTTGAAGCAATGACTGCGGATTGGAGCGGCGGTGCAGAGGCGGCTGTTTTGCGGGTTGATGGCGGGATGAGCGCCTCAGACTGGACCATGCAGTTTTTGGCGGACATCATTGGGGCGCAAGTTGACCGCCCCGAGGTTTTGGAAACCACTGCACTTGGTGCAGCTTGGCTTGCGGGAATGCAGGCCGGCATTTATCCGGACCAAGCAGGATTTGCTGACAATTGGGCGCTTGATCGTCGGTTTGAGCCAAAAATGACTGATAATGATAGATCGCAGAAATATGCGGGATGGAAAGACGCCGTTCGCCGGACATTGAGCTAAGCCGTTTCTGCTTGGCCTGCCAGTTGTTGAACACTACGGTGCGCCAATGATCAGAGCCTTTTGCATAGCAGTGTGTGTTTTCATCAGCGTTGCGACATCGCTGCGTGCCGATCAGATCACCGTATTTGCCGCATCAAGCCTCAAGCCCGTTTTTGATAAACTCGTCCCGCTATATGAGACTGAGACGGGGGGGCGTGTCTCTGTGTCGTTTGCTGGCACGGCCACAAACGTTCGGCAAATTCAGCAAGGCGCACAGGCCGATGTGTTTGTGTCTGCAAATATTACTTGGGCCGATGTGCTTCAAAACGACGAAAGCCTTGTCGTGCAAGCAAGAGCAATAATCGCAAAGAACCGTTTGGTTTTGGTAAGCGCGACGGAGCTTGGTTCATTTGAGCTGAACGACCCGCAGCACTGGAACGCGGCGCTTCGGGGGGGGCGATTAGCGGTAGGGTTAACCCAAGCTGTGCCCGCCGGAATTTATGCGCGGCAAGCGCTTGAGCGGCTAAGTATATGGGATGATGTGCAAGATACACTTGTTGAGGCATCTAGCGTGCAGGGCGTGCTGAATTTCGTCAGACGTGGCGAAGTGCCTCTTGGGATCGTTTACTTAACGGATGCATTAAGTATCACCAAGGGTGTTTATAAAGTCGCTTTGTTTGATGAGAATTTGCACGATCCTATTGAGTATCCGGCCTTGGCTTTGACGCAAGCGGGTAGCGATTTTGTGGATTTTCTATTGCGGCCTGAAACGCAGAGAATTCTGTTAGATATGGGATTTGAAACGCCATGATGGCCGAGGTCTCGCCGCAGGTTTGGCAAGCCGTTTGGCTGTCTCTAAAAGTAGCAAGCGTTGCTACGGTTTGTGCGTTGCCGGTGGCCGTTCTTGTGGCATATCTACTCACGCGTGTGGTCTTTTGGGGCAGGGGGTTGTTGACTGTTGTTGTTTACCTTCCCCTTGTTTTGCCGCCAGTTGTGACGGGCTACGCGCTACTTTTGATGTTTGGCTCAAACGGTTATGTCGGTTCGCTGCTCGCTGACTTGGGGATTGTTTTCGCCTTTCGCTGGACCGGGGCAGTGCTGGCTGCGGCGATCATGGGGTTTCCCCTTATGGTCCGTGCAATCCAGCAAGCGCTTGACGCATCTGACAAAGGTTTTGAGGCGGCGGCAGCCAGCCTTGGGGCTTCAAAAATAATATGTTTTCTGACAATCACATTGCCGCTGATCGCACCTGGCGTATTGGCGGGCGCCATACTTGGATTTGCCAAGGCACTTGGTGAATTTGGTGCCACAATAACATTTGTTGCAAGCATTCCAGGTCAAACTCAAACCATCCCGTCTGCAATCTACAACTTCTTACAAATCCCGAATGGTGAGCCCGTAGTCATGTGGTTGGTCGGAATATCAGTTCTATTGTCTGTCGTCGCACTCGCGGCCAGTGAACTGCTCGGACGCTGGATGAGAAAGCACGGCCTGTGATGTTTGATCTGCGGGTACGGCATCAATTCAACGCGGCCAGTCTTGATGTGCATGTTCGCTCGGATGCCCGCGTTCTGGCGCTTTTTGGACCGTCCGGCGCTGGCAAAACGTCGCTGATCAAAGCGCTTGAGGGGAGTTTTGCTCCAGAGTTCGCTGTCTTGAAAGCGGCAGGTAAAACACTGCTCGACACAACGCAGTCAATTCGTGTTCCAACGCACCGCAGACGGCTTGGGGTAATCTACCAAGACGCGCGTTTGTTCCCGCATATGACCGTTGATGGAAATCTTCGCTATGCTGAACAGTTTGGTCGCGCAAAAAAACTTAATGGCGCGTTTGAAGAGGTGGTTGATCTGCTAGGCCTTGAACGCGTCTTGCACCAGCGCCCCGCAACGTTATCCGGTGGCGAGGCGCAGCGCGTTGCCATTGGCAGGGCAATTTTATCTCAGCCTCGTGCGCTACTTTTGGACGAGCCGCTTGCCGGAATTGATCAAGCAAGGAGGGAAGAAATTATTCCGTACCTGCTGCGCCTTAAACGCGAGCTTTCTTTGCCGATGATCCTTGTAAGTCACGATTTGAACGATGTTGTCCGACTTGCTGATGATGTTGCCTTGATTGATGAAGGCCGCGTGGTGAAGCAGGGAGCGCTGGCTGATGTCTTGGCCAATCCTGAATTGTCACAGTTCTTTGGCCCGTCTCAAACCGGTGCTGTTATTAATGGTCATGTCGTTGCACATCATCCTGATGGCATCACCGAGATTGCTACATCCGCAGGGTCCGCGATGTTGGCCCAAATTGAGACTAAAGTCGGCGCGGATGTGCGTATACGGGTCCTTGCAAAGGACGTGATGATTTCGCGGGAGAAACCGATTGGGTTAAGCGCGCTCAATATTTGGCATGGATCCATCGTTAGTATCACGCCCGCAGGCGCGCGCGGCGTTGTGGTTGACCTAAAATGTGGCAGTGATCACATCCTAGCTTTTGTGACAAACCGATCATTGCAAGCCCTCGCACTTGAGGTGGGCGCAGCGTGTTGGCTGGTCGTTAAGTCTCTGTCGTTAACTGATCCCCAAATTTCATAGCCACCGCGTTCATAGGCGCATAGTTCCTCAAATTTTATTCATTTATGGTCTAGAGCACCGCATTTGATGGCGCCTCTTTAAGCCTTTTTTCATGTCTGACGGTCAACGCTTGCACAAAGGCTCCGATATCTCTGGGCCATATATTTGAGCAAAAAAGGGTTTTCCGCATGGGCTTGAAAAAGATCAATATCTCAACTTGGCTGCCAATTGCGATGGTGCTGCTGGCCGCCGTTTCACTTACGATTACTTCGTTTTTTTCGTATCACGACACGCGCGAGGTGTTGCTGAAAGACGCCGAATTACGATTGACGGGTCTTGCTGCTGATCGTCGGTCCAAACTCGACCTTTGGTTGGAGGGCGTCGACAAAGAGTTGGAGACGATCGCAGAGGCGTCGGCGGCGGTTACGGCGCTTGAAGATTTTTCCTATGCGTGGTCGGGGCTGAGCTCAGAGGGTTCTGCAACTGCAGCACTTCAGCGGCAGTTTATTGATGAAAACCCTTTTGCTTTGGGCGACCGCGACAAGCTTGAGGTGTTGAAAACTGGCGGGCGGTATAGCCAAGCCCACCAAAGCCACCATCCGGTTTTGCGTACGCTTGGCGAGCGGGGCGGTTACTACGACCTGTTCTTGATCGATAATTCCGGCAATGTGATCTACTCGGTGGAAAAAGAGGCTGATTTTGCCACGAACATTCTTACTGGCCCGTATAAGTCATCAGGGCTGAGCGTAGCTTTTCAGAAAGTTGTTCAGATTGCTAATGGTGAGTTGAGCGAGACTGCTGCATTCACAGATTTTGAGCCATACGCCCCAAGCGCGGGTGCGCCAGCAAGTTTTGTTGGGCGGCCCATTTACTCACAATTTGGAAATATGGCCGGTGCGGTCGTGTTACAATTGCCGACCGATAAAGTTGCAGCCCTTTTGACCGATTCAGCCGGTCTTGGTGAGACTGGCGATGCGTTTCTTCTTAGCTCTGACGGTGAGTTGAAAACCCAGCCGAGAACATTTGCTGACCAAGTCCCGCTCCAAGCAGCTCTAGATGAAACAGCCCTCGAACGGCTTAACAATTCCGAAGCTTCCGTGCTGCAAGCCGTCTTTTTTGGCGAGCCCGTTCTTGTCGGAAAAGCTACGCTAAACTTTCATGGAACAACGTGGAAAATGGTGGTTGTCTCGCGCATGTCAGAGGTTTTTGAACGTGCGGCTGAATTGCGCAACAGCCTAATCGTGCAAGTTGCGGCGACATTGGCGATTATTGTTGTGATCGGCTTTTTCTTGGCTCGCTCTGTGAGTAAACCATTGCTCCATGTGGCAAGCGACATGCGCCGCGTTGCAGGCCGTGACTATGACACGACTGTTCGCGGGCTATCGCGCGGTGATGAAATTGGTCAAATCGCGGGAACTCTTGATGAATTCAGGACAAAACTTGGCTCCGCCGAGGAACAACAACTGGAAGCGATGCTGAAAGGCGCTGCCTTTCAAAGCGGCTCTGGAGCGATGTTTGTTATGAACGGTCAGAAGCATGTGGTCTACGCCAACGAGAGTTTCTTTGAGTTGCTTGGAACCCTCGGATTGAACTGCGACGAAGATGATCTGGATCAACCTATCGCAAAGCTTGCGCCATTCCTCGAAGATGCAGTCACCAAGACGTCGAGCTTTCCCACGAAACTGGACGTGTCCCACGAAGATCAGCAAATTTCTGTGACGATGAATGATATCATCGGTGAGAATGACGAAGTTATGGGCATAGTTGTTGAAGTTGGTAATGTAACTGAACGACGTACAACTGCGGCAATTCTTGACGCAATCGAACAGCAGCAGGCGAAAGTTGAACTGACGCCAACTGGTGACATTATTTCAGCCAATGAGATCTATAAGAACGCCGTTGGTGAGGAGGGAATGCGTAACGGATTCTTTGCGAACTTCCGTGATCTTGCGGATAACAGAGCATTGCGTTGGCAAGATGTTATTGCATCAGGCGGCTACATGGGGCTGTTTGAATTGACTCTCAGTAGTGGTCATACCGTCAACTTTGAGGGTGGCTTCCATTTTGTACGTGACCAAGATGATGACGTCCGTCAAGTTGTACTGCTCGCCAACGACGTAACCAAAGTGCAGCAAGCGATTGCAGTATCAGAGGCAGCGCGTAAAGAGACAGCACAAGCGCAAAAGCAGGTTGTTGACGCTCTGAAAATGGGTCTGGACCGCTTGGCTGATGGCGAATTGACGGTGCGTTTGCATGAACCCTTCCATGAAGACTACGAAATGTTGCGCGACAACTTCAACCGTACCTGTGAAACGCTGATGAACGCTATTGCAGGCGTTGGCGAAAATGCCGAGACCATTCGCGGTGAGGCCGCTGAAATTTCGAGTGCTGCAGACAGCTTGTCACAACGCACGGAACGGCAGGCAGCATCTTTGGAAGAAACTGCAGCGGCACTTGATGAACTGACAACATCCGTGGCTTCTGCTGCACAAGGCGCAAAAACGGCCAGCGATGTAGTTATTGAGGCACGTACAAACGCTGAAGAAAGCGGTGAGGTGGTTCAACAAGCTGTCGTCGCGATGGGTGAAATTGAAAGTTCATCGGGTCAAATTTCGAAAATCAGCGGAGTAATCGAGGATATCGCATTTCAAACCAACTTACTGGCTCTCAATGCCGGCGTTGAGGCGGCGCGAGCGGGTGATGCAGGACGCGGGTTCGCAGTTGTTGCCTCAGAGGTGCGTGCGCTCGCACAGCGATCTTCTGACGCCGCACGAGAAATCAACGATTTGATCGCCCAGAGTACTACCCAAGTTCAAAAGGGTGTTGGGTTGGTCGGCAATACGGGGACTGCGCTAACGGGGCTGGTCCAGTCCGTCAAGACAATCGCAGAGCACGTCAGTGAAATTGCACAATCCGCGCAAGAGCAATCTGGCAACCTTGCCGAGATTAACAGTGCCATCAACGAGTTGGACCAAGTGACTCAACAAAACGCTGCGATGTTTGAAGAGACCACGGCTGCCAGCCATTCTTTGACACAACAGGCAAACGCCTTGCGCGCATCTATGGCAAAATTTGTCACAACCAAAGGCGTACAAAACGTTGTGGACATGCAACCGAATAGAACCGTGAAGCAAGCCATTGAAACCAAACGTCCGATGGCCGTTGGTGAGACCGGTGAGGCCGTGCTCGATGATGGTTGGGAGGAATTCTAGGAGTGATCCGTTCGCCCCTAAATCCTCAAAGGTCCGGCTCAGTGACCGCGCGCTCCGGAATTGGAGCGCGCGGTCAACGTGATGCTGTAGTCGTGCCACTCATCCAGGGTGAAATTAAAGTATCAGCAAGGCCTTTGGAATGCATCTCAACGTTGTTGGGCTCGTGTGTTTCGGTTTGCCTATTTGATCCCGAGACAGGTGTTGGTGGTATGAACCATATGCTGCTGGCAGGAAAACTTCTTAATGATCCCAATGGTATTCGTGCCTCGACAAATGAAATTGAACGGCTGATCAATGCAACATTGAAGGCCGGTGCCGTTCGTACAAATCTTCATGCTAAATTATTTGGCGGTGCGCAAATTACGCGTGGCTTGACGACGGTTGGTGAGACGAACGGAGCTTTTGCGGAAAGCTATTTGCAACGCGAAGGTATCGACGTGGATGCTAGCAGTCTTGGTGGTGACAAAGCGCGACGGGTTCATTTCTGGCCTACGACAGGTCGCGTAAAGATGAAATTCGTCGAAGATATTGTCGTCGCGCCACCGCGTATTCCGCGTTCAGTTATGAAGGATGTGGGTGATGTTGAGCTATTTTGAAACGCAGCTGCGCTTTTGCAGAGAGTGGTTAAAAAAGCTCAACTGCGCCGTTTGTTGCGCGGTTGGGTGTATCCTTCAGACCCAGTGCAACAAGGCTGATTTCCAGCTTCACAGACTGTAAGACTTCAGAAACTTTTATCACTGAGTTAGCATTCAAAAGTACCACGATTGATGCGATATCAGTATTGATCTGTTGTGCGCGGTCTATTTCCTGCAGCTGCGTGATGCCCGCCTGTAACTGATGAGGCTCGGGTAAACTCATGAAGCCCGCCTCGATATTATCAAGGCAGGTTTTGAGTGCGTGATTTAGGGTCGCTATTGCTGCAATCAGCTCTATTTGGGTTAGCTCAGCCCGCATTAAAGACGGCCCGTAACTTGTTCAATGCACTTCAATAGATCGGCGTTTTGAAATGGCTTCTTGATAAAGTTGTTCATGCCAAGCTTTTTGCCGTGCTCAATCACCTGAGGGTTCGTCGTGCCAGTGATCAAAATGAAGCCAATTCCCTTCGTCGCAGGGTTACTGCGCAGAGCATGCAAAAGGTGCAGCCCGTCCATTTCAGGCATATTGTAGTCCGACAAAACAAGGTGGACGGGCGTCTTAGCAATCATTGCTAGCGCTGTTTTTCCGTCCGGTGCGGATAGCACTTGCCGAATGCCAAAACCGTCGAGGCTTTGTGCAAGAAGGCCGCGACTTGTCGACATGTCGTCAACGATCATAACGCGAATTTGGTCTCTAAGTGCCATACTAGCCTCGTGAATTTGATTTATAAATAGTTGTGCCAACCGCTTCAAAGCCGAGCTGGTGGGGGTCATCAAGCCGCTCTGAGTGTCCTAAAAACAAGATCCCATCGGGCTTTAGAGCGGCTTGAAAACGCGGCCACAAACGCGCCTGTATGGCTGCGTCGAAATAAATGACGACATTTCGGCAAAAGATCAGGTCAAACTGTTTGGTCATTGGCCAATCAGAAATCAAATTAAGAGTTCCGAAAACAATGTGTTTGCGAACGTTCGCTGAGACAGTTTCTGAAGACAGACCAACGTCGTTTCCAAAGAGCGTTTTGTTTACGCGCCCAAATGCAGATGCCGGATCTATAGGACTGTAAACACCAGTTCTGGCCCGTTCGACCACTTGTGGATCAATGTCAGTAGCCAGAATACGAAAGTTGGACTGCGGCCCAAATTCGTTCAAGAGGAGCCCTGCGATTGAGTACGGCTCTTCACCTGTGGAGCAGCCGGCTGACCAAATGCGCAAAGGCTCGGACTGTTTGAGCCTAGCTTCCAACTTCGTTCGGTACTCTCCAATAAGGTAGTCAAAATGATGTGGTTCGCGGAAAAACCGTGTCACATTCGTTGTGAGCGCACTTAACATCTGCCCAAACTCTTCCCCTTCAGCATCTTCAACATTTTTGAGATATTCGGAGAAATTGGATAGCCCTGTCGCGCGCAACCTCTTGGCCAAACGGGATTGCACCATCGGCTTCTTGGCCGTTTCCAGTACAATTCCCGTTCGTGCATACATCATTGCGGCAACCGCGTCGAAATGCGCATCAGTAAGCAGCGCTGTGCGCGTTTCCGATGTCATGTTATGCCACGTTCGTTTCTTTTGCTGGGACAGCCGCTTTCAGACTTAGCAAGCGTATCATGCGGTCATTTTGGATAATTAGCCCATCCACAAACCGTGTTGTGTTGTCACCCATTTCGGGCGGTGGGTCGATTGCATCCGTATTGATGGAAAGAATATCAACGACTGCGTCTACCAGCAGGCCGACCGTTTGTTAGTCAACGTTCACAACGATGATCACGTCACGCGGGCTTACCTCGCGTTCGGCCAAGCCGAACCGAATGGACAGGTCTACGATAGGCAGGACACTTCCGCGCAGATTAATCACGCCTTGCATGTAGGGCGGCGAATGCGGCAGAGGCGTTGCTTTGCTCCACCCACGAATTTCACGCACTGACATGATATCAAGCGAATATTCTTGATCGTTCACTTTAAACGACAAAAGTTCAATTTCGCGCCCGGTTTGGGAGGGGGTCTTTTGGTCCATGGTCATCTCCAATTATGCGCTTTGCGGTTGTGCTGTGTCCGTATGATCTATGCCGCGCACAACGATGTCGCCTGGATCAAGGATTAGAGCTATCTTGCCGTCCCCTAAGATCGTTGCAGCGGCGACGCCTGGAATATTGCCGTAAGCATCCTGCAACCCTTTGATGACGACCTGCCTTTGATCTTGGATTGCATCAATCACGATTGCCGCTTCTTGACCGTCGTCATTGGCAATAAGCAGCGCGATACAATTCTTGAAATCTGTGCGTTTCGGGCTGAACCCAAGTTTTTCCGCAAGATCAATAAGCGGCAAAAAGCGCTCTCTGACCTGCACCAGCATGCTATTTGCTCCAAGCGGCTTAAGCTCATCTGGCCCAAGCATCATGGTTTCGCTGATCGCGGCCAGGGGCATCACTACGGACTGTCCGGCAACATCGATCACCATGCCATCAAGAACGGCGAGGGTAAGCGGCAGGCTGATGGAAAATGTCGTGCCCTGTCCAGGCACCGAAGTGATCGTGATACGTCCGCCAAGATTTTGGATGGCGCTTCGAACGACATCCATCCCGACACCACGGCCCGACAGATTTGACACTTCGGCTGCCGTAGAGAACCCCGGCATAAACAGCAAATTGTCAATTTCAGTATCGCTCAGCAGAACATTTTCTGGAATGAGACCCTTTTCAATAGCGATCTGCTTCACGCGGTCGCGGTTGATGCCGCCACCGTCATCACTCACCTCAATCACAACGCGACCCGAGCGATGCGCTGCGCGTAGGCGGACGACACCTTGCTCTGCTTTGCCGTTCGCAACGCGTGTCTCAGCCGCCTCAAGCCCATGATCAACGGCGTTTCGGATCATATGGGTAAGAGGGTCTGCAAGCCGCTCAATGACCGTTTTGTCGACTTCTGTGTCGTCACCTTCGGTGATCAATTTGACAGATTTTTTCACTGCCGCTGAACTTTCACGCACAATCCGTGACATCCTTTGGAATAAGGATTTGACGGGTTACGCGCGGATCATCATCACGCTGTCTTGGATGTCGCGGGTAAGGCGCATGAATTCCTCAAGGCCTGCGTCGACCTCCGTGGAGTTTGAAGCCTGTGCTGACACGATGCTTTGAGACAGCATCGACTGATTAATAACCAATTCGCCCACAAGGTTAACCAGCCTGTCGATACGGTCCACATCCACGCGGACCGTCGCTTTGGGTGCTGCTACTTTCTTGCCGTCTGGTTCGGTAGAAGGCTGCTCTGCCGGCTTCACATCAGCCGGTTCTTCAATGTGGTCGGGTGCGGGGTCTACAGGTTCTGCAGCACTAGCGACATCTGGCAGGTCGATCAGTGGGAGTGGGGCGTCTGTTTGTGGTGTGATTTGCTTAATTGTGCAAAGCCCATCAACGAAATCGAAAACCTCAAGAACGTCTTCGAACGTACGATCAGTGTCGACAGAAATGTGCCAAGGTATAAAACACTCTGCATTTGCCAACGCGCCTAAATTCGGCAGCTTCGTCAGGTCGGGTGTGCAGGTGACAGTCCCGAGTTCTGTGAGCGCGCGGAAAAGTTTAGCGGGTTCGTTGCCGCTTGCGTAGAGTTCTGCGCTGGCCTGAAAGGTGAATGAATGCTGTGCGGGCATTGGCGCGACATCATCTAATCCGAAGTCTTCGTCTAGATCAAAGCTGAGTACGAGAGGCGCAAATTCAACGGTTTCTTCAACTTCGTCCGACAATAGCGCTTCGAGGTCTGTCAATGTTGCCGCTGTTAGGCTGGGCTCAATCGGCAATTCATCGCGCGACAGCCGCACGAGGTCTTGCAATATATCGCCTGCTTGAAAAAACGTGCGCATGATGTCGGTGTCAGGTTCAAGAAGGCCAGAGCGCACATTATCAAGAACACTTTCATAGCAATGTGCAAAATTGACCAAATCATTGAGCCCGAATGCACCCGCACCCCCTTTGATGGAGTGGACGGCGCGGAAAACCACGTTGATGGTCTCGGCGGAACGCTCGGGGCTGTCCATTGTTTCAAGGCCATCTTGGAGCGCTTCGAGCAGCTCATCACATTCAATAAAGAACGAGGCCTTAATTTCAGCAAGGGGGTCAAGTTGGTCAGTCATCTGCTTTTACCCCGCAACCATTTTAAGCGCGCGCACGAGTTTTTCGGGATCGAACGGCTTCACAATCCAGCCCGATGCGCCGGCACTTCGGGCACGCGCCTTGAGGTCTGCACCGCTTTCGGTTGTCAGAACCAAAATTGGCGTGCCCTTGAAGGCTTCGCGCGCGCGGACCGCTTCGATGAAACCAAAACCATCAAGGCGTGGCATGTTGATATCGGAGATAATTGCGTCTGGCGGGTCCATTGCCTCAAGGGTATCAACCCAGTGCACCCCGTCTTCGGCCAGCGTTGTTGTCATACCGGCAGCATTCAAAGTGAGCGCGATCATGTCGCGCATGGTTTTGCTGTCATCGACGGCCAAAATAGAAAGGCTCATAGCGTGTCTCCTTGCGGAATAATCTGTGCAAAGGGTGCGCCTAGAAACGCTGTTTGGGCGGCGAATGCATCGCTGCTTGCTGTGATTGAAAAACTATCAGGGTGGGACTGATGCGCGGCCATTAAGGCTTGCAGGCACAGTGTGCCCACGCTTTCTACAGCGCTTGCATCAATTGCGATATTCGGGACGGCGGCTGTAAGCCCCTGCAGAACACCTTCATAAGCTGCTAAATCCAGCTTGGCAGGTAACGTCAGAGTGGCGGATGGGGCCTGAGAGCCATCTAGGGCGCCCAAATCTGTTCCAGTATTCACGCAATCACTCCTGTTTTGTGCCGTGTTAAGGCTGAGGAGTAGCGGGTGCTCTGTTAAGAAAAGGTTTCCGGCGTGGCTTTGATTTCTAAAATTTAGCGCGAATTTTTAAGGAATTGCGCACAGCCGATCATGGCTGCGTTGTCATCTTCCACGATCTGTACGGAAAAATCGTCCATAAACGTAGCAAAGCGCCCTTTATCACGAAAGTTGTCGCCAAAACCCATACGCTCAAAATAGGGTTTCATGGCGCGTGCCACGCCGCCTACGAAATAAACGCCGCCATAGGGCAGGTGGATCAGAGTGAGATCCCCCGCCACCGCGCCCAAAATCCGAATAAAACTTTCCACTGTCTTTAATGCAATTGCATCACCGTTCTCTGCGTCATTCATCAGATCGGCTGCGGATTTATCAATGCCGCCCGAGCGCCATGTGTAAACACGTTCAAGGCCGCGACCGGAAAGAACATCTTCCACAGCCGCAAACCCATGTGCGCTTTTGACGTGGTTTGAAAGATCAAGGTCCTGAGCATCACGCACGGGCAAGCCGATATGACCACTTTCTGCGGCGGCCACATGCACACCGTTGCGCAGAGTGATAACACCCGCACAATTAAAGCCTGTGCCTACGTTCAGTACCAGTTTCGTACTTCCGTTTGGCGCCGTTGGGGCATCAATGACAGGGGCCAACGCCTCAGGTTCTAATCCTGCCAACCCGTACCCTTGGGCCTGTAGGTCGTTGATAATATGCGCTTCTTTCGCGTTCGTCTGATCAATCAAATCTTGCGGGCGGATGATCCACGACAGATTTGTCAGCGTGCCGATACCGTCCTTGATGGGGCCTGCCAGTGCTACGCAAATGCCGTTAATGTCTTGGTCTTTATGTGCACTCAAGTACTCGGTCAAAATGCCCGAAAGACCATCGCGGGCCGCATTCAAAAAACGCGCGTTCGTAGAGACGTCCAGAACACCGTCACGGGCCAAGCCACAACGGGTGTTTGTACCACCAATATCCACAACCAGATCGATGCCAGACTTCGATTTTGTCATACCAAAAGGCCCCTTAGAACATGCTTGGCACTCCGTACCTTCGTCTGGCGTGTTGGGCAAGCGGTTGAAAGCCGTCCCGTAACGCAATTTCCTCTGGCCAAATCTGTGCATCTGTGGGAAAGGGCATTGTCAAACGAAGCATTCCAAGCTGCACCTTAGGGGGATCAATTATGGAAATTCGCGAGGCACTCACCTTTGATGATGTTCTGTTGGTCCCTGCGGCCTCTGATGTGTTGCCGTCCACGGCTGATACGTCGACTTTTGTAACGAAATCGATCTCGCTCAACATTCCGCTGCTAAGCTCTGCGATGGATACCGTCACAGAAGGCCGTATGGCCATTGCGATGGCGCAGGCGGGTGGTATGGGTGTCATCCACCGTAATTTGACCATCGAAGAGCAAGCCCGCGATGTGCGCCGTGTGAAACGCTTTGAAAGCGGCATTGTGTATAACCCGATCACCTTGACTGCGGATCAAACTCTTGCGGATGCAAAGGCGTTGATGGAGCGGTACCGCGTCACTGGCTTTCCTGTCACGGACGGTGATGGCCGCGTTGTTGGTATTGTCACAAACCGCGATATGCGTTTTGCAACGGATGATAATACGCCTGTTTCTGTGATGATGACGTCAGATAATTTGGCGATGCTGCAAGAGCCAGCCGATTTGGAAGAAGCGCGCAGCCTGATGCGCTCGCGGCGGATCGAAAAGCTGTTGGTCGTTGATGGTGCTGGAAAGCTGACAGGTCTTTTGACCCTGAAAGACAGCGAGCAGGCGGTCATTAACCCCCAAGCCACCAAAGATGAGTTGGGGCGTTTACGTGTTGCTGCCGCTTCAACTGTAGGTGACGCAGGTTTTGAGCGGACCGAGGCGTTGATTGACGCGGGCGTTGATATGGTCGTGATTGATACGGCCCACGGGCACTCAAGCGGTGTGGCCGAAGCTGTGCGCCGCGCCAAAGCAATCGCGGGTCACGTACAAATTGTTGCGGGTAACGTGGCAACGGGTGCCGCAACGCGCGCCTTGATAGATGCAGGCGCGGATGCTGTCAAAGTGGGTATTGGCCCGGGATCTATCTGTACCACCCGCATGGTGGCAGGTGTTGGGGTCCCGCAACTGACGGCAATCATGGATTGTGTGGCCGCAGCAGGTGACATCCCGATCATCGCAGACGGTGGTATTAAGTTTTCTGGTGATTTTGCCAAAGCAATCGCGGCAGGCGCGTCCTGTGCGATGGTTGGTAGCATGATCGCGGGAACAGACGAAAGCCCTGGCGAAGTCATTTTGTATCAAGGCCGTTCGTTCAAATCGTACCGCGGTATGGGTAGTCTTGGCGCCATGGCGCGCGGCTCAGCCGACAGGTATTTCCAAAAAGACGCGGCCAGTGACAAACTGGTTCCAGAAGGGATCGAGGGACAGGTTCCCTACAAAGGGTCTGCGGGCGCAGTTGTACACCAATTGGTTGGTGGTTTGCGCGCTGCCATGGGCTACACGGGGTCCGCAACAGTCGCGCAGATGCGTTCTGGGTGTGAGTTTGTGAAGATCACCGGCGCGGGGCTGAAAGAGAGCCACGTGCATGATGTTCAGATCACGCGCGAAAGTCCGAACTACAGAGTTTCTTGATATAACAATGCTGTATGGGGTGATGCTCATATAATACATGAGGATTAACCAATGACCCCTGCAGCACGCTATGCCGCCGCAATTGATGTACTAGACCAAATTTTGGACGGCCAGCCTGCGGAAGCGGCACTTTTGAAGTGGGCGCGCGGCAACCGTTACGCAGGTTCCAAAGACCGTGCGGCGGTTCGCGACCATGTGTTCGATTGTTTGCGCTCCAAAGCGTCTTTTGCGGCTAAAGGCGGTGGTCAGACGGGGCGCGCGATCGTTGCGGGATGTTTGTTGGCGCAAAATGCTGATCTAGACGAAGTTTTTTCTGGGCAGGGTTATGCCGCTGCACGCCTTGATGATGCAGAACTGGCACGTCTTGCCCCTGATGCGGATGCAGTGGATCTGCCTGAATGGCTATTGCCAAAGCTGCGCGACGTGGCAGGGCCTGATTTTCAAAAGCTAACTGAGCAGTTTCGGCAGCGGGCAGATGTCTTCTTACGTGTGAATACGCAGAAAATTGACATTAGAAATGCCGAACAGTCGCTTGATAAAGAAGGAATTTCTACTTCAAATCTTGCCGGAGCCACTACAGCGCTGCGCGTCACATCAGGGGCGCGGCAAGTCGCCCGAAGCGCGCCGTTTTTGTCTGGTGAAGTTGAATTACAAGACGCGTCCAGCCAAAAGGCATGCCTGATGCTTGGTGCGGCGGATGGTGAGACGTTGCTGGACTATTGTGCGGGGGGTGGCGGCAAATCACTTGCACTGGCTGCTATGGGCTACACAGTGACCGCCCATGATGCTGACCCGAAGCGCATGAAAGATATCGGCCCACGTGCAGAGCGGGCAGGCGTCACAATTCCTCAAGTTACCGAAATTACCCAGCAATTTGATACTGTTGTCATTGATGCACCGTGTTCAGGCAGCGGGACGTGGCGCCGTACACCGGATGCGAAATGGCGCTTTACGGAGCAAGATTTGGCGGATTTGGTCGAACTTCAGCGTGATATTATCGGGCAGGCTCAAGGCCACGCACTTAGGCGGTTTGTTTACATGACATGTTCGTTGCTGCGTGATGAAAACGACGATCAAGTAGCGTTTGTTGAGGCTTCGCTGCCAAAGTGGACATGTGTCCGCCAAGAACGCTTTGCGATGGATCAGGACGGAGATGGCTTCTTTTGTGCGATTTTTGAGCAAGCCTAGGGTGTTTAGCATGTCTGGTGTTTAGCACTTCGTTAATCAACTTTATTATAATGAATACACTTTAAGGTTGTGTCCACCTAAAGATAACCCGCATTAAGTGTTTATTAACCAGTAACGGGCATATGTGCGTTGGTTAGATGGGGAACACTTGGATGCGATTTGCACCAGCGACACAAAGGCTTTTGCGTGATGCGGGGCTTCAACTTGGGCTTTTGGTGCTCGGGGTTGGGCTTGTCGGCCTGTCTACGCTTACGGATATTCGTCTGGACGAAACCGTTATGGGCGTTGGCGTTCTGCTAAGCTGTGCCGCGTTGATGTGGTCAGTCCTTGGGGCGCGGCGTGGTGCGCATTCTGAGCGCCTAGAGTTACTACGCGAAGTCTGTGAGGCTGATCCCGTTAGAACGTTTATTGTCGATCCAGAAGGTGAAGTGCTGTTTCGCAACGCAATGGCGCGGACTGATCCAACGGCCACGGCTGATGCGGTTGGTAAAGACCTGACGATGGCTGCGGTCATCCGTCCTTTGTTTGCTAATCCAGCAGGCGTGGTGAACCGCCTTCATACGCAAGCGACCAAACAGGGCACCGGGCAAGAGGACCTGATTACCCGACAGGGGCAAATGCGACTTAGCGTGCAGCACCTTGAGGGCTGCGGTTTTGTGTGGCGGCTTGAGCAAATGCGTCCAACTGGCGGTGTCGGGCAGGGTGATAGCATCGCACTTCCCATGATGACTGTGTCTAAAACCGATACGGTTCTATTTATGAATGACGCCTGCCGCAAATTTCTAGGCGGGCGCCCGAAACGGCTGGGCGATATTATTCGCGATATGCCGCTTGCCTCTGACTGCATCCACCGTGTCGCTACAGAACAGGGGCACGCGAGCGTTCGGGTGTGTGACGTGGCCGGACCTGACGGGCGTCGCGAGATTTTCTTTTTCCCAGTGACTATGGCCCAGCCAACGACACTCAGCGGCCCCGAACCCCTTGCGGTGCTCAACAGTTTGCCGATGGCAGTTGTGACAATTGGGTCTGACGGCATAGTGCAAAGTGCTAACGCCGCCGCCTGTTTGGCCCTTAAGGAAGATCAGGTGGTAGGCAAGCCAATCGCAGCCCTTGTGGGCGGGCTTGGCCGCGACGTGAGCCATTGGGTGGCCCAAGCCGCGGCTGGTCACAAACTGAGCAAACCTGAAGTATTGCGCGTGTTGAATACGGATCAAGACAGATACCTTGAAATTACGCTGTGCCAGCTGGACGGCATGAACAGCAATTCGGTTGTAGCGCTGATCAATGACGCGACCGAGCTTAAGACCCTTCAGGCGCAATTTGTTCAAAGCCAAAAAATGCAGGCAATTGGCCAACTCGCAGGCGGCGTTGCGCATGATTTCAACAACTTGCTCACCGCCATTTCTGGGCATTGCGATCTTTTGTTGCTGCGCCATGATCAAGATGACGAGGAATATCCCGACCTCCTTCAAATTCACCAAAACGCCAACCGCGCGGCCTCGCTCGTACGTCAATTGCTGGCGTTTTCACGCAAACAGAACCTTAAAATGGAAGTGGTTGACCTGCGCACCACGCTTTCTGAATTGACCCATCTGTTGGACCGGCTTGTGGGCGAAAAAGTGCAACTTGAACTGACCCATGATCCCTCGCTTGGGCCTGTGCGCGCTGACAAGCGCCAACTTGAGCAGGTCTTGATGAATTTGGTCGTCAACGCGCGGGATGCCATGGTCGATGGTGGTAAAATCACCATTGATACAGAGGCTTATACGGTCACAGAAGTGCAGGAACGTGATAGTGCTGCCGTGCCAATCGGTGATTATGCCAAAGTCACTGTTTGTGACGAAGGCATCGGTATTCCGCCCGAGCAGTTAAGTAAGATCTTTGAGCCGTTCTTCACGACCAAGAAAACCGGTGAGGGGACAGGGCTTGGCCTGTCGACGGCCTACGGCATCGTCAAGCAGACGGGTGGCTTCATTTTTGCAGAAAGCGTTGTGGGGCGCGGTGCGTCGTTCAAGCTTTTGTTTCCGATGTTCGATGGCGCAACAGTCGCGCCCCCACTTCCACCGGCCGCAAAGCCCGTTGAGCAAGTCGTTCAAGATACAGGCGTGATCATGCTTGTAGAGGACGAAGCGCCCGTTCGCGCCTTTGCGTCTCGGGCGCTAAAAATGCAAGGTTTCACGGTGATTGAGGCGGACTGTGCCGAGATGGCGCTTGAAAAGCTTGAGACCATGGATACCAAGATTGATATGTTCCTCACGGACGTTGTGATGCCTGGTCTTGATGGACCAACGTGGGTCCGCCAAGCGCTTAAGGGCCGTCCGGATACGCGCGTTGTATTTGTGTCGGGCTACGCTGAAGACGCGTTCAAAGAAGGGGAACAAGCGATTCCCAATGCTGTGTTCTTGCCTAAGCCGTTTTCGTTGTCTGAATTAACCAATACGGTCAAAGCGCAACTACACGACGAGCCGGCATAAATTCGCTGATCTTCATATTTTTATGGGTGTTCAAGCTGCGTTTACTTAGGCGCGCTATGAGCTAACTACGATTTATGTTGAAATGTTCTCTTTTTGATCTCATAACGAGAAAAGCAGAACAGGGCGTGAACATGTGAGTGATTGCTCAGGGTGTTGCGCTGTGAAATAAGGGAATAAACTCATGGCACAGGCAGATCTACTCACGATGGACAAAAAAGCTTCTGATAAACAAAAAGCGCTCGATAGCGCGCTGTCGCAGATTGAACGCCAATTCGGCAAAGGCTCGATCATGAAATTGGGTGGTGAGAACGCCATTCAGCAGATCGAGGCGACGTCAACTGGTTCACTCGGCCTTGATATCGCCTTGGGCATTGGCGGTTTGCCAAAAGGCCGTATCGTTGAAATTTATGGTCCCGAAAGCTCTGGTAAGACCACGCTGACGCTTCACTGTGTTGCTGAGGAACAGAAAAAGGGCGGCGTTTGTGCGTTCGTTGACGCGGAACACGCGCTTGACCCGCAATATGCTAAAAAGCTGGGCGTTAACCTTGATGAGTTGCTGATTTCTCAACCCGACACGGGTGAGCAAGCACTCGAAATTACTGATACGCTTGTTCGTTCTGGCGCGGTTAACCTTGTGGTTGTCGACTCTGTTGCGGCACTGACCCCAAAGTCGGAGCTTGAGGGTGATATGGGTGACAGCAGCGTGGGTGTGCACGCCCGCTTGATGTCCCAGGCGATGCGTAAATTGACGGGTTCGATTGCGCGTAGCAACTGCATGGTAATCTTCATTAACCAGATCCGTATGAAGATCGGTGTGATGTTTGGTAGCCCTGAGACAACTACTGGTGGTAACGCGCTTAAATTCTACAGTTCTGTCCGCCTCGATATCCGCCGCATTGGCGCCATCAAGGACCGCGATGAAATTGTTGGTAACCAGACCCGTGTGAAAGTTGTGAAAAACAAAGTCGCACCACCGTTCAAACAAGTTGAGTTTGATATCATGTACGGTGAAGGCATTTCCAAAATGGGCGAACTGCTCGATTTGGGTGTGAAAGCAGGTGTCGTTGAGAAATCTGGCGCGTGGTTTAGCTACGGCGATGAACGCATGGGGCAGGGCCGTGAGAATTCCAAGAACTTCTTGCGCGAAAACCCCAAAGTTGCGTGGGAAATCGAAGATAAAATCCGCGGGGCGCACGGTTTGGATTTCGAGATGCCAAAAGAAGAACAAGTCAAAGATGACGGTGATGATGTCCTAGACGAATAATGGGCGATGCACGTTAGTCTGTTGTAACGCTAATTTAGAAAGGGCTGGTACGTAAGTGCTGGCCCTTTTGGTTTGTAAGTGAGGTTTCGCCGCAGGTGCAATGACCATGGACACCTTGGGCCTGCAGGGATAAATCAGAGTGAATTAACTTGCCACCGATAACCCTAAGGGCCTCCTGATGCGTACGCTGAATGACATTCGTTCGACCTTTTTGACCTACTTTGAAAAGCAAGGGCACGCGGTTGTGGACAGCAGCCCCCTTGTGCCGCGCAACGACCCAACCTTGTTGTTCGCCAACTCTGGGATGGTGCAGTTCAAAAATTTATTCACCGGTGTGGAAACGCGCGACTACCAACGCGCGACGACCGCGCAAAAATGTGTACGCGCAGGCGGTAAACATAACGACCTTGATAACGTGGGCTACACCGCACGCCACCACACGTTTTTTGAGATGCTGGGCAATTTTAGTTTTGGCGATTACTTCAAGGCAGACGCGATCAAATTTGCTTGGGAGTTGATCACAAAAGAGCTCGGGATTGATAAGAACCGCCTCTATGTCACTGTCTACCACACCGATGATGAGGCCGCAGCTATCTGGAAACGCGTTGCTGGTCTGTCTGATGAGCGGATCATTCGGATCGCCACAGATGATAACTTTTGGATGATGGGCCCGACTGGTCCTTGCGGTCCGTGTTCCGAGATTTTTTACGATCACGGCGATCACATCTGGGGTGGACCTCCCGGCTCGCCTGAGGAAGACGGTGATCGGTTCGTTGAAATCTGGAACCTTGTTTTCATGCAATATGAGCAGCGCGAAGACGGCACCCGCGTTGATCTGCCGAACCAGTCAATTGACACTGGCATGGGGATCGAACGTGTCGCGGCGTTGTTGCAAGGCACGAATGATAACTATGGCACCGACCTTATGCGCAACCTCATTGAGGCCAGCGCAAATGCCACGTCGTCGGACCCTGATGGTCCGGGCAAAACCCACCACCGCGTGATCGCTGACCACCTGCGTTCAACGGCATTTTTGATCGCGGACGGTGTGACGCCGTCAAAAGATGGCCGTGGGTATGTTTTGCGCCGGATCATGCGCCGCGCGATGCGCCACGCCCATCTTCTGGGGGCCGCTGACCCGCTGATGCACCGTTTGGTGCCGGCACTTGTTGGCCAAATGGGAGCGGCCTATCCCGAATTGGGCCAAGCACAGGCTTTGATTGAGGAAACTCTGCGTGCTGAAGAAACGCGTTTCCGCCAAACCCTTGATCGCGGGTTGAAGCTGCTTGATGAGGAGTTGATCTCGCTACCAGACGGTGCCGATTTGCCTGGTGCCACGGCGTTCAAACTGTACGACACATTCGGTTTTCCGCTCGATCTGACCCAAGACGCGCTTCGCGAAAAAGATCGCGGTGTAGATACAGATGGCTTTGATGCGGCTATGGCCGAGCAAAAAGCCAAAGCGCGCGCGGCGTGGTCTGGTACGGGCGAGGCCGCTGATGCACAAGTTTGGTTCGATATCGCGGATGCCCATGGGGCGACTGACTTCTTGGGCTATGACACCGAAAATGCCGAAGGTCAGATCATTGCGATCATCAAAGATGGTGTTCAGGTCCAGACGGCAAAAGCTGGTGACGAGGTTCAGATCGTACTGAACCAGACCCCGTTTTATGCGGAAAGCGGCGGTCAGGTTGGCGATATGGGCCAGATCAGTTTTGATGGCAACTTAGCCACAGTGACTGACACCAAAAAGCAAGCGGATGTCTTCATTCATTTCTGTAGCATTCAATCGGGTGAGTTAAATGTTGGTGCCGGTGTGGAACTTGCCGTTGACCCAACGCGGCGCGGGCAGATCCGTGCGAACCACTCTGCGACGCACTTGTTGCACGAAGCTCTGCGCGGCACTTTGGGTGAGCACGTAGCGCAGCGCGGCTCATTGAACGCACCAGACAGATTGCGCTTTGATTTCAGCCATAACGCAGCGATCAGCCTTGAAGATCTGCAGCGGGTTGAAGCGGAAGTGAACAGCTACATTCGGCAGAATACAGCCGTAGAGACACGAGTGATGACGCCTGATGATGCGCGTGACATGGGCGCGCAAGCACTCTTTGGTGAGAAGTACGGTGATGAAGTGCGCGTTGTATCAATGGGCCGTGCGGATACTGGCAAAGGTGCTGATGGTAAGACGTATTCGCTTGAACTTTGCGGTGGCACGCATGTGCGCCAGACGGGTGATATCGGGGTGTTTGTGGCGCTTGGTGATAGCGCATCGAGTGCAGGTGTGCGCCGTATTGAGGCGCTGACCGGTGCCGCGGCCTTTGATTATCTAAGCGCGCAAGATCAGCGATTGGCGCAAGTTGCGACATCATTGAAGGCGCAGCCTGCGGATGTTGCCGAGCGGGTAAAATCGCTGATGGACGAGCGAAAAGCGCTGCAAAACGAAGTGGCACAACTGCGTCGCGAGCTAGCCATGAGCGGCGGTGCAGCAGCACCAGCAGTGGAAGAGGTAAACGGCACCGCGTTTCAGGCGCAAGTTTTGCAAGGCGTGACGGGTAAAGACTTGCCTGGCATTATTGACGAAATGAAGTCGCAAATGGGCTCGGGCGCTGTGTTGCTAATTGCTGATGCGGGCGAAAAAGTCGCCGTCGCTGCCGGTGTGACGGATGATAAAACGGCCACTGTATCTGCGGTTGACTTGGTAAAGGCGGCTGTTGCCGAAATGGGTGGCAAAGGTGGCGGTGGCCGTCCGGATATGGCGCAGGGCGGAGCAAAAGACATTAGCGGTGCTGATGCCGCGATGACAGCAGCACGAAAGGTTCTTGAAGGATGAGCGCACTTTGGATCAGTCATGTTACGGTCACCGATGACGTGGAATATGCGAAATATGCCAAGCTTGCGACCCAAGCGATTGCCGAACACGGCGGGGTATTTTTAGCGCGCGGCGGCGCGTATGTTCAAAAAGAAGGCATGGAGCGGCCACGCAATGTAGTGGCGCGGTTTGATAGCCTCGAGATTGCCGAAAAATGCTATAATTCAGCCACTTATCAGCAGGCATTGGTCCATGCGCGGGTGGCGAGTGAGCGTGAACTGGTGATTGTTGAAGAAATCTAAACGCTTAGAAAGTGAAGATAACAACGTAAAACGGCGGCCCTTTGATCAGGCCGCCGTTTCTATGTCTGGAGTATTCTAAGGGTAGATTACGCTGAACGCGACGCGCGTTTACGCTCATGCGGGTCAAGGTGGCGTTTGCGCAGACGCACGACGTTTGGTGTCACCTCAACCAACTCATCATCGTCGATATAGGCAATCGCTTCTTCAAGGGACAAACGGATTGGAGTGGTCAAACGAACGGCTTCATCTGTGCCGGACGCGCGGACGTTCGTCAGTTTTTTGCCTTTAAGGGGGTTCACCTCAAGGTCATTTTCACGGCTATGCTCGCCAATGATCATACCTTGGTATACGTCTTCTTGGCTACCGATGAAGAAACGACCACGGTCTTCAAGGTTGAAGATTGCGTAAGCAACAGACACACCATTTTCCATGGAAATCAGAACGCCAGCGCGACGGCCAGGGATCGATCCTTTATGCGGTGCCCATCCGTGGAAAACGCGGTTCAAAACGCCTGTACCGCGCGTATCGGTCAGAAATTCACCGTGATAACCAATCAGGCCACGTGACGGGATGGTCGCAATAATGCGGGTCTTGCCGCCTTGTTGCTTCATCTCGGTCATCTCGCCTTTACGTGCACCAGTGATTTTCTCGATCACTGCGCCGGAATATTCGTCATCCACGTCAATTGTGACTTCTTCGATTGGCTCAAGACGCTGGCCGTCTTCTTCGCGGAAAAGAACCTGTGGGCGCGAGATTGAAAGCTCGAAACCTTCGCGGCGCATGTTCTCAATCAGAACGCCCATCTGCAATTCACCGCGGCCCGCAACTTCAAAGGCGTCACCACCGGCGGTGTCCGTGACACGGATCGCTACGTTGGTTTCGGCCTCTTTCATCAGGCGCTCGCGAATAACACGTGATTGTACTTTTTTGCCGTCACGACCCGCAAGAGGGCTGTCGTTGATGCCGAAAGTGACTGTGATGGTGGGGGGATCAATCGGTTGTGCAGGGATCGCGTCCTCAACAGAAAGATCACAGATCGTATCGGCCACGGTCGCTTTGGTCATACCCGCAAGGCTTACGATATCGCCGGCTTCCGCTACATCAATCGGAGATTGGGCAAGACCGCGGAACGCCAGAATTTTAGTAACGCGGAACTGCTCAACTTTAGTACCATCGCGAGACAACGCTTTTACTGTTTCACCAGTACGCAACGTGCCTGCCTCAACGCGGCCAGTCAAAATACGGCCGATGAACGGATCAGCACCCAGCGTAGTCGCCAGCATGCGGAAAGGCTCTTCACGCTTCTGGATTTGCTTGGGGGCAGGGACGTGATCAACGACAAGCTTAAACAGCGCATCAAGGTTCTGACGGTCGCCCTCAAGGCTGTCGTCACACCAACCGTTACGGCCAGAAGCGTAGAGCGATGGGAAATCAAGTTGCTCGTCAGTTGCGTCAAGCGAAGCGAACAGATCAAAGACTTCGTCAAGCGCGCGATCAGGTTCCGCATCAGGCTTATCAACTTTGTTCAAAACCACGATTGGCTTGAGCCCAAGCGCGAGTGCTTTCGAGGTTACAAATTTTGTTTGGGGCATCGGACCCTCTGCGGCGTCCACGAGCAGAACAACACCGTCAACCATCGACAAGATCCGCTCTACCTCGGCGCCGAAGTCCGCGTGACCGGGGGTGTCAACGATGTTGATGCGCAAACCGTTCCATTCAACAGATGTCGCTTTGGCGAGAATCGTAATGCCGCGCTCACGCTCCAGATCGTTGCTATCCATGGCGCGTTCGGCCACTGCTTGGTTTTCGCGGAAAGCACCGGACTGTTTGAGAAGTTCGTCAACAAGGGTCGTTTTGCCGTGGTCAACGTGGGCGATGATCGCAATATTGCGCATATCCATTGGGTTTTTGCCTATATAGAGGGACGTGTTGTGTGCGCCTTATAGTGGCTTTTGCAAAAAGGCCAGAGACAAGGTGCGAGAAGCCGTTGACGCCGCCGAAGACCGGCGCTAAACCGCGCCTACTGTGTTACGCCGGTGTGGCGGAATGGTAGACGCAGGGGATTCAAAATCCCCCGATGGTGACATCGTGTCGGTTCGAGTCCGACCACCGGTACCACAGTAAAATGGAATGCCTGCGCCGCACGGTTTAGGCGGGCGTTCAGAGGTCTTCTAGAAAATATGATTCTTAGTCGTGGCGCTTAAGAGCGGTGTGATCTTTGCTTTCCGTGGTGCAATTTCGAAGAAATATTCAAACTAGGTTAGTGATAATCGCCGTGTTTGAAGCCCACATGATTGTTTCTGAGTTATGGTTAACCCGTAGACGTTTTTTATGGCAGCTGCTGCTTGTAACGCACCGTATTTCAAAGTTTTTTATGATTAACGATGAGTTGCGATTAGGTTCGCGTGTTGAAACAATCTATCAATAGGCCCCGTCAGATTTGTGTCCAACGCGGCTACTGATGGCATCTGGCTCGCTTGGTTTGTTCATCTAGCGTTATTTTTGTCTTTGGTGACTGTATGCTCTTACCTTATGCAGACCGTGGGCCGATCCTAGTGGCCCCATTCGTTAGTAAGTGAATGATCCGGTGCAGAGCACCTTCCCGACATTGCAAGACCTGTATCGCTACGGCGCAAATGTGCGCGCGCGTTTATATTCGGCGTCTCTGCCAATGCGGACTTCGTATTCAATGGGCGGCGGCCCGCAATTGATGCCCCTGAAATTTATCAACGTGGTGTCAATATTGGAGTAGACTAATGAGCGACTACACTCTTGATTGGGCCTCTGTTGCGGGCATTGATGGCGAAACAACTACGCTGAGCAATGGCAGTTCAGATGTGGCCGTTGTTATTGACACGCCCTCAAACGGGACTGGCGCCGTAACCGAAGTGACCGAGTTCAACGGTGTTCAGGCGCTTACGTCAGAGCATGCGGATCAGCCGAATGTTGCATCGTTAAGTTTTTCAGCGCCTATCACGGATGTGACGTTCAACTTGCTCGACATCGACCGCAGCAATGCGGACGGGTGGGGCGACACCGTCACAATTATCGCGCGCGATGCAGATGGAAACGAGCTTCCGGTAACGTTCAGCAATGTCACTGACGCGCAATCCGTTGACGGCAATTCGATCACTGGGGTGGCCGAACTGTTTGAAGCGCCACCGGTTGGCGTGACCATATCTGGTGCGGTGAAAACGCTGCAGATCATCCACGTAAAGTCGGAAACAAATCTACCAGCAAGCGGTATTATTGGGATCTCTGAAATTGGGTTCAACTTGGTGGTTAACGAAGATCCCGATGGCTATGTGGATGGAACTAATGATGATGATCTGATTGATCATAGGTTTGAAGATATCGATGGCGATGAGATTGATGACGCTGACGCCTTGCTGCCCCGTGCGCAGCCCAACGATGATGTCGTCTTGGCGGGGGCGGGTAATGACACGGTTTATGCAGCTGACGGCTCTGATGATGTGTTTGGCGGTGAGGGTAACGACCTTCTAAGGGGCGGTGCTGGTAAGGATTACGTCTCTGGCGGTGCAGGTGACGATGCCCTTTACGGCGATGACGGCGCAGACAGTTTGGTTGGTGGCGTGGGGGACGATACGCTGGACGGCGGGCTTGGCCGCGATGTTCTTTCTGGCGGCCTTGGTAACGACAGTCTGATCGGCGGTGGCGGTTTTGATATCCTTACAGGTGGCTTTGGCGCCGATGACCTGCAGGGCAACGATGGCGATGACACACTTATTGGTGGCGCAGGTGGGGATACGCTTCGCGGCGGTGACGGCAATGATACACTCGTTGGTGGCAGAACGGACATCAGCCAAGTAATTGATTTCAATGGGCTTGAAATAGGCGAGATACTAACGACCCAACTTGCGCATCAAGGGTTTACGGTTAGCAGCGGCAACCCCAAAACACCCGTAATGGTGTTTGATAGTGCGCAGCCAACGGGCGGTGACACGGACCTTGCCAGTGATACATTAGGCAAAGTTCTGATCCTATCTGAGGACCGCGACAAGAACGATCCTGACGATAACGCGGCCGGCGGCAGTTTCATTTTTGATTTTGATGGCCCCAGCACGGTACATTCCTTGACACTTTTTGATGTGGAAAGCGGCGCGACTGTTTCGCTTTTTGACGATCAAGGCGTGTTACTCAGCGTCCAGACAATATCAACCGACGATGGAGAGGCGATTACCCTCGACATTGATCAATCCGGTGCGGCGCAAATGGTTGTGACCCTTCATGGATCTGGTGCAATTGATAATCTGTCCCTTACTGTCGATAACGCAGAAGGTGATCTTGGCGATAAGCTGATGGGCGGGGCTGGGGATGATGTTCTTACAGGCGGTGCCGGCGCCGATACGATTGACGGGGGCGATGACCGTGATGTCATCGTGGGAGGAACGGCAGGTGACGTTGTAACTGGCGGTACGGGGTCAAGTACGGCCAACGATGCGGATGACATCGACATTCTTGATCTTCGGGGGCTTGGCCCTTTTCGGGTTGTTCAACACAGCCTCGATGCGGATGAAAACTCAACTTCGGGGCGGGTTGAGTTTTTGGATACCGACGGCACGGTCACGCATTCCCTTGCTTATGCTGAGATCGAGCAAATTTAAGGAGATCGCGTTAGCAGCGCACCGATTGCGCGCGATGATACGGCGGCCACAGTGGAAAGCATTCCGATCACCGTCGATGTGATTGCAAATGACGAGGACCCCGAAGGCGGTGCACTAAAGATCACCTCAGCATTTGTTTCAGCGACCCAAGGCACCGTTGAGATCATCTCCAACAAGATCGTGTTCACACCGGTTGCCGATTTCACAGGCGAAGCCGCGATAAACTACACCGCAGAAGACCTTGAAGGGAACGCGGCGGACGCAATTGCTGTTGTTACTGTCAAAGAGGCACCTCGGGACGGGACCATTATGGGGACCTCGGGTGATGATCTGATCGATCTGGCCTACCGAGGTGATCCTGACGATGACCGTGTTGATGCCCTTGATGAAGTGGTCACAGGCGAAGGACCCAATGACGATATTATTCTTGCGGGCGATGGCAACGATACGGTGTTTGCGGGCCTTGGCGATGATGATGTCAGCGGTGGCCTTGGGAATGATGTTTTGCACGGTGAAGCGGGGGCGGATCACCTGTCTGGTGGAGGCGGTGATGATACGTTCCGGGTTACCTCGGCCGCGGATGGTGCGGGTGATGAAATCATTGGCGGTGAAGACCCCGATGGGCAGGACACAGATACGCTGGATTTGCGCGGCAGCGGGCATTTGCGTGTTCAAATGGACCCCGATGACGAAGAAGCGGGCACCGTGCGGTTTCTTGATGGCGCGGGTGGTGCAGTCACGGGATCGCTTAGGTTTTTCGAAATTGAGAATGTTATCCCCTGTTTCACGCCTGGCACGCGCATCGCGACAGATAAGGGTGAGCGCTTGGTCCAAGACCTGCGCGATGGGGACCGCGTGATTACACGGGACAACGGTATCCAAGAAATCAGATGGGTTGGCCGCAAAGACGTGAACCACAAAGGGCTGGCCGGCGCGCCGGAGCTCAAGCCTGTGATCATTAGGGCAGGCGCGTTGGGGAATGACCTACCAGAACGCGACATGATCGTCAGTCCGAACCATAGGATGCTAATAGCCAACGACCGCGCAGAGCTGTACTTCGAAGAGCGTGAGGTGCTTGTCAGTGCTAAACATTTAGTAGGTAGCGATGGAATTGAGCGGCTGGACACGAAAAGTGCCAGCTATATCCACTTCATGTTCGACCAGCATGAGGTTGTGTTGTCTGACGGTACATGGTCCGAGAGTTTTCAGCCCGGTGACTACACCATGCGGGGTATTGATCGTGCTCAGCGCGATGAGATTTTCTCGCTGTTTCCGGAACTGAATAGCGATGCTGGCATGCAAGATTACACCAGTGCACGTAAATCGCTGAAAGCCTATGAGGCGCGGCTATTGGTTCCCAAGTAAGGCAGCCAAACCGCTCAGCCCATGGCTGGTGCGCCAAGTCTGCCAAGCTTCTGGCGTATCAAGATCAAGGGTGGCGCGGTCGCCTTCAAGTGGGATCGAACCATGATGTTTGGCGTTGTCGCTCACGATAGATGCAGCGCCCCGATCTCCCGAAAGCCCGTCAAATTGTACAAAGAGCGAGCGATCAAAGATCACCGGATGACCCGCTTTTCCATCGGCAGTGGCGGCCTGAAGGATTTTGAGGCGCGAGGCCTGAAACACGGCCCATATCATCGACAGATCACTGGCGGTAATTGCTGGCATGTCCGCGGGTAAGATCATCACGGCGGTCACGTGTGACGGCAGGGAAGCGACCCCAGCTTTGAGCGAAGCAGACATGCCCTCATGGGCGTTTTTACATATAACAGCGGTCGCGCCGTCTGTTAAACTCATGCGCGGATGATCTGCAGCTGGAACCGTCACGATAACATCATCAGTCACCTTTAGGGCGCGCTGAACCATTGCCGTTAGACAAGGTGTGCCGCTGACATCTTCAAAACACTTGTCAGCGCCGCGCATCCGCGTTGAGGCACCTGCGGCGGGAATAAGAATGGCGAGGTGCATCAGGTATTTCTGCTTTCTGGTGTGCGCCTTACCCGTTCACGGGTGGTTCACGTTTTGATGAGGCGCGGGCTTTGTACTGCCCCTCTGCCACAGCTTCTGTTTATGGTTTATTAAGTAACGGTATAGGACTTATCATGTTGAAAAAAGCTCTGTTTGCGGCGGTAAGCGCGACAGCCCTCATCTCCTTCGGCTCATCTGCACTGGCGGCCTCTGTCAGTTTGGCTGAAGGATGGAAAAACCAACGGCTGTCACTGTTTTCAAAGAACGATTACGACTTCGGTCAGAGCCTGGGCATTGCATCAGATGGGGCTGTGTCCATTGCGTGGCGCAAACTGCCGCGCAGTTTTTGGGAGGCCGAGCGCGCCTCATGGAACTGGTCCGTGAGCCAATCTGTTCCTGCAACAGATCTGAGCGTGAAAGGCGGTGATGATCGCAACATCTCGATCTATTTTCTGTTTGCCCCCGATGATCAGGCCGAAAAGTTGGCTGGCGCTGGCATCAGATCGCTGTTGGGAAATGATGACCTGCGCGTGATCCAATATGCATGGGGTGGTAATCATAGCCGCGGCGCTTTGTTGCAATCACCTTACCAGCCGGGCCAAGGGGTGACGGTTGCGTTGCGGCCGGCTGGTACGGGAACACATTCTGAAAGCGTTAATTTATCGAATGATTTTCGTAAAGCTTTCGGCGGGACATCGGGCAAACTTTTAGGGATTGCCGTCTCTAGCGATAGCGATGACACCGATAGCGTTATTCGTGCGCAGATCAGCAATTTTCAGATCGACTGAGTTAACTTTCTAAGCAAATGAAAAGGGGCGGTCCAATCGACCGCCCCTTGTTAATTCTTTGATGAAATATGTTCCATTTACTTCTCTGGGATCAACCCACGGGGGAAGAACCGCAAAACCAGCAGCAAGATCAATCCCATCGTCAGCAAACGCATATGTGCAACACTGGCCAGAAGGCGTTCTTTGATCCACCACGCGTCAGGCATCGGGTCTGTGATAAAGCCCATAAGGGCCGCACCGTATGGTTCTACCTGAACCCACAGGAACCAGATCAGAAAGCCACCCAACACGGAGCCGTAGTTATTGCCCGAGCCCCCAACGATCACCATCACCCAGATGAGGAATGTGAAACGAAGCGGCTGATAACTGCTTGGGGTAAGTTGACCGTCAAGTGTGACCATCATTGCCCCCGCAACGCCGCAAATAGCCGATCCCAGAACAAAGATTTGCAGGTGCCGCGCCGTGACATCTTTGCCCATCGCGCGGGCAGCGGTTTCATTGTCACGGATAGCGCGCATCATGCGGCCCCATGGGGATTTCAGCGCCAGCTCTGCGGCAAGGAAAATCAGCAATAGGACAATGACAAACAACACCGAATAGCTGAGTTTGACATAAAGTGTCGAGGCCGTGACCGGATCAATGTTGAGCGAGGCTGCGCGCTCTACGAACTGCGCACTTTCCTGCAACTCGATTTCTGACGGTACAGGGCGCTCAATACCGATGACGTTTTTAACCCCACGGGCAAGCCAGTCTTCGTTTTTCATCACCGCGATGACAATTTCGGAAATACCAAGGGTCGCAATGGCCAAATAGTCACTGCGCAGGCCAAGAGCCGTTTTGCCGATCACCCAAGCAGCTGCGGCAGCAAACACACCGCCAACAGGCCACGCGAACAGAATGGGCAGATTAAGCCCACCAATGTTGCCTGAAACCGCAGGATCGATTGCTTCGATACGTGCCACAGCGGGATCAAAAATGGCGCGGTAGATGAAGAACCCGACAATAAGAAGAAGCGGCGTGACAATGGTGCGCACGCGCCCTGTTGTTTTGCCACGCACAAAAATTGTAAGGGCGATTGTGGCAAACCCCATCAAAAGGGCTGCGATGACTTGGAACCCACCAGCGGACCATGCACCCGGTGTAACGGGTTCCGAGACAAGCACAGCAGCAAGGCCGCCAAGCGCCAAGAAGCCCATGACGCCGATGTTGAACAAGCCTGCAAAACCCCACTGAAGGTTAACGCCGATCGCCATAATGGCCGAGATCAACCCCATGTTCAGGATCAACAGCGCCGAGTTCCAACCAGAGGTAAATCCTGTCAGCAAGATCAGGCCAAAGACGGCGGCAAAGAGGGCGGTGTTTTTGACAGAAACCATCAGACTGACTTCCCTTTAAACAGACCCGTCGGCTTGAAGAGCAAGACAATGACAAGCAATGCAAAGCTGACGGCGAATTTGTAATCGGTGGACAAAAGCTGTACGAGACCGGTCGGCTCAAGCGCGTCGGGTAGGGTGTAGACAAGCACTTTTTTCCACGCATATGTGATGAGAACTTCGGAGTAGGCGATCAGAAAGCCCCCGAAGATCGCGCCAAGCGGATTGCCCAAACCACCTACAACTGCGCTGGCAAAAATTGGCAGAAGAAGTTGGAAATATGTGAACGGTTTAAATGACTTATCCAATCCGTAAAGCACACCCGCAATTGTCGCCAGCGTTGCCACGATCATCCACGTGACCATAACCACACGCTCGGGATTGATGCCGGACAACAGCGCTAGGTCCTCGTTATCAGAGTAGGCGCGCATGGATTTACCGGTTCGTGTGCGGTTCAAGAAATAAAAGAGCATCGCAACAACCAGCACAGCAACAACGATTGTGATGCCTTGGGTGGTTTTGAGTGCGAGTCCTTCGCGCAAGCCGGTCATTTCCTTGAATTCTCGCGCAGAAATGATGAACCGCTCACCATCGGCAAAGCGGCGATCATCGGGGCCGATCAGAATGCGAACCAGACCGTTCATGATGAACATAACACCCATTGAAACGATGACGAAAATCACAGGTGCGGCTTTTTGGGTGCGATAAAAGCGGTAAACGCCCGCATCCGTAAGCAGAACCAGCCCGATCGTTGCGGCGATCCCAAAGGGAAGCGCAAGAAGGGCTGTGGGAAGCGGTCCAAAGCTGACGCCCCAACTTTGCAGTACAACCGTTGCGCCGATTGTGGCCATAGTGCCGAAAGCCATTGTGTCGCCGTGTGCGAAGTTTGAAAATCGCAAAATGCCGTAAATCAGCGTAACGCCCAATGCACCAAGGGCCAGCTGCGCGCCGTATGCGGTTGCGGGAATAAGCACGAAATTTGTTAGTGCGACGATAGCGTTAAGATAGTCCATCGTTCAGCCTCCCAAGAATGATTTACGAACTTCAGGGTCCGCAAGAAGGTCTTTGCCGGTGCCTGTAAACGCATTTGCGCCTTGGACCAGCACATAGCCTTTGTCTGCAATTTCAAGCGCTTGGCGGGCGTTTTGTTCCACCATCAAGATGGAAATGCCTGTGCGTGCCACTTCGATAATGCGGTCAAAAAGCTCGTCCATCACGATTGGGCTTACGCCAGCAGTAGGCTCATCCAGCATCAAGACCGTTGGTTTTGTCATGAGCGCGCGGCCCACGGCCACTTGCTGACGTTGCCCGCCTGACAGCTCACCTGCTGCTTGATTGCGCTTGTCACGCAAAATCGGGAACAACGTATAGACCTGTTCCATCGTGTCTTTGATGTCATCCGTGCGGATAAACGCGCCCATCTCAAGGTTTTCTTCGACAGTCATGGACGTAAAGATGTTTGAGGTCTGCGGCACGAAGCCCATGCCTTCGCGCACACGCGCCTGAGGGCTGAGTTTCGTGATGTCTTTCCCGTTCAGAAACACGCCGCCTTGGCGCACATCCAGCATGCCGAAAACGGCCTTCATTGCGGTTGATTTACCGGCCCCGTTAGGTCCAACGATGACGGCAATCTCGCCTTTATCGACGCCAATGGTGCAATTGTGCAAAATGTCGGGGCCTTTGCCGTAGCCGCCGGTCATGTCGCGCCCGATCAAGAATGGCTCGCTCATGTCGTCACCTCGGCCTGTGCTTTGTCTTTGTTTTTCAGGCCAGTGCCTAAATAGGCTTCGATGACCTGCTCGTTGGCTTTAATCTCGGGCAGGGTGCCTTCGGCAAGGACTTTGCCTTCTGCCATACAGATCACTGGGTCGCAAAGCCGGCCGATGAAATCCATGTCATGTTCAATCACGACGAATGTATAGCCACGCTCTTTGTTGAGCCGGATAATCGCGTCCCCGATCGTGTTGAGAAGGGTGCGGTTCACACCGGCGCCAACTTCATCAAGAAACACAATCTTGGCGTCAACCATCATGGTGCGCCCCAGTTCCAACAGCTTTTTCTGACCACCAGAAATCTGTCCCGCTTTGTGATCTGCAAGGTGCTCAACGGTCAGGAATTCCAAAACTTCGTCGGCTTTGGCACGCAACGCACGTTCCTGATCAGCGATCCGCTTACGGCCAAACCACGTGTTCCAAAGGGTTTCACCGGCTTGCGCGCCCGGGACCATCATCAGGTTCTCGCGGCACGACATAGATGAAAACTCATGGGCAATCTGGAAGGTACGCAGCAAGCCCTTGTGAAACAGCTGGTGCGGTTCAAGTCCCGTAATGTCTTCGCCGTCCATTGTCACACGGCCGCCAGACGGTTTAAGAACACCCGCTATCACATTGAAAAGAGTTGTTTTTCCTGCACCATTAGGTCCGATAAGGCCCGTTATTGACCCGCTCTGGATCTCGAGGCTAGCGCCATCGACTGCCCGAAAGCCGCCAAAGTGCTTGGACAGATTGTCCACTTTGATCATGATCTTGAGTTCCCCTTAACAAAACAGCCCGACACAAGATCGGGCTGTTCTTTAGTTTTGTGATAGGTCGGCTTAGCGGTACTTGACCACTTTCAGCTCGCCACCTTCGAATGTGATCTGACGGTAGTTACCAGCGCTTTCGCCGGGTCCGATCAGCTCAACTGCAGACGCACCAACGTAGTCGATCTCTTCGCCGGCTTTGATCAGTTCGAGCGCTTTGCCCAACTCACCGGGGAAGATTTCGATGCCCGGTGCGTTTGCAACGTCCATCACGTGGTCTTTGTAGTCAGACGGATCTTTGCTGTCTGCTGCTTGCATCGCCAGCATGATAAGTGCTGCCGCGTCATAGCTTTCTGCAGAGAAAGGTGATGTTGGGTTGAACTTGTCGCCGATCAGCTCTGCGTATTTCATCGCACCTGGGCTGTCTGTGCCCGGGTTTTGACCTGTTGAGCCGTCAATCTCTGAGCCGAAGTTCTCAACAAGCGCGTCAGAAATCATACCGTCAGGGAAGTGGAATGTGTCGAATGCGCCGCTATCGAGAGCCGCACGAACGATGCCCGAACCACCTTGGTCAACGTAACCAGCGACAACCAAACGGTCACCACCAGCGGATGCCAACGCGCCAACTTCAGCAGAGTAGTCTGCTTTGCCGTCTTCGTGTGCTGCAGAAATTGTTACTGTGCCGCCAGCTGCTTCAAACGCAGTTTGGAACGCATCAGCAAGGCCTTTGCCGTAATCGTTGTTTGTGTAGGTCAACGCAACTTCGTTGATGCCTTCTTCGAGCAGAACATCTGTCATTACAACGCCTTGGCGCGCGTCAGATGGTGCTGTGCGGAAGAACAGACCGTTGTCTTCTGCTGTGGAAAGGCCAGGTGATGTCGCGGATGGCGAGATCATGACAGTGCCGTTTGCCAGAGCAACGTTTGACAGGATCGCGCCGGTGACGCCTGAACAGTCAGCGCCCATGATGCCGTCGACTTTGTCGGATGTGACCAGACGCTCGGCAGCAGCCGTTGCCGCAGCTGCATCAATACATGTGCTGTCTGCGCGTACGCCAGTTACTTTTGCCGCGTCCAACAGCATGCCTGAAGCAGTTACTTCTTCAATCGCTGCTTCTGCGCCGCCAGCCATTTGCTGTGCCAGAGATTCAAGCGGGCCAGTGAAGCCCAAAATGATTCCGAGTTTAACTTCTTTACCGTGGCCGCCTGCAAAGGCAGTTGTTGCCGTAACAGCTGTAAGTGCTGTCGCCATCAACAATTTTTTCATAACAATCTCCCATGTCGGATCTAAAATGTCCGTTCACGACATTACGCATAGATTCGCAAATAGGGAAGCAGTTTCCTAACGTAAACAGCCGATTAATGAGATGAAATGCGCAATAAAATTAGCCTGATCCTTAGCCTCGGCCTGCGTGCGCACCCCGTTCGCGGTAGGGTGTGGTGTCATAGTGGGACCGGTAGCATTTGGAAAAATGCGATGGCGAGGCAAAACCACACGCAAGTGCTACGTTAATGACACTCATATCCGTCTGGATCAGCAAGTTCCGCGCCTTTTGCAAACGCAGTTCCATGTAATAGCGCTTAGGGCTGCGCGACAGATATCTACGGAAAAGCCGCTCAAGCTGTCGGGTCGACATGCCCACGTCTTTTGCAAGTACACCGGGGCTGATCGGTTCTTCGATGTTGGCTTCCATCATCTGAATAACCAGGCTCAATTTCGGGTGCCGCACGCCAATGCGCGTGGGGATAGACAAACGCTGGCTGTCCTGGTCCGTGCGAATAGAGGAATAAATTAGCTGATCCGCGACAGAGTTAGCTAAATCTTGCCCGTGTTCTGCGGCAATAATCTTGAGCATCAGGTCAATCGATGCGGTGCCTCCGGCAGTGGTGAAGCGGTTGCCGTCCATCACAAAGACGGACTTCGTCAGTTCCACATCCTCGAATTCCTCGGCAAAGCTGTCTTGGTTTTCCCAGTGGATCGTCGCGCGGCGTCCGTCAAGCAAACCCGCTTTCGCCATTGTAAAAGCAGCTGTGCACAGGCCACCCATTTGCACCCCACGGCGGCTTTCGCGGCGCATCCAGTTCATCAGTTTGGTGGTGGTAACTTGCTGTACCTCAAGGCCGCCGCAAATCATCACAATGTCATCGCGGCTCAACTCATCAAGGCCGCCCTGAAGCTGAAACGGAATGCCTGCAGAGCATGTGACGACACTATCATCATTCGCGCCCATCTCGCCAACAAGACGCCATTCATAGAGCGGCTTGCTCGCCATCATGTTTGCAAGACGCAGCGATTCCACTGCCGCAGAAAAGCACAACAGCGTAAAGTTCTCGAGTAGGACAAACACAATCCGTTTAGGTTTGCCGTCCGTTTTCACCTCGATGATCTGATGTTTCTCCGCCATGTTCTTGCCTCTCCCGAAAACGCAACGTCAAATAGCAACAGCACCAAACTGCATCTTATTCAAGGAAAAACGCGCCTCGGGTGACAAAGCCCATTGGAACTGTGCAAAAGTCGGGGTATCAGCTTTTGTGCTAACGCTAACGTCGTGACGAGGATACCCAATGACCAACTGGACCAAAGATGCATGGCGCGCAAAACCGCGCGTACAAATGCCAGACTACACCGATGCTGCGGCATTGGCCGGCGTCGAGGAACAGTTGCGCCGATATCCACCGCTGGTTTTTGCAGGCGAAGCGCGCCGTTTGAAGGCCGAGCTTGCCGCCGCATCGCGCGGTGAGGCGTTCTTGTTACAAGGCGGCGATTGCGCCGAAAGCTTCTCTGAATTTTCTGCAGACACCATTCGCGACACATTCAAAGTCATGCTGCAAATGGCGATGGTCTTGACCTATGGCGCCAAAGTCCCCGTGGTCAAAGTTGGCCGGATGGCAGGCCAGTTTGCCAAACCACGCTCCGCACCGACCGAGACAAAGGGCGATCAGGAATTGCCGAGCTACCGTGGTGATATCATCAACGGGTTCGACTTCACGCCAGAGGCACGCATCCCCGATCCAAAGCGCATGCTGCAGGCTTACACCCAAGCGGCGGCATCTTTGAACTTGGTGCGCGCTTTCTCAACCGGTGGCTATGCTGACGTTCATCAGGTCCATGCTTGGACACTGGGTTTTACGGGCAGTGGCGAGGCGCAAAAATACCGTGAGGTCGCAGACCGTATTTCAGACACGCTCGACTTTATGAAAGCTGCTGGTGTGACCCAAGAGACGGCGCATACGTTGCAATCCGTTGATTTCTACACGTCACACGAAGCGTTGCTGTTGGAATATGAAGAAGCCATGTGCCGTGAAGACAGCACAACAGGTCTGCCTGTTGCTGGCTCTGGTCACATGATCTGGATCGGTGATCGGACACGCCAGCCAGATGGTGCCCATGTTGAATTCTGCCGCGGTGTGCAAAACCCGATTGGTTTGAAGTGCGGACCAACGACAACAGCCGAAGACCTCAAAGTTCTGATGTCAAAACTGAACCCGACAAACGAAGAGGGACGCTTGACCCTTATCGCGCGGTTCGGTGCGGGCAGCGTGGGCGATCACCTGCCGCGCCTCATTCAAGCGGTCAAAGAAGAGGGTGCGAACGTGCTTTGGTCTTGTGACGCGATGCACGGTAACACGATCAAAGCGGCGTCAGGGTACAAGACCCGTCCGTTTGAAAGCGTTCTGCGTGAGGTTCAGGAATTCTTTGCAATCCACCGTGCTGAAAACACAATCCCCGGTGGTGTGCATTTTGAGATGACTGGGCAAGATGTGACCGAATGTACAGGCGGTGTCCGTGCGGTAACCGATGAGAACTTGTCTGATCGCTACCACACAGCGTGCGATCCACGTTTGAACGCGTCGCAGTCTCTTGAGCTGGCGTTTTTGGTATCCGAAGAGCTATCGGCCCTGCGTAATGCGACCCAACAGGCCGCAGCGAGCTGATCTAAAGTAATCATAATAAAACAAACTAAGCCCCAAGTTAGCGCTCGGGGCTTTTTGTATGTCTAAACAAATTCTTAATCCTAAGAAAAAGGATTATCTGTCAAATGTAAGTACTTGTAAATTTGGCTTTTTACTGGACTTAGACTGAAATTCATCCGCGCTAATTACAGGGGTATCTTCTGTTGGTTGCGGCGCTGGTCTACTGCTTAGAATTGCGTCAGCTGTACTACCCGTCGGGTCTTTCAGCAGCGGCCGGACATCTGTCTCAAGAATGTTGAACCGGCGCGGTGCGCGTCCAATTTTGCCGTTGGTGACAAAGGCACCCAAAACGCGGCTTACGTCACCGAAGTCTGATTTGAGCGGCAACAGAATGATCTTCGCGTCCAAACTGTCACGCCCAACACCTGTTTCAGCGCGCAGCGTAAGGGTGACACAAGCAGGGCTGTCGAACATTTGGTCAATGGCCTCGGCCATCTGTTGACGCTCGTGCGGAACAATAAAGCTCGACAATGGCATGCCGCGCACTTCCATACCCATCAGATCAGATCAGATCAGACATGTGCATGCCCGCAAGCCGTAAACGTACAAGGCCCGGGGCGATACGTTCACCAATAAATGCGTATTCCAACAGATTCTCTATGCCGCGCGGGTTCACATCCGCCCGATCTGGCATCAAGCGTGTACCGCGAAGCGCTTCCCAATAGGCCTCTGTCTGCGCAATCGCTGGGAACCGAAGCTCTGCACGATGATCAAAGATCGAGACAACATTGGTAGGGGGCGCAAGACGTGGCGCATTGGGTTTAGAGGTCATGGCTCAAGGATCCGTGTAAAATCTGCAAGTCGACTAATCCTCACTATACCGTAAATTAGCGTGTCGCGGTGCAAAATGTAAACGAGTGGTTAACGCATCTGGCGCGGGGCACGTATCAGGCCTTGCCTTGCTTTCAGCAGGGCGTCACAAATGGGGCTAAGGATCCACTGACGCGAGGCCAAAATGACACTTTCAATGACTGGCTTTGCCACATGTTCAGGGCAATTAGACGGCTATAGTTGGACGTGGGAAATACGTGCCGTAAACGGCCGTGGTCTTGATCTGCGCATCCGCGTCCCCGAATGGATTGAGGGTCTTGAGGTCGCTGCGCGTAAAGCCGCACAAGGTGCTGCCGAGCGTGGCAACATCACGCTGAATTGCAAAGTAACGCGGCAAGATAATGGCGCAGGGTTCACGGTAGATGAGGCACGGCTTCATGATGTCTTGAGCGCGCTCAAACAGATTGCGCAAGCGGCTGCGGATCACGGTCTAGACACAACGCCGCCAAGCACCGTCGAGATTTTAGCCTACCGCGGGGTTGTGGACACAGAGGCAGCCAGTACTGATACGGCGCCCTTATCAGCGGCAATTTTGGGCGATTTACCAACGCTGTTGCACAGCTTTAACCAGATGCGAAGCGATGAAGGCGCGGCTTTGCACGGCATCCTGACAGACCAGTTAAACCAGATTGAAGTGCTCACGTATCAGGCCGCAAACATCATCGAAACACGTGCAGACGACATGAAGGCGCGCTTTGCTGAAAGTCTGACACGGGTTTCTGCAAACCTTTCAGATGACATCGACGCGGGGCGTGTGGCACAGGAAATTGCGCTTTTGGCAGTGAAGGCTGATGTGGCTGAAGAGCTGGATAGGTTGCGCGCGCATATCGCTGCGGGGCGGGAATTATTGGCCCAAACAGGCGCCAAGGGCCGTAAACTTGATTTTCTTAGCCAAGAATTCAACCGCGAAGCGAACACTCTGTGCGCCAAGGCGAACCACACGGAACTGACGACAATCGGACTTGCCCTTAAGGCCGTGATCGACCAAATGCGTGAACAAATCCAAAACGTGGAGTAAGTGATGTCTGCCCCCAAAAGTACCGCCGCCCGTCGTGGGCTGTTGATCATTTTGTCCTCGCCTTCCGGTGCGGGTAAATCGACGCTGGCCAAGCGGCTTATGAAATGGGACCCGAGCCTGGCGTTTAGTGTATCAGCCACCACGCGTGCTGCGCGCGAAGGTGAGACCCACGGCGTTGAATACTATTTTGAAAGCCGGACAGGTTTCGAAGATATGGTCGCGCGGGGCGATATGCTGGAACACGCCGAGGTGTTTGACAATTTATACGGCTCCCCACGGGGCCCCGTTGAAGCGGCGATCAACGACGGGCGCGATGTGCTGTTCGATATCGACTGGCAAGGTGGGCAGCAAATACGCAACTCTGTTTTGGGAATGCACACGTTGTCGATCTTTATCCTGCCGCCCTCAATTGCAGAGTTGGAGCGACGGTTGCGCGGACGTGGACAGGATAGCGACGAGGTTATTTCAGGACGAATGAAAAAGTCCCGCGATGAGATTAGTCACTGGCCCGAATATGACTATGTTTTGGTCAACGATGATCTTGATCAAACGGAAGAACGGCTGAAATCAATCGTCAGCGCAGAACGTCTGCGCCTTAGCCAACAACCGCAAATGTCCGATATTGTACGTGATTTGAACGCAGAATTTGAGGCCCGCCAATGATTTATAAGCTTGATGGAATCACCCCCGAAATTGACCCAACCGCTTGGGTTGCAGCGGATGCCAACATCATTGGCGCGGTTACTCTTTGCGCAAAAAGCAGCGTTTGGTTTGGCGCCACGCTGCGTGGTGATAACGAACGGATCACCGTGGGCGAGGGGGCGAACGTGCAAGAGGGCAGCGTTTTGCACACGGACATGGGTTTCCCACTTTTTATCGGGGCTAACTGCACGATCGGGCACAAAGCTATTTTGCACGGCTGCACGATTGGTGATTGCACGCTGATCGGGATGGGCGCCACGGTGCTTAACGGGGCTGTTATCGGCAAGAACTGCCTGATTGGGGCGAACGCTTTGGTCACAGAAGGCGCAGTTATCCCAGATGGCTCGCTTGTGGTTGGCGCGCCCGCAAAAGTGCGCCGCGCGCTCGACAAAGAGGCGATTGACAGTTTGTTGAAATCAGCGCTCGGCTACCAGAAAAATGCAGAACGCTTCAGAAAAGGACTAAGCGCACTATGAGTGACAAACGCCTCAACACACCCTCAATGGTGCGCCGCATGGCGTTTCCACAAAGCTCAAGCCGTGCGGTCGTCACGCCGCTTCAGCCGTCTGTTGTCTATGCAAGCGACACGCCTGATGCATTGGATGCGCAATATCTGGGTGGTGCGCAGGGCTATACCTACGCCCGTGAAGGGCACCCCAATGCAGACGTTTTGGCGCGCAAGATCGACCAGCTTGAAGGTGTGACACCGCAGATGGGCGCAGGCTTCATCACCAGCAGCGGCATGGCGGCGATTTCTGCTGCAATTCTTGGGGTGTGCAAAGCGGGTGATCACGTTCTGGGTGGGGATCAACTTTATGGGCGGTCGCTCAGGATGCTTAGCCAAGATTTGCCTGACCTTGGCATTGAAACATCGCTGGCGGATCCCACAGATGCGGCCGCGTTTGCTGCCGCGATCCAGCCCAACACGCGGCTTGTTCTGCTCGAAGTTATGAGCAACCCAACGCTTCGGCTTTCAGATATTTCTGCGATTACAAAGGCTTGCCACGCACGCGGTGTTCTTGTGATGATCGACAATACGTTCACCACTCCGCGGGGATACCGTGCATTTGATAACGGCGCTGATATCGTGATCCACTCTGTCACCAAACTGTTGGCCGGGCACTCGGATGTGACACTGGGCTACACGGCGACCCGTGATCCGGCACTGCGCGATGCAATGGTGGTCAAGGCGGTCACATGGGGATTTACGCCATCACCATTTGATTGCTGGCTGGCGGAACGCGGGCTTTATTCATTTGAGTTGCGCTATGACCGCGCCCAAGAAAATGCCGCAAAGCTAGCGGACGCATTGGCCACACATAGCGCAGTTGAAAAAGTGCTCTATCCTGCGCGCACAGATCATCCGGACCATAACCGTGTGAGCGACATGTTAGGAGATCAGACAGGCAATATGGTCAGTTTCGTGCTGCGCGGCGGGCGCGAGCAAACAAATGCGTTTGTCGGCGCGCTTGAGCATATCGCGTTTGCCCCAACTCTGGGCGATATCGGGACAACCTTGTCGCATCCCGCCACGTCATCGCACCGCGCGCTAAGTGCTGAGGCGCGTTTGGCGTTGGGCATGCCCGAAGGGTTCTTCCGCGTCTCGGTCGGGGTTGAGGATGTGGACATGCTTATCTCTGAATTCACCGCGGCACTGGACGGGGTCTGACGAAAGACAAAGGGGGCAAGGCCATGACAGCACTGAGCACGATGCGCACGCTGACCGATGCGTTCCCCACGCCTTTCGCTGTAATTGATGCGCGCCGCACAATTGTGGCGGCCAATCAAGCAATGCGCGACGTGTTGGGCGAGGACATCGTTGATCGCCATTATACCCGTGCCTGCCGCCGTCCCAGTATTCTGGATGCGGTTGAGCGTGCGTTCGGTGTCGGCGCCACGGAAGAGGCGGAGTTTTCTGAAAACATCAAAGGCCGAACATCACACTTCAAAGTGATCTGCAGCCCGCTTGAGGTCGAAGGACGCGCCCATGTCTCGCTTAGCTTTGAGGATGTCACGTCTTCGCGCGAAATCAGAGCCATGCGGAGTGATTTCGTTGCAAACGTCAGTCATGAATTAAAAACGCCCATCACATCGATCCTTGGCTTTGTGGAAACCATTCAAGGGCCCGCGGCCAATGATGAAGCCGCCCGTAACCGCTTTTTATCTTTGATGGCCCGAGAGGCCGAGCGGATGAACCGTCTTGTCCATGATCTGTTGTCGCTGAACCGCGTTGAGGTCGATGAAAAGGTCCGCCCCATGGACCGCGTTGCGCTGAACGCACTGGTGTCGCACACCGCGGAAGTACTACAGCCGTTGGCGGAAGCCCGAGGTATTTCGCTTAAGATCGAGCTACCCGACGCCCCATGTCACGTGACGGGGCATGAGCGGCAGCTGGTTCAGGTGTTACGTAATCTGGCCGAAAACGCCATTGCCTACTCACCAAGTGGCAATGAAGTGCGCGTGCGTTTGACCGCGCCTGCTTATGAGGTGGCGCTGCATGGAAACGGGGTGCGTTTGATTATTGAGGATGACGGGCAGGGGATTGATCCGGTGCACATCCCGCGCCTGACAGAGCGGTTTTACCGCGTGGATAGCCACCGCTCTCGTGAGGTGGGGGGGACCGGTCTTGGCCTTGCCATCGTAAAACACATCATCACGCGGCATCGCGGACGTCTAGAGATCAAAAGCAAACTGGGAATCGGTAGTCGTTTCACGGCGATCTTGCCTGCTGATACGTCAGCACCTTAATTTTTCACAAATTTCGGGCAATTTAGCCGCGAAAATCCGTCATTTTCAGGTTTTGTCACATAGCTGTTACGTTCCTGTCACAAAAGCTTAGCGAGACCAGCTTAGGCAGACGCCATAAGTTGCTTGCAGGAGGGATACGCCGACCTGTGAGGCTGACATAACCAAAAGGAGCTGCCTTATGTCATTTCTTAAACTCACCGCATCAGCCGTTGCGATCGCTGCTGTTTCCGCACCTGCATTCGCGCGTGACAACGTGCAAGTTGCCGGTTCTTCTACTGTTCTGCCTTACGCATCAATCGTTGCGGAAGCTTTCGGTGAGAACTTTGATTTCCCGACACCTGTTGTTGAATCCGGTGGCTCATCTGCGGGCCTGAAGCGCTTTTGCGAAGGCGTTGGCGCAAACACTGTTGACGTTGCAAACGCATCTCGCGCGATCCGCGAAAAAGAGATCAAAGCATGTGCCGACAATGGCGTGACTGACATTATGGAAGTCCGCATCGGTTATGACGGCATCGTATTTGCGTCCGACATTGATGGTGCGACATTCGAATTCACCCCCGCTGACTGGTTCAACGCATTGTCACCAAAAGTGCTTGTCGACGGCGCGATCATCGACAACCCGAACCAGACTTGGGCCGACGTGAACCCTGCGTTCCCGGCACAGCAGATTGCGGCGTTCATTCCAGGCACAAAGCACGGCACACGTGAAGTGTTTGAAGAAAAAGTTCTGGCTGTTGGCTGTGAAACAACCGGCGCGCTTAAGGCGATGGAAGCCGCTGGCATGTCCGAGGATGACGCAGAAGACGCTTGCATCAAAGTGCGCACCGACGGTCTGTCTACAGACATTGATGGCGATTACACTGAAACCCTTGCACGGATTGATGCCAACAAAGACGGCATCGGCGTATTTGGTCTGGCGTTCTATGAGAACAACACAGACAAGCTGCAAGTGGCGACAATGTCAGGTGTGACGCCAACAACAGAAAGCATTTCAACAGGTGAATACCCTGTGTCTCGCCCGCTGTTTTTCTATGTCAAAAAAGCGCACATCGGCGTGATCCCTGGCTTGAAAGAATATGCTGAGTTCTTCGTGAGTGACGAAGTTGCTGGCCCAGATGGCCCGTTGGCTGAGTACGGTCTGGTTTCAGACCCAGAGTTGGCTCTTACTCAAGAAGCGATTGCAAACGAGCAGACCATCGCATCTGGCTCATAAGGGCGCGATTGGTTAAAGACATAACACACCGCCGAGGGCGACTCGGCGGTGTGTTGCATAAAGACGGCGCCAGTGAATTTGGCGATCTACATTAGCTGAGGTCTGTAAATGTCTGGAATTGTTCTTTTATTGATCGTTTTGGGCCTTGGTGCTTTGGCTTTTATTCTTGCGCGCGGCAAAGCGTTATCTTCTGTTGGCGGTGACCAGCGCGCATTGCATTCACGTCCACATTACTACGGATTTTCGGCCTCTATTTTGACGATCGCGCCAGCTGTGGCGCTTATGGTCGTTTGGGGCTTTGGACAATCTACTCTGGTGCAATCCTCGGTTGCTGAGTTGATACCGGCATCTGCGATTGCGGAAGGCCAGACCGTTGGCCTTTTGATGGGGGATGTGCAGCGGATTGCGAACGGTCTTGATACAGCCGTTGCGGAAGGCGCGCTTAGCAGCGACGCTGCAGCAACCTTGAGCACGGGCGCGGATGATATTCGGGGCATTCTTGGTTCGGTTGGTGTGGCGCTTGGTGCAGATGTTGATCCTGCCATTTTGAAGGCTGCGCAGAGCTACAGGGCGATGCAAAGCAGCGGCGCAACTCTGCGAATGATTGCGGTGATTGGCGTAGCGCTTTTGGGGCTGACCTACGGTTTCATGCAGACATCGGCCACGTACCGCGCACGAAACTCCGTTGAACGCAGCATGCGCTGGACGCTGATTGCGGCGGCCAGTGTGGCGGTGTTCACAACCCTTGGTATTGTCTTTTCGGTGATTTTCAACACGATCGAGTTTTTCCAACTTTATCCCGCAAAAGACTTTTTCCTGAGTCTCACGTGGTCCCCAAGTTTCGGCGGCGGTTCTGAATTGGGTGTTTTCCCGCTTCTTTGGGGCACGCTTTACATCAGCTTAATCGCGCTGATGGTTGCTGTTCCAACGGGACTTTTTTCCGCGATTTATTTGTCTGAATACGCGTCGCCCAAAGTGCGCGCCTTTGCCAAACCCTTGCTTGAGGTTTTGGCCGGCATTCCCACTATCGTTTACGGTTTGTTTGCGCTTTTGACGGTTGGACCTTTGTTGGTGAACGTGTTCGGTGACGGCGGCATTTTGGGCGTCAATTGGATGCAAGGCGGCACAGCTGTGATGACCGCCGGTTTGGTCATGGGCATCATGTTGATCCCGTTCGTGTCTTCACTGTCAGACGACATCATCAACGCGGTGCCACAGGCGCTTCGAGATGGATCGTTGGGGCTGGGTGCGACGCCATCGGAGACCATCCGCCAAGTGGTGATACCTGCGGCACTTCCCGGTATTGTTGGCGCAATTTTGTTGGCCGCGTCCCGCGCCATTGGGGAGACGATGATCGTTGTTTTGGGGGCAGGGGCCGCCGCGCGCCTGTCGATGAACCCGTTTGATGCAATGACGACCGTAACGGCCAAGATCGTGTCCCAGCTTACAGGCGACGCGGATTTCGCCAGCCCCGAGGCTTTGGTAGCCTTTGCATTGGCCATGACCCTTTTTGTGATCACCCTTGGATTGAACGTCATCGCACTTGGAATTGTGCGTAAATATCGGGAGCAATACGAATGACCGATGCGAGCAACGCAGCACCGCTGCGCGAGAAAAAATCCCTGCTCGTCGTTGATGCGCGCACCAAGAAACGAAACGCCGCTGAGGCGCGCTTCAAGATGTATGGCATCATCGCCATCACGCTGGGGCTGTTGTTTTTGGCGGTTCTGCTGACAACGATTATCAGTCGCGGTACTGGTGCATTCACCCAAACGTTCATTTCGGTGCCTGTTGAGCTGCGCGAAGATAAACTAGACAAAAAGGGCAATCGAAACCTTGAAGACATCAAAAAGGTCTCGACGTTTGGTTATAATCCGCTGTTGGGCGATGCTTTGTCCGCTGTAATTGCAGAAGGTGGCTTCACAACTGAAATCACCAAAAGCAAAGAGTTGCGCAAACTTCTGTCCTCAAGTGCTGTCGGGCAAATGCGCGCCTATGTGATTGAAAACACGGACCAAATCGGCCAGACCGTGACTTTTGATTTCTTCGCCTCATCGCGCGTCGATGGTTATATCAAGGGCCGCGTGACCCGTGAAGATTTGGCCCGCGACAAGAACCTGTCTGCTGAACATCTTGATCTGGTCGATCAGATGATTGAGGCGGGTGTTGTACGCAAAAAGTTCAACCCAAGTTTCATTTTCGGCGCAGACGCATCAGAAAGCCGGCCAGAACAGGCGGGGCTTGGCGTGTCGATGTTAGGCTCGCTCTTTATGATGTTGGTTGTGCTGTTTTTGGCACTTCCCATTGGCGTTGCCGCATCGATTTATCTTGAAGAATTCGCGCCGAAAAACCGCCTGACTGATTTGATCGAGGTGAACATTTCTAACCTCGCAGCGGTGCCTTCGATCGTGTTCGGCATCTTGGGCCTTGCGTTCTTTATTCAGTTTTGTGGCGGCTATCTTGGCATTGCAGCTATGAAAGCAAGTGCCCCGTTGGTAGGTGGCCTAGTGCTGACGTTGATGACATTGCCGACGATCATCATTTCCACCCGCGCGGCCCTAAAGGCGGTTCCGCCCTCTATTCGGGATGCGGCACTTGGGGTTGGCGCGTCAAAAATGCAGACTGTTTTCCACCATGTGTTGCCTCTTGCCGCGCCTGGAATTTTGACAGGCACGATTATTGGCCTTGCCCAAGCACTTGGTGAGACTGCACCGCTGCTGTTGATCGGCATGGTCGGCTATATCGCGTCAAACTACCCCGACAGCGTGTTGTCTGGCTTCACAGACCCTAACTCGGCCATGCCTGCCCAGATTTTTGAGTGGGCCAAGCGCGCAGACCCTGCATTCTACGAGCGCGCATGGGGTGGCATCATCATTTTGTTGGTCTTCCTTATGACCATGAACATCATCGCAATTTTACTTCGTCGTCGCTTTGAGCGCCGTTGGTAGGTAGAAGGGTAAGAACAATGGACGATCTAAGATATATGGAGATGCCCGTGGACCAAGATACCAAGATTTCCGCCAGCAATGTGCAGATCTACTATGGCGATAACCAGGCCATCAAAGACGTAAATGTTGAGATTGCAGACAAGACTGTGACGGCCTTCATCGGCCCGTCCGGTTGCGGCAAATCTACGTTCCTGCGGTGTTTGAACCGAATGAATGACACCATCGATATTTGCCGTGTCGAAGGGACCATCAAAATAGACGGCGATGACATTTATGACAACGCCGTTGATCCCGTTCAGCTGCGTGCGAAAGTCGGTATGGTTTTCCAAAAGCCGAACCCGTTCCCGAAATCAATTTACGATAACGTGGCTTACGGTCCCAAAGTGCACGGGCTGGCAAAGTCCAAAGCTGATCTGGACGTGATCGTTGAAAAAGCGCTGCGCCGTGGTGCGATTTGGGACGAGGTTAAAGACCGCCTTCATGCACCGGGCACAGGTCTTTCTGGCGGGCAGCAACAACGCTTGTGCATTGCGCGTGCTGTCGCAACGGAGCCTGAAGTGTTGTTGATGGATGAGCCGTGCTCTGCGCTTGACCCAATCGCCACTGCGCAAGTGGAAGAGTTGATTGACGAGTTGCGTCAAAGCTATTCGCTTGTGATCGTCACGCACTCGATGCAGCAAGCCGCGCGGGTCAGCCAGCGCACCGCCTTCTTCCACTTGGGCAATCTGGTTGAGTTTGGCGACACCAGCCAGATTTTCACCAACCCACAAGACAGCCGCACTGAAAGCTACATCACTGGACGGATTGGATAAGCGTATGAGTGACCAACAACATATCGTTTCTGCTTATGACCGTGATCTTGAAGGGGTCATGGTTGCGATCATGAAGATGGGAGGGCTGGTCGAAGACAGCATCCTGAAAAGTGCGCAAGCGCTTGAAACCCGTGATCTGGAATTGGCCGCCGAAGTGCGCGCTGCGGATAAACGGATTGATGAGCTGGAAGAGAAAATCAACGATGAGGCTGCGCGCCTGATCGCGTTGCGCGCCCCCATGGGCCGCGATTTGCGCACGGTTCTGTCTGTGATCAAAATCAGCGGCGCGCTTGAACGCATCGGCGATTACACCAAAAACATGGCCAAGCGCACAGCAGTTTTGGCCGAAGTCCAAGCCGTAAATGGCGCGCCCGCATCGGTGCGCCGGATGGCCCGCGAAGTTGAGGCGATGCTACGCGAAGCACTTGATGCTTACGTACGCCAAGATGCCGCATTGGCCCAAGCGGTGATCCTGCGCGATGAAGATGTGGACCAGATGTATAACAGTCTTTTCCGCAACTTTCTGACCTACATGATGGAAGATCCGCGCAACATCACAAGCTGTATGCATTTGCAGTTCATCGCCAAAAATGTCGAACGCATGGGTGACCATGTGACATCGATTTGCGAGCAAGTGATCTATCAAGTCACGGGCGAAATGCCTGATGATGAGCGCCCCAAAGTGGCCGGTGATCCCTACGATCCTGCCTCTGTGACCGAGGACTAAAGAAACATGTCAGTTGATCAGCCGGTTGTATTGGTGGTTGAGGACGAGATGGCACAACGCGAAGTGCTGGTTTATAATCTTGAGGCCGAGGGCTTTCGGGTCGTGACTGCGGAAACAGGCGAAGATGCCATGTTGGCCGTGGATGAGCAGGCGCCAGACATCATCTTGCTTGATTGGATGCTACCAGCCGTGAGTGGCATCGAAGTATGCCGCCGCCTTAAGGCGCGGCCTGATACAGTTGGCACACCGATCATCATGTTGTCTGCCCGCTCTGAGGAGGTCGACAAAGTGCGCGGCCTTGAAACAGGTGCGGATGATTACATGGTCAAGCCGTACTCGGTGGTGGAGTTGATGGCGCGGGTGCGCACTCAATTGCGCCGCGTCCGCCCATCAACTGTTGGCCAGACGTTGCGTTTTGATGACATTATTCTGGACAGTGAAACGCATAAAGTGACCCGCGATGGCAGTGACATTAAGCTTGGCCCGACCGAGTTTCGCTTGCTTGCCACGTTCATCGAAAAACCGGGCAGGGTGTGGTCGCGCGATCAGCTTTTGGACCGGGTCTGGGGGCGCGATATCTATGTGGATACGCGGACAGTTGATGTACATGTGGGGCGCTTGCGGAAATCACTTTGTACCCACGGCGGCAATGATCCGCTGCGCACTGTGCGTGGAGCAGGATACGCACTGGGCTAAGATTGGGGAAGCTTGGTCGCTTGTTTGTCGGTCTAAGCTTACGCTCTTTACTTGACTATTTTAATCTGAATAGGCATCCCGCACTTAACAACGGTGTTGAGGGAACGCTCTATGGCAAAGCGGCCAAAATCAGCTGGCGAGAAATTCCTAACCGGCTTGGCGCTGACCCTTGGGGTGCTCTTTGCGCTGCCGCATTTGGGTGTGCTTGTGGCTGCGTTTTCGGGATCGACAGACACGCTTGCCGCCCTTTTTGATACGGTTCTGTTGAATTACGCTGGCACCACCCTGTGGTTAGTGTCTTTGGTTGGTTTTTTCACATTCGTTTTGGGAACTGGCACTGCGTGGCTTGTCAGCATGACCGAATTTCGCGGCAGACGCATTTTTGAGATTGCATTGGTGCTGCCCTTGGCGTTTCCCGCTTATGTCTTGGCTTATGCCTACACGCATCTTCTGGACCATCCGGGCATTGTTCAATCCACCCTGCGCGCCGTAACGGGCCTTGGCCCACGCGATTACTGGTTTCCCGAAATCCGCAGTTTGGGTGGCGCAACAGTGATGTTGACGCTGGTGCTATACCCTTATGTCTACCTGCTCGCGCGCGCTGCTTTCTTGGGGCAGGGGGCGACAACATTTCATGCCGCACGCGCCCTGGGACGCAGCCCTTGGAACGCCTTTCGCACTGTTTGCATTCCCATGGCGCGGCCGGCGATTGCCTCTGGCGTGCTTCTCGCGGCCATGGAGACAATCGCTGATTTTGGCACTGTCAGTTATTTTGGTGTGCAAACATTTGCCACGGGCATCTACACAAGCTGGTTCACGTTGGCGGACCGTGCGGCTGCAGCACAGCTTGCACTTGGGCTTTTGGTCATTGCGCTGTTCTTGGCAATTCTTGAGCGTACCAGCCGGGGCGCTGCCAGATACGACAGCGCCCGCGTGAGCCAACGCCTTGCTCGCATTCCCCTAAGCGGGGGCGCAAATGTGGCTGCCACGGCATTCTGTGCGCTGCCGGTGCTGTTCGGTGTTATCATTCCCACGGTCGCCCTTTTGACCATGGCGATCGGGTCCGAGCAAAATCTGTTTGGTAGGCGGTATCTGGCATTTACAAGCAACTCGCTCACGCTTGCAGGAACGGCTGCGGGGTTGACGGTGTTGGGCGCGATTGTACTTGGCTCAATTCAGCGGGTTGCCCCAAGCTTTTTGACCCGCAGCAGTCTTTATGCGGCGAGATTAGGCTACGCCGTGCCCGGCGGCGTTATTGCAGTGGGGCTGATCGTGCCATTCGCCGCCTTTGATAACGCACTTGACGCGGCGATGCGCGCGCAGTTTGGTATCTCAACAGGGCTGTTCGTTACCGGTTCGATCTGGCTTTTGGTCGGCGCGTATATGATCCGCTTTTCCGCCGCGGCCCTTGGCGCGTATGAGGGGGGCATTGCCGCGGTCAGTACCAATATGGATGCGGCCTCGCGTGTCTTAGGGCAGGGGGTTTTGGCGACGGTGCGCCGTGTGCATGTGCCTATTTTGCAGCCAAGTCTACTTACGGCGCTGGTCATCGTGTTCGTTGATGTGATGAAAGAGCTTCCTGCCACCCTGATCATGCGGCCTTTTAATTTTGATACGCTTGCCGTTCAGGCCTATAGGCTTGCCTCGGACGAGCGCTTGGAAGGCGCCGCAGTCCCGTCTCTTGTGATCGCGGCGTTGGGGTTGATCCCCGTGATCATCTTGTGCCGTCAAGTGGGGCGCCGCCAAAACTAGGCCACACCAGTTTTAGGTATCTTAAATTCCTCTGCGCGGCATTTCCATCTTCTGCCACCTCGTGCATAGATACCCGACACATAGCGCGGGGAGCATCACATGAGTACGAAAACTGACTGGGATGATGCCTATGCCAATATGGCGTATGTTGCTGGATCAGACGCGTTTCCGGCGATGTGGGAGGCCGATGGTGCAGCGTATCGCGACAGCGGCGTACAGTGGGACGAACATTCATACGGCACTGATCCGCGCGAGCGTTTTGATATTTTTTGGCCAGGGGCACAGCCAAAAGGGTTGGCAGTATTTGTTCACGGTGGCTATTGGCTGAGGACTGGAAAATCCGACTGGTCACAGTTTGCAGAAGGTGCACGTCAGCAAGGTTGGGCCGTGTGTTTGCCGCAGTATACTCTGGCACCCGATGCCCGTATTTCGCAGATGACAGCACAGATTGGGCGCGCAATTTCATCGGCAGCTCAGTTAGTTTTAGGGCCAATTCGTCTGGCTGGTCATTCCGCTGGTGGGCATTTGGTCAGCCGCATGATGTGTGAAGATAAGCCCTTGGCAGCAGACGTGATGGAGCGTCTTGAAGCCTGTGTTTCAATCAGCGGCCTTCACGATTTGCGTCCCATTATGCGTACGGAAATGAATGACAAACTTGGCCTTGATACAGGTGAGGCACGCCAAGAAAGTGCTGCACTTCAAGACCCGCACCAAGCGGCGCGGATGACCGCATGGGTCGGCGGGGGTGAGCGGCCAGAGTTCATTCGGCAAGCGCGCCTCCTGCATAATGTGTGGTCAGGTTTTGACGTAGAGATCACCTTGCACATTGACGGCACTCATGATCATTTCTCTGTCATTGAAGGGCTGAAAGACCCGCAAAGTGCGCTTACCACCTGCTTTGTTGGTAACGACCAATCCCAGACGTAAGATGAGAACCCGATGACAAAGACGCCCGTCCGCTTGCCCGTAAAAGACCGGTTTCACCTGCCTGAGGGCATGATTTATCTTGATGGCAACTCCCTTGGCCCGCTGCCACGTGGTGTCGATGAGGCGCTACGAACCGCCGCGGTGGATCAATGGGGCGCGCATTTGATCAAAGGCTGGAACGTGGATGGCTGGATGGCGCAACCCGCGCGCGTCGGCGACAAAATCGCTGCACTAATCGGCGCGCCTGCGGGCTGTGTTACGATGGGCGATACGCTTTCCATTAAAGTATATCAGGCGTTAGCAGCCGGACTAAACCTTAATCCTGACCGAAAAGTCATTCTGACAGATAGCGGCAACTTTCCATCCGACATCTATATGGCAGAAGGGCTGATCAAACATTTGGGGCAGGGGCATGAGTTGCGCATCGTGGCGCCCGAAGACGTGAGCGATGCCATGACACGCGACGTCGCTGTGGCGATGATTACCCAAGTGGATTACCGCACAGGCCAAATGCACGACATGCAGGCCGTAAGCGATGCGGGCCATGATGCGGGTGCGGTGATGTTGTGGGATTTGGCCCACAGTGCTGGGGCCGTGCCTGTGAATGTTGAGGCCAGCGGTTGCGCCTTTGCGGTTGGGTGCAGCTACAAATACCTCAACGGGGGGCCGGGCGCGCCCGCGTTCATTTACGTGCGTCCCGATTTGATCCCAAAAATTGATCCCGCGCTAAGCGGTTGGCTGGGGCATGATGCACCTTTTGCGTTTGAGCCGTCTTACAGACCCGCGGTAGGGATTGAGCGGATGCGCGTCGGAACACCGCCCGTGTTGCAGTTAAGCGCATTGGAAAAAGCCCTTGAGGCATGGGACGATGTCGACATGCAGGAACTGCGCCTCGCCAGTCTTGAATTGTCCGAGCTTTTCATTGCACAGGTTGAGGCCCGCTGCCCTGATTTGCAACTTGCAAGCCCGCGCAACGGTGCCGAACGAGGCAGCCAAGTCTCATTTTCCCACCCCGAGGGCTACGCGATTGTGCAGGCCTTGATCGCACAAGACGTGATCGGTGACTTCCGCGCGCCAAACATCATGCGGTTTGGCTTCACACCGCTTTATCTCGATGAGGCAGATGTGATCCGCGCCACCGAAATATTGGAGCACGTGATGAATGATCGGCTGTGGGATAGGCCAGAGTTCAAGATCACACGCCGCGTCACCTAACAGCCCGTCTGAAATACCCCAAAACCGCGACAGATTTGGCTGATTTGTGTGCAAGCGATTGCGTCCTTGCCAAAGACCGTTCAATAAGACGTAACGCAAAACGAGAGAAGCCACATGACACGCATCGACGACACATTTGCCCGTCTCAAAACCCAGAACCAAAAGGCATTCGTCGCCTATATCATGGCCGGTGATACGGATTATGATACCTCGCTTGAGGTGTTGCAGGGGCTGCCCGATGCGGGCGTCGATATTATTGAGCTTGGTGTGCCGTTTACAGATCCGATGGCCGATGGCTCCACGATTCAGTTGGCGGGCCAGCGCGCATTGGCAGGGGGTCAAACCCTCACCAAGACGCTGCAAATTGCGACTAAATTTCGTGAGACAAACCAGACAACCCCAATTGTTCTGATGGGCTATTACAATCCGATCTATTCAATGGGCGTTGATACGTTTCTTACCGCCGCATCAGAGGCTGGCATCGACGGCCTGATTATTGTGGACTTACCGCCAGAAGAAGACGTGGAGCTTTGCTTGCCTGCGCAAGAAGCTGGCCTGAACTTTATCCGCCTCGCGACCCCCACATCTGATGCTGCGCGCCTGCCCAAGGTGCTGCAAAACACCTCTGGCTTTGTTTATTACGTGTCTATGACCGGCGTGACCGGTAGTGCCGCAGTCCAAGCCGTTGATGTAAAACCAGAAGTTGACCGCATCAAAGCCTCTACTGATTTGCCTGTGATTGTTGGATTTGGCGTGAAAACACCCGAAGCTGCACGCGATATTGCAGCGATCGCAGATGGTACTGTTGTAGGATCTGCCATCGTTGAGCGGATTGGTCGCGGCGATGCGCCCGCCGATGTGTTGAGCTTTGTAAAAACCCTTGCCGATGCGGCCCATAGCTAAAGGAACAGACCGATGACTGAACTTTTTAACAGCTTTATGAACGGGCCTGACGAGAACGGCCGCTTTGGTGATTTCGGCGGGCGGTTTGTTTCTGAAACGCTTATGCCACTCATCCTCGAGCTTGAAGCGCAGTACGAGAACGCCAAAACCGACGATAGCTTTTGGGCCGAGATGCATGATCTTTGGACCCATTACGTGGGCCGCCCGTCGCCGCTCTATTTCGCAGAGCGCATGACCGAGGCCCTTGGTGGCGCTAAAATTTATCTCAAGCGCGACGAGCTGAACCACACAGGCGCACACAAGATTAACAACGTTTTGGGCCAGATTATTTTGGCGCGCCGCATGGGCAAGACACGTATTATTGCCGAGACCGGAGCAGGGCAGCACGGTGTAGCAACAGCGACCGTTTGTGCGAAGTTCGGCCTGAAATGCGTTGTTTATATGGGTGCGCATGACGTTGAACGTCAAGCGCCTAACGTGTTCCGTATGCGGCTTTTGGGCGCTGAGGTCGTGCCTGTAACCTCAGGCCGCGGTACGTTGAAGGATGCCATGAATGATGCGCTGCGCGATTGGGTTACCAATGTGCGCGATACGTTTTACTGCATTGGCACTGTGGCAGGACCACACCCGTATCCTGCGATGGTCCGTGATTTTCAGTCAATCATCGGCAAAGAGACACGCGAACAAATGGACGCAGCAGAAGGGCGCTTGCCCGATACAGTGATTGCCTCGATCGGTGGTGGGTCCAACGCGATGGGGCTGTTTTACCCGTTCCTTGACGATGAAAGCGTTAACATCATTGGTGTTGAGGCGGGCGGTAAAGGCGTAAACGCAAAGATGGAGCATTGTGCGTCTTTGACGGGCGGTCGCCCAGGCGTGCTGCACGGCAATCGCACGTATTTGCTGCAAGATGACGACGGACAAATCCTCGAGGGGTTCTCGATTTCTGCGGGTCTTGATTACCCGGGCATCGGTCCTGAGCATGCGTGGCTTCACGACATTGGTCGGGCGCAATATGTCAGCATCACCGATAAAGAAGCGCTTGAAGCGTTTAAGTTCAGCTGTGAGCGGGAAGGCATTATTCCCGCACTTGAGCCATCACACGCCTTGGCCCATGTGATGAAGATCGCGCCAGAACTTCCGAAAGATCATTTGTTGGTGATGAACATGTGCGGTCGTGGAGACAAAGACATCTTCACAGTAGCGCGTGCATTCGGGTTCGATATGTCTGGACCTGAAGGCCGGACATTCGAATAACTTATTGTCAGCGAATTAAGATGGGCGGTGTAGGGCTTTCTTACATCGCCTTTTTTATCTATCTGTGTAAATGCCATTCAGAAATGTCACCGATTGCGCAAAGCAGGAATGTCACCACAGGCGCTAACGGTAGCGCAGCCTGTCAGAGTGTAGACCTCACACATCGGAGCTCTGGCTGGCTTCTCGGTCAGCGCGTTTTTGGGCGTAATATGCGTCCATCTTCGAGGGACGACCAGGCGAGCGGCGTCCTGCTTTCTGGTACCCGTTCTTGGCGCTTACAGGTTTGACCTTCACCGTCATAGGGGCTTTGTCCTGTTCGTCTTTGATGTGTGCCAGCACCGCGCCGAGGCGCTTGTTCTCGGTGATTGAGGCGTGGGTGATCCGGCGCTCTGGGTTCAGGATTATATGGGGCAGGGCAACGCCTTTGGCGCGGACCTGAATGCGTCCATCTGCCATCTCGTAGACGTCTATATATTTGCCGACGAGGCCGCGCGTCAGATCGTTGATCTCAAGCTTGATACGTTTGCGGTCATATTTGAGCGTCAGATCCTTTGTCACGTAGCGTTTGTCGCGCAGGCAGAACACCTCCGCGAGGCGATCAGGTTCGATGTTCCGAGCGCGATGCAGGTTGTCGGGCTTGGCTGGGGCCTTTGCAAACTTGGTGTTGAAGCGCTTCATGAATTCCGACAGGAATGCGTTGCCTTCATCCATGTTCGAAATGCCCGCAAGGCGCAGCTCTTTCACCAGTCGATCCTGCAACGTGCGATTTGCACGTTCGACACGACCTTTGGCTTGGCTGCTGTTTGCGCATAGAATCTCGATGTTTAGCTCTGCAAGCGCACGACCGAATTGGGTCATGCCAGTCATATGTTCATTGGGCTTTGCCACACGGAAAACAGTGTGTTTGTCGCTATAAAAGGCAACAGGACGACCGTGTTTGAGCAGATAGCTTTCCAAAGTGGCGAAGTAGCTGAAGGTGCTTTCCGATTGCACAAACCGCAGTTCCATCAACATGCTGGTTGCATCATCAATGAAGACGAGAAGGGTGCAGGGATCAGCCCGATCCTCGAACCAGCGATGGTCAGACCCGTCGATCTGGATCAACTCGCCAAAGCACTCGCGACGTAATCTGGGTTGATGAAAAGTCCGCCGTTGTTTGCGCGACAGCCAGATACCATCTTCTTACATCCACTTGCGTAACGTCTCGCGAGAGACTTTGAAACCGTGATGTTCCGCCAACATCTCCGCTGCCAGCGTCCGGCCAAAATCCTTGTAGTTCTCGTTAACCAGAGCCAAAGCGTAATCGCGCTTTGCCTTGTGGATCTTGTTGTTCGGAGCCTTGCCGCGCGCACGGTGGCGGATCGCTGGCGCGCCTTCAGTTCTATATCGCTTCAGCAATCTGAACATCTGGCGCTTCGTCACATCCAGCATGTTGGCGCCGTTCTCAACGCTCAGCCGGCCATCATCGATCTGCGCCAACACTTCCATGCGATTTAACTCGCGCTCGCTCATCATCACCCATCCCATGTCCGTTCTCCCGTTGCTCACTTGAACAAGAGAGTGACATTCCTGAATCGCACAGGGGTGACATTATCGCTTTGCGGCTACACTCTACATATCGGATAATTAGTATTATGGTAATAATGTATATGCTGATCTAATGACTTGGATTAAGTAAGGCTCGTAAGGCATTGATATTACGTCGACCCTAGTCTGACTGCATCCACTGGTTGCATCGCTTTGTATAACTAGGCTAACCGTAGGCAACAAAACGAAAGCAATCCAATGGCATCACTTCTTATCCTAAACGGCCCAAACCTTAACTTGTTGGGCACACGGCAGCCCGAGGTTTATGGCGCGACAACGCTGAAGGATATTGAAGCCAAGTGTTTGACGTTGGCGCATTCGTTCGGGTTTGAGTTAAGCTTTCAGCAGTCGAACCATGAAGGTGTTTTGATCGACGCTATTCACGCCGCAAAAAGCACCCATGATCTGATCATTCTGAACGCCGGTGCCTATACGCATACATCAATTGCGCTACGCGATGCGATTGCGTCTGTGGAAGTTCCTGTGATTGAATTGCACCTGTCGAACATTCACGCCCGTGAAGACTTCCGACATACTTCGCATATCGCACCTGTCGCTGTGGGACAGATCTGCGGTTTTGGCGCGTACGGCTATGAGTTGGCACTGCACGCCGCAGCAGATTATTTGCGCAAATAGTCACGAAATATTTTAAGCTAAAAAAAAGGGCGCCACATGTGGGCGCCCTCCTCTATTTCTGCATCAACCGATGGGTCAGTTAAATTAGCTACCAGCAGCGGTTTTTGCTACTTCAGCAGCGAAATCTTCTACTTTTTTCTCGATGCCTTCGCCAACTTCCAAACGTGAGAAGCCAGTGATTTCGACGCCAGCTTCTTTGGCTGCTTCAGCAACTGTCAGGTCTGGGTTCACAACGAATTGTTGGTTCAGCAATGTCACTTCTGACATGTACTTTTTCATCCGGCCAACGATCATTTTCTCGATCACAGCTTCGGGCTTGCCGCTCTCACGAGCGATATCCATTTGGACGTTCTTCTCTTTTTCAACAACGGCTGGGTCCAGATCAGCTTCTGAAAGAGACGCCGGGTTAACCGCTGCGATGTGCATCGCAACCTGCTTGCCGAACGCTTCGTTATCGCCGCTCAGCGCAACCAACACTCCGATTTTGCCCATGCCATCTGCAACAGCGTTGTGGACGTATGTCGCAACATGCGCACCTTCAAGAACACCCATGCGGCGCACAGACATGTTCTCACCAATGGTCGCAATCGCGTCATTTACGATTGTTTCAACAGTTTTCCCGTCGATTTCAGCCGCTTTAAGCGCATCAACGTCAGACACGTCCAAAGCTGCGGTAGCAATGTTGCCAACCATAGATTGGAAGTCAGCGTTTTTGCCAACAAAGTCAGTCTCTGAGTTCACTTCAACTGCAATGCCTTTACCGGCTTTAACAGCAACAGCGACAAGACCTTCAGCAGCCGTACGGCCAGATTTCTTCGCAGCTTTTGCAAGACCTTTGGTGCGAAGCCAGTCCATTGCCGCTTCCATGTCACCATCAGTTTCAGTCAGCGCTTTTTTAGCGTCCATCATGCCTGCGCCGGATGTTTCACGCAGTTGTTTGACGAGTTGAGCAGTGATTGCCATCTCAAGTCTCTCCTAAATTTAATAAGATATATCTACGAGGCTGTGGTTTCCCATCGCGCGCCCCGTAGATTTCAACACATGTGTAAAGCTTACGCTTCTGCTGGTGCGTCCGCTGGTGCTTCTGCAAGGGCTTCTTCAACAGATGCCTCTTCCATTGCGCCAAGGTCGATGCCTGCAGCGCCCATCTGTGCGCTCATGCCTTCCAGAGCCGCGCGTGCAGCCAGATCGCAATACAGTGCAATCGCGCGTGCTGCGTCGTCGTTACCTGGAACGATGTAGTCAACGCCTGATGGTGAGCAGTTTGTGTCAACGATGCCAACAACCGGAATGCCCAGCTTTTTCGCTTCGGCAATTGCCAAGTCTTCTTTTTTCACGTCGATGACGAAAAGCAGATCAGGAACACCGCCCATTTCGCGGATACCACCGAGAGACGCTTGCAGTTTGCCCTGCTCACGCTCCATGCCAAGACGCTCTTTCTTTGTGAGGCCTTCAAAGCCACGCTCAGATGCTTCGTCGATGGCTTTCAAACGTGCGATAGACTTGGAAACAGTCTGCCAGTTTGTGAGCGTGCCGCCCAACCAACGGTGGTTCATGTAGTACTGTGCGCATTTCTCAGCAGCTTCAGCAATCGGGCGCTGCGCCTGACGCTTGGTACCAACGAAAAGCACGCGACCGCCTTTTGCGACAGTTTCCTGAACAGCGTTCAGAGCAGCGTCGAGCATTGGGACGGTTTGTGTGAGATCCATAATGTGGATGCCGTTGCGTGAGCCATAAATGAACTCTTGCATACGTGGGTTCCAGCGCTGTGTCTGGTGACCAAAGTGTACGCCTGCTTCCAAGAGCTGACGCATGGTGAAATCGACGGCCATGTCCGTATCCTTTCCGGTTTAGCCTCAGCGGGGGAAGAGACAAATGTCTCAACCGGCGGACCTTTGCAGGATGTCTCCCTGCACATGGCCCATCCCCGCTTGCGGAGTTGAAGTGCTGCGCGTTTAACCCAGCACTCCAACCAGCACAAGCCCCATATTTACAGGCGCTAAACCGAAGTTTCGACCGGCATATAGAACGGCTTAGAGGACGGTGCGTTCAAGCACCCAGTACGCACCGATGATCGCAATGCCGAGGCTGGCAGGAATAGCAATCACAGGGCGATACCACGCTTTGTCCCGGAACCAATATCCGACAAGCGCAAAAGCCACAGCAATCACGATCAGCTGTCCAAGCTCGACACCGATGTTAAAGCCGATCAACGCTGGCAAGAACTGACCTTCTGGAATGCCGTAGACACCCAGAACTGTCGAAAAGCCCAAACCGTGCAACAAGCCGAATGCAAAAATAAGTGCCGGGCGCCAGCGGCTTAGCCCATCCGTAAAGATGTTCTCAACGGCCACATAAACGATTGAAAGCGCAATCAACGGCTCAACAATTGAGGGGTTAACTGTCACCGCGCCAGTGGCGCCCAAGGCCAATGTCACAGTGTGCGCCAGTGTGAATGCACTGACCTGCCACAAAAGCGGCTTCAGGCGCGCTGCTAGGAAGAAAAGACCCAAAACAAACAAAATGTGATCAAGGCCAAGCGGGACGATATGCTCGATGCCCACGGGGATGTAGCGCACGAATGTGTCCCACGCGCCCTCGGATTGCCCACCCGCAGCAGTAAGGATGGGCGACATTTCACCTGCCCCCAAAAGGCCCGCAAAACCGTTCTCGCCTGCCCCTTGTTGGCGCAAGATCAGTTGGCCGTAATTCTGCGACAATCCAGCTTGGACAGGGGCGTTTTCAGGGTTTGCTATGGTTGCGGACATCTGTGTCAGGCGTGGCAACTCAAGATCGCTAAGGTCTTGAACCTCAACAGAATTAAGCGTGAGGACACCTGTCTCACCACCAAGCTCAATAAGGATGTTTTGAGCAATTGTGCCAAACTGCTCGCGGACACGTGTTTCAAACGCCTCAACGCTTAGTGCGCGCAGCGCATCATAATCCGCGGCGTTTGCTGCATCATCGGTGTTTTCCACCGTGGACAGGTCAATCCCCGCCAGAAAACTCTCAAAATTCCCGCCCAACTCAAGGGTAACTTCACCCTCAGAGATGGTCAGATCCGCCACGGTGGGGTTCACCTCATGTGCGCTTGCAGCAGTTGACATCGCCAGCAAAACAAACACCTTTAGCCACATGAAAAATCTCATTAGTCTTACCCTTCTTACTTATTTTTGCTGTACCAGCGCATCTTTGTCGCATGAAGTGTGGCTGGATGCTGAAGAGTTTCAAGTAGAAACCAGCGAAACACTCACCGCCGAACTCAAAAACGGACAGAATTTTGTGGGAGGTGGACTTATTTACAACCCTCGCAGCTTCACCCGCTTTGAAGTATTGAGCACAGATGGCCTTAAGCCCGTATCCGGTACGATCGGCGACCGCCCTGCCCTGAGCCTGTCAAGCCAGCCAGCAGGCCTTCAAGTCATCGGTTATGAAAGCACAGTTTCGACGCTGACTTATAAAGAATGGGAGAAATTTCAGGCGTTCGCCGATCATAAAGATTTCACCGACATCAAAACCCGCCATGATGCCCGCGGCCTGCCCGAGACCGATTTTGTTGAGGCCTACACCCGCCATGTAAAAATGCTTGCCTGCGTCGGCACTTGTGACGGCCAAGATGCGGTGATCGGGCTTGAGACCGAACTGGTGGCGCTCGCCAACCCTTATCAGTTGGCCCCCAATACTCCCCTGCCCGTGCAACTGCTTTTGAACGGCGCGCCGCAACCTGACAGGCAGATCGAGATTTTTGCCCGCGCAGCAAATGATATAGTCGAAATCACAACAACCCGCACCAACGAAAACGGCGTGGCTGACATCATGTTGCAGCCCGATACCACCTATCTTTTGGACGCTGTGACATTGCGCGTGCCCTCTACTGAGCGGCAGGTGAAAACAAATGCGGTTTGGGATACGCTTTGGGCGGCATTGACCTTTCAGACGCCAGAGTGATCCCCTATACCGCGCGGCATGACACAGATTTTATGCATCGGATCCGTCTTGTGGGATATCATAGGGCGCCATGACCAAGAGATGGTTGCGGGCAATGACCGGCCCGGCCGGATCACGCGCCTTCCGGGTGGTGTCGCCCTCAATATTGCAATGACGCTTGCGCGTTTTGACCTTAAACCTGTGTTGCTCAGTGCCGTTGGTACAGACGAAGAAGGCAACGAGCTGGTCCGCGCTTGCGCCACAATGGGCATGGACACAACGCAACTTTACCGCCCCAAAGACCTGCCAACAGATCGGTATATGGCGATTGAGGGCGCAAATGGTCTGATCGCGGCGATCGCAGATGCGCATTCGCTTGAGGCCGCGGGAAGCGAAGTTCTAACCCCTTTGCAAGATGGAACACTCGGCAGCGCATTGAAACCTTATAGCGGTGTAATTGCCCTTGATGGCAATCTTACGGAAAGCCTGCTTACGCAAATCGCAAGTGATGCCTGTTTCAAAGATGCGGACCTGCGCATTGCGCCTGCCTCACCTGGTAAAGTTATGCGGCTGATGCCACTACTCACCCACCCCAAGGCCACGATTTACGTCAACCTTGAGGAAGCCGAACTGCTGACCCAACAAAAACTGAGCGATGCAAAAAGTGGTGCTGAGGCATTGGCCCAAAAAGGAGCGACACGCGTTCTAGTCACAGATGGTGCCCGCCAAGCTGCCTTCGCCGAGAGTGGCCAGATCTGGTCCGCCACGCCGCCAAAAGTGCCCCAAATGCGCGTCACAGGTGCGGGGGATACGTTCATGGCCGCCCATATTGCAGCCGAACTTGCAGGCCGCTCGCCCGAAGATGCCTTGACCGATGGCCTTGCTGCGGCGGCCCATTACGTCTCGGGGCTATAATTTCTTTTGTTCAAAAATATCCCCGCCGGAGGCGCACATAAATGACTGTTCCCATGATTTTTTCCGATGAAGTTGCGGCTGCGCGCAAAGCCGGCCAGCCTATCGTTGCTCTTGAAAGCACCATCATTACCCATGGCATGCCTTTCCCCCAAAACATTGAGGTCGCCCGCGGTGTAGAGGATGTGGTGCGCAAAAACGGTGCGGTGCCTGCAACAATCGCCGTGATGAATGGCACGCTTCATATCGGTCTGAACAGCGATCAACTCGATGCGCTTGGTCAGGCCGAGAACGTCGCCAAGCTGAGCCGCGCGGATATGGCGGCGTGCATCGCAACAGGTGGGACAGGCGCTACAACTGTTGCGGCCACTATGATCGGTGCGCGGATGGCGGGCATCAGTGTTTTTGCAACGGGTGGTATCGGCGGTGTTCACCGCGGCGCCGAGCACAGCTTTGATATTTCCGCTGACCTGCACGAGTTGGCCCAAACGCCGGTCACAGTTGTTGCCGCCGGCGCAAAGGCCATTCTTGACCTGCCAAAAACGATGGAGGTTCTCGAAACGCTTGGGGTGCCCGTCATCGCGTTTGGTCAAGATTATCTGCCCGCGTTCTGGTCTGCGACTTCTGACATCGCCGCGCCTTTGCGGATGGACAGCGCCGCACAGATCGCGGCGGCCCATCTGATGCGCATGCAGATGAACGTCCCCGGCGGACAATTGATTGCGAACCCGATCCCGCAAGGGGCGGAAATTCCACAAAACGTGCTGCACCCAATCATTGAACAGGCCCTTGCTGAGGCCGAGGCGCAAAACATTACCGCCAAGAAAGTGACACCATTTTTATTGGGTCGGATACTTGAGTTGACGGACGGTGCATCCCTGACTGCCAACATCGCACTGGTGCGCAACAACGCGCGCTTGGCCGCACAGATTGCTTCGGAAATAAGCAGCGCATCAAGATAACGCAGTTGGGGCGCCGTTATGTTGGCGCTGCCCGTTGTATCCGCAGGGCGCATAGCCTAGCTATGTCTTCAACACCCCGTTTTACAAGCAGATCAAATGCCAAACACTGACCCGTTCTCTCCCGATCTTCCGCCCCGCCGTGTTGGTCTTTTCTCGCGCATGCGGTCGAATTTTCTAACGGGTCTAGTGGTGATCGCACCGATCGGGCTGACCATTTGGCTGATCTGGACTGTTGTCGGCTGGATTGACGGGTTCGTTCTGCCGCTTGTGCCCCATTCATGGCAACCTGACCGGCTGATCCAAACCTATTTCGGCCTTGAGGTTGATCGTCAGATTAATGTTCGCGGCATTGGCGTTGTGATGTTTTTGCTGTTCACCGTGTTTATCGGTTGGATTGCCAAAGGGTTCATTGGGCGCAGCCTGTTGCGGTGGGCCGAAGGCATCGTTGAGCGGACGCCCGTGGTGCGCAGCATTTACGGTGGCGTCAAACAAATCGCCGAAACGATCTTTGCCCAAACAGATACGAACTTCGATAAGGCCTGCCTAATTGAATATCCGCGTAAGGGTATCTGGGCTATTGGCTTTATCTCGACCTCAACCAAGGGAGAGGTTTTGGACAAAGGCGGCGCAGATAAAATGATGTCCGTGTTCGTGCCGACCACGCCAAACCCCACATCGGGTTTTTTGCTGTTCTTTCCGACCGAGGACGTTATCGAGCTTGAAATGAGTGTCGAAGATGCGGCGAAATTGGTTATTTCGGCAGGCTTGGTTTACCCCAATTCTAAAGACCCATCCGCACCGGCAAAGGGCTAGCTCATGCCTAGAAACGTGATCTTTGTAGCCCTGTTGTTAGTCCTGATCGGTACCGTTTGGATAGCGTTTGATGCGCTGATGGCCCTTGGTGTGGGAGTTGGTGCGATTGTGGCCTTTGTGGTAATTTCTGGTCTAAACAACCCGCACATGGACGATGATGAGACCTAAGCCAGCATTGGTTGTTTGGCCATGGGTGTCAGTTAAACATTGCTGGTAAATCCACACTGCTTTTGACACCGATATCGCTCCAGTGATCCGTTAAGAACTGATCTGCAGCGCGCTGTCCCGCTTCTTTGAGTTGTCCCAAAACATAGCCCGATGGCAGCAATTTTGTTGCAACGCTCAGCTCATTCATCAACGGATCATCGGCAATCATATGCACGTTGATCGCCTTCATCGTACTTTCGCTAATCGTTCCATCGCCCAGCAACCGCTGCACAAATTCAATTGCGCGCAATTCGCGAAGCAGGGACGAATTGAAGCTGATCTCATTAATTCGGTTTTGGATGGCCTGCGCAGATACGGGCAGTTCTTCTCGGTGCAGCGGGTTGATATTAACCACGACAATATCACTGGGAAGCACGCCTTGAAACAGCGGAAACAGCGCGGGATTGCCGGTATATCCGCCGTCCCAATAGGCCTCATCGCGGCCCGTGTTGGGGTCAAATATCTGAACCGCCTTAAAGAGTGTCGGCAGGCAAGCACTTGCCATAATCGCCTCAGGGCAGATATCATCGTGGTCAAACACGCGGATTTTACCGCTGCGCACGTTGGTGGCACAGACAAAAAGCGCAGGGCCCTCATCGGCGCAAACCGTGTCATACCGAAACGCCTCTGCAATGCGCGCCAGCGGATTTTTGTACCACGGCCCAAGCGCATAGGGCGACATTACACGGCTGCTCAGATCAATGGCCGCAAAGGCGGGTGACATTTCAAAAGCGCGGCTCACAGATGCGGCGGAGCCATGCATCCAATCACTTAGCCCGCTGGCGTCCGTCGCCCCAATTTGGGACCACAGCCAGTTAAGGTTTTCCCGCGCACCTTCGCGCCCTGCGGTGACCATACCGGACTTGAATGCAGCCCCGTTCATGGCCCCCGCAGACGTTCCCGTGATGGCCGCAATTGTCAGCCGTTTTTCATCCAAAAGACGATCCAGAACGCCCCACGTAAAGGCCCCGTGCGCCCCGCCCCCTTGCAGTGCGAGGTTTATCGACTTGCTCGCCCCGCCCGTTTTGGCGCCAGTCACAACGCCGTCCAGCCACCATCAATGGAAATGGTCGTGCCAGTGATTTGGGCCGCCGCATCAGAGCACAGAAATGCAATCGTGCCGCCCATCTGCTCAACAGTTGCAAATTCCTTGGAAGGCTGGCGCTTGAGCATCACGTTTTTGATCACGTCCTCACGGCTCATATCGTATTCCTTCATGGTGTCGGGAATTTGCGCCTCGACCAAAGGTGTCAGCACATAGCCCGGACATACTGCGTTACAGGTGATCGGCTCTTCTGCGGTTTCTAAAGCTACGGTTTTGCTAAGCCCCACGATGCCGTGTTTGGCGGCAATATAGGCAGATTTATAGGGTGACGCGGTCAGCCCATGGGCGGACGCCACATTGATTATGCGCCCCCACCCTGCGGCGCGCATGCCGGTGATGGCGGCGGCAGATGTGTGAAAGGCAGAACTAAGGTTGATTGCGATGATGGCATCCCATTTGTTTGTCGGGAATTCCTCAATACCGGCTACGTGCTGAATGCCGGCGTTATTGACCAAGATATCGCACGCGCCCGCCTCCGCGATCAGCTTGCGACACTCGTCCGCCTTCGACATATCCGCCTGAATATATTGCGCTGAGACACCCGTCTCATCCGCGATGGATTGCGCCAAGGCGTGATCTTCCTCGTTATTTGTGTAGCTGTTGAGCACAACATTCGCGCCAGCACGCGCCAATTCCTTTGCCACGCCAAGCCCGATACCAGAGTTTGATCCAGTAATTACCGCTGTTTTGCCCGTCAAATCCGTAACAATTGCCATTCGTGAATGCTCCTTACCAAAGTGTTAAAGCCACCATAATGCTGCGAGTGCGAAATGCCAGTGTAATGGCGTTTACCCTCACGGATTGTTGTGTTGAATGACTGCGGATCAAATCGATTGGCCAAAAAAAACGCCAGCACGAAGCTGGCGTAAGTTATTGAGGCAGGTTTCATACAGGCAAGAAACCTATCGAGCAGTAACACTGGTATATCTGTTTCGCTAAGGCGCGCCAAGCAGAAATGTTTGCGTTGTATTAGCCCAGTGGTTGCGCTCCAATAGCAGTTAAACATGGTCGACGGGGGATTGTTTCCAAAATGAAACTAAATATTTTCAAGTATAGCGGTATGTTAGCGGTCGTAGTTACAGCAGTTTCAATCGCGGGATTCGCAGCTGCCGAGCCAAAACACGGGATCGCCATGTATGGTGAGCCGCAGCTACCACCAGATTTTGTGTCTCTCCCCTATGCAAACCCGAATGCTCCCAAGGGTGGTACTATCGCTACGGGTGAAGTTGGTACTTTTGACAGCTTGAACCCCTATATATTGAAAGGCAGTCCACCTTGGCAGTTGCGCTTTTTGGGCGTGGAAAGCCTCATGGGGCGTTCTTGGGACGAGCCATTTACGCTCTATGGACTTCTCGCCGAATCGATTGAGGTGGGTGAGAATCGCGAGTGGGTCGAATTCACCCTTCGCCCGGAGGCACGTTTTTCCGATGGCACCCCCGTTACGGTCGAAGATGTGATCTGGTCTTACGAAACATTGGGGACCGTCGGGCATCCGCGTTACCACGGGCTTTGGAAGAAAATCGAAAGTGCCGAAAAAACCGGTGAACGTTCGGTGAAGTTTACGTTCAACGAGGCAGATCGCGAACTTGCGTTGATCGCGGGCATGCGTCCCATCTTGAAAAAGGCACAATGGGACGGCGTTGATTTCGCCGACAGCAGTCTTGATATCGTGCCCATCACAACTTCCCCGTATGTTGTTGATCAATACGAGGCAGGCCGCGTTGTGGTGATGAAGCGCAACGACGATTATTGGGGCAAAGACCTGCCATTCCGCCGTGGCACCATGAACCTTGATGAAGTGCGTATGGAGTTTTTCGGGGATGGAACCGCGCAGTTCGAGGCGTTCAAAGCAGGTGTTTTGAACTCAAACCGTGAATTTAACGCGCAAAAATGGGACCAGCAATACGCCTTCCCCGCAATTGATGTGGGCGACGTGGTGAAGTCAGTGCTGCCTCATGAACGGCCCTCGGGCATCACAGGTTTTGTCATGAACACCCGTCGTGAGGCATTCCAAGACTGGCGCGTGCGCGACGCTCTGCTTCATGCGTTTAACTTTGAATTCATCAACAATGCTATGACGGATGGCAAGCAGCCGCGCATCACCAGCTACTATTCAAATTCTATCTTGGGTATGAAGGAAGGCCCCGCAGATGGCTTGATTAAAGAGTTTTTGACCCCCTTCGCGGACGAGCTTTTACCCGGCGCCCTTGAAGGATACACCCTACCCGTCAGTGACGGCTCAGAAGCCAACCGACGCAACATTAGGAAAGCCTTGCAGCAATTTGAAAGCGCTGGATATTCTGTTGATGATACAGGTGTCCTCGTTGATGCGAACGGAACGCCTTTCACTTTTGAAATTCTGCTCAAATCAGGATCATCCGAGAATATCGCGATCATCGAGCTTTATACAAAAGCGCTCGAGCGTGTTGGCATCACGCCGACCGTTACAACCGTTGATGGGGCGCAGTACAAAGACCGTACGACCAATTATGATTTTGACATGACGTATTATCGTCGTGGCTTATCCCTGTCGCCAGGTAACGAGCAATACGCGTACTGGGGTGCTGATGGCATCACTGAACCTGGCAGCCGCAATTGGATGGGCATGAATAGTCCCGCCGCAGAGGCGATGATTGACAAGATGCTGAATTCCGGAAGCCGCGAGGAGTTTTTGGCAGCAGTTCGCGCATTGGACCGCGTCCTGACCACAGGCCGCTACGTCATACCGATCTACCAGTTCAACATCAGCCGCATTGCCCACGCTAAGGAGCTTAAATACCCTGAAAACCTACCCATCTATGGCGACTGGATTGGTTGGCAGCCCGATGTTTGGTGGTTTGAAGCCGACTGAAAGAGCTAAAGTAACTAGACGCCCTGCGCCCCCATTGGTAAACGCGGGGCGTCTAGACATCGAAAGCAGCAAATATGCGCCTTTTCATCACACTACTCGCGATTTGCGCGGTCACTGCCTGCACTCCTGCACGATTGGCCACCAAAGCCGTGACAATACCCGTTAAAACGGTCGGTAAAGTCGTATTTTAGGACGTAGGCTCAAGTTCACAAAACGTAGGGACATAATTTAGATGCATACCCTCACGGAGTCAGATCTATGGCGCAAACTCTGTGCCGAAGCGCTTGGTACGGCTTTTTTGCTGATCGGTGTTGTGGGCTCCGGTATCATGGCGGAGACACTGTCTAACGGCTCAGTCGCGCTGGCTCTTTTGGCAAATGCAATCGCGACGGGCTGCATCCTCTATGTCATCATTACTGTGCTTGGACCAATCTCTGGCGCACATTTTAACCCTGCCGTTACGCTCGCCTTTTATGTGCGCAAAGAAATATCACGCACCGTGGCTTTGGGCTTTGCTCTAATGCAAATAGTTGGTGCAATTGTAGGGGTTTGGCTGACACATTTAATGTTTGAACTTCCGGTTTTCCAACTCGCAGGCACCGCGCTGACAGGTGTCTCGCAATGGGTATCAGAAGGGGTCGCGACGTTCGGTTTGTTGTTTGTGATCTTTGGGGGCTTACGCAGCAAACCAGAAGCCGTTCCCACACTCGTCGCACTCTACATAACCGGCGCATATTGGTTCACCTCATCAACAAGCTTTGCCAACCCCGCCGTCACAATTGCACGTGGCCTCTCCGATACATTCGCGGGGATTGCACCATCGGGCGTGCCTGCGTTCATACTTGTCCAACTGGTGACAGTCGTGATCTCCATACCGTTGCTGGCAAAACTGTTCTCAAAATAACACGCCGACATCCACCAATTCTTAACCCCTGCGGACCTAGCCTGAATAGGTAAACAGTTGCAGAGGTTCCCGATGATTTTGACGCCAGACGATATTCCCGCGATCAACCGCTACTTTCCGGCCACAGATATAAACAGCATGCGCTTTCTGACCCATGATCGTGACAAGTTGGTTTTGTATCTTGCGCGCGTTAATGAGTTGTCGATCACCGAAGCATCAGAGCAGCTTGATCTACTAATCGCCGTGCGGCCAACTGAGAATTTACAACACGCGGGATGACGCGGTCTTAGGCCAGCGATGTCACCCAAAGGATTGTTGCATCGTCCTCACTGGTCGAGATCACGTTGTGGCCCATTGCGGCGTCATAATACGCGCTGTCTCCGCGGCGCATCTCAACGGGCTCGTAAAACTCAGTAAAAAGGCGAATGGTGCCAGTAAGAACGTACAAAAACTCCTCACCATCATGGCGCACCCATCCGTCAAACTCATCAAGGGTCCGGGCACGAACCCGCGCGCGGTACGGCAGCATTTGTTTTTTGGTGAGAGAGGCCGAAAGCAACTCATGCTCGTAGGTCGTGGTAATTGTGCGGGCGCCCTCGCCCTCTTTGGTGATTGCCATGCGGCCATTTACCTGACCGTTCACCGGTGGTGTGAACAGCTGCGGGACAGAAATTTCCAGCCCAATCGCCAGCTTCTTAAGAGCCTCATATGTAGGCGACATCTGCCCGTTCTCAATTTTTGACAGGGTCGAGCGCGCCAATCCTGCTTGATTTGCTGCTTGTTCAAGGGTCCAGCCGCGCGCTTTGCGCAACTCACGGACCCGAGATCCAAGATCAACAGGTTCTGGCGCGGCATCCTCCCCACTTTCGCGGGCGATTTGGATCAGGGATTTTGCAGGTACATCAGTCATGAAAAGCCTATAGCCCACGCTAACAACCGCTGGCAACAATATGCTTTGCAAAGTTGCACAGGCCCCTGTTCAATTGGTTTGCGCGCTTTACATTCGCCCCGCTTCCCTGCCAAACACCACGCAACTCATCGCCAATGCCTCGTAAAGGAGATGCCCGTGGTTAAGCTTGATATTGTATCCGACCCAATTTGCCCTTGGTGTTACATTGGCAAAACGCATCTTTTCAAAGCGCTGGCAGAGGTGCCCGATCATCCCTTCACGATTGAGTGGCATCCGTTTCAGCTTAATCCTGATATGCCCGCGGCTGGCATGGACCGTCGTGAGTATCTGGAAACGAAGTTTGGCGGCAAAGAGGGTGCGGTCCGCGCCTACGCCCCCGTTGTAGAGGCCGCTGAAAAAGCGGGCCTTACGATCAACTTCGAAGGCATCACACGCACGCCCAACACGCTTGATGCGCACCGTGTCATTCATTGGGCAGGCATTGAAGGTAAGCAGACGGCAATGGTGCACGCACTTTTCAAAGCCTATTTTGAAGACGGGCGGGACATCGCGGATCACGAAACGCTCGCTGATATTGCCGACAGTGTTGAAATGGATGCAGCCCTTGTGCGCAAACTGCTGGCCACCGATGAAGATGCAAAAGACATTCGCGATCGGGATGCACACAGCCGCAAAATGGGTGTTAATTCCGTGCCCACTTTTGTTGTTGCAAATCAGCACGCTGTTCCCGGGGCGCAAGGTCCCGACTTGTGGGTCCAAGTGATCAACGACATCAAAGAACAGTTGGCATCACCCGAATGAGCCAAGCGCACACCCGCCGCGGGCCAACCCAGGCACTTGGTCCTCGCGAATTTATCGCGTTGATGGGGATGTTGACGGCAACGATTGCGTTCTCCATCGACGCGCTTTTGCCAGCGCTGCCAGATATCGCGCAAAGCCTGACGCCGAGTAATCCCAATAACGCCCAGTTGACAATCACCGCGTTTGTGTTAGGCATGGGGATTGGCACGTTTTTCGTGGGGCCTTTGGCAGATCGGTTTGGCCGTCGTCCGACGTTGATCTGTGGTGCGGTGCTTTATATCGCGTCCTGTATGGTTGCGATCTTCACCACCGAGATTACCCTTTTGCTGATCACCCGCGTCACCATGGGGCTTGGCGCATCTGCTGCACGGGTTGTTGCGATGGCCATTGTCCGCGACCAAACATCGGGCCGTGAAATGGCGCGACTGATGTCACTTATCATGATGGTTTTTGCTCTTGTGCCGGCGATTGCACCTTCGATTGGCGCGGTGATCGTTGGCTTTACCGGATGGCGCGGCCTGTTTGCGGCCTTCGCCGTTTTCAGCATTCTGACCAGCCTGTGGTTTTTAATCCGGCAACCCGAGACACTTGTCCAAAAGCGACCCCTCGCCTTTACCTCATTGGCCGCGGCCTTTCGTGAGATGGTGTCTCTCAGTGATGTGAGACGGTCGATCATGACGCAAACCCTTATTTATGCGTGTCTTTTTGCCGCCCTAAGTTCAACGCAACAGGTTTTTGCTGATGTTTACGGACAGGTGTCTCAGTTCCCGTACTGGTTCGCCTTGATCGCCGTGTTAGCCGCAAGCGCATCGTTCCTTAACTCAAAAATCGTCATAAAGCTGGGCATGCAGCGGGTCATATCAACGGCCCTGCTGGGACAGATCGCCATATCGGCTGTGATGATTTCGGTTTGGCTGTTGAGCCCTGCAAACAGCTTTGGGATCTATGTGATCTGGACCACATCTGTGTTCTTTATCGTGGGCCTTACACTAGGAAACCTGAATACATTGGCCATGGAACCCCTTGGGCACATCGCGGGGTTTGCGGCATCGCTATTGCAAGGTTCCGCCACCGTCGGTTCAGTTCTGATCGCGGCCCCCATTGGCCTTGCGTTTGACGGCACGCCCCTACCAGTCGCGATTGGCATCACGGTCTGCATCACGTTGGCCTATGTGACTGCGCGCCGCATTCGTCCCTAAGCTTTCGCTTTTTGCTTCTTTTTGTGGGCAATTGCTTTCTCGGCAAGGGCCTTAGCCAGAGCGAACGATCCTTTGATTTTGTCTGCTTCACTCGACCACTGTCGCGCAACCACGATCTTATTGTCGCGGACACGTGCATCGCCGTTCTGCTCATCCATAAAGGCAACAAGGCCCTCGGGGGATGCGTATTTGTTGTTGTGAAAGCTGATCGTCGCGCCTTTGGGGCCCGCATCCAACTTGGCAATCCCGGCCTTTTTGCACATCGCTTTAATCCGGACGACAAGCATCAATGTGTTCACTTCACGGGGCAGCTTACCGAACCGGTCGATCAACTCAGCAGCAAACCCTTCCAGTTCAACTTTACTCTGCAACCCACTGAGACGGCGATATAATCCAAGTCTCACATCAAGATCAGGAACGAAGTCTTCGGGTATCAACACTGGTACACCAAGGTTAATCTGCGGCGCCCATTGCCCGTCATCAATCAAACCTTCAGCCTTGCCAGACTTGATGTTGGCAATCGCTTCTTCAAGCATGGATTGGTAAAGCTCGTAGCCTACCTCACGCATCTGGCCCGATTGTTCTTCGCCAATCAAATTCCCTGCGCCGCGAATATCAAGGTCTTGGGATGCCAAGGTGAAACCGGCCCCAAGAGTATCAAGGCTGCCAAGTACGCGCAGACGTTTTTCGGCGGTAGGTGTCAGCTTCGCGCGGGGTTTTGTGGTCAAATATGCATAGGCGCGGGTTTTAGAACGGCCCACGCGCCCACGAATTTGGTACAGCTGCGACAGACCAAACATGTCAGAGCGGTGCACAATCATTGTGTTTGCCGTCGGAATATCGATGCCCGACTCCACAATCGTTGTCGCAAGTAGCACGTCGTATTTGCCGTCATAAAACGCGTTCATTGTATCATCGAGTTGCCCCGCAGCCATCTGACCGTTTGCCACGATAAAGCTGACTTCGGGAACTTCTTCGCGCAAGAACTCCTCAATCTCGGGTAGATCAGAGATGCGCGGAACCACATAGAACGACTGCCCACCGCGATAATGCTCACGCAGAAGCGCCTCGCGGATCGTTAAGGGATCAAATTCGCTGACGTAGGTTCTGATTGAAAGACGGTCCATCGGTGGCGTGCCAATAATCGACAAGTCGCGCACGCCAGAAAGCGACAATTGCAGCGTTCGCGGGATGGGCGTGGCGGTTAGCGTAAGAACATGGACATCTGTCCGCATCTGTTTCAAACGCTCTTTGTGCTGAACACCGAAATGCTGTTCTTCGTCAATAATAAGCAGCCCAAGACGTTCAAAACGCACAGATTTTGCCAGCAACGCGTGAGTGCCAATGCCAATGTCAACGGTACCCCGATTGATACCGTCACGTGTCTCACTGGCCTCTTTTGCAGACACGAAACGAGACAGCTGTCTCACCTCTAACGGAAAACCGCGGAAGCGTTCGGCGAATGATTTGTAGTGTTGGCGCGCCAATAGCGTTGTGGGCGCGATGATAGCGACCTGTACGCCCGACATTGCCGCAATAAACGCCGCGCGCATGGCGACTTCGGTTTTGCCAAAGCCTACATCGCCGCAAATGAGGCGGTCCATGGGTTGGCCGCTGGCCAGATCGTCAAGCACGTCGCCAATGGCGCTCAGCTGATCGTCAGTTTCTTGGTAAGGAAAGCGCGCCGAAAACGCATCCCACATACCTGAGGGTGGCTCCATCATCGGCGCTGTGCGCAAGGCGCGCTCTGCCGCGACACGGATCAACCGATCAGCGATCTGGCGGATACGTTCTTTAAGCTTGGCTTTCTTGGCCTGCCACGCACCACCACCCAACTTATCAAGCAGGCCCTGATCGTTGCCAAACTTGGACAACAGCTCAATGTTTTCAACGGGCAAATACAGTTTTGCCGCTTCCGCATATTCAAGGGACAGACACTCATGCGCCGCCCCTGCGGCTGTGACAACTTCAAGGCCCATGAAGCGACCAACACCGTGATCGACGTGCACGACCAAATCACCGGGGCTAAGGCTTTGGGTTTCAGACAGGAAATTATCCGCGCGGCGCTTTTTCTTGGCGCGGCGGATCAGCCTGTCTCCCAAGACATCTTGCTCTGAAATGACGACCATTTCAGGGCTTTCAAACCCGTGATCAAGTCCCCAGACCGCAAGGTGAACGCGACCTTTGACGATATCACCAGCGTTTGAAATCAGCGCGAGATCAACCAGCCCTTCATCCGCAAGAAGCCCGTGCAACCGTTCCCGCGCGCCTTCAGAATATGAGGCGATAATTACAGGGCGCTCTTGAATTGATGCCTTAATATGTGCTGACAAGCTGCTGAATAGGCTAATACTTTCTTGCTGACGTTCAGGTGAGAAATTCCGTCCAATCCTCCCACCCGCATCAATAACACCCGCACCTGTAGATTGCGGCAAAGCAACCAGCTGAAGCACGCGCCGCTCAGATGTAGCCGCGGTCCATGAGTCATCATCAAGATAAAGACCCGCAGGGTGCGCCGGCTTGTAAACAGTGCCCAGGCGTTTCTTCTGCTTCAGCGCCTCTTGGCGGTTTTCGTATTGGTCAACGATGCTGGCCCATCTGGCATCGCGCATGGCCACACTTTGATCATCAAGCGCAATTGCCGCGTTGGGCACATAATCAAACAGGGTCTCAAGATGATCGTGGAAAAATGCCAACCAATGTTCGATGCCGGCGTGTTTGCGCCCTGCGCTTACGGCCTCATAAAGCGGATCGTCTGTGTCTGCCGCGCCAAATTCAATGCGGTAGGTCTGGCGAAAGCGCGTGATCGCTGGCTCGTCCAAGATAACCTCGGACACTGGCGCCAATTCAACAACCGACAGCTTTTCTATGGTGCGCTGTGTTGCCGGATCAAACCTGCGGGCGCCGTCCAACACATCTCCAAAGAGGTCAAGCCGCACTGGCCCCGATTGCCCCGGCGGATAGACATCAATGATGCCGCCGCGGACCGCATAATCACCAGGCTCTACAACAGTGGGGCTTTGGGTGAAGCCCATGCGTACCAAAAACGCCCGCAACGCCTCTTCATTCACTTGGTGCCCGACAGTTGCGATAAAACTTGCCCCTTCAAGCACGCTGCGCGCAGGGATACGTTGGGTCGCGGCATTAAGAGTGGTCAGCAAGATAAACTGTTTCGGCCCACCCGCCACAAGCCCCGCCAGAACCGCCATCCGCGCCGCAGATACATCCGCATTGGGCGATGTGCGGTCGTAGGGCAGACAATCCCACGCAGGAAAGCTGATAACGGGGACGTCAGGTGCAAAAAACGCCAAAGCCTCGCGCATTGCCTCAAGGCGTTTGTCATCGCGCGCCACGTGAATAACGCTGCCACTTTTTTCGTACTCGCGCAGAAGCAGTTGGGCGTCATAGCCCTCGGGGGCGCCGGAAATGATCAGGGGTTGGGTCATGCGGATGACCTACCGCGCTGACGGGCCGCGTCAAGGCACAGACAGAAGTTTGAGCACGGATCGCACCATTTCAAAGGCTACCCACGACCATATTTTGATACATGCCCCAAATCGCGGTGATGAAAATAGAAATGATCCCAAGGACTTGGGTCCAAAACCTGTGTTTCAGAAGGCGGGCATGAAGCTGGTCCATGGTTTCGACATTGGACTCGATACTGCTGGCGGCGCGGATAGACATCAGCCCCAACAGTCCCATCGGGAACAGGATCAAGAATAACGCCTGCGCAAACTCAACACCGTACATAAAGCCCAATAAAAACAGTCCAGTGATCACAAAGCAGCCAAACCCAAAGATCAAAAGCCCTGACACTTCACCGATGATCAGCAGGCGGTTGATCGCCACACGCACCATATCGCGCAAGTCAGCCTCGGCCTGCCCCCCTTTGCGTTTCGCGCGTAAAACCAGATCAAACGGCACGCCCAGAACATAGTGGCTCGCCGATGACCAAAACACCGCGAGCGCGATCCAGTACCACAGGTTTGAAAATGATCTGAGGTCAATCAGTTCAAATACCGCTTCATACCAATCCAAGGGCCAACTCCGGCTAAATCATCACACGCCTCTGCGTCCGTTCGCTATAGCGAGGCCGCGCCTCGATGCCAACCGTCAACGCCCCTTGTTGGGTGCGCTGGATTGAGGCAAAGTGGCACAGAATTCAAAGACCGAAAGCCCCCTGACATGACACCTGTTACCGCCGCCTTCCCTGCAACACGCCTACGCCGTTTGCGTACATCCGACGCGTTGCGGCGCTTGGCCGGTGAAAACACACTGACCGTTGATGATCTGATTTGGCCCGTGTTTGTCATGGAAGGTACTGATGCAGAGCAGCCAATTGCCTCTATGCCTGGTGTTTCGCGGTTAACCATTGACCGTTTGGTGGATGCAGCGCGTGAAGCCCGTGATCTTGGCATTCCGGCCATGTGCATTTTCCCCTACATCGAGCCGGAGCTTAAGACGCAGGACTGCGCAGAGGCGTGGGGCAAGGATAATCTGTCGAACCGTGCCACCCGCGCGATCAAAGAGGCCGTGCCCGAGATTGCTGTGATGACGGACGTGGCTCTTGATCCCTATAACATCAACGGTCACGACGGGATTGTCCGTGATGGCGTTATCGTGAACGACGAAACTGTTGAAGCACTGATCAAAATGGCTTTGGCCCAAGCCGAGGCTGGTGCGGATATTTTGGGGCCATCGGATATGATGGATGGACGGATCGGGGCGATGCGTCGCGGGCTTGAAGAAGCAGGACATCAAAACGTGACGATCATGTCCTACTCAGCCAAATACGCCAGTGCATTTTACGGCCCGTTCCGCGATGCGGTTGGTGCATCTGGTGCGTTAAAGGGCGACAAAAAAACATATCAAATGAATCCCGCAAATAGTGATGAGGCCTTGCGCCATATTCACCGCGATCTGAGCGAGGGTGCGGATATGGTCATGGTGAAGCCGGGCATGCCGTATCTTGATATTTGCCAGCGCGTCAAAGCGGAGTTCGGTGTGCCCACCTACGCCTATCAGGTTTCCGGTGAATACGCGATGATCATGGGAGCCGCGCAAAACGGCTGGATCGACGGCGAGCGCGTGATGATCGAAAGCTTGCTGGCCTTCAAACGCGCGGGCTGCGATGGCATTTTGACGTATTTCGCACCCACCGTCGCCAGATTGCTGCAAAAAGCCTAGGCGAGAGGCTGCGCAGATCAAAGTTTATGCAGTTCCTGAGTGACATCAGGCGCGCCCCGTTATATTATTTAGATCGAAAATGTCGCAAAAAGCGGCAAATTGGCCAGATACAAAGGCCAAAAATTGGCACCTGAGCAGAGGCAAGACCATGACACAAAACACTACAGGTTCTCTATTTGACCAAGACCCTGCGGAAGCGGTTGCAAAGCCATCGCGCCGTGCATTTACCATGGGCGCGCTTGCCAGTTTGCCGATCTTGGCTGGTTGCGGCAACGGGATCGGCTCTAAAGGCGCGGGCAAAATTGATGCGCGCGTCGATCAAACATTGAACTTTATGTACAGTAAATACCCTGCAACCAACGATCTGGCGCAAAAAGCCAGCGGTATGTTGGTCATGCCATTGGTTACGGAAGCTGGTCTGATTGGGATCGGCGGCGCATACGGACGTGGTGCGTTGCAAGTGGGCGGATCTACTGTTGATTATTACTCAACTGCGCAAGGAAATGTGGGCCTGCAATTGGGCGCACAACAATACGCCCATGTTCTGTTCTTCATGACAGACGAGTCGCTAATGGATTTCCGCCGTTCCAAAGGCTGGGCTGCTGGCGCTGATCTTGAATATGCGTTCAAAGACCGCGGTGACAGCATCCGCGCAGGCACAATCACATCCCTGTCACCGGTGATTGCTGTAGTTTTCGGTCAGGCAGGTCTGCTGGTGGGCGCTACACTTGAAGGCTCAAAATACTCGCGCATTATTCCGTAAACATCCGCAAGATATGCGGTTGGCTGGGTTAACGCGCGCCTGTACTAACACGTGAAAGAGCCAGCCGATGCTGAGCATTACAAAATGGGTTTTTCGGCTTTTTGTCGGAGTTTGTGTCTGCTGCATCATGGCGGTGGGCGTGCTTTATATGTTCGCCTCCCGCTCTCTGCCCGATTATGATGCGGATGTTGCGCTGAGCGGCATTACAGCCCCCGTCGAAATCGTCCGCGACAACGCAAATGTGCCGCATATTGTTGGCAGCAACGACAAAGATGTTTTCTTCGGTCTTGGGTATGCCCACGCGCAAGACAGGCTGTGGCAACTCATCACCATGCGGCGGACCGTTCAGGGACGTTTGTCTGAAGTGTTTGGGCCCGAGACACTGCCGATTGACCGCGTCCTACGCAGGTTGGACCTTTACACACTTGCGACGCAATCAGTCTCGGTCCAAACGCGTGAGACTTTGGCGGCTCTTGAGGCTTATTCGGCCGGTATCAACGCACGGTTATCGCAGATTAACGCGGATGCTCTTGGACGCGGCGCACCCGAGCTGTTCTTGTTTTCCAATCAAATCGCCCCTTGGCAGCCCGCAGACAGTATCGCCCTGATTAAGTTAATGGCGCTGCAAGGCACTACCCATCTTGAACAGGAAGTCCTTCGCGCGCGCACCTCATTGGTATTGTCGAACGAACGGATGTTGGACCTGCTGCCCGACACACCCGGTAAGGGCCTTGCCGATCTGCCTTCATTTGCGGAGGTGATGCCCCAAGGTAGCACGCGCGTTTATGCGGCAAGCACCCCAAAACCGCAGCACCCGCTTTCCCCATTTAGGCCCCGCGATCTTGCAGGTGCATCCAATGCGTGGGCTGCTGCACCGTCACGTTCTGCCACTGGTGGTAGCCTTTTGGCCAGTGACCCGCATTTGGCGTTTTCATCCCCCTCAATTTGGTATCTGGCGCGGCTTGAACTTGCTTCAGGCGGCATAATTGGGGGCACAATTCCGGGTATTCCCCTGGTATTAATGGGGCGGAGTGCTGCTTTGGGATGGGGGCTCACGGCGTCTTACGCTGACGACCAAGACCTTGTTTTTGAACAGCTTAATCCTGATGATCCCACACAATACCGCACGCCAAATGGCTTTGCGCAGTTCAGGACCCGCGATAGCATCATCAACGTCAAGGACGCGCCGTCCGAGACACTTACGCTGCGCTGGACCGAAAACGGGCCGGTCCTGCCGCCGGAGCATTACAATCTCGGCACCCTGATGCGCGACGGGTATGTTGCCGCGCTTAACTGGACCGCTCTGTCGCCCAAAGACACATCAATGAGTGCTGGTATGGCGCTTATGATGGCCAAATCGGTGCAGGGCGCCGCAGACGCCGCACAGACATTTATCGCGCCGTCGCAAAACCTGATGCTGGCAGATAGCAACGGCGTTGGCATGGTTACAATCGGCGCCCTGCCCGCACGGGATGCACGCCACCAAACCAAAGGGCGCTTGCCAAGCCCGGGATGGGTCGCACAAAACAGATGGCAAGGGATCCTGCCCCCCGAAGCCAGTCCACGCATTTTGACGCCTGAGGGTGGTATAATCGGCAATACCAACAACAAAGTGACCGATGCCGCGTTCCCTAACCACGTCAGTTTCACCTACGGCGATACCCAGCGGATCACCCGTTGGGCCCGCCTGATGCAATCACGCCAAGTGCATACCCGCGACAGCTTCATCGAGGCACAGCTTGATACAATCAGCGTCACGGCCCGCACCATTCTGCCGCTGATTGGGGCAAATCTGTGGTTCACTGGTCCGCCTGCCCCCGCTGGCACGCCCGAGCGTCAGCGACAGCGCGCGCTAACGCTTTTGGCGGATTGGAACGGCGAGATGAACGAACACTTACCAGAGCCACTGATCTATTCTGCATGGGTCAAAGCGCTTCAGACACGGCTGATCCGCGACGAACTTGGCCCGCTTCATACTGAGTTCACCCACGTTGAGCCTATTTTCCTTGAACGGGTGTACAGAGATATTGATGGGGCTGCCGCTTGGTGTGATGTGGTGCAATCTGCGCCGCTTGAAACCTGCGAAGACATGGCGAGGCTTGCACTTGATGATGCGATCATCTGGATCAATGAAAGATACGGCACCGCCCTTGAATCCCTACGCTGGGGCGACGTCCATCAAGCAACCCACGACCACCCTGTGCTGGGTGAAACACCCATTTTGCGGCACGTGGTCAACATTCGGCAAAGCACTTCTGGCGGGGATAATACGTTGATGCGAGGGCGTACATCCGGGGATCCTGCCGATCCGTTTCATAACGTACACGGCGCAGGCTACCGTGGTGTGTATGACTTTGCTGACCCTGATAGTTCCGTTTTCATTATTTCGACGGGCCAATCAGGGCATCCGCTGTCGCGCCACTATGACGACCTTGGTGTACTGTGGCGGCGGGGCGAATATATCCCAATGTCGCTCAATCTTGATCTTGCACGGGCTGGTGCGACAGGTGTTACCCGCCTTTTACCGCGTTAATGCGCCACATCAAGTAAGCAACATAAGAGTCTGATATGCTTATAAATCGCGGAACTTCTTAGCCTGCCGCGCAGTCCATTTTACCTTGAAGATATAGCCGGTTTCATCGGCGCTTTCTTCCTCTATCACACCCTCTTCAAACAGCCACGCGCGGCCTTTGCCGTTGGCGTATGGAACATTTAGGGTCTCCATATGAAGGTCCGGTGTCAGGGTTTGTGAAACAGCCGCTAGAAGATCATCCAAGCCCTGTCCCGTGAGCGCCGATACAACGTGCAACGTGTCAGAACGCGATGCAGTCTCAATTGCCCCATCGCGCGCGCTGTCATCTAGCAAATCAATTTTGTTCCAGACCTCAATCATCGGCGCAGTCTCGGCAACCCCTAGATCAGCCAGAATGGTCATGACATCGCGTGCCTGATTTTCTGTTTCAGGATGGCTGATGTCACGCACATGCAAAATCAGGTCGGCGTCCAACACTTCCTCAAGGGTCGCGCGGAAAGCAGCAACAAGCTGCGTTGGCAAATCAGAGATAAAGCCCACGGTGTCGGACAAAATAATCTCTGGACCGTCTTCGATTTCCAGCCGGCGCATCGTGGGGTCAAGCGTTGCAAAAAGCATGTCTTTGGCGAATACATCCGCACCGGTTACCCTATTGAAAAGCGTCGATTTCCCCGCGTTTGTGTAGCCGACCAAAGCGACAACAGGGAACGGTACTTTTGCACGTGCCGCACGGTGAAGCGCGCGGGTTTTGACCACTTTTTCAAGCTGTTTACGCAAGCGGCCCATTTGATCATCGATGGCACGGCGGTCCGCTTCGATCTGTGTCTCGCCGGGACCACCAACAAAGCCCAGACCACCCCTTTGGCGCTCAAGGTGGGTCCAAGCCCGCACCAGGCGGGTGCGTTGATAGGCCAAATGCGCCATCTCAACTTGCAAAACACCTTCACGAGTGCGCGCACGATCGCTGAAAATCTCAAGGATAAGACCCGTGCGATCAAGCAGTTTCACGCCCCATGCTTTTTCAAGGTTACGTTGTTGAACGGGCGTAACGGGACCGTCGACCAAGACCAGCTCGATGTCGTTGTCATTGAACATGACGCGCAGCTCTTCGATCTTACCTTTACCAAAAAGCATGCCCGCATGAACTTTTGGAAGCGAGACAACTGTCCCTCCTTCCACATCAAGGTTCGGCAAAGCTTCGCCCAAAGCAATTGCTTCCGCCAAAGCATCATTCGCCTCGCGCCGATCGCGGTCGCTTTTTATGTCAGGATGGATCACCCACGCCCGAGTGTTGGGCGTTTCGGTCTCGAAATGTTCAGTGCTCACGTGCGGCTGGCCTTACGGCTCTTCACCGTCATAAAGGCTGATTGGTGTGGAAGGCATGACCGTTGAAATGGCTTGCTTGTACACCAATTGTGACTGACCATCGCGGCGCAAAAGCACGCAAAAATTATCAAACCACGTGATAACGCCCTGCAATTTAACGCCGTTAATCAAGAAAATGGTCAATGGAACCTTCGTTTTACGTACGTGGTTCAGGAATGCGTCTTGCAAGTTCTGCTTGTCAGCCATCAGTTGTGGTCCTTTTTGCCGGATCGTTTATCGATCTCTCCCCGTGCTGGGGTTACCGCATTTATGTAGGTTCAAAGGCAAAACTTCCACCCCCTAAATATGACGTATTTGCCGCACACACTCCAAAATCCGGATGTATCTCTATTTTCGCCAAAATTCAGGATTAAAAAGAGCGATGAGGGCCAAAGTCTCCAAACGTCCCAGAACCATCGCCGCACATAAGATGTACTTGGCCCCATCCGTTAGGGCCGCCAAAGCAATTGGTTCCGACAAGGCCAATTCCGAAAGTGGCCCCGTGGTTGAAAGCGCTGCAACGGACAGCACCATGGAAATCTCAAACGGCAGCCCCGTGAGGGACAAAAGCGTCATGACCAATGCAAACGACAGCACAAACGTCATGAAGAAAATCCATGCGATAAACGCCCCTTCGCGGCGAATATGCCGCCCCATACCTCCTGCCCCGCCAACGGAACTTGGGTGAACCAAACGTCCCATTTCGCGCAGCCCGTGTTGATAAAGCGCATAAACACGCATCAGTTTTACACCGCCCGCAGTCGTTGCAACGCCGCCGCCCATCAACGCAAGCCCCAGCAAAATCATGCCCGGCGCGGTGAGGCCTGACCAGTTTTGCGCTGATGACCAATGGACGCTCTCATAGCCAGTCGTACTTAGGAACGACGCCACAGTGAAAACGGACCCCCAAATTGCATGAAGCGCCGCCAGCCAGTTTTCTTCGTCGTTTACTTCAAAGGCCCCAAACCAGTGACGCAAGAAAAGCAAGCTTGGCACAATGACGATGACCGAAAGGGCGATGCGCATTTCAGGGTCGCGCCGCAGCGTGCCCGCTTGTTGGGCGCTAAAGTCGTTTGAAAACGTGAGCCGTGTGAAAGCGAAAACCATAAATAGCAACAAAACGGCTTCTGCGATTATGCTGCCCGAACCGCCTGTTAACCCGCCGACGGCAGAAACCCCGCTGGTTGAAATAAGGCCCATGGCGTGGATCAGCGCGGTAAAGGCGTCCTCACCCGCGATTACTTGTAACAACCACATAAGCGCGGTCAGGCCCGTATAAATTGGGGTCAGATAAATTGAGTGACGCACAAGCCGTTTAGATGGCGCAGTTGTTTTACTAAACTGCGAATACGTAGCCGAGCGTTGGCCCGCACGCGGTGTAGATGACACCTCAAAGCCGCCCAGATTGAGCGGTTCCAGCAAAGCAACGGCCGTGATCCAAACGAACAAGCCGCCAGACCATGCAACCAACGCCCGCCACAGATGAAGCGGCACCGATAGACGTTCAGGCACATCAAAAACAGTCGCGCCAGTTGTTGTGAAATGCGACACCATTTCGAAATAGGCGTTGGTAAAGGTGGTCGTGCGCAAGGCTTCATAGAACGGAAATGCCAGCACTGCGGGTAGTATTGTGAACGCCGCCACAAGAGTTAAAAGCTGCGCACGGGCTGAAACGCCCCGCCCTTCACGGCGTGATGCAATTGCGATCATCGCAACGAAAAACATCTGAAGGATGCCCGTGTACAGAAACACCCGTGCTTCAAATAAATCGCGGCTAAGATAACCTGCCACGGCCGGAATGATCATCGCCATCCCACTGATCGCCAGCAAAACGACAAACAGCGGATATTGTTCTATCTGTGCGCGCATCAGAAAAAGTCGATGGAAACCTGCAAGAGCCGCTCCACCTCGGCCACATCAGCTGACATGGCAAACAGGGCAACTACATCGCCCTCATCGATACGGGTCGCACCTACTGGTTTGATCAGCTTTCCGCCTTTTAACAGCCCCGCAACCATCACACCTTCTGGCAGATCAATCTCGCTAATCTTGCGGCCAGCAAGTTGGCTGGTTGAAAGTACCTGCGCCTCGATCACTTCCGCCTCAGCATCACCAACCGAGTAAACGTGACGCACGCGACCTTGCCGCACGTGGCGCAAGATAGAACTGACTGTGGTGGCGCGCGGGTTGATATAGGCGTCAATCTTCAAAGGGGCCAAAAGCGGGACCAACGTGGGATCATTGATCAAACAAATCGCCATGGGACAGCCGTTATTTTTGGCGCGCACGGCTGCCAAAATGTTGGTCTTGTCATCGTCGGTCACGGCCAAAACCGCATCTGCGCTATCGATGTTAGCTTCACGCAGTAGATTGCGATCCAAACCATCACCGTGCAGCACAATGGTTTTTTCCAGCGCATCGGCCGCCCGTTCGGCACATGCACGGTTTTTCTCAATTACTTTTGCACGAACACGGTGGCGTTGCTCTTCAAGGGCTTTGGCAACCGCCAACCCAACATTACCACCACCAATCAGAACAACCCGCTCTTGTTTGCGGGCCTTTTTGCCAAAAATCTCAAGGGTCCGCGACACGTCCGCGACGTCCGCAAAAATATAGCACTCGTCACCTGGGAAAATCTGATCACCGGCCTCGGGTTTGAACAACACACCCTCGCGGCGAATGCCCACAACAAGGGCGCGGAGCGTTGAAAACAAGTCTGTCAACTGACGTAGCGGCGTATTGATAACAGGACAATCGTCACCAATGGTCAGTCCCAAAAGCTGTGCTTTGTTGTCGAGGAAAAACTCTGTGTCAAAAGCAGTTGGGCTTGAAAGGCGCAGCAGAGCGGCTTGGGCAACTTCGCGCTCAGGGCTGATTACCACGTCAATTGGCAGGTGATCACGGCGGTAGAGATCAGAGTAAATCGCATCAAGGTAAGACTGCGCCCGCAGGCGCGCGATTTTGCGTGGCACCTCAAACACTGAATGCGCTACCTGACAGGTCACCATGTTGACCTCATCCGAATGGGTCGCAGCAATCACCATATCAGCGTCGCGCGCACCCGCACGCTCAAGAACATCAGGATAGCTTGCAAAGCCAGCAACGCCTTGAACATCAAGAGTTTCTGTCGCGCGACGAACAAGTTCGGCATTGTTGTCTACAACTGTCACATCGTTGTTTTCAGATGCCAAATGGCGCGCAATCTGCCAGCCAACTTGTCCTGCGCCGCAAATAATGACCTTCATGGGGCTTCCCTAACACTCATCGTGGTTCTGTGTGGGTGACACGAGCCGCGCGTTACGTCAATTGTTCTGCGCGTCGGCAGTATCATCAAACACTTCGGCAACGCGCGCGCCCCCTTTCGAGCTTGTCACCACACCCAGCGTCTTCAGCTTGCGGTGCAAAGCGGACCTCTCCATGCCCACAAACGTAGCTGTACGGCTGATATTGCCCCCAAAACGGTTAATTTGCGCCAGCAAATACTCGCGCTCAAAGAGTTCACGCGCTTCGCGGAGCGGCAAAGCAGCCAACGCACTTAGCACAACAACCGCGTCATCACTCCCCGCGCCCGCATCATCGTTTGGTAAATCTGCCACATCGATGGGACCAGTGTCGTCGCCCAAAATCAAAACCCGCTCAATCACGTTCTTCAACTGACGGACATTGCCACGCCAATTCATGGTTTGAAGGCGCGTTTCTGCCTCTTGAGTTAATTCGCGCAGCGGCAACCCTTGGCTCTGATGCAGATGTTCGATGAAATGTGCCGCCAACACAGGGATGTCTTCACGGCGTTCATCAAGGCCAGGCACCGTTACGGGTACGACATTCAGACGGTGATATAATTCTTCGCGGAACGCACCATCGGCAATTGCTTTCTCCAAATCGCGGTTGGAACTGGAAATTACACGAAGATCGACTTTCACTTTCTCCGCACCGCCAACCCGAACGAATTGTTGATCAACCAAAACGCGCAAGATTTTGGATTGCGTGCCAAGAGGCATATCAACGACTTCGTCAAAATAAATGACGCCGCCACTTGCTTGCTCTAAAAGTCCGGGCTCGGGACCTTTGCTGGTCTCACGGCCGAACAAGATTTCTTCCATATGCTCGGGATCAACTCCCGCAGAATTAACTGTCACAAAAGGAGCATCTGACCGCGGCGACTGTGCATGAATATAGCGTGCCGCGACGTCTTTACCCGCGCCGGCAGGACCAGTCAGCATCACGCGCCCGTTAGAATTAGTCACTTTATCCAACTGACTTCTAAGGGTCTTGAACGCCGCAGAATGACCGATCATTGGCGCCGATTGACCACCCGTCCGTTTCAAAGCCACGTTCTCGCGACGAAGCCGCGACGTTTCCATGGCGCGCGTAATCACGACCATTAATTGATCAATATTAAACGGTTTTTCAATGAAATCATAAGCGCCTTGTTTAATGGCTGCGACTGCAATCTCAATGTTTCCATGTCCCGATATGATGACAACTGGTACTTCGGGGTGCTCTCGCTTGACAGTTTTCAGAATATCAATTCCGTCCATGTCACTGTCTTTAAGCCAAATATCAAGGATCATCAGTGCGGGCACTTCGTCTTTGATAGAGGCAATGCACTCGGTTGAGGTGCCTGCAAGCTTCACCTCAAATCCCTCGTCTTTCAGAATATCCCCCACCAATTCGCGGATATCTCGCTCGTCATCTGTGATCAAAATATGGCTCATGCCAACCTCGCTCCGTGCTGTCTTTTGTGCATCATTTTATCTGGTTTTTCATAGGTGAAATGGGCAGCGTCACAATCGCAGAGGCTCCGGTATGTGTATTGCCACCCATCGGCTCTGCGTCTTCCAATGACAGTGCGCCGCCATGTTCTTCGATGATCTTTTTAACGATAGGTAGCCCCAAACCAGTACCTTTGTCTCGGGTCGTCACATAGGGCTCAAACAGCTTGCTGCGATCAACTGGCAACCCAATACCATTATCCGAGATCATAATTTGTACCGCATGGTCAACGGTTGTTAGGCTGACCGATACTTCTGGGTTTCGAGGCCGCACACCATATCTTTCCTCATAACTTTCAATAGCCTCTGAGGCATTTTTAATTAAATTCGTAAGCGCCTGACCTACCATTGTCGCATCGATATCGGCCCAAATCGGAACTTGTGGGATATCCGCCGTGATCTTCAGGCCACTTGCAGATTGTAGCGTCACTGCATCGCGTAGAATCTGTGACAAATCCTCTTCGCGACGCTGCGGTTCGGGCATACGGGCAAATTTCGAGAACTCATCGACGATCCGCCTCAAGTCGCCTGTCTGCCTTACAATCACACCGGTCATTTGCTCCAACGCTTCCGCGTCTTCAACTTCGCGGCCAAACTTACGTTTAATCCGCTCGGCACTTAGCTGAATAGGGGTCAGCGGGTTCTTGATCTCGTGCGCAATCCTGCGTGCAACATCCCCCCAAGCAGCCATCCGTTGTGCGCTGACCAGATCGGTCACATCGTCGAATGAAATCACATATCCTTCGGTGCCATCGCTTCCGATACGGGGGGCAATTCGCACAAGAAGGTTTTCCATCACACCACTTCGTGTTACCTTAACTTCCGCCTGTACTAATTTGTTATTGTTTGATCTTACATCGTCGAAAAGCTGTTCAAACTCTGGCACAGCCTCTGAAATAACCCGTGCCTCCAGATCAGGATCAAGTCTAAGCAGTCGTTCTGCCGATTTATTTACAAATGATACATGACCACCAGCATCAAGCCCAACCACGCCAGAAGTAACAGACGATAGCACACTATCAAACAAACGACGGCGCCGCTCAATCTGGCGGGTACTGTCGAGGAGCGTGTCGCGTTGTTGCTTAAGCTGCCGCGTCATCTGGTTGAAATACCGGCTCAGCATAGAAATCTCATCATCGCCGCGCTCTTCGCGCACAACAACATCAAGGTCCCCCATGCCTACCCGACGCGCAGCACCAGCCAACCTACCAACGGGCCGTGCAAGACGCTCTGCAAACCAAAGACCCAACCAAATAGCGGCAAGGATCAAGATGACAGCAAACCCGAGATAAAGAAGACCAAATTCAAACAAAAGGCGCCCACGGTCCTGTTCTAATTGTCGGTACAATTTGGCACTTTGTTGGGTGTCATCAAGCAACTGCAAAATAGCGCCGTCAACTTCACGGCTAATATAAACAAACCGGTCCAGTGAATTTGCAAGAGGGACAAGCGCACGAAACTCGTCACGGCCCCAATCCTCGATCACTGCAACGCCGTTATCACGCGCTTCATCGAAATACCGTTCAGCAGGCTCTTCATAGTTGAACAAATAACTGCCCGCACCGCGCGCGCGGATTTCAGCGTTCCCATCGATAATAAACGCCTCGGCCAACGGATTTTGGATTGTCGGCTGCACTTGACCCAACACAAGGCGCAGCTCTGCATCACTCAACACCCCGTCCCGCTGCGACACATTCAAGAAGCGCGCGAGGATCTGCGCATCCCGAATTAGGTCTTCGCGCTGTTCGGTTTCATAGGCCTGCGCTGCCGTTAATGAGGCCCCAACTACACCGCGCACCCGATCAGAGAACCAGCCCTCAAGCCCCACGTTCACTGTCAGCCCCGCAAAAATCGCGACAAGAATAGTTGGAAGAAGCGCAACAAGGGCGAAAACACCCGTTAACCTTAAATGCAGCCGCGATCCCGCAGATTTCGCACGCCGTGCTGCAATCATTTGCGCGACACGACTGGCAACCATCGTCGCCACAACAAGCGCATAGACGAGGTCTGCCAACAGCACGAGCCGAAGACTGTTCCCAACTGCTTGATCTTGCAATGGGCCAAGAACAGTAAACGTTGCAATCGCGAGTATTGGACCGAGTGCTACGATAAAAACGGTAAACGCGCTGCGGGTACTACGGCGCCGGTAAAATCGGCTCAGCCGATCCCAAAACCTGCGGTCCGCACGTAGCCTCATCTCGCCTCACCCTAGCCTTACGCGCCTTTGGCAGACGCAATGCGGCCATTTGGCCACGCTTATGTGATGTATTTACATCAATTTGCGTCGGCGTGTCACCTCAATATCGAGGTCAGTGATCTTTTTTCGCAAGGTATTGCGGTTGATGCCAAGAAGATCGGCACATTTAGCTTGATTCCCGCCGGTCGCATCAAGCGCGATCTCGATCAGCGGCATCTCAATTTCGCGCAAAATTCGACCGTAAAGCCCATCGGGCGGCAGCTCTCCACCGTGCAGATCAAAGTATCGTCTTAGATGTTTAAAGACCGATGCTGACAGTTTTTCACCCTCACCTGCGCGCAGCGTTGTGCTAACGGCTGGTTGGTTGCGAAGCATGGTTTCGACTTGTGCTTCGGTAATTTGCTCTTCTGCGACAGTGACGACCAAGCGCTTGATCGCATGTTCGAATTGGCGCACGTTTCCGGGCCAGCTATAGTTGCGGAGCAGGTCCATCGCCTCGTCAGAGAAAAACTTTGCTGGCCCACCACTCCGGTCAGAACGGCTCAAAAAATGCGCCGCGAGAAGTTCAATATCTTCCACGCGTTCACGTAACGGCGGCACAGAAAGCGTCACGCCAGACAGCCGGTAGAATAGATCTTCGCGGAACAAACCCTGCTCTGTACGCTCTGCCAAACCTGACTGATTAGCGGCCATAACCCGCGGCGCAGGTTCCGGCATACTATCCAACATGCGCACCACCCGCGCTTGCGCCTCAAGGCTGAGATCAGCAATTTCGTCAAAGACAAGCGTACCACCGCGTACCCGCGACAACACATTCGCCGGACCGTCAACACCTTCTAAATCGCGCTCACCGACAACAACAAAAGGAAGGCTCCGGCGGTCAGAAAAATCATGGATTGCGCGTGCTACAAGCGATTTACCCGTCCCACTTTCACCCAAAATTAGCACCGACAGATCAGTGTTCATCACCCGCGCAATTAACCTATAAAGCGCCTGCATTGCGACAGTACGCCCCACCAAAGGCAATTCGTCCTCGTCCTTCACGGGCGGCTGCGAAATTGCAGGGCTTTTCCGCTTCGCCTCAAGCGCCTTCGCACAGCGCTTCATCAGATCGGGCAAGTCAAATGGCTTGGGGAGATAGTCGTAGGCGTCTTTCTCAGTGGCCTGAATTGCGGTCATGATTGTGTTTTGCGCCGAGATGATGATCACCGGCAAATTGGGCCGCGCTTTGGTGATATGGGGTAGCGCATCAAGGCCGTTGCCGTCGGGCATAACCACGTCCGAAACGACCAAATCGCCTTTCCCTTCTTCGACCCACCGAAGCAACGTCACCATGCTGGCGGTCGCATGCACTTTACATCCTGCGCGGGTCAGTGCCTGGGTTAAAACAGTTCGAATTGTGCGATCATCATCAGCAACAAGAACAGTGCCATCCATATTAATAAGTCCTCAAAACAATAAGTTGGCTGTCAGTCATTCAGTATGGTCTTTCATATGTTTGGGCGCACGCGGAAGGCTAATCCGGAACATCGTTTTGCCGGGTTCACTCTCAACCCGCAGCCAGCCATGGTGATCAGCCACGATCTTCGCAACCAACGCCAGCCCAAGTCCCGTCCCGTTTTCTTTACCCGATACAAAGGGTTCAAAAATGTCATTTTCCAACTCGGGCGGAAGGCCAGGCCCGTCATCAATAATCTCAATTTGAAGCGGCAGCGGGGCATGTTCACCGTCGGCGCGCCGCACTCTCAAGGAGTGCTCGTAATAAGTTCGAATATCGATATGCCCCCCACGGCGGTCCGCCGCCTCCGAGGCATTTTTGAGCAAGTTCTGAATGACCTGCAGCAATTGATCCGCGTCACCAAGGGTCGATGGCAGCGATGGGTCATAGTGCTCAGCGATTGTCATATGCGCGCCAAATCCGACCAGCGCCGACCGCCGAGCACGGTTCAGAACGTCGTGTATATTAACCACTTTCTGTTCAGGCGGTTGAAGGTTCCCGAACATCTCAACTTGATCAAGCAACTTCACAATCCGGCGGGTTTCCTCAACAATGAGGTCCGTCATTTCCCTGTCCCCGTTTGACAGGTTCATGGACAAAAGTTGCGCCGCACCAGTTATGCCAGCGAGGGGGTTCTTAATCTCATGGGCGAGCATTTCGGACATGCCAATCGCAGACCGCGCTGCAGAATGGGATGTCCGCGATGTATCGATGCGCGTGGTTAATTCACGCGGCGACATCAGCATAATCATGCCGCCCTCCGTTCCTTGGAGTGGCGCCACCTGAATATTATACGCCATACCGCCTTTTCCCGCGTCCCCCACAATGACGTCGTTGATATAAAGAGTTGAATGGCTGCTACGCGCCTTTTGCATCGCGCCTTCCATCGGTGCCGCGCGTAGAACCGTATCCCAGAGCGACTTCCCGATCAGCGACTTGCACGATACATTCAGAAAACTTTCGCCCGCCGGGTTCATATCGATCACACAATCATCAGCCCCGATCAGAACGACAGGCGACGGAAGTGATATCCAAAGTGCGCGGTCCATTGTTACGCGGCCTCCTGATGCTGTTGCAGGGCGAGCGGCAGAAGGCTCAATACGACACTTGGATCTGCGGTCAGAACTTCTCGGCGAAGTGCTGCTGGCGTTTGCGCAAAATCCATGTACCAGCCTAAATGTTTACGTGCCACGCGCCCCCCAAGAGGGCATCCGTAGAACGCCAGCATGTCTTCAAAATGGCCTGAGACCAGATCACACAGATCAGCACCACTTGGAACATCCGGCGCACCAATGGCAGATTGATCGCCGTAAATCCCATGAGCAACTTCAGCCAAAACCCACGGACGGCCCTGCGCACCGCGGCCGATCATGACCCCGTCGGCCCCTGATTGGTCAAGCGCATTGCGCGCTGTTTGTGCATCCGTAATATCGCCGTTCGCGATGACGGGAATGTTCACCGCATTCTTAACCCGGCCGATCGCCGACCAATCCGCGGCACCTTTGTAAAACTGGCAACGGGTGCGACCGTGAATAACGATCTGTTGCACGCCCGCTTGTTCAGCGCGCACCGCCAGTTCGGGCGCGTTAAGCAGATTTTCATCCCAACCAAGGCGCGTTTTTAGCGTCACCGGCAAATTCACGGCCTCAACCACTGCATCAATTAATTTAAGCGCATGGTCCAAATCGCGCATCAAGGCACTGCCTGAATACCCGCTGGTGACCTTTTTTGCGGGGCACCCCATGTTGATGTCGATAATTTTTGCGCCCATGTCGGCAACCTGACGCGCAGCCTCAGCCATCCATTCAGGATCACGGCCCGCAAGCTGAACTGCTGTATTTTCAACCTCGGCACCAAGCTCTGCTTTTTCGCGCGTGCCAGGGCGACTGCTCAGCAGCTCTTGTGACGCAACCATTTCGCTGACAACGCGACCGGCCCCAAATTTGCTTACCAGCTTTCGGAACGGCAAATCTGTAATGCCTGCGAGCGGGGCAAGCATAACCGGCGGGTTTGGAAGATTGAGTGGTGTTGATCGGTTCGCAGAGGTGTTCATTCATCTATGCCTAGCGATCCCCAGAGCGCTTACAATGCTAAACTGCACATAAATTAGACAAAAAATATCCACTGCCTATATTTTAATCACTTATGCAATTCCAATGCACGCCATTTCAGTTGTATCACCCGTAAAGATTGATACATCCTGTTCCCATGACATCTGCCCACGACACCAAACCAAAGACCGCTGCGATCATTGTCGCAGCTGGCCGTGGAACCCGTGCCGGTGGTGATATTCCGAAGCAATGGCAGTATGTTGCAGGTCGTCCGATTGCAGCATGGACACTTGACCGCTTTCGCGCCTGCGGACACGTGTCCACTATCATTCTGGTGCTTCATCAAGATGATATTATGCGTGACATCGAGGGTATCTCATTTGATGGGATCACTCGTATTCTTGGCGGTGAAACCCGAAATGCATCTGTTCTATGCGGACTAAAAGAAGCACAAAAACAAGGCGTTGATCAGGTTCTAATCCACGATGTGGCGCGCCCGTGTGTCTCAGATACTGTGATTGATGGGGTAATTACGGCCCTTAATGACGCCAAAGGTGCTGCACCGGGCCTTCAGGTCACCGACGCACTTTGGACACATGACCGCGGCCAGTTGTCCGGCACACAAGATCGCAGCAAATTAATGCGCGCGCAAACACCTCAAGGGTTTCACCTTGCCCCCCTCTTAGAGGCCCATCTTGCCCATAAAGGTGATGCGGCTGACGATGTGGAAATTGCCCGCGCGGCAAATATACCGGTTCAGATTGTTCCCGGTTCAGAAGACAATATCAAAGTGACGACGCCCGAAGATTTTGCCCGCGCCGCACGTATTTTGAAAGGACATGCTGCCATGGATATTCGCGTTGGCAATGGCTATGACGTACACCGTTTTGGTGACGGTAATCATGTAATACTATGCGGCGTGAAAGTGCCTTTTGATCGCGCCCTGCAAGGTCATTCTGATGCGGACGTCGGCATGCATGCCGTGACGGATGCTATTTACGGCGCCCTTGCGGACGGGGATATCGGACAGCATTTCCCGCCAAGTGAGGCGCAATGGAAAGGTGCCGCCTCAGACATCTTTTTGCGTCACGCCGCTAGTCGCGCGACGGAGCGCGGGTATACCATCTCAAACGTTGACTGCACGTTGGTCTGTGAATTTCCAAAGATCGGGCCAGTTGCGATGCAAATGCGTGAGAAAATGGCCGAGATCATGGGGCTCGACATTACGCGGGTCAGCGTAAAGGCGACCACGTCCGAAAAACTCGGATTTACAGGGCGTGGTGAAGGCATCGCCGCGCTGGCAACTGCCACTTTGATCAAACCATGAAACAGCTCGCTCATTTGATTGGTACCGTGGGCTATGTCGGCCACATGCGCCCTGCCCCAGGCACATGGGGATCGCTTGCCGCCCTTCCGCTTGGGTGGGCGCTCGCCACGCTTGGTGGACCAGTTCTTTTTGGTATCGCTTTGGTTGTAGGTTTTGCGAAAGGCGTTTGGGCCACGAAAATCATGACTGCAGGAAGTGAAGATCACGACCCGTCTATTATTGTGATCGACGAGGTCATTGGCCAATGGATAGCACTTTTGCCCGTTATAATCGGCGCACAGGCTGCCGGCGCTGATCTGCTGGCACTTTGGCCCGGATGGATCGCTGCTTTTACGCTCTTTCGCCTTTTTGACATTTGGAAACCTTGGTTGGTCGGCATGGCAGACCGCCGACATGACCACTGGGGCGTGATGCTTGATGATGTTATCGCCGGTATTTTTGCAGCGATTGGGGTAATTGTTTTGGCGGGGCTCGCCCATGCACTCTGAATTGGCCAACAAAACCCTTGAGGCGGCAAGGCGCGTCAACCGTACGATCGCAACCGCCGAAAGCTGCACCGGTGGCATGGTAAGTGCAGCGCTTACGGAAATTGCTGGCAGCTCGGATGTGGTCGTTTGCGGGTTCACAACTTACGCCAACAGCGCAAAAGAAATGATGCTTGGCGTCGCCTCGGAGACACTCGCCCAGCACGGTGCCGTCAGCACGGAAGTAGCCGAGCAAATGGCGCGGGGTGCAGTGGCGCGATCTGATGCGCGGACAAGTGTCTCAATCACTGGGATTGCGGGGCCAGGTGGCTCTGACTTCAAACCCGAGGGGCGCGTTTGCTTTGCCCTTTTTGACGAACCGACGGACACGTGTCTCACAGAAACGATTGAGTTTGGCGCATTGGGGCGGACACATGTCCGGTGCGCTGCACGGGACCATGCTCTTGGGATGTTGATACGGTTTTTTGAAAGCCAGTAGTTTTGCGTTTCGCCCATTAATTAAGCAAACAGGCTGCGTTACCGCACAGTAATCACGCACACTCAGCCTGCTGATAATTTAAGCACAGCAATACACACACTGCCTCTTTATCGGGCGCAACCCCCATGCTTACTGCACCTCAGCATCACCTTAGGAGGGCATCATGGTAGGGGCAGATACAGCTTGGATCATCGTCGCGACGGCGCTGGTTCTGTTTATGACATTGCCAGGTTTGGCACTATTTTACGGCGGCCTGGTCCGTTCTCGCAACGTTTTGAGCGTGTTTATGCACTGCTACGCAATCGCATGTTTAATGAGTATATTGTGGCTAGCCTTCGGATATTCCATCGCTTTTGGCAGCGGCACGAGCGGCTATTGGGGTGGTTTGGACAAGATGTTCCTTGCCGGCATCGACGCAGACACGTTGGCCGGCACAATCCCCGAGGTTCTGTTCTTTGCCTTCCAAATGACCTTTGCAGTTATCACCCCAGCGTTGATTGTCGGCGCATATGTTGAGCGTGTCGGCTTTGGCTTTGTTCTGCTCTTCTCTGGCCTGTGGATGCTACTTTGTTACGCACCTGTGGTTCACTGGATTTGGGGTGGCGGCATGTTGGCGGACGACGGCATCTTCGGTGAGACAGGTGCCCGCGACTTCGCTGGTGGCATCGTGGTCCATGAGACAGCTGGCCTCGCGGCGCTTATCATTGCGGTGATGCTTGGCGCGCGCAAAGAGCAAAGCAAGCCTCCGCACAACCCGGGCTACGTCATGATCGGCGCAGCAATGCTTTGGGTTGGCTGGTTCGGCTTCAACGGTGGATCTCAGCTAGCCGCAGATGGTGGCGCCGCGATGGCCCTGACCGTCACGCATATATCAGCGGCAGCCGCCTCATTGTCATGGGCGCTGTGGGAAAAGATCAAGTTCGGCAAGGCCTCTCTCGTCGGAATCGTGACTGGGACAATCGCCGGGCTGGCTTCGATCACGCCCGCCTCTGGCTTTGTTGATCCGGTGACAGCACTGTGCATCGGCGGCGTTGCTGGCATCTTGTGCCAAGAGGCCGTTGTTTTGGTCCGCAACACGCTCAAGATTGACGACACGCTCGATGTGTTCGCGGTACACGGTGTGGGCGGCATTTTCGGCACAATCGTAATTGCGTTGGTTGGTCAGGGCACGTGGGTTGCACAACTTGGATCACTGGCAATCGTGGGCGTTTTCACAACCGTCGTCACAATCGCTTTGGTCTACATCGTGAAGGCAATCACCCCACTGCGTGTCGATGAAGAAACAGAGCAAACCGGCCTTGATTTAGCAGTACACGGTGAGCGCGCCTACGATACAACGTCGTAACTTAGGGTCTATCTTACTAGACAGAACAGCGGCCATCTTTCGGGGTGGCCGTTTGCGTTCTAGCCGCCGTAAAGTGCATCAGCGCGGCGCTCGAACGCGCGCACGATCCGCTGCATCGCCTCGTTAAACACAACGCCAATAATACCTTGAAGGATGGCGTTCTTAAATTCAAAATCCACAAAGAAGGTTACTTCAACACCACCTTCTACGTCTTTGAAACTCCACGTTGATTCCATATACTTAAATGGGCCATCAATGTACGTCGTTTCAATTTTCTGATCGTCCGGATACAGAACCACTTTGCTGCCAAAACGTTCTCGGAACACTTTGAAACTGATGACCAGATCCGCAAGCATGACTTCAGATACCCCTTGGTCCGTCCTACTTCTGATGCGCGCGGCAGCACACCACGGCAAAAACTGAGGATAGGACGCCACGTCCGCGACCAGATCGTACATTTGCTGCGCAGTGTATGGCAGTGTTTTTGTGTCGGTATGTGTCGGCATGATTCAATTTCGTTGATGACAGTCCTGCCAGATGTCGTATGCTCGCGCGCGAAAATCAAGGGGATTACCCAATATGTCGCGTCCGTATGTCATAGATCCAATGATCACCGCCAAGGCAATTGCTGCCCGCATTGAGGAACTTGCCCGTGAGATTGAGGCAGAATTCGCTGCTGCTGATAAGCTAGTGGTTGTCGGGCTGTTGCGCGGCAGTTTTGTGTTCATTGCTGATCTTGTGCGTGAACTGAACCTTGATGTAGAAGTCGATTTCTTAGAGGCAAGTAGCTACGGCGACGGTATGGAGAGCAGCCGCGAGGTACGTATTCTCAAAGACTTACGCGGCGCAATTGAAGCGCGTCATGTGCTGGTCGTCGAAGATTTGATTGACACGGGCTACACGATGAAGCACGTCATTGGCCTACTGCAGGCGCGCAAGCCAGCGAAGATGAAATGCATCGTTCTGTTGGACAAAGAAAGCCGCCGCGAGGTTGATATTTCAGCGGACTGGGTTGGTTTTGCCATCCCAGACGAGTTTGTTGTTGGGTACGGCATTGATTACGCACAGCGCAATCGCAACCTTAACCATATTGGTAAAGTACGATTTACTGATTGATAGACAATGGCCGGATCAGGCTCCGGCCAAACGCTTGTCACGTGCTGCTTTCAGACGCGCGAAATCGTCACCCGCATGATAGCTTGATCGTGTCAGCGGCGTTGATGAAACCATCAAAAAGCCCTTGTTATACGCAGCTTTTTCATACGATGCGAATTCATCCGGTGTGACGAAACGATCAACAGCGTGGTGTTTCGGTGTTGGCTGGAGGTACTGACCGATCGTCAAGAAATCGATGTCAGCGGCGCGCATATCTTCCATCACTTGGACTACCGCTTGCTTGTCTTCACCCAAACCAACCATGATGCCCGACTTGGTAAAGATCGTAGGATCAAGCTCTTTTACACGCTGCAAAAGGCGCAGGGAATGGAAATAGCGCGCACCAGGGCGAACCTCGGGATAAAGCCCGGGAACAGTCTCTAGGTTATGATTAAACACGTCAGGTTTTGCGTTAACAACAACTTCTAAAGCACTGTCATCACAGCGAATAAAATCTGGCGTTAGGATTTCGATCGTCGTTTTGGGTGATTGACGCCGGATCGCACGGATTGTCTGTGCAAAGTGTTCTGCCCCGCCATCTTCGATATCATCACGGTCAACGGAGGTGATGACGACGTGGTTTAGGCCAAGCTTTTTCACCGCATCCGCAACACGGCCCGGTTCAAACACATCAAGCGCTTCTGGCGGCTTACCCGTTGCGATGTTGCAGAACGTACAAGCGCGCGTACATACCTGCCCCATGATCATCATCGTGGCGTGACCTTGGTTCCAGCATTCACCGGCGTTAGGACAACCAGCTTCTTCACAAACGGTTACCAGCTTGTGCTCACGCATAATTTCATGGGTTTTCTTGTAGCCCTCACCGACAGGCGCCTTAACCCGAATCCAATCTGGTTTTTTCGGCTGCGGAGCGTCTGCACGGCGCTGCTTTTCAGGGTGGCGCTGTGCAGGAATTTTCAGATCGCGGGGCGTGGCCATGAAGCTACCTCAATTATCAAGATATTTGAGATATAGCCCTTCAATTTGCCGATGCCTAGGGGGGTGTGCGGTGTTGTCTGCTATGTGTTTACCGAATGGCAGCCTAGCCCACAAAACGCCCGTGTGCGCCGTAAACATCTGCATAATGGCGCTTGAGCCGCTCTAAGGCGATGCGCAGCACCACTTTGCCAGAACGCGCGGCCCATCCCATGCGACGCTCGGCCGCTTCTAGGCCCTCAAGGTAGCAACAGGTGCGCAGCACAACATCCTCAAGACCGGGCCCAAGATCATGGAGTGCGGCGAACACACGCTTCTGGGCATCACTTGTGGCCGTAGGTTCTTCTGGTGCCTTTAATGCTGCTTGCCAGTCAAAATTTGCGCCCACATCGATCTGTGCCAGCTCAAAATCTTCACGCAAACGCTCGCCTGCGGACACATGTTCATCAGATAAAAACGCCTCACCGTCTTTGCTTTTGCGCCGCGACAAAACCACAAGCGGGCTTTCGCGAAGAGAATAGCGCACCGCACGAGGGTCAGTTGTCTCAGACGTATGAACCTGCGTTACGGTCCGCGCACTTAGCTTTGCATCATCACCGACCTCAATCAGCGTCTTCAACGCCGCACGGCCTGCACACGTAATGGAGTAACGCGAAATACGTGAAGGTGTGATGCACGAAATCCAGTCTTTCAGCGCCATTGCATTTGCAACAGGCCGATCCACAGTCGCCGTTCTGGTGGTTTGCCCGTCCGCTCCAGTGCGCACCACAACGGCTTTTTCCATGTCACGAGCCACAGCCAAAACGGCACCGGCCTCAACCAAACGACGCAAAATACGGCGCGCCTCGCGGTTCACTGTCGCTTCGTCGGTACAGATGTCAGCCTCCGCAACGCGCACTGCAATGCCGGCAGATTTGTTGCCCGAAGGCCCCATTGGCGCCACGCCCTGCCCCGTTGCTCCCAATGTCCGCAGCGCCTCGTCCACCAAGATGTCTTCGCGGCGGCGCTCAAGCCGCTTGACCTGACGGCTTACAGTAGACGCGTGGCAGCCCAAATCACGGGCAAGTTCTCTGATCGAACACCCTTTTTCCGTGTGTAGAATGTAGTTGCGGGCAGATTGCGGCACCCAATCGGGCAGCGACTGCAACAACGCGCCTGAAACCTTGGAAACGGTAACACTAGACATTTGGTTTCCCCTTATACAAAAACTATCCACTGATTTACCCACAGGGCAATGCAACTTAAACGTGCAAACATTACCGAGGCGTTAACAAAATCGCCACAATTCGATTATTGTTTCCAAATTGATAACAATTGGTAAGAGGTCCGCGCGCTCATAAATTCTCCACGCAACACCCGCATAGGTTGTGTGATGATAGTTTCGTAAATTGAATGACTGTTACGATTATGGAGACCATTATGACCCAAGCCCTACGTACACTCAGCCGCATCAAACGTCCCAAATTGCTTTTGGCAGCAGCAAGAAACGCCAAAAACCTTTGTAATCGTGAAAAACTACTCTCTGAGCTTTTGAAAAACGAGCCTGCTGTGACTGGCGAAAAAGCATTGGCCCGCCTCATGGCAGCAGAAGAACAACTCAACGAACAGCGCAAAGCGCACAACGCAAATTACCAACCATCGCGCCATGTCATGATAATGGCCGCGCTCTTGATTGAGGCGGCCATTGTTCAAAATAAAGAAACAGCCTGCGAAGACCGCCTCAAAGTGGTTAACACAAAAGCCTACATAAACGCATCAGGCATGGATGCCTTTTTCTCGGCCACATAGGCCTCCAAGGCAGTCTTGATTTCGGGGTTGATCTGCGGCTGTTGGTAGTCACTCAACATCTTGGTAACCCGCTGCGATGCAAGATATTGGGTGTCTTTTGCGCCGTCCTCATCCCATGTTTCGAACGGACGATAGTCAAACACATCAGACTTCCAGAACGCCGATTTGAAATTCTCTTGCGTGTGGTCGCACCCAAGATAGTGACCGCCAGGGCCTACTTCACGGATCGCACCCATTGCTTGGGCGTTTTCATCATGGGCCACACCTGCGGCCATTTTGTGCAACGTCCCGAGCTGATCTGCATCCATCACGAATTTCTCGAATGACGCAACAAGGCCACCTTCGAGCCAACCGCATGAGTGGAGCATAAAGTTAACACCGCCCATCAGCGCTGCGTTCAGCGTGTTTGCTGTCTCATAAGCCGCCTGCGCATCGGGAAGTTTTGATGCACAAAGCCCACCACCTGACCGGAATGGCAGCCCCATGCGGCGGGCAAGTTGGCCTGCGCCGTACAAAATCTGGCTCGCTTCAGGGGTGCCAAATGTCGGCGCACCCGAGTTCATGTCGATCGATGTCACAAATGTGCCGAAAATAACTGGCGCACCTGGGCGGATGATCTGGCTGTAGGCAATACCGGCCATCACTTCGGCCAAAACCTGCGTCAATGTGCCCATGACAGACACTGGTGCCATCGCGCCGCCCACGATGAACGGTGAAATGATGCAGGCTTGGTTATTCTTGGCGTAGACCTCAAGCGCCCCCATCATGATCGGATCGAATGTCATGGGGCTGTTAATGTTGATGAGCGACGTCATCACTGTGTTCTCTTGGACAAACTCTTTGCCAAACAGAATTTCACACATCTCAACACTGTCTTGTGCACGGCTTGGTTCGGTCACGGAGCCCATGAACGGCTTATCCGAATACAGCATATGCGTAAGCAGCATATCGAGGTGGCGCTTGTTCACAGGCACGTCCGTTGGCTCACAAACCGTACCGCCAGAGTGATGAAGCCATTTCGACATATAGCCAAGTTTCACGAATTTAACGAAGTCATCCATCGTTGCGTAGCGGCGGCCGCCATCTTTGTCGCGTACGAACGGAGGACCATAGACAGGTGCTGTCACTAAGGTATTGCCGCCAATCTCAACGTTACGCTCGGGGTTGCGGGCGTGTTGGGTGAACTTCGAGGGCGCAGTGCTGCACAGCTTACGGGCCAATCCACGCGGTATCCGCACGCGCTCGCCGTCAACAGATGCACCAGCGGCCTTCCAACGCTCAAGGCTTTCGGGAGAATCAACAAAAGCCACCCCTACTTCTTCAAGCAAGGTTTCCGCGTTTTCTTCGATGATGCTAAGCGCTTCGTCACTCAAAAGTTCAAAATTGGGGATGTTGCGCTCAATATACTTGGCCGTATCAAATGAGACAGCCGTCCGCGCCGCACGTCGCGCAGCGCCTCCGCCACCACGTGCACGGCGTGTAGTTGTTGCTGTATCAGACATTCTGAGCCCCTTTTGTGTTCGTTTGAGCGGTAACCTAGTGCGCGGACAGATGTTCGCCGCCACCATATCCGCCCCTTCTGGCGTAAAAACGACATGTTCTCTTGCCACAGACACAACTCGCGCATAATCAACGTCCATGACACAGAACACGCCCCACGAACGCCTTCTCATCATTGACTTTGGCAGCCAAGTAACACAACTGATCGCCCGCCGCCTGCGCGAGCTCAGTGTGTATTGCGAAATTCACCCCTATCAGAACGTGACCGATAGTTTTTTGGCGGATTTCGCGCCTAAAGCGGTCATTTTGTCAGGGGGACCAGACAGTGTGACCCGCGAAGGCTCGCCGCGCCCGCCGGCGTCTGTGTTTAACATGGGCGTGCCGATCCTTGGCATTTGCTACGGTCAACAAGTCATGATGCACATGTTGGGCGGCAGAGTGGACACAGGTCACGGAACTGCCGAGTTTGGCCGCGCATTTGTGACCCCCGCGGACACCCGTCTCAAGTTGCTTGAGGGCTGGTTTGCCGAGGGCAAAGAACAAGTCTGGATGAGCCACGGGGATCACGTGTCCGCCATTGCCCCGGGCTTTGATGTTTATGGCACGTCTCCCAATGCGCCTTTTGCAATTACGGCAGATTTGTCGCGTCATTTCTATGCGGTTCAATTTCACCCCGAGGTTCACCACACCCCCAACGGAGCGGCTCTCTACAAAAACTTCGTTGAGATGGCGGGCTTCACCGGCGACTGGACAATGGGCGCGTACCGCGAACAAGCCATTGCGGCGATCCGCGAACAAGTTGGCGATAGAAACGTGATTTGCGGTTTGTCCGGCGGTGTGGACAGCTCAGTCGCCGCCGTTTTGCTGCATGAGGCTATCGGGGATCAGCTGACATGTGTCTTCGTTGATCACGGGCTCTTGCGCAAAGGTGAGGCCGAAGAAGTCGTGACCATGTTCCGCGACAACTACAACATGAAGCTCATCCACGCCGATGAGCAGGAGCTGTTTTTAGGTGAACTTGACGGTGTAAGTGACCCTGAAACAAAAAGAAAAATTATTGGAAAGCTGTTCATCGATGTGTTTCAGAAACACGCAGACAGCATTGAGGGCGCAGAATTTCTGGCCCAAGGAACGCTCTATCCGGATGTGATTGAAAGCGTGTCATTTAGTGGCGGCCCAAGTGTGACGATCAAATCGCACCACAATGTTGGCGGCCTGCCCGAAAAGATGGGCCTCAAGCTGGTCGAACCACTTCGCGAGTTGTTCAAAGACGAAGTCCGCGCACTTGGCGCCGAACTTGGTTTGCCCAAAAGCTTTATCGGCCGCCACCCCTTCCCGGGGCCAGGCCTTGCCATCCGTTGTCCCGGCGAAATCACCCGCGAAAAGCTTAAAATCTTGCGTGAAGCCGATGCGGTCTACATCGACCAGATCCGCAAGCACGGCCTTTATGATGAGATATGGCAAGCGTTTGTCGCGATCCTGCCCGTTCGAACCGTGGGCGTCATGGGCGACGGGCGGACATATGACTTCGCGTGCGCCTTGCGGGCAGTCACGTCCGTCGACGGCATGACCGCCGATTACTACCCGTTTAGCCATGAATTTCTTGGTGAAACAGCCACGCGCATTATCAACGAAATCAAAGGCATCAACCGTGTGACCTACGATATTACATCCAAGCCTCCGGGGACAATTGAGTGGGAATGACCCCAGACGCGCCGTCAGTTAAGCCGCTGATCGAACTGCCACCTGCGGAGAAAACCCAAGGCCGCTACGTGGACACGGTCAAGTGGATTGCAACCATCATCCAGTTGATCGGCTACGGCTTAACGGGCCTCAATATGGTGCCTTATAACATCTTCTTTTTCTTCGCCGGCATTTTCTTGTGGTTCGCAGTCGGAGTGATGTGGAAAGACCGCGCCATAATGGTTGTTCATGTCGGCGCATTCATTTCGCTCGCCGCAGGGTATTTGAACGCTTAACTTTGAGCTCTGTGAACAAAGCTACCTTTTGCAGGGCGTCGGCGTTATGCATGTTTAAGACTTTCATAGGACAACCAAATGACAAAAGAAAAAGCACTCGAATGGTTTGGTGTAGGAACTGCCATTGCATACTCATTATTGGTGGCTTCAAATTCTGGCTATGAATTTTGGGGCTTTTGTTTGCTGCTCATCTCGTCATTCTCGATAGGCTTGTGGGCCTTTTTGTGTAATCACAGAGCCATGTTGCTACTGCAATTTTTCTACGCGAGCGCTGGTATAATTGGGATGTTCCGGTGGGCATGATGTCTGATCGGCAGTGGTTCAGATGACATCGCAACTGAAAGCCTGCGTTTGGATGCTTGGCGCCGTCGTCAGCTTTTCGGCCATGGCTTTGGCTGGCCGGGTTGTCTCTGTGGATTTGGATACGTTTGAGATCATGACGTATCGCAGCCTCGTCGGCGTTGTTGTCATGGCGACGATCATTTTTGCGTCTGGCGGGGTGCGTCGCATTCAAACAGATCGGTTCAGCCTCCATCTTATCCGCAACATTTGTCATTTTACAGGACAGAACCTTTGGTTTTATGCCCTAACGCTGATCCCCCTCGCCCAGCTTTTTGCGCTAGAATTCACGACGCCGCTGTGGGTGCTCATCCTGTCGCCTCTACTTTTAAGTGAACGTCTGACGCGGGTACGCATCCTCGTCGCGCTCATTGGTTTTTCTGGTGTTCTGATCGTCACTCGGCCCACGATGGGCAGCATCTCGGTTGGCACTTTGACTGCGGCGAGTTCGGCGATTTTCTTCGCAGGCTCTATACTATTCACGCGAAAACTGACGGCAGATCAGTCGACGCTGACAATCCTGACGTGGTTGGTCGGCCTACAAGCAGTGTTCGGCATAATCTGCGCAGGGATCGACGGTGATATCGCAGCCCCTTCCCTTGCCATGACACCGTTCATAATCATCATCGGTTTCGCAGGGTTGCTGGCGCATGCATGTTTGGTTCAGGCGCTGTCACTAGCACCTGCAATGCTGGTGGTGCCGATTGATTTCCTGCGCCTGCCTCTTATCGCAGTCTTGGCGATGATCTTATTCGGCGAGCATTTGGACCTTTGGGTGTTTGTTGGCGCTGCGATCATCTTTGGGGCGAATTACACAAATATTTGGGCTGAGACGCGGAATTCACGCACTTAGAAAAATATTCACGCAACCCGCGTCAATATACTGGACCCCCTGATTAACGCCGCGTAACAATTGCGCGGAAAACCGCTTGCCTGCTAACAACAGCAGGCGCAGTACTTCTCGCCACGACCTCACTTGCAGCTGCGGGTGGATTGGATCGTTCCGGACAGAGCATCAACGCGTTGTTTGAAGCGGGTAACCACGTTGAACTCAGCTTTGGCTCTGTCAGCCCATCGGTCTCAGGAACGGGGCCTGGTTCTGCCGGTGCATCTACGCCGACTGGTAATGTAGCACAATCATACACCCAAGTAGGCGCTGCATACAAAAGACAACTGAAAGAGAGTACTTCTATAGCGATCATTTTTGATCAGCCTTTCGGCGCAGATGTGAATTATGCGGATGCCGGCTATGCTTTGAGCGGGTCTGCAGCAAGCGTTACCAGTACAGGCCTTACACTCCTTGGACGACAAATATTGGATGAACACTTTAGTGTTCATGGTGGCCTGCGTTATGTAAGCGTTAAGGGGAAATATAATCGGCCTCAGACGTCTCTACCTGCTTATTCATCAACCTATTCCTCAGGTAGTGGTACAGGGTTTGTTGTTGGGGGCGCCTATGAGCGCAAGGATATTGCCCTGCGGCTAGCAGTAACTTACTCAGGCGAAATTGATCTTGCTTTGCCAGGCAGCGCAGGTAGCCTCACGACTACGTTTCCGGAATCTTTCAACGTTGATTTCCAGACAGGCATTGCGGCGGACACGCTTCTTTTAGCATCTGTTCGGCACGTAAATTGGAATGGCTTTTCGTTAAATGATGACGATCCAAATGCGGGTACACTTGTAAAATATGATAGTGATGTCAGCACATACAGTATCGGGATAGGACGCCGCTTCAGTGATCAATTATCTGGATCGTTAACAATTGGCTACGAGGCAGCTAAGGACGAAAAAGTTAGTGATCTTGGGCCAACGGATGGTAACGTTAGTTATGCTATTGGAGACGCTTACACGCTTGAGAATGGCGTGAAGATTTCTGGAGGTATTCGCTACGTTGACTTCGGTGACGCGGTTACCAAACTCGTTAATGCCACCTTCGCCGATAACTCAGCTGTTGGGCTTGGTCTTAAGATCGGCTATACTTTCTGAACGCAGCTAACTCACACTCCACATGCCCCGCCCTTCATCCGAAGTGGCGGGGTTTTCTTTATCTACCTCCCAACGCGCTGCCTTGCACCGGTGCCTTTGTAGGGCTATCTCAAGTCTCCAAGCAGATTTTTCGAAGGGGCGCAGCCCATGCTCTATAATTCAGCACAAGAATGGCGCGATGCTCCGCACAAGCGGATCGTTTTGTTTGCGATGTCTGGCTTGGGCAAAACCTATGTCTCCGAGATGCTTCAGCAGACCGGCACATGGTTTCACTACTCTATCGATTACCGGATCGGCACCCGTTACATGGCCGAACCGATTGCCGACAATTGTAAGCGCGAAGCGATGAAAGTCCCGTTCTTGCGGGAAATGCTTCTGGCTGATGCCATCCATATTGCGCCAAATATTCACGATCACGACCTGACTGCCGTTGCGGCATATACCGGAAAACCCGGAAATGAGGCGCAGGGTGGCCTAAGCTTTGACGCCTACATGAAGCGTCAAAAACAGTTCCAGGCCGCCGAAACCCAAGCCCTGCTCGACACGAGTGAATTTATGGAGCGGGCCGAGGATATCTACGGCTACGATAATTTCGTCTGCGACACTGGCGGCTCTATTTGTGAGTGGGTCGATGCGGAAAATCCTAACGATCTGATCTTGAACGCTTTGGCCAAAAACGCACTTCTCGTCTGGATCAAAGGCAGCGATGCCCATAGCCAATCATTGGTAGAACGCTTTGACAGGTCACCCAAGCCAATGTGCTATGACACAGAATTTACCATTGACTGTTGGGAAGTTTATTTAATTGAAAACAATATAGTAGAGAGTGAAGTTAATCCAGATGACTTTATCCGCTGGATGTATGCGCGCGCGATGAAACACCGGCAACCCCGTTATGAAGCAATGGCGAAATGGGGCGTTACGCTTGATGCAAATGACGTCATGAAAGTCCGTTCTGCGGACGAGTTCTGCGAGCTGATCGCCGCTGCGCTGCCTTAGGTAAGGACACCCGAAAATGCCTATAAAACTGCCTGCGGATCTTCCCGCCTACGATATTTTGACCCACGAGGGCGTGAGCGTTCTGGACGAGACCGTCGCCGCGCGCCAAGATATCCGCCCGCTGAAAATTGCTTTGCTCAACCTAATGCCCAAGAAAATTCAGACCGAGACACAATTCGCGCGGTTGATTGGTGCAACACCACTACAGATTGAGCTGACACTTGTTCGCATGTCCGAGCACCAGACCAAAAACACCGCCGCCGAGCATATGGAGACGTTTTATCGTCCCTTCCAAGACATCAAAGGCGAGAAGTTTGATGGCCTCATCATTACTGGTGCGCCAATTGAGCACCTGCAATTTGATCAGGTGACTTACTGGGATGAGTTGCGCGAGGTTTTTGAGTGGACCCAGACCAACGTGCATTCCACATTTGGTGTATGCTGGGGCGGAATGGCGATGATTAACTATTTCCATGGCGTCACGAAGCACCTTCTTGATGCCAAGGCATTTGGGTGTTTCCGTCACAAAAACCTTGATGCGGCATCACCATATTTGCGTGGATTTTCAGACGATTGCGTGATCCCCGTGAGCCGCTGGACCGAAATGGACGCAGGCGAAATTAATCAAGCGGGCCTCAAAACGCTGTTGGGCAGTGATGCGGTAGGACCGTGCCTTGTTGAGGATAATGCACGCCGCGCGCTCTATATTTTTAACCATTTTGAATATGATACCAGCACCCTGAAACAAGAATATGATCGCGATGTTTCTGAGGGAACCGCGATCAATGTACCCGTTAACTATTATCCCGAAGATGATCCTGCTGCGGCACCGCAAAACCGCTGGCGCAGTCATGCACATCTTCTCTATGGGAACTGGATAAATGAAATCTACCAAACGACGCCCTACGAGATTGAAAACATTGGGACTTAGCCTGCTTGCCATTGGGATTTGCGTCGTTCTGACCTCTGCCTTTGTGGGGATCATGGCGCGCAAAAACGAACGGGCAGCTGAGGCTAATTTTCCACCCATTGGCCAATTCGTTAACGTGGATGGCCGCCAAGTCCATGCGCTGGTTACGGGAACGGGGCCTGATTTGATCCTGATCCATGGGGCATCTGGCAACATTCGAGATTGGACGTTCGATTTCGTTGACCAACTCAAGGATCGCTACCGCGTTATCGTGATGGATCGCCCGGGCTTGGGCTACACAGATCGGGCGGACCCTACCCTTTCCGGCGCGCGGAGCACGGACGCGGAGACGCCTCAACAGCAAGCACGAATGCTGAAAGCCGCAGCGGTTCAACTGGGTGTAAAAAATCCAATTGTCCTTGGCTACAGTTTTGGTGGTGCCGTGGCGATGGCTTGGGCGTTGGAGTTTCCGGATCATCCAAGCGGCATGGTTATTCTCAGCGGCGCGACTGAACCGTGGCCCGGACCGCTTGATCTATTATACCGCGTAAATGGCAGCCTTATCGGGGGCTTGATCACAACGCCTTTGATTGCAGCTTTTGCAAGTGAGCCGCGGATCAATGCCTCAATCAATTCGATATTTGAGCCGGCCGAGCCGCCTGAGGGGTACAACGATTATATTGGAGGTGCTCTGGTTACGCGGCGTGCTTCTATGCGCGCAAACGCACGGCAAGTCCTTGGGCTACGCCCGCATTTGGTGGAAATGTCCAAGCAGTATCCTGGCATCACACTGCCAACTGAAATCTTGCATGGCGATGCGGATACAATCGTACCGGCCAGTATTCATGCGCGTGTGCTTGATACTCAATTACCGAATAGCCGTCTCACAATCCTGAATGCCGTCGGACACATGCCTCATCACACCAATCCGGCAGATGTAATTTCTGCAATTGATCGCCTGCGACAGACCCCCTAGCGCGATAAGCTTTGCTTTGTCATAGTGTGGATCAGAGTTGGCGGTGAAGGTGTTGATATGTCGAGTTTTTCCAAAGATGCGGTGCATCAGTTCTTCAGCGAACATGCGCCGAAGGATATACGTCAAGGCATCAAGAACAACGCCAAGGGGGCAATTCTTGATGCGAGCTACCCATATGATGAGCGCATAAAGCGGAAAGCCTATGAGGCGCATATGGCTAAGCTACAAATTGAACTGGTCAAAATGCAGTCGTGGGTCAAGAAAAGCGGCGCGCGGGTTGCGGTTGTATTTGAGGGCCGTGATGCTGCTGGCAAAGGCGGCACGATTAAACGGCTGCGCGAAAACCTGAATCCCCGTCAGGCGCGTGTCGTAGCCCTTGCAAAGCCAACTGAAAAGGAGGCCGGCGAGTGGTATTTTCAGCGCTATGTGAAACATATGCCAACTGCCGGTGGCATGACGTTTTTTGATCGTAGTTGGTATAATCGCGGCGTTGTAGAGCACGTCTTTGAATTTTGCACCCCTACGCAGCGACAGCTTTGGTTCGACCAAACGCCACACTTCGAAGATATGATGGTGAGCGATGGGATACAGCTGATCAAAATTTGGCTGAACGTCGGGCGAGCCGAACAACTACGCCGTTTTTTGCGCCGCGAAGCTGATCCTTTGAAACAATGGAAGCTCTCTTGGATTGATGTTGAGGGTCTTGGTAAATGGGACAGCTATTCGAAGGCAATTGGTGAGACACTGTCTCGGACGCATACGGACACGTGTCCGTGGACAGTTGTTCGTAGCGATGACAAACGACGTGCGCGGATCGCAGCAATCCAAACCATCCTAACGCGTGTGACTTACGAGGGGCGAGATGATGATGCCATTGGCCCAATTGACCAAGGGATTATTGGCGCGTCTTCATCACTGACAAATCTTGCATAAACCTTACTGATCAAAAAACACCAATGCGTCTTCGCGCCAACTGATGCGGACAGGTGTCCCAATCTCTAGAATCTCGCGCCCCATCAGATTTTTCATCGAAATCGTGAGGGTATTGTCCAAGCCATCAAGCCCGACTTCATAGTAGGTCATATCACCATAGTAAGCCCGATCAACAATTTTAGCGGCTGCAACACGGTCGCGATCAGGCTCGCCAGGAAACAGAATGGACATGGTCTCGGGCCGGATACCAGCGTGAGAGACAGTGTCTCGCGCAGGGTCGGACACCTGTCCAAGCCCTGCAATCGTTAAATTACCCGCATTTTGCGCAACCGGCATCACGTTCATAGTGCCAATGAACTCACCAACTTTACGCGAGGCCGGCGCACGGTACAGGGTTTGCGGGTCAGCCAATTGCGCAATCTGACCCTCAAACATAACAGCGATCCGATCGCTCATAATCAGCGCTTCTTCCTGGTCGTGGGTCACCAAAATGAATGTAATGCCGACTTGTCGCTGAAGACGACGCAATTCAAGCTGCATCTGCTCGCGCAGCTTTTTGTCCAGCGCGGAAAGCGGCTCATCCAAAAGAAGAACCTTAGGCTTAAGAACAAGCGCACGGGCCAAGGCCACACGTTGACGTTGCCCGCCAGACAAAGCGTTAGCCGCGCGGGCGCCAAACCCGTCTAGCCCTACCATTTCAAGGGCTTCACCAACGACACGGGTTTGTTCTGACTTACTTAAGTCAGACTTGCGTAGACCAAACGCCACGTTTTGCGCGACGTTCAAATGCGGGAAAATTGCGTAACTTTGAAACACCATATTGGTCGGTCGGCGGTTTGGCGGCACCTCTGCCATATCGGCACCGGCAATCTTAAGCGTCCCGCTTTCAATATCTTCAAACCCCGCAATCGTGCGCAGCAGCGTTGTTTTTCCACAGCCAGATGGACCAAGCAGAGAGAAGAACTCCCCTGCTTCAATGTCTAAATCTATGTTCCTAAGCGCGTGGTAACTATCATAATGCTTGTTAACGCCGGATAACGAAATCATGGTCATAAAAAGCCCCCTTCGGTGCTTTGTCCCGCCTTTCGCAACCCACGACGACGAAGTGTTTCAGCCAGTGCAAGCAGCAGGATTGAGAGACATACAAGCAGCGTTCCCAAGGCCATAACGACCGGCAGCTTGGTTGGAAAGCGCAACTGGGACCATAAATAAACAGGTAATGTTGGCTCTGTACTGCTTAGGAAAAAGGCGATGATAAACTCGTCCAAACTGATCGTGAACGAGATAAGCAGTGACGCAATCAGTCCGGGCCAGATCAACGGCAGTGTCACACGGTAAAACGTGCTGACGCGGGTCTCGCCTAAATCAAGTGATGCCTCTTCAAGGGCGGGATCAATGTTTTGAAAACTGGAGTTTAGAATAGAAATCGCAAATGGCATGCAGATCAACGTGTGACCTGCGATCACTGACCATGACCCTATGCTTAGCCCCAACTGCAAGAACACCACCAAGAGTGAAACAGCGACAATAATCTCGGGCAAGACGAGCGGCAACATGATCAGGCCCATAATGGGCCGCTTTCCAATAAAGCGATAGCGCACGGCAGCACGTGCTGCGCAAACACCAAGAATTGTTGATAAAACTGCTGTTATGGAGGCGATTTTAACGGAGGTCCAAACACTGCTTGTCAGGGCGGGGATGGTCGGTAGTTGCACAAACCACTTGGTGGTGAACCCCTGCAAAGGAAAGGCGATTGTTGTACTGTCATTGAACGCGAAAAGTGGAAGCAACACGATCGGTGCGTAGAGAAAAATCAGATAAGCCCAAGTATATGCCCTCATGACCGCACCTTTAGGAAACGCCGGTTTAGCCAGACAAATAGTGTCGCAATTACGGTCACCGCCACCATAGAAATAACAGCGAGCGCCGCGCCCATTGGGGCGTTGTTGAGTTTCAAAAACTGTGTCTGGATCATGTTTGCAATCATCAACCCGCCGGGTCCCCCAACAAGGCGAGGTGTAATATAGTCGCCGATGACGGGTATAAACACGATGAGTGTTGCAGCGACTAAGCCCGGCATTGCAAGTGGGAGCGTGACGCGGAAAAAAGTCGCCACGCGGGTTTCCCCCAAGTCGCGTGAGGCCTCCAGAAGCGCGCGGTCAATCTTTTCCAAAGCCACGAAAATAGGCAAAATCGCAAAGGGTGCAAACGCGTGCGCCAGCGTGATGATTACGGCATTTAGATTGTACAAAATGAATGTGATTGGTGCATCAATGATACCAACTTCAATCAAACCTGAGTTAATGACGCCGTTGAACCCCAGAACAACTTTCCACAGGAAAACGCGGATCAGGTAGCTTGTCCAAAACGGGATCGTAATCAAAAAGAGCCACAGCGATTTGCGCGACGGCTTTACATGAAAGCTGATGAAGTAAGCCACCGGAAAAGCTGTGATGACGGTAAGCAGTGTCACCGCCCCCGCAACCAAAAGCGAGCGGCCCAGTAGCAATCCGTAAATCGGATCTTGGGCGGCCTCAACGTAATTTTTGATCGTGAAATCAGTATTCAGCGTCAGGTAATCTTGCGTCCAAAAGCTGAACAAAATGATTGCCCCGAGTGGCCCCGCAAGCAGCACCAAAGTGGTTAAAAACGGCGGGCTAACAAGTAAAAGCCCCCGACGGGAATTATGAGAAACATCATCTGCCACAGGCTATATTTGCAAGGGAATTGCTTCCTGTGCAAACGGGTTTATCGCCAGCAGGACGGTAATTCGATATCTAGCATCTCATTAACGTTGGGTCGATCAAGAGAATGCGGAAAGCTGAGCTGTCGATGCGTTAGAATGCAGCGATCTTTGCGGTGAAGCGTAACCTCAAGAAGCGGCGGAACCGAAATGCCATTGCGAGTTACCGCAGGTGCACAATTATTAGGATGCAAATGCACCACATGGTGAAACTTGGTTAATTTACGGAAAAAGCTGGCAATTAACGGCAAAGCACCCCGTGAGAATAAATTGTGCAAGTGATGCAGTTCGATAACGATGGTTCGGAAGCGCATCAACGTAGCGTCTGAAAGGTGCGCAAATATATCGAATTCTGCGCCTTCAACATCTATCTGCAGCACCAAATCACCTGTCCCTGCCTGCCGCTGCGCGACCCAATCCTCAAGACCTATGAAGTTTTCAGAAGGATCACTCCCAATGAATTTTTTCTCAAAGGTAATCAGCGGGTGCTCACTTGGTGATCGGTCGACACTCGCATCGGCCAGAAAACACGGGATGTGATAATCGCGCGCTAACTGTGTTTCAAACGTCGCAACATCATCAACACCTGGTGAGAAACACGCATCAATTCCATCCAAATCGTCTGGTAACAGGTACCCGCCGTCACCCTGTCCGCCGATCCGGATCAAAGGGGTCTGAATTGAGACAGGCCGCAAAAGTAAAATCGCCGCAGACACATCAGCGCGCGCGGCAAGGCCCCCGACAAATACCTCATTCCGAGCCGCTAGCCGTTGAATACCTGTCCGAATAAAATGCTTCACCTGGGACTCACCACTGTGACGATTTAATCCACAAAAACACTACCGACTTAAAGTTACATGAATACTGCCAGAGCATTTGCAGGTGCTTAGATGACGGCAGACACAAAAAAAGCCCCACCATTTGGCAGGGCTTTTTCGAATAATGAACGTAAAACTTAGCGCTTAGAGAACTGGAAGCTCTTACGCGCTTTTGCTTTACCGTATTTCTTACGCTCAACAACACGGCTGTCGCGTGTGAGGAAGCCAGCGGCTTTCAACGCGCCACGCAGGCTGGGATCGTACAGTTGCAATGCTTTGGAAATGCCGTGCTTAACCGCACCAGCTTGACCAGAAAGACCGCCACCTTTGACAGTCGCCATCACGTCGAACTGGTCTTCTGTACCAGAAACTGTGAAAGGCTGACGCAGGATCATTTGCAGCACGGGGCGTGCAAAATAGACCTTCATCTCTTTACCGTTCACAACAACTTTGCCGGAGCCTGGCTTGATCCAAACGCGTGCAACCGCGTCTTTACGTTTACCAGTCGCATAAGAACGGCCAAGGTCGTCACGGACGGGCTCGCGTGGGGTCATCTCAACTTCTGCTACTGCAACAGTGCCTTCGGCAACTGCGTTCAGCTCATCGAGGCTTTTGATTTCTTCAGCCATCTATCAGACCCTCGTGTTCTTTGAGTTCATGGATTTGACGTCCAGCACTTCGGGGCTTTGCGCCTCATGGGGGTGCTCGGCGCCTGCGTACACACGCAGGTTCGTCATTTGCTGGCGTGACAGGCGGTTGCCTGGCAACATGCGTTTGATCGCAAGTGTTACAACGCGCTCAGGGTGATCACCTTCCAAGATTTGCTCTTTGGTACGGTATTTGATTCCACCTGGGTAGCCAGTGTGCCAGTAGTAACGCTCTTCGCGTTTCTTACCAGTCAACTGAACTTTGTCAGCGTTGATGATGATGACGTTGTCACCCATGTCCATGTGGGGCGTGAACGACGGCTTGTGCTTGCCGCGAAGACGCATCGCAACAATCGACGCAAGACGGCCCAGCACCACGCCTTCAGCGTCGATGATGATCCACTTCTTGTCGATGTCTGCGGGTGTCGCAGTGAAGGTTTTCATGTTTCTATCCTTGGAATGTCAGCGGAAAGGCTCCGCGGGTATTCGATTGCGCCCTTATATAGGCGCACAAATAGCAGTCAACAACACAAAACATCGAAAAACCGTTCATAATCAGGGGCTTAAAAAATAGGTATCAAAATACCCCAAAAATTACTACTTTGGCGGGATCGAATAGGTCAATGACGCACGGGCAACCGGCCGATCATCTCCATCGCTGAACACAAGTGCATCACAAACCGCCAGTTGCCGTCCCAGCTTCAACAGTCTCACGTCACAAATCACATCCTTACCAGCGATGGGTTTGCGCATGAAATCGATACTGCAGTTCGTGGTCACCGTCAGCGCCTCAAGACCGATGCGCGATAAAATCGCCAGATACGCCCCCACATCCGCCAGCCCAAACATCGCGGGCCCAGATACTGTGCCGCCGGGGCGCAGGTGCCTCTCGGCCACGTTGAGACGCAGCTTGATCCCTTGCGCCGTGATTTCATCAACAGTGAAGTCGTCCTTCACTTGTTCAAAATCCCGCGCCAAAAATGCGGTCAGCTCTGCGGTAGTAAGAAGTGGGTCAGTCATTGCAACTCTCAACAGTTTCGGCCCTACTGTAGCCACAAGATTGTGAGGAACAAGATGACCGATACGCAAACGTCTCTTTATACCCGTTGTGATGCGAACGGCGTCGCATACATTGAGTTGGCAACACCGCAAACGCTTAACGCTCTTTCAAGTCAGATGATTGAGGCACTGACCGCACTGTTTGTGGATATTGCCGCAGATCAAAGCATCAGATGCGTTGTTCTCAGCGGGGCCGGCAAAGCCTTTTGTGCGGGTCACAACCTCAAAGAAATGCAAGCGATGCGCGAAGGTCCGGATGCTGGTGCCCGTGAACTGACAGCACTTTTCGATGCATGTGCGCAGATGATGACCGCCATTCGCACCCTGCCCCAACCCGTCATTGCGCAAGTTCACGGTGTCGCCGCTGCCGCAGGATGTCAGCTTGTTGCCGCCTGCGATATGGCTGTCGCGGCTGAAGGAACACGGTTTGCAGTTAATGGTGTGAACATCGGGCTGTTTTGCTCAACGCCCATGGTGGCGCTGTCGCGCAATCTGCCCCGCAAGCAGGCCTTTGAAATGCTCGTAACCGGCGACTTCATTGACACCAATCGCGCGCTTGACCTTGGATTGATCAACCGTATCGCCGAACCCAGCAAACTGGCGCCCGTGACACGTGACTTGGCCGAAACGGTTGCTGCTAAACTGGGGGCTGCTGTGCGTCTTGGTAAGGGCGCGTTTTACGATCAACTCGAAATGCCCGTGGCAGATGCATATACTTTCACCCGTGACGTGATGGTCCAAAATATGGCTAATGAGGACACCGCTGAAGGCATTACGGCCTTCAACGAAAAGCGTAAACCAAACTGGGATATCGCCAACAGCTAAGTGCCGCTTGAAATTCGACCTGAACGCCCCATTGCACCCCATATCCAGGAAGTGCTATTGTTTTGACAACAATATATAGCGCGCGAGCCATAGTGCGCATGGAAAGTTAAGGTATCACATGAGCGACACGCCAGAAACACCTGAAAACGAAGAAGAAAACACCGTTCAGGAGTATGTTTACGACGGACCGCAAGTCGACATCGTCGATGAGATGAAAACGGCCTATCTTGATTACGCGATGTCGGTCATCGTTAGCCGTGCGATCCCTGACCTGCGTGATGGCCTGAAACCTGTGCACCGCCGCATTCTTTATGCAATGCATGAAACAGGTAATACTGCCGAAAAGTCTTATCGTAAGTCTGCCCGCCCTGTTGGCGATGTGATGGGTAAATATCACCCCCACGGCGACAGCGCGATTTACGACGCACTGGTGCGGATGGCCCAAGATTTCTCAATGTCGCTTCCGCTGCTGGATGGTCAGGGCAATTTCGGCTCCATGGACGGCGATAACGCGGCTGCCATGCGCTATACCGAAGTGCGCATGGATAAACCGGCGGGTGCGCTTCTTGCAGATATCGAAAAAGAGACCGTTGATTTTCAAGACAACTACGACGGCAAAGATACTGAGCCGACTGTTCTTCCCGCACGCTTTCCAAACATGCTGGTCAACGGTGCTGGCGGTATTGCTGTTGGTATGGCCACGAACATCCCACCCCATAACTTGGGCGAGGTAATCGATGCCACTTTGGCGCTTATTGAACAGCCTGATTTAACTTCAGAGCAGCTGATTGACTATATTCCAGGTCCTGATTTTCCAACGGGCGGAATTATGTTGGGCCGCTCTGGCGCGCGCAAAGCCTATCTTGAGGGACGTGGCAGCGTTGTGATCCGCTCCAAAACCCGCGTTGAGGAAATCCGTAAGGATCGTTGGGCGATTGTGATCGACGAAATCCCCTATCAAGTGAACAAAGCCTCTATGATCGACAAAATCGCGGAACAAGTTCGCGAGAAAAAGATCGAAGGCATCAGCCACGTTCAAGACGAATCTGACCGTAACGGTGTGCGCGTCGTGATTGAGTTGAAACGCGATGCGACAGCTGAAGTCGTTCTTAACCAGTTGTTCCGCTTTACGCCTATGCAAACAAGTTTTGGTGCGAACATGTTGGCCCTGAACGGCGGCAAGCCCGAACAACTTACACTCCGTAAGTTCCTGACATCGTTTATTGCTTTCCGCGAAGAAGTCGTGGCGCGCCGCACCGCCTTTGATTTGCGCAAAGCCCGCGAACGTAGTCACGTATTGTGTGGTTTGGCTGTGGCCGTATCAAATGTGGATGAGATCGTTGCAACGATCCGTTCCTCTGCGGATGCTGCTGAGGCTCGTGAAAAACTGATGACGCGCCGCTGGCCCGCCCAAGATATCTTGGCCTACATCAAGTTGATCGATGATCCGACCCATAAGGCCAATGAAGACGGTACATATAATCTGTCTGAAACTCAGGCGCGCGCTATCCTTGAATTGCGCTTGCAACGCCTGACACAGCTTGGCGTGTCCGAAGTAACGGATGAGCTGGAAGCGCTTGCGGTCAAAATTACGGAATACCTTGATATCTTGCGCTCTCGCGAGCGTATCATGGGCATCATCACAGATGAGCTGACCGAAGTTCGTGACGCTTATGCGGTGCCGCGCCGTACAGAAATCGTCGACTGGTCCGGCGACATGGAAGACGAGGACCTGATTGAACGCGAAGACATGGTCGTCACAATTACCCAAGGTGGCTACATCAAGCGGACGCCGCTTGCTGACTTCCGCGCCCAACGTCGCGGTGGCAAGGGCTTGTCTGGCATGGCGACCAAAGACGAAGACGTGGTCACATCGCTCTTTGTGGCCAATACCCACACGCAACTGCTGTTCTTCACGACAGACGGCATGGTTTACAAGCTCAAGACGTGGCGCCTGCCCCAAGGCTCACGCACCTCAAAGGGCAAAGCAATCGTCAATATCCTGCCCATCCCGCAGGGTGTGTCGATCGCTGCCATCATGCCAGTGGACCGTGACGAAAAAGAGTGGGACGATCTGCAGGTTGTCTTCGCAACATCCGCAGGCACAGTGCGCCGCAACAAGCTTTCCGATTTCACGAACGTCATGCGCAACGGCAAAATCGCGATGAAGTTTGAGGGTGAGCACGAGAACACCACGCTTATCAACGCACGCATCGCGTCGAACGACGATGATGTCATGTTGGTGACCAACTCAGGTCGTGCGATCCGATTTAAGGCAACGGACGTCCGTATCTTCAACTCACGGGCTTCGGTCGGTGTGCGCGGTGTTAAGCTTGCGGGCGATGATACAGTTGTCTCAATGTCGATCATCCGCCACTTCGAGGCTTCATCAGAAGAACGTGCTGCATATTTGAAAATGCGTAGACTTGTTGCGGGCTTAACGGATGAAGTTGATGCAGCAGATGAGGAAGCGGTTGCTGATATTAACCTACCCCAAGAGCGTTACGTCGAAATGTCAGCCTCCGAAAACCTGATCCTGACCATCACGGAAAACGGTGCGGGCAAAATGTCATCCAGCCATGACTATCCACTGCGTGGACGCGGTGGCATGGGTGTGCAGGCAATGGATAAAGCCATGCGCGGTGGTCAGATCGTTGCCTCCTTCCCGATTGAGTTGGAAGATCAGATCATGTTGGTGACCAGTAAAGGTCAGTCCATTCGGGTCCCTGTTGAAGGCATTAGCTTCAGATCGCGTAGCGCTGGTGGTGTGAAAGTATTTGACACATCTAAAGGTGAAAAAGTCGTCAGCGTGGCTTGGATTGCGGATCAGACAGCGGAAGATGCTGATGTAGAAGACGGTGGCGACGCTGCCCCCGATACTCCGACTGACGCATAGAAAAGGACTGTTTCCGCATTAATTTCGATTGTTCGCAAAATAATTGTGGCGCAATTGAGGCTTTGTTTGGTAACAATAAGGCAAGTTAATGCGGGTCCTCCAACCCGATCACTTAATGACCCCCGACGCTTCCAACGTCGGGGGTCATTGCGTTTAGACTTCTGTGCGCAATCCAGTTCGAAGATGATGCAAGTTGCGACATCGTTTTCATTGATTTGCGCGGCAGGCTGGATTACCTGCTGCATATGACAAAAACACTCAATATCATCGGCGGCGGAATGGCCGGATCGGAAGCCGCATGGCAGGCTGCAAATCAGGGTATCTCTGTGGTGATCCACGAAATGCGCCCCAAAGTTGGCACCTTTGCACACCAAACGGGCAACCTTGGTGAGATGGTATGCTCAAATTCATTCCGTTCGGACGATAATGAGCAGAACGCCGTCGGTCTGCTGCATTGGGAGATGCGCCAAGCCAACGGCTTGATCATGAATATCGCTGAAAAGCACCGCATCCCCGCCGGTGGCGCACTGGCTGTTGATCGCGAGCCCTTCGCAGAATCCGTCACAGCCGCCTTGAAGGCGCACCCAAACATCTCGGTCAGCTATGATGAAATCACAGAGCTTCCCGATGACGGCCATTGGATTGTGGCGACAGGTCCGCTGACATCAGACGCGCTGTCAGCATCCATTGCCAAAGCAACGGGCGCCGAGGCCTTGGCCTTTTTCGACGCAATCGCCCCAATCATCTATTTTGACACGATCGACATGTCCCAAGCGTGGATGCAGTCGCGCTATGACAAGGGTGAAACCGAAGAAGAGCGTACCGCGTACCTCAACTGCCCGATGGATAAAGCCCAGTATGAGGCCTTTATCGATGCGTTGATGGCAGCGGATAAAACCCAGTTTAAAGACGGTGAGACCGCCAAATATTTCGATGGATGCCTACCCGTTGAAGTGATGGCCGAACGCGGTCGCGAGACGTTGCGTTTTGGTCCGATGAAACCCGTTGGCCTGACAAACCCGCACGCGCCTGATGACAAACCTTATGCGGTTGTGCAATTGCGTCGCGACAATGCCTTGGGCACGCTCTATAACATCGTCGGCTTTCAAACCAAGATGACCTACGGGGCGCAAAAAGAAGTGCTCCGCATGATCCCCGGCCTTGAGAATGCAGAGTTTGCGCGTCTTGGTGGCATTCACCGCAATACATTTCTTAACTCTCCCACGTTGCTCACCCATGATATGAAGTTGAAAACCCACCCTAATCTGCGCTTTGCAGGTCAGATCACTGGTGTTGAAGGATACGTTGAATCAGCGGCGATGGGCTTGCTTGCTGGCCGTATGGCTGCTGCAGAAATCAACGGTGACGACCTACCTGCGGTGCCGCAAGTCACCGCAATGGGCGCATTGGTCAGCCACATTACAGGCGGTGCGGATGCAAAAACCTTCCAGCCTATGAATGTCAACTTCGGGCTTTTTCCCCCAGTTGATGGGCTCAAAGGGGGCCGCAAAGGCCGCAAGGATCGCTACAAAGCCTATACGGATCGCGCCAAAGCAGAATGGCTTGGCTGGTTGGGTCAGGAAAAACTCGCAGCCGAGTGATGATCACGCGTTTTGCACCGTCCCCCACAGGGCCGCTTCATCTTGGTCACGCGTACTCCGCGATTGTTGCCCATGACCTAGCCCGCGGGCAGGGTGGCGCTTTTTTGCTGCGGATCGAAGACATTGACCGGTCACGGGCACGGGAGACGTGGGAACAGCAAATTTACGATGATCTTTCCTGGTTGGGGCTTCAGTGGGACGCCGCTCCCGTTAGACAATCGGATCACCTTACGCGCTACCGCTCTGCGTTGAATGAATTGTGGTGCTCTGGATATTTATACCCATGTAACTGCCGCCGCGCAGATATTGCCGCGGCGGTTAATGCCCCCCAAGAAGGCGCGCCATTGTTGGGGCCTGATGGCGTGATCTATCCGCGCCTGTGCTACGTGCCAACAACCCATCACAGCCGCGTCGCGGATGACATGCCATCCGACGCGGTGCTGCGTCTTGATATGACTGCGGCTGTTGCGGCGCTTGAAGTTGATAAGACACCAATCACCTACACAAACAACGGCGCACCCGTTCAAATCACCGCGCCCCAGCTTGTTAACACAGTCGGCGATGTCGTCTTGGCGCGGCGGGATATGGGAACTTCCTATCATCTTTCCGTGGTGGTCGATGACGCAGCGCAAGGCATCACGGATGTCGTCCGCGGCGAGGATCTTGAAAGCGCCACAGCCATCCATGTGGTTTTGCAACGTTTGCTTAACCTTCCAACACCGCAGTATCATCACCACCGTTTGATCCGCGATGACGCAGGCAAACGACTGGCAAAACGCGATGACGCCCGCGCGCTTTCCAACTACCGTGCGCAGGGCTTAAGCAGCGCAGACATCCGCAGGCTAATTGGGCTTTAGCTCGTCACCTCAGTGCCACTGGTTACGTCTGTAAAAAAGCAGGTCCGCGCGCCTGTGTGGCAGGCCGGACCGGTTTGACGAACACTCACCAAGATACAATCGCGGTCACAATCAATCTGCATCTGAACCAATTCTTGTGTGTGCCCCGATGTGGCGCCCTTCACCCAAAACTCTGCCCGCGAGCGAGACCAATACGTCACCTGCCCCGTCTTCAGCGTGCGGCTGACGGCCTCAGCGTTCATCCACGCCAGCATCAAAACCTCATGACTGTCCACATCCTGTGCAATCACCGGCAACAGGCCCGCATCGTTGAACTTTAGGGAATTCGGATCAAACTTCATCACAGTACCTTTCCAACTGTCTTCCACCGTCCTATCTGTCGGTTGAATGAAACAAAAGGCCTCGCGCACATGTCCAACGAAGCAGATCTGATGAAGCTCTACTCGGCGCAGATTTTGCAGCTTACAACACAGTTGTCGCGTGTTGGCCGCCTCGATACCCCAAGCCACAGCGCCAAACGCCGGGCCCCGCTGTGTGGTTCAAGCGTTACGGTTGATCTGCTGATAGAAGACGGTGTCATACGTGATTATGCACATGACGTGAAAGCCTGTGCCTTGGGCCAAGCGGCCGCGTCTGTTGTGGCGAAAAACATTGTTGGACGTAACACGGCGCAAGTTGTTGCGACGCGTGACGCTTTGGCAAATTTGCTGGCAGAGGATGGCCCAGTTCCGCAGGCCCCTTTTGACGGTCTTGAAGTTCTGCGCGCGGCCAAAGATTACAAAAACCGACACGCCTCAATCATGCTCGCTCTTGATGCTGCATGTGATGCAATTAGTGGTGGTTCAGATACTCAGGGCACATAAAAAAACCGCTACCTTCGTGGGAGAAGATAGCGGTAAGTAACGATCAGGCACATATGGTGCAGATTGGTTTATCGAAGAGGCAATCCGATAAATACGTCAGGCAGTAACGCGATATCACCTGTTTGGGGGACAGATATCATACCCGCACCAAGATAGATCGTAGGCAGTGTCTTTACATAAACGCCGGCAAAGTGAGTGCCGCTACAGTCATTGCTACAATGGCAGATACTGTGAACATGTCTTGAACCAACGTCGTTTGTGAGCGGCGAATAATGTTTTTCACATCAGCAATCATGGGTAGCTCCTTTGCAACTATGCATTTGTTGCACCTTTGTTCTCATTTGAGTTAACCAAAGTAAAGAACTTTTTAAGAACAAATGTGAACAAAATGTTCTATATGAACCTAACCTACTGATATCAAACGAATTGCTTTGTCTTGTTCCATGAGCCACAAAAGAACACGGGCAGCTTTTCCACGCTCAGAGGTTAACGCAGGATCGTCCGACAACAGTTTACGCGCATCTTTTTGTGCGATCTCCATAAGATTGCTGTGCCGGTCCGGATCCGCGACCCGAAACCGTGGCAAGCCTGACTGTGCAGAGCCAATCATGTCCCCCGCACCGCGCATTGCAAGGTCTTCCTCAGCAATGACGAACCCATCTTCTGTTTCGCGCAATATCTCCAAACGGCGGCGCCCCGTTTCACCAAGGGGTGCCTGATACAAAAGCAGACACGTAGACGCCCCCGCGCCACGACCGACACGCCCGCGTAATTGGTGCAACTGCGCAAGCCCAAAATTCTCGGCGCGCTCAATCACCATGATCGTCGCGTTAGGCACGTTGACGCCTACTTCGATAACAGTCGTCGCCACCAAAACCTGCGTTTTACCTGAAATAAAATCCGCCATTGCCGCGTCTTTTTCAGCAGGCGGCATTTGACCGTGAACCAGACCGACAGCCCCCTCACCCAGCTCGGCACGCAGGCGTTTGAACCGTTCTTCGGCGGCGGTCATATCGCTCAGCTCGCTCTCTTCGACCAACGGGCAGACCCAATATGCTTGCTGGCCTTTGGCGACTGCACCGCGCAGATGGCTAACCACTTCCTCCATCCGTGATGTTTGCACCAAGGCGGTTTTGATAGGCTGGCGACCCGGGGGTTTTTCATCAAGCACGGAAATATCCAGATCACCGTAGTGGGCCAGCGACAAAGTGCGCGGGATTGGCGTGGCTGTCATCACCAGCATATCAACCGCCTGCCCCTTGGCGCCAAGCTCCATACGCTGGCGCACACCGAACCGATGCTGTTCATCCACAACCGCCAGACGCAGATCACAAAACTCAACGTCTTTTTGAAACACAGCATGGGTGCCGACCAAGATCTTGATCTCACCGCTGGCCAGTGCTGCCAGTTTGCGCGCACGCTCTTTACCTTTGTCACGGCCGGTAAGCAGTTCCAAGTTCACACCGGCACTCTGGGCCAGAGGTTGCAGCCCCTCAAGATGTTGCCGCGCCAGAATTTCTGTCGGCGCCATCATCACACCCTGTCCGCCTGCTTCGACAGCCATCAGCAAAGCCTGCATCGCCACAAGGGTTTTTCCAGCACCGACATCCCCTTGCAGAAGGCGGTTCATGCGGTGCCGCGCGGCCAAATCTTGCGCAATCTCAGCGATTGCACGGCTTTGGGCCCCAGTCGGCGCATAGGGCAGACTGTTCAACACGCGGCTTTGTAGGTGCCCCGTTCCCACGCTGCTTCGGCCTTTGGCCGCGCGCGCGGTCGAGCGGGCTAGCGCGAGAGTCAGTTGATGGGCAAACACTTCGTCATAAGCCAAGCGCAAGCGCGCAGGATCAGACATGCCATCAACTAACGGCGCTGCAGGCCGATGAGCCGCCAAAAGAGCGGCATCCCAATCAGGCCAGTTTTCGCGCTGCTTTAGGTTTGGATCAATCCACTCAGCCACTTTTGGGGCACGCGCCAACGCTGATCCACTGGCTTTCAACATGACTTTTTGGGTAATCCCCGCAGTTAGCGGGTAGACCGGTTCGAACGGCGGGATATCGTGCACATCCGCCTCTGCGAGCATGTGGTCTGGATGCACAATCTGTGCAAGCCCATCAAAATACTCAATTTTTCCTGAAATAATCCGACGTGCACCAACGGGTAGCTGTGCCTCAATATAGCGAATATGGGCATGAAAGAAGACCAAAGCGAATGTTATATGACCGTCATTCACAAAAACGCGTGTCGCGCCGCCTTTGCGTGCAGCCGGTCTGTGTTGTTCAACCTCAACCGCAACAGTAACCAAATCCCCCGTGAGCGCACCGTCAATACTTGGCCGCAGGCGCCGGTCAACAATTGCATGAGGCAGCGTAAAAAGCAGATCTTTCGGCGTGGTGACGTGTAGGTTCTCAAATAGTTTGGACGTCTTCGGCCCGATCCCTTGCAAAGTTTCGAGCCCCGCAAACAAAGGAAAAAGGATTTCTGGACGGCCCGCCAATCCCCTAGCCTCGACCGATTAGAGTAAGCCAAGCGTCTTCATCAATAACCTCAACGCCCAGTTTTTCCGCCTTAGCAGCCTTTGAGCCTGCTGCCGCGCCTGCAACCAGTAAATCCGTTTTTGCAGACACAGAACCCGATACTTTGGCACCAAGGTCTTCGGCCTGCGCTTTGGCCTCTGCGCGGCTCATCCGCGTAAGGGTGCCCGTAAACACAACGATTTTGCCAGCAACAGGGCTATCTGAAGCGGCAATCTGGGCCATGTCTTCAATGTTAAGCTCTGCCACAAGACGATCAATTGCGGCACGCTCAACAGAGTTAGCAAAAGTAGAAACAACCGACTGGGCCATCACCTCGCCCACGCCATCGATGCTCAAAAGGTCCGCCCAAGCCGTGCTTTGTGGGTCCGACGCCTCACGCATCGCGTTCTCGAACGCATCCCAACTGAGATATGTTTGGGCAAGGAGCTTGGCACCAGCCTCGCCAACGTGGCGAATGCCAAGGCCAAAAATCACACGGTTAAGTGGCACAGAGCGGCGCAGATCGATGGCGTCAAACAACCCGTTGGCAGATTTCTCACCCCACCCTTCACGGTTTTTCAATTGCTGCAAACCGCTGCCAAACCGCGCACGCAACGTGAAAATTTCCGCCGGCTCACGGACCCAACCGTCTTTGTAGAATTGCTCAACTTGTTTTGATCCAAGCCCATCAATGTCAAAAGCAGCGCGGCTGACAAAGTGCTTAAGCTTTTCAACAGCTTGGGCCGGGCATACGATGCCACCGGTACAACGGCGGACTGCGTCGCCTTCTTCGCGCACGGCAGGCGAGCCACATTCAGGGCAGTATGTTGGAAACTCAAAAGAGACTGCAGTGTCAGCACGCTTGCTCACATCAACATCACGAATTTTAGGGATTACGTCACCCGCGCGGTAAACCTCAACGAAATCACCAACGCGAATATCACGGCCCCCACGGATTTCAGCGCCTTTGCTGTCTTTGCCGACGATATAATCTTCGTTGTGCAGGGTCGCGTTGGATACGACAACACCGCCAACCGTTACTGGCGTCAGCCGCGCCACGGGAGACAACGCGCCTGTCCGCCCCACTTGGATATCGATCGCCTCAAGGGTCGTAAACGCCAGCTCTGCAGGGAACTTATGAGCAATTGCCCACCGCGGCGTGGTTGAGCGAAACCCCAACCGCGCCTGCAAAGCCAGATCATCAACTTTGTAAACGACACCATCAATGTCATAGCCCAGTTGTGCGCGCGCCTCGGCAATTGCGTTGTAATTCGCAATCATTCCCTCAACAGTTTCATGCCGCTTTGTCAGCGGGTTGGTCTGAAACCCCAGTTCAGACAGCGCTTCGATTGCTGCAAATTGAGTGTCCGCAAGCGGGGCAGACACCTCGCCCCATGCATATGCGAAAAACCTTAACGGGCGATTTTTAGTGATATTTGGGTCCAACTGGCGCAGCGACCCTGCCGCTGCGTTGCGCGGGTTTGCAAATACTTTTCCGCCGCGGGCAGACTGTCTTTCGTTCAAGGCCGCGAAGTCTTCGTGACTCATATAGACTTCGCCGCGCACCTCCAAGATTGCTGGCGCACCGGTCAGCTGTTGCGGAATGTCTGCAATAGTACGGGCGTTGGCGGTTACATTTTCACCAGTCGTCCCGTCACCGCGCGTCGCTGCATGAACAAGCGTGCCATCTTCGTAGCGCAGAGAGAGCGAAAGCCCGTCGATCTTTGGCTCGGACGTGAAAGCAAGCGGGGCTTCGCCTTCCAGCCCGAGATATTTGCGAACGCTTTGGTCAAATCCTGCAACATCATCGTCGTTGAACGCATTTGACAAAGACAGCATTGCAACCGCATGGGTGATTTTGCCAAACCCATCTGCGGGGGCTGAACCAACTTGCTGCGTGGGGCTGCTGTTTTTCAGCAACTCTGGAAAAGCTGTCTCAATTTCTTTTAGGCGCGCCTTAAGGCGATCAAACTCAGCATCTGTCAGCTGGGGCGCATCTTCTTGATAATACTGCTGATTTGCCTGTGACAACGCCTGAGAAAGCGTTTCGGCTTCTTGTGCGGCCTTTTTAGGGTCCAAGTTTTCAACGGGCGTGTCAAAATCGGAAAGTGGCTGGGACATGGGGCGCGCTCATCACTGTGGATTGGATGCTATACGTAGAATGGCAGGGTGGCGGCGTCTAGTCTTGGTGCCGATTTTCATCCAGCCTAAGGAAACGAAAAGAGAGGCCGCGATTGCGAACCTCTCTTACCGAAAAACTAAACTCTTTACGCAGTGACCGGATACGGTCAGCCGTTTACGGCGATTTTCTCCAAGTCACCCAGACCTGTTTGCGGATCGCGCAAAACATATCCGCGCCCCCAAACAGTTTCGATATAATTGTCACCGTCTGTTGCCTGAGCCAATTTCTTGCGCAGCTTACAGATGAAAACATCAATAATCTTGAGTTCAGGTTCATCCATTCCGCCATAAAGGTGGTTCAGGAACATTTCCTTGGTCAATGTTGTACCTTTGCGCAGGCTCAACAGCTCAAGCATCTGGTATTCTTTACCTGTCAAATGGATCGCACGACCACCAGCAGACACAGTTTTTGCATCCAAGTTCACTTCAATCTGGCCCGTACCGATGACTGCCTGTGAATGACCTTTGGAACGCCGAATGATCGCGTGAATACGCGCAACAAGCTCTTCGCGCAGGAATGGTTTGACCATGTAGTCATCTGCACCAAAGCCAAAGCCCTTGATTTTGTCGTCCACCTCGGCGGAACCAGACAGGATGAGGATCGGCGTCTCAATTTTGCTAACGCGCAATTGGCGCAGCACTTCGTGGCCGTTCATGTCAGGCAGACCAAGATCGAGAACGATCAAGTCGTAGTCATATAGCTTTGCCAGATCGATCCCTTCTTCGCCCAAATCCGTCGTGTAGACGTTCAGATTGGCATGAGTAAGCATCATTTCGATACTTTTGGCGGTCGTAGGATCGTCCTCGACTAGCAGAACTCGCATAATTTTATCTCCGGTGGATCGTTTGCGTAAAGTGTTTCGACCTCACTGTGCAGGCAATTAGTTAACACAAGGTTAGCGTGAGCCATAACACTTCATACCACCTTAGGTTGCATAAAGCTAACGGTAACTTTGCAGGTGTGTTGCACGTAAAGCCTTAAGCCCGTGACTGCTGACCGCGTCGCACCAACTTTCGAATTCTTCTTCGGACAAACTATAGCGCGACAACGCATCACTTTGGCTTAACAAGCCATAGACAACCCCGCGCACCACAGCTGCCTTACGCGATGCAACCCAACGCCGCGTTGATGCGGGTGGCAGATCAGCATGGGTCATGATTGAACCATCCGGCAGGGTCACTGATCGGGGGCCATCAACCTTTTTCAAAAACATTTTTCGTCCTCGTCTTATATCAAAGTCCTGTTCGGTTTGAGCCAAGTGTCTTAAGGAGCGGTGAAACGTCACCTTGTTAGTACGCGCAATTTTATTATATCTGTGCACAAACCTGTTACTTGCGATTAACCTCATCACCCGGAGAACCGCTTATGGCACTCGATCACACCGCTGGTCTTAACTCACTTGGCTTTGCAAAACCGCCATCTGAGACACGCGTCGTTGTGGCCATGTCCGGCGGTGTCGACAGCTCTGTTGTGGCCGCACAACTGGCTGAAGAAGGCTATGATGTGGTGGGTGTCACGCTACAACTTTATGACCACGGGGCCGCTCTTGCCAAAAAGGGCGCCTGCTGTGCAGGGCGCGATATCCACGATGCACGTCGCGTTGCCGAAGAGATGAACTTCCCCCACTATGTCCTTGATTATGAAAATATTTTCAAAGACGCTGTGATGGACGAGTTCGCTGAAAGTTACCTTGGTGGTGCAACGCCCGTACCCTGTATTCGATGCAACGAGCGGGTGAAATTCAAAGACCTGCTGGAAACCGCAAAAGACCTTGAGGCGGATTGCATGGCAACCGGCCACTACATTCAGCGCAAGATGGGCGCGAACGGTCCCGAGCTGCATTCAGCCGAAGACAGCAACCGTGATCAGTCATACTTTTTGTTCTCAACCACGCCAGAGCAGTTGTCCTATCTGCGCTTCCCCCTTGGTCATTTGCCAAGCAAAGAAGCGACACGCGCGCTTGCACAAAAATACGGCCTGCCGGTGGCGGATAAACCTGACAGCCAAGACATTTGTTTTGTGCCTGATGGCGACTACGCCAAGGTGATTGAAAAACTGCGCCCCGGTGCTGCGGAGCCGGGCAATATTGTTCATGCGGACGGACGTATTCTGGGCACCCATGAAGGGGTCATCCACTACACCATTGGTCAGCGACGCGGCCTTGGAATTGGGGGGCTATCAGAGCCGCTTTATGTGGTGAAACTGGATGTGGATACAAAAGAAGTCGTGGTCGGTCTAAAGGACATGCTGGCAACGCGCAACATTCCAATCAAAGAGATCAACTGGCTTGGCGATACTGTGTTTGAGGCAGTCGCTGAGCGTGAAATTTTGGTGAAAGTGCGATCAACCCGCCCGCCACGTCCCGCAATTTTGCGCGCAAAGCCGGGGGGATTCGCGGAAGTTGAACTGCTGAGCGCGGAAGAAGGTGTCTCACCCGGGCAGGCCTGCGTATTTTATGAAGAAGGCAGCACGCGTATTTTGGGCGGCGGTTGGATTTGGCGCGGAGCCTGAGACCTCAACCGTTATTGAACAGCCTAGCCTACCGGCTTGGTGATACCACTCAAAATGGCCCGTGCGGCGCGCAGCCCTGCCCGTTCCTGCCCACGTCCCAGTCGATCCATCGTGATGTCTAAGGCAGCCGATTGTGTCGCTGGTTTCGCAAAAAGTGTAGATAAGCCCTGCGACACGGCCTCTGCAGTGCAGTTTTCCATCAAAAATTCGGGCACAACCCGCGTTTCAGACACCAGATTAACCAGCGTGACTGTGTCCACCCGCATCAACCGGCGCATGATGGCCGCTGTAAGCCAGTTCATTTTATAGGCAATGACCATCGGCGTTTGTGCGGCGGCAAGTTCTAACGAAACAGTCCCTGATGCAGCCAGCGCAATATCGGCCGCACCAAAGGCGGACAGCTTCTCGGGGTGATCTGCGCTGTCGATCAGGATCGGTTTGACAGACCAATTCGCCGTTAGCTCAGTCACAAGGCCCCTCACTGAAGGCGCTACTGGCAACACAAACCGAGCATTGCTGTGGGTTTGCTGAAAACGCGCAAGCGCTTCCCCAAACACATCTGACAGACGGCGCACTTCCCCACCGCGAGACCCCGGAAGAACCAGAACCAAAGGGGCGTCGTCAGCAATTTGATGGCGCATACGAAATGCCGCGCAGTCTTGCCTGCTCGCCTGAGCAGTATTGGCCACGGGATGGCCTACAAAACTGCATTGCATCCCTGCTGCCTCCATAAAGGGCGGCTCAAACGGTAACAGGGCCAGGACCTGATCTACGTGGCGGGCCATTTTCTGTGCGCGTTTCGGGCGCCACGCCCACACACTGGGTGCTACGTAATGAACGACGCGAATATCGCGCTGCGTTTTGACCAGTTTTGCGACCCTGAGGCAAAAATCAGGGCTATCAATTGTCAGGATTACATCAGGTGTCGCGGCAATAACCGCTTGGGCAGTTTGTGAAATACGCCGTTTCAGGTGGCGGTATTTCGGCAGTATCTCGGCCAAACCCATCACGGACAGCTCTGACATATCGAACAGGCTTTCCAGACCTTGGGCCTGCATATTTGGACCGCCGATGCCCTGAAATGTGATGTTGGGACAAAGCTCTTTCAGCCCCGCCATAACATCACCACCCAGTGCGTCGCCCGATGGCTCACCTGCGATGATGAACACTTTCAAAGGATCAGACATCTCCACGCTGCCGCCTATGCCAGCACGTGTAAAAACAACCCACCGTCGGATGCGGCGGCGATGGTTTTATCAAGCTCCAGAACCTGAGTATTGGGGCCGATCGCGATGCCGTTCAGACCAAGCGCGATGGCACCACGAATGGTTTCCGGCCCAATTGTAGGCAGGTCAATTCGTAGGTCCTGCCCCGCCTTCGGTGCCTTATAAAGCACACCGCCTTCTGGCAAACGAGGGTTCCAGCGAGGGACATCTTGGATTGGTCCGGCCAAAACATCCGTTGCAAAACCCAAAGGGTCCGAAAACACATCTGCCACATCTTGCGCGGGTGCTGCTTGCAGCAAAGATTGCATCATCCAATCGGTGCCCAAAAGCGCCTCAACCGCCAAAACCTGACCATGGGCTGCGATCACTGCTTGCCCAACGTCTGCACCGGCCAGAGCACCATGCACATCACGAGCACGTGCAATATCCTTAATATCACCCTCGGATGGCTTTACAGCCGTCAAATCCCCATGGGGCGGTAGCAGGCCGTCAACAAGTTGCGGGGCAGCGGTGACTTCAAATCCGGCGTCCTCAAAAAGCGAAATCGCCACGCGCAAAGTACTATCATCACCCCCTGCCATTGCTGCCGCAATTTTTGGCACCAATGGTAAAGTGGCCGCATCTATTTTCGATGGGTCAATCTGTGGGCGTGCGACAGCACCTGCGAAACACACCTGGCTCACCCCAAGGTCCGTAAGTGCGGCGAAAAACGTGCCTAATTGTTCCACTCGAAACGGCTGCACATCTGGCAAACTGGGATCAACATCGCCCATTGCGGCAATGACGTGGGCACGGCCCGCAGTTTTGAGCGCGCGATGCACCGCAACAGGCAATTGGCCCTGCCCTGCAATCAGAGCAATCATTTTGGGGTCAGGAAATGGCGATCCGTGGTGCCCGTAACAAAGCGCACCAAATCCGCCACATAATCACTGTCACTGTCTTGAACCAAACGCGCGGCGCGTTCGGCAAAACTGCCCTCGCCTTGCTTCAGCGTTTGAAAAGCCACCCTCAGTGCGGTGATATCCGCACGTGCGACGCCTTTGCGCTTCAACCCAACAAGGTTGAGACCATCCAACTCGCCCCGTGGGCCTTGAACCAATCCATGTGGGATCACATCATTTGTCACCATTGAAAGCGCCCCAATGATAGCGCCCGTACCGATGCGCACAAACTGATGGATGCCGCAGAGCCCACCAATAATAACATCGTCCTCGATCAAACAATGGCCCGCGATTGCGGTCTGGTTCACAATAACTACACGGTCGCCAATCACTGCATCATGGGCAACATGACAGCCCGCCATAAACAACCCGTCATCCCCAACGCGCGTCACGCCACCACCGCCAGACGTGCCGGTGTTCATCGTAACGTGCTCGCGAATGCGGTTCCGCGCTCCTATGATCAGCTTGGTTTGTTCGCCCGCAAACTTAAGGTCTTGCGGGATTTCACCAATGCTTGAGAACGGAAAAATAATCGTCTCAGGGCCGATCTGGGTATCCCCCGCCACAACCACGTGTGATTTGAGAGTGACGCCATCTGCGAGTTTAACGTGCGACCCAACATGACAAAACGGGCCAATCTCAACACCGTCGCCAATGACAGCACCGTCTTCGATGACCGCTGAGGGGTGAATATTTCCACTCATGCTTTGGGCAAATCCATCATTGCTGTGAAATCACATTCAGCGGCCATCTCACCGTCCACTGTTGCAACGCCGCGGAATTTCCATACTTTTCCGCCTGGTTTGCCGCGAGTGGTTTCCACGGCCAAACGCACCACATCGCCCGGCACAACCATGCGCCGGAACTTCGCGTTGTCGATCCCCATAAAGTAAACCAGCAAATCCTTATCGACCATGTCCATCGCAACGCCGACCATCACAGCAGAGGTCTGAGCGAGCGCCTCAATGATGGTCACGCCGGGCATGATAGGTTTAGATGGAAAATGCCCCTGAAAATGCGGCTCATTCATGGTGACATTTTTGATGCCAACAGCAGATTGATACCCGTCAATATCAATAACTTTATCAACAAGTAGAAACGGATAGCGGTGCGGTATGATCCGCTGGATCAAGCCAATATCTGCTGATTTTAGATCTGTCTGGGCTGCGTCGCTCATGAAAGTCACCTGCGTTATATCTTGTTCCCCTGCCTAGCAAAGCGCAGCGGTGGCGGCAAGTTTCATGGGCTGCGGTCGCAGTCACACTGACAGCGTCTACCTTAGTCGGATTTTGTTCCGTCCCCGAGGGCCGCATCAGCCAAACGAATGGCCTCATCCGTGATGTCGATCGCATCCGCCGACAAAAAGACGCTGCCACGCTCGAGCACCGCTACTGCGCGACGCTCGGCCAAAATGTTGGCCAGGATTGGAAGGGCATCGCTGATGAATTCGGCCCGTGCCCGTTCATATCGTTGTGACAGCACGCGCCCTGTTTCATCTTGGGACTGTCGCGCGCGCTGGACACGGATATCAAACACATCGACCATAGCCGAAAATTCATCTGCTGGCGTGACATCACGCAATTCAAGCAAACGCTGTTCTTCGGCTTCAAGCTCTGCCTCTAACTCGCGCTTGGTTTGCACAAGGCGTAACCGCTCTGCCTCAAGATCGGTTGCGACGCGCTTGCCGTATTCGCTGTTTGTAAAGAAGCGGTCACTATCGATCACAAGGACCGCGCTTACCACCACACCTGTGTCAAAGCCGGGTCCGCGCGTTGTTTGTGCCTGCGCCGCACCCACGGCCATGCAAAGCACAGCGCAGAAGGCAAAAACGCCCCTAAGCATCAAAAGCTTGTCGAAACGGAAAGATCAAAGGTTTCCGTTTTGTCGAAGTTCTTTTCAAACTTGAGCGGTTTTGAGAAGTTAAACCGAAGCGGGCCAATCGCGGTATTCCAGAAAATTGAAACGCCGATAGCAGAACGAAGTGAGAAGCTGTCGTCAATCGCACCGCTCAGGTCATCATCCAAACCCCAAACAGAGCCCGCATCAAGGTAAACCCCACCCGAAATACCATACTCTTCCGGCAATCCGATTGGAAAATCTGCCTCAAGTCGCATCACAGCATAATAGTTGCCGCCAACTGCGAAATCCCCCTCGCGAGGGCCAAAACCATTGGGTTCAAAACCTCGCAGACGGCCGCTTGATGCGAAACGATCAGTTACCGAGCTATTGGTGTCGTTCAGCGAGTTTAATGCACCACCTTCCAGTACCGCACGAAGCGTAACTTCATCACTCAGGACCTTTGTAGTTGCTCCAGCAAAGAAACTACTACGAAGATATTCTTTATCTCCCCCTACACCAGCTAAGTCTTGGGAAAACCTAAAAATGAGTCCCGCATCAGGGTTTAACCCCGTGGTACGCGTGTCAAAGCTGTATGTATAACCTACAGAGCTAACAGTTTGCCGCCCTGCACCTTCATCATCACTAAGCAACTGTGAACCTACAGCTACATCAAGCACCTCCTCGAACCCCAGTGAATACCGCAGGCTCAACCGGCCGTTTTCGCTCACAGGGAAGTTGATGGATGGGGACAGACGTGCGCTTTCGGTGTTATAGGCGGCGAAATCACTGTCCGTGGTGCCATAGCTGCCTGACAGACCAAAGCCCAACTCACGGTCCAAAAACGCTGGCTCGTTGAAACTAAAGCTGAGGGATTCGCTGCCATCGGTTGTGTTGAAACCAAGCGAAACAGACTGCCCACGACCCAAGAAGTTACGCTCACGCAACTCAGCTGTCAGACCAAAACCGTTTGCGGTGCCAAAACTCGCCCCGAACGACAGACTGCCGGTGGGTTGTTCTTCCACATCCACGTCAATCACAACTTGATTGGGGCTGGAACCTTCGCGCGCCTGCACGCCCGCATTGCCGAAATAACCCAAAGCGCGGATACGCTCGGCTGAATTGCGGATTTCACGGGGATTGAATGGATCGCCTTCGACCACTTTGAATTGACGGCGAATAACCCGATCAAGCGTTGTCGAGTTGCCTTCAATATCAATGCGCTCAACGAAAATGCGATCACCACGGGTCAGCTCAAACGTCACATCAAGTGTCAGGTCGCGATCGTTGCGCGTCACCCGCGGATCGGCGCGTACAAAGTTCAAGCCCAACTCAAGCGCACGGCGCTCAAGGCGGGCAATGTTGATGTCGATCAAGTTCGGGGAATAGACTGGTGAGCGCCCGACTTTCAGCGCATCTTCGAATGCAGCGGCATCCACATCATCCAAAAGGCTTACAACGTTGACCTCTCCAAGGCGGAACTGCTGGCCTTCTTCGACATCAAATGTGATCAAAAACGCGTCGCGTTCGCGGGTCAGCTCGGATGAGACCCCTTGGATATTGAAATCCACATAACCGCGAGAGGCGTAAAAGTCGCTTAGAACTTGGCGGTCAAAATTCACGCGGTCTTCGATAAACGTGTCGCGGCTAACCACTTGGCGGAAGATACCGGCTTGTTTGGTCTGCAAAACACGGCGCAAGCGGCGGTCGGAATAAGCGCGGTTGCCCGTAAACGACAAGCGCTCAACTTCTACAACGCGGCCTTCAGTTACTTCGAACACAAGATCGACGCGGTTGTCAGAACGGCGGATAATGCTTGGCTTTACAGTTGCTGCCAAACGCCCTTGCTCCGCGTAGGCTTGCGCGATCAGCTCCGCATCCTGTTCGGCCACACTCGGGCTGTAAACGCGGCGCGGTTGCGAGGCGATTAAGCTTTGGACAACCTCATCTTTCAGGCGGCGGTTACCTTCAACATTGATCTGGTTAATTGTGGGGAATTCCGCGACTTCAATCACAAGCGTGCTGCCGCGTGGCGTCAGAACTACGTCCTCAAACAGGCCCGAACTTAGCACACGTTGAAATGCATCGTTTAGCTGGCCTGCACTGATCGTCTCGCCGCGGCTAATGCCAGCAAACGATAGGATGGTAGCCGCCTCAACGCGGGCGTTCCCTTCAATTTCGACGTTATCAAATGTAAAAGACTGCGCGTAGACAGCGCCAGACATAAAGCCGGCAGTCACTGCCGCTAGGCCCGCTCGTTTCATCGTACCTGTTCCGGCACGACATACACCCAAAAGCAAACCCATTAGCTATCCCCAGCAAACCTAAAATCTGGTGCCAGAAATATCCTTTCTACTGCGTGATGTCAAAACGATCTGACAGCCCGCGAAAGGTTATCAGGTGGGCCGTGATTGTTACTGTAAAACGCTGCCAATCACACTGCCTGCCCAAAGTGCAGCAGCAATTGTTGCGAGGTAGAGCGCACGGTCCCAATTCAGGTCCAAAACAAGGCGCATGCTGCGATATGATTGATGAATTGTTTGCATAGATGCCTCCTGAAATCATGACCGCACACACGCGGGATCGTGATGTATCTAGGAGCTAAATGAGGCCGAAATTAGGCGAGGTGCGCAAAGAACCACCTTCGCCTATGTCAAATATCAGCCCGTGCAAAGCCGCAACGTGCGCATCAAACGGCAGGCATCAGGTGCAAAATATATCATGCCCCAAGGCAAATACCATCAGACCCAACAATAACGTCAGCCCTGCGGCCATGAATATCTCAAGTGCGCGCGCTGACGGCTGGCGGCCCGTGATGGCCTCATACGCGTGAAATACCAAATGCCCACCATCCAGAACCGGGATCGGAAACAGGTTCAACATTCCGACGGCCGTAGACAAAAATGCAATAAACCAAATGAAGCTCTGCCCCCCTTGGCTGGCCATCGCGCCGGATGTTTGGGCAATACCTACGGGGCCGTTCAGATTGCACGTACTGATCGCGCCGGTGATAACTTGTTTAAGTCCGTTCAAACTTCCGGTGATGACACCCCATGTTAGCCGTACGCCATCAGTCACGGCTTCTGCTATGTCTACGGGTTCTGTTTTTGGCTCAAAGAACCAGCCCATCCCGATTCCAATCATCCAACGGCGCTCGAACGTTCCGTCCTCTAGTGGCGTGTCGCGCGGCCGCGGGACCAGCGTAAACTGCATGGTCTGACCATCACGCCAGACGTCCAACAGCAATGGCGCCCCTTCGGACGCCACAACGGCCGCCATCACTTGATCCGATGCGAAGACAGGAGACCCGTTTATGGCCGTGATAACGTCATCAATCTTCATGTTCACCGACAGCGCCGCTGATTTTGGCGCAAGACTGGTCACAATTGGAACCGATGGATATGGCCCTGAAACCTCAAGTTGGACGCCGTCCCGCTCAACCACATAGTCGAGGATTGGCTGCTTCGGGAGCGAGCGGAATGTAGCCGCAAACTTTTCTGTTGTCGTCACATCAGAGCCGTTGATTTCAATCAACGCATCGCCGTCCTGAAGCCCCTGCTGCATCTGGGGCGGCAACGACGGCAGTTCAGCGATGGTCAACGGATCCGCAGCTTTGCCGTCCCATAAGATTACACCAGCAAAGATTAGGATCGACAGCGCAAAGTTGAAAAACGGCCCTGCGGTGACGGTGGCAGAGCGTGCCCACAAAGGCGCGCTCGCCATTGTATTGCGTGCAGGGGCTGCCTCACCCTCAGCGCTTCCAACAGAAGCAGCGTTTGCGTCACCCAGAAACTTGACGTACCCGCCGAACGGTAGTGCCGCGATCTGCCATTTAGTGCCGCGCCGATCGACCCATGAATAGAGCACCGGCCCAAAACCAAGGCTAAAGACTTCTGCATGGATGCCCGACCAACGGCCCACAATGTAATGGCCGTACTCGTGGATTGCGACAATCACAGAAAGCGCCACAACAAAGGCCAAAAGCGTGTAGGCGATGCCACCAAACTCACTGATAAGACTTGCTAAATCCATGATGTTATTCGCCCGATCTGCACGCTTTTTGCTGGTGCGTTAGATAAATTACGCGGCTACTGCTTTGCTTTTGATGTCCGCAATCTGCCTAGCCATGTGGTCTGCGGCCTGCACCGTATCAAGGGTGATATCGGCATTTCTGAGGCGATTGTCTGCGTCCATTTGGCTCAGCACCTGCTCAACGACCTGCGCCATATCCAAAAAGCCGATGCGACCCGCGATAAAATGATCAAGCGCGCGCTCTTTCGCGCCGTTGAACACAGCACCTGACAGCCCACCAAGCTCCATCACCTCGCGGGCGAGCCTTAGAGCGGGATACAGTGCTTCGTCTGGGGCGCGGAATGTGAATGATCCAATCTTAGCCAGATCGAGGCGCTCAACAGGCAGCTTGCGCCGCTCAGGCCAGTGAAGCGCAAACCCGATCGCATGACGCATATCAGGCGGGCCAACGTGAGCCATCAGAGCCCCATCATTAAAACCAACGAGCGCATGGATCATGCTTTCAGGGTGGACAAGTGTCTCAATTTGCGACGGAAAAACACCAAAAAACTCTTTAGCTTCAATAAGTTCTAAAGACTTATTAAACATAGATGCGCTATCAATCGTGATCCGCTGCCCCATGTCCCAATTTGGATGACTAGACGCATCTGCAACGGTCGCTGTCCTGATCTTATCAATCGGCCAATCGCGAAAAGCGCCGCCGCTGGCGGTAATTATGACGCGCTCAACAGCAGACATATCTTCACCGATCAGCGCCTGAAAAACAGCTGAGTGTTCGCTATCAACAGGCAGAATGGTCGCATTATTTTCGCGAGCCAAGCGCATCAGTAGTGGGCCCGCAGCGACAAGGGATTCTTTATTTGCCAACGCCAGCGTGGCGCCTTGTTTTACAGCCTCAAGGCTTGGAACAAGACCAGCGACGCCAACAATTGCCGACATAATCCAATCGGCTGGGCGCGCTGCCGCCTCTTTGATCGCGCTTGAGCCTGCCTGCGCATCAACGCCGCTTCCGGCAAGCGCATTACGCAATTCATCAAGGCGCGCGTCATAGCATGTAACGGCTACCTCTGCCCCAAGCTCAATCGCATCTTGAGCCAATTGTTTGATGTTTGCGCCACCTGACAGCGCAACAACCTGATATTCATCAGGGGCGCGGCGGATCAAATCAATCGTATTTTGGCCAATGCTTCCGGTGGCACCGAAGATGCTCACGCGTTTCAAAATGCCACTCCCGGCACATCAAGCACCATCGCGACCAACAGCATCACAAGGGAGGCACCCAACAGCGCATCGAACCGGTCAAACAGGCCCCCATGGCCCGGAATAAGCGTGGAGCTGTCTTTGACACCCATCCGCCGTTTAAGCGCACTTTCGGCGATATCACCCATCTGACCCGCAAAACTAAGCGCTACAGAAATTATGGGAAGAGCCGCGCCAGCATCTGTATTAACCGCAAAAACATAGCCCACCAGCGCCGACAGCACCCAGCCCGCAACGGTTCCTGACCACGTCTTTTTCGGACTGACGCTTGGCCAAAATTTAGGCCCACCAAACGTGCGGCCGGCAAAATATCCGCCGATGTCTGTGACGATCACAATACTGACCAACCAAAGGATCCACACGGTGCCATAAGTTTCGCGGAAATGCACAAGGCCCCATCCTGCAAGCAAAATTCCCAATGCAAAACAGAAACCAGCGAGCCGTTCGCTTTTGAGCGACAACACCAAAAAGACTGGTGGGATCAACAAAAGCGGCAAAAACACATGGTAGTCACTGGCAAGCAAACCCGACAAAACGGATGCCGTTAAAGCCGCCGCCAACATGCCAGGCGTTGGCCGGTCAGGTTGGATCATCATTGCAACTTCCCAAACCATTACGGCCGTCACAAACACCGTTAGCATCTGATACCAGACGCCTCCTGCAACAATTCCCGCCACACCAACGACGGCCATTCCAATGCCAGAAAGTGTACGGGTCTTTAAATCATCCCATTTGGCGGCATCAGTTTTGGTCGGCATCATTGAAGTCTAGGTCTCGGTTAGGGCTTTGGTCAGGGGCGTTGATGCCTGAGTTGGTTCCGAAACGCCACCAAATCGGCGTGACCGGCCACCATACGAGGCCACCACATCCGCAAAAATATCTTTGGTAAAATCCGGCCACAAGGTATCGATAAATTCGTATTCCGCGTAGGCGGACTGCCACAAAAGGAAATTGGAAATACGGGCTTCACCGCTGGTGCGGATCACAAGATCGGGATCCGGCAAGAAATGTGTATCAAGGTAGCGAGGCAGCGTTTCTTCATCCACATCACCGGGCAGCAAAGCACCTGCCTGTACATCTGCAGCCAGCCGCTTCGTCGCGCGTGCGACCTCATCGCGCCCCCCATAGTTCAACGCAATCGTCAGGTGCACTTTGCTGTTAGCGCTTGTGAGCAACTCAAGCTGATCCATCATTTTCACAAGTTTTGTGTCAAGACGTGCCCGGTCACCAATAAAGCGAACACGGACACCTTCCGCCAACAAATCATTCGCTTCGCGCAAAATATAGCGTCGGAACAGCTTCATCAGCCCCGAAACTTCGGTCTGCGTACGTTTCCAATTCTCTGTGGAGAAAGCAAATATCGTAAGGTATTTTACGTCAACGTCGGGGCATGCCCGCACAATTTCCTTGACCCGTTTTGCGCCTGCATGATGACCAAAAAGCCGCGGACGGCCACGCATGGTCGCCCATCTACCGTTACCATCCATAATGACGGCGACGTGATTGGGTCCTTGTTGTGCGTTTTCAGACATCCCTGAAATCTCCTTAAACATTCGCTAGATAGCGCAAGCCTTTGATAATGCTAAACTTGCATGATCTCTGCTTGTTTTACTTCAAGCGCTTCATCGACCGCCTTGATGAATTTATCCGTCATTTCCTGCACTTCGGATTCCCAAATTTTTTGATCATCTTCGGACATGCCGTCGTTCTTGGCCTTTTTGATCTGGTCCATACCGTCACGTCGAATGTTGCGCACACTGACACGGGCGTTCTCGGCGTAGGAGCCCGCAACTTTGGTAAGCTCGCGGCGGCGCTCTTCGTTCAGTTCGGGGATCGGCAGCATGATGATCGTGCCGTTCAGCTGTGGGTTGATGCCAAGGCCACTTTCACGGATCGCTTTTTCGACTTTACCCACAAGGCCTTTGTCCCAAACGTTAATCGTAACCATGCGCGGCTCGGGCACATTGACCGTCCCTACTTGGTTAATCGGCGTCATGGACCCGTAGGCGTCCACCATCACCGGCTCAAGCATTGAACCGGAGGCACGGCCCGTACGCAAAGATGCAAATTCAACCCGCAAATTTGCGATTGCACCGTCCATGCGGCGCTCAAGGTCATCAGTATCAAGAAGAAAATCGTCGGACATATGTTTGCTCGTTTATTAACGGTTTGTTTTCTAAGCTATACCTTGGAAGGGCATTGCAATCCAGTGTTGTGATTAACACGCCTGCCGCGCGCCACGATCCAGCACGCAATTAATCCCAATAAGGCGTTATTGATGGACCCGCGTATAAGTCCCCTCACCCGCCAGAATGCCGCGGAAACCACCGGGTTCATCTAGGCTGAAGACAATAATGGGCAGGCTGTTATCGCGCGCCAAAGCAATCGCACTGGCGTCCATCACGTTCAGGCGCTTGGCGAGAACATCATCATAGGTGACATTGTCGTAGCGCACTGCATCATCGTGTTTTGCGGGATCTTTGTCATAGACGCCATCAACTTTGGTGCCCTTAAAGATTGCCTCACACGACATCTCGTTTGCGCGCAAAGTCGCCGCCGTATCAGTTGTGAAATAGGGGTTGCCCGTGCCAGCAGCAAAGATGCAAACGCGCTTTTTCTCTAGGTGGCGAACGGCGCGGCGGCGAATATAAGGCTCCGCAACTTCGTTCATTGTAATGGCCGAAATGACCCGGGTATGGATGCCATGCCCCTCAAGAGCAGATTGCATCGCCAGTGCATTCATTACGGTCGCGAGCATCCCCATATAGTCAGCCGTTGTCCGCTCCATGCCTTGGGCAGAGCCTTGAAGACCACGGAAAATGTTGCCCCCACCAATCACCATGCAAATCTCGACGCCCATCTCGTGAACGGTCTGCACCTCGCGGGCGATACGCTCCACCGTCGGCGGATGCAGCCCAAATCCCTGGTCGCCCATCAGCGCCTCGCCTGAGATTTTAAGCATAACCCGCTTAAACGTGGTTCCATCGGCCATGTGCTGTCTCCCGCGATCGCTTGCACTTTGTCTTTGCGCCAAAATGGAGTAAACCGCTCGCCGGTTCAATGACCAAAAGGCGCGCATTTTCATGTTTGACACGATCAAGACACTTTCAACGGAACTGCCTGTTTTGATCGCAGGGGCAACCGCGTCGGGAAAGTCCGCTGTAGCCATGGAAATTGCAGCACAAAAAGGCGGGCTCATCGTGAACGCAGATGCGCTGCAAGTGTTCGAAAACTGGCGTGTGTTAACCGCCCGTCCCAGCGTAGAGGATGAGGCGCAAACACCGCACGCACTATACGGTCATGTAGCGGGGAACGGCGCATACTCGGTGGGTCAATGGCTTCGTGATGTGAAGGCGTTGATGGGGAATGAACGTCTGATCATTGTGGGTGGTACCGGTCTAAACTTTCGCGCGCTGACCGAAGGTTTGGCCGAAATCCCCCCCACACCACCCGCAGTTCGCGCGCTTGCAAATGAACGTCTTGAGGCTGATGGGATTAACGTGCTTTTGGCTGAACTCGACGATGAAACCAGAAGCCGCATTGATCCTGCGAACCCGATGCGCGTGACGCGAGCGTGGGAAGTTGCCCAAAGCACCGGCCGCCCGCTGAGCGACTGGCAAGACAACACACCACCGCCGATTGTCACGCTGGCCAACTGTCATCCAATGTTGATCGATGCCCCAAAGGACTGGGTCAACGAACGGATTGAACGGCGCTTTGACATCATGCTTGCGCAAGGCGCATTGGACGAGGCACAGCGAAATCTCGCCACTTGGAACCCCGCGGATCAGTCCGCCAGAGCCATCGGTGCACCGGAGTTAATCCGCCATTTACAGGGTGAGTTAAGTTTAGAGGACGCGCGCACGTTGGCAGTTACCGCTTCACGGCAATACGCGAAACGTCAGCGGACTTGGTTTCGCGCACGTATGGGGAAATGGATCCCGCTCGACCCTACTGGTTAAGGCGACGCAGTCATAAATCGAACACCTATTGATCTTTCTGGGGTCGAAAGCCTTGCTAGAAATATAGTTTTCGAACATCCTAGCCGTCTCGTTAGTTTTTAGTTTTCGGTTATTGATGTCACGAACACCCCTCACACAGACGGTCCCTGACCCCGCCGTGACACCTACATTTCACGTAGGGCCACGGGCGTTTGCCCAAATTATGAAAGGCGGACAATGGCGGTTGTCACTTCCCCACTCGGTACCTTGGCCACAATTCATTTGGATCACGAGAGGCACAGGGTCATTCATGATCGACGGGCGTAAACGCGCGATTTCCGGCGCGGCGATGGCATTCGTGCCTGCAAACACCCTCATGGCACTCGATCTTGGCGCTGGCACATTCGGCTCAGTCATGGCCCTGCCAAGTACCACTGAGGCAAATTTGCCAACTCAAAGTGCATATGTCCGCGTCTCGGACGTAAAACTACAATCAGTGCTAAACGGCTTGTGGGATAATCTTGTGAATGAAGTTGAGCGGCCGACAAAGCACAACTTGGATCAAACTTTAGACGCCGCCAATGAAGCTGCATTAGCAGCCCATGCAGCGCTACTTGGCGTTTGGTTGGTGCGCAACAAAATGCCACACGATCAAACAAAGCCAACCGCCGCCGCAGCACTGTTGGCAGGTTTCACTACACAGCTGGCCAACAAATTTTGTACACCGGACACGGTCAGTGATTATGCCAAGGCCCTCGGCGTGACCGCCACACACCTATCTCGCGTTTGCAATTCAGAATTCGGCGTCCCCGCATCGCGTCTTTTGCAGCTAACGAAACTATACGAAGCGCAGCGTTTGCTTGCTGACACAGGCATCAGCATACAAGAGGCCGCAGCACGCGTGGGCTTTGAAAACGCTGCTTACTTCACACGCGTTTTTCAACAGCAAACGGGCCAAAACCCAACAGGATTTCGCGCCCAAACACGCGCTGCACCCAAACCGCCACGCTCTGCCGCGACAGGCCCAGCGTTAACCGTGAAATTTGGCAGGGCATTGCTGAAGTCCGCACGCCAACGTGGTTAACTTCCGTAGATTTTACGAACGTAGTTTTGTGTTTCCCGAAAGGGAGGCACGCCGCCATGTTTGCGCACGGCACCTGGCCCTGCGTTGTAAGCCGCCAGCGCCAGACGCCACGACCGAAACGTGCGGTACTGCTCTGCAAGGTAGCGCGCGCCACCCTCGAGGTTCTGTTTTGGGTCCTTCGGATCAACCCGCAACTCGCGCGCCGTTGCAGGCATGAGTTGAGCCAGACCAATTGCACCTTTGCTCGACCGTGCCTTGCTATTCCAAGCAGATTCCTGCTGAATAAGCCGCAAAAATAGCCCCTCTGGGACCCGATGTTTGCGCGCAGCTGCCTTGGCAAGCTTCAAATACGGGCCATCATAAGTTCCATAATAACGCAAATCACGCGCCGTCCGAGTTGGAATACTCGCTGATTTAGGCTGTAGCCTGACCGAGTTAGCGTATTGTTTCGATGACCGCCCATCCAGAACATCTGTCTGCGAAGCGAAAAGTGAAGCACGTGATTTAGACGAAAAACCTGTATCAGACGCCTGACTTGCCAACGCAGATGCGGCAACAAACAAGGTACTTAACAAAGATGCCTTCAAAAAACTCATGATGATGCCGTGGCCGTCCGCGTCAGGTTAATTAACATTAAATATAGTTAATTTAGATATGATGACCACCCACAGCGCAAAGGGTAACCACAGGGGCACCCAATTGGGTGTTTCTGAAGCCCGCGATAAAGCCTAAAGTGACGCGAAATGCAGGAATCAATAAGGACATCGACATGGCAGGATCAGTGAACAAGGTCATTCTGATTGGCAACTTGGGGCGCGACCCCGAAGTGCGCACATTTCAGAACGGCGGCAAGGTCTGCAACTTGCGGATTGCGACTTCTGAAACATGGAAAGACCGCAACACAGGTGAGCGCAAAGAACGCACCGAATGGCACTCTGTAGCTATTTTCAGCGAGCCGCTGGCCAAAGTAGCCGAGCAATATCTGCGCAAGGGTTCCAAAGTGTACCTTGAGGGCCAGCTTGAAACACGCAAGTGGCAAGACCAAAGCGGCCAAGACAAGTATTCCACAGAAGTAGTTCTTCGTCCCTACACCAGCACGCTGACAATGCTTGACGGACGCGGTGACAACAACGGTGGTGGCAGCATGGGCGGCGGCGGTGGCGGCGGTTACATGGCCGACGATCGGAGCGGCGGCGGATACGATAGCGGTCCATCATACGGCGGTGGAATGGGTGGCGGCGCGCCTAGCCCTTCAAATGATTTAGATGATGAAATTCCATTTTAATCAAATGGTTATAGGTTGAAATTGATGTAAGGCGCTCAGTAAATCGAGCGCCTTCTTTGTTGGGCCACCTATCTATCGGGCATCTTCCAGAACACTGCGCACCACATCCACAGGCACGTCAGTGGTAACAAACGCCTCACCAATGCCCCGCGCCATAATGAAACGCAGCTGCCCATCGATGACCTTCTTGTCTTGTGACATCAGATCGATGAGGGCGTCAGTTGACGGAAGCTCCCCATCGATATCACGCAAATCAACTTTCATACCCATTGCCCGCAAATGAGCGCGCACACGGCTTGGCGCTTCTTGAGCGCACAGCCCCAACCGCATTGAAGCCTCAAAAGCCAAGGCGCAGCCAATCGCGACCCCTTCACCGTGCAAAAGGCGATCAGACGCATAGTCTGTGGCGGTTTCAAGTGCATGGCAAAACGTGTGCCCAAGGTTTAGCAGAGCACGATCCCCCTGCTCTGTCTCATCCCGCACCACAATGTCAGCTTTCATCTGAACAGAGCGGCGCACGGCCTCAATGCGCAAATCAACATCTCCTGCAGCCATTGCAGGTGCATTCTCTTCAAGCCATTCAAAAAACGCGGCACTTCCCAGAAGCCCGTATTTCACAACTTCACCGTAGCCTGCCAAAAAATCACGGCTTTGCAATGTCCCAAGTACGCCCACATCCGCCAACACCAAACTCGGCTGGTGAAATGCACCGATCAGATTTTTACCGTGGGGGGCGTTAATGCCTGTTTTACCACCAACGGAGCTGTCGACCTGCGCCAAAAGTGACGTTGGGATCTGCACAAACCGCACACCGCGCCGTAAAATCGCAGCGGCAAAGCCTACCAAATCACCAATCACGCCACCGCCAAAAGCAACAACAACGTCACCACGTTCTACTTTTTGGTCCAACAGCCACTCAACTGTTTTACTCAAATGCGGCCAACTTTTTGTACTCTCACCGGCGGGTAGTTCTAATGATGTCATTTCGACACTATCTGCGGCAAGACCCGCGCGCAGTGCATCCAAGTGCAACGAAGCCACGTTTTCATCGGTGACCACAGCCACTTTTGGCCGCCGCAGCAAAGGTAAAATTTGCGCTCCGGCTGATGCGATTAGACCAGTTCCAATCCGCACGTCATAGGCTCTGCTATCAAGCGGAACGTGAACCGTGGCCTTAGTTGCGCCATGTATGGGGGAGGTTTTTGTCATCGAAATTAGTCCTTCAAAAACGCAAATAAGGCGCGCTGCACAGCCGTGGTCGTCTCAGCGATGCTTCCCTGCCCATATTCCACCTGAATGTCTGCGCGGCGGTAGTGAGCCACCCGCGCATCGAATAGCGCGTTCAAGGTAGCGCGTGGGTTTTCAGTCCGTAAAAGCGGCCGAGTATCTTTATGACGAACCCGCTCCCAAAGCACATCAAGCGGCACGTCAAGCCACACAGAAACGCCTTTGCTAGCGATTAGATCACGATTGGTAGGCGCCAGAAAAGCGCCCCCTCCAGTACTCAAAATACACGGTGGGCCAGACAGCAAACGGTCTATTACCTCGGTCTCGCGCTGACGAAAAAAGTCTTCGCCGTCCCGTTCAAATATCTCTGCGATGGTACGTTGGGCGGCGGCTTCAATCTCGGCATCACTATCAACAAACGGCACATCGAGAGCATGGGCCAACGCACGACCAATTGCCGTTTTACCAGCCCCCATCATGCCAACCATCACAACCGTTTTTGAAAGGCTCTGCGCCATCGTGTACGTCACCCCGAACATCGTTTGCCGCGCCTGTCACTTACCTATCAGATAAGCGCCCGCCCGCCGTTTTCCGTCTCACCCCACGTGAATGCCGTGAGTTTTGCAAAAAGACCATATACAACTGCAATAATTCGCTCAATTATGGGCTAAAGTCGCGGCAATGCACCGCGTCATCTGGTTGAGTACAGTGTGGAAACATGTAGCTAAGCTGGGAAATCGAGGCAGAAAAGAAAGTTCGACGCTATGATAGGACGACTTTTTAAATTTATCGGATATCTCGCAGTTTTGGCGATCATCGGGCTGGTGGCCTTTGCGTATCTTGGGCCGATGGTGATGCCTGATGCCTTCGCCCCACCGCAAACTTCAGTCACAAAACCCATCACTTTGAGTGTCGAGTGATGCAGGCCAAGCACGTGGGTCTAGCGGGTTTTGCGTGCTGCCTATGGGCTTGCATGGCGTCCGCACAAGAAGAGCCATTATCAACCATTGATTGGCTAAGCGAGACACTGCGCGGCCCACAAACGGTTCCTCCAGCCGGTACGCTACCATTGATCAACCTTGATGCAACTGTACGTAGTTTGACCCTTCGCCCTGGCGGCAATTTGGCCGAACAGATCACGATACCGGAAGTCACCGTCGAGCCACTTGGCGCGCCCAAAACACGTGCTGTTGGTCTCAGCCCGCCAAGTGCTACTGGCCTGCCCCACACGCTTTGGACAGCCAGCGATCCTGAAACTCTTTCCCCCTTGCTTAGAGCGGTCGGGGCACCGACAATTCCTGCGATGCAGCAGCTTTTACGCCGATTGCTGGTTGCGGAGGCAGACACACCAATTACACGCGACCCAGAGGCTGATATCTTGGTCGCACGCGTGGACGCCTTGTTGGCAATGGGGGACGTAGAGACAAGTCTGGCACTGCTCGATCAGGCAGGTGCGATGACCCCGCAACTGTTTGCACGTTGGTTTGATCTGTCACTGCTGACTGGTACGGAAGACGCCGCATGCACAGCACTTATGGCCAACGTAGCCCTACGTGCAGCACTGCCAACTCGTGTCTTTTGCCTGTCACGCACAGGGGACTGGAACGCCGCAGCTTTGACGCTAAAAACAGGCGAAGCCTTGGGAGAAATTCCAGCGGATAAAGCAGCCCTTTTAGCACAATTTCTTGATCCAGAATTGGCTGAGGAAAGTATTAATCTGGCACCACGACGCGCAATTACACCACTGGAATTCACTTTGCGCCGTGCGATTGGAACACCACTGCCTACCACCACGCTCCCCCTCGCTTATGCCACTACAGCGCTGACGCCAGACAACGGTTGGAAAACGCAAATTGACGCCGCCATCCGACTTGCGCGTACGGGTAGCTTATCATCAAACCGACTGCTGGATGTGATGACAGCCAACATCCCATCCGCATCAGGGGGCGTTTGGGAATTGGCAGAAGCATGGCAACGCCTTGATATCTCCGTAACGGCTAGAAATCCTTCGGCCATCAGCCGTGCACTCCCTACAGCTTGGATCGAGGCGCGAAAAGTCGGTGTGCAAACAGCGATGGCCGACCTCTACAGTGAGCCTCTAAAGGACTTGCCGCTGACCGGTCCGGCCCAAATTACGCGCGCTGAAATGATGTTGGTATCACCCCTTTATGAAAGCGTGTCTGCCAAGGACACCGCCAACACTGATCTAGCTTTCGCGCAGTCGGTCGCCGTAGGGACCCCAATTGCATCCCTTGCGGGCAGCTTGATTGAGCGGATCATTGTGGACGGATTTGCGACAAACACCCTGCCCCCACAGAACGCAGAGTTGCTCCGCCAAGGAAAATTGGGCGAGACACTTGTCCGCGCGATTGTCACCGCAGAACAGGCGGCGACGGGCGACTTGCGTGACATCGCACAGGTCATCGCGCTGCTGCGCCAAACAGGTCTGGAAAGCACTGCTCGCCAATTGGCCTTGAACCTGCTTTTGATCGATAGGCTACGCACATGACTGTCGTTCATTCTGACGCCTATCTGATCAAAGCGTTTCTTGAGGCACAAGCCGCTGAATTGGACGCCGCCACGAATACACAGCTGGCCTATGCCCGTGATCTGACGGATGTGAGTGGCTATTTGAACCACAAAGATGAAAACTTTGCCTCTGCCACACGCCAGCACGTGGAGAATTATCTAGTGCATTGCGATGCCCAAGGGTTTGCAAAATCTACCCGCGCGCGGCGATTATCGGCGATGAAACAGCTCTTTCGGTTTATGTTTGAAGAAGGGTTGCGAGCAGATAACCCAGCCATTCAGATCAAAGGCCCCGGCCGCAGTAAAGCACTGCCCAAAACGTTATCCATGGATGAAGTCGAACGGCTGCTTCGAACCGCGCGTACGATCGGCAGGACTGAAAATGACCGATTGCGAAACGCCTGCCTGATGGAGCTTTTGTACGCCACGGGAATGCGTGTGACCGAACTTGTCAGCCTCCCCGTAAGTGCTGCACGCGGTGATCCGCGGATGCTGTTGGTTCGTGGCAAAGGCGGTAAAGAACGGATGGTTCCCCTGTCTGCCCCCGCCCGTGACGCGCTTGGGGCGTGGCTTACTGCATGGGACACCAAAGATACCCTAAGCAGAGCCAAAGGGCTTCCAAGCTCGAAATATCTTTTTCCATCGCCTTCAAAAGACGGGCATCTAACACGCCATGGGTTTTACATTTTTATCAAAGACTTATCTTTCAAAGCTGAAGTTGACCCCGCAAAAGTAACACCGCACACGATGCGCCATGCTTTTGCCACGCACCTTCTTGAGAACGGCGCTGATCTACGGTCCATTCAGGTGCTTCTTGGGCATGCTGATGTCGCCACAACCGAGATTTACACACATGTTTTGGATGAACGTCTCAAGGCGCTTGTGCTTGAACATCATCCCTTATCTACCGCTCCCGATCGCAACAACTAAGGGCAAAACGCCTGCCAAGCCCTTGATTTTCACGGCAAACACCCTTCATAGCTAACACAGGGTTATTTAAGGACTTAAAACCAGTGGACACAGCCTTTTGGGTTACGTCGGGCGGAATTGTACTTCTGCTTGTACTGTCGGGCTTCTTTTCAGGCTCGGAAACTGCACTAACAGCTGCCTCACGTGGCAAACTCCGCGCGCAAGCTGACAAAGGCAGCCAAGGGGCCGAGCGCGCACTGGCCATCACCGAAGACAACGAACGGCTGATCGGTTCGGTCCTTCTGGGCAACAACCTCGTCAACATTCTAGCAACCTCGCTGGCGACAGCCTTGCTGACCCGCGTGTTTGGCGAAAGCGGTGTTGCGCTTGCCACCCTGATTATGACGCTGCTTGTTCTGATCTTTGCAGAGGTGCTGCCCAAGACATACGCCATCACAAATGCCGAAACCGCCGCCGCCGCAGTTTCAGGCCCCATTTCGGTTGTCGTCAAAGTATTCTCGCCAATTGTGGCCACCGTACGGGTATTGGTCCGTGCCGTACTAAGCGTTTTCGGTGTTCAGACCGATCCTGATGACCATATTTTGGCCGTGCGCGAAGAGATTGCCGGTGCGCTTAATCTTGGCCACTCAGAAGGTGTTGTGGAAAAAGAAGACCGCGACCGCATCTTGGGCGCACTTGATCTGAGTGACCGGACGGTAGAGGAAATCATGCTTCACCGCTCGGGCATTGAAATGATCAACGCTGACGATGATCCCGAAACTGTATTGTCGCAATGTCTTGCCTCAAGCCACACCCGCTTGCCCGTTTACCGCGATGAGCCTGAGAACATTATTGGCGTCGTGCACGCAAAGGACTTGCTGCGCGCTATTGATAAATTGGTGCGTGGCCCAGATGCAGATCCTGCGGGTCTGTCGCGGTTTCAAGTGGGCGATGTGGCGATGGCCCCCTATTTTGTGCCTGAAACCACGACGCTTGATGATCAAATGCGTGAGTTTTTGCGTCGCCACACTCACTTTGCGCTGGTGGTTGATGAGTACGGCGCCCTGCAGGGCTTGATCACCCTTGAGGATATTCTGGAAGAAATCGTTGGCGAAATCGCGGACGAATTTGACGAGGCAAAAGAGCCAGAGTTTATCGCTGACACCGATGGAACGTACACCCTGGATGGTGCCATGACGATCCGCGATGCGAACCGCGCACTTGATTGGTCGTTGCCAGATGACGAAGCCGTCACCCTTGCGGGCCTTGTCATTCACGAAGCGCAAACGATCCCTGCCGAAGGACAAGTATTCTCATTCCACGGTTTCCGGTTTGAAGTCGCGAGCCGTGAAGCAAACCGTTTGGCAGAGTTGAAAGTGCGCAAAGTCGGCTGAACGCAGAGAAACCAAATTAAGGGGCGATTTAACGCCCCCGAAATAACCCACCCAAAATACCGCGTACAATACGCCGCCCCGTTGTGCCTTTCATCTCTTTCAGAACGACCTTGCCGATCTCAGCACCAAGCGAGGTGCTGCTGCGCCGCGGTGCACGCGCTGTTGAGCGGCCAACTTTCGTACCACTGTACCGCCTGTTTGACAGGTACTCGCGCTCTGCGACTTGCAGTTCTTCCTCTTTCTCCTCAGCAGCAAGGGCAGCATCCGCCGCCTGCTCTGCCCGCTTGCTAAGCGTTTCAAAAGCCGACTGCCGATCAATAAGTGTCTCGTATTTCCCCGCAATCGCTGAATTCGCGATACATGTCGCCCGCTCGCTGACCGAGATCGGACCGAGTTGTGAGGACGGCGGTCGGATCAACGTCCGTTCGGCCACTCCCGGAACACCTTTGTCCTCTAGGAAAGATGTCACCGCTTCACCGACACCGACTTCAGTAATGGCTTGTTCAATATCAAACGCAGGATTTTCGCGGTATGTCTCGGCGGCCAATCTAAGGGCCTTTTTATCCCGTGCCGTAAACGCGCGCAAAGCATGCTGCACACGGTTACCAAGCTGACCCAGAATGTCTTCTGGCACATCGGCGGGGTTTTGCGTGATGAAGTACACACCAACACCTTTGGACCGGATCAAACGGGCAACCTGCTCGACTTTGTCGACCAACACCTTGGGTGCATCGTCAAACAACAAATGCGCCTCATCAAAGAAAAAGACCAGTTTCGGTTTGTCCGGATTACCCACCTCGGGCAGCTCCTCGAACAGCTCAGACAGGAGCCACAACAAAAAAGTCGCATAAAGCTTTGGCGCGTTCATTAGCTTATCAGAAGCTAAAATGTTAACACGCCCACGCGGACCATTGGGGGTGACATCAACGGCCATCAAATCGCTAAGTGCGAGTGCCGGTTCACCAAAAAGATGTGCCGCACCTTGGTTTTCAAGCACCAGCAACCGCCGTTGGATCGCGCCAACGGACTGGCTGCTCACATGCCCATATCGCAGCCCGAGTTCTTTGCCGTTTTGTCCCACCCAAACCAAAAGCGCTTGAAGATCTTTGAGGTCCAACAGGGCCAATCCTTGTTCATCTGCGACCCGAAACGCGATGTTAAGAACGCCTTCCTGCGCCTCTGACAGCTCAAGCATACGCGACAACAATAGCGGACCCATTTCAGCAACGGTCGTTCGCACAGGATGGCCTTGCTCGCCGTAAAGGTCCCAAAAACACACAGGGAAAGCTTCATAGGAAAAGTCATCAAGCCCGATTGTATTCACGCGTTTTTGAAAAGCGTCGTGCAACTTGTGACCGGCATCACCGGCCTTGGCCAAGCCAGACAAATCCCCTTTAACATCGGACATGAAGACAGGGACACCTGCACGACTAAAACCCTCTGCCAAAATTTGAAGGGTCACGGTTTTGCCTGTTCCCGTGGCCCCTGCGATCAACCCGTGACGGTTTGCGTACTCAAGCTTTAGGTGTTGCTGCTGTGCATAGTCCGGCCCACCGCCGCCAACTATCAATGTTTTTTGCGCCAATGTTCGTGACCCCTACCTAACTCGTAAACAAAATTGCCTTAATTCAAAAATATAGCGTTAACGATTGTATGTCACACTAATCCTATGCAGCGTAGTCGGTTTTCAGCGGTGCATTCCTCCCTGAAGGACTGGCCGCGGCGCATGATTAGTCGCGGTCCTTTTTTGTGCACTGCATCCTGATCATGCTCAATTGCTGTGCTTTGAAAAAACCCACCAACCTTTTCAGTATTAAATGTTGACGAATGCGTCGGCTTTTCCTAGCGTCAACTTATAAGTCGGCTAGTCTGACAGGGAAAATAAAACAGGGGTTGCTGGTTTTAGCAGCCCCTTTTTTCTTGGCATAACTATTGAGGCAAAATTAGCCTTATATTATCCCATACTAAATAATTAAATTAATGCGGCCAAAGCCGGCAAAATTCCGCTTTGCGCAATGACACACCAAATTAGGCGTGATAAGCCGCTGGCAGTTTTAAAAAATACGGGAAAAGCCATGATCAAACTCTTCAAATTCTGTGCAATTCTCGCAGTTTGTGCCGCGCCAGCTTGGGCGCAAAGCACAACATCAGACACAGATCAGACCGCCCCTGCGGGAACTGTGAGTACCGATGGCGATGCAGGCATCCCTTTGCAACTGGGCGAAGAAGAAGCACCCAACGGACCACAGCCGGGCCAAACTTATGTTCTCGAAGAAGCGGGCGCGTGGGAAATTCGCTGTGTTAAGCGCCCCGAAGGGGCAGAGCAGCCGGATCCGTGCCAGCTGTACCAGTTGCTGAAAGATCAAGAAGGCAATTCGGTCGCTGAAATTAACATGCTCGCCCTGCCCGCAGGAAGTGCTGCAGCGGCGGGTGCCAATGTTGTTGTCCCCCTTGAAACACTACTGACCGAGCGGCTTACAATGGCGATTGATGGCGGACCTGCCCGCAGATACCCGTTTGCGTTTTGCAGCCAAGTGGGATGTTTGGCCCGCCTCGGATTTGCAGATGCTGATGTGGCCAATTTCAAACGCGGAAACGTGGCAAAGCTGACAATTGTACCAGCGGTTGCACCAGATCAGAAAGTTGAACTGGATGTATCACTAAGCGGCTTCACCGCAGGTTTTGCGCGTCTTCAGGAACTATCGGCCCAATAAATCCGTCTGATTAAAGACAAAAAAGGTCGCCCGGCTTATTAAGCTTAGCGGCCTTTTTCTATGGCGCACCTCTTTATGGCGCACGTCGCAACGCGATAACCGCGTTTAAACCACCAAATGCAAATGCATTCGACAGCGCCACATCAACTTTCGCATCGCGCGCAACATTCGGCACCACGTCAAAGGCGCACTCTGGATCTGTCTCTTGATAATTGATCGTCGGGGCAATAACCCCTTCTCTAAGGGCCATCAGACAGGCCAGTAGCTCTACTGCCCCGGTCCCGCCGATTAAGTGACCATGCATGGACTTAGTTGAACTCATCATCAATTGGTCAGCATGGGGCCCAAACACTTCGGCAACGGCAGCGCATTCTGTCTTGTCATTGGCCGCGGTTCCCGTGCCGTGGGCGTTGATATAGCCAACTTCAGATCGGTCAATTTGCGCATCGCGCAATGCCCCTGCGATGGCACGCGCGGCTCCGGCTTTGGACGGCATAACGATATCAGAGGCGTCAGAACTCATCGAAAACCCAATCACCTCAGCAAGAATTTCCGCGTCGCGGGCTTTGGCATGCTCAAACTCTTCGAACACAAACACGCCAGCACCCTCGCCCTGCACCATCCCGTTACGGGTTGCACAAAATGGCCGGCAACCATCTTTGGACATGACCCGCAACCCTTCCCAGGCTTTGATGCCACCAAAACAGAGCATGGCTTCTGATCCACCTGTGATCATAGCCTTCGCGCTTCCGCCGCGGATCATGGTAAATGCCTGCCCCATCGCGTGATTTGATGACGCGCAAGCTGTGGCAACCGTAAAGGATGGGCCGCGCAAATTATGTTCCATACTGACATGAGCCGTTGCGGCATTATTCATCAGTTTGGGGACGATAAAGGGATGAACGCGGTTCTTGCCGTCCTCATAGACGGTTCGATAATTTTCGTCTTGGGTGGTCAACCCACCCCCAGAAGTGCCTAGGATAACACCTGCCTGATCCGCTAGTTCGCCAGTAAAGATCAATCCCGATTGGGCAATCGCTTCGCGCGCAGCGAGCAGGGTAAATTGCGTGAACCGGTCATAAAGAGCGATCTGCTGGCGGTTAAAGTGATCCGCTTCGTTATAGCTGTGAATTTGCCCCCCAATGGTGACGGAAAGCCTATCAACGTCGCGCATATTCAGCGCAGAAATACCACAGACACCTTCCGCCATCGCGGCTTGTGTAGAAGCAACATCACGGCCAAGCGCATTGATTGTGCCGGCCCCCGTAATGACGACGCGGGCCATTAGGCCGCCTCGTTCACAAGCTTTTCGATCGCTTTTGTGATGGAGCCAACGGTCGAGATATCAAAGTCGCTTTGAGACGGCTCATTGGCATTGAAGGGCACGGAAATGTCGAAGGTTTCCTCGATCGCAAAGATACACTCGACCACGCCCATGCTGTCCACACCCAACTCAGCCAAGCTGCTTTCAAGTGTAATCTCAGCCGGATCAAGCATGGCTTGCTCTGCTATAATATCAATAACTTGCGATGCAATGCTCATGTGGCTTTGGGTCCTGTATGATCGCTGAATTTTAGCTGTTGTCGCTGTCAGAAGTAGGTGCTTTTTTCAGGGCTGCAACATCTTTGGCAAGACGCGGCAGACGGCGCAGCGCCTTGTACTGTTCAATCCCCGACTTCATAGGAATTGCGGGGTCCCCCATCAGAACCCTGCCCGCTGGTTGGTTGGTCCTGATCTTGCCACTTCCGCTAAGAATAACATCATCGCCAACAGTGACATTATCAACCACGCCAGACTGCCCCGCCAACACAACACGGTCGCCAAGCGTACTGCTTCCCGCCACGCCGGACGCACCGCAAAGCAAGCAATCCTCACCCACGACAGCGTTATGTGCCAGTTGGACAAAATTATCGATTTTCGTCCGATTACCAATTTTCGTGTCACGGATTGTGCCACGATCAATACAGGTGTTCGCGCCGATATCTACTTGATCGCCAATCGTCACGCTGCCCAAAGAATGTATGCGGGTCCAATGTTGGCCCGCTGTCTCGCCGCGTTCACCCAAAGTTTCACGAATTTGCTCGGTCGGGGCCTTATCTGGCGTTACAAAGCTAAAACCGTCAGAACCGATCACAGTCCCAGACTGGCACGTAAAGTCATCCCCAATGGTAACCTTATGCCCTATGTTCACGCCTGCGTGGATCAACGCCTGTGCGCCAATTTTTGTACCATATCCAATGGTGGTGTGTGCCCCAATTTGCGCATTATCGCCAACAACCACATCAGCACCTATCACAACAAACGGGCCGACAGACGCGCCTTTGCCAATTACGGCGGACGGATCGATGACAGCCGAAGGGTGAACGCCTGAACCAATCTTGGGCCCTTCATCGAACATCTTAGAAAGCGGCCCAAGGCTAAACCGTGGCCGTGGCACGCAGACAGCACCTTTCAGACCAAGCGCCTTCCAATCCGCATCAGACCAGAGCAAAGCAGCCTCAGCCGCAGCGCTTAAATCTGCCGCAGCAGATTCTGAAAAAGCCAATGCGAGTTGATCATGCGCTGCATCCTGAGGCTCGGACAGTCCGCGCAGGACAAGTGTCTCATCCCCAAGCGCCTCAGCGCCCAAAGCCTGTGCGATTTCAGCCAATGTATAGATTGTCATGTCCACGCCCCTTTACGCATGCGGGTGTCGGCGCAAGACTTAGCCGCTGACGCTCCGCAGGGCCACCCCTTCCCGCGCCAAGGCACGCCAAATCCGTGCATCGCGACCGTAAACGTCGCGTCGGAACTGAACTGGCCCATCAGGTGAGGTGATCGCTGTACGGTACATGATATGCACGGGCACAGGCTGTTTTAGATTCACGGTCGCTTCCTCACCCATCGCCAGCAGTGACTGGAAAAACGCCTTTGGGTTACTCTCTTGCTTTGCCAAAAGCGCGTAAGCAAAATCAAACGGGTCGTTCAAACGGATGCACCCGTGACTGAACGCACGAACATTGCGACTGAACAAGCTTTTGGCGGGCGTGTCGTGAAGATAAATGTTGTAGCGGTTGGGAAACATAAACTTAACCAAGCCCAAGGCGTTCCCCTTTGACGGGGGCTGGCGCATGTTGAAAGGGAAGGTCTGTTCATCAAACTGACTAAAATCGACCGCGCCACGGTTAATCTTGCGACCCGAACTATCAGTGATTTCAAGTTGGCTCACCGCGTTGCGGTTTTCCTTCAAAAGCGGCAGGTACTCCTTCGTGGCGATCGAGCGCGGCACGTACCAGCTTGGATTAATGACCATAAATTCCATCACGTCTGAAAACTCTGGGCTGCGCTGGTCCGAGACGTTCTTGCCCACCACACTGCGGGTTTGGAACGTCACAGTGCTCCCATCCATAATTTTGGCGGTAAAATCTGCTAAATTGACATCGATATGACGTTTTCCGCGTGGACGGTTCATCCAACGCTCGCGCTCCATTGCAACGATCACGTTACGTAAACGGCGTTCCATCGGCACGTTGATTTCCTTCAGCGTCACCGCTCCGGCAACACCGTCCGCGGGCAGACCGTTGCCAAGCTGAAATTGCTGCACCGCTTTTTGCAGATCCGCGTCATATGTTGCTGACGCACTGCGGCGCATGTAGCCCATCGCCACCAGACGGTCGCGCAACTCAACCACGCCCTTACCGCTTTGACCTGGCTTAAGCGATTTACCAGATACCGTCGGGCCCCAACCGCCTTTTGCGATTTGACGTTCCATATCCAGCTTGGCTTTCATTAAGCGCGTATATTCGGGGTTCTTGGGCGGCAGGCTTTTCATAAAGCCAACGGGGTTTGAATTTGCAAACGCATCAAGGGTCGCCAAACGGTTGCGGTACGGGACTTTGCGTACAATTTCCTCGTCCACCCGTGACGGCGTCAAAATACCGGTCTGAATGTCACGTGCGTAGGAAAGAAACTGACGAGACAACTCAACTTCCAGCTTTCCGCGTGCTGTGGCACCTTCCGCTGCGCCAATCAATTTCCGTAGTTTAGCATCATCGTATTTGGCTGAGGGCAATCCATGATCTGCTGCACCCGCAAACGCCGCAACCAATGCACGGCGCCGCGCGCGATCTTTGTTGCCCGACCCGACCCACAAGGCTTCATAACCCGTTGCTTTGTAATAGGCAGCAATATCGCGATCTTTGGCAGCTGCCGTCGCAATTGCTTGTTTTAATTGAGTATCTTGGGCCAAAGACGGCGACGCCATAGCCAACATCAAAACAACAAGACCCAACCACAGCACCGCCAGCGCGTTGCGCCAGACAATCAGGCCACGATCTACAGTTTTGGCGCTGACACGACCCTCGGCGCGCGCGTTCAGATGGTTGTTGAATTGGCGTCCGGAAATAACTTGTTTACGCAACATGTGTTTTGTCCCCCACACATTTAACTGTGTTTACTACTTGGCAGATACGCGCAGCACACACCCGCAAGATGAATGATCCACGATGCCGCTTTGCCTGTCTATTCACAAATTCCTCATCTATTCGTTCTAGAAGCCATTTGTGGCATAGCAGCCAGTTTTCAGCGCCCGCATCTGTGCGCTGCACGACCGTAACGATTGACGAAGACCCTGATACGCAAAAATATGCCGAAATTCGCGGTAATTCGTGGGTCTGACAAATCTATCCTTGGTTGCTGATTCCCCTTGTGCAATAACACCCGCATATCTGGGGAGATGTAATAGCGGCGAGCCTGCCTGAGGGCTCTACGCATAAAGCAGGACGACGAGGCACGATGAGCACGGTATCTTCCACTTGCATCACACGGCGTGGGCTTTTGACGGCGTTTGCCGCAAGCGCGATCACAGCCGCCCCAACGTATTCAAACGCCGCAGGTTTTCTGCGTGGCGCTGGCGACATTCGCAAGCTCAAAGCTTACTCTGGACGGACCGGTGAGAGCATTGAAATGATCTATTGGGTTGAGGGCGAATACCTGCGTGACAGCCTAAAAGAGATTAACTGGTTCATGCGCGACTGGCGTCAGGACAAAGCAATCAAAATGGACACGCGCACGATTGATGTGATGGCCGCGGCCCATAATTTGATGGATACGCCCGAACCCTATTTGCTGCTGTCTGGCTACCGGACGCCCCAAACAAATTCGATGCTTCGGTCACGAACCGGTGGCGTGGCGAAAAAGTCGCTGCATATGAAGGGTCAAGCAGCTGATCTTAGGGTCAGTGGGCGTTCTGTAAGCCAAATGGCCCGCGCAGCGCAGGCTTGTGGCGGCGGCGGCGTTGGCCGCTACACCAAATCGAACTTCGTACATATGGATTGCGGCATCGTGAGAACTTGGGGACGTTAATTCGGCACACCCTACCACTCCAAGTTTCTTTAGAGATTTCGTGGGCATTTGAACAAAACAGCCCAAGGCATCTTATTCAAAGCGCAAGATCAGGCTAACATTTTGGTATGTCTGATTTGCGAACGATCAAAAATATCGGCCCCGCCTTTGAAGAACAGCTTATCGCGGCAGGTATCGCTGATGCCCAAACCCTACGCAGCCTAGGCCCGGATGCGGCCTACGCCATGTTATTGGCAGCGGGCAACAAACCCCATTTCATCGGGTACTACGTTCTGGTCATGGCACTGCAAGGGCGTCCTTGGAATGATTGTAAAGGCGCAGAGAAAGAAGCGCTGCGGATCAAATTCGACGCTCTAAAGGCAAACCGCACACAAAACGACACTGGCATCGAACGCGAACTAGATGCCGTTGGGACTGGCCTGATCAGATAGGCCCGTCAGCCAAACAAGAAAAAGGGCGCAAAGGTTTCCCCCCACGCCCTCTCAAATTCAAGTCACAAGTGACTTAGCCAACCAGTTCAAGACCAGAGAAGAAATATGCGATTTCTTCTGCAGCAGTTTCTGGAGCGTCAGAACCGTGAACAGAGTTTTCGCCAACTGATTCAGCAAACTCAGCGCGGATTGTGCCTGCAGCCGCATCGCTTGGGTTTGTAGCGCCCATAACTTCGCGGTTTTTCGCAATTGCGTCTTCACCTTCAAGAACCTGAGCAACGATTGGGGCAGACGCCATGAATTCACACAGCTCACCGTAGAAAGGACGCTCTGCGTGCACTTTGTAGAACTCGCCTGCTTGTGCAGCTGTCAGGTGGATGCGCTTTTGTGCAACGATGCGCAGGCCAGCAGCTTCAAATTTTGCATTGATCGCGCCAGTCAAGTTGCGGCGTGTTGCGTCAGGTTTGATGATTGAGAATGTACGTTGGATAGCCATGATAGACCCCTTACAGGTTTTGAGTTGCGGTAATGATTTGGCGCGCACTTAGCACCCTTTCCCGCCCATGAAAAGCCTGCGTTGACGGGGGCCACGTAAACGGGCATGGACCGTGCATGTTACGCATTTCAGACATCTCATTCGCCATCGAAGGCCGACCGCTTTTTGAAGGCGCATCCGCCACAATTCCCACAGGCCACAAGGTCGGTTTGGTTGGGCCAAACGGCGCCGGCAAAACCACATTGTTCCGCATCATTCGCGGCGAGTTTGCCCTTGAAGGCGGGTCAATTTCGGTGCCAGAGCGCGCTAAAATTGGCGGCGTAGCCCAAGAGGTACCCTCCTCTGAAACCTCATTGCTCGACACGGTTTTGGCCGCTGACACCGAGCGCAGCGCTTTGTTGGCAGAGGCTGAAACCGCAACGGACCCCGCTCGCATTGCCGATGTTCAGATGCGTTTGGCCGATATCGATGCATGGTCTGCCGAAGGCCGCGCCTCATCCATTCTCAAGGGTCTGGGTTTTGATGCGGCCGAGCAATTGATGCCCTGCTCTGCGTTCTCGGGCGGCTGGCGGATGCGTGTGGCTCTTGCGGGTGTGCTCTTTGCTCAGCCCGATATTTTGTTGCTGGATGAGCCGACAAACTATTTGGACCTTGAAGGCGCGCTTTGGCTGGAAACCTATCTGGCCAAATACCCTCACACCGTTGTCATCATCAGCCACGATCGCGGCCTGTTGAACCGCGCTGTCGGGCACATCCTGCACCTTGAAGGGCGCAAACTAACGCTCTGGGCTGGTGGTTATGATCAGTTCGCCAAAGCCCGCGCCGAGCAGCGCGCCATTCAAACTGCCGCCGCGAAAAAGCAAGATCTGCGCCGCGCGCACCTGCAAAGCTTTGTGGACCGCTTCAAGGCAAAGGCATCAAAAGCCAAGCAGGCCCAATCACGTGTGAAGATGCTTGAGAAAATGGAGACAATCACGCCGCCCGAAGAAGCGGCAAAGCGCGTTTTCACCTTCCCCGAGCCCGAGGAAATGTCCCCACCCATCGTCAATGTTGAAGGTGCGGACGTCGGATATGATGGCACGCCGGTTCTTCGAAAGCTGAACCTGCGCATTGATCAAGATGACCGCATCGCACTTTTGGGCAAAAACGGTCAGGGTAAGTCGACGTTGTCGAAACTGCTGTCAGGTCGCCTTGATGCGATGGCGGGCCGTGTGGTCATGTCATCCAAGTTACGCATTGGTTATTTTGCACAACACCAAGTGGATGAACTCTTTATTGACGAGACCCCGCTTGACCACATCAAACGGCTGCGTCCCGATGAAGGACAGGCCCGTTTGCGCGCCCGTCTAGCTGGCTTTGGGCTTGGCGCAGATCAGGCTGACACGCTTGTAGCAAAGCTCTCTGGGGGGCAAAAGGCACGCCTGTCGCTGCTGCTTGCCACCCTAGATGCCCCGCATATGCTGATCCTTGATGAGCCGACCAACCACCTTGATATTGAAAGCCGCGAGGCCCTTGTTGAGGCCCTAACGGCCTACTCGGGCGCGGTCATTCTGGTCAGCCACGATATGCACCTGCTCTCAATGGTTGCTGACCGGCTTTGGCTGGTTAAAGACGGCGGCGTAGCACCGTACAACGATGACCTTGATGCCTACCGAAAACTGCTTTTGACCAATGATGCACCGCTGAAAAACAAAGATAAAGCCACTGCTAAACCCGCCAAACCAAAAGTCACTAAAGACCAACTCACGGCCATGAAAACAGACGTTCGCAAATGCGAAGAGCGCCTCGAAAAGCTAAACGTCATGGGCGACAAGCTGGCCAAGAAACTGGCGGAACCAACTCTTTACGAAGACGGCAAAGCAGGCGAAGCTGAAGTGTGGCAGAAAAAATACGCCGAAGTGCGCACAGCGCTCGACCGCGCCGAGGCGCTTTGGGTCGCCGCATCAGAAAAGCTCGAGGCGGCGAGCAAACGAGTTTAAGGCCCCGGACAGGAGACCGGAATGGACATAGCGTTTCTCATCACTGCATTCGCGACACTTTTCGTGATCATCGACCCGATTGGCCTTACTCCCATTTTTGTGGCCCTTACCACGGGAATGTCCCCGCAGCAGCGCCGCCAAGTTGCGCTGCGGTGTTGTCTTATCGCCGTCGGTATTTTGTTGGCATTCGGCCTTTTTGGAGAGGCATTGTTGGGGTTTGTGGGCATTGGAATGCCCGCATTCCGCATTTCAGGAGGTGTTTTGTTGTTCATCACTGCTCTCGACATGCTTTTTGAACGGCGCCAATCTCGGCGCGAAGATCAAGCTGAAGAAGAACCCGTAGACGACCCGTCTGTCTTTCCTATGGCCATTCCACTCATCGCGGGCCCCGGCTCTATCGCGACGATTATTCTGTTGACGGGCGATCAAGACTGGATGGGATTTGTCGCAGTCACCCTGGTCATGATCAGCGTTATCATCTGCGCGTTTTGCCTGTTTCTGTTCGCAGGCGTCATCGAGCGCGGATTGGGCAAAACGGGCGTCAACATCGTCACACGCCTTCTTGGGATGCTTCTTGCAGCCCTATCGGTTCAATTCATCCTTGACGGGTTGCGCGACTTTGGCATCGGGTTGATCTGATGGATGGCGGCGACACCGCGCAACTGCTCTACATGGGTTTGCTCATTGTCGCGATCGGCGGCAGCTATTTGGTGAGCCAACGACGTAATCTGGGTAAAACACTGCAACAAGCCGCGATTTGGGTCCTTATCATCCTTGGTGCGATCGCTGGTGTCGGGCTTTGGGAGGATATCAGCGGCACAGTTACTCAGGCCCAAAACACCAACGCCGCAGGTCAAATTGAGGTGCCGCGGCGGGCAGACGGGCATTTCCATCTAACGCTACAGGTAAACGGTGTCGGCGTGCCTTTCTTGGTAGATACTGGCGCAAGCGAGATTGTTTTGACCCAAGACGACGCGCGCCGCGTGGGGTTTAACACTGCGACTTTGGATTATTTCGGGCGGGCAAACACGGCTAATGGCACAGTCAGCATTGCATTTGTGCGCCTTGAAACTGTGCAACTTGGCGAGATTATCGACACTGGCGTGCGCGCGACAGTCAATAGCGCACCGATGGAAGGCAGCCTTCTGGGGATGAGCTATTTGCAGCGCTTTGCCGAAGTTTCAATCCGCGGAAACACTTTGATCCTGACGCGGTAAAATCCGTAACCAAATGCCGTCTTTGGCACGTACGGTCAGGTGGGCCACTGGTACCGGAACCCGATCTTGGACCAACTCAAACCGGTACGCACGCACCAGATCCGCCAACATCAAGACCCCTTCCAGCATTGCAAAACCCGCCCCTGTGCAAACCCGTGGGCCACTGCTGAACGGCATATACGCCTGTCTAACAGCTTGCTTAGCCTCTGGATTTTGAAAACGGGTTGGATCAAACTGATCTGGATCATCCCACAACCGAGTATGGCGGTGAAGATGCCAAGGGCTCAGCACAATTTGCGCACCACGCTTCACATCGCGGCGGCGAAATTCAATATTTTCTGCGGCCTCGCGCACCATCATGGGAACTGGCGGATAAAGCCGCAGCCCCTCGCGAAACACATCGCGTGTCACACGCAGTTTCGACAAATCGGAGAATTCCAGATCACTGTCTGGCACTTCCTCGGCAATCTTGTCCTGCCATTCAGGATACATCGCCAGCAAATACAGCGTCCACGCCAAAGCAGAAGCGGACGTTTCATGACCCGCCAAAAAGAAGATCGCTACCTGATCGACCATTTCATCAGCGCTGAAAATCTCGCCTGTTTCGGGATCAGGGGTCGTCATAATTTTTGTAGCCAAATCATCGGGCGCGCGTCCCTGCAATATCTCTTCCAGCCGCGTTTCGGTCAGCTCCGCAATCAAGGCACGAATGGTTTTAGCAGTTTCAGACGTTTGGCGCCGAAAGACACGGGGCATCCATTTCGGAAGCCGAACAAAGGCGGCTAAGTTCAAAAGCGGCTGACTGCGTTGGTAGTCTCTGAACTGTGAAAAAACCGATTGCGCGATTGGCGTATCAATAGGCAGCGAAAACAGGGTGCGAAAAATTACGTCAGCCGCCGCATGGCTGGTGAGCGGCTCAATATCGTGTGCGGTTCCATCGGCCAAAGGTGCGAGGCGCGCAACAGTTGCAGCGCTTGCTGCTTTAATCGACGGAAATACCTCGCGTAGCCGTCCGCCTTCGAACGCGGGATCAATTATGCGACGCTGTCGCTTCCATGCCTCGCCGTTCGTCAAAAATACGCTGTCTCCCAACAAAGGGCGCAGGCCTTCGCTGATCCGGTTTGATTTGGGAAAACTATCTGGCTCAGTTTTCAGAACACGCTCAGTCACCTGAGGATCATTCACAAGGTAGCTGCGGAAAAACAGCGTCCGAAATTCCGCCATCCAAGCGCCGTAAAGTTTGGCAGGTTGTGCGGACAAAATATCTGCCCGAAACAACTTCATATACCGCCAGAGCGATACACGCTCAGGCCGCGATGCTGGTTTGGGGGGCGTATGTCATTGCTACTCATGGGGCGGTCTTTGTGAACTTTGACACAGCCCTGACGATCCGTGAGTTCGACGGGGCACGTCCTTTGAACCGCTCTGCGAGAGACACAGGGCCACCAGTAATTTGGAAATAGTCATAGTCAGCTGGGCGATCGAATGCGCAGAGGTATTGAAAATGAGAACGGAAAAACCGCCAACGGAGCGCCTTCCACCGCGCAGCACTTAGTGTTTGGGAAAACGCTGCAGAAATTACCAAAGGCCACCGTTGTGTGGACCGCGCAACGCCCGACACAGCAACAGGATCACAAAGCGCAAACGCACAGCCATCACCCGGTGCAGTTACATCCACCCATGTCAGTGGCGCAGCCTCACTAAGGTAGTGCAGATCACGGCGCAACTCATCTGCACGGGGAAGAAAACTGACCATTGGTACAACTTGTCCAAGTGACAGAAACGCCAGCGCCGGTTGCTTTGTGGGCAGATTGCCATCACGCAGAACGTCGGCCAACGCCGACACTGCCAGATGCGCACCAGAGGAGTGCCCAACAACCAAAACCTCATCTACATCGCTGCGCAGCGCGTCAGAGATTGCAGCGGAAAATTCCGCAATTCGCTGTTTTAATGCAGCTGAATAGGCGCCGCAGATCGCAGCAGAGTGGCTATAATCATGCATCAAATAGTAGGCGAAAAACTTGTTGTCGTTGGTTTTGAACCAGCACAGCACGCACCATGAAGCGACAACAGCGACCGTCAATGATATTGGCCAAATGCTAAAACCGGCGCCCGCTTGCATCGCCCAACTCAGCAACCGATAGACCACCGTGCCGAGCCAAAACGCCAAGCCCGCCTGCCCCAGCAAAAACACCACTGGATAAAGCGCCGCAATCATGGGGCCTTTTCGGAGCTTCATCAGCCGCCACAGAACGCCTGTTGAGATGTAAATCCATGCAGTCTTGAACAACTGCGCATAAGTCGCCGCGATCGTGTTCGACATGCTGTCACGCACAATGTCGGACCAAACGAGCACTTCAAAATCGCTCTCCGTTATATGGCCGTCAATATCTGCGTTCACATGCCAGCCATACCGCGCGCCTGTGTGTTTGGCGGATAATTCAATATCATAGCCGCTGATCCGCCCCTGATCCTTGCTTTGTGTTCGGTAAAGCTCGCGGTATCTGCGCGGGTGGATCGGATCATATCCAGGAATATAGAACACCTTGCGGCGCTTAACACGCGCCGAAGTAGCTTCTTCCGAATGTGAGTGGATAGATTTCATACCCAAGCGTTAGAGGCATTTTTGGGCAAAATGAGGGCAAAAAGGTTAACCGAAATTTGCTAATGCAGGGAAAGTCTCAAGCAGCCAAAAGCTGAATTCCGTGAATTGCCCTGTCAGCATCATCAAACCAACTGTCCAGAGCAGAAGACCCATCACCCGCTCAATCTGCTGCATGTGTCGCTTCATCCATGCCATCACGCCACTCAAAGAAGGGAAAAACGCCGCGACAAGCAAGAACGGGATGCCTAATCCGATGGCATAGACTGCCAACAGCGCGGTGCCCCGAACAGCACTTGCCTCGGATGCGGCCAGCGACAAAATCGCCCCCAATTGCGGCCCAATGCACGGCGTCCAGCCAAAGGCAAACGCTAGCCCGAGAACATAGGCACCAAACGCAGATCCACCCTGATCACCTGCATCCATGCGTATCTCACGGTCCATGAAGCCGATACGGTATACACCAACAAAATGCGCGCCGAAAACCATGATAACCACGCCCGAAGCCACCACGAACCATTGCTGGTTTTGCAGGAAAAATGCCCCCATCAACGAGGTTGTAAAGCCCAAGATCAAGAACACAGTCGACAGGCCCAAAACGAAAAACAGCGCGGTCCCTAACGCTTTGGCTCGCGCAGATTTCTCGCTGTTCATATCACTAACGCTCACACCGCCCATATAGGCCAAATAAGGTGGCACGATCGGCAGTACGCAGGGGCTCAGGAAAGAGATAATGCCTGCAACAAGGGCGATCCCCATGGCAGGCAGCAGCGTTACGTCAAGGACGGAAAAATCTAACATGCCACCCTGATACGGGTTTTTTGCGGGTGGGCAAATAGCAAGGGCGTTACAAAATGTGGACAAAATGTAACATCGCGGCTAGCTCATCAGACATGGAACACGATGATACCCTTGATGCGGTTGGCCTGCTTTGCCCGCTGCCTGTTTTGAAAGCGCGCAAGCGGCTCAAAAGCCTGCAAACCGGCCAGGTTCTGCGCATGGTTGCCAGTGACCCTGCGGCACAAATTGATGTGCCACATTTTTGTACCGAGGCTGATCACACGTTTTTAGGTACCGACGAAAGCGATGAAAATACCGTATATTACATTCAAAAGAACTAGCCTGACCCCGAAACTTTAGCCGACAAAAAAGCCGCGCAGCTTATGCTACGCGGCTTACTTTTATCAGTGTCTTGATCCTAAGGGCTATTTAGACCCAAGGCTCCACCAACCGCGGCGTTTGGGCTTTGGTGCGACTTCTTCTACCACCGGCTCGGCAGCAGGTTCTGCTGTTGGCGTAGGTGTTGGTGCCGGTGTCGGCTCTGCCTTCTCAATAGGGGCTTCTGCCGCTTTAGCGGCCTCTGCCTCTGCTGCTTTTTGAGCTGCAGTTTTACGTGGCTTACGAACGCGCTTGGGCTTTTCAGCAGGCACTTCTTCAGCCGTGTCTGCTTTTGTATCAGCCGAAGCCTCAGCAGTGCTCTCTGATTTGGCAGCCTCTGCCTCCGCCGTTTCGGCCGCTTTTTGAGCCGCAGTTTTACGTGGCTTACTAACACGCTTGGGCTTTTCTGCAGGCGTGTCTGCGGCAGGCTCTACAGCCGCTTCGGGTGTTTCAGCTCCAGTCTCTGTTTCCACTTCCGCAGTAGGCGCAGTGTTCTCTGGCGTCTCAGTAGGCTCTTCTGAACTTTCAGCAGATTTACGACCTCGACCACGACCACCACGGCTGCGGGTCCGGCGCGGCTTTTCTTTCGGCTCGGCCTCATCAGAAGGCGCATCAGCATCAGAGGTTGCTGTCTCAGCGGACTCTGCAGCTTCACCTTCGCCGTCCTCCGACGTTTGTGCAGCTGCGTTTTCTTCTGAACGCGCCTCATCCGAATTCCCACCCCGACGGCGGCGACGGCGACGACGGCGTTTTTTGGGCTGCGCCTCACCATCTACTTCCGCCTCTGGCGCTGTGCTCGCCTCAGACGAATCATCAGAAATCTCGGCTTCGTCTTCAGCGTCATCGATATCAGCCATAATCGAGGCATCCACAGACACAACGGCCGGTGCAATTTTCGTCACAACACGCGACGCAGTCTTGAATTTCTCAATGCTGAAATCGGGGCTTACCAAAGTTGGATCGCCTTCGATGCGCACGGACATGCCGTAACGCGTTTCGATCTGCGCGATGTGCTCGCGCTTCATATTCATCAAGAAGTTGGCAATACCAACGGGACATTTCACCAGCACTTCTTTGGTACGACCGCGAACGCCCTCTTCCTCGAGTTGGCGCAAGATCGACAGACCCGTGCTGTCATCGGAACGGATCAGGCCTGTGCCATGGCATGACGCACACGGCTGCGTGGTAGCTTCAAGCATTCCGGGGCGCAGACGCTGACGGGACATTTCCATCAAACCGAAGCCAGAAATGCGGCCCACTTGAATGCGCGCACGATCTGTTTTCAGTTTGTCTTTCATCCGTTTTTCAACGGCGATGTTGTTGCGACGCTCGTCCATATCGATGAAATCAATAACGATCAGGCCCGCAAGGTCGCGCAACCGAAGTTGACGGGCAACTTCATCAGCGGCTTCAAGGTTGGTTTTGAGCGCGGTTTGCTCAATGCTGCTTTCTTTGGTCGCGCGGCCAGAGTTTACGTCCACCGCAACAAGCGCCTCGGTCACACCGATCACGATATACCCACCCGATGGCAGCTGAACTGTCGGGTTAAACATGCCGGCCAGATAGGTCTCAACCTGATGGCGTGCAAACAGCGGAAGGCTGTCTTCATAGCGCTTCACGTTTTTGGCGTGGCTCGGCATGATCATTTTCATGAAGTCTTTGGCCGTGCGGTAACCGCCCTCGCCCTCAACAAGTACTTCATCGATATCGCGGTTATAAAGATCGCGGATCGAACGCTTGATCAGATTGCCTTCCTCATAAATCGCGGCGGGCGCCATCGATTTCAGGGTAAGCGAGCGAATTTGCTCCCAAAGGCGCTGCAAATATTCATAATCGCGCTTGATCTCGGATTTGGTCCGCTTGGCACCGGCCGTACGCACGATCAGGCCGGCACCTTCTGGTACCAGAATCTCATTAGCAATTTCTTTGAGCTTTTTGCGATCAGGCGCGTTGGTGATCTTGCGGCTGATCCCACCGCCGCGAGCGGTATTTGGCATCAAGACGCAATAGCGACCCGCAAGCGACAAATACGTGGTCAGCGCAGCACCCTTGTTGCCGCGTTCTTCTTTTACGACCTGCACCAAAAGAATTTGGCGGACGTTCACGACTTCTTGGATTTTATAGCGGCGCGGGCGAGGTTTGCGCACAGGGCGCACATCTTCGCTGTCGTCTTCTTCTGCAACAGATTCGATACCATCATCTTTGGCCGTTGCATCAACTTCCGTATTGTCGCTTTCGTCAGCCGCTTCAGCTTCCTCGGAAGCATCAACAGCTTCGCTGGCATCATCTTCAGCAGCAGACGCATCATCCGCGTTGCTTTCTGCGTCGGTAGTACCTTCTGCGTCAGCTTCGGCTTGCGCAGGCGTTTCAACCTGCTCGGCCTCTGGCGTTACGGCCTCTGTAGCAGCTGCATCGGTTTCCAACGGTGCATCAGATGACACTGCTTCATCGGCTTCAGTAGCTAATTCAGCCGTGACTACCGCATCATCTGACTTAACCTCAGCTGCTTTTGAGCGGCCACGGCCACCGCGCCTGCGGCCCCGTTTAGGCTTGCTCTCTTCTTCCTCTTCCTGTGCTTTCAGGCTGTCTGTGTATGCTTTTTCTTCAGCAATCAGCGCTTCGCGGTCAGCGACAGGGATCTGATAGTAATCGGGATGAATTTCGCTGAACGCGAGGAAGCCGTGACGGTTTCCACCGTAATCAACGAACGCCGCCTGCAAGGACGGCTCAACACGTGTTACTTTTGCAAGGTAGATGTTGCCAGCGAGCTGGCGTTTGTTTTCTGATTCAAAGTCGAATTCCTCAACTTTGTTTCCATCAACCACAACAACGCGGGTTTCTTCCGCGTGGGTGGCGTCAATAAGCATTTTCTTAGGCATTTTATCCGTTCGCACCGTCCCAAACGCCGATCACGCCTATCAGGCGGAGACCTGAGGCGAGATGAAGTGGAAGGGATTGGGTGTCTGTCTATGGCGAAACGCGGCCGATCAAGCGGGAGAGCAGATGCACGAACAGGCAAACCGTAATGGTCTGTCAACTGCTGTGCTCGGCCTTTTTGCCCGTCTCTGGCGCGCGTCATCGCGTTTCTTCTCCGACACATAACGTCGCCTCAAATCGTGGGGGACGCGGTGCCAATTATCTCACGCGGCGCTGCTTTTGGCGGCAATCGCGTGCGTTCTAGTGGGTCAATGACCCGCAATCGGTCTGTCAGGTTGGTCGCGAGATTTCTCAGGGACAGGTCAGACAGCGAAACTCATATCGCAGCACCCGAGCTGTCTGCTTTGGCCTGCGTATCTAGATAGTAGGTATGAAGCGCCATAATTACAATGCTAAACCGACGCACCACCCCGCAGTTTAGGTGTCAGCCCAAATATTCAGATCTTTGCAGTCCGTATTTGGCCATTTTTTCATTCAAGGTCCGGCGCGGCAGACACAACTCATCCATTACGGACACGATGCTGCCCTTGTGGCGGCGCATGGTGTTATCGATCAACATCCGTTCAAACGCCTCAACGTATTCCTTAAGCGGCTTTCCTTCGGTGGTCATGACTGGTGCCATTTCCTCGGCGTCGCTCATCAGAAGTGATGTGATGCTACTATTTTCACGCCGGTTTTGCAGCACTGCGCGTTCAGCCGCATTAATCAACTGACGTACGTTTCCGGGCCATGGGGCTTGCAGCAATTGTGCGGCTTCTTGCGCGCTAACTTTGGGCGCGTCACAGCCGTATTCATCAGCGTATTGTTCCGCCAAACGCGTGAAAAGCGTCAGGATGTCTTCGCCGCGTTTACGCAATGGCGGAACAGTAATACGTAAAGCGGTAAGCCTGTAAAACAAATCTGGCCGTAGCGCGTCCTCAACAGTTCGCCCCTGCTCTTGCAGATTACAAATGGCAACGATCCGTGTCTCGGCAGGTGTGCCTTGCTCATTTATGACACTCAACAAACGGGCCTGTGCCGCGTCACTAAGTGCTTCAATATCCTCAAGCACCAGCGTGCCACCGCGCGCTTCTTCAACTGCGCAAATACGGCCATCCTCTGAGGCATCAAAAAGGCGTTTCATCAACGCATCTTCATCAACACCACCACAACTGACCAACACAAACTTCTTCGCCGCGCGTGCACCAACCGCATGAAGGGCGTGGGCGACAAGCGTTTTGCCCGTCCCCGTTTCACCGTCGATCAGCACATGACCGTCGGCCTGCCCCAGATCCAAAATATCTTCCTTAAGACGCGCCATCACCGGCGATGCACCGATCAACTTTTTCATCAGCGCGCCGCCGTCAGACAGCTCGCGACGCAGCGCACGGTTATCAAGCGTTAAGCGCCGCGCCCGCGCAGCGCGCTTGGCTAAATCGGACATCGTTTCAGGATTGAACGGCTTTTCAAGAAAATCAAACGCCCCGACCCGCATCGCCTCGACGGCCATGGGCACATCGCCGTGGCCCGTGATCATGATAACAGGAAGTGCACTGTCGGTGCACATCAACCGCTTGAGGAATTGCATACCGTCCATGCCGGGCATCCGGATGTCACTGACCACAATACCGGGGTAATCAGGCGCAATGCCTTTCAACGCGTCTTCCGCGCTGGCGAATGTTTCAGTCTCATATCCCGACAGTGCCAACCATTGGCTTATGGACTGACGCATGTCCTTTTCATCATCAACAATCGCGATCTTCATCGGCTTAGCCATGGGGCATCCTTATTGGGTCTGACGCACGCCCTACTCGGCGGCGTCGCCTTTTTCGCCCTCTGCGCGATAAATGGGAAGGACCACCTCGAAAACAGCCCCCCCATTGGCGGCATTCCGCGCGGTCAGCCGCCCGCCAAGGTCTGTGACAATCCCCGAACTAATCGCAAGTCCCAAACCAACACCATCTCCCGGCTGTTTTGTGGTGTAAAACGGCTCAAATAGATCATCGAGGTTTTCAATTCCCTGACCGTTATCACGCACGGCCAAAAGCACCTGTTCGCCCGATGTAAGCAGAATATCCACGGCCGCGGTGTCAGACGCATTTGTTGCGTCAAATGCGTTGCGCAGCAGGTTGATGATGACTTGCTCAAGGCGCAGCCTATCCCCAAGCACGATAGCGGGCGATTGGGGCAATGTCTTCGTGATACGAATTTTGCGTGCTTTAAGTTGCGGCTCCATAATAGCCAAGGCGGACGTTACCGCGTCGCGCATATCAACCGGCGCAAGACTGTCCCCTGCTTTACGGGCATAGGATTTAAGCTGTCGCGTGATCGCGCCCATCCGCTCGATCAAATCATCGATACGCCGAAAACTGACAATCGCCTCTTCGGCGCGTTTACGTTCAAGCAATAGCTTGGCACCTGCAAGGTATGTTTTCATCGCAGCGAGCGGCTGGTTCAGCTCGTGACTGACGGCGGCGGACATCTCACCCAAGGCCGCCAATTTTGAGGACTGGGCCAAAGTCTGCTCTGCGCTTTTTAGGTCAGCCTGCACGCGCTGGCGCTCTGCGATCTCTTGCTGAAGTCGTGTGTTCAGGCTGCGCAATTCAGCCGATTCTTGCTGAAAACCACGGGCCTGAGCCACAGAGCGGCGGTTCATCAAATAGAACGCCAGCGCCAAAAGCATGGCGAAACCCATAATCTCAAGGGCTAAGACGCCGTTTACTTGTTCACGAACAGACGTGTAGCCGGTAAAACTGATCAAGCGCCAACCTCGAAAGGGAATACGCGCCTCTTGGCGCATCACACCCTGCCCGCTCAGCAATGCCCGCGACGCAGGCCCCCACTGGCTGGTGCTTTCGATGGCCCTTTCGATCGCAGAAGTTGCGGGCACAAGCTCAAGCGCCGATTGCTCGGATTTGCCCCGCCACCGCGGCTCGGTCGATAAAATCACCTGCCCCGTACTGTCTGCCAAAAACACCGCGTCAAAAATCCCAGCCCATGAACGTTCGAATTTACTGAGATCAACCTCAACCGAGATCACACCAAGCCGCTCACTGCCAACAGTCACACTGCGGGTATAGCGAAACTCAAACCCAACACCGTCTTGGGGCGTAACTGTAAAGACCGTCTCGGTTGACCGCAGGGCATCCACAAAATACGGCTCGGACCGGTGGTTTGAGCCAAGTTTAACCCGTTCTGTCGTCGCAACAGTGCGGCCTTCACGGTCCAAAAGGCTGAGCGACGCCGCACCGATTTCATCAACGAACGACAACAGCCGCTGCGTTGTCTGCGTGTAATCCGCCGAATTAAGCGCCGAAATAAGCGTGGGATCGCGCGCCAAAAGCTGGGGCACGATCGAATTGCGCTGCAGTTCTGACAGAATATTCGCAGAGTAAAGCGCCAGCCGAAGTTCCGCACGGTTGCGCGTGGTTTCCGTAAATCGTTGTGTCAGCGTAACATTGGTAAACCAAATCGTAACGCCCGCAAAAACAAACAGCGCAAACAGCAACAGCCGCACACGCCAACCAACAGAGCCAGCCGCAGCCGCCACACGGGCAGCCGCAATACCGCGCTGCGGTCTGATTTCAGGGGTCGGAGTGCTTACCATGACCGTAACTTACCAAAGCCACGGGCCCTGCCAAGTCATGCAGCGACTGTGGCCTCAACCAACGCGCGGAACATCGCCTGTCCGTCTGTGCCACCATGCAATGCGTCAATGGCCCGCTCAGGATGCGGCATCATGCCCAGAACACGGCGATTTTCAGACAGAACGCCCGCGATATTATCAACACTGCCGTTCAGGGGCGCGCTGTAGCGAAACGCGACGCGATCTTCATCAACCAAACGCGCCGCAAGCGATGCATCCGCCACGTAGTTGCCGTCATGATGAGCCACTGGGATACGCAATGCACCACCCGCACGGTAGCCGATCGTGAATGCTGAATTTTCAGTTTCTACTTTTAAATCAATGGTTTTCGATACGAACTTAAGGCCCGAATTACGCATCAACGCGCCTGGAAGCAGACCCGTTTCAGTAAGCACTTGAAAACCGTTGCATACGCCCAAAACGTAACCACCGGCTTCGGCGTGGCGCACCACTGCTTGGCAAATGGGCGACTGCGCTGCGATGGCACCGCACCGCAAATAGTCACCGAACGAGAAACCACCCGGCACAGCAACCAGATCAACCCCTTCGGGCAAATCGGCGTCTTTGTGCCAAACCATGTGAACATCGGCACCCGCCTGCTCAAGCGCGACTTTCATGTCGCGGTCACAGTTAGACCCGGGGAAAACAATGACAGCAGCGCGCATGACTTACAGAACCTCGATGGTGTAGGATTCGATAACTGTGTTCGCCAATAGCTTTTCACACATCTGGCCGATTGTTGCCTCGTCTGTACCATCCGCCAGATCCAACTCGATCACTTTGCCCTGACGCACACCGTCGACACCCGCAAAACCAATCGCTCCAAGCGCATGCTTTACGGCCTCGCCCTGTGGGTCAAGAACGCCGTTTTTCAACATAACATGAACACGTGCTTTCATTTTCGAGGTCTCTTTTCTTGTAAATCAGGTTCTTGAGTTTGACAGGGCCACCAAGGGCCCCGCTTGAATAGCAGATCAATTAACCAATGTTGGCTTTGACGCGGGGCTTACGTTTGCCGGCAACACACCAAGGCGACGGGCCACTTCGGTATAGGCGTCAGCCAAGTTACCAAGGTCACGACGGAAAACATCTTTATCGAGCTTTTGACCCGTCTTTTGATCCCACAAACGACAGCTGTCAGGACTAATCTCATCGGCGACCACAAGACGTTGGAATTCATTATCCCAAACGCGGCCAATCTCGATTTTGAAGTCCACAAGCGTGATACCGACGCCGTGCATCAGACCGGACATAAAGTCGTTCACGCGCAAGGCCAAAGCGACCATATCGTCCAAGTCTTGCTGGCTCGCCCAGCCAAAAGCGATGATGTGCTCTTCAGCCACAAGCGGGTCACCAAGTGAGTCGTCTTTGTAGCAAAACTCAATGATCGGGCGCGGCAATGTCGCCCCCTCTTCCAGACCAAGACGCTTGCAAATTGATCCCGCAGCACGGTTGCGCACAATCACTTCCAGCGGGATAATCTCGCACTGGCGAATAAGCTGTTCGCGCATGTTCAGGCGTTTCAAAAAGTGCGTTGGCACACCGATGCTGGCAAGGCCTACCATAAAGTATTCGGACAGGCGGTTATTCAACACACCCTTCCCTTCAATCACGTCTTTCTTCTCGGCGTTGAACGCAGTTGCGTCGTCTTTGAAGTACTGCACAAATGTGCCCGGCTCGGGGCCTTCATACAGAATTTTGGCTTTGCCTTCGTAGATCAGTTTGCGACGCGCCATCGTGCGGGGTCTCCGTTCCGATCGGGTCTTTTGGGACATCACCGCCCATACCCCGATATTTGCGATCCTCATACGCCAACTGCTGCGTCCTCGCAAGCACCACGAAACATAGCCAAATGGCAAACGGGACAATTTGAGGCATTTTATCCTCTGGGCGATTGAAGTCTTTATCATGTTGTTTAGACAAGACGCCCTAAGGTCGGCCGGATGTAGCCGGCACCGGTTGCGCCTGTGGCCGAAATACTTTGGAGAAATATGTGAGCACCACCTTGCCCAACACCCAACCAGCGCCGCGACGCTGGCGGCTGCAAGACATTGCCCGCCGAATTGCGCCGCTCGGGGTTACAGGGCTTTGCATTTGGTGGATCAGTCAATCTGCGGGCCTTCCCACGTGGGATGAACTTACGCGTGCCTTTTTAGAAATAGGCCTGCTCAATTGGATCATTGCGTACGGTTTCACTGCCCTAAGCCTGTCCGCGGTGGCGGGCTATGATGCGGTCTGGCACCGAGTTTTGCGCACGGGTATCAGCCGGCAACTTGCGCGGCGAAGCGGCTTCATGGCTGTTGCACTTGGCCAAGCGTTGGGCGCAAGCGCGTTCATCGGTGCGTTTATACGTTGGCAAGTTGTAGGGCCAATGACAGTGCGCACAACGGGCATGCTAACGGCATGCGTCGCACTTAGCTTCATTATGATGTGGGGCATTCTTACTGCGCTTGCCTCTGCTATTTTTGCGCACAACGCATATGTTTTGGTGGCCGGATTAGGCGCCATTGCCGCTATGGCCGGTGCTTGGGCACTTTGGCGGCTTGACGTTATTCCAGCACGGTTAACCGATAAGCTGTCTGATTTAGCCGTGCCCCAAAACCGTGACTGGGCATGGTTGATGATCTGCGCAGCGGTTGACACCCTCGCGGCCGCGGCCGCTTTGTGGGTGCTTTTGCCGGACAGCGTTACGATAGGGCTTTGGCACCTTTACCCGATCTACATGGCCGCACTTGGCGCTGCACTTTTGTCAAACACCCCGTCGGGTTTGGGGCCGTTTGACCTTGCGATCTTGGCTGCTTTTGCGACTACCAATGCGCCAGAAGTCATGATCAGTCTTATCGCATTCCGCGTGGTTTATTACGCAACCCCAGCCATGATCGCCGCCGTACTATTCGGAATTATGAAGGTCTTTGCGCCCGCCAACAGCTTTTACGCCGAGCGTCCAAACAACGATGCCTTGCACGCGGCCCATGCTGCAGCACGCAGCGAAAGCCTTTTGATGCGCCACCCTGAAAGCGAAGCCGTCTATACAGCAGCGAACCACCGCCCCAAATGGCTGGTGCGCCGTCTTACATCCGCGTTGGTCGCTCTGTTTGATCCCCTCTCAGGTCCAGCACGGCCCATCGACTTTGAGGCGCTGCGCAAAGCGGCCCTGCAAACGGGCCACCACGCAGTAATTTACAAGTGTAACGCGCAGACCGCGCAGCGGGCACGCAACAATGGCTGGCAAGTCCTGCACATGTCCGATGATGCAGTTGTTGACACACGTATGCCGCTCAACACAGCTGGGTCAAATTTCCGTCAATTGCGCCGCAAACTGAAGTCCGCCACCCAGGAAAACGTGGTCATTACCAATGCATATTCCACCCTGCCTGCCGCGCAAATGGAGGCGCTTAACGCAGCATGGGTCGCTCAAAATGCGCGCGAATACGGCTTTTCTATGGGGACCTTTTGCACCGAATGGATGGCGGAGCAAATCGTGTTTCTGGCCTATCAAAACGATAAACTCGTCGGATTCATCAGCTTTCACGCAGGTGATATTGACCCACAGAATGGCAAAAGCCGCCACTGGACCCTCGACCTTTTGCGAGCACATCCAAACGCACCAACCGGTACGGCCCACGCGATGATCACCCAAGCGCTACGCGATGCACATGACAGCGGTGTTTATGCAGTTTCACTTGCCTCTGCGCCCCCTCCCAAGGCCGAGCAAACATGGCTCCACCGCGTCCTGAGACCTTTAAAGAACCAAGGCCTGCGCCAATTCAAATCATGCTTTGGCCCTGCGTGGAAACCGCTTTATCTATGCGCGCCATCCAGACGTGCGCTGGCCATAGGTGGGGCCGAAGTTTTGCGCGCCATTCGGTCTGCCAGCTAAAGCCGCTCCTCATAATCAACATGAGAATTATGAACTTCATTAAAATAGGGTAACGTGGCACTTGCAGGATACACCCAGTCACGAGGCGCATCCTAATGAGCAATCCCTTAACAACCCTTCTTCAAAATCGCGATTGGCTGCTTGCCGATGGCGCAACGGGAACGAACCTTTTCAACATGGGGCTCAGCGCTGGTGATCCGCCAGAACTATGGAACGTCGATCACCCCGACCGTATCAGGGCGCTCTATGCCGGTGCGGTTGACGCAGGCAGCGATCTATTTTTGACCAATACTTTCGGCGGCAATGCCAGCCGGCTCAAATTGCACAACGCCCAATCGCGGGTGTTTGAGCTCAATAAGCTCGGCGCAGAACTTGGTCGTGAGGTCGCTGACAAAGTAACGGATCGCAAAGTCATCGTAGCTGGTTCGGTCGGTCCTACCGGCGACATCATGGCCCCTATGGGCACGTTGACCTTCGACTTGGCTGTGGAGATGTTTCACGAGCAAGCGGAAGGCCTAAAAGCCGGGGGCGCAGACGTCGCGTGGGTCGAAACCATTAGCGCATTTGAAGAATTTGCCGCGGCCTCAAAAGCTTTTGCTTTGGCGGATCTGCCGTGGTGCGGCACGATGAGTTTTGATACCGCAGGCCGTACAATGATGGGCATCACAACCAAAGACATGGTCCGCAAAACACTTAAACTTGAAAACCCGCCTGTTGCCTTCGGGGCCAACTGCGGCGTGGGGGCGTCGGATTTGTTGCGCACAGTTCAAGGTTTGGCGACAGAACATCCGCAGCATCCCCTTATCGCCAAAGGCAACGCAGGTATTCCAAAGTATCACGATGGGCATATACATTATGATGGCACACCTGAACTCATGGCCGATTACGCCTGTCTTGCGCGCGATAGCGGCGCCAAAATCATTGGCGGATGTTGCGGCACAACGCCTGAGCATCTCAAAGCAATGCGGACCGCCCTTGAAGAACGCCCTCGCACCGATGCGCCCAGCCATGAGGCAATCGCCGCGGCATTGGGCGGGTTCTCATCAGCCTCGGACGGCACAGACGGCAACGCGCCCAAAGCACGCAGCACAAAGCGCCGCAGACGCCCTGCCGCATAGCGCAAAATCGACCCTAGATGACAATCGGTCGCACCGGATGCAACTCATGTCGTAATTGTGCCAACGGTTTTTGAAAGCTTGTTGGAATACTAATGAAAAATCCCCGCTGCGCTTTTTTCGTTTTGCGCCTCAACAAAGGATCACTCGGATGTCCGAAGAAGACGATATCATCCTGTCAGACTTGAATGACGAAGACCTTGTCGCACAAATGTTCGACGATCTTTACGACGGCCTCAAAGAAGAGATTGAGGAAGCCGTTAACATTTTGTTGTCACGCGATTGGCCGCCCTACCGCATCCTGACCGAAGCCCTCGTGGGCGGAATGACAATTGTCGGACACGACTTCCGCGATGGCATTTTGTTTGTACCCGAAGTGTTGCTGGCCGCGAACGCGATGAAGGGCGGCATGGCCATTCTGAAACCGCTTCTTGCTGAAACAGGCGCGCCACGGGTGGGTAAAATGGTCATTGGCACTGTGAAAGGCGATATCCACGACATCGGCAAAAACCTTGTATCCATGATGATGGAAGGTGCGGGCTTTGAAGTGGTTGACATCGGCATCAACAACGCAGTCGAAAGCTACCTTGAGGCACTTGAGACCGAGCAACCGGATATCCTTGGGATGTCGGCCCTGCTGACCACTACGATGCCTTACATGAAGGTTGTTATCGATACGATGGTCGAAAAAGGCATTCGCGACGATTACACAGTTCTGGTTGGCGGTGCGCCGCTTAACGAAGAATTTGGCCGCGCAATCGGAGCAGACGCGTATTGTCGTGATGCGGCCGTTGCCGTTGAGACCGCGAAAACATTCATGGCGCGTAAACACAACCAAATGGCAGCCAGTTAAGCCAGCCTTTAGGAATTGGATATTTCGAAAAAAAAGCCCTGCTCGGATTATTCGGGCGGGGCTTTTTATTTCAGGGAGTGGTAATAATGGATGACGCAACTTTGCGCGATTACGGCGTTGAGCCAACTGGTGAGGCCCGCGTTTTATTGCTGGCTTGTGGTGCCCTTGCTCGTGAGATTTTGGATATTCTCAATACTGCTGGTTGGGCGCACATGGACCTGAAGTGCCTGCCCGCAATTTTACACAACTCGCCAGCCGGTATTCCAGACGCCGTCCGCAAGGCTGTTGAACAGCACCGGACAACCTACGAAAAGATCTATGTGGTTTACGCTGACTGCGGCACAGGGGGCTTACTGCAGCAAACCTGCGACACACTTGGGGTCGAGATGATCGCCGGCCCACATTGTTACAGCTTTTTTGAGGGCAAAGCTGTATTTGAAGCGCGCGGCGAGATGACGTGTTTTTACCTTACAGACTTTTTGGTACGCCAGTTTGACGCTTTCGTCATCCAGCCCCTTGGCCTTGATCGTCATCCTGAATTGCGGGATATGTATTTTGGGCACTACACAACGCTGGTCTATCAAGCGCAGACTAATGACGCAGAGTTGACCGCCAAAGCAAAAGACTGCGCCGCCCGACTTGGCCTTGATTTTGAGCGCCGCTTCACGGGCTACGGCGATATGCAGCGGGCAATCGCTTCATGGGCGCAGGCTTAGCCCGCAGCCGCCTCTGCAGACACCAGCCGTATCCGTTCGACCATCGCGCGCACACCATTTGACCGCTGTGCAGACAGGTGATCGTTCAAGCCAAGACGCCCCAACTCAGACAGTGCGTCGACCTTACCCACATCCGCAACCGTGCGCCCTGCATAAAGCGTATGCAGTACCGCAATCAGGCCTTTGACGATCATCGCATCGCTGTCACCCTCAAACTCAAACGCCGCATCTGGGCCAGTGCCTTGGATCATGGGGCGCAACCATACCTGGCTTGCGCATCCGTCGACTCTTGTCGCGTCAACCTGAAATGCAGGGTCCAGAGGCGGCAGACTTTTCCCCATATCAATGACGTGGCGATACCGATCTTCCCAATCATCCAGAAATTCAAACGTTTCCGCCAATTCTTCAAATTCTTGTGCTGCCATGACCGGTTCCTTTGCTTCTCTTGAGGATCAGGTAAGTCGCAGCCCCGCCCCCGTCTAGGGGCAATCAAGCTTTTCGCAGGGTTTTCAAACCCGAACTGATCAGATAGCAAATACAGGCGCATTTTCGCGCCGCAACGTATAGGGTTTTCATGCGCCGCATCATTAGATCTGCCGTGTTCGTTACTGCCGCTGTCAGCTTAACCGCTTGTGGAAGCATTCGGGAAAGCCGCGTGAACCCAATGAATTGGTTCAACTACGAGCGGCAAGAAGAACGGCTGACGCCCGAAGGTGCGTTGGAAACAGCAAAAGACATCCGCCCCCTTATTTCACAAGTGGCCGATATGCGGATTGAACGCGCGCCCGGCGGCGCCATTGTGCGCGCGACAGGCCTGCCCCAGACCCAAGGTTTTCACACTGCTGAGTTGATCGAGGTTGAGACCGAGACGCGAGGCCTGCTTGCGTTTGAGTTTAAAGTTGTGCCGCCTCGCCCCGGGGCACCCGTTGGCAGCGCGCCATCACGGGAAATCACTGTGGGTACATTTGTGTCTGACATTGCACTTCAAGGCATCACTGCAATTGAGGTACGCGGCCAAGACAACCTCCGCCGCACCCGTCGCTAAGGAATTAGCCACTTAAACAGCGTCAAGCTCAATCGTGACAACTTTGTCGCCTTGGGTTGCAAGCGCCACTTTGCCTTCGCTCAAGCGCAGGGCGTCTTGGCCAAACACCTCGGCGCGCCATCCGCGCAATGATGGCAAATCACGCTCACCCGCCGCGATTGCATCAAGCTCAGCTGCGTTGGCAACAAGCTTTTGGGCAACACCAGCAGTGTCGCATTTTGCCTTCAACAACACGCGAAGCAGATCCGCCAACGCAGGGTTCACTTGGATGTTCGAATTCGCCTTGGCAATCTTGGGCGCTTTATCCGCTGGCATTGCGATGCCTTTTGCAACAGCGGCAAGAATACCATCAGCAATTTCACCGCGGCGGGCATCGCGTTGCAGCAAACGTGCGCCATTCAGCTCTTTGTGCGAGGTCGGTTTTAAAGAGGCCATCTCAAGCAGCGCGTCATCTTTCATAATTCGGTTACGCGGCACATTTTTGCTTTGCGCATATCCCTCACGAAACTCTGCAAGAGTTTGAACCAACGCCATAAAGCGGCCTGATTGCGTGCGCGTTTTGATACGCGCCCATGCGTTTTGCGGCTCAATGATATATGTTTCAGGCGATGTAAGAACTTCAAGTTCTTCCTCTACCCACTTGGTTCTGCTGGATTTTTCAATCTCAACTTTAAGAAACTCATAAATATCGCGCAAATGGGTAACATCAGCGAGCGCATAGGTTTTCTGTGCATCACTTAGAGGTCGGCGTGACCAATCCGTAAACCGTGACGACTTATCAAGCGCTTGACGTGCGATTTTGCGGACAAGTGTCTCGTAGCCCACCTGCTCACCAAAACCGCACACCATTGCCGCCACTTGTGTATCAAAAAGTGGCTCTGGGAAAACTTTGGCATCCACAAAGAAAATCTCGAGGTCTTGTCGGGCGGCGTGAAACACTTTGACGACAGAGGTGTCCCGGAACAGATCATAGAGCGGCTCAAGCGACAAATCATCCACCAGCGGATCAATCAGCACAGCGTCTGCACCATTCTCACCGCGGTAGGCCATCTGGATCAGGCAAAGCTTTGAATAATACGTGCGTTCGCGCAAAAACTCGGTGTCGATTGTAACGTAGTCACACTCGCGTGCGCTGGCACAAAATTCGGATAAAGCTTTGGTAGTGGTCAATGTGCGCATGTGCGGCCGTTCTTTAGTTGTCGGGGACGTCCCGAAGTTCATCTTGTGTAGCCATTTCCAGCCACATCTCCAAGCCGATTTTCATGTCTTAATTCTGTATTATACTTTCGCACGCGATCCGTAACGCTTTGGGATAAAGCAGATGCTCTTGCACCAACACTTTGGCCGCAAGGCTTTCTGGTGTGTCATCTGCTGCAATCCGCACGGTCGCTTGGCCAATGATCGGCCCGTCATCGAGGGCAGCAGTTACGTGATGCACTGTACATCCGTGCAAATCATCACCCGCCTCAATGGCGCGGGCATGGGTATGAAGACCTTTGTATTTTGGCAAAAGCGATGGGTGAACGTTAAGAATACGCCCCTCCCACTTTGCCACAAACTCAGCGCTTAGAATACGCATAAAGCCCGCCAAACAAATCAGATCAGGAGCCGCATCAAGCAGTACCCCATGCAGCGCATCTTCAAATTCTGAACGGCTGTCGAAAGCTTTGTGATCGATACACTGTGCTGCAACACCGTTTGCGCGCGCCTTTGCCAGCCCGCCTGCATCGGGGCGGTTGGCGATTACGATCACTGGTGTTGCAAGATGATCGTCACGCCCCATGTCATCGAGCAGGGTCATCATGTTTGAGCCCCCGCCAGAGATCAAAATCGCCACGCGCAGGCGGTCTACATCCCGTTTAGCTGTGTTCACGCGATGGCGCCGGAGTAGTGAACCTGACCATCGCCTTCGGTAACTTGACCAAGGGGCACTACAATCTCGCCGTGCTCGGCCAGAATACGTACCGCGTCTGCCACATCGGCCTCGCGCACAACGGCCACCATGCCAATGCCGGAATTAAATGTTTTCAACAGCTCAGCTGCGTGCATCTGACCTTCTTGGGCAAGCCATTTGAAAACCGGTGGCAAGTCCCACGCATCAAGATCAACTTGCGCGGCACAGCCTTCTGGCAGCACGCGGGGCAAGTTCTCGGTAAGTCCGCCGCCAGTGATATGGGCAAGACCTTGAATTTTACCGGCTTTGAAGGCCGCCAAAGTGCTTTGCACATAGAGCCGCGTCGGCGTCAAAAGCGCAGCACCAAGGGTCTGGCTTGCGTCCCAAGGACATACATCGTCCCAACCAAGGCCTGACACTTCGACGATTTTGCGCACAAGCGAGAAGCCATTTGAATGCACACCGTCACTGGCAAGACCCAGCAAAATATCACGCGGTTGGATATCAGCGGGCAGGCTTACACCACGCTCCATCGCGCCAACAGCAAAACCCGCAAGGTCAAAATCACCGCCCTCATACATGCCAGGCATTTCGGCAGTTTCACCACCGATCAAGGCACATCCGCTGGCCTTACAGCCGGCTGCAATCCCCTCGATGATGCGCGCAGCGCTATCAAGCTCAAGCTTGCCTGTTGCGAAGTAGTCCAAAAAGAAAAGCGGCTCTGCGCCTTGGCAAATCAAATCGTTCACGCACATCGCCACCAGATCAATGCCAACACCGTCAACGTTACCTGTATCAATGGCAATCCGCAGTTTCGTGCCAACACCGTCTGTCGCCGCAACCAAGATTGGATCGCTATAACCCGCCGCCTTAAGGTCAAACAGACCACCAAAACCGCCCAAGCCAGCCATCACACCAGCACGATTGGTAGACTTCGCGGCGGGCTTGATCCGTTCGACCAAAGCGTTGCCTGCGTCGATATCAACGCCAGCGTCAGCATAGCTCAATGATTGCGGGGATGTGGGGGTGTCATTGGACATATGCGCGCTCCGGACAATGATGTTGCCGCCACGTAGCAGGTCCGCGCGAAGGGGTCAAAGGGAGATGGGGTTTAAGCCGCCTTCGCGGTGGATAACGCATGAAATCTGAACTGTAGAGTGCACCAAACTGGAGCACAAAAACCAATCATGCCACCTTGACCCTTTTGAATGCCAAGGATAGCACGATGTTGCGTGGGCCTGTAGCTCAGCTGGTTAGAGCAGGCCGCTCATAACGGCTTGGTCGCGGGTTCAAGTCCTGCCGGGCCTACCACACACGCCGCTTCATTAGTCAGGTGCGGGACGTGACAACACCACATCAACACGCAACCCCCCAAGCGCATCGCTGACACCAAGGCGCAAAGACCCGCCGTGGCTGCGCACGATATCATTGGCGATTGCCAAACCAAGCCCGACGCCCGCGACTTTGTTCTGGTTACGCCCCCCCTCAAGCCGCGTGAACGGACGCAATGCGGTGTCATAAAACTCAGGCTCAATACCCGGACCATCATCTTCAATGGTGATGCACACGCTTCGTTCGCTCACCGCAAGTGATACCCCAACACGGGTGCCATATTTTGCACCATTCGAGATGAGATTATCCAGCAACCGGCCGATTGCCATAGGGCGCAAAGGCATCGATACCGTAGAAATTGCGTCTACCGCTTTGACGTCAAATCCTGCACGCTGACTTTGTTGAATTGCATCCGTAATCAGCTGACCCAGATCGGCAATTTCTGTTTCTTCCGTGCCTTCATCACGCGCGAAATTCAAAAACGCATCAAGCATCTGCTGCATGGCGTCCACATCACCCTCTAGCTCGCTGGTGTCTTCGTCCATCAGAGACAGCCCAAGCCGCATGCGGGTCAGTGGCGTGCGCAGGTCATGACTGATCCCCGACAACATAAGGCGCCGCTGCTGCGCTTGCCGTTCAATCCGTGCACGCATATCCAAAAAGGCCGTCCCCGCTGCGCGCATTTCCGTGGCCCCCGTGGGCGTCAGAGACACCACCTGCCCTCGCCCAAACGCGGCCGCCGCAACCGCCAACCGCTTAACCGGCCGCAATTGGTTGCGCAAAAACATATAGGAGATGACCAACATCACTGCACCGATGGCGACCATCCAAACAAAAAGCTGATGTGGGTTTTTAGGTGACAGACGGCGGCGATCAAGCGTTACGGTAAATAGCCCGTGGTCCGTCGACAGGGTGACGCCAACAAGCGAGGGCTCAAGTGCCAAGTTAATCCCCGAAAGCTTTGGCACCTCACCATTCAAAACCCGCGCGATCGTGATGCCCGAGATATCGCTCCACCCTTTGATGACCCCATCAACGGGATCAGCGGTTAGCTCCATATCCAAAGCCCGCGCGATGCGACCTGCTTCAACCACAGCAGTCTCAGCACCCGCCGCATTGTTGATTTGCGACGTCAGATACCGCAACTCAATGGCCAGAACGCGGCTCATCTGTTCTGTCACACCATCAAAATGACGCTGAGCAAACGCCAAGGCCACCACGATTTGCAGCACAGCAACCGGAAGGATTAGGATCAGCGCGGCCCGGCCATAAAGCGAGCGCGGCATATATCGTTTGAGCCACGGGAAAATCATGCCCTATATCTACCCCTAGCGCCCCCCAGATGGAAAGCACCGAAAATGTCATTGCCCTACGGCCAGCCCATTGAGGTGGCTCAAAACATCAAACGGATCACATGCAACAACCCCTCGCCGCTCACTGGCGCAGGGACCAATAGCTTTCTTGTCGGCACATCGGACCTTGCGCTGGTGGACCCCGGCCCGATTGATGATGCCCACTGTCAGGCCATCATGGATGCTCTCGAAAAAGATCAGCGTATCTCGCATATTTTTGTGACCCATAGCCACCTTGACCACAGCCCTCTTGCCGCCCGTGTTGCCTCAATCACGGGTGCAAAAGTACACGCCTTAGGAGACAGCACCACAGGCCGGAGTGATGTCATGAGCGCCCTCGCCCAGACAGACGCCCTAAAAAGAGGCGAAGGGGTGGATCAGCAATTCGCACCGGATGTCCGCTTAAATGAGGGCCAAGTAATCGAACATGCGGGCTGGCGCATCACTGCACATCATACACCCGGTCATTTCGCCAATCACATGAGCTTCGCTGTGGGGGATGTTGAGCTTTGCGGTGATTTGATCATGGCATGGGCAACATCGCTGGTGGCGCCGCCCGATGGGGATCTGACGCAGTTCATTACCTCTTGTGAGCAAACAAGAACACGCGCGGCGCGTAAACTGCTACCTGCGCACGGAGAAGCCATCGAAGATCCCCAAAAACGGATTGAATGGCTCATCAGTCACCGCATGGAACGCACCAAACAGATCATCAGAACGTTGGAAGCAGGCCCAAAGACGCCAAAAGAGCTGACACAGCAGATATACAGTGACATCAACCCCAATCTTTGGCCCGCAGCCGAGCAAAACGTACTGGCCCATCTCATTGATCTTATGACTAAAAAATTCGTTTCACCCGAAGGAATTCTTTCTATTCAAAGCAAATTCAGACTGCTCGAAAAAATTCCGTCTTAAATTTGTTATTTTTGCCAAAATGCCTCTGGACGCGCCCAAACACCATTGCTATAGCCCTCTCGAGTGTTCCGACGTAGCTCAGCGGTAGAGCAGTTGACTGTTAATCAATTGGTCGTAGGTTCGATCCCTACCGTCGGAGCCATTTTTACGAAAATGGTTATTAGGATGGGTATTTCAGCATGGTGCGCTGATTAATATGGTCTCGAGATTTGACATCTGGCTTCTCTGCAATTCTAGGCAGTAACAGCGGCCAAAGACTATTACGTAAGAAATCCTCTGCGCCATTCAGCCCGCAGCCAACTAGTGCTTGCCCTGCTCACAATGTCGGTTCATGCGTGCACTTTACGTTCCAAATCATCCAACATCGTCAGGCATTTTTGCAATTGATCAAGTGCGAGAAATTCATCGGGTTTGTGGGCCTGCTCGATTGAACCCGGACCGCAAACCACCGCAGACATCCCGAGGGAACCAAAGATACCCGCTTCTGTCCCAAACGGCACGACGCCCGCGCCGTTGCTGCCTGTTAACTCCAACAAAATATCGCGGGCTTCATTTACGGTTGCAGGCTCAAGGCCCGCTACCTCCCCAATGATTTCTGTGCGGATATTGGCATCTGGATCAACCGCTCGCATTGCGGGCAACAAAACCGATTGTGCGTAATCTTCGATCTCTTCTTTGACAAAGTGGAAATCGCTCATTTGTACGGGGCGGAATTCCCAATCGACCGAGGCTGTCTCTGGGATCACGTTGTGCGCTGTGCCGCCTACCAACGCCCCTGTGTTGATCGTAGTCCAAGGGGGTTCAAATCGGCTGTCTGCCGGCGCACGGGTTTTCAGTTGCTCGCCGATGTCCAGCAAACGCGAGACATAGCGGACCGCATACTCAACTGCATTCACCCCAAGGTCAGGCATTGATCCATGCCCTGCGCACCCGTGAAAATGGGTGGTGTATTCGTTGCACCCTTTATGCCCTTCAATCACCTGCATCATCGTCGGCTCACCGACAATTGCCAAGGCAGGGCGCAAATCCTGCTCGGTCAACCATTTGGCAAGATCTTGAATGCCCAAACAGGCGGTTTCCTCGTCATATGTAAACGAAAAATGTACTGGCCTTTTAAGGGGTTTGGCAGCGTAATCTGCCGCTTTGACCGCGGCTGCTGCGATAAACCCCTTCATATCACAGGTCCCACGGCCGAATAGTTTGCCGTCCCTCTCAACCATCTCGAAGGGATCGCTGGTCCAATCTTGATCCGTCACAGGCACAACATCCGAATGCCCCGACAACACGATACCACCCGGCCCCTCTGGCCCGAGTGTTGCCCACAAATTGGCCTTGATCCCATCCGCCGACGGCTGGGTGATAACCCGTGCCCCCGTCCGTTCGAGATATTCCGCCAAGAAGTTGATCAGATCAAGGTTGCTGTCGCTGGACACACTGGGAAACGAGATGAGCTTTCCCAACAGTTCCGTGGTTTCTTTCAGGCTGGCCATGACTTTAGTCTTTCACGACGAGCTTGCGCTCAATATTGCAAAGAGCTTCAGCCGCCCCAGTTTCAGTGATCAAAATCGTCTCAGTGGTCTCAAGGCCCCAACTGTCCATCCAAAGTGCGGGCATGAAATGGAACACCATGCCAGGCTGTAGAACCGTTTCATCTTCGGTACGGATGGATGCGGTGCGCTCTCCCCAATCAGGCGGGTAGCTTAGGCCGATCGGATAGCCCATGCGCCCTTGCCGTGAAATGCCATGCTTGGCCAAAACATCCATGAAAGCATTGGCAATATCGCACGTCCGGTTCCCCGCCCGAGCAGCCTCTAGCCCTGCAGCGATCCCCTCAATTTGCGCGGCCTCCGCACGGCGCATGTCATCAGACGGCTTTCCTAAAAATACAGTACGGCAGAGCGGCGCGTGGTAGCGGCGGTAACAGCCAGAAAGTTCGAAAAACGTGGCCTCACCTGCCTGCATGGGCCGTCCGTCCCACGTCAAATGTGCCGCTGTTGCATCCAACCCCGACGGCGTCAGCGGGACAATTGCCGGATAGTCCCCCCAGTCATCCCCAACACCGGTGATGCCCGCGTGCATAATGTCCGCGACCAGATCATTTTTGCGAACGCCAGGCGCCGCTTTTTCAAGAGCGGTTTCAATTACCTTTTCCGAAATACGTGCGGCCTTGCGAATGAACCCAATTTCCTCATCGGATTTGATAAGCCGCTGCCAATTCACAACTGCCGTCGCATCGTGAATTGTTGCATCCTTCAACTCGGAAGACAGCACCTGATGCGCTTTGGCGGAGTAATAGTAATTCTCCATCTCAACACCAATACGCGCCCGTTCAAAACCACGCGCACGCAACTGCTCTGCAAGGTCCTGCATCGGGTGATAGGTAGTTGATTGAACGAAGTGGTCCCCGTAGCCAATCACATTGTCATCGGCCATCCAGCAAGTGCGCTGCCCGCCGAACTTATCCATCATACGGCCCCACCACACGGGCTCTCCCTCAAGCCCCAGAATGACACCTTGATGAACATAGAACGACCAACCATCGTATCCGGTAAGCCACGCTTGGTTTGACGGGTCCGTCACAAACAAAACATCAAGCCCGGCTTTTTGCATCGCAGTGCGGGTCAGCGCGATGCGTCGATCATATTCAGTCTGAGAAAACGGCGCATGTTCAATCGGCATCGGCCATCCATTTCTTATTTTTGTAGGATCAATATTTTAGGAAACCGACCAATCTAAAATAGCGCCAATGGCACCACTTTAGGCTGGCCTGTTGGCTAAAAGACTGCCGGCTAGCTTTGGAATTGGTCAATTCAAATTACGACACACCAGAGTACAGCCACGTCACTTCGCGTCGGCAAAAATACTCGAAAATACGCGGGTCAGATACAAATGCACACGATTACAATGAGTTACCGCGCCATGAAGCTCCGAACACAAAACACTAGAAATATAATTAGACTCTCGCTAAGCTTTTCTCATCTCGGCAATAAAGGCATTGCGCGCTGCTGTCGGGACGAGCGGAGCACTATGCCGCCTGTCGCGCACAAGGCTCCAGTTTTTCGACCCACGGCCGCGCGCCGCAAACCGAATAGGTGAGCCTTGCTACACAACGACCAACTCGCACAATGGGACCGTGAAAACTTCTTTCACCCCTCAACGCATCTTGCCCAACACGCGCGGGGAGAAACCGCCACACGGATCATCCGCACGGCAAGCGGGTGTCACATTGAAGACCGTGACGGGGTACGACTTTTAGATGCCTTTGCGGGACTTTATTGCGTAAATGTTGGATACGGTCGCCAACAAATTGCAGAGGCCATTGCCGCGCAGGCAAAAGAGCTGGCCTACTACCACTCATACGTGGGCCACGGCACCGAGGCTTCCGTAACACTGTCGAAAATGATCCTTGATCGCGCACCCTCCAACATGTCCAAAGTGTATTTTGGCATGGGTGGCTCGGACGCCAATGAGACGAACATCAAGCTGATCTGGTATTACAACAACATCCTCGGACGTCCCAAAAAGAAGAAGATCATCTCGCGCTGGCGCGGGTACCACGGCTCGGGCATCGTGACAGGGTCGTTGACGGGGCTTGAGCTCTTTCACAAAAAGTTCGACCTGCCCGTCGATCAGGTCATTCATACCGAAGCGCCCTATTACTACCGCCGCGCAGATACATCCCAGACAGAAGCACAGTTCGTTGCACATTGTGTTGCAGAATTAGAAGCGCTGATTGCGCGCGAAGGTGCTGATACGATCGCAGCATTTATCGGCGAGCCTGTTCTGGGCACCGGCGGCATCGTGCCGCCACCGCGAGGATATTGGCCAGCTATTCAAGCCGTGTTGAAAAAACACGATATCTTGTTGATCGCAGATGAGGTGGTCACTGGTTTCGGCCGCCTCGGTACCATGTTTGGCAGCGATCACTACGGCATTGAGGCCGACATGATCACCATCGCCAAGGGGCTTACGTCTGCCTACGCGCCGCTTTCTGGCTCTATCGTGTCTGAGAAAATGTGGTCGGTGCTGGAACGCGGCACGGATGAAAACGGCCCCATCGGGCACGGCTGGACGTACTCCGCCCACCCAATTGGTGCGGCTGCAGGTGTCGCAAACCTGAAGCTGATCGATGACCTCAACTTGGTTGAGAACGCAGGCAAAGTGGGTGCTTATCTCAACAAAACCATGCATGAAGCCCTCGGAGATCACCCTAATGTTGGCGAAATTCGCGGCGAAGGAATGCTGTGCGCGGTGGAGTTGGTCAAAGACCGCGACCCACGCACATTCTTTGATGCAGCCAACAAAATCGGCGCACAAGTATCTGCGGCTTTGCTTGGTGAAGGCGTGATTGCGCGGGCCATGCCCCAAGGCGACATCTTGGGTTTTGCGCCACCTTTCTGTCTAACTAATGCGGAGGTCGACGAAGTTGTTGGCAAAACAGTAAAGGCTGTGAACGCCGTTTTGCCGGCAGGCGCCTGAACGATGAAGCTTGAGCAACCAAACCACCGCGCGCCCGAAACAGCAGAGCAAATGCAACGGGTCCGCCCCGTCATTTGCTATCCGCCTGAAACCTTGCCGCAACCGGACGTTGGCGCGCTCAAGCATATCCGCAAAGGCGCAAAACTCTCGAACCAGATCAAGATCGCGCCAAGAACCGCAGGCTGTATCGAGGTACCTGCCGGCGCGTTCTTTCGGATCGTGTCGGTGGACGGGCCGCAAGTAGGCGATTTAAACCTTTGGAACGCCAACGATCTTTCAGAGAAGTTCTATTCAGGAAAAACCCGCGCGCTGCACGGCACGCATCTGTCGACGGGCGATCAGATGTGGTCAAGCTTTCCGCACATGCGCGCCATGGCAACAATCGTGGATGACACACTCGATTGGTACGGTTTCGATATGTATGGCGGCTCGGTTCATGATGTGATCGGCACGCGCTGCGACCCCTACACGGGGCGGTTGCTGTCAGGTGATGACTATCATTACTGCTGTCACTCCAACCTTACCCGCGCCTTAGCCGAGCATACCAAGCTGTCCGCCAGTGAGGCAGAAGCCTATGTCCATGACGTGCTGAACGTATTCATGTGCACTGGTTTTACCAGAGATACAGGGCAGTATTTCATGAAATCAAGCCCGGTGCGGCCTGGTGATTACTTGGAATTTTACGCCGAGATCGATTTGCTTGTGGGGCTATCCGCCTGTCCCGGTGGCGATTGCTCATCCGAGCATTCATCGGACACTGCAAAGTGCCACCCTCTTCATATTGAGGTCTGGGACCCAGGCGAAAAAGCGCGAAAAAAGCATCAAGTGCCGCAATTGAACCCTTACTCCCAAAATCACGGGATAGGCTAGTGATGAAAAGAGCAACGCGACGCATCGGTTTTTGCCACGCGCCGCAGTCAGGACCAAATGGAACTGCTTGAAAATCCATTGCGCGCGCATCCAAAGCTCGCACCGAATGCGCCCTACCCTTCAACGGATGCTGGACGCGTTGCGGAGCTTCTGAACAAATGCCCCCGTGCCGCGCAAACACCGCTGGTTGCAGCCGAAGGCCTTGCACCTGTATCGGCATTTTGGATTAAAGATGAACGTAGCCGTATGGGTCTTGGATCGTTTAAAGCGCTCGGGGCGGCTTACGTCATCGCGCGACAGGCAAATGATATTACGGAAAACCCAGATAGCAGCACTTTGACTGGGCGCACATTTGTCACTGCCAGCGCGGGCAATCACGGGATGAGCGTCGCCGTAGGCGCGCGGCTCTTTGGTGCAAAATCAGTCGTCTATATTTCAGCCACGGTCCCCGAGGTCTTTGGTGCAAAGCTGCGCGCCCTTGGGGCCGACGTTGTGCGCGAGGGAAGCGATTACGCAGCTTCAATGGCCGCTGCGATGCAGGCCTCAAAAGACAACGGCTGGACACTTTTGTCCGACAGTTCATGGGACGGCTATACAGATTTGCCGCACACTTTGATGGAAGGCTACGTACAAATGGCAGCGGAGGCCGTCACCCAATGTCCAGAGCCCCCCACTCATATCTTTTTGCAAGCAGGCGTAGGCGGTTTGGCGGGGGCAGCGGCTGCGTATATGCGCCAAGCTTGGGGCGAAGCACCGCAGATCATCGTCGTAGAGCCCACATCAGCACCCGCTTTGCAAAAGAGCATAGAGGCGCGGAAATGCGTCTTTGCTGATGGCCCTGACAGCGTGATGGGAAGGCTTGATTGTAAAGAACCTTCTTTGATTGCTCTCAATGGGTTAGCGCGTGATGCTAATGTAATTCTGACACTGGATGATGATGAAGTAACGCCAGTATTGTCGCGCCTTGCAACTCAAGATTTAGCCACCACTGCGTCCGGTGGTGCGGGGGTGGCTGCTGCAATGAACGGTGACGTGCAAGCCGCCCTGAACATCACCAAAGACGCTCGCATTCTGTGCATATTATCGGAAGTGGCTGATTGAGGGGCTTTGAGACCTCTGAATTTGCGGCACGCACCGCAAAGGCCCAAGCCATGATAGCAAACCACGGACTTGCGGCACTGTTGCTTACAACAGAACCCGACGTCAGGTATTTCACGGGTTACTTAACCCGCTTTTGGGAAAGCCCTACCCGTCCATGGTTTTTGATCGTGCCAGCGCACGGAAAACCGGTAGCCGTCATCCCATCCATTGGTGCAGATTTAATGGGCCAGACTTGGATCGATGATATTCGGTCGTGGAGTTCCCCAGACCTAAGCGATGACGGCATCAGTCTTTTGATCGACACCCTGAAAGAGCTTGCTCCAAATGGCTTGATCGGCGTGCCAGACGGGCATGAAACGCACCTGAGGATGCCGTATCGCAACATTGCGACCTTGGCAGAAGCCGTTGAAATTACGACAGATCACGGCATTCTGCGTGCGCTTCGGATGGTTAAATCAGACGCCGAAATCGCTAAAGTGACCCACGCATGTGAAATCGCGGGGCGGGCATTCTCACGCGTTCCAGAAATTGCAAGTGCCGGCGTGCCGCTCGATAAAATCTTCCGTGATTTTCAAATCCTGTGCCTTGAAGAAGGCGCTGATTGGGTGCCCTATTTGGCTGGTGCCGCAGAGCAAGATGGCTACCGTGATGTGATCTCGCCTGCGCACACCCGTGCCTTGTCACAGGGGGATGTTCTGATGTTGGATACTGGGCTGGTGTGGGACGGCTATTTTGCGGATTTCGATCGTAATTGGTCCATCGGCAACCCCAGCAAGGCAGTTAAGGTGGCTCATCAAACCCTCATCGAAGCAAGCAACGCAGCCTTTGAAATTGCCAAACCGGGGGCGACGGCGGCAGACTTGTTTCATGCGATGAACGGCGTTCTCAGCCGCGGTGGTGAAATCACGGATGCAGGCCGTTTGGGGCATGGCTTGGGCATGTCCTTGACCGAATGGCCGTCCCTTATACCGACAGATCATACCGTCCTTGAAGCAGGTATGATCCTTACGCTCGAGCCGGGAATTGCACTGGGCGACAAGATTTTAGTGCATGAGGAGAATATCGTCATCACCGAAGGCGCGCCCTATTACATCAGCCCGCAGGCCCCGCCGGAGATCGCTTGCATATGATGGAAATGCCCTACTCAGTTATGCCTGTATCGGCACTTCCGCCCGCGCTTGGTGTGATCGTTTTGCAAGCGGATGAGACGCTGGAAAACGAGTTCCGCGACAGCTTTCAAGGGGTCAACGCCGCCCTTTACGTAAGCCGGATCGCCAGCGCAAAATCCGTAACGCCGGAAGCACTACGCGCGATGAAAGACGACATCACAGCCTCCGCGCGGCTGTTACCAAGCACCGTGCCCTATGCGGCAATCGGCTATGGATGTACGTCAGCCAGCGCAATCATCGGGTCTGACGCAATCGAGGAAATGGTGCAAAGCGTCTGCGACGTTGCAAATGTCACCAACCCACTTCGCGCAGCAATTGCATATGCCGCGGAACAAAGCGTGTCACGAATGGCGTTGCTGTCACCCTATACAGAAAGCGTGAATGAGCCACTTAGGCGCGCATTCGCTACCGCCGGGCTTTCGACATATGTTTTTGGCAGCTTCAATGAGCCAGTAGAGTCCAGAGTGGCACGGATTGATCCTGCTTCAATTATCGAATCTGCTATCAGATTGGGACAAGACCCTGACGTGGATTCTGTTTTCATCAGCTGCACTAACCTCAAAACCGCAAGTGCAATCCCTGTGATACGGGATCAGCTACAAAAGCCCGTTTTCTCAAGCAATTCAGCACTATCGTGGCATCTGAAAACCTATGCAAAATCGCATAATTTTACTGCTGAGGCCCCCTAAATGGAAATCGGGTTGCGGCATAGAACCATGGATGTTTTCATCATCCGCAACAACAGGGTCGAAAACGATCCGGCAAAGACAACAAGGAGATGCGTGTGACCGATTTGGGTGATGACCAGTCGTTCGTGAAGTTTGATCGCGTTCAAAAGTCGTATGACGGCGAAAACCTCGTGGTAAAGGATTTGAACCTCGCGATGCCTCAGGGCGAGTTTCTGACGATGCTGGGGCCATCGGGGTCGGGCAAGACCACGTGTCTTATGATGCTCGCGGGATTTGAGACTGCTACGCACGGTGAAATTTTGTTGGACGGAAAGCCGATCAACAATATTCCACCGCATAAACGCGGCATTGGCATGGTGTTTCAAAACTATGCGCTGTTCCCGCATATGACGGTTGCGGAAAACCTCGCTTTCCCGCTTGAGGTTCGCAAATTGGGCAAGTCCGAGCGTGAAGCAAAAGTGAAGCGCGCATTGGATATGGTTCAGATGGGTGACTTTGGCGGCCGCCGTCCTGCGCAACTCTCTGGTGGGCAGCAACAACGTGTGGCCCTTGCCCGCGCGCTGGTGTTTGAGCCAGAGCTGGTTTTGATGGATGAGCCCCTTGGCGCGCTTGATAAACAGTTGCGCGAACACATGCAGTTCGAGATCACGCGACTTGCCCATGAGCTTGGTATCACAACAGTCTACGTTACCCACGACCAAACTGAAGCGCTGACCATGTCAGACCGCGTTGCGGTTTTCGAAGATGGCCGCATTCAGCAGTTGGCCGCCCCAGATACCCTTTATGAAGAGCCTGACAATAGCTTTGTGGCGCAGTTCATCGGCGAGAATAACACCCTTGAGGGCATCGTGACCGAACTGAAGGGCCCCGATTTGTGCACAGTAAAACTTGATGGGGGCGAAATCATTGAGGCCAAGCCCGTCAACGTATCAGCAGTCGGCGACCGGACACGCGTTTCCATCCGACCAGAGCGCGTTGAGATGAGCATGGACCGGCTTCAAGAAGGGGCGCACACCCTGAAGGCCGAAGTCCTAGAGTTTATTTACATGGGCGACATTTTCCGGACGCGGTTGCGCGTTGCAGGCAACGAAGAGTTTGTCGTCAAAACACGGAACGCACCGGATCAGCCCCGTCTGACGCCAGGCACACAAATTGAGATTGGTTGGTTGCCGGAAGATTGCCGCGCACTCGACGCATAAGGAAATTCCTGTCGGGGTGCGTTTTGCGTCCCCGTGCAGGCGTTCGGGCTAACTCGTGACCCGCTTAAGATAAATCGCGAGACTAAACTGGGAGTTACCATGCAAATTAAGAATATTGTTTCAGCGGTATCTGTTCTAGCTCTAATGGCAGGCACAGCATCCGCAGATGGCGAAATGGCCAACGACATGACCCTTGTAAGCTGGGGCGGCGCATATCAGCAAAGCCAAATCAACGCTTACGCTGATCCATATGTCGCCATGAACGAAGGCGTCTCTGTGACGTGGGACGAAAGTTCTGCTGAAGCGGTGGCCAAACTTCGCGCTATGAACGAAGCAGGTAACATCACATGGGATGTGGTGGACGTTGTGGCATCTGACGCGTTGCGTCTGTGCGACGAAGGCCTCGCACTTGAAATTGACGCAGACGAAGATCTTGCGCCAGCACCAGACGGCACATCTGCAGCAGATGATTTCGGTGACCTGATGGTTGGCGATTGTTTCATCCCGCAGATCGTCTACTCAACAACATTTGGCTACCGCACAGATATGGTGCCAGCCGGTGTAGAGCCGCCAAACGACATTTGTGACGTGTTCGACATCGACACATATCCAGGCTTGCGCTCACTTGAGAAGCGTCCGATCAACAACGTTGAATGGGCCCTGCTGTGTGACGGCGTTGCAAAAGAAGACGTATACGACGTTCTGGAAACTGAAGAAGGTCAAGAACGTGCGTTGGCCAAGCTCGGCACAATCAAAGACAACGTGATCTGGTGGTCCGCAGGTGCAGACACACCGCAACTGTTGGCAGATGGCGAAGTGTTCATCGGCTCAACATATAACGGCCGTCTGTTCGCAGCGATCGAAGAACAAGACCAGCCGATTGGCATGATGTGGGACGCGCAGGTGTTTGACCTTGACGGCTGGATCATTCCAGAAGGTCTGTCAGATGAGCGTTTGGCCCGTGCCAAAGACTTCATCTACTTTGCAACAGACACACAGCGTCTTGCAGACCAAGCGAAGTACATCTCGTACGGCCCTGCACGTCTGTCATCTGCACCACTTGTTGGTCAGCACGCAACACTGGGTATCGACATGGCACAGCACATGCCAACAGACCCGGCAAACGCACAGAACACATTCTTGTATAACTACGAGTTCTGGGCCGACTACCGCGACGACATCGACGCGAAATTCCAAGCGTGGCTTGCACAGTAAGCAGTACGCTTAACACATTGGGAGGGGGCTTTGCGGCCCCTTCCCGTCCAATGATAACCGGCACGACAAATATGCCGGACACCAAATTCCAACAACTGTACCGACGGGGTCCACATGAGCGATATGACATCTTCCGGCCAAATGCTCGCGGCGGATGGAACGCCACTTAAGACGAGCCTTGCGCGCGCACTTCGACGTCAGAAACTCCGCGCACTTGCGCTGATTGCACCGCTTTTGCTGTTCGTTGTGATCACCTTCATCGTACCGATTGCCACGATGTTGTTCCGGTCAGTTGAAAACCAGATCGTCTCAAGCACGATGCCCCAAGCCGTAGAGCTGCTTCAACAATGGGACAGCGCCACAGGCGTCGCCCCCGATGAGGCCGTATACCAAGCCCTTTATTTCGACCTTTTCAAAGCCGCAGAAGCCAAAGAGCACACGAAACTTGGCACTCGGCTTAACTATGAACAAACTGGCACGTCGTCGCTTTTCCGCACATCGGGGCGCAAGCTTGATGATGTGGGCGAGCTTTGGCAGGATCCAATCGAAGATATCGCACCCGCCCTAAAAGACGGCGAGACATGGTTTGCGATGATGTCAGGAACCGGCTCCAACACTGTATTGGAAGAACGCCGTGCGCTTTGGGCCTCGCTCGTCGAAGAGCCTTTTGCAGGCGATGTTGGCATCACTATTTCAGATGAAATTGCCCAGATGCTTCCCCTCACCACCGCCGCCTACGCGGACTGGGCGATTTATGAGGCCATCGAAGACGGCAAGGACATCTCAAAACGCGATCCATGGGAAGCGGTTTACGCAGGGCTTGGCCTTGATTTGCGCAGCGATGCAACTGTCCGCGCGGTCAATGCCTACACTGGCCCGCATGCGGCCGACCTACAGCTGCTGACAGCTAATCTGGATCAAATGCCAAACACGATGTTCAAAGACGCCTTTGCGGAAATGGACGAAGATTGGCTTGATCCAGAGGTCTGGGAAGCGATCAAAATCTACAGCCCTAACTACACCTCTGGTTATTTCTTGAACGCGGTCGACATGAAAAAAGGTGTTGAAACCGCTGAGATGCGTCCCGAGAACCAACAGATCTATATCACGCTTTTCAAACGCACACTTTGGATGTCTCTGGTCATTACAGCAAGCTGCATTATCCTTGGCTATCCCGTCGCGTGGCTGTTGGCGAACCTGCCGATGCGGACCGCTAACGTGTTGATGATCTTGGTGCTGCTGCCCTTTTGGACATCACTTTTGGTACGTACATCCGCTTGGAAAGTGCTGCTGCAACAGCAAGGTGTGATCAACGAAATCCTCGTCTGGCTTGGCTTTGTTGATGACGCAAACCGCTTAATCTTGATGAACAACGCCACCGGCACAGTCATCGCCATGACACACATCCTGATGCCCTTCATGATTTTGCCGCTTTACTCAGTGATGAAGACCATCCCACCCAGTTATTTGCGCGCGGCCAAAAGCCTTGGCGCGACGAACTTTACTGCATTCCGTCGCGTGTATTTCCCACAATCTGTACCAGGCATCGGTGCGGGCTCAATCCTCGTGTTCATCTTGGCGATCGGCTATTACATCACGCCCGAAATTGTGGGTGGCACAGATGGCGTGCTGATCTCAAACCGTATTGCCTATCACATTTCAAGCTCACTCAACTGGGGGCTGGCAGCGGCACTTGGATCAATTTTGCTAGCGCTGGTGATGGTGCTCTACTGGCTCTACGACCGGATCGTAGGCATCGATAACGTGAAACTGGGGGGCTGATTTATGGCTATTCTTGCACAGGCACCGCGCCCGAAACTGATGACATTCACAGCACCCTGCACTGCCGCACTAGCTGCTGCGATTGCGTTTGTTGTCGGTAATGCATTTGGCACCCCCTTGGTGGGACTGGCTATCGGGGCGGTCTTTGGGTTCATCCTAGCGGCACTGCTTGGACAGTTTGCTGTCCCGCGCACGATGGGCAGAACAGCCACCATCGCGTTTGTCGCCGTCGCTGGCTTTAGCGTTGGCGCACTTGGCGGTGCGGTTGCGGGCGCGTTACTCGGGGCGGTTATCAGTTGGTTTTTTTACTGGCTGCACACTGGTGCCTATCGCCGGGCCGTGCCCGTTTACTACACCGCTGCGCAAACGCTTTGGTACAACACGTTTCTGTTCATCTGCGGGTTAGTGTTTTTCTTTCTGATCGCCCCGCTGCTGCCAGTGATTTGGCTGTCTTTCAATGCGCAGGACTTTTTCACGTTTACGCCTGAAATGCTGTCGTTTGATCCTGCTGGCTATTCGCTCAAACACTACCGCGATTTCCTTGGGACCGATGAATGGATGGTGCCGCTTAAGAACTCGCTCATCATCGCGCCCATTGCGACGTTGATCTCTGTCACACTTGGCACTCTGGCGGCAATCGGTTTATCACAGTCACATGTGCCTTTCCGTCAAGCGATTATGGCGATCATGATCTCGCCGATGATTGTGCCGTTGATCATTTCTGCGACTGGCATGTTCTTTTTCTACGCGCCCCTCGGGAACTGGTTGGAAGCAAACCTTGGCCTTAATCAATCGTTTGTAGGTTACGTCAAAGTCATCTTGGCACACTCGGTTCTGGGTGTTCCGTTCGTCATCATCACCGTGACTGCCACGCTTGTGGGTTTTGACAACTCCCTGACGCGCGCGGCCGCAAACATGGGCGCAAACCCCGTGACCACCTTTTTCCGCGTTCAGATGCCCCTTATCTTGCCCGGTGTCATTTCAGGTGGGCTGTTCGCCTTTATCACGTCGTTCGACGAGGTCGTCGTGGTGCTTTTCGTAGGCTCCGCACAACAACAAACACTGCCGTGGCAAATGTTTACGGGTCTTCGTGAACAAATCAGCCCAACCATCTTGGCCGCAGCAACGATCCTTGTGACGTTCTCGATCTTGTTGCTGACCACTGTGGAATTGCTGCGCCGCCGCTCGGAACGCTTGCGCGGGTTGTCCCCTAGCTAAGGGGTCAGGCACGGATTAAATATCATCAAAAGAGGGGCGAAAGACCCCTCTTTTTTCGGGGCCGCCTGCAGCCCGTGACCAGCGCTTCAGATCAGTTGCCCAACGAAATCCCCGCTGCTACGACTTGGTTCAGACACATCAGGAGCGCGCGTGATGAGCGACTATGACGTTGGAATTGTGGGGGCGGGAATTGTCGGTGTCAGCACCGCACTTTGGTCCCAATTGCGCGGGCACGAAACTGTTTTGATCGATCCCAATCCACCCGGTTCAGGGGCAAGTTTTGGCAACGCCTGTACCCTTGCGACCTACGCCTGCATGCCCGTTAATGACCCTTCGGTTTTCAAAAACCTGCCTGCGCTTTTGTTCAGCCCAAACAGCCCACTTTCTATTTCTTACGCCCATGCGCTGAGAAACCCCAAATGGATGCTGTCGTTTCTCGCCAATTGTACTGAAAAGCGGTCCAGTGAAATCGCTCAGCATTTGGCTGAACTTTTGGCCAATGCAGACGCAGGGCTTAATCCGCTTATTGCGGAAGCAGGCGCTGAAGATCTTGTCGTCAACTCTGGCCAGCTGTCGATATGGTCCACGGACAAAGCCGCGGATGAGGCCAGCGCGTCCCTGACAAAACGGCAAGCACTTGGTGTGACCCTTGAGGACCTATCCGAGGCAGAGGCCCGCAGCCTTGAGCCGAACCTTGCGTTGCCCATCAAGCGTGCTGTTTTCTACCCAACGGCGCGGCGCATTCACGACCCGCAAGAATTGATCCGCCGGATGCACGCGCGTTTCACATCGCTCGGTGGGCACACAGTTGCCCAGAAACTGATCCGCTCCAACGCTGGCTCAAAAAGTGTTGTGTTGGATTTCGAGAATGGCGGCTTAGAAGTGGGCAGGCTCGTGGTGGCCGCAGGTGCGCTGTCAAACGAGATTGAAGGGACTGACACCAAACACCTGCCTTTGGGTACTGAGCGCGGCTATCACTTGATCTACGGGACTGAAGGCAATCGCGTTAGCCGCCCTGTCGGTTGGGCCGAGGGCGGCTTTTACGCCAGTCCCATGGCCCAAGGTCTGCGGATTGCAGGAACTGTCGAAATCACAGGTAAACACAGAACTGCCAGCACAAACCGGACTGCCTATCTACGCCGCCGCGTCGGCGAGATGTTCCATGATCTTCCGGCCCCAGAAAGTGAATGGATGGGGCTACGCCCGACAATGCCAGACGCCCTGCCCGTTATCGGCCAAAGTGCTGCATCTGAGCGGATCATTCACGCGTTCGGGCACCAACACCTTGGCTTGACCCTTGGCGGCATCACGGGCCGGATTGTTGCGGATTTAATCGAAGGTCGGCAACCAAATATCGACATTTCACCCTTTAGGCCAAACCGCAGCTTTATTTCCAATAGGCCCGCTTAGACGCACCGCACCCGATACCGGAGACCCAACTATGACCACAGACACATACATTTCGATCGACACGCTGCGCGAGCAGGTATACGCGGCTTTCGCCAAAAGCGGTGTACGGCCAGAAACAGCCCAAAGCGTGACGGACGTAATTGTGGCCGGTGAGCGGGACAACTGTAAGTCTCATGGCATCTACAGGATTGAGGGGTGCTTGCGGTCAGTTGCTTCGGGTAAGGCCAACCCCACGGCCGTGCCTGTTTTGAAAGACGGAGGCAAAGCAATCATCGAAGTGGATGCAGCGGGCGGCTTTTCCTGCCCTGCCTATGATACGGGCCGCCCCACACTAATTGAACGAGCTAAAGAACTTGGTATGGCCAGTTTGGCAATCCGCGACGCCCTGCACTTTTCGGCGCTTTGGTATGAAGTAGAGGACCTTGCACGGGCTGGCCTTGCGGTCATTTCGATGTGTCCAAGCTATGCCTTTGTGGCACCCGCTGGGGGGACCACGCCGCTCTTTGGAACCAATCCATTTGCGTTTGGCTACCCCCGCAAAGGCACCCACCCTTACGTGTTCGATTTCGCAACAAGCGTTGCTGCAAGAGGGGACATGGAAATGCGCCGTATCGCCGGAGAACCTATTCCGGAAGGGTGGGCAATTGCCCCTGACGGCAGCCCTACAACTGACGCCACCGAAGGACTGGCAGGCGCCATGCTGCCATTTGGCGCGCACAAAGGCTCTGCGATCTCATCGATGATCGAACTTATGGCAGGGGCGATGTTGGGCGAATTCATGAGTAAAGAGGCGCTTGATTTTGCTGAAGGCGGCCCGCTGCCCCGCCACGGTGCGCTTATCATTGCTTTTGATCCGGCTAGGTTTGCCCACAGCAGTGGGCGCGATCCGGTGGCAGAGGGCGAGGTGCTGATCAACGCAATGACAGACCAAGGCGCGAGGCTGCCGTCAGAGCGACGCTACGCTGCACGCGAAACAGCCGAAACACACGGCGTATTGCTGAGTGAGACGGAGATTATGCGGCTTGAAGCTTTTGCCGCGCGTGGGCTTGGTGCGTTAGATGATTAATTGGTTATTGCGCCCGCGGGCAGGCCAATACTTCACGCCACGTGGCCATTTTCATCAGCGCGCGCAATATCAGCCGTCAGAGAAACATCAACTAGACTTGCGCAGTAATGGCATGCCTGCAGCGGCTTCAATCGCTGCAGGTCAAGCGCGTAAGGAGTGTTATAGCAAATCAATTTCTCTAATTATCGGCGATGGCATAACATCATCAGCAGTATCAACCACACCAGCACCTAAACCGAATTCGACCTGTCCACTACCAAAGCCCACATCAAGGCCGATGTAGTTGTTACTACCTAGGTAAACGACACCAACCGTTGGCCGCACGCGGTTCTCACCAAAAACGTAGTCCAGACCTAGGCTACCAGCCACTTTGTCTTCTTCGTTATCAGTAAATCCACGTACGCCGAGGCTGGTTACAACACCATTACCACCGAACGAAAAATTAAGTCCAAAACCGATACTCGGATAGGAAAACGCTGGGGTCACAAATCCGGTAATTGCTACTACTGCAAGGATTGTCAGTTTAATAATGAAATCATTCCTCGTTTTACTCGTTAAAATCGTTAACTTCCCATGAGCTAATCCAAATTAGCGATAGAAAACCCCGTTCAGGAAAAAATGCTAGATTTCGCAACATCTCGCTACGCTCACAACACAAAAACGGCGCCTTGATCTGGGTCATTACGTCGGATTTTTTTCCAACTCGCTTAATCAAGTTGGACAAAACGCCGAATAATCCAATAAAATCAATGTTTTTTGTAAGAATGGCGGTCCTTAGAGGATTCGAACCTCTGGCCTCTGCCTTCGGAGGGCAGCGCTCTATCCAGCTGAGCTAAAGGACCTTTTGAAACTCTATACCTGTGCGCAGCTTTCCTCGCAACGCCGATATTGATCAAACTGCGGCTTTACGCAGTCTCAGGCAAATAACTCGTGGCAAAGCTCAAGTGCATCAACAAGCGCATCAACCTCAGCCTCTGTATTGTAGAGACCAAAAGATGCACGACAGGTCGCCGGAACGCCCATGTGCTCCATCAATGGTTGCGCACAGTGATGACCCGCACGTACGGCCACGCCCTTTTTATCAAGCACAGTCGAAATATCGTGCGCGTGAGCAGCACCATCAATTGTGAAGCTGAAAATAGCAGCCTTATCAGAGGTTTGCCCTTGAATATTCAACCAATTCAGGCCCTTCAGCTTGGCCCACGTATAGTCGCGCAGCTTTTCTTCATGGGCCGCGATATTTTCCATACCGAGGTCCATCATATATTCCAGCGCCACACCAAAGCCGATCGTCTGAACGATGCCAGGAGTGCCCGCTTCAAATTTCATCGGGGGCGCGTTCCATGTCACACTGTCGCGGTGAACCTCGCGGATCATGTCGCCGCCGCCAATAAAAGGCCGCATCTCTTTCATGCGATCCATCTTGATATAATTCGCACCAGACCCTGACGGACCATAAAGCTTGTGCCCAGTGACACAGTAAAAATCACAGCCAATATCGGCCACATCGACGGGCCCGTGCACAGCCGCTTGACTACCATCTACCAGCACTGCAGCACCTTTTGCGTGCGCGGCCTCGGTGATAGATTTCACATCAACTTTGGTGCCTAAAACATTGGAAAGATGAGATATTGCAACCAGCTTTGTTTTTGGGCCAATCGCATCGATCACCGCTTGGGGATCAAGGGCGCCGTTGGCGTCAACATCGACCCACTTTAGGACAACACCCTGACGTTCGCGCAAGAAATGCCACGGAACAATATTGGCATGGTGCTCCATCACACTCAGAACAATTTCGTCACCGGCTTGCATACGCGGCATCGCCCAGCCATACGCAACAAGGTTAATGCCTTCAGTCGTGCCACTGGTGAACACAATCTCGTCTTCTGATGGCGCGTTAAGAAACTTCGCTACTTTGCCGCGCACCGCTTCGTATTTATCCGTTGCAAGGTTCGACAGATAATGCAGCCCGCGGTGTACGTTGGCGTATTCTTCCGCATAGCCTTTGGTCACAGCATCAATGACCACCTGCGGCTTTTGCGCAGAGGCCCCGTTGTCGAGATAAACCAACGGTTTGCCATTCACTTCACGCAACAGGATCGGGAAATCTTTGCGCACTTCAGCTACATTATACATCTCGGGGTCTCTCCTTTTGCCGGCGGCTTACGCGCCAGTGGCGAATAGGGTTAATAGAAGGCTGAAGCCAAGGGCCAGCGCAACAAGTACTAAGATCAGCAATTTTGTGGCTTTCCACATTGAGCCAAGCTCATGCACGATATCGATAAAACCCACCATGACATAGATCAGGTAGGCACCCACCCCCATGAACAGAACAGCCCCTAACTGCGGGGCAAATACCGCCGACAAAACGACCGTCAGTTGGAAAGGTATTGAGTAAATTTGCAGCCATGACAGCACGACCGCAACGTCCTTAAAGCCGCCGCGCCCGTCTAAAATACGCCCGCCAAAGTAGATCGCACAAATCAGCACCATCAACTGACCGAACTGACGCACTGCAAGTAACCAAGGTTCGGGGCGTGCTATTTCCTCCATCCCGCTTGGCAGCTGTTGTGGGGCCACAAACTGAATGATCAAAGCCAAAAGCGTAGACAGGATCGATACCAGCAACACGATGGGCATGGCAGCGTCGCGCGGAATTGGCAAAGAAAGGGCTGCAAACGCCCCCTCTTTCGGGTCACGCAATGTCACACGAAAGAGCGTGGCAATATCGGGAAAGCCGCTCATGATGGAACCTGAAAGGTTGCGCGCAGCGAGCCAATGAAAAACCACAAAAACATAGCCAGCCACAGGACGCCAACTGCCACAAGCGCCTGCCCTTCGCCCACGAACCCTGCCGTAAGGCCATTCAAAAGCGCGAGGGGGGTTGCTGCAAAAAAGCTCCAGAACACCGCAAGCCGTGTGGTGAAGAATGTCCCCAACTTCGTAAATGGGCGTGTCACCACGTGGATCAAACCGGCGAAAATATAGAATAGCAGCGGCCAAAACAGCATCCAGCTGACAAACTCATAGGTCAACATTTGCGTAAGGTCGCCGCCCTGCTCAAACTGCTCGCGCGCAAGACGCGGCAGGCTTGATACGAACATCAGCAAACACCCCGCCATCAAAATGGCGAGGGCCCGATCCTCACGTTGACCAGCCGTCAGCAAGCGTCGCATGACCTTTCCAGGCCCACGGTACGTCGCCACAATATCAGTGCTGACAGACACCCTAACCGCGGCGACGCATCAGCCACGCTTCGAGGCGGGCCAAGATGTCTTCCGAGATGTCGTCACTCTCAATCTCTTCGATGGCTTCTGCCAAAAACGATAGCACCAAAAGATCTTCAGCTGTCCCCTTCTCTACGCCGCGTGAGCGCAGATAAAACAAGGCTTCTTCGTTGATGGCACCTGATGTCGATCCGTGCGAGCAAGCAACGTCATCAGCGTAAATTTCAAGCTCTGGCTTGGCAAGGAATTGGCTATCATCATCAAGCAAAAGAGATTGGCTAATCTGATAGCCATCTGTTTTTTGCGCATCAGGCTGAACCAGAATTTTACCTTGGAAAACGCCGACCGCACCGTTCCGCAGCACTTTCTTGAACACCTGACGGCTTTCACAGTTGACCGCGTCGTGGGTGATGAAAACCGTATCATCGTGGTGAAACGCACCGTCGCCCATGCACGCGCCAGCAACAGATGCCTGTGCATCGTCGCCCGTCAGCTCAAGCACAACTTCGTTGCGGGTCAGCACACCGTTGGCGGTCATGGTGAAGGATTTAAAGACAGACTCTTTGCCCAAGCGGCCAAAGATGTGTGTCACCGCACGGCGCTCATGATCACGTCCTTGCGCACGGATGTGATGAAACACGCCAGTGTCAGCAACATCGACTTCCATGCATTTGTTAAAACGCGCTGCAGCAGGACCGTTTTCAAGCACAGTAACTTCCGCACCCGCATCAACCTTAATCACGTGGTGCAGGGTCGCGTCGCTGGTTGCATCGGCATGACGGTAAATCAGGCTAATCGGTTTGCTTGGCGTGCCAGTCACATGGATCAAAACGCCGTCGGTTGCCGTGGCAGAGTTCAGGGCCGCGAGCGGACGCTCAACTGGCGACTGACCTTTGGCTTCCAAAACACCATAGAGATCTTTCGCCCAGTGGATATCCGCGGCACCCGCATCAGCAAGCCGCTCAATCGTAACACCCTCAGGCGCCATGTCGTCAGAGGCATCCACATCAAAAACACCATCGACGAACACTAACTTCAGCCGGTCGATACCGTCATAAAGCGGCGCTTCGTCCGCTGCGTCAAATACGTCTGCGCTTTGGGCTACCGCTTCGGTCAATGTGCTTGGGTCAGTGTATTTCCAATACTCATCGCGCTTGGTCGGCAGACCCATTGCACGGAGCCGCGCCAAGGCGTCATCACGCGCCGCGGCAAGCCATGCACCGCTTTGTGGCACAGGCTGCGCGGCAAGGCGCGCATCAGTCAGGTTTGTTTTGATGTCAGGCAATCCCATCTCAGGCCACCTCTTCAGCCAAGATGTCGGCGTAGCCATTTTGCTCAACTTCAAGCGCCAGCTCTGGGCCACCTGTTTTCACAATTCGACCGTTTGCCATGATATGCACAACGTCGGGTTTGATGTGATCGAGCAAACGTTGGTAGTGCGTAATCACCAAGAACGTGCGCCCTGCGTCACGCAGCGCATTCACGCCTTCCGACACAAGTTTCATCGCATCAACATCAAGGCCAGAGTCAGTCTCATCAAGGATGCACATCTTTGGCTCAAGCATTGCCATCTGCAAAATCTCGTTGCGCTTTTTCTCACCACCGGAAAAGCCCACATTAACAGGACGCTTCAGCATCTCTGCGTCAATTTTGAGCGTTTTGGCTTTCTCGCGCACAACCTTCAAGAAATCACCTGCAGAAAGTTCTTCCTCACCACGCGCTTTGCGCTGTGCGTTCACCGCTGTGCGCAGAAACGTCATGTTCCCAACACCGGGGATTTCCACAGGATATTGAAACGCCAAAAATAGACCAGCCGCAGCACGCTCTTCGGGTTCCATGTCGAGCACATCTTCGCCCTGCAAATGCGCTGAGCCTTCCGTAACCTCATAGCCATCCTTGCCAGACAGCACATACGAAAGCGTCGATTTACCAGACCCGTTTGGCCCCATAATCGCGTGCACTTTGCCCGCTTCCAAAGACAGATCAACGCCTTTTAGGATTTGCTTGTCTTCGTCTTCCAATTTTACGTGCAGGTTCTTGATCTCTAGCATCGGTAGTGTCCTTCGTATGCGGCTGACCGGTTCAGTTGAAGCAAACTCATTTTTTTACTTTAACTACGAACCGTAAGCCTTTGTATTCATGTTTTTAGTAGATCGATATCCACCAAATTAATTCAGAGTAAAGTGCAGGTTATCCAACCGACCCTTCAAGTGAAATGGCAACAAGCGCCTGTGCTTCCATCGCAAATTCCATGGGCAGCGCCTGAAGCACTTCCTTACAGAAACCATTCACGACCAATGCAACCGCCTCTTCCTCGTCCATACCGCGCTGGCGGCAGTAAAAGAGCTGCTCATCATCGACTTTTGATGTGGTCGCCTCATGCTCAACACGGCTCGAGTTGTTCTTCACCTCGATGTACGGCACCGTGTGAGCACCACATTTATCACCGATCAGAAGGCTGTCACACTGGGTATAGTTGCGCGAATTCTTCGCTTTGGGGTGCATCGAAACCAAACCACGATAGGTATTCTGCGCTTTGCCCGCGCTGATCCCTTTCGACACGATCCGTGACTTGGTGTTCTTGCCCAAGTGCACCATCTTTGTACCAGTGTCGGCCTGCTGCATGTTGTTGGCAATCGCAATTGAGTAGAACTCACCTTGCGTATCGTTGCCGCGCAAAATGCAGCTTGGGTATTTCCAAGTCACCGCAGAGCCGGTCTCCACTTGCGTCCACATCACTTTTGCACGGTCGCCACGACAATCGGCGCGCTTGGTCACAAAGTTGTAGATGCCGCCTTTGCCGTCTTCGTCACCGGGGTACCAGTTCTGAACGGTCGAGTATTTTACTTCCGCGTCTTCTTCGATGACGATCTCAACAACGGCAGCGTGTAACTGTGCTGTGTCACGTTGTGGCGCCGTGCACCCTTCCAAGTAAGACACGTATGAGCCTTTGTCGGCGATGATCAGTGTGCGCTCAAACTGTCCTGTGTTTTCAGCATTGATCCGGAAATACGTGCTCAGCTCCATCGGGCAACGCACACCCGGCGGCACGTAAACAAACGAACCATCCGAGAAAACGGCAGAATTGAGCGTCGCGTAATAGTTATCACTGACCGGTACGACAGAACCGAGGTACTTCTTCACCAATTCGGGGTGCTCACGAATGGCCTCCGAGATGGAGCAGAATATCACACCAGCTTTGGCAAGCTCATCCTTAAATGTTGTGCCAACAGAAACACTGTCAAACACCGCATCCACGGCCACTTTACGCTCTTCTTCCGGCGCTTCTACACCAGCGAGCAACGCCTGTTCCTTCAGCGGAATTCCCAGCTTTTCATATGTCGCCAACAGCTTGGGATCGACCTCATCAAGTGACTTGGGCTTTTCCACCATACTTTTCGGACGCGCGTAATAGTACTGATCCTGAAAATCGATTTTGGGATAGCTCACCATCGCCCACTCTGGCTCGGTCATCTTTTCCCACCGCTCAAAGGCCTGCAGACGCCATTCGGTCATCCACTCGGGCTCTTCGTTCTTTTCAGAGATCAGCTTTACGATATCGGTGTTCACGCCCTTAGGCGCGTATTCCATCTCGATATCCGTGTTCCAGCCGTATTTATACGTCCCCGACAGCTCTTTGACTGCATCCACAGTTTCCTGATCGACGCCGTCTTTGACTTCTACATCCAAGCTCATCTCGATTTCCCTTCCTATGGCCCCGTTTGGCACTCTGTTTTTCAGCGCGCCCCCACGGGGCTTTCGTCGTTCATGCAGCGCGTGCGCGCCACTTCTGTTCTGCTTTCAACCAGGCCTGCGCAAACCGCAGCACCTGACCTTCTGTTGTCTCCGGCCCAAGCGACACACGGATCGCTGAGCTCGCCTCGGTCTCTGAGTAGCCCATCGCCTGCAACACACCGCTGGCGCGGACTTTGCCGCTGCTGCACGCACTACCGGCAGAAACCGCAAACCCAGCGAGATCCATCGCCATGACCTGTGTCTCGCCCTTCCAACCGGACGTGATGAAGCAACTCGTATTCGGCAGCCGTTCAAGACCTTTCCCGACACAAATAGTCTGGTTAGCACCGGACGCAAGGGAGTTTTCTAGAATAATTCTAAGTTCTGTGATCCGTTCCCAAACACCGTCAGCTAAATCACGCGCTGCTGCCTCGGCCGCAGCCCCGAAACCAGCGATCCCGATTACATTTTCAGTACCAGACCGCCGCCCCATTTCTTGGCCGCCGCCCTTAATTTGCGCCTGCAGATCAGTTCCTTGCGGAAACACCACTGCGCCGACGCCTTTGGGACCACCAAGTTTGTGACCGGAAACCAACCCCATTCGGATGCCCGTCCAGTCAAAGGCAAGCGGCAGCTTCCCGAACCCTTGGGTCAAATCGCTCACCGCAAGACCAGATGGCAATTTTTGGATCACACCAGTTTCAGAATTGGCAATCTGAACACATGATTGCCCTGCGTTAGACACCTGAACCTGCCCCTCTTTCAGGGGTAAATCCGGCGTGACCCAAGCCGCAACCGCGTCATGCTCAATCGGTGCTGCGTGCAAATCCCGCCCTGCAAGCGCAAGTGCGGCGCTTTCTGTGGCAGACGACGTAAAGACAATATCACTGCCCGCTGCACCAAGTGCATCACTGATCTGCTGGCGGGCGCGCTCTACAATCGCTTTGGCTGCGCGTCCCTCACTATGAACACTCGATGGATTACCAACCGCATCCATCGCCGCAATCATCGCAGCGCGCGCCTCGGGCCGCAAAGGGGCCGTGGCGTTGTAATCAAGATATGTACGCGGACCCATCACAGCTTAGTCGTCCACAACTTCAAACAGGTTTGGCACCGCCGGACACGGCGCAAGCCCGTTGCCCACAACGTCACTAAGCCGCGTTTGGTGCAAAAACACATAGACATGCGCGCTCAGCCCTTCCCACAACCGATTGGTCATGCTCTGCGCGCGACTGCCAGACAACCCACCAGAAGCCCCCGCACCTGTGTGTAGCGCGTTTACCGTCTCATCTACCGCCGCAAGAATATCCACCACCCGAATTTCAGACGCCGCGCGTCCCAAACGGTAGCCCCCACCCGGCCCGCGCACGGAACTTACCAGTTCTGCGCGCCGCAACTTCACAAATAACTGCTCCAGATATGGCATCGAGATATCCTGCCGCTTGGCAATTTCACCAAGAGACGTCAGCTGATCCGCCGGTTGAAGTGCCAAATCCGCCAGAGCAACCATCGCATAGCGCCCCTTAGTGCTTAATTTCATGGCAAAATATTCCCAATTGATTGACGATCTAACCGTTTGCGCATAGGTCGATAAGACCTGCTTGGCCTACGCCAGATCAGACACAACTTAGAACCGTTCTAAAGTTCTCAACCGGCGGCGTCAATACGCACCCCGCACTGAGTGAACCGCGAACAGATATCGTCCGAAGCGCACGCAGCCCCGCGGCGCAGCCACATTAAGGGACCCCTATGCCCGAAGTCATTTTCCCTGGCCCCGAAGGCCGCCTCGAAGGTCGTTACCACCCCCAGAAAGAAAAAGACGCGCCTATTGCTATCGTTCTTCATCCACACCCGCAATTCGGCGGCACGATGAACAACAAGGTCGTCTACAACCTGCACTACGCGTTTTACAACATGGGCTTCACGGTCCTGCGGTTTAACTTCCGCGGCGTAGGACGCAGCCAAGGTGAATATGACCAAGGGGTCGGCGAGCTGTCAGATGCGGCATCTGCACTGGATTACCTGCAGTCGATGAACAACAACTCCAAACACTGCTGGGTCGCTGGCTTTTCGTTTGGCGCGTGGATCGGTATGCAGCTGTTGATGCGCCGCCCTGAAATCACGGGGTTCATCTCGGTCTCACCGCCCGCCAATATGTACGACTTCTCGTTCTTGGCGCCCTGCCCGTCATCTGGCCTGATCATCAACGGTTCAAACGACCGTGTCGCACCACCCGCCGACACCGTGAACCTCGTGAATAAGCTGCACGAACAAAAAGGCATCACCATCACCCATGATGAGGTGCCGGGCGCTGGTCACTTCTTTGAAGAAGACCACATGGACACACTGATCGATACAACGACCAGCTACGTCCAACGTCGTTTAACCGAAAACACACGCTAAAAATTAGGCGCAGCTTTCAACGGCTGCGTCTGCTCCTATACCGTTACCAGTACGATCTTTCCGCCCTAAGGAACCGCCCATGGACGACCTTCAAAAGATGGCTTCTGAGTTGGCAGCCGAGTGTATCGCCGTCCAAAAAGAAATTGGCGACGAACGGCTTTTCATTCAGGTCGCATCTGTGTTGGGCGCCTCCTCGCAAACTCTTGAGGAAGCCTTTCTGACCAACGTGCGCACGAAAATGGCCGCTGAAAAAGCCCGCGCGTTTCTTGTTGAAACTTTGCGCGTCCACCGCGCTTCCACGGATACCAACCCACACACATGACCGATGCCACCCACTGGCCAGTTCCTGCGCCGGACACGCCCCATGATCTTGATCAGCAATTGACGTTCCTGCGCGAGATCGACCGGCTGAAGCAGATCAACCGCAACAACCTTTTGACCACCAATGCGCGCCCTGAAAATACCGCCGAGCACAGTTGGCACGTAGCACTTCTTGCACTGGTCGCCGCCCCCTATTTCCCCAAACCGGTCGACGTTGACCGCGCGATCGCAATGCTGTTGATCCACGACATTGTTGAGATCGACGCAGGCGACCACCCAATTCATTTGCGTCACGACAACGCCGCAATTGCCGCCAAAGAAGAAGCAGCTGCCACCCGCCTTTTTGGACTTTTGCCAGCCGCACAAGGCGCCGCACTTCATACATTGTGGCGCGAATTTGATACTGGCACATCTGACACAGCGGTTTTTGCACGAAGTTGCGATCACCTTCACCCAGAACTGATGGTAATGACGGGCGCACGCGCCAGTGATGACCATATCCAAATCGGCGTTGATAACCTTGCGACGGGCCGCGCCTCGCGCCTCAAGCAAACTTGGCCAGCTGCGTATGAGTTACTGGATGCGTTGCACCACGACCAAGCTATAACAGGGCCACTGGCCGACATCACCGCATTCATCCATCAGACAGACGCGCTGAAACAAGTCCTACGCGCCACACCCATTTTGAGTGACCCACGGCTGGAAAACTCGGGCGAGCACAGCTGGCATCTCGCCATGTTCGGGCTGATCTTGTCAGGTCACGCAACAGATCTTTTGGCAGATACGCAGGCCGCGACAATCATCAAGATGTTGCTTATCCATGATATTGTTGAAGTGGACGTTGGCGACACGCCCATTCACGGTAGCTTTGACGCCGCTGAAATCGAAAGCCAGGAACAAGCCGCCGCTACGCGAATTTTTGGCCTTCTGCCTCACAAGGAAGGCACTGAGCTGACTGTGCTATGGCAAGAATTTGAAGCCGCCCAAAGCCCCAACGCGATCTTCGCCAAGTCCATTGACCGCGCACAGCCCGTCTTGGCCAATCTTGCACAACACGGTGGAACTTGGCCAACCTATCACGTCACGCGCGAACAGCTTGAAGCCCGTGTAGCTGCAAAAATCAAACGCGGCTTTCCCACCCTTTGGAATGCAATAAAGCCTGAAATTGATCTCTGGTTTGCCAATAATACTTAGCGCGTAGTTGCTTCACTCTTTATTAGTATACAATTGCATACTATGCTTTCGTTGGAAAAGTTTTTGCGCTAACCAAAGCCTGAAACACCCGTTGATTCACGAGCCAGCCAAATTGCAAAGGGCCCAATCATGACCAAAATTAAGGTAGAGAACCCCGTCGTTGAACTCGATGGCGATGAAATGACACGCATTATCTGGGACTTCATCAAGAAGCAGCTGATCCTGCCGTATCTCGATCTTGATCTGAAATACTACGATTTGGGAATGGAAGTACGTGACGAGACCAATGACCAAATCACTATTGATGCAGCAGAAGCCATCAAGAAATACGGCGTCGGCGTCAAATGCGCGACGATCACCCCAGATGAGCAACGTGTCGAAGAGTTTGGCCTCAAAAAGATGTGGCGCTCACCCAATGGGACGATCCGCAATATTCTGGGTGGCGTTGTGTTCCGCGCGCCGATCATTTGCTCAAACGTGCCCCGCCTTGTGCCAGGATGGACGGACCCCATCGTGATTGGCCGTCATGCGTTTGGCGATCAGTACAAGGCTACAGACTTCCTGATGCCCGGCCCTGGCAAGCTGACAATGAAATTCGTGGGCGAAGACGGCACAGTGATCGAAAAAGATGTCTACGACAGCCCCTCTGCGGGTGTGGCCATGGGCATGTATAACCTTGATGCATCAATCATTGATTTTGCGCGGGCGTCGTTCAACTACGGGCTGAACCTCGGATGGCCTGTGTATCTGTCGACTAAAAATACAATCCTGAAAGCCTATGACGGCCGCTTTAAGGACTTGTTCCAAGAAGTCTTTGACGCAGAGTTTGCCGAAAAATTCAAAGAGGCTGGCATCTGGTACGAGCACCGCTTGATCGACGACATGGTCGCTTCCGCGATGAAATGGTCAGGCAAATTCGTGTGGGCCTGCAAAAACTACGACGGCGATGTACAGTCGGACACAGTCGCTCAGGGTTTCGGCTCGCTCGGGTTGATGACCAGTCAATTGATGACGCCGGACGGCAAAATCGTTGAGGCAGAGGCCGCACACGGCACCGTCACGCGCCACTTCCGTCAGCACCAAAAGGGCGAAGCAACATCGACCAACTCGATCGCTTCTATCTATGCGTGGACAGGTGGTCTGAAGCACCGCGCGAAACTCGACAATAACGCGGAACTTATGAAGTTTGTTGAGACGCTCGAAAAAGTAATTGTGGACACGGTTGAATCCGGCTTCATGACCAAAGATTTGGCGCTGCTGGTTGGTCCGGATCAAAGCTGGCTGACCACAGAAGGGTTCTTGGAAAAGATCGACCAAAACCTCAACGCGGCCATGTAAATGCCTTCCCTCACCGTTGCTAATCTCATGCGCGGCGGTGGGGGCCTTCTTTTGTTTATAAATATCCAGACAAGTAGCCTTTCCCACTGGTTGACCCCTCGTCCAATCTCGCTATCACCGTTAGCTAAAGTTCTTCGTAACGCGGTGAGGCGAGCCATATGATCCAACGGTTGTACAATTGGACTTTGTCCATGGCCGAGCACCCTCACGCGCTTTGGGTACTCGCACTTGTGTCTTTCGTGGAAAGTTCGATCTTTCCCATTCCCCCCGATATTTTGATGATCCCGATGATCCTTGCTGCCCCGTCACGGGCGTTTGTGATTGCAGGTGTTGCACTTGTCTCATCGGTTTTGGGCGGCCTCTTAGGGTATGCAATCGGGGCACTGGCCTTTGACACCGTCGGACAACCGATTTTGCAGGCCTTGGGCAAGGCCGATAGCATGGAAGCCTTCAATGGCCGCTTTAATGACGTCGGGTTCTGGGCGGTTCTCATCGCGGGGATCACGCCTTTCCCCTACAAAGTCATCACGATCATGTCGGGCTGGACTGCGATGCCGTTGGGCACATTCATCGTCACATCGATTATCGCACGCGGACTGCGCTTTTTCATCGTCGCGGCACTGTTGTGGAAATTTGGCGCCCCTATCAAAACCTTCATCGAAAAGCGGCTACCGTTGATGTTCACACTCTTTGTCGTGGTTTTGATTGGCGGCGTTTATGCGGTGAAATTTCTATGAAGCGTCTTAGTTTGATCGCGGCGGGTGGTTCACTCGCGCTTATGGTTGCGGCCTATGGCTTTCAGCATTTTGGCGGGCTCGCACCTTGCAAAATGTGCCTGTGGCAACGCTGGCCACATGCTGCCGCAATCGTGTTGGGCGGCTTGATGTTGATTTTCCCCGCACGCGTTATTGCATGGCTCGGTGCACTTGCTGCTGCGACCACCTCCGCGATTGGATTTTATCACTCAGGCGTAGAGCAAAAGTGGTGGGAAGGCCCATCAAGTTGCACTGGTGGCGGTCTGTCGGGCTTGTCGGGCAATGCACTGCTGGATCCCAACGCCGCCGGCAAAGTGGTGATGTGCGATGACATCGCATGGGTGTTTCTTGGGCTATCAATGCCTACTTGGAACGGCATCGTGAGCCTTGCACTTGCGCTGATTTGGGTGGCTGCAGCCCGCCGCTAAGACGCGAATTTCTCGTTCAGATAGGCTAACAAAGGCGCTTCTGTGATCTCTGCCTCTGACGTGCCGCAAGCCTTTGCAATGACTTCTTTCGGTCGGTAAAGCCCACCGTGGCACTGCACATTGCGTCGCAGCCAACCGGTGGCCGCAGAAGTGTCCCCGTTAGCAAGCATGTCATCCAGGCCCGTGACGTCTCGGCGCAGTGCTTCATGCAGGCACCCGGCATAAACATTACCCAGCGAATAGGTCGCGAAATACCCAAACAGACCAACAGGCCAGTGCACATCTTGCAAAACCCCATTGCTTGCACGGTCAGGGGCATAGCCGAAATCAGCCTCAAAACGGCTGTTCCACGCATCCTCCAGATCAGCAACATCAAGCGCACCAGACATCAACTGACGCTCAAGATCGAAGCGAAGGGCCACATGCAGATTGTATTGCACCTCATCGGCCTCAGTGCGGATGAACCCCGTGTTCAGCCGGTTCACAACACGGAAAAACGTGTCCTCGTCGGCCACACCAAAATCACCGAACGCATCGCGCATTTGGCCAAAAAGCCAGCCCGTGAATGCACGGCTGCGCCCTAACTGGTTTTCATAGATGCGGCTCTGGCTTTCATGCACGCCCATCGACACACCCGCACCAAGGGGCGTCAACAAATATGCATCATCGATGTTTTGCTCGTAACACGCGTGGCCAACCTCGTGGATGGTCGAGTAGAAACAATTGAAAGGGTCATCCGCCGCCGTGCGGGTGGTGATACGCACATCCTGACCGCTACCAGATGAAAAGGGGTGCACCGCTTTGTCGATACGTCCGCGGGATAGATCATACCCAAAGACCTGCGCCAATTTCGAAGACAGCTCCAACTGGCGCGCCTCATCAAACGACCCCCTGAGCCCAGGCGGTTGCGCGCGCCCCATCACCTTATCACGCAGGGCAACCAAACCCGGACGAAGCGCATCAAACATCGCTGACAACTCTGCCGCCGTCATGCCCGGCTCGTAATCATCAAGCATGGCGTCATACACATCTCCGCCATCTGCCAACGCAGCGCCCTCTTCGCGCTTCAGCGCCACAACTTGCGACAGTGTCGGCGCGAAGCCTGCAAAATCATCGGCCACACGCGCCTCGGCCCATACACCTTGGGACAGCGATGTCACTTTGGCGATCTGTGCAGCAAGATCTGCTGGTACTTTCGTGGCCCGCGCATAACTTCTTTTTATATGGCGTAATTGCGCGGCCTGCTCCGGCGTTTCTGGCGTGGCGGCGTCAAGCCACTCTGCGATGCGCGGATCTGTGCCACGCGCATGCAAAACCTTTGCCATTGCGCCGTGCTCTTCCGCCCGCTGTGCCCCCGCACCTTTGGGCATCACTGTCTCCTGGTCCCAGCCCAATCGCCCCGCGATTTGCCCAAGCGCTTGGGTTTCGCGGACAAATGCCATCAATTCAGCGTAAGACATCGCCACCTACCCTCTGACAGATTGTGCGAGCGGGTAAATCGCCAAAAAGCGTGCCCGCAGCACCAATACCCACAACACTACCGCACCAAACTGATGCACAATCGCCAGTTCCCAAGGCGATGAATTCATCACGGTCACAATGCCCAAAACCATTTGCACAGTCATCATCGCCAACACCAAGTTAAAAGCAAAACGTGTTTGCGTGTTCGGGGACCGGCGCGCCCGTAGCCAAATGAAGATACCAAAACCAAACAGGATGTAGCCGGTCATACGGTGCATAAACTGCACCAAACCATCGTCTTCAAAAAAGTTTCTCCACAGTGGTTCAAGGGTGAACAAATCGGGGGGCAAAAAGCCACCAGCCATCAAAGGCCAATCAATATAATTGCGCCCGGCATCGATGCCCGCGACCAGTGCGCCCATCAATATCTGCAGACCCGTCAGAGCAATCAAAACAACCGCCAATTTCGCAAGTACAGGTTCACCAAGGCGACGCGCTTGGATCAGCGCACCGTCACTGCGCGAAAGCTGCAAAACATACCAAGCGATCACCCCAAGAATGACAAACGCCAACCCCAGATGCGTTGCCAACCTGTAGCTGGCCACATCCAGCATTCCGTTGTCCAACCCCGACGAAACCATCCACCAGCCGATCGCCCCTTGGCTTCCCCCAAGCGCGCCGAGCAAAGCAGCTTTGCCGGTCCAGCCCACGGGCATTTGACGCGTTGCAAGCAAGCCGAAGAAGCCTATCGCCCAGACCAGCCCCACGAAACGGCCCAACTGACGATGCCCCCATTCCCACCAATAGATCACTTTGAATTCGGACATACTCATGCCCTTGTTCTGAAGCTGATACTCGGGGATTTCTTGGTATTTCTCAAATTCTGACGCCCAATCGGCGGCATTCATCGGTGGGATCGCTCCGGTCACAGGGCGCCATTCAGTGATGCTTAGCCCACTGTCGGTCAACCGCGTGAGACCACCAACAGCAATCATCATGACGACCAGCGCAAACAGAACAATCAGCCAGCCTTTCAAAAAACCGCGCGCACCGCGCCGCGCCGCGTCAATACCACCCGTGACAGGCGCATTGCTGCCCTTGTCCTTGCTTGAGACCTCTTCAAAGATGGCGCGAGATTTAGCCATAGCGGGCGATCCTTCTGATGCGATTATTTAGGCAGCAATATAGGCCCAATCGAGCGTGACAGCTAGCGGTCCGAGGTGTCTTTTGACCAGACAAGCTGTCGCAGCATTCCGTGCAGGGTTTGTACGTCCGCGCGGGTAAGCGCCATACGTGACCACATATTGCGCAGGTTCGTTTTCATGCTCTGCGCCTTGGCTTGCGGGAAAAAGAACCCAGCTGTGTCCAACCGTTGCTCAAAGTGATCCGCAAGCCGCTCAACTTCAATATGCGGCGCCCAATCGGTTTTGACCATTTCATGGGCCAGCGGTTCAACACGCGTGGTCTGGCGACGCCACTCATACCCCGTCAGCAAGACACATTGCGCAAGATTTAGACTCGGAAATTCAGGGTTCACAGGCACAGTAATAGTGGCATTGGCCCGCGCAATATCGTCGTTTTCAAGCCCTGCAGCTTCGGGGCCAAACATCACGCCAACCTTAAGGCCCTGCGCGGTCTTTTCTGCGGCCACTTCCATTGCTGCTTCGGGGCTGTAGATCGGTTTGGTCAAACCTCTGTGGCGGGCGGTCGTCGCAAAGACGTAGTCACAATCACCCAAAGCATCCGCCAAAGTGTCGTAAACCTGCGCGCCGTCAAGCACGCGGCCTGCCCCCGATGCCATCGCCTTGGCCGCTGGATTAGGCCATCCATCACGCGGTGCAACAAGGCGCATCCTGTCGACACCAAAGTTAAGCATCGCACGGGCGGCCGCGCCGATGTTCTCGCCCATCTGGGGGCGCACCAACACAAAGGTCGGCGGTGCAAGCGGTGTGGGCGTATTTTGGGGGTTTTTACTCATGACAATCTGTTACGAACCGCTTGGCGAAAGGGCAACCCCTTGATAGAGGTCCTCAAAATTGCGCACTCTAGGTTTGGGGCAGATATGACCAATACACCATCCACCGATGACATCGCTGACGCCATCGCGCCACAACTCTATCTGATCTCGCCACCGCAGATCGAACTAAGCACGTTTCCCGCGCTCTTGGGTCAAATGCTCGATGAGGTCGACGTGGCTTGTTTCCGCCTTGCGCTTGCCAGCAGCGACGACGACGCCATCGCACGCGCCGCGGATGCGTGCCGCGAGGTCTGTCACGCCCGCGACGTCGCAATCGTGATCGAGCACCATCTGCTGATGGTCGATAAGCTTGGCCTTGACGGGGTGCATCTGACAGATGGTGCACGAACCATCCGCCATGCCCGCAAAGAGCTTGGCGATGATGCAATTGTGGGAAGTAATTGTGCGGCATCGCGCCATGACGGGCTGAATGCGGCCGAAGGCGGCGCGGATTACGTTTGCTTCGGCCCCTGCCGTGACACGGGACTAGGCGACGGGACATTGGCTGAGCCGGATCTGTTCCAGTGGTGGTCAGAAATGATCGAAGTCCCCTGCGTCGCAGAAGGTGGCCTTGATGCGGCTACGATCCGCGCATTGGCACCGATCTCGGATTTCTTTGCCGTTGGTGCGGAAGTTTGGGACGCCGAAAACCCGACAGAGGCGCTCAAAGAACTTCACGGGGCCATGATTTAAGACATCTCGGCAGCATCTAGGCCACCGCGTACAATTTCCTCAGCCGCACGGGCAAGCTCTTTGCGGCTGGCGAAGTCTGACACCTTCAACGGTGGATGATAAACCACATCTACGCCGCCCTGACGCACACCAGCCAATGTGCGCAGCAAATGCGGGGCAAAGTCCATGTCTCCCCACCATCCGTAAAACCGTGGCTCAGCACCATCAGGGGCGTGATAAATCAGCGTAACCGGCTGCACCCACATTTCGTCGCGCAGAGGTTGTTCAAAGAAGGCTGCAAAAAGCGTTGGCTTGAAGGATAGAACACGCTTGCCGTCGGTGCTTGTGCCTTCGGGAAAGAACAATAGCTTATGGCCCGCATGCAATCTGTCTTGGAATATCTGTTTTTGCAGGGCCGCTTCACGGGGATTACGGTTGATGAAAACAGTGCCAGTCGCGCGCGCTAACCAGCCAATACCGGGCCATTTCGCGACTTCAGATTTGGCGACAAAGTAGATGCGCTTGCTGGCGTTAAGGGCAAAAATATCGAGCCAACTTACATGATTTGCCACGATGGCACCGAACTGCGGCATCACCGCGCCAAAGACACGCCTGCGCATGCCAATAATCCGAAACGCCGTTTGGCAAACAAATTGCGTGATGAATGGCGTCCAAGGACGCCGCAAACCGAACAACGGTTTTTCAACAAGACGTACCAAAAGCAAAACGGCCAGACAGCCAAACGTAACAAGCGCCAGTACCGTGCCGCGCCAAGCCAGACGGATTAGGCCTTGCACGCCAAGCGGTGCTTCAATGGGGTATTCCCCCTCGTTCCAAGTGGTCATCGTGGAGCCCTTTGATAAAGTGCGGCTTGTTTTTGATTGATACGCGCCATGTCCAAAACCATACACACATCGACTGTGTTGAATGCATGATCAACCCAAGCGCCCTGCCCGACCATACCGCCCATACGCAGATACGCTTTGATAAGCTGCGGCGTTTCAAGAAGCGCACGGCGCGCATCTGTCTGTTCCTCAGCCAACTGATCCATCGCAACTGCGGCCTCTCCCGTCGCGGTTACACGCAACTCAGGTGGTGCCAAAAACCGGTGGTGCAAATGGCTCAACGGGTGCGCAAGGGCGTCCACATCAGTGCCGTGAAAGCTGGCAACACCAAACAGAATATCAACGTCATTCTTTGCTATATAGCCTGACAGACCTTGCCATAAATGCATCAATGCAGCACCACCACGATAGGATTTATGCACGCACGAGCGGCCAAGCTCTAACAACCGGCGACCGCTGGCTTTCAGAGGCCCAAGATCGAATTCATCCTCGGAATAATAGCGGCCAATTTTGGGCATCGCGTCGCTTGATAGTAGCCGGTAGACCCCCACACAGGCCTCTGCATCAAAGAGCATAAGATGCTCAAAGAACGGGTCGTATTGGTCTCTCTCAAGCCGCGCATCATGGTCAACCATGGGGCCGTTGCCGCCAAGTTCCGCGACGAATACCTCATAACGCAAAGCTTGTGCCGCACGGATGTCATCCGCAGACGCCGCCAACCTAACCGTAAATTTTGGTGAATGCCCCATCAAAGGGTTCCTTTCAGGCACAGCAAACCCGCAGTCCAATACCGTCATTACGTCTTATTTGCCTGACCTGCGCTTGGCAACGCGCATATATTAAGACATTATTAACGGGTAACGCGTAGCTAGAGGTCGAAAACCAACTCTAATTCGATTTGCGAGCCAACAATCACGACTTTTCCCTGCTCGCGGAAATTAACTGTAACTTTACCCGCAACGTTGGATTGCACCTGACCTATGCCCCAATCAGGCTGGTTCGGGTTTCTCACCAACTGCCCCGGCTCTAGTAATGTGTTTAGCTCAGACATCATCAGTCCTTATTTGACAGGCGCCACATGACCCAAGAAATTCAGAGCACTCCGCTAGACCTCAGCGCCCTTGTTGGCTCGCGTATTTGCCACGACCTTATCAGCCCTTTGGGCGCAATTGCCAATGGTGTTGAGTTGATGGCCCTTACGGGTGCGGAACAAACACCCGAAATGCTTCTGATTGCCGAAAGCGTTGAGGCCGCAGTTACCAAAGTCCGGCCGTCGGATGTGCATTTCTTTTTGACTGCACAAATGCGCGCAGAACATCAGATCGCGCTAAATATTGAAGTAAGCGACGCCGAAATCAAAATGACATTCTAGCAAAGCATAGTGCGCAGGCGCAGGACTTAAGACCGGATCGTCCCGTCGCCGCGTACGATGTATTTGAAACTAGTCAATTGCTCTGCGCCAACCGGCCCGCGCGCGTGCATTTTGCCCGTGGCAATACCAATTTCGGCCCCCATGCCAAACTCACCACCATCTGCAAATTGCGTCGAGGCGTTGTGCATCAGGATTGCGCTATCCAATTCAGTCAAAAAACGTTCAGCAGTTGTGGCATCTTCAGTCAGAATACAATCCGTATGATCAGAGCCATACTGACGAATGTGCGCCATTGCCTCCTCCAGTCCCGCAACCGTCTTGGCCGCAATTTCCATATCAAGGAATTCATGGCCCCAATGGTCTGCCGTGGCCGCCTGTGTTCCCTCAATGCCCTGCAGGTTCATATCTGCATCAACGGTCACACCTGCTTGCAAAAGCGCGCGGATCACATCAGCACCCAGACTATCTTTGATCTCTTCATGGATCAGCAAACACTCCGCAGCTCCACAAATCCCCGTGCGGCGCGTCTTTGCATTAAGCACCACATCAAGTGTCTTTTGCGGGTCTGCTGCTTTGTCGATGTAGATATGCACAATGCCTTCAAGGTGGGCAAAAACGGGAACCCGCGCTTCGCGCTGCACAAGCCCCACCAAACCCTTTCCACCACGCGGCACGATCACATCGATATACTGCGTCATGCTGAGCATTTCTGAAACTGCCACACGGTCACGGGTGGGCACCAATTGCACTGCATCCTCGGGCAAATTGGCATCACGAAGTCCCTGTTGAAGAGCTGCATGGATGGCGCGCGAGGAATGGAAACTCTCGGAGCCACCACGCAAAATAACGGCGTTACCCGCCTTCAAACACAGCGCACCTGCATCAGCCGTGACATTTGGCCGGCTTTCGTAGATCACCCCGATGACCCCAAGCGGCGTGCGCACGCGTGAAATATTCAGACCTGTGGGCCGGTCCCACTGTGCGATGACTTCTCCGACAGGATCGGCCTGTTCCGCCACTGCGCGCAGGCTATCTACGATGCCGCGAATACGCTCTTCGTCCAGCATCAAGCGGTCCATCATTGCGGGGCTAAGGCCTTTGGCACGGCCGTATTCAAGATCAAGCGCATTGGCTTCAATCACCGCATCGCGGGTCTTCCACAAAGCTTCAGAGGCCGAGATCAGCGCCGCGTGTTTTCGCTCAGCACTGGCATTCGCCAAGGCAATGCTTGCGGCTTTTGCCCGTTGGCCGATGTCTTGCATAAATGCGGGAATGTTATGTGTATCGGTCATCTGTCTGTCCAATCTTTTGGCTTAAAGCGCCATATCATCACGGTGGATTAATGCTGCGCGCCCTGCGTACCCGAGCAACCCTGCAATTTCAGCCGTCTTGTGGCCCTTCAAAACTATGGCCTCCGTGCTGGTATAGCGGGTTAATCCCTGCCCCACATGCGCGCCTGACGTATCAAGTATCTCAACTGGGTCGCCACGGCCAAATGTCCCGCTAACTGCCATGATCCCTGCAGGTAAAAGTGAGTTGCCCGACCGCAGCGCCTTCGCAGCACCAGCATCAATCGTGACAGAACCTTTGGGCATCATCGCCGCAATCCAACGGGTACGCGCACTTTGCGGGCTTTCGGTTGCACTAAACCATGTTGAGTTTGCGCCTTCTTCAAGCATCTTCAAAGGGTTGCGCGGCGTTCCTAATGTGATCGCCATCGCACAGCCAGCATCCGTTGCCATCTTTGCAGCCATAAGTTTGGTCTTCATTCCGCCTTTCGATAGCCCCGACAGGGCATCTCCGGCCATTGCTTCAATTTCGGGTGTAATTTCTTCAATCACGTCAAACCGGCGCGCCGACGTGTCCGATTGCGGATTAGCGGAATAAAACCCATCAACATCCGAGAGCAAAATCAACTGATCTGCCCCGACAGTTACGGCCACTTGTGCGGCAAGGCGGTCGTTATCACCGTACCGAATTTCGTCAGTTGCGATCGTATCATTTTCGTTAACAATCGGCACAACACCAAGGCTCAACAATTGTGACAGCGTTGCGCGCGAATTAAGATATCTGCGGCGATCCTCAGAGTCTTCAAGCGTGACAAGCACCTGCCCCGTTTTGATACCGTGGGGGGCCAATGCCTCCTCATATGCGCGGGCAAGTCGAATTTGTCCCACAGATGCCGCGGCCTGAGACTGTTCAAGCGCCAGCTCGCCAGCGGGCAACCCCAACACCTCACGGCCCAATGCAATCGAGCCCGATGAGACCAAAACAACGTCCTTACCCAAATTTTTAAGCCAGGCGACGTCTTGCGCCAAAGCCAACAACCACTCTGCGCACAAAGTCCCGCTTTCACGGTCAACCAACAAGGCCGATCCGATTTTCAGAACAATGCGATTGGCCGCTGTTAAGGACGCCATGGTTCTTCCTCAGCACCAGCTGCGCGTTCGCGGGCACGGTCCGCTTCAATCTCGGCGCGCACTTTGCGAAGGACGGCATCAAGACCCTCACGGCTCACGCCTGACATCAGCATCACGCGACCACCGACCGCCTTTTCAAGATCAGCTTTCAGGTCAGCACGCTCTTCGTCATCGAGAGCATCAATTTTATTTAAAACAGTCACGCGATCTTTCGCCGCCAGCTCACCACCGTAAGCTTCCAACTCACCGATGATCGTCTTGTAATCTTCAACTACGGTGTCAGACGTGCCATCGATCAGGTGCAACAGCACCGCACATCGCTCAACGTGGCCAAGGAAACGATCGCCAATGCCGCGCCCTGCGGATGCGCCTTCGATCAAGCCCGGAATATCCGCCACGACATATTCAGCATTATCAATGCCGACTACACCAAGGTTCGGGTGCAGAGTAGTGAAAGGATAATCCGCAATTTTCGGCCGCGCATTAGACGTTGCAGCCAAGAACGTGGATTTACCGGCATTCGGCAGCCCCAAAAGCCCCGCATCAGCGATCAGTTTCAGGCGCAACCAAAGGGTCCGTTCAACGGCCTCTTGGCCGGGGTTGGCGCGACGCGGCGCTTGGTTCGTTGATGATTTGAAGTGAAGGTTGCCGAAACCACCATTACCGCCCTTGGCCAAAATAACCCGCTGACCAACAGCCGTCATGTCAGCAATGACAGTTTTCTGATCTTCATCCAGTACTTCGGTGCCGACTGGAACGCGCAAAACAATGTCATCACCGTCTGCACCAGTGCGCTGTTTACCCATACCCGGAACGCCGTTTTTGGCGAAAAAGTGCTGCTGGTAGCGGAAGTCAATCAAGGTGTTCAACCCATCGACACATTGCACAACGACATCACCGCCACGCCCGCCATCGCCGCCATCCGGACCACCATATTCAACAAATTTTTCACGGTGGAAGCTAACAGCCCCCCCCCCGCCCGCGCCCGAACGGATGTAAACTTTGGCCAAATCGAGGAATTTCATATCATGTCCTTAGTGCAGCTTTGCGCCGCGAAACTTGGTGAGGGGCGAGCCACCTCGTTAATCTGTCTTTAGCCACATTTGCGCAGGTATGTCCACGTCGGGACTGCCGCATCGCGGGCCACGCAAAAGACCTCAGCATCCCCAAGATACTGAAAGCCACAATGGGTCAGTACTTTGCCACTGGCGGGATTATCTTGAAAGACTTGGCCGAAAAGCGTTTCAGCGCCCTGCGGGTTTGCCTCCACAATGGCACCAAGGGCTTCGGACGCAAAACCAGTGTTCCAAAACGCAGGAGCAACCCAGTAGCCAATCTCGGATTGTCGGTCGTCCAGACGCTTAAGTGCGATCACACCCAAAACTTCGGCCAGCCCATGATCAGAGCCGTCCATGACCCAAATGTCATGCTCACTATTTTCGGCCAAGCCGCGGTCAATAAACGCCTTGGTAGCACCGGGCGGCAGCGGATGAGGGATGGATTCAGTGTTGCGGGCCAAACGCTCGTCACTTGTGTACATCTTGATCAAGCCACGATCAGAGGCCCGCAAGGGGCGCAAAACGAAACGATCACATAAAATGACGGATGCGTTTGTATCGACATTCATGACGATGACCTTTCGTTTGTTCGCGCATCAAGCAGCGCTAAATTAGTGTCACGGAGATAAGTTGCAGAGCACTTAATGAGCCCGGATAAAGCACTGAGAATATGCAAGAATTGCAAAAGTAATGTGACAAAAGAAAAGGGACCGGCCTAATGGCCGATCCCTTTAAATTTCTTAGGACGTCGGCTGTTTATTCAGCAGCTTCCGCGAGCGGAGTGACAGATACGAAAGTACGCTTTTTCAGACCCTTGTGGAACTGGATGTTACCTTCGACAGTCGCAAAGATTGTGTGATCTTTGCCCATGCCAACACCTTCGCCCGGCCACACTTTTGTGCCGCGCTGACGGATGATGATGTTACCTGGAATGACAGCTTCGCCGCCAAACTTTTTCACGCCCAAGCGACGTCCAGCGGAGTCGCGACCGTTGCGGGATGAGCCGCCTGCTTTTTTGTGTGCCATCTGGAATTACTCCTGTTCAGCTGCGAACTGTGTTGCTTGTGCAACCCAGTCGTCACGTTCGATACGGCCTTTGAACGACAGTTTGTCATCCATATAGGCAATCTCTTCTGCACCCCAACCGAGGATCTGGTCAAAGTGGAATACGCCGTTCTCGTGGAGAAGACCTTCCAATTTCGGACCTACACCAGAGATCTTTTTCAGATCATCAGCTTTGCCACCGCGTGCTTCGGTCAGCAGGTTGCTTGGCTTGCTGCCAGTCGCGGCGTCAGCTTTTGCTTCTGCCTTGGCTGCTTTTGGAGCCGCTGCCTTCTTTGGCGCTGCTTTTTTCGCAGCAGGTGCTGCTGCCGCAACAGCCGCACCAGACACGGAACCCGCACCGATCGCAGCTTTTACACCAGTTTTGTCCGCGCCTTTTTCCAGCAACTCGGTTACACGAAGGAGCGTCAGTTGCTGACGGTGGCCCTTGGTGCGTTTTGAGCTGTGCTTACGGCGACGTTTGACAAAGTTGATCGTCTTTTCACCTTTGATTTGGTCAATCACTTCTGCTTGCACAGCAGCGCCATCGACCAAAGGTGCGCCAACATTGGCACCGATCATCAGAATTTCGTTGAATTGAACGGTTTCACCCGCATCAGCAGCCAGCTTTTCCACACGCAGCACATCGCCGCTTGTGACTTTGTATTGCTTGCCGCCGGTTTTCATAACCGCAAACATGTGCGTCATCCTTGTCTAACCGCGTCATCAGGTCCCCCTTGGGGCGTTCACCGCAAAATTTGCGACCCTTAAACAGCGCGCCCCGATGTCGGGACTGTCATTAAAATAACCCGCTCGCGGAATCCTCCCGCGACAGGAATGTCTTGTATGCCTTCGTGAGGTTTACACGTCAAGAGTTAAAGGGCAGCGTGAAAAGACAGCCTTTGCGCAGCTTGCCCCCGCCGATCAAAGTTAAAGCTCTTCTGCCAATATATAGCCGGCAACGCTTTGGCCCAACTCACGGCTTATGGCGACATACATTTGATCAAAGCTTTCAAACAGGGCCGCATTCATTGCGCGACCTTCAGCAGTGGCCATGATCTGCTCATAGGCATTCAGCCCCTCAACCCCGAGGGGTTGATACGCCATCAACAAGTAAGAATAGAGCCACTCTTCTGTATTGGCGCGGATTTCAGGCTCTTGGGCCCAGACATCGGCCAAAATATCGCTCTCTGACATACGCGAAGATAACGCACCGCCATCAATCATGCCTGTATAAAATGCAAAGTTAGAATTGAGCGCGCCTGCTACGTTGGCCTCCACATAATCATTTGTTGCGACAAACGATTTCACGGCCGCGAGCATCGGATCATCCTCGGCCTCTCTGTCTTGATACTGCGCAATGGCACCCTCTTCTATCGCCTCATCAAGGAACGCGACACGCGCTGAATACTCCAGCTCCACAATGTCCTGACCCAAGTCAGATTCGAAAAACACCACAAGCGGGCCCATATCGCGGTCACCTAATGTGGCTACAAAAGTGTCACGCATCCCGTCGATCATTTTATCTTGATCGTAAACCCGCGCAACTTCGCTGGGCCATTCGGGAATACTGCGCCCCGGCATCATCTCGTCCCCAAGTGAGGCACCATAGGCCAGCCCTTCTTCACGCATAACAGAGATAATTTTGCCAAGCTTCATAACGTCAAACAAAGCACTCGCCGAGCTTTGCTGCGCGAAACTGATGTTGGTCAGTGAGAATGTCACGGCAATGGAAAGCGGCGCGACAAGGCTGCGGAAAATCATGAAGGCTCCTAAATCATATGGGTTAGTAAATATGATGTGGGATCAGATTTTCCAGACCTTAAAACTTGCTGCGGAACAATTATCCGCACCAAACGTACTTACGCGGCGGCCGTGGGTGATGCTGTCTAGGCGATTTGCTCACGCAGGGCGATCACAGCCGCTTGGGTGCGGTTCTTTGCACCCATTTTACTACAAATTCCGCGCATGTGCATTTTGATCGTCACTTCGGTCATTTCCATGTCACGTGCGATCTCTTTATTGGACAGCCCTGCGCATACTTTCCGCAAGACCCGCAACTCATTCGCAGACATGCCGAAGTTGACCTCATCACCTGTTTCCGCCGCTGTACTTAGAAAAGACGATGGTACAAAGACTTCACCCGAGGCCACCAAACGGATTGTGTTCAACAGTGATTTGAACGGTAAAGTCTTGGGGATGTAGCCTTTGGCACCCACATCAAGCGCATCTTTTACATATGCATCAGAGGCGCTGCCCGAGAAAATCACAATCGATGTTTTTGGAAATTTTTGGACAAGCGTTTCGATACACTCAAGGCCCTTCATGCCGGGCATATTGACGTCCAGCAGCACCACATCAAACGACTTTCCGCTTTCAAGGACGGCCAGCGCATCATCATAACTTGGGACCGGTGTGATATCGAAATCAGGCTGCGCTTCTATGAACGCCCCAATCATGTCCCGCACAAGCTGATGATCATCTGCGATCAACACCGAAATGACCGAGCTATTCTCTGAACCAAACATCCGTAACGCGCCCCTACACTGAAGTATCACAAAGCAGTGATTACTATCTAATTCTATGCCTAGCAGATTGAAATAACACCAAGCTCACCCTTTCGGCAATTTATGATTGTCTAAGGATTATTACTTGTATCTTAAGATAGTATTAGGTTCTTTGAAACGATGTGTCAGACAGACACGGTGTTAAATAGCTATTACGAGGAGAGCGTGTAATGCTCCGCAATTCTAACAAGTCGGTATCTAGTTTCAATCAAAGCCGCCGAAATCTGCTTCTATCTACACCGTTTATACTTGCCGCCACGCAGCTTGGCGCAAAAACCAGCCTTGCACAGCCAACCCAAGCAACATTGCTGCGCGTGGATGGGGACATCGCGCTGACAAATGCGGGCGATGCTGCCGTCTTTGACGCGCAAATGCTTGATGCCCTTCCGCAAATTTCGTTTACCACATCAACAATCTGGACCGACAAGCCGCGCACGTTCTCTGGCCCTGCCCTGTTTGATGTACTCAAACACGTTGGCAGCGACGCCGCGCAAGTCACAGCGACGGCGGCGAACAACTATTCTGTCGATATCGATCGCGCACTTATCGAGGAACGTGCCCCTATCATCGCAAACCGTATCGATGGTGAAGCGTTCAGTATTCGGGAAAATGGTCCTCTTTGGGTGGTGTTTCCCTATGATGAAGACCCGAAATATCGCACTGAACCGATCTATGCGGTGAGTGTTTGGCAACTGGAGCGACTGACTGTTACGCAGATTTAGACCCATGTTCCAACGTAACATCGAAGCAGTGCGGGCGGATGGCCGCGCCGTTCGCTCTGCTTTAGCGATCTCATTATGCTTGACAGTCTTGGGCATGGCTCTCGTCGGGTACTACTACACCGGCCTAAAGGCATCTGCTGAGAAGTTTCGATACGCCACCTCTGACAATGTTACCTGGACGATCGTTCAGGTCGAGGTGGACTATCACAACCTACGCCTTGCAATTGCACGCGAGCTTGCACAAAGCAGCAACGCTGCGGTGCGCACACGCAACACCATCGTCGCCGACCTTTCAGGTATAGATGCAACGCCAATCAAACGCGCTTTTGACATCTATTATAGCCGCGTGGACGCCAGTCGTTTCATTTACGAAGGTGCACTTTCTGGTGGGAACGGAGAACTCAGCGATATCATCACACGGCTCTACCAAAGCAAAGAGGCAATGGCTGGGATCATAGACAGCTGGAGCAGTCCAAGCCGTGCAGACCTTGAACAGCTTCTTGCGATGGCAGACGCGTCTCAGAATGATGTCCGTCAATACGCTATCCAAGCACTTCAGGTGCTGGTGAATGACGCCGCAGACGAGCGTAACGAGCACCTTGGCATGCTTCAAAACTACGCCAGTTTACTGATTTTGATCGTGGCCCTGCTGCTCGGAATGCTGGCCGTATCATGGGCGCTCCAGCGCCGCCTAAAGAGCAAAGCGGTGATCACCGAACGCATTGCCTACAACCTAAATCGCATCGTCGAAGCCAGCCAGGATGCTGTCGTTATTGCGGATGGATCAGGCTACATCAAACAGTACAATGCCGCCGCCGAGAGTATTTTTGGCTACACCGAAGCCGAAGCTTTGGGGCAACCTGTTCACGAGTTGCTCATTCCCGAACAGTACCAAGCAGAATACTCCGAGCGCTTGCAATTTCTGTCCAACGGTGGCCAAGGCGAAGTCGTAGACAACGGACGGCACATCTTCAAAGTCCGCGACAAACGGGGCCGTGAATTTCCAGCAGAAACCACAATCGCGTCCAGCAAAGATGCCGATGACAACTCTTTGTTTATCGGCATTCTGCGCGATATTTCTGAGCGCATTGAGAATGAAGAAAAACTGCACGAAGCTGTGGATGCAGCCAAACGCGACGCTTTGGCGAAAGAACAATTTCTTGCTGTTATGAGCCACGAAATGCGCACCCCGCTGCAGGGCGTGCTGGCAACTTTTGACCTTCTGGCTGACGATGAAGCAACGCAAGATTTGCGTGACTTGATTGGCTTGGGCAAGCGCTCAGGCATGAAAGCACTTGAACAGGTCAACAACACCCTTGAATTGGCCCGGCTCAGCGATTCAGAAAAAAGCGCGCAAGATGTGTCGCACGCGGATGCGCTAAACCCGCAAGACCTTGTGCAGCGGCTTGTGGACCTGCTGGAGCCTCTGCTGTTGAAGCAAGGAAACACCATCAGCTTTACATCAAACTGGCCAAACCACCTGAATATTTTGGCCAATCAGAGCCTGTTGGAATCCGTGCTTGAGAACCTGATGGCCAATGCGAATAAATTTACCGCAAACGGTCGGATCTGCGTCGACCTTAACGGTCATACAGACGGCGATGACATCGACCTGCGGATCACCGTAACAGATAACGGGATTGGCATTGCGCCTGAAAAAATTGACAGCATTTTTGATGACTTTGCAACGGGCGATGCGGGCTACACCCGCACTTCCGAGGGCACAGGGCTTGGTCTTGGCATCGTTAAACGCGCCACTGAAAAATTAGGCGGGCAAATCGCGGTTAAAAGCGCACCGCAAAAAGGAAGCGCGTTCACGTTTAGCGGCACATTCAAACATGTTCCAAGCGGTTATTTCACCTCTGCCGGTTCAGCGATAACGCCAGAAATAAGCGAGCATCGTGCCCCCCAAAACCGCAACAAGCCACATGTGCTGGTTGTCGATGATAACGCAACTAATCACACGCTGATCGGGCGAATGTTGGAGCGGCTTGAGTGCAGCTATGATTTCGCCGAAGATGGGCAAGAAGCTGTCGACAAATGCGCGATCACGCAATTTGATTTAATCTTGATGGACCTCAGCATGCCGCGGATGAACGGCATTGAGGCGGCCCAAGTCATTCTAGGCAATCAAGTCCCCCAAGGACCCATAGTTTGCATCACCGCCCATAACGGCGGGGATACGCTGCAACAGGTACTTGATGCGGGCATGAGTGACTATCTGATCAAACCGATCAGGCTCAACAATCTGTCGCAACTTTTGGACAAGACCGTCTTTGCGGGACAGCAAGGACCGAACACTCCCTTGCCCACCGAACCTGCACGACAAGAGGCAGATTTGGACGCCCTAAGCGAGTTGCGCTCCACACTTGGCGCAGATCAAGCGTTGTCTATTTTGGCGCAATTCGAGCAAACCACCCAAGAAGAACTGGCGGGCCTACGAGCCAGTTTAGGCACAGCATCCGAACAGCAAACAATAGCCACCATCCACAGCATGGCCGGCAGTGCTGCGATGATCGGCGCAACAGCGCTACACAAAACGCTGCTAGCCGCGGAAAACGAGCCTACATTGATTAACGATGCCCTGTTGACCGAATGTCAGAGCTTACTAGGGTCGTTTTGCACCTACGCCCGCCGGCATTTCAAACCCACTGACAGAGAAGCTGCTGAATAGTCTCAGGAGGCCTCTGCGTGATTACAATGCGCAGCGGCCAGCCCTGCGGCCAAGCGTTCACCACTAAGCGGCGCACGAAGCGTTGCATCTGCAATGGCGCGGCGGTGACTGCCCAGCTCATCATTCAGCACAGTCCGTGAGACAATAAGCACACTGGGATCAGGGCACATGCGGCGAAACTTGATCAGCGCGTCGACCCCAACATCTACGTCCGAAAATCCATCCAGATTGACGATCACAAATGATGACGTTGTGCTGATCATCTGCAGGTCGCGCATCAAGCTTGCAGTCGCGCAACTCATAACCGGAGAAAGGCCCGCTTGGCGTACCATGTCACGAACGGCCAAAATGTCGTTTTCATCAAAGCCGACGAGACAGGCATTCCCGCTTAACTGTCCACGCTCAAGGCCGGATACGAAATCAAGCGCAACAACGTTGTCAGAGAAAGCTAGCTTTTTGGCATCTTTTGTCTGGCGTCCCCACATGGACTATTCACCTTTCACTCACGAGCGGGACGGTATTTTCTAACCGCTTCGCCCAATAAACATTAAGGTTAATAGTATCTTGAGAAGGCTCTCGAAGAACTGTGTTTTCGGAGGCTCTGATCATCTTAGGATGACAATTGTATCCAACGATAGTTTCTACCGCGCCGCGGCAGAAGTCATTGCCTGACTGATCCCATGAAAGACCGATCCCGCAGAGGCGCGCGGCGCATATACGCGAACGCGATCGCTTGCCTCAATTAGTAAAAAACAGCCCGTATGATGGATGGAAACGCGGCTCGCATAGCCAGCTGAACGAGTTCGCATATCCACGCTACACACCAACTCAAGCACCGCTTCAACTTCGCCAGTCAGGTCAAAAGAGACCCAGCCGTCCGTCTGTTCCGTGATTGATGCCGTCTCTCCAAAACTGGTTTTCAGTCGGGCTACAATGTCTTCAACGTCAGGGAAATCCGCGCTAAACATCCACTGGTCAGGCCCCATCCAAAACGCACTGTAAATATCAGAGGCCAACCAAGCAGCCGGGTCCGGCGCATCGGCTCTCAAGAGATCCGTGATAACCGCACGACATGCCTCATCAACACCAAGTCGCGCCGCAACGCTGGCAAGTGCAATACGCGGACGCTCCGCAAGCTGGCACGACTGTGTGACAAACACGGTTGGCTCAGCCAAACCAAAGGCTGTGATGGGTGTTAAATCATGCACGTTGACGCTCTCCCTCTGGATCGACGAAATGCGGCGATACCACCTCAACCTCGACGCTGGTTTTGGTCAGCGGGGAAACCAATCGCATGCGGTCTCCAATGCGCTCACTACCAGACTTGATAAACGCCAATCCGATCATGTTTCCAAGCGTGGGCGAATAGGCAGCGGACGTCACGTACCCCTGATCATGGGCCGCATTAACAGGGCCCTCCGCGCTCATAACATGCCCACCAGCTGTAATTTTATCCTTTGGATTAAGCGGTCTTAGACCCACCAAACGCAGACCATCTTCAGTGTTCAACCCCACCCGCTCGGACAGTTTTGAGCCAATGCTGTCTTTCGCCTTTGAGACCATACGCCCAAGGCCAAGATTTTGCGCCGTTGTTGTGCCGTTCAACTCATTACCTGCCGCATGACCCTTTTCGATCCGCATCACGCCAAGCGCCTCTGTGCCATATGGGGTAACATTGAATTCTTCGCCCTCATCCATCAATCGGCGCATCATTGCATCGCCGTAGCGCGCAGGTACGGCCAACTCAAACGCCAACTCACCCGAGAACGAAATCCGAAATAGCCGCGCCCGCAGCCCGCCACACACGGTGATCGCACCGCACGCCATAAAGGGAAACGCATCGTTGCTGATGTCAAATTCAGCATCCACCACTTTTTGCAACAAGGCCCGCGCATTTGGTCCCGCAATCGCATATTGCGCCCAGCTTTCTGTTGTCGAGATTAATTGCACATCCAGATCAGGGCACAGGCATTGGCGCACAAATTCCATGTGCTGATAGACTTTGCCCGCATTTGCAGTGGTGGTTGTGACAACGAAGTGGTCCTCGGCCAGGCGTGCGGCAGTACCGTCATCCATCGCAATGCCGTCCTCGCGCAGCATCAAGCCGTACCGCGTCCGCCCAACGGCAAGTTTCGCAAAGCCATTGCAATAGACCTTGTTCAAAAACACAGCCGCATCGGTGCCCTGCACGTCAATTTTGCCCAACGTCGTGCAATCACACACGCCAACCGAGCTACGCGTGGCAAGCACTTCGCGATCAACGCTTTGTCGCCAATGGGTCTCGCCCTCAATTGGAAACCACTGGGCACGTAGCCAATTGCCAACTTCAACAAACACCGCACCACGCTCTTTGGCCCAGTAATGCGAAGGCGTCAGACGCACCGGATGAAAGTCTTTACCCCGTGATCTACCCGCAAGGACCCCGATGGCCGTTGGCGTATAAGGCGGACGAAACATTGTGGTGCCAACATCCGCAATGGGCTGGCCAGTCAGTTCGGCCATAACGGCCAAGCCGCCCATATTTGACGTTTTGCCTTGGTCCGTTGCCATCCCAAGAGTGGTATAGCGTTTCAGGTGCTCAACGGCGCGGAACCCCTCTTGGTGGCTAAGTTTGACGTCCTTAACGGTAACGTCATTTTGCTGATCTAACCACGCGCGTTCGCTGCCTTGCACGCACCAAAACGCGGATTGCGTTACGGGGCGGTCATCAGCCTTGGGCAATGCAGGTAAGGTGCGTGGATCAATTTCCAACGCTTTGCATGCCGCATCAACACCAGAGTGCAAAGCCCCGTGGGTTGAAAGCATACCTGCCGCAGCACCAGCGACGCTCATGTGTGGTGGCAAACTGGGGCTGGGAACAAACGCATTCAGCGCATCATTCCACACCGGCCGCGCCCCTTGGTGACTGGTCAGATGGACATTCGGGTTCCAGCCGCCGCTCACGCCAAGCGATCCCGCCTTCAGCCAGCGTGAGTGCCCAGTGGCATCCGTAACTTGCACCGCGTTTAAACCAAGCCTGCCGCGGGTATCCGTGACTGTGGTACCGGCGATGACAGCATATTCATGCGCGGACGGCGCATCAGCGCGCGTATCCACAACCGCGGCAATCGCAACACCCTGCCGGTGCAGATCAGCAGCAGTGCGATGTCCGTCATCATTACTAGTGAAAATTACTGCGTCCCGCGCAGCACTGACGCCCCATCTGTTGGCGTAACTGCGCATTGCACCTGCCAGCATAACACCTGGGCGGTCGTTGTTGTTAAAGGCAATTGGCCGCTCTGTAGCGCCCGCGCACAACACAGTATGCTTAGCATAAATGCGCCACAAAATTTGGCGTGGCTGACCTTCGGCACTTGTGCGTAAATGATCAGTGACCCGCTCAACCGCACCGTAAATGCCGTGATCAAATGTGCCAATCACAGTCGTACGTGACATTACCCGCACATTGGAGAACGTGCCAAGATGCGCCACTTGGGACGCGGCCCAATCCGCGCCAGCCTGATCGCCAATAAACTCATGCTCGCTGTTCAGCCGACCGCCGAAGCGGAAATCTTCATCAGCGATGATGACCTCAAAACCTGCCTCGGCCGCTGTACGTGCAGCCATCAATCCCGAAGGACCTGCGCCCACAACCAATAGATCGCAATGACGAAACCCTTTGTCATAAACATCGGGGTCGGCAGAACCTGTCAGCGCCCCCAAACCTGCGGCTTTGCGAATAATGGGCTCGTAGATTTTTTCCCAAAACGCCGCCGGCCACATGAATGTCTTGTAATAAAACCCTGCGGTCAGAAAATTCGAAAACCGATCGTTAATCGCCATCGCATCAAACGCGAGTGAGGGCCAGCGGTTCTGAGACGTGGCCTCGAGCCCATCAAAAAGCTCGGCTGTGGTGGCGCGTGTGTTCGGCTCTTGGTAGGCGCCGCTGCGGAGCGCAACAATCGCATTAGGCTCCTCGGATCCCGCAGTTAATGGCCCACGCGGACGGTGATATTTGAAAGACCGCCCCATAAGGCGCACCCCATTGGCCAAAAGCGCAGAGGCCAGCGTATCACCGTGATAGCCCTGAAATGTTTTTCCGTCGAATGTGAACGAAAGCGGTTTATTGCGATCAATCTGCCCGCCGCTTAGACGGTTGATTTGCCCATGCGTTCTGTGGTGCGTGCCGTGGTTGGTCCCGTGATCCGCCATTATCCACCGCTCCGTTTGGTGCCCATGCCGGCCACGTCGCTTGCCAAGCCGCGTGCCACATCACGGGCCAATTCAACTTTGGTAATTTCATGGGTTACCGTGTTGCGTGTTACCACCAGCCAAGACCTGTCACCGCCCTCGTGAAACCACAATTCGCGGTGAAGGCCAGCAGGGTTGTCGCGCAGATATGCATAATCATGCCAGTCCTTGGGCGTTGCCGTGTCAGGGTCGGGCCTGTTGAGCAACGATGCGTCACCAAGGTAGGTAAATTCAGCACTATCGCGCGGACCAAGAAGTGGATGGTTAATGATCATCAGTGCAAATTGGGCTGATTGCCCATCCCTTTTTCATCAATCATGTGCCCTGTCTCAAAGCGGTCAAACCGGTATGCCGTGGCCGTTGGATGGGGGATGTCGCGTGCAAGCAAATGGGCAAACGCATAGCCCGAGGCAGGCGTTGCCTTAAAGCCCCCATAACACCAGCCACCGTTGAAATAGAGCCCGTCAATATGAGTGCGGTCGATGATGGGCGAGCCGTCCATGGACATGTCCATGATCCCCCCCCACATCCGCAAAAGCCGCGCGCGTCCGATCATGGGCATCAATGCCATACCACCTTCGCAGACATCCTCGACCACGGGCAAATTGCCCCGCTGTGCGTATGAATTGTAGCCATCGATGTCGCCACCAAAGACCAAACCGCCTTTATCCGATTGGCTGACGTAAAAGTGCCCTGCCCCAAACGTAATCACGCCCGGCAAAATGGGTTTGAGACCTTCGGACACAAATGCTTGCAACACATGGCTTTCGATAGGCAGACGCATTCCGGCCTTGGACATCAACCGACCTGATGACCCTGCCACGGCACAGCCCACGCGGCCCGCGCCGATAAACCCGCGAGACGTCTCAACACCAAGGCATTTGCCATTCTCAATCCGGAAACCCGTTACCTCACAATTTTGCAAAATATCAACGCCATGGCTATCTGCTGATCGCGCATAGCCCCACGCCACTGCATCGTGACGCACTGTGCCGCCGCGCCGCTGCGCCAAGCCGCCTTTGATCGGAAAACGCGCATCGTCAAAATTGAGAAACGGATACTCTTTGCGAATTTGATCTGCATCCATATACTCCGCGTCTGCCCCGTTGAGGATCATAGCATTGCCACGCCTGATGTAGGCGTCGCGTTGTGCATCGGAATGGATCAAATTCATGATGCCCCGTTGGGATACCATGGCGTTGTAATTCAGGTCCTGTTCCAGCCCTTCCCAAAGCTTCAGTGAAAACTCATAAAATGGCTCATTTCCATCAAGCAGATAGTTCGAGCGGATAATGGTGGTGTTGCGGCCTACGTTGCCGCCGCCAATCCAGCCTTTTTCAAGCACGGCAATCCGCTTTTGACCAAAGATTTTTGCCAGATAATGTGCGGTTGCAAGGCCGTGACCACCGCCCCCGATGATGACGATATCGTAATGGGACTGCGGCTCGGGATCGCGCCATGCGGGACGCCAACCTTTGTGGCCGGTCAGCGCCTCTTTGATGACTTTAAATCCTGAATACCGCATGTCTCTCTCGCATCATTCTGGTGTGTCGCTCGGCGTTTCTTGTGCCAGTCTTAGCCGCGCAATATTTTCCCGCCAGCATCAAAAGGCGGCTCTGAAAGAATACGCGCTTTGTGTGGCTTGCCAAGCACCATGACATCAACCTCATCACCTGCGGTAGCCCCTTTGACAAACCCAAGCGCCAACGACATCCCAACCGTATAACCATAAGCCCCGGAGGTAACCCGACCAATCCCCACACCGTCTTTGAAAATAGGCTCGCCGCCCGTAGCATCGGCGTTGGATGCAGTTACATCAGCGTCCTCGAGATGCAAAATAACCAGTTTTTCGCGTGCAGGTTTTTCAAGGTTAGCAACAGCCGCTGATTTGTTCAGGAAATCTTTATCCAACTTGCAAAGCCGCTCCAGCCCAACTTCCTGGGGCCAATATTCCGGGCTGTACTCACGTGACCATGAACCATAGCCCTTCTCAATCCGCAGTGACATCAACGCACGGCTGCCAACGGGGCGCGCACCAAGGTCTTGGCCAGCGGTCAGAAGTGCCTCGTAAAGCTTGGCCTGATCTTGCGTCTCACAGTGCAGCTCCCAGCCCAAATCACCTGTAAACGACACCCGCAGCGCCAACGCACGCACACCCGCAATATCCAACCACGCGGAACGCATGAACGGGAAATCCTCAGTCGCCAGCGACGTGTTGGTCAGCCGCTGCAACAACTCGCGCGATTTAGGACCTGCTACGTTGAAGCCGCACATCTCAACAGTTTTACTTTCAAACACGGTACCTTTAGGCAGCGGCACATCAGCGAAAAAGCGTTTGTGATACCGCTCTGCCATGCCAGAACCGACGATCCAAAACTCGTCTTCTGCCACGCGGGTCACTGTGAAATCACCCGCAATGCCGCCGCGTTTTGAGATCAGGGGCGTCAAACAAGATCGCCCAATTGAGCGAGGCATATTGTTGGCGAAAACCGCATTCAGCCAGCTTTCCGCATCCGGTCCCTTGCAACGGTATTTGGCAAAGTTAGAGATATCAATGATACCCGCCGCGGCGCGAAGCGCCTTGCATTCCTCTCCCACAGGCGCCCACCAATTTTGGCGGGTAAATCCGTTGGTGTCCGTGGCGCCAGGCTCAGCGGCGAACCAAAGCGGATGTTCCCACCCCGCATTTAGGCCAAACACAGCGCCCATTTTCGTTTGGACATCGTAGATCGGTCGCGTGCGCGCGGGCCGTCCGGCGCTTCGTTCCTCATTCGGGAAATGGATTGCGAAACGGTGCGCGTATTGATCTTGGACACGCGCTTTAGTGAAGGCTTTGCTGGCCCATGTGTCAAAGCGCGCCATGTCCCATGCAAACATGTCGTACTCTGTTTCGCCCTCAATCACCCACTGCGCGGCCATAAGCCCCATGCCACCCGATTGTGAAAATCCCGGGATAATGCCGTTGCAGCAAAAATATCCCGGCACTTCGGGAACCGGCCCCATCAGCACGTTACTATCTGGCGACCAGATCATTGGCCCGTTGATGACCCGCTTGATGCCCGCATCAGCAACCGCTGGCACGCGCTCAATCGCGTTCATCATGTTTTCTTCAATACGCTCAAGATCATCGGGGAAAAGATCATGGGCGAAATCAAGTGGTGTGCCTTCTTCGGCCCAGAACTTCATATCCCGCTCATAAGCCCCAACCAGCAGGCCATTGCCCTCTTGGCGTAAGTAATATTCGCCGTCACGATCACTGACCGACGGCAAGCGCGCAGCAGATTGTTCAACATCGGCCATCGTCTCGGTTACGAAATACTGATGCTCGGTAGGTTGCAATGGCAACTCGATTCCCGCCAAAGCCGCCACTTCACGCCCCCACAGGCCCGCCGCGTTAATCACCCACGGCGTTGCAATATCGCCTTTCGGCGTTTTGACGATCCATGTGCCGTCTTCTTGGGCTTCGGTCGCGGTTACTGGCGTGAAGCGGTGAATTTCAGCGCCACGTTTGCGCGCGCCAACCGCATAGGCGTTGGTCACGCCAGAAGGGTCCACGTTGCCGCCATCAGGTTCAAACATCACACAGCGGATGCCGTCATAATTCACCATCGGGTTCAGCTTTTTCGCCTCTTCGATGCTGACTTCGTAAAAGTTCATACCGTAGAGCTTGGCCTTGGCAGCTTGCAGTTTTAACTGGTGCTCTCGCTCTTCTGTTTGCGCCAGATAGAGCGAGCCGGGCTGAAAAATGCCGCAACTTTGGCCAGTCTCTTCTTCCAGCTCTTTGTACAAATTCATCGTGTAGTGCTGAATGCGGCTGATGTTGGTGCTGTCGTGCAAGCCGTGAATGTTGGCCGCCGCATGCCATGTTGAGCCTGACGTCAGCTCATCACGTTCCAGCAAAACAACATCAGACCAGCCAAGTTTGGTCAGGTGATACAAGATCGAACATCCAATTACGCCGCCGCCAATCACAACTGCCTGTGCTTGCTGTCTCATCTGAAGTCTTTCCGCAGCACTATTGGCCGCCCTTTAGGGTAGAATTTAGAAGTCCAAAAGCTTCATACGGCCCCGCTCGGCCAGCCGAATATTGAGCACACCCGCCTCCGGGCCGCCCTTCTCAAGTGCAAAAATAAATGCATGAGTCAGATAGAAGTCCGCTGCGCGTTCATCACCGGTAGCCAAGGCATTCTCAGCTGCAAGCGTGTATAAACGCACCAGTTCCGCCGTGTTGCCTTGGGCGTGCGCCTCAAGCAAAGCCGCATCCAAAAGCAACGCATCGGTCACAAGGATTTCTGATGCGGACGCCAGAGGGGCCGCCCCCTCAGCCTTAGCCACATACCCCATCTTTACGCGCGCGCCTGTGAAATTTGTGATGCTACCCAATGATGAAAATTATGCGTCGGCCCGTCCATCACAGGTGAGAAACGCCCGCCATCAAACATCTGTCCGTGACGCCCCCGCTGCATGCCCTCAACCACAAAGATGTCTTCCTCGAACACCTCTTTCCACATTTTGGCATTGGTGGTGCGCAGCTCATTACATTCAGGCGTGTCAGCCTCGGAAGCGGCGTAGTAAAGCTCGATATGCTCTACCGTGTTGCCGCAATCAACGGGTTCCAAAACGATGGCAAAACTATGATCGCGCTGCGCCCCCAGCAAAACATTCGGATAAACAGCGATGTATTCAGCGCCCTCGTCCCACTTGGAGCTAAGATCCGCAAAATCAGGAAGCGTTTGCCCTGCCTCGTCACGCAATTGACGGTAGACCAAAGTCCCTTGGCCAGAATATTTGCCGCGTTCTTCGATGTTATAATGATCTTCAAGGCGCGAATAACTGTTCAGGCCCGGATGCACCCAGGGCAGGTGATAACTCTCGCAGTAATTCTCAACGGCTAGCTTCCAGTTGGTTTTAACATTCAACTGAAACGATGCGGCCTCTCCCCCGTGGTAAAGTGGGCCGTCAAATTCGGACCAGCGCGCCATAAGATCTTGGTGGACCTCTTCAAAAGGCGCGGCATTTCCATCGATATTCACGAAAACAACATCGCGCCACACGAATGAGCGCACCTTGAACAACCCAAGTTCGTCCATATTCACGTCTTCATGTGTACTTTGCGCAGGTCCGCCAACATGGGGAGTGGCACGCAGCGCACCGTTCAAGCCGTAACACCAACTGTGATAGGGACAGCGAATAGCGCCGCGAATTTTCTGCGCCTCTTCCACCAAGATCATCCCACGGTGGCGACAAGTATTTTGAAACACCCCAAGCGAGCCGTCACGGTCACGGACCATCAAAAGCGGCATGCCCATGAACGTGATTGGCTTTGCGTCACCTGCTTCTGGCACGTCTTTGCTAAACCCGATGCCCGACCAATTGGCAAACAACACCGCTTGTTTTTCTTCATCAAAAACGGCCGGATCAATGTAGTGGGCATTTGGCAGGCCGTTGGCCTTGTTCACGTCTGTCATCACCGAAGACAATGAGGTCTGTTCGTTCATCGCAAATCCCCCCGAAGCGATCACTACTTGAGGTTCATTTGGGGCAATCACCACGCGGCGTTCAATATCTGAAATGCTCACCCTTAGGTGAGATTAATTCACTTGAAACTTATTACTCTCGGATGATTTAATCTCATCCAAAAGCCACGTCTTTAATGCAAGCGCATCCGCTGTCTGTTGGGCATCCGCCCGCCCCAGCAAGTAAAACTTCTTGGGTGCAGGCAAGGACGCATCCCCAAGCACAACCAAGCGGCCGGATTTAAGCGCAGGATCAATAAGACGTCTCCACCCAAGCGCCACGCCCGCGCCCTTGCGCGCAAGCTGCAGTGCAACCGCATAGCTTGTGACCTGCGGCCCCGCACCTACTTTGCCGTGATGACCCAAAGCCGCAAACCAATCCGCCCAGTTCGTCCAACTTCTGTCCGCGCTTTTCAAATGGATCAGCCGCATCGCAGCAATATCAGACAGGCTCACGCCACCTAGGCTTTGCGCCAATTCAGGCGAGGCAACAGGAACCAATTGATCACGGTAAAGGGCCGTGTGCTCAAGCCCGCTGTCTTTATCTTTGCCGTATCTGATGAAAAAATCCAGTTCATCCATCACTGAAAACGGGCGGTCGTTCGAGATTTGATTTACATTAATATCGGGAAAATCACGCCAAAATCGAATAATCGAGGGCGACAGCCACAGCCCCGCCACAGCAGTGGTTGAGCCGACTGTGACATAGCGTGTGATATCGCGCTGGCGGATGTCTTCAAGGCACCGAGACACCCTTAGAAATGACGCTGCTAACGCCTCAAAAAGCGCCAAACCATCTTCGGTCAATTCAACCCCGCGGTGTTGGCGACGAAAGAGCGGCGCGCCGAGGTCGGCCTCAAGTGATTTGATCTGATGACTAACCGCACCCGGTGTCACCCCAAGCTCATGGGCCGCGTGCTTAAAGCTGAGATGCCGCGCCGCCGTTTCAAAAACCGAAAGGCTTGTGAGCGCAGGCAAATTATATTGACGACGTGACATAAGCGGCAATCACCTAAGGTTAACGCATGAATTGAGTTCATGTCACTATGCGCAGATCCTCAAGTAATTGCCAGTCCAGGCGTTTATCCAACCAAAATCAGGCAGATCAGACTTAAAGGTACTTGTTCACAAGGTTTTCAAGACGCTCTTGCTTGCCCGAGCGCGGTTCAGGCTGAATGTCCAACTCGCGGACACGTGTCTCAATCGTGCTCAAATCAAGACCAAGCAAATCAGATGTGTCCCAGCCAGAATACCGCTCGTTACGGGCAGCTTCTAACTTGCCATCTTCCAACATCGCCGCAGCAGCCTTCAAACCAGCCGCGCATGCATCCATGCCCCCGACGTGGGCCAGAATTAGGTCTTCAGGGTCAAGCGACTGGCGGCGCAGTTTCGCGTCAAAGTTGGTCCCCCCGGTTTTGAACCCACCAGCCCGCAACACTTCGTAATATGCCAAAGCCATCTCTGGAACGTTGTTGGGGAATTGATCCGTGTCCCAACCAGATTGATAATCGTTACGGTTCATATCGATTGAGCCGAAAATTCCCAACTCGCGCGCCAAAGCCAATTCATGCTCGAACGAATGCCCCGCCAAAATCGCGTGGCCTTGCTCAACATTCACTTGCACTTCACCCTCAAGACCGAAGTCCTTCAAAAAGCCATAAACCGTGGCCACATCGTAATCATACTGGTGCTTTGTGGGTTCTTGGGGCTTGGGTTCGATCAAAATCGCGCCTTTGAAGCCGGTCTTGTGTTTATAATCCACGACCATCTGCAACATCGCACCTGCCTGCGCACGCTCGCGTCCCATGTCAGTATTCAGTAAGGTCTCATAACCCTCACGCCCGCCCCACAAGACGTAGTTTTCACCGCCCAAACGGATGGTCGCGTCCATACAGGTTTTGATGGTCGCAGCGGAGTAAGCAAAAACATCAGGATCAGGGTTCGTCGCCGCCCCCGACATAAACCGACGGTGAGAGAACAGATTTGCAGTCCCCCAAAGCAACTTAACACCACTTTCAGCCTGCTTTTCGGCCAAATATTCCGTCATTTCGTCAAGATTGCGCGCGCTTTCAGCGAAATTTGCCCCCTCGGGGCGCATATCCGCGTCGTGAAAACAGTAATACGGCACACCCAAAATCTGGAACATCTCAAAGGCTACATCGGCCTTGAGCTTGGCATCCGCCATTGTGTCACCAAACCAAGGGCGCTGAAATGTCTGCCCACCAAACGGGTCACCACCGGGCCACGCAAACGAATGCCAATAGGCCGCAGCAAAGCGCAAATGATCTTTCATCGGCTTGCCCAAAACCACCTCGTCAGGATTGTAATGGCGGAAGGCAAATTCGTTATCGCTTTGCGCGCCTTCAAACTTGATGGCAGGAATGCCTTTGAAAAAATCAGTCATACTAAAGCTCCTTGAGAACGCGGTAAGCTGCGCGGTAGCACGCGTGGCCGTCTGCAAATGCAGCGGCATGTGTTGAATTTGGATCGATGGTTTTGGCAGTGTTCGGCATGGTCGCGATTTCAATACCTGCACCGGTTGCGGCCATCATACCAAGGCGGGCCGCGCCTAAAGCAGCCCCGAAATCACCCGACGCCGGCACGTTGAGCGAAATCCCCAAGGTGCTTGCAATGACCTCAAGCCAATAGTGCGATTTCGCACCACCGCCCGTGGCTAGAGCCGCATCGATCTGGGTACCCGTTGAGCGCAGCGCCGCAAGGTTATCCGCAAACGCATATGCCACCCCTTCGAGCACCGCACGCGCGGCGGCCTTGGCATCAGTTGCGTGATCAAGGTGCAAAAACTGGCCGCGCATATCAGCATTATTGTGGGGCGTCCGCTCGCCCCCCAAATAGGGTAAAAACAGGGTTCGTGACGGGGCCTGAACAGCCCCAAGATCGCTTGTAAGTTCTGCCGCAGACTGCCCTGTCAGGCGGCTCAGCCAGTTCAACGCATCCGTGGCCGCCAAAATCACACCCATCTGGTGCCACGTATCAGGAACAGCGTGGCAAAACGTGTGAACAGCACTTGCAGCGTCAGGTTGATAGGCATCAGAGGCGGCAAAAAGCACTCCAGACGTCCCTAGGGACAAGAACGCATCGCCTTTACGGACCACTCCTGCCCCGATTGCACTTGCGGCATTGTCACCACCGCCCCCCGCCACGACCACATTTGCGGAAAGGCCCCATGCTTGGGCCAGTGATGGACGCACAACTGCGGAAACCTCTGCGCCCTCGACCAGACGCGGCATCTGCGCGCGCGTCAAACCTGTGGCCGCAAGCAGATCATCGGACCAATCCCGCTTAGCAACATCCAACCAACTTGTGCCCGCCGCGTCGGACATCTCGGCCACGTGCTCGCCGGTCAAAACCAAACGCAGGTAATCTTTGGGCAGTAAAACCTTTGCGATGCGCTCAAATACCTGCGGCTCGTTCTGACGTACCCATTCAACTTTGGGCGCTGTGAAGCCAGCAAAGACAATATTACCCGTCACATCACGAAACTGCGGCTGCCCATCAAAAGCAGCGGCTTGATCGGCGGCTCGGGTGTCATTCCAGAGCATGCAGGGCCGCAGCACGTTGTCCGCACTGTCGATCAGTGTCGCGCCGTGCATATGCCCTGCAAGCCCTATCCCGCGCACCGCAGATAAATCTGCCTTGGCCCCCAAAGCACCCATGGCCGTGTGCACCGCATCTTCCCATTGTTCGGGGTCTTGTTCCGACCAGCCATCATGGGGGCGCGTCACAGTCATTGGGACGGAATGCTCGGCCATAACCTGTTGAGTATCATCAACCAAAATTGCTTTCAGAGACGACGTACCCAGGTCCAGACCGATATACATTACGCCGCTTCCTTTGGGTTTTTTCCCAAGATAATCATCGACAGAATGTCGTCTTCTGTCACATCTTCTACGCGCTCAGTACCCACCATCTGACCGTTTTTCATCACCGAAACACGATCACACAGCTCCATCATTTCGCGGGTATCGTGACTGATCAAGAAGATGCCCAGCCCTTGCTTTTTCAACTCACCAATCAATTCGGCGACCATGGCCGTTTCGTGCACGCCAAGGGCGGCAGTGGGCTCATCCATGATCAGGATTTTGGCGTTAAAATAGACAGCGCGCGCAATGGCAACAGACTGACGTTGTCCGCCCGACAATGCGGAAACAGGCTCTTTGAGCTTTTTGAAGTTCGGATTGAGACGCGCCATAATCTTGCGGGTCTCGGCCTCCATTCGGCTGTCATCCACAAAGCCCATCGGCGTTGTCAGCTCACGGCCCAGAAACAAGTTGCTCGCCGCATCAAGATTGTCTGCCAAAGCAAGTGTTTGGTAAATTGTCTCGATGTTATAATCACGGCTGTCGCGGGGCGAGTTGATGGTGGCTTTGTTGCCCTCAATCCAGATCTCGCCGCTGTCCATTTTGTAGGCACCGGACAACATCTTGATGAGCGTCGATTTCCCCGCCCCGTTGTGCCCCAACAAGCCCACAACCTCACCGGCGTGCAAATCAATGCTGACGTTATCTACAGCCCGCACACCGCCAAACGCGATGGAGACGTTTTTCATTTGAACCAGAGGTGCGCTCATCATTTTGCTCCTGTGCGTTTACGGTACTGGATGTCGATCCAGACAGCCAAGACGAGGACAGCCCCGACTACAATGTTTTGGTAGGGTGCATCTACACCGACCATGGCCATGCCGGATTGTAGTGATTGCATGATCAACGCACCGATGATGGCGCCGTAGATTGTGCCAACGCCACCCGCCAAAGCGGTCCCGCCGATTACGGCCGCAGCAATCACCCGCAGCTCATCGAGCACACCGATATCGTTCGTGTGATATCCCAACCGCGCCGAGGCCACGACGCCAGCAAGAGCACAGAGCACGCCCACCATGGCAAAGATCTTAACAGTCAAGAGGCGCGTATTGATGCCGGACAGTTCCGCTGCATCAGGATTGCCACCAGTTGCAAAGATATAGCGTCCAAGACGTGTGCGCCGCGCGATCACGGTCATCACGATTGCCACCGCTATCAGCAACAACACGGAATACGGGATACCGTAAGACGCTACGCAGCCTTCGGCTGTTTCACACCCGTAAAGCGAGGGGTTACGTGCGATCACCCGTGACGGGACTGTGTAGGCGTTCAAGATGGCAACAAAGCCCATGATCGCCGTGCCAACGACACCCATCACAAGCGCTTCGGCCCAAACAGGCTTTACAGAAAAACCGTGGCTGATCTTGGTGCGTCGCGCCGAAAACAGCGCATAGAGAGCCGCCACCAAAGCAACGCCGCCCACGATCCAGCTTAGGGTCGCGCCCAGTGTGCCGTTAATGCCGCCGAACAAAATATATGTCTTATCAAGCGGGCCGATCGTGGCCCCATCCGTCAGATACCACCCGACGTTGCGCCAAATCAACAAACCACCAAGGGTGACGATGAACGCGGGAATTCCCTGATACCCAATCAACCAGCCCTGCCCCGCACCAATGACCGCGCCCGTGACAAGGCCGATTGCGATGGAAATCCACGGGATCATCGGGTGGCCCAACTCAAGGCCAAGCATGTTTGGCAGCCATGATGTTTGGGTCATCGCCATCACCGCGGTGCAGGTCGCCAAGAGCGCGCCAACAGACAGATCAATATGACGCGTGACAATTACAAAAATCATGCCCGTGGCCATAATGGCTACAGACACCGTTTGAATGGTCAGGTTGAACAGGTTGCGCGGCGTCAAAAACCGCCCATCCGTCAATAAGTTGAATACAATGCACACAAGCAGGAACGCGCCAATCATGCCGAGCAATCTGGTGTCGACCTCCAGCGATTGCAGCAACGACCGGCGTTGCGGTGTGGCGGGTTTCGAGGCGTCAGACATGAGGGTCTCCATCTGGTAGCAGGCAACAAAACGATTGATGCTCCACTCAGTTGAGGGGTCGCACAATCATTTTGAGAAAAGAGGGGGATTTATAAGTTGGGATGCTCTGGCCGGCGGCGCCAGCCAGAGCAAGACTGCTTTAGTTACAGGGTGCTGGACCGTTCACAACACCTTGGCAAAGGCTCTCAACACTGATCCAGCCAGCGTCGGTGACTGTGGTCAGATTAGCAGCTGTTACTGGCACTGGTGCGAGGAAAAGTGACATCATGTCGGTGCCCGCAGGTGACGTCCATGAGCCTGATCCGACAACTGATGCCATTGGTGCGCCTGATGCCATCGCAACAGCAACTTGACCGGCTGTGAAACCAAGGTCACGCGCATCTTTCCAGACAGACACAGTCTGTGTACCCAGTGCGACACGGTTCAACGCAGCATGATCACCGTCTTGACCAGATACTGCCAAACCTTCCATGCCTTGCGCAGTCAACGCCGCAACAACACCGCCGGCTGTGCCGTCGTTTGATGCAACAACCGCATCAACATTGTTGTCGTTCGCTGTCAGGATTTGCTCCATGTTGCGCTGTGCATTCGCTGGCAACCAACCGTCTGTGTAGGCTTCGTCCACGATTGTGATCGCACCGCTGTCAATTGACGCTTGCAGCACTTCCTGCTGACCGCCGCGCAAGAAATCCGCGTTCGGGTCAGTGGGTGAGCCTTTGATCATAACGTAGTTGCCAGATGGCTGTGCCGCCAAAACAGCGCGCGCCTGCATCCGGCCAACTTCAACGTTGTCAAATGTCAGGTAGAACGCACGTGGATCTTCAATCAGGCGGTCATATGCCACGACTGGCACGCCTTCTGCGTCTGCTGCATCAACTGCTGGGCCAATAGCGGCTGCGTCTTGTGCAAGAATGATCAGCGCATCAACGCCTTGGGCCAGCAGGCTTTCAACGTCTGACAGCTGCTTTGCAGATGACGACTGTGCGTCTGCGGATACATATGTTGCGCCTGCCGCTTCCAAAGCTGCTTTGATCGCCGCTTCGTCAGTCTTCCAGCGCTCCTCTTGGAAGTTCGACCAGCTAACGCCAACAGTAACGCTATGGCCTTCTGCAAATGCGGCTGTTCCAAAACCAGCAGCTGCAATCGCTGCCCCGATAATCATCTTCTTCATGTTGTTCCTCCCAGAACCGTTTACCGTCACATGGGCACTCAAGCTTTGTGACTCGCTGGTTAAGGTGCCACTATTAATTTCAGTTTGCAAAATAAAAAATCGCCCTTTTTGAAGATTTTTTACAAATTTGCTTCCCAGAATAAGATTTACGCACTAGGAATCATGTCAGAAGCGCACAATTGGCGATATTAAGTTTGACTGATGAATTATAATTTAAATCAAATAATTCCAACGGGATGCGGCCCGTTGTTAACACCAATTAAGGGCGGGGATATGCCCTTGCGGCAGCAAATTTTCGAATATGTTCGATCACATGGAAGTGCTGCGCGTGCCGAAATTACCCAAGCACTAGACATCAGTGCAGGCTCTGTCACCACGTTAACTGCTGATTTGATCGCAGAGGGGGTTTTGCAGGAAATCGAAGACACCCGTCGCGCTACGAGCCGAGGTCGCCCCCGCGTCGCACTTCGTATTGTACCACAAGCAGCATATGTCATCGGCATCAAGTTGGCGTTCAATAAGCACTCTGCTATCCTTGCGGACTTCACGGGCAATATCGTGGCAACTGCTAACGTCCCAAGCGATGTAAAGCGGCGCAGCACCGCGACCCTGTTTCAAGAAATCGACACCCTAATCGCGCTTGTCCTCAGCGACGCCGACAAACCCATGTCTGAGGTAAAGGCAGTGGGCCTCGGCCTTCCTGGCATCATTGATCACGACCAAGCAACCGTCACATGGTCATCCCTCTTGACCGATGGGGACCAAGATCTTCCCACGGAATTCAAGCGCCGCTACGGCGTGCCGCTCTTTATCGATAATGACACCAATATGCTGGCCTTGGCGGAGCAATGGTTTGGTGAGGGCCGCGACAAGACCGACTTTGCCGTTGTGACAATCGAGAACGGGGTGGGCATGGGACTTGTCTCTGACGGGCAGCTTTACCGCGGCTCGAACGGGATGGGGCTTGAGTTGGGTCACACCAAAGTCCAAATGGACGGCGCCTTGTGCAGATGCGGCCAGCGTGGCTGCCTTGAGGCGTATCTGGGCGCATATGCGCTAACTCGCGAGGCCATTACAGCTCTTGATATTGCCGATGCCACCGCTTTGAAAAACGATGATATTCTTGAGACACTCCTCAACAAAGCAAAAGCAGGTGACAGGGCGGCCTTGGCCATTTTCAAACGCGCAGGACGATACCTGTCAGTTGGTCTTGCCAATGTTATCCAGCTGTTTGATCCGCCCTTGATCATTGTCGCCGGCGACCGGATGCAGCACGAATACCCCTACGCAGAGGCTATTTTCAAAGACGCCCAAGACATGACGCTGTCGACGCGCAGCAAGCCCTGCCAAATTCACATCCGTGCGTGGGATGATCGGGTCTGGGCGCGCGGGGCCACCGCGTTGGCGCTTTCGTTCCTGACCGAGACAATGATCAGCGGTCACACCGGCGCCACAGCGTGAGCAGCCAGCCCCGCACCACCGCCAGTTACGGCGCTTTAATTACAGCGGCTTTGTTGACACCCCTGTCCAGCGCCGCAGATCCCCTTTTCGAAGACGTATCTGAAAACCTACCGCCACATAATTACAGCGGTGATTGGAACCACTTCGTTGGTGGCGGCATTGCCGTTCTGGATTGCAACAATGATGGTTTCGCCGATATTTTTGCCGCCGGTGGTGAGACGCCTGCCTTGCTACTGCGCAACGACGGCGCGATGCGGTTTAGCCCGCAAACGATACCACAGATCACTGGAACCACGGGCGCCTACCCAATTGACATCAACGGTGATGGACACTTGGACCTGTTTGTGCTGCGCGTCGGCCCCAACATGATCCTAAACGGTGACGGACAGTGCGGGTTTGTCGACGCCAGCGCGGCATTCAACCTGCCGACCGATGACAGCTGGTCAACTGCCTTCACCGCGTGGTGGGAAGATGAATTGCCCACAATGGCCGTTGGAAATTATGTGGACAGATCAGACCCCAATGGCCCATTTGAAGCCTGTGACGACAACCAAATTCTGACACCGCGCGATGGGTCATATATGGCCTCACCCCTAACGCCCGGGTATTGCCCACTCTCTATTTTGGCCGCTCAAGATGCCCGTGGTCGCCACACACTGCGACTGTCTAATGACAGGCATTATTATGTGCGCGGCGGATTTGAGCAGATGTGGGACACCACGGAGAAGCGCTTTCTGGGACCCGAAGACGGATGGCAAAACGTGTCCCTTTGGGGAATGGGCATTGCAAGCCGTGACCTGACCGGTGACGGGCGCGACGAAGTTATGTTGACGTCCATGGGGGATCAGCTTCTTCAAATAGCGCAGCCAGATGGTACGTATAAAGCGGCGGACTACGCCATTGGCACCTATGCACAGCGCCCCCATGTTGGGGATGACGGGCGGCCGTCAACCGGTTGGCATGCGGAGTTTGCAGATGTGGATAACGACGGGCAAGCGGATCTATTCATTGCTAAAGGCAACGTGGATCAAATGCCGGGCATGGCCACGCGTGACCCGAATAACTTGCTCATGCAATTGAATGACGGCAAATTTGAAGAGCGCGCCCACATCGTAGGTGTTGCAACGACCGAACGCTCACGCGGCGCGGCGCTGGTTGATTTTGACAACGATGGTCGACTTGATTTGATCGTTGCAAACAGACGCGCGCCCCTTGAACTTTACCGCAATGTCACTTCAGGCACGGGTAATTGGATGAACATCACCCTACGTCAGTCCGGTGGTAACGTGGATGCCATCGGCGCGCTCATCTCTGTTGATACGGGAACCTCAAAACAGCTGCAGCAACACACCATTGGCGGCGGACATGCAGGCGGGCAACTTGTGGGGCGTCACTTTGGACTGGCCGAGGCCCAGCAGATAGACGTCACGGTGACGTGGCCCGATCAGAGCCAGTCAACGCATTCTTTCAGTGCAAACCAGCGGGTGATCATTTCAAAACCGACACAGCCCTAAATACGCTACCGCGCCTCTTGACGAGGCACGTCCAAACCACTGGGCACCGCATCCGGAATACCCAATCTGCCGGCCACACTGATCGGGTCCGTCAATGTGTTCAGGAACGCCACAATTGCCGTGATCTCCGCGTCGCTCAATGACACAGGTGCGGCCTTCACCGCGGCGGAAATTGCAGCAACTTGCTCGGGATCATCAAGAACCGTGAAATCTGGCGCATCATAGCTTGGCAGGACAACCTGCGTTCGATCAAACTGAGCAAGAGCCCTAGCAGGATCCGCGTGATCGGCGACGAACGCAGCCAAATCACGGTGTGCACCGGCGTGTCCGTAAGGGGCTGTCAACGCAACATTGCGCAACGAGGGCGTGCGAAACGCATAGCGGTCCGCCTCTTTGCCTGTCACCCGAAAGCGTCCATCATCGCGGTGGTGCGTTTCAAATGTGGCCGATTTCCCAGGTCCGATTTGAGGCACCGCCATCGCGTGAAAGCCCTGATCCGTCAGCAAAGGTCCTGAATGACACTGCGCGCAATTAGCCTTGCCATAGAACAAATCAGCACCTGTCGCAGCTAACCCTTCAAAGTCTGCCTGCCCGCGCAAAACTGCATCAAATGGCGCGGTATCGGAACGCCACTCAAACTCCATGAACGCGGCAACTGCATCCGAAATTTTTGTAAACCCAATGTCTTCCGGACCGGTGACGTCCGGATATACCGCTTCGAATTTTTGCACATAGGCCGGAATGTCACGGACCCGCTCGGCCAATACATCCCACGCGCCGCCCTGCCCTGTAATGCGCCCCTGACGGACAAGCTGTGCTACCTCATTTTCGCGAAACGAGCCTGCCATTTCATCGCGGCTTAGAACCGGAAACATCGTCTGCGCTGACAAAATGGACGCGAACCCGTCGGCCATGTCGCCGCCCATCGGTGTGCGGATGCCATTTGGCTGCGCCGGATCAAACTCAAGGCGGCCATCATGGAACAGCCGGATAACCTCGCGCGCACCAAGGTTGAACAACGCTGGAGAATTTCGCGGTATCCGTTCCTCTGGGATGTTAGAAGGGTCGAACCGTCGCGTCGGGCCAAGACCAACCCCGCCATCCCCGAACGACAAAGCAAGCCCGTCGGACGTACCAAAGTCAGGATGATGGCAGGTTGCGCAAGCGATTGTTTTGTTGCCCGATAGGATCGGATCATAAAAGAGCAACTGTCCCAACTCGGCCTCGGCTTGGTTAACCGCGAAAAACGAGGCGTCATCAAGCGGCTGAGGCAAATTGGGAACAGACTGAGCAGCAGCGATGCTGGCGAAAAATACCAAAGTGCTTGTAGAATGAATTAACTTCATAACTACCCCTCCCGACAAAGCATACTGGCATTATGCAGAGACAATTCAGAGGGGCAATATCGATTTTAGGTTTTTATGCATGGCGGACAGACAGTGAGTTTGGCTCCTATCTCATCCACCAACAATCAGTTAATACCCTGTAATCATTGGATATAGCATACCTTAGTTCACTACAATAAGGCGCATATTGGTCAGTAATCTGGTCAGTAATTGGTTGAGATGCATTTGACTTAGTGTCCTTATCCTACGGGCTTCTAAGAAGTTTCATTTGAGAGGTGGAAATAGCGATCTTTGTTGATGTTAAATCAGGTCGTTGTAAGCAAGAATTATTTTAACAATAACTTCGGCTTTCATGTCGATCGCAAGCGTTTAATCCAGGGCTCAATACAGCATAAAAACTTGACAAAACAGTGACTTGATGCTATAATAGTGGTACACTCGATGAAACCAATACTGTCACTTTGCTGCTGACTAACGATATATACCCCAAGGTCTACTGAGGCTACATAACAGTCAGCTTAGCCTTATCAAATATAACAGATTAGCAGTTCTTAATCTTGATAAAGATTAAGAGTTAATACCAAAGGTGTTAACAACATAAACCTTATATCCATCAGCCGATAAGACTGCTTCAACTGACATTCCCCAAGTAGAACGTCCTCCCGCCCACCTTGCCGCTGTTCTGCGCTCCTATCAAGCCTCTTGCACCCATGGTGCCGTTGTTCGGGCATCTGACGCGCGAACTGAGCACGATTTCCGGTCTCGGGGGCGAGGTTGATCCGGATATTGGTCTGACCGACCCCCGTATGGATAGACCGGTTGAGCCGCTTTTGTTCAGGTTTTATGATTAACGATGTTGTCATT
>NZ_CVPC01000003.1 GCF_001049735.1 Nereida ignava
CCATGGAAAGCTTCCGGCGTGGGCGCGACTTTGCAGCCTGGCTGGGCTTGGTGCCCAAACAACTCTCGACGGGTGGCAAAACCAAACTGGGTCGAATCAGTAAGATGGGCCAGTCCGATCTGAGGCGATTACTGATCACAGGAGCCACCGTATGCATCAGATGGGCGCGCTGGAAAGGTGTCAAACCCGACGGCTGGCTAGGGCGCTTACTTGAACGCAAAAAGGGCACGTTGGCTGCCGTCGCTCTGGCTAACAAAATGGCCCGCATTCTTTGGGCCATGGTCACGAAGAAACAGGATTATCGTGGTGGTTTGGTCGAGTATGCCTGACGCCGCGCAGAGGTTCGGAACGGTCGGCTCGCGCTGACAAATTCCGGAAAGTAAGGAGATCAAAGGACAATTATGGGCAAAAGCATCGGCTGATCCGCATCGGGAAAACCATATAGTAATCAAGGACACCAATAGTCCTCAAGATCGATTTGGACCTGAGGCGATCGAACTCCATAACGGCCCGTGGCGATCAGAGCCACATCTGACGAGGCCTGACACACGACCGATACCGATAAACTTGACCCAGAAAATGTCCCGAAATCACCTTGCGAAACCGGGAGCATCCACACACGATTAGAAAGAAGAAGATCGCCATCAAACCATCGTTAATCCACAAGATCAGAGGCTTGGCGATGCCCTCATCGTTAAGTTTGACCGAGAAATAGGAGTTCAACCAGCTCTCATAAAACGGTGCGAGCGCCGAGTTTGCGACGATAAGCGCCGCCACGGCAGAGAGCATAAGCAAGATCCCTCCGGAGGCCTCGGAGGAAAAGAAGCGATCGATAGCGCGTTGTAAGGGCATTTGACTGTCCATTTGGTTATTGTTGTGGGCAACAGCTTTTGCTGTCACATGGTCTTTGAAATGGTGTTTAGCGGGTAATTTTCAAGATATCTGACTTTTGAAATAGTCCGAAATTAACCGTTATTTGACCGTTTCAACAGGCCTGCCTGATTTACATGTGTTGGAACGGCGCTTTGCACTGACAAAGGTCTCAAAAAGGCGTACCTTGGCGGTATGTCGATTTGGTCTCGAATAGCTGATGCATTGTCTGCGCTCACCTTGGGTGAGGGCCTGTCGAGCGTATTTGAAAAGCTGCGCACCCCGCCTGAGCGGACTGTTGGTTTTACCATCGCGGTAATCGCCTTGGGGGCCAAAATGGCAAAGGCTGACGGGCATGTTACCCGTGACGAGGTCACTGCTTTTCGCGAAGTTTTCCATATTCCCGCACAAGAAGAAGATCAGGCAGCACGGGTTTTTAACCTTGCCCGTCAAGACGTTGCGGGCTTTGATATTTACGCCGCGCGGATTGCCAAGATGTTTGAGCGCGACAGTCATGTGATTTACGATCTGATGGAAGGGCTGTTCCATATTGCACTTGCGGACGGTGTATATCATCCCAACGAGGACGATTTTTTGCACGAAGTCTCGAACATTATGGGGCTGTCCGAGGCACAGTTCCGACAGCTTCGCGCGCGATTTGTGGAAGGCGCGCACAAAGACCCCTATGATGTTCTGGGCGTTACACCGAGCACCCCTCTGAGCGAAATCAGAACTGCATGGCGCGCCCTTGTGTGCGATACCCATCCAGACCGTTTGGCCGCGCGCGGCTTGCCGGCAGAGGCTGTGCGGATGGCTGAAAAACGGCTGATAGATGTAAACGCTGCTTGGGACGAAATTGCGGGCCAAAAAGTACACTGAGCCTTTTGGGACTTCAAATTTGGACAATCGATTTTAGGTGAATGGTATGAAAAGTATTCTTTATATTGCTGCGCTGACCTTTTCTTTGACGCTTTCGGCTACGGCGCAGGACGTGGCGCAAGAACAGTCGGAGCAAGATGAACGATCGTTGATGCAGCGCGGTTTTGAGATGTTCTTTGAGGGGCTGTTGAACGAAGTAGAGCCGCTTACGGAAGATTTGAATCAGCTGTCCGACGCTCTTGAGCCATCTTTGCAGGCGCTGATCGAAGAGTTTGGCCCTGCGCTGCGCGATTTGGCAGACAAGATCGACGACGCGACACGGTATGAAGCGCCCGAGGTTTTACCGAACGGCGACATCATTATCCGCCGCAAAGAAGACGCTGCGCCAAACACAGACGCACCCTCAGCAGACGGGCAGATCGAGATTTAGCGGCGGCGCATGTTCACTTGTGGCGTAGCATCTAGGCTGCTGCACAGAGACATAAAGCGGGCTTCGGCGACCTCACCGTAAAGGGGCTGCGCATCCGCCGATAGAACCAGTTCCAAAACCTTTTTCTTGGGATACCACTTCAGCTCGCCCATGGGCGTATCCGCCTGCATCCAAAGCATCGCGCCAAAACGGATGGCTTTGCCCAGAATTTCAGCCTCGCGTTGGGCCTCAACAGGGAGCAGGGAAGACAGCTCCTCAAAGCGCGTGCCTTCGCGGTTGTTGCGGTAGCGGTGGAGCAGGGCAAGGCCAAGGTAGACGCGCTCTGCGTGCTTCAAACCACCAAGGTTTGCGCGCGTTGCAGTATCAAAGCACACCTCGGCGCGGTAGTCAGGATGGGCACGCCAGCTGACGTCATGAAGCAGACAGGCGGCTTTCACCATACGCTTGCGTCCATCGGGTAGGGCACGAAATAGTGGTTTGATAAAGGTATAAAGTGTGCGGCCAAAACCGGGCATGCGGGCGTCTTTATCTTCTGCAAAGCGGCAGGCTTCGATTAAAGGATCACGCTCGCGCAGGCGCTGTGGCATCTGCTCATAGAGCATGCCTTCGCAGATACCATAGCTTGAGATGGCGATGTCTTTGGGCTTGAAACGGCTTGTCAGCACTTTGAGCACCTCAAGCGCGTAGGGCACAAGCGCCATCCGGCTGCCCGAAATGCCGCACAATTGGCGCAACTCCTCAAGGTCGTGGCCAGCTACAAATTCCGCAGTGGCCCGCACGGATTTTGATGTCATCCGGTATTCATGCAGCACGTGCAGCGGATAGCCTAAACGCTCCATATCAATGCGTGCGATGGCCCGCCACGAACCACCTACCAAGAATAGACGGTCATTTTGGTCGCCCATTTTTGCGTGTAGCTCATCCATGACCGCTTCGATGTGGGCCTTGCGCCCTTTCTTGCCGCCCTTGATATCGCGCAGCTTGAGCGGACCCAAAGGCGATGTTTCGCGCCTCCCAACGCGTCCGTCACGCAACTCGGCCAACTCAAGCGAGGCGCCACCGATATCGCACACCAGCCCGTATGATTTGGGCCAGCCAAGCAACACACCTTGTGCGGAAAGGCGCGCCTCTTCTTTGCCGTCGATGATCCAAAGCTTCAGGCCGGTTTGCGCCTCGACCTCGTCTCGAAAGGCCAGCCCGTCAGAGGCTTCACGCACGGCGGCCGTCGCAACAGTTGTCAGCGGTGGGATCCCCAAGCCTTCGGCAAGTTTTACAAAGCGCAAAATAGCGGCCAGCGCACGTGTGCGTCCTTCGGGATTTAGATGGCCCGTTTCGGCAAGTCCCGCCCCCAAGCCGCACATGATTTTTTCGTTGTAAAAATAGGCAGGCGACCGCGCAGCGCCGTCAAAAATGACCAATCGAACCGAGTTTGAGCCGACATCAATCACACCAACCCGTGACAAAGCACGCGCTGACGTTTCTTGGAAAAGGGGTCTGCCGAACGGGCCCCATTCGGAGATGTCATCGCCAGTGCTGTCTTGACGCGGAGCGCTTTTGGGAGTGCTGGTTTTGGTCATTGCGCATCCGTCTTTGGCCACTTGTGCCTCTTGTATGGCCGATTTTGGCCGTGGCGCACAATCCTAGAAACAGCCCCGCGACGTTAGTCCTCGGTGTGGGTCAATTTGGGCACGTCTGCAGCACCTGCGGAGCCTCGTCCCGAAAGCGACGGGTTTTCCATGAAGAAACGGTGACAATTAAACGCAAAGCTGTCTTCGGGAATGTCGGGACGGGTCCAGTTGCCGTTGCCGTCCATCACCCAGCTTTGCGCAACGTCAGCCAAATTAGCCGCCATCACTTGGCTGACAATCTGTGCTTTTACGGTGGGATTTTCGATCTCAACCAACGTCTCAACGCGGCGGTTAAGGTTACGCCCCATCCAATCTGCTGAGCTGATGTAGACCCGCGCTTTTTTGCTGGGCAGGCCTTTGCCGTTGCCGAAACACACAATTCGGCTGTGCTCCAAGAAGCGGCCGACAATTGATTTGACACGGATATTTTCTGACAGCCCTTTGATACCGGGCTTCAGCCCACAAATACCGCGCACCACGAGGCTGATTTGCACACCGGCTTGGCTGGCGGCATAAAGCGCGTCGATTACATCTGCCTCGATTAGGCTGTTCATCTTGGCCCAAATAGCGGCAGGGCGGCCCGCGCGGGCGTGTTTGGCCTCTTCCTCGATCCGCTCAAGCAGCGTTGATTTCAGTGTCATGGGGCTGATCGATAGGTTTTCCAAAACTTCGGGTTCTGCATAGCCCGAGAGGAAATTGAACACTTTGGTGGCATCGCGTCCCAAGGCGGGGTCGCAGGTAAAGAGCGACACATCAGTGTAAATGCGGGCTGTATCAGGGTGATAATTCCCAGTGCCGTAGTGGGTGTATGTGACCAATTGGTCACCTTCACGGCGAACGACGGTGCTGATCTTGGCATGGGTTTTAAGCGTCATGAAGCCGTAAACAACATGAGCGCCTGCGCGCTCAAGACGGCGCGATTGGCGAATGTTGGCAGCCTCATCAAACCGCGCTTTCAGTTCAACCAGTGCGGTGACAGATTTGCCGTCCTCTGCCGCTTCGCAAAGTGCTGATACGATCGGGGAATTCTTGGAGGTCCGATAAAGCGTTTGCTTGATGGCCAACACGTTGGGGTCACGGGCGGCCTGTTGAACAAACCTGACCACCATATCAAAAGTCTCATAGGGGTGATGCAGCAGCATGTCTTTCTGGCGGATGGCCGCAAACATATCAGCGTCGTGATCCATAACCCGTTCAGGCACGCGCGGCTTGAACCCCGGCCACATCAAGTCGCTTCGGTCTTTGATGATCAGCGCTGACAGGTCCGCCACACCAACAACCCCTGATACATCAACGATCTCACTGTCTTCGACATCAAGGTTGTGCATCAGCATCTTGCGCAGTGCCGCGGGTGCGCCGGTAGACAATTCAACTCGAATAACCTCACCACGGCGGCGGCGTTTTAGCGCGGTTTCAAATTCGCGCACAAGGTCTTCTGCTTCTTCTTCAACTTCCAAATCACTGTCGCGCAAAATACGAAACAGACATTGCCCAACAGTTGCATAGCCGGGAAAGATCGTATCAAGGCGCAGCAGCATAAGGTCTTCGACGGGCAAAAAGCGCACGGCATCACCGGGCATGCGGACAAACCGGTCCACCTGCGCGGGGATCGGCAAAAGCGCTTGAAGGGGTTCTTTATCGCGGCGGCGCTCAAGCTGCAGGGCAAGCGACAGACCGGCATTTGGGATAAATGGAAACGGGTGGGCTGGATCAATGGCCAGCGGTGAAAGGACCGGAAAAACCTGACTGAGAAAATGCTCGTTCAAAAATTCCAGATCAGAAGGGGTCAGCTCATCACGCTCAAGAATGGTGATGCCTTCGTGTTCCATCTGATCGCGCAGCACACAGAACACGTCTTGTTGTTTGGCCATCAATGCACCTGCATTGGTGTTGATCATGGCCAGCTGTTGCGCGGGCGTCAGCCCGTCTGCGGCGGGTGTCAGGTTGCCTGCGTCATCAAGCTCGCGCAGTCCCGCCACGCGCACCGTATAGAATTCGTCCAGGTTGGTTGCTGAGATGGACACAAACCTAAGCCGTTCAAGCAGCGGGACTTTAGGGTTTGCCGCTTCCTCAAGTACCCGCCAGTTGAACGCCAACCACGAGACTTCGCGGTTGAAAAAGCGATCTGGGCCGCTTGTGTCTGCGTCGATTTCGATGGGCGCAGGAAAGGGGTGGTCAAGGAAATTTGCGTGAGTCATGGCCTAGTTATACATGGATATTTGTAACACCGAAGTAACGATTGCCACTTTGGTTACGTGCAGCGCGATTTAGCGTGCAAGGTCAGCCAAAACATCCCGCGCCAGATCACGGTTGATCGTGCGGCGCTCAGACAAGGCGCGTTTATCCATGGCGGCGACGATCTGGTGGGCGTGGGCAAAGCTACGCTCGGAATGGCGCAAAAGATAGGTCAACACGGCAGGGGTGGGTTGCAACTGTCGGTCTGCAAAGCCTTTGACCAAGACTGCCATCAGCAACATGTCGTCTGGTTCATCTATTTGTACGAGTGCCGTGCCTTGCAAACGGCTGGCCAAATCCGCAAGTGCGATAGGCCAGTGGTTTGGCGCGCCAATCCCCGTAAGAAGCAGCCGTCCCCCACGGCCCAAAACCGCGTTGTGAATGTGAAACAGCATCTCTTCGGCATCATGTTGGCCCGCAATGGTATGCACGTCTTCAACCACAACTGCATTTTCTTCGGGCATCTCAAGGCTGGCGGCATGTATGATCTTGGCGCCTGATTGGCTGGCCCAGACGTGGGACACATGGGTTTTGCCCGCACCTTTTGGTCCGCTAAGAACAAGCTTGCCGTTTGGCCACAGATCGTCTTGCTCTACTTGGGCAACGGCCAGCGCGTTGGCCTCGCTGATGAAAAAGTCATCACGTCCAAGCGCCGTGCGGGACGGCAGATCAAAGCTTAGCTGTTGTGGCATTGAAAGGGGTTAGTCCTGCTTATCAAGGCCGCGATATAGCCGGCCCTCGGTGTATTGCTCAATGCCAAAGCGTACCAAAACGCCGATCATTGCGGCCAATGGTACCGCGACAAGCATGCCGACAAAGCCGAATATTGACCCAAAAACCGACAGTGCAAAAATAAGCCAGACAGGATGAAGCCCCACGGATTTGCCGACGAGTTTTGGGGTAAGCACGTTGCCTTCAACCACCTGACCTATAACGAAGATCACCCCTACCGCGCCGATGCGGAACCAGTCGGTTGCTACCTCAACGCTTGCCCCGTCGACCATTTGTGTGCCGCCCCAGAATTGGAAAAGGGCCAACCCGATTGCCAGAATGCCGCCCACCAACGCGCCCACATAGGGAATGAACGTCACAAGCCCGGCGATGAACCCGACGATCAGACCAAATTGCAGCCCCACGGTCATAAGGGCCACGGCATAATATGCACCAAGAACCAAACACACCGTGCCCATGCCGCGAATGAAGCTCGCCAAGGTCGCGTCAATATCACCGGCAAGTTTGCGGATCGTAGGCGCGTGGTCGCGGGGCAACAGCTCATCGATGCGGGCGGTCATGTTGTCCCAATCGAGCAGCAGATAGAATGCAACTACAGGCACCAATACGAGCAGGACCAAAATATTGATCAGACCCTTTGCGCTGGTCAAAAGCCCTTCGACCAATGCGCCACCCTTGGCTTGGATTGCTTCGCCAATGCTTGAAAGTTGTTTGCGCATCACGGACTGGTCGTCAATCAACGATGGGAAACGTTCGGTCAATGCAACGCGTAGGCGCTCAAACACATCAGGGGCGGTGTTCACCAACTGCCCTGCTTGTTCAAGCAATGACGGAATAACCAACAAGAAGGAGAGACAGAAGATCAAGATTGCGACGATGGTGATGGTTACAGTCGCCAAAACGCGGCTTGCGCCAAGTTTTTCCAGCCGGTCCGCAAGGGGGTCCAGGCAGTAGGCGATTGCGCCACCAAGCACGAAGGGCAGGATTACGTCGCCCAAAAACCACAGGATCGCAAAGACAACCGCCGTCGCAATTCCCCAGTACTTTGCTTGTTGTTCGATGGGCAGCGCCATTGCCGTCTCCTTTGGTCCTACATCGCGCCTTGCGCGAGCGGTTTCAAGCAATATCGCCCGTTAAGACGGTGCTGGCAATCCGACGGCTGCGCGGCCTTCTGGGGTTTTGATACTGAAGTCTGTGCCTGCGTATTTCGCGCCGTCCGGCCCGCACAAGTATGCGATCGCTTTGCCGACCCACTCAGCAGGGATATGCGCGTCCCATGACATTTGGCTGACTGCGTTGATGCCACTTTTGGCGATGTCGCGCTGCATATCCGTGGCGACTGTTCCTGGGCTAAGACCTACGCAGACAATACCGCGGGATGCGTTTTCCAGATCGGTGCATTTGGTCAGGCTCAGCACTGCGGCTTTGGTGGCGCAGTAGTGTGACCACCCTTCTAGCGCGCCTGTGGCGGCACCTGAGGAAATATTGATGATCGTGCCTTGCTCCATCGCAGGAAGCGCCGCGCGGATACCATAGTAGACGCCCTTAAGGTTCACATCGACGATCTGGCTCCAAGCGGCAGGATCGCTGTCTTCAATGCGCGCAATCGGGTCGATCAGGCCTGCGTTGTTGACCAAAACATCCAAGCCGCCCCATTCAGAAACCACTGTCGCTACGGCTTTTTCCATTGAGGCGAAATCGCTGACGTCTGCGGTAATTGCGATGCCGCCGATGTCTGCGGCAAGGGTTTCAAGGGCAGCGCCGTTCCGCGCCAGTACGGCAACTTTTGCGCCGCGTTCAGCCAAAACCCGTGCGGCCGCCTCGCCAATGCCGCGTGACGCGCCAGTGATCAATATCCGTTTGCCGTTCATAGCTTTGTCCCATCCTCTTTCACGTAGTTTGCGCCATTGTCGAACAACCGAAAGCCGCCCACAACATAAATAAAGCCCCGCCAGTTTGCACCGACGGAGCTTTTTCAGTTTACGGTTGCTTGATTAGTGGCAAGCGGGCCGTGTGCCGGGCAGCAACACTTTGTCGATCACGTGGATCACACCGTTGTCTGCTTTGATGTTGGCGATGATCACATTGGCGCTTTCGCCTGTTCCATCGGCAATGCTGACGCCGCCTGCACCTTTGGTGATGCACATCCGCTCGCTTGCCAAAATCGGCTTGAAGTAGTTTGAACCAGCAGGGATCTGCTCGGCGGTCAGGTTGCGATCATCCACATGGTAGAGCAGCACATTCGTCAAATCACCCTTGTTTTCGGGCAGCAATAGCGTCTCAACTGTGCCTTCGGGCAGGGCTGCAAACGCATCGTTTACAGGCGCAAAAACGGTGAAGGGACCAGGTCCGGACAGTGTGTCGACCAAGCCTGCGGCAGAAACAGCGGCCACAAGGGTTGAGAACCGCTCATCGCCGACGGCGATATCAACGATTGACTGTGCGGAGGCCGCTGTTGCCATTGTTGCGGCAACTGCGCCTGCCGCGGCGGCTTTTAGAAAACGGTTCATACTCTTTAACTCCCATAAAATACATCAAAGGCAACCAAGCTAAGCGGTACCTGTTGTGCTTAGTGTTACGGCGGGCAAGGAGAATGGATCACAATGAGTTGCCAAAGCCATTTGCTGCTGAGCCTCACTGATCACTAACAATCGTCGATTGCCAACGCTGGCCACATTGCCTAGACCTGCTTCAATTCAACACACAAAGGCCCCAAACACATGCGTATGTCCCGCTATTTCCTGCCCGTCCTCAAGGAAAACCCCTCTGAGGCGTCAATCGTGTCGCACCGTTTGATGTTGCGGGCGGGGATGATCAAACAGGCTTCTGCGGGGATTTATTCTTGGTTGCCGATGGGCCTGAAAGTTCTGCGCAATATCGAGACTATCGTCCACGAAGAACAGCAGCGCGCTGGGCATATTCCGGTTTTGATGCCAACGCTGCAATCGGCTGATTTATGGCGCGAGAGCGGACGTTATGATGACTACGGCGAGGAGATGCTGCGCATTTCAGATCGCCACGGTCATGACATGCTGTACGGCCCCACCAACGAAGAACAAATCACCGATATTTTCCGCGCTCACGTGGGCAGCTACAAAGATCTGCCGCTGACCCTTTATCAAATCCAGTGGAAATTCCGTGATGAACGCCGTCCGCGTTTTGGTGTTATGCGGGGCCGTGAATTCTTGATGAAAGATGGCTACACGTTTGATTTGACTAAAGAAGACGCGCTTCACGCCTACAACCGCCACTTGGTGACATATCTGCGCAGCTACGAACGGATGGGGCTACAAGCGATCCCGATGCGTGCGGATGGTGGCCCGATTGGTGGCGATTACACGCATGAATTTTTGGTGCTGGCTGAAACAGGCGAGTCCGAAGTGTTCTACGACAGCGAGATCACGGACCTTACGTTTGGCGACCGCACGATTGATTTTGATGATGTTGGGGCCTGTGCTGGAGTGCTGGATGAGTTCACATCACGTTATGCGCGCACGGATGAAACCCACGATGCGGAGTTGTTTGCCCAAGTCCCAGCTGATCGTCAGCGCACTGCGCGCGGTATTGAAGTGGGTCAGATTTTCTACTTTGGTACCAAATACTCCGAAGCCATGGGCGCGACTGTTGTGAACGATCAACAGCAAAAAGTACCTGTGCACATGGGCAGCCACGGCATTGGCGTTTCGCGTCTGTTGGGCGCAATTATTGAGGCCTCGCATGATGATAACGGCATCATTTGGCCCGAAGGCGTAACGCCGTTCCACTGTGGTATCGTCAACCTCAAGACAGGTGATGCAGAGGCCGACGCAGCCTGTGAAGCGCTTTATGACAGCATGGTCGCATTGGGTCTTGAACCGCTTTATGATGACCGCAACGAACGGGCAGGCGGTAAGTTTGCCACGATGGATCTGATCGGTTTGCCGTGGCGGATTACCGTGGGCCCGCGCGGCTTGAAGAACGGTGTTGTTGAGCTGACATCGCGCCGTACCGGCGAAAGTGAGGAGCTGTCACCCGAGCAGGCGCTTTTGAAGATTGCACAAATCTATGGCAAGGCGGCGTCTTGAATCCCAAGTTGGCGCGCTTTGTGATACTTAGCGCGTCGACACATCTTGAGTAATTAATACAGGGGTCGATCTTCATGCCCAAACCCTTTGCGCCATTTGAATGGATGATAGCTTGGCGTTATTTGCGCGCCAAACGGGCAGAGGGTGGCGTGTCTGTAATGACATGGATTTCGCTGATCGGGATCACCCTAGCCGTCTTTGCGCTTATTGCGACATTGGCAGTGCGCGCAGGTTTTCGGGCAGAGTTTGTCGATACGATCCTTGGTGCGAACGCCCATGTAACTGTCTATCAAACGTCTGAGATCACACCGAACGGTGGTGCCAGCCGTGTGATCGAGGATTATGACGCGGTGGCTGAACGCTTGCGCCAGATCGATGGTGTGACCCGTGCAGCCCCCCTTGTTCGTGGCAATGTCATGGCCAATCAGGCCGATCGCAATACGGGCGTTCAGGTTTACGGCATCAGTCTGCCTGACCTGCTGACCATCCCGCGCATCGCCACGCCCGAGCAGAGCATCGGTGCTATTTCTGATTTTGAAAAAGGTGTGGCCGTTGGCTCAGGTGTTGCGCGTGAATTGGGTCTGGGTGTCGGTGACAGGATCAAGATAATCTCGCCCAATGGCGCACGCACGCCTTTTGGCACGAAGCCACGGGTTGGCGCGTTTGAAGTGGTCTATATCTTTAGCGCCGGTCGCTATGACATTGACCAAACGCGCGTCTATATGCCGTTTGCCCAAGCACAGGAATTTTTCAACCGTGAAGGCGTCGCGGATGAAATTGAAGTAATGGTCGATACGCCCGAACAGATTGAGCGGTTTGCGGGCCCATTGATGACCGCTGGCGGGGATCGCGCGCTGCTGTGGACGTGGAAAGACGCAAGTGGTTCGTTCCTTCAGGCGCTTGATATCGAAGACAACGTGATGTTCATCATCCTGTCGATCCTTGTGTTGATTGCGGCAATGAACATTGTAAGTGGCTTGATTATGTTGGTGAAAAATAAGGGCCGCGATATTGGTATTTTGCGCACGATGGGCCTGACGGAAGGTGCAGTTTTGCGGGTCTTCTTTATATGTGGTGCGTTTACGGGCGTTATCGCTACCGCGCTTGGAGTGATCTTGGGGTGTCTGTTTGCCCTCTATATTGATCCGATTTTTGGGTTTGTGAACACGGTCGCTGGCGGTGGTGTGTGGGATCCATCGATCCGTGGCATTTATCAATTGCCCGCAAAACTACAGCTTGAAGACGTTTTGTCAGCGGTCGGTTTGTCGCTGCTCCTGTCATTTACGGCAACAATTTTTCCTGCGCGCAAAGCGGCGCGCATGAACCCCGTTGAGGCGCTGCGCTATGAGTGATGCTGTGCTGGAACTTAAGGGCGTCACCAAGACCTACAACGCGGGTCAGCCAAACCAGATTGACGTGCTACGAGGTATTGATCTGTCTATTTCGGCCGGCGAAGTGGTGGCCCTTGTGGCACCGTCGGGTGCAGGCAAGTCGACGTTACTGCATATTGCGGGGCTGCTCGATACGCCCACAAGCGGAGATGTTTTGCTGGCGGGGCGCGAGATGACACGGCTCAATGACCGTGCGCGGACATCCGCGCGCCGCGATGATGTGGGGTTCATTTACCAGTTTCATCATTTGTTGCCCGAGTTTTCGGCGACTGAAAACGTGACCTTGCCACAACTTGCAGCCGGCACACCGCGACGGGCGGCTGACGCGCGCAGTCAGGCGCTGCTAGAGCGTGTCGGGGTTGCACACCGCGCAGCTCACCGCCCTGCGGAACTGTCGGGGGGCGAGCAACAGCGCGTTGCGTTCTGCCGTGCGTTGGCCAATCAGCCTAAGTTACTTTTGGCAGATGAACCCACCGGCAATCTTGATCCTGAAACCTCTGAACGGGTATTTTCGACGTTATTGGATCTGGTGCGTGAGACGGGGTTATCTGCCTTGATCGCGACGCATAATCTTGAATTGGCCGCAAAAATGGACCGACAAATTAGGCTGGATGCAGGCGCGCTTCGCAACGCTTGAAACTGACGTTTAAGCGTAGCCACATCAGATGGCATGCGCGGCGGCATTGCCATTTTGGGATTAGGTCGTAAACCTGCGGCGAAAATAACAAAACACTTTCCAACAGCGTGCAAGGATTTCGCCAGATGACCACAACATCCCAGTCGATCAATGACATTTATCAAACGGCGAAAGAAGCACTGGTGGCTTATGGCGCAACGCAAAGCGTGGCCCATCATGTGGCTGATGCGACCGCGTGCTCTGAGAGCTTTGGCAACGTGATCTGTGGTCTGGCGTATTTGGAAAGCTACTGCATTCAATTGGAAAGTGGGCGTGTAAACGGGTCTGTTGAGCCACGTGTTGAGCGTCAAAAACCCAGTGCAATTTACGTCGACGGTGGCTTTGGTTTTGCACAGCCTGCCTTTGCTGCAGGGCTTGAAACGGCTGTCACTGCAGCAAAAGAAAACGGCGTAGCCAGTTTGGCGGTGGGGCATACGCATACTTGCACGTCGCTTGGGTATTTTACGGAACAAGCCGCCGCGAAGGGTGTGATTTGTATCGGGATGACGAATGCTTCGCCTGTTGTGGCGGCTCCGGGTGGCAAAACGCCCGTGATCGGTACGAACCCGATCGCACTTTCAGTGCCGGACGGCGCTGGCGGCATGGCGATGCATTTTGACTTTTCGACCAGCGCAGTGGCATTGGGCAAGATCGCGATGGCTAAAGCCGCAGGTCAGCCGATCCCGCTTGGCTGGGCGGTTGATGCAAAGGGCAATCCAACGACTGATCCGGAGGCCGCATTGGCAGGCTCGCTTGTGTCAGCTGGCGGCTACAAGGGCTGGGGACTTGGTCTGATGGTCGAGATTTTGGCCGCTGGCATGACAGGCTCCGTCAACTCGCTTGATGTAGGCGGGCTTAAAAAAGCTGAAGGCAGCCCACATGATTTAGGGCAGTATTACTTGATGATTGACCCAAGCGGCGCACCTGAATTTGCAGCGCGCATCGCGCGGGTCAGTGACGCAATCGCCGCCGACGAAGGTGCGCGTGTGCCAGGCAAAAAACGCAACGTGATGAGCCACGTCGAGGTCCCTGTAGCCCTGTGGACACGGGTTCAGCAGTTGGCCAAAGGCGCGTAACGACGCCCCTGGTTAGACGTCCAGCTCTTCAACGAACTGGGCGTTCTCCTGGATATATTCAAAGCGTTTTTCAGGTTTTTTACCCATCAAACGCTCGACCAGATCACCGGTTTCACCGGCCACATCCTCGTCAATCGTGACGCGGATCAGCTTGCGGGTCATGGGATTCATCGTGGTGTCTTTAAGGTCTTTGGCGTCCATTTCACCCAAGCCTTTGAAGCGTGACACATCAATTTTACCTTTGCCGCCCAGACCTTTTTCAAGCCATGCGTCGCGCTCAGCTTCATCAAGGCAGTAGATACGCTTAGCCCCTTGGGTAAGTCGGAAAAGCGGCGGGCAGGCCAGATAGAGGTGGCCTGTGTCAATCATCGGGCGCATTTGTGTGAAGAAGAAAGTCATCAGCAACGCAGCAATGTGTGCGCCGTCTACGTCCGCGTCGGTCATGATGATGATCTTGTCGTAGCGCAGATCATCGACATTGAATTTGGTGCCAAGACCGACTCCAAGCGCTTGGGTCAAATCAGAAATTTCGGCGTTACTGCCAAGTTTAGATGACGCCGCGCCAAGCACGTTTAGGATTTTACCACGCAGTGGCAATAGTGCTTGGGTTTTGCGGTCTCGGGCCATTTTGGCTGACCCACCCGCGCTGTCACCCTCAACGATGAACAGTTCGGTGCCTTCGCGGTTGGTCGCAGAGCAATCGACGAGCTTGCCCGGTAGGCGCAACTTTTTGGTGGCTGACTTTCGCGCTGTCTCTTTTTCTTGGCGTCGGCGCAGACGTTCCTCCGCACGCAGGACAAGGAAATCCAAAATTGCGCCCGCTGATTTGGTGTCTGCAGCAAGCCACGTATCAAAGTGATCGCGTATGGCGTTTTCAACCAATCGTTGCGCCTCAACCGTGGCGAGGCGGTCCTTTGTTTGTCCGACGAACTCTGGCTCGCGGATGAAACAAGACACAAGCGCAGAGCCGCCAGTTGTCAGATCATCACGGGTGATGGAGGCGGCTTTTTTGTTGTTGGCCAATTCGCCATAGGCACGAATTCCTTTCAAGATTGCCGCCCAAAAGCCTGCTTCGTGGGTGCCGCCTTCGGGGGTAGGCACGGTATTACAATAGGACTGGATAAAACCATCGCGCGAGGGCGTCCAGTTGATGGCCCACTCAACTTTGCCCGGTGTGTTGAACTTTTCCTGGAAATCAACTGTGCCCGCAAAGGGCCGCTCGGCATAAGTTGACAGCCCCGAGAGGGTCTCGCCCAGATAGTCTGCAAGGCCGCCGGGGAAATGGAAGGTCGCTTCTGTGGGTGTCTCACCGTCATCAATCGCTGATTTCCAACGGATCTCAACGCCAGAGAACAGATATGCTTTAGAGCGGATCGATTTGAACATCCGCGCAGGCTTAAAGCGATGCGAGCCAAAAATTTGCTCGTCCGCGTGGAACGTCACAGTGGTGCCGCGCCGGTTGGGGGCCGCGCCAATTTTCTCGACCCCACCCAACGGTACACCGCGTGAAAAGCTTTGCTCGTAGAGTTCTTTGTTGCGGGCCACTTGCACGACCATGCTGTCAGACAGTGCGTTGACAACGGACGCCCCCACACCGTGCAGACCGCCTGATGTCTGATAGGCTTTGCCAGAAAATTTGCCGCCTGCGTGAAGTGTGCACAAGATCACCTCAAGCGCGGATTTGTCGGGAAACTTTGGGTGCGGATCAATCGGGATGCCGCGACCGTTGTCGCGGATCGTCACGCTGTAATCTGCGTTCAGTTCGGCCTCGATGCGGTTGGCATGGCCTGCAACGGCCTCGTCCATAGAGTTGTCGAGGACTTCGGCGACCATGTGGTGCAAGGCGCGCTCGTCCGTGCCGCCAATATACATACCGGGGCGTTTGCGAACGGGCTCGAGACCCTCGAGCACTTCGATGCTGTCTGCGTTATAGTCATCGGCTTGGGCGCCGGACAGAAGATCATTGGCCATGGTACTGCTTCTTTTATACGTGTTTGGCCGCACTATGACACGCCGTGGGCATCGGGGGAAGTGCGTCTCGTTCATCTGGACAGTTAGATTTTTGTTGCAAGGCCCACTGGGATGGATCAACGGTTTTGCGATGAGCGCATCCGCACATCTTAGCGCCTTGTTGCGCCTCGGCATTCCGTTGATTGGCAGTTTTCTGGCGGGCTTTTTGCTGGGACTAACCGACACGATTATGCTGGGCTGGTATTCGGTTGAGGCACTGGCCGCGGCCACGATCGCGGGTAGCTTTTTCATGACGCTGCAGGTGGTGGGCTCGGGCTTTGCATGGGCGGTCACGTCACTGGTGGCAGAAGCGGACGCGAGATCAGATACGGTTCAGGTCCGCCGCGCCACGCGCATGGGGATGTGGTTGTCCGTTGCATTTGCGGCTGCCGTGATGCCGGCGCTTTGGTTTTCGGAAGGTTGGTTGATTGGGCTGGGTCAAACACCTGAGGTCGCATCGGGCGCGCAAACGTATTTACGTATCGCGGGGTGGGGACTTTTTCCTGCACTGCTGGTGCGGGTTTTGGCAAGCTATCTAAGTGCCGTTGACCGCGCAGGGCCAGTGCTGTGGGTCACGCTTTTCGGGGCGGCTATCAATGTTGTGTTCAATTACGCCCTGATCTTTGGGAACTTGGGCTTACCGGAACTTGGCATTCAAGGGGCAGCGATTGCCTCAGTTTTGGTCCAAGTTGCGATGCTTGTCGTCTTTATGGGCTATGCCCAACGGGTTCTGCCGCAATACGATCTGTTCCGCAGCCTGTGGAAAATTGATGCGTCTGCGTTGCGGCAGGTTTTTGCATTAGGCTGGCCGATTGCGCTGACGTCCTTGGCTGAGACGAGCTTGTTTACGGCGGCGTCCACAATGATGGGTTGGCTTGGTACTGATGCTTTGGCCGCACATGGCATCGCACTGCAGGTGGCCACGGGCACGTTCATGGTGCATCTGGGGCTTTCCCAAGCCAAGACCGTGCGCGCCGGAAACGCCGTTGGCCGCAGGGATGCGGCGGGTTTGATTTTGGGCGGTAAAGTTGCCGTTGGCGCGTCTTTTGCGTTTTCCGCGGCGACGATGGTTGTGTTTTTTGGCGTGCCAGATTTGTTCGTCACAGCGTTTTTGGACCCCGATGATCCGGCCCGCGATGTGATTATCCCGATTGGGGTATCGTTGATTTATATGGCAGCGCTGTTTCAGTTTGCAGACGGGCTGCAGGTGATCTGCTTGGGCCTTTTGCGCGGTGTGCAAGATACCCGTGTGCCCATGTGGTTGGCGGCGCTAAGCTATTGGGGGCTTGGATTGCCCGCAGCATATGTTCTTGGATTTGTCTTGGATTTTGGCGGTGTTGGGGTATGGGCCGGATTGATCGTTGGCTTGCTTGGGGCGGCAGTTTTGTTGGTCTGGCGATTTACAGCGCGGCGCGGCGTCTACATCACGGCGTGACGGCGCCCTGAACTGGGGCTAGGCTGCGCGCACTTATTTGAGGAGCGTTTTCGATGAATCTTGAATTCCACCATATCAATTTTGTGTCCCGCGACGTTGACCGCATGCATGATTTTTACACTGGTCTGCTCGGGCTTGATGACATTCCTCAAGATAATTTTCCACGCACGGATGAGACCGAAGAGGCGGGCTACAGTGGTTCAATCCGCTTTGCCACAGATGGTGGGATGCAGATGCATCTGGCCGAGCGGAACTTGGATGTAGCGTTTAAGAATGGCCAAACCATCAACCCCGTGGACCGGGGGCACATCGCATTTCGGACCGATGATATCGCGGCGTTTTTGAAGCTTTTGGATGAGAATAATGTGCCGTACTCAGATTACGGAACGGCCTTTGCTAAGGAATGGCATCAGGTATTTTTTCACGATCCCGAAGGCAATGTGATCGAGGTACACCAACAGGTGGGCTAGTCTTTGCCCACGATGCGATCTGCTTTTTTGCGCACCAATACGCTACGCAGGTCGTGCATGGCGAGTAGCAGTGCGTCGGTTACTTCCTCAAGCTGATCGTCACTGGCTTTGGATTGCGCCCATTGAGCAGTCAGGTTCAGACTGTCAATCGCACGATGGATGTCATCCATATCACGGGCTGCGAGCAACTCTTGACGCTCTTCCATCCATTCACGGATCATCGCAAGATCAGCCTCGCTTAGCTCACGGTCGCCTTGCGGTTTTATCTCGCTGTTGCGAATGTTGAGAGCCGCCAGCGGCTCCATGTCTATGCGCCGTTGACGGTTTTCTGCGTCCACCCGAAATACCTGCGCGCCGTTTTCACGGATGCGGAAATAGTACTCGGGTAGATCGCTACTCATAAGGTCTCTCGCTTAGCTTAGGGCTGCGCAGAAAGTTTGGATACGCGTGCAGGCTTCTTTCAGGTTGTCGTCTGATGTAGCGTAGCTGACGCGGAAGTTTGGCGAAAGTCCGAATGCTGCACCGAACACCACGGCCACACCTGTGTCTTCCAAAAGCGCGGTCGAGAAAGCCTCGTCGTTTTCAATGACGGTGCCCTTGGGTGTCGTTTTTCCAATCAGACCGGCGATGTTGGGGTATACATAGAACGCACCTTCAGGCGTGGGGCAGGTGACGCCGTCAATTGCGTTCAGCATGTCCACAACCATGTCGCGGCGGCGTTTGAAGACCACGTTATGCTCGGGCAAAAAGTGTTGCGTGCCGTTCAGTGCCTCAACGGCGGCCCACTGGCTGATAGAGCAGGGGTTCGATGTTGATTGCGACTGCACTTTACGCATCGCTTTGATCACGTTCTCTGGACCCGCCGCATATCCGATGCGCCATCCGGTCATCGCATAGGCTTTGGAAACGCCGTTGCATGTCAGAGTGCGATCATAAAGCTTAGGCTCTACTTCCGCAGGGGTCGCAAATTTGAAATCATCATATGCCAGATGCTCGTACATATCGTCTGTCATGATCCAAACATGCGGATGCTTTAGCAGCACGTCTGTGAGTTTTTTCAGCTCATCTGCTGAATAGCCCGCACCCGTTGGGTTTGAGGGCGAGTTGAAGATAAACCATTTTGTTTTAGGCGTGATCGCTGCTTCAAGCTGTTCCGCAGTGATTTTGAAGTTGTTCTCAAGGGTCGCTTCAACGGCTACGGGCGTGCCGCCACCCAGCAAAACCATATCCGGATAACTGACCCAATATGGGGCGGGGATAATGACCTCGTCGCCTTCGTTTAGCGTTGCCATGAAGGCGTTATAAAGCGTCTGCTTGCCGCCAGTGCCCACGCTGATCTGTGCGGGGGTGTACTCAAGTCCGTTGTCGCGTTTTAGCTTGTCACAGATTGCTTGCTTCAACTCAGGAATGCCGTCGGGGGCGGTGTATTTGGTTTTCCCTGCAGCGATTGCTGCAACGGCTGCGTCTTTGATGTTTTGCGGAGTGTCAAAGTCCGGCTCACCTGCACCAAGGCCGATCACATCCATGCCTTTTGCCTTCAACTCACCAGCAAGGGTCGTCACGGCAATCGTCGGTGACGGTTTGACGCGATCGAGTGTTTTGGACAGAAAAGACATTGTAGGCTCCGTTTTGCTCGGTGATAAGAATGTGTTAGAACGATTAAAATATCCCTTAGACGGAAGAGGCATGTAATGGAAGATGTGACACAGCAAAACGAAGATTGGTTTAGCGAGGACACCTCTACTTTCGGGGATCGTCTTGCCGGCGCGCGTGAGGCGGCTGGCATGACCCAAGCACAACTTGCCAAGCGGCTTGGTGTGAAACTGTCCACAATGCAATCGTGGGAGGAGGATCTGTCCGAGCCGCGCGCCAACCGGTTGACTATGATGGCGGGCATTATCGGCGTGTCTTTCAGCTGGTTGTTGAACGGCGAAGGCGAGGGTGTAGAGGCCCCAGATATGGGTCAGGATTTGCCTGACGGTGTTGATGAATTGTTGTTGGAACTTCGCGCCATCAAAGCACGAATTTACCGCGAAACCGAGCGTATGGGCATTGTTGAAAAGCGCCTGCGCGCTGCAATTAAGGCAGGCACATGAGCGAACTTCCCCAAATTCCACAGCCAATCCCGCCTGCCGACGAGCCGCGCGAGACGCAAATCAAGCGTCTTTACATGCGCTCAATCCGGCGGGGCATCAAAGAGATGGATGTCATTTTGATGGACTATGCGGATAGTAAACTGCGTGAAATGACCGACGGTGAGTTGGTCACATATGACGCGCTATTGGCTGAAAATGACCACGATCTGTATCAGTGGATCACGGGTCAGGTCGAAACACCGCCTACATTTTTGGATATGATTTCAGAGATTTCCGCGCACATGCTGAAAGATGGCGGCGTTTTAACCGGTAATTAGCGATTGGTCTCTAAGCCTTGCGCAACATTTAGTTGACGGAGGCACGGCCATGAGCATGCAAGGAAATCTTCCCGGATCGGGCATTACCCAGCAAAAAGACCCATTTGCCTCAAGTTACCTTGATGCGCTGTCACTGGTGGAGCGGCTGCATAGGCTGCTCCTCGATGTTTTGAAAGATGAGTTTGAGCGGGTTGGCTTGCTCGACATCAATGCCGTTCAGGCGCTGCTGTTATTCAACATCGGTCATAATGAAGTCACCGCCGGAGAGCTTAAATCACGCGGGTACTACCAAGGCAGTAACGTAAGCTATAACCTCAAAAAACTCGTTGAGATGGGATATATGCACCACCAGCGGTGCGAAATTGACCGTCGCTCTGTTCGGGTAAAGCTAACTGAGAACGGCCGGCATGTCTGTAAAGTGGTAGATGAGTTATTTGCACGCCACGCAGATGGTCTACAGGCGCATCAGGTGCTTGATCTGGAAAGCCTGGATGACATTACGCATGGGCTGAAACGCGTGGAACGTTACTGGACTGATCAAATCCGATACATCTATTAAGTGTTGGCTACGTCCACTTAGGCAAAAGGAGCGCGGGATGTCCGCACTCCTTTGATTTTACATTAACGAATGTTCAGCAGAACCAACCTGACGTTAGTCGCAGTAGGGATGGTTAGAACGTGGTGTCTTTACCAGTGACCAGTGTTTTTCATGCTGGCCCAAGGTTCTGCAGGCGCCAATGCCTCGCCTGCTTGTAGCAATTCAATACTGATATTGTCTGGTGAGCGAACAAAAGCCATGCGCCCATCATGGGGCGGGCGGTTTATCGTTACGCCGTTATCCATAAAATGCTGACAGGCTTCGTAGATGTTGTCTACGCGGTATGCCAGATGTCCAAAATGGCGGCTATCTGAAGGCAATTCATCATCGCCGTCCCAGTTGTAGGTCAACTCAACTGGCGTCTCTTCCTGACCGGGGGCGGCCATGAAAACCAGAGTAAAGCGCCCTCCTTCGTGGTCAGTGCGGTGCGTTTCTTTCAGGCCTAACAGCTCGAAAAAAGCCATTGATGCCTCCAGGTTTTTCACGCGAACCATCGTGTGCAGGTAAGTTAAGGCCATGTTTTTGGCTCCTTCGCTTTGAGAATTCGATTGCCGATCAGAAGACCGACGCTATCCCCAATGATACACCTGTTTGCCGGATATCATAGCGGTTGATGTTTGATTCTGTGCTTGAGGCGGACAGGGTTACCAGCGGTGCAAATCCGTAGAGATTGATCTTTTCCAGTAAAAACTGCGCGCGGATCCCTGCTTGCGTATCTTTGCGGCTATCTGGACCAAAAATGCTGACAACTTGTGCATAATCACGCTGACCAAATGAAACGCCAAATTCCGCTGTGGCTCCAAATATCGGTTTCGCTGGCGCGTAGGTGATATTTGCGAACAGGCTTGCGTGCTCAATGAGGGCTGAACGTGACGCTGTGTTTGAAATGCTTGCTGACCAGCTCAGGCGTGACCCACCCGCAAAGGTCTGTGTTCTTTTGAGCGTTGCCGAGGCCACAGTCGAGGATCGCTCATCGGCGTCTAGCCTTTCATTGCGCGTAATTCCAAACCCAATTGCGCCAGTCGCCGCGCTCCCCCAACGAAAGCGCTGCTCTGCTTCTACTTTTGCAAAATTGGTCAGCCTTTCGCCGCCGTACCAGTTTGCGCCAATTTCAAAGCGGAGGGCGTTGACTGCATTCGCTGTGAGCTTTGCGTCGTAGTGCGCGTCAATTCCAAGCTCATAAAATGCAAAGTCGCTTGGGCGCACGTCGGGGGCTTGGGTCTTTGCGGAGTTTGACAGCCAGTAATTGATGGCGTTCAGCCGCGCCCCAAAAGACAACGCGGTGCCGTCATTTGATGGGCGTTTGTGACGAAGCTTTAGCCCGTAAGAAATTTCGGTTCCGGAAAGCGCAAGGCTGGCACCGCTCGCAGCAATTTCGATCCCGTTGAAAATTAGGCTGTCTGCCTTGGGGGCGTTGTTGATGTTACTGTTCGGTCCTGCGCGAAATTCCAACTCAAAAGTAAGCGGGTTCGCTCGCGCAACTTGCGCATAGTTTCTGGCAAGTGCCGTTTGTTGCGCTGCACCACGCGCAAAAGGTTCGGCACGTCTTAGCCAAATTTGGGCGCGGGTATGTTGCCCATCACGAAGATGACTTTCAGCAACAAGGATCGCCGCTGCAAATTTTTCTGACCCGATTGTGGCTTTGCTAAACGCTCTTTTGGCAGCAAACCGTGCGGTAGTGGACCTACCCATTAAACGCTCAGCTGCCGCCAGTGAAAAAAGTGCTGAAACATCGTCAGGGTCGGCACGCAAAAGTCCAAGTGCCACCTCACGAGCGGCGCGCGGCTCGGATTGATTAACCAAGGTTTGCGCAAATACTCGTGCTTCTTCTTTGCTCAGACGTAACTGATCTGAGCTTTGGGCCATCACTGTTTGGGGCGCGCCTATGGCGAATGCCAATAGGCAAATGCACAGTGGGACAGGGCGCCTCACCACGTCACGGATCGCGGTTGACGCTATCTGTGCTGAAAACACCAACTTCACGGGCGTTGAACTCTGAACTGAGCACAATCGTATCGGTTTCACGTTCAACCAGAGTAGCACCCGCAGGCAGCTGGAATGCGAAGTCTGCAATGACTTGGCCACGCCCAATACGTTCACGGACATCGCGCAAATCATTCGGCAGACTTGTTTGAGTAAAGAGCTGTGCTTGTCCATCAATGACCTGCGAATATGTGACCGTATCGAACCCCACACGCTGAATACCTGCGACACCTTCAATCTTTATGAACCCTGCAACGGCTGCGGCATCTTCGCCGTTGAAGCCGCCGTCATAAATACCGCTGTCGCGCGGGTCGCCCTCAAAGGCAGTTCCGGCCTCGGCTTCGTTGATTTCTCCGTCACGATTAAATTCAGTGTCCACAAGCAATACATTAGGGAGCGCACTTGGGATCGCAGCGCCGCCACCGGGGGCAGCACGTTGCCTATTTGTAATTGCGCCGCGCAGGGTGCCGCCGATGTTTTCGACCACATCAATATCTGCAAAATCGACATCAATGCGGATGTCACCGGTCACCAGTTCAATCCCGCCGCGTCCCTGATCAAACGTGCGGTACCCCGCATAATCGCCGGCGTAGGTGTAGGTGGCAACGCCCGGTAGGGTGATCGTGTTGCCGATGCGCCGAAGGTTTGCGCCGCCATAGCCAAAGCCAAGGTAATCGCCTGAAGCAACCGCAGTTGCTTCGTATTCGGGAGAGCGGATGAAGACGGCGTAGTAGGTGTCAAAAGGTTGATCGCCTGCGCGCTCGTTTCGGTATTCGATGGTGCGCGCGTTAATCTGTTGAACCTGCTCGTAAATACCACCGGTTATGTCAGAGTTGTCGAACGGAAGGTTATTCAGGACCAACTGATTGGTTGTTTCATCAAAATCAACTGAGTTTAGAATGAGGTTCTCGGATGGGCTGAACAAAAAGCGGTTGTCTGGCGTGGCTTCTGCACCGGTGTTTGGGTCGCTTGTGGTGTCTTGTGCTGGAATGCTATCGATGATGAACGGGTTCGTCCCGTCACCGCCACATCCCAAAAGTGGCGCAAAGCCAAGGGTTGCAATCATCAATCGCGGAAAAAGACCCAACATTTCAACCCTTACACTGGCAATCACTACACAGCCCGATAGTCTAATTTCTGGTGATTTAAGTCAACAAGCCAGCGGCGAAAAACCCCAGCATATGGGCGTTTATTGATGGGCAGTTCCCAGATATAGTGCAAAGGCGAATCTGGACAGAAAGACAACACCATGCCTGTAACGCCCGAGCAACAAGCCGAAATCGATGCACAACGCGCTATGCGTCACCAAACAGCGCGCGCCACAGTGCCTGGTATGGAAGCACATTTGTATGAGGCGAAACCTGTTCTGGATCACGGCTTTATCCGCGTCATTGATTACATGGGCGATGACAACGCAATTACACAAGCGGCACGGGTAAGTTACGGTAAGGGTACCAAGTCAGTGCAAAATGACGAAGGCCTGATCCGGTATCTGATGCGCCACTGGCACTCCACACCGTTTGAAATGTGTGAGATCAAGCTGCACGTGAAGTTGCCGGTTTTTGTAGCTCGTCAATGGATACGTCACCGCACAGCAAACGTGAACGAGTATTCCGCGCGCTACTCAATTCTTGACCGTGAGTTCTATATCCCCGCACCCGAGCATCTTGCAGCGCAGTCTGTGATTAACAACCAAGGTCGCGGCGAAGCACTTCAGGGGGATGAGGCAGCACGGGTGCTTGAATTCCTGAAGGCCGATAGCAACCGCGCTTATGATCACTACGAAGAGATGATCAGTGAAGATGGCCAGCAAGGGTTGGCACGAGAACTTGCGCGGATGAACCTGCCTGCCAACATTTATACCCAGTGGTATTGGAAAGTGGACTTGCACAACCTTTTCCATTTCCTGCGCCTGCGCGCGGACAGCCATGCACAATATGAAATACGTGTTTACGCTGATGCGATCTGTGATGTGGTCAAAGATTGGGTGCCCTTTGCGTATGGCGCGTTTGAAGATTACCGCATGGGCGGCGCACAGTTGTCTGGTCGTGGCGTTGAGTGTTTGCGTCGTATGTTGTCAGGTGAAGAAGTGACCCAAGAAACATCCGGCATGTCCAAAGGTGAGTGGCGCGAATTTATGGCGATTGCCAAGCCCAACTAATCAGAGCGTCATGGTTTTGGAAACAGACCGTTTCCGTCGTAGAGTTTGACCTATGCGGTGCAACGCGGCACCGTAGGAATGTTAACGAGTAATGCGCGTCAGTGCAGGGAGTTACTATGATCAAAACAGTTGTACTGTGTGCCGGACTGGTTTGTACAATGACCATTGCGGCATCAGCTGGGGACCGTGTTTACCGCTATGACAGCGCTGCCAACTATTGCCCTGCGGGTTTGCAGCCAGTCACGATTAGTGGTGTTATTTGCTGTGGCAAGCCAAATGCTGGAAGCTATCAGCAGGCGATGATGCCCCCTGTTTCGCACGCTCGAAAGCGCCACAAACACGTGATCACGCACAGCCATGTAAAGCGCCACAGCCATGTCACATATCATTCGCATGGTGGGACTTCGCACAGTCACTAGGTGCACTTACCCTGTTGCAAACAAAAAAGCCCGCCACGATCAATCGTTGCGGGCCTTCGGATTTGGTAACGCTTGGTTGTCAGTTAAAGCAGAACCAACTCACCAGCACTTTCACGGCCATCGCGACCTGAAATCATTTCGTACTGAATTTTTTGGTCGTCGTTCAAGCCGCGCAAGCCAGCGGCTTCAACAGCCGAAATATGTACAAAAATGTCTTTGCCGCCATCATCCGGTGCGATGAAGCCGTAACCTTTTGTTTGGTTGAACCATTTTACGGTGCCAGTAGCCATCCGCTATCTCCTTAGTGTCGAACCGCGCTTGGCGGCAATCGTGATTTTATTCAAGCGGTGCGCCGCTGGAACGAACTGTGTAATGAATTAGCTAGCACCGTAGTTTGAAAATCAAGTAACAAGAATGCAGGAGCTTCGAAATAAATGACCATCACTATTTACGGGATTAAGGCGTGCGATACGTGCCGCAAAGCGCTCAAAGAGATTGAGGGTTCTGTATTGCACGATGTACGTGATGCTCCGCTAAGCGAGGCACAGCTTAAGGTTTTCTACGATCTGTTTGGCGAAAAGCTGTTGAATACGCGCTCAACCACCTGGCGTGGCTTGTCGGAAGAGGAGCGTCAGATCGCACCGATCGAACTGTTGCTGGCGCATCCCACATTGATGAAGCGACCGATTATTGCGTCCCAAGATCATACAACAATTGGTTGGGATGCGGCTGCGAAGGCAATTTGGCTTTAGACGACGGTGCGCTTTAATAACCGGTCTACTGAAAACGGACCGGCACCGCGTACAACCAAAACGAGCAACACAAAGACCCAAAGTGTGCGCTGATCCATGATCAACGCGCCTGAAGCTTTATCAAACCATGCACCCAAATCTGCCCCGCCCACACCATGTCCGGTAATGTCGACGATGGACTGTAAAGACACAAAGCCGACCATACCAATTGCTGCGAGGCGTGTCAGAAGGCCAATGATAATCAGAAGCGGCAGGATGTATTCCGCGTATGTCCCCGCCATCACAACCACCCAGTGAAAAACCCCGAGTTGTGACGTATCATAGCCAGCAGCTTCAACAGCTTTGGGAAATATTTGGATGTAGCCGCCATCAGATGGGCTGAGAAAGCCGTCAAGTTTTGTGCCCGCTGATGCCCAATAATATTGCATTAGAACCGCGCCAAACACGAACCGCGCCAACGTGGGTGTGATGATGTCACCAGCGGCAGAGAGACGCGCAAAGATCGCGTTATGCAAAGAGATAAGCGTATTCATGTCAGGGGGCTTTCTGTGATGGAAGTGATCGCATTGCCCGCCAGCAGCGCACCAAGGGCTGCGGTTAGGTCAAAGTTGGGTGCTGCGGTAAGGGCCGTGTCGTGGGCGGTGCCGAAGTTATGTTCTGCGAGGGCGCCAATAAAGGTTGCCGCACCAACACCAAGTAGATGTGGCACCGGGTCAAATTCGGCTCGGGTTATCAAGACAGCTTGGCCTCCCGCACCGTTGGGCGGTTCCGCATCCAACATATTTGCCGCCCAGATACTGTAAATGGGCCACCTAGAGCGTAAGATCTGTACCGCTGGCGCCAGCGTTAAATACATACTCATCAACGCGTCTGGCTCAATTGAGCTGAGCAAGTCAGCAGCAACTGGACGTGCATCTGCCGCGTGGTAACTTTTGCGCATGGCTAACTCGAGACGTGCCACATCGGGAAGGTAACCAAGCTTCGCTGCGGGGGCAAAGTTGGTCAAAAAGTTGGGAAGCTCCGCACCATAATGCATCATCAATGGGTTTTGAGGGGGATGTTTGCGAATGAAAATGCTGGCCATAGCCGTGAAAAAATCGTCGCCAACCAGTTTGTGTACCACTGGAAACCCTTCTTTCAGGGCATTGGTCAGGCTAACTGCAACGTTGTTGCGATAGACAGCAAAGCGTTTGGGGGCCGTTTCGCCTTTCGGATCAATCAATCCCGCAGGTGTTGCTGCGTTTGGATCAAGCAACGCCTGCGTGAATGCATCTTGGGAAATCACGCGGGGACCGCCGTTTGCAAAGCGGTTTTGGCGCGTGCGGCCTCGGTTGCTAGCACGGGCCATTCGGGCACATCCGTATCCCATTCTATCAACACGGGGCGTGATCCAGCCGTGCGCAACACATGATCTAGGAGCACCCAAACGGGTTCAGCCACCTCACGCCCGTGGCTATCAATAAGCAACGGCGCGCCGTGGTCATCAAGATCGTGGTCATGGCCACCCATGTGTATTTCGCCCACATGAGCCAGCGGAAATGCGTTTAGATACGAGAGAGGGTCTGTTTGCTGGTTGGTGGCTGAGATGAATACATTGTTTACATCCAGCAGTAGTCCGCAGCCGGTACGTTCGACCAATTGTGCAAAGAATTCCACCTCGGGCATTTGGGTTTCTTTGAACGCGAGATAGTTGGACGGATTTTCCAACAGCATCTGACGGCCGAGGGTATTTTGCACCTGATCAATATGGGCGGCGACTGTGGTCAGCGTTTGGTCTGTGTAGGGTAGGGGCAATAGATCGTTTAGAAAGCCCATGTCATGGGTCGACCACGCAAGATGTTCTGAAAAACTTGCAGGGTTCACGCGGTCACAAAGTTTCTGGAGCCGTTTCAAATGCGCAGGATCAAGTGGCCCTTCCGAGCCAATAGACAGCCCAACACCGTGAATGGAGAGAGGGTATTTCGCGCCAAGCGCTTCAAGCTGTGCAAGGGGGCGCCCGCCGTCACCCATGTAGTTTTCGGCGTGTACTTCAAGCCAATCAACCGCGCCGTCGGATGCCATAATCTCGGAAAAATGCTGCGGTTTATACCCCACGCCAACGCCGTGCGGCAGCTTGGCAAAATCGGGGGTGTTGGAGTGGTCAAACATGAATAAACTTTCGGCGATCTTTAGAATGTACACGCGCAAGGTCGTCCCCCGCGCGTGTACCAGTGTATCAGATTATGCCGGCAGGTCACGCTCAAGCGGCTCAAGTGATCCCATGCGGTCGCCGTCAACTTCAAGGGTGTCACATGTGCCAGCCGCAACAAGTGTCCATGCGTTGCCTTGGTAATCAACTGTTGAGGTGCCTGCGCACGTTGTACCCGGGCCTGCGGCGCAATCGTTTTTGCCTGCAAGCGATACGCCGTAGCATTTCTCTTTTGCGCCTGCAGCTTCAGAAACGGTTGCGTGAGAGGTCAGCGCTGCTGCGATAGAAGCGGCTACTGCGAGTGATTTAACTGTTGTCGACATGTGAACGTCCTTTCAAGAGTGTGTGTCAAGGTCCCTAAAACATCAGGAATGACTTCAGATTGCGCTTGAAGGCGATAAGTTGCCACTCACGGGCGCGTGATGCACGGGGCCGTGATCTGTCGTTATGGTTTGGGCCGCGCTTTTGCGCCAATCGGGGCTGTTTGTGTCAGTACAAACAGCAAAAAGCCGCCCCGTGCATGCACATGAGGCGGCCTTTGTAACATTTACAGTCGTCAAATTGAGCACATCTCTGTGCAATGACTGGAGATGTTTCAGCTCCGTAAATCGGGCGGTGTCGCGTCTTCTGCAAGCTGTGGAAGGGTCTCTGCGAAACTTTGCACGGACGTCTGTTTTTCGCCGAGACGGCGGATTGAGACGGTTCCTTCTTCAACTTCGCGGGCGCCGACCGCCAAGATCACTGGCACTTTACCCAAGCTGTGTTCGCGCACTTTGTAGTTGATTTTCTCGTTGCGAATGTCTGCTTCAGCGCGGATGCCGGCTGCGCGCAGTTCTTCAACTTTTTGCAACACATAGTCATTGGCGTCCGAGATAATTGCAGCCACGACAACCTGACGCGGGGCCAACCAGAACGGAAGTTTGCCAGCGTGCTCTTCGATCAAAATGCCGATGAAGCGTTCAAAACTGCCCAAAACAGCGCGGTGCAGCATAACGGGGCGGTGGCGTTCGTTGTCAGAACCTACAAAAGTTGCATCAAGTCGCTCTGGCAAGTTGGGGTCAACCTGCAGCGTGCCGCATTGCCAGTTGCGGCCGATGGCGTCGGTCAATGTGAACTCAAGTTTCGGGCCATAAAATGCGCCTTCACCCTCCAGAAGTTCATAAGCGTAGCCTGCGTTCTGACATGCATCACCCAATGCGGCCTCAACGCGGTCCCAGCTTTCATCCGATCCGATCCGCTTTTCTGGGCGGGTAGAGAGCTTGATTGTCCAATCTGTAAACCCAAGGTCGGCGTAGATTTCAGCAAGAAAGTCGATGAACTTCTTGGTCTCTGCTGTGATGTCGTCCTCGGAACAGAAGATGTGCCCGTCATCTTGTGTGAAACCGCGCACGCGCATGATGCCGTGCAGCGCGCCCGAAGGCTCGTAGCGGTTACAGCTGCCAAACTCTGCCATCCGGAGTGGCAGGTCGCGGTATGATTTCAGGCCTTGGTTGAAGATCTGCACGTGACACGGGCAGTTCATCGGCTTCAGTGCGTTCACCGCTTTTTCACGGGCGTGCTCTTCGTCGACTTCAACGATGAACATGTTCTCTTGGTATTTGTCCCAGTGGCCTGAAGCTTCCCATAGTTTGCGGTCAACCACTTGCGGTGTGTTCACTTCAACGTAGCCGCCACCACGCTGTTTACGGCGCATATAGTCCTGCAGCAATGTGTACACCGTCCAGCCGTTAGGGTGCCAGAAAACCTGACCTGGCGCTTCCTCTTGCATGTGGAACAGGTCCATCTCGCGGCCCAGTTTACGGTGATCGCGCTTTGCGGCTTCCTCAAGCATGTTGAGGTATTTGCGCAGGTCCTCTTTGTTCTGGAATGCCACGCCGTAGATACGTTGTAGCATTGCGCGGTCGCTGTCGCCGCGCCAGTAGGCACCCGCCACAGACATCAATTTGAACGCATCCGCGGGCACTTGACCTGTGTGTTGCAAGTGCGGGCCGCGGCACAGGTCTTGCCAATCGCCGTGCCAATACATCCGAAGCGGCTCATCGCCCGGGATCGCTTCGATCAATTCAACTTTGTAAGGCTCACCGCGATCTTCGTAATATTTGATCGCAACGTCGCGCTCCCAGACTTCGGTGCGCACTGCGTCCCGCAAGTTGATGATCTCTTTCATCTTCTTTTCGATGGCACCCAGATCTTCGGGTGTGAAAGGTTCTTTGCGGTCAAAATCGTAATACCAACCATTGTCGATAACAGGCCCGATTGTGACTTTGACGTCTGGCCAAATCTCTTGAACTGCGCGCGCCATGATGTGCGCCAGATCGTGACGGATCAACTTAAGCGCAGGCTCGGCGTCTTTCATGGTGTTGATGGCAATCGCCGCGTCGGTATTTATGGGCCATTGTAGGTCCCAATGTTGGTCGTCCACAGTTGCGGAAATAGCCTTTTTGCCAAGGCTTGTGGCGATGGATGTCGCTACTTCGGCGGGTGTGACGCCTGCGTCGAAGCTGCGCTGTGATCCATCGGGGAGGGTGAGGGTAATTTGGGCGCTCATTGGCGTGCCCTTTCGTCAGTTTCGCGCCTACAAAAGCGCGCGGTTGCGGGTGGGGTTCGGCGCCGTTGTGCCGTTTGTTGCCAAAATCGTCAAGCGCGGGTTTCGGTTATGCCGTTAGGCTGTGCGCGGCGCTGCGCCAAGACTACAGCTGGCGCAGCGCTGAAACGTATTGGCGGCTAGTCTTGCGCCAACTTGTCTTGGGTTTTCGTGTCAAAGTCTGAGGCGTCGTGGCGCTCATGCAATTGGTTTTCTGGCTCACCCCACGCACGGTTTACCTTGTTGCCGCGCACATAGGCAGGGCGCGCCATGATGTTTTCTGCCCAGCGGGTCACATTGGTATAGCTTGCCGCATCCAGAAACTCCTGTGCGCCGGGGTAAACCAAGTCTTTGACCACTGCGCCGTACCACGGAACCGTTGCAATATCCGCAATCGTGTACTCATCGCCTGCCAAATATTCACGGTCTTCAAGGTTGCGTTCAAGCACGTCGAGTTGGCGCTTAGCCTCCATCGTGAAGCGGTTGATGGCGTATTCGAATTTTTCAGGTGCGTAGGCGAAAAAGTGGCCAAAACCGCCGCCCAAATAGGGGGCGGAACCCTGCAGCCAAAAGAGCCAGTTCAGCGTCTCGGTCCGTGCCTCGACATCTTTTGGGAGGAACGCATCAAATTTCTCTGCCAGATACAAAAGGATTGCACCGGACTCGAACACCCGCACGCCGGTGTCTTTGTCAAAAAGCGCAGGAATTTTTGAGTTGGGATTTACGTCGACAAAGCCGGTTGAGAATTGGTGGCCTTCTTGGATGTTAATCAACCATGCGTCGTACTCAGCGCCAGAGTAGCCTGCGGCCAACAGCTCTTCGAGCATTACTGTGACTTTGACGCCGTTCGGTGTTGCAAGTGAGTGAAGTTGCAGCGGGTGTACGCCACTTGGCAAATCTGCGTCATGGGTGGGGCCCGCGACGGGGCGGTTGATTGAGGCAAACTTGCCTCCTGATGCGCTGTCCCATGTCCAGACTTTTGGGGGCGTGTAGCTCATATGCGACCTCTTGGAATTGTGACCAGCCGGTTGGCCGGTGATGATCTTTGTCCAAGACCTAACCCGTTGTGAGCGGACTGCAATGGGGCAGGCGCAGCGTTTGGATAAACTTAGGCTTGCCTACGTCACGTCGCGAATTGTGATGTGCCGTGGGTCAGAAAGGCATTCAAGTTGGTGATATACCGTGCCCATGCTTCGGGCATCGCAGTGTCTGACGTGCCCAACTTATCGTGCGCGATCGTAAGCCGTGTGTGACCTCCGGCGTCCTGAAGCGTAAATGCCACCAGTGATGTGTGCGTTTCGCCGCCCCAAAGCGGGCGAAAAGACTGCTCAAGCCGGCGCTCAGGATCAACGTTTAGGTCAATCGTTTCAAGCAAGGTCGCCCCGTCACTTGCGTGGTGGGTCAGTCGTGCGCGGTCGCGCAGAACTTGACCTGTGATGAAGTGATAATGCGGAATTTCATCCGGATTTGTCAGCGCTTGCCAGACCCGCTTTGGCGCCGCCTTAAGTGTGCAAGACATCTCAAAATCCGGCGTGTAATCGGGCAGGGCGGCTTCGGCCAGATGTGGTTTAAGGGTCATAACATCACGAACGGATGGATGAATACGCATCGGGTCAAGCCACGTATCAAGCGCATCAAGAAGCGCCAATGGGGTAAGGGTGTGATACTTGAACCGCCCTTTCTTTTGGGTCTGGATGAGGCCTGCAGCAGTCAAGACTTTAAGGTGTTTCATCACGCCGAAACGGGTCATATCAAGGCGTTCTTCAAGGGCAGTAAGCGTTTGACCGTCTTGATCAAGAAGTGCGTGCAGCAGTGCACGACGTGAGGGGTCAGCGATGGCTTTGAATATATTGTCCATTTGTAGTGGATACGCTTAGGGCATACAGGTGACAATATAGTCACAAGATAATCCAAGCACGCTTTTGGTTTAGTCGCATTACGCGCCTGCTTGCTGTTGAACTTACGTGGGAAAGTCTTAGCCTAGGGCATAGGAAAATGAGTTGGGGCGCTGTGCGATGAATAAGATTTTAGGCCATAATATGTTGAAGGGTGCAGTCGCATTCGGTCTGTGCCTTGGCCTGACAGCTTGTGGCGAAACCTCGGGCAGTGTCGCGGAGACATCCCCGAGCACACCGGCGAGTATCTCTAAAAAGGCCGTACGTGCGCTTCCCGAAGGTGTCGGTGCGTCGTCGCTCTATAAGTCGCCTAACGGGTGCTATTCGGTCAGCCGCCGCGGAAGTGACGGGGCCTATCTTGAGCCGTTGATTGACCCGCTATCCGGAGTTTTGGTCTGTGACTAAGCCGTCTATTTGGCAGGCCCCCACGGGCCGCAAAATTGCCTACCACCTGACCGAAGGCAAAGGGCCTTTGGTCGTGTTTTTGGGCGGCTTTATGTCTGATATGTCCGGCAGCAAAGCAGTTTATTTGCAAGAATGGGCCGCACGCTCAGGCCGCGCGTTCTTACGCTTTGATTATTCAGGACACGGTGTATCTGAAGGCGCGTTCGTTGATGGGGCAATCGGTGATTGGTACGCTGACGCCGAGGGTTTGATTGCCCATGTCAGTTCGGGCCCTGTTGTCCTTGTTGGTTCATCAATGGGCGGCTGGATTTCATTTCTAATCGCGCGCGCAGGTTTGGTGGATGTCGCGGGCATGGTCACCATCGCGGCGGCCCCCGATTTTACCGAGGACGGATTTTTCGCAAGCTTTGATGCACCGACCCGTGAGATCCTTGAGCGCGAAGGTGTCGTGCATGTCCCGTCGGATTATGGCGTGCCATACCCGATTACCAAACGCCTGATCGAAGATGGCCGCAACAATCTGGTGATGCGTCAGCCTCTGGAATTACCATTCGCTGTTCGCATGGTTCAGGGCACCGAAGATGCATCAGTCACGCGGGAAACTGCACTTGGTTTGTTGGACCATGTCAGCGGTGAAAATGTTCGGCTAATGCTGGTCCGCGGCAAAAATCATTCGTTTAGCGATGATGACTGTCTCAAGATTATTGAGCAACAAATCGAAGACGTATTGGGCCTTGCCCGTTTGTGATTCTGTGACTTCGAGACCGCATTGATTGAATGAGCGCTTCACGTGCCCTGTAAATCCTTAGCTACACACCACTTTGCATACCTTTGCAAAAATTGCTTGAGCCACAGACGGAACGCTCTATTGTCACGCGAAAGGTGACATGACGCCAACCAAATTGGGGGACCTAAAATGGCTGAATATCTTAAGCGCGGCAAATCAGCAGAAGACGTAGCGGCTGATGATAAACAGACCCGTGACATCGTTGAGGGCATCTTGTCTGATGTCGAAGCACGCGGTGATGCGGCGGTGCGCGATTTGTCTGTCAAGTTTGACAACTATTCACCAGAGCGTTTTGCCCTGAGCCAATCTGAAATCGAAGCAGCCATGTCAAAACTGACCAGCCGCGAGATTGACGATATCAAGTTCGCCCAAGCGCAAATTCGTAACTTTGCCGAAATTCAACGCGCCTCAATGACGGATGTTGAGGTCGAGACGATGCCGGGTGTTGTGCTGGGTCACAAAAACATTCCGGTGCAATCCGCAGGTTGCTATGTGCCCGGCGGCAAGTTCCCGATGATCGCGTCTGCGCATATGTCCGTTCTGACTGCTAAAGTGGCGGGCGTACCGCGCGTGGTGGCTTCAAGCCCGCCCGTGAATGGTGAGCCGCATCCAGCTGTTGTGACTGCGATGCATTTGGCCGGAGCTGACGAGATCATGATTTTGGGTGGTATTCAGGCCGTCGCCGCTATGGCCATCGGTACCGAAAGCGTGAAGCCTTGCGACATGATTGTAGGCCCGGGTAACAAATTTGTGGCGGAAGCCAAGCGTCAGGTGTTTGGTAAAGTGGGAATTGATTTGTTTGCCGGCCCAACTGAAACCTGCGTGATTGCCGATGATACTGTGGACGCGGAAATTGTGGCCACGGATATTTTGGGTCAGGCCGAACATGGCTACAACAGCCCCGCAGTTTTGATCACAAACAGCCGTAAACTTGCTGAAGAAACACTGGTCGAGATTGAACGTTTGCTTGAGATTTTGCCAACACGCGACACGGCACGCGTGAGTTGGGAAGAGTACGGTGAGGTCATTTTGTGCGACAGCTACGATGAGATGTTGAAAGTCTCTGAAGAGATTTGTTCCGAGCACATCCAAGTCATGACAGACCGTGATGAATGGTTCCTTGAAAACATGACCAGCTATGGCGCGCTGTTCCTTGGACCTCGCACAAACGTTGCAAATGGTGATAAAGTTATCGGTACCAACCACACGCTGCCAACCAAGAAGGCGGGTCGCTATACTGGTGGTCTTTGGGTCGGTAAGTTCCTGAAAACACACAGCTACCAGCGCGTGCTGACGGATGAAGCTGCGACCCTTGTGGGCGAATACGGCAGCCGCCTGTGCATGATGGAAGGCTTTGTTGGTCACGCCGAACAGTGCAACGTACGCGTGCGCCGCTACGGTGGTGTCAACGTCCCCTATGGTGGCGCAGCCCCTTACCGCGACGCGGCTGAGTAAGTTGAGGTCGCTCAAGAAAATCTAAAAAAAGGGGCGTGCCGTTTGGGTGCGCCCTTTTTGTATCGGGCCAATTTTACGGAGCAACGACCATTCGTCGCGCACCAGTTTAGTCGTTGTCAGTCAAGCCCGCGCCTGCACCCGCCAGTCGTGACGCATCACTTGCGGGGACATATGTTTTTGCAGCCAGCGTATTGAGGTGCGCGTTGAGACCGTCAGACATCATAATACGCCCGATCGTAGGACGTGCTGTTGCTGTCTGAAAATAGCTGAGCGCCAGTCCCGTAAAGACGCCACATCCATCCGATGTGGGGTCAAGTAGGTCATCGATCACGGCTGGCAGTGTTGTGATTGGGCCAACGGGATCCTTCAATGCGTCGATCAAGTCGACTTCGCTTCGTGACGCGTAAAGATGGAGAGACGCTGCTGTGCCAAAGTCACGGGCTTGAGCGACACCAAACCCTGCACCGCGGGCAGCTTTTTGAAGCAACATGTTTGCTTCATTTGCTGATTTTGAGGAACTGCTCATGATCCAAATGTTGGCAGCCACCAATCATCAGCAGCACTAAGTTCATTTGCAAGAGGCGCGCCTTGGCAGAGTGTCACGCGGGTCCAGCGGTCAGACTTTGGATCAAATTTGGAGGCTCCAAAAAATGATAATTTACACCGCAGCATATCAATTGGCAGGCATGTGTCGCCGATCAGGTTATCGCGGATTTCAGAGTAGGGATGCTTGTCTAGACATTGCACCCGTTCGGCAGCAAAGCGGTGTTCTGGGTGTGTGGCCAAAAACGCAGTCAGTGAGCCGGACGCAGGGAGGTCTTTGGCCAAAGCCGCAACGCGGCGCGCAATATCAAGGGGGCTTTCAAGGTCAGCGCCATCTTCTTCGTGACGGTTGCCAAGGCGGGGTTCTAATTTCTCTTCTGAGATGTACCAAAATTGTGCGCATTCGTCCCGTGCGTTGTAGTCGCGGGCAGTTGCCCAAGCCCAGTCTCGATTGATCAGCGCATGTAGCTCTGAGGTGTCGCATGGGGCTAGGCGGGGCGGGCCGAAGGGGTCGGCCATGCACTCTTCCAGCCCGTCGACCAAGTCACCAAACGGTTCGATGATCATGGCGCAGAGCAACTCTTGTGCGTCCTCTGATAGGCCTTCGGCTTGCTGTAAAAGCGCCTCTATCGGGAAGGGGTTTTGGGCCGCTTCATGCCATGCTTCGCTATTAAGGTAGCCAACAATCTCTGCCCATTCTGCTTGCAGGGTCGATATCCGCGCTGCGGCGACGGCATCGGGGACAATCCATTCCGAAAGATGTTTTGCGGCGCGCTTGGCAAGGTTTTGCAACGTTACGGCAGCACCGCGAGGCAAATCCTCTAATGCCCTGATACGGGCCAATGCTGTCTCGCGGACCATGATCCAATTGTTCAGCAAAACAGGATGCGTGACCAAAAACGGGGCCATACCAAGCCCTGTGGAATTGCCAATCCCAAGGTGACGCTTAAGATGCGCATCAAGGGGCGCTTGGCCCACATGTTCGACCAACAGATGCGTGAAATGCCGGATCAGCCAAACAGTGAGCATTTCTGCTTGGAACGGGCCCGAAAGCCCATCGCGTTCTGTTATGTCAGCGCGATCCGCGATCCCAAATTTACCGTTTCCGTATACGGCCGTTGTGCGCATCAAGTAGCCAGTCTCGCGAACCATTTGCTCATCTGGCTGCAAACCTGCCTGAAGGCGTTCAACCACGTGCGACCAAAGCCGCACAGATTTATTTGCACGGCTTAAGACCAAATCAGAAGCGGTGAAGCGCGAGGCTTCCTGATGGGGTGCTGTGGCTACGATGCGGTCGATTTCGGGTTGGGATGGGATGCCGTCATAAAGGACAAATGCTGTGTCCCACGCCGTTGCAATCACGCGGTCGGTGCGTGCATCCGGATCAAGTTCAGTGCTGACAGCAACAAGGGAGTATACGTGCCCGCCAAGCGGCACGCTAATGACTGCGTGGCCGTATCCATCCGTGCTCATCTCCCAGACGGGGCATGTGACCGTTGCATTTTCGATCGAGAGCCTGCGCAACAGCGTGCGCAAAAAAGATAACCTTGTGGGGAATGATGCACCCAAACGACGCAGGCTCATCACGTCCGATGCGGGGCGCAGCTTAGCCTGTGGTGGGGGTGCGAAATCCTTCATGCAGGCCCAAACGCGTCAGCATAAAAACGATGCCAATTCGCGCCCATAATGCCGTTCACTTCGCCGGTTGTCATGCCCGTCGCGAGCAATCCTTGACGAATGTTGTCGAAGTCTCTGTTGTCTTTGAACCATGTGGGCATTGGGGGAAAACCTGCATCGGTGGCACTCCCCTCGCCATAGTCAATGACCTTAGACCATCGTCCCACACGCATCCATTCGACCACGCTGTCAGGTTGATCTTGGCAAAGGTCCGTTCCGATTCCCAAATGTTCGGCACCATATTTCGAGGCAGCTTCTGCAATCATTTGGCAGAAACTTTGCAGCGTGCATGCAGGGCCACCGCTTAGGTGGTGCGGATAAATCGAAAAGCCCAACATGCCGCCAGCAGAGGTGAGCGCACTAAGAACCTCGTGGGATTTGTTGCGTTTTGCCGCATGCCACCAAGCGGGGTTTGCGTGGGTAATCGCAATGGGGCGGGTCGAGTGATCAATCGCCTCAAGAGTTGAGCGATCAGCGCTGTGCGACATGTCGACAACCAAACCAACGCGGTTCATTTCGGCAATGGCCTGTTTGCCAAAGCGGGTAAGGCCCGTGTCCTCGTCTTCATAGCAGCCGGTCGCAAGCAGGGACTGATTGTTATAGGTCAGCTGCATGAACCGCACACCAAGTTGGTGGCAAATCTCAATCAGGCCAATGTCATCTTCGATGGGCGACGGGTTTTGAAACCCAAAGAAAATCGCTGTGCGGCCTGTCTCCATTGCGCGTGTCACATCTTGGGCGGTGGTGCCGCGCATGATAAGATCGCCACATGTCTCAAACCAACGGTTCCATGCTTCAAGTTGCAGAACCATTTCACGAAACGACTCGTGATAAACAATAGTGACATGAACAGCATCAACGCCACCTTCACGCATTTGTTCAAAGATGCTGCGGGACCAGTTGCAATATTGCAGGTTATCAATCAGGGGCGTTTTCATAACTGCCACAAAAACGTGCAACTTGCGTTCTGTCCAGTCTATTTACGACAGTTCGTGAGTTTGAATTACCGTCATCCTGTTTGATCGATTTTGGGCCCACAAGCCTCTTGCCATTTGTGCCGCCAAGTCATTTGATGCTCGGGTAACTTTGGGAGACGATTACATGAAAACGACTACCGCTCTTTTTGCTGCCACTCTTTTGGCGTCTACCTCGCTGGCCTCAGCCGAAAGCCTGCGTTGGGCGCGTGCTGGTGACAGCTTGACGCTTGACCCCCATGCGCAAAACGAAGGTCCAACACACACGTTGGCACACCAAATCTATGAACCACTGATCATTCGTGACACAGCTGGCGCGTTCCAAGCTGCCCTCGCAACCGAATGGGCGCCCAAAGAAGGCGACGCAAATGTTTGGGTCTTCAAGCTGCGTGAAGGCGTGACTTTCTCTGACGGTTCTGCCTTCACATCAGAAGATGTTGTGTTCAGCTTCGAGCGTGCAAAATCCGAAAAGTCAGCCATGAAAGAGCTGCTGACGTCCATCGTGGAAGTGCGCGCCGTAGACGACATGACCGTTGAATTCGTAACCGATGGTCCAAATCCGATCCTGCCCAACAACTTCACCAACCTGTTCATCATGGACAAAGGCTGGACCGAAGCGAACGGTGTTGTGAACGTGCAAGACATCGCCAACGGCGAGACAACATTTGCGGCAACAAACGCAATGGGCACAGGTCCATACACTCTTGAAAGCCGCGAGCCTGACGTCAAAACAGTCCTGAAAAAGCGCGATGGCTATTGGGGCGCAGATGAGTTCCCACTGGAAGTGACAGAGATCGTTTACACACCAATCCAAAACGCCGCGACACGTGTTGCAGCACTTCTGTCAGGTGAGGTCGACTTTATCCAAGACGTGCCGGTACAGGATTTGGGCCGCGTTGATTCATCAGATGGCCTGAGCGTGAAAACAGCACCGCAAAACCGCGTGATTTTCTTTGGTATGGATCAAGGCAAAGCGGATCTTGAAAACGACAACGTAGAGGGCGCAAACCCACTGGCTGATGTCCGCGTCCGCCGTGCGATGTCTATGGCGATCAACCGCGATGCGATCAAACAGGTCGTTATGCGTGGCCAGTCACAGCCAGCAGGCATGATTGCACCGCCATTTGTTAACGGTTGGACTGCTGAAATGGACGGCGCATCTGCGACGGACGTTGAAGGTGCAAAAGCGTTGATGGCAGAAGCTGGTTATGCAGATGGTTTCTCCATTCAACTTGATTGCCCGAATGACCGCTATGTGAACGACGAAGGCATCTGTCAGGCGTCCGTTGGTATGCTGGCGCAAATCGGCATTACAGTTAACCTTGATGCGAAACCCAAAGCACAGCACTTCCCGCTGATCCAAAACGGCGAGACAGAGTTCTACATGTTGGGTTGGGGCGTGCCGACATACGATTCCGAATATGTGTTCAACTTCCTGACACACTCACGTTCCGGCGATCGTGGTTCTTGGAACAACACAGGGTTCTCTGATGCGGCGATTGATGCAAAAATTGTATCCCTTGCCTCTGAAACTGACCTTGCCAAGCGCAACCAAACCATTGCTGATATTTGGGCCGTTGTTCAGGAAAACCAGCAGTACATCCCGATCCACCACCAAGTGTTGAACTGGGGTATGAGCGATGCAGTCGGCACAGAAGTGTCTCCCGAGGATGATCCCAAGTTCAAGTTCTTCACAATGAACTAAAAGCGGACGCGGCTGAAACACCATCAGCCGCGTTTGTTTCTGGCATCAGAAATGACAAACGGCGGCCTTCATAGGGCCGCCGTTTTTTCGTGTCCAATGTCGCTGAAGTCAGCGGCGCGTTTACATGGTGTCTTTTTCAGTAACCTGCTGCACTGCACCGGCAAAAAGCAGATATAGCGTCGTCAGGATCAAGCCCCAGTAAACGACGGGCTGCAAATCAAACTGTACCCAAGCGGCCCATCCTGCAAAGAACGTCCACGCCAATGCGGTAGGCAGCGTGAGTGTCCGCCAACGCTTTGTGCGTACAGGGTGGACGAATTTTACAGGGGCAAACATGGCGATTGCCAGCACAATGACTGCGGCCAAGATGATCCAGTGCCCCGGTTGCAGCGCGAAGAAAACCAGCACTGCCATGTTCCAGCACCCTGGAAACCCCGAGAATGAATTGTCTTTTGTTTTCATGCGCGTATCGCAGAAATAAAGCGCCGATGTGAAGGTAATTACGATGATTGTGGCCCAGCCGGTCCACCCTTCGAGCAAACCTGATGTGAACAGCGCAAATGCCGGAATGAACACATACGTCAGGTAATCAATGATCAAATCCAGCAGCACCCCGTCAAACAAGGGAGCGTTTGTTTTGACGTCATATTTACGGGCAAGCGGACCGTCGATGCCATCTACAAAAAAGGCGACAACCAGCCATAAGAACATCATGGGCCAATCGCCCTTAACGGCCTCGAGCATAGCGAGCATTGCGAAAACAGCGCCAGTGGCGGTGAACAGGTGAACAGCGAGAGCTTTATTTTTAATAGACATTTGGTGGTGCTAATCGTTTTTTGCTAAATTGCAAAGCTTTCTTAACGCCTTCTCACCTTCGCGGGTGCGCGCGCTCGTAAACGTCCATCAAATGCGCAGTGTCGACTGCGGTGTAGGCTTGGGTTGTTGAAAGGGATGCGTGCCCAAGCAGTTCTTGAATGGCGCGCAAATCTCCTCCAGCCCCGAGCAAGTGGGTCGCAAACGAATGCCGCATGGCATGCGGGGTTGCGGTGGCAGGAAGGCCAAGTTGAAGCCTTGAGCGCTCCATCACTTTTTGAATGAGCCGTGGATTAAGCGCACCTCCACGCGCGCCTCGAAACAGCGCCATGTCAGGTTCAGATGGATGGGGGCAGAGTTTGATGTACGCGTCAACAGCCTCACGCGCAGCGCTTATCACAGGGACAATGCGTTCTTTGCCGCCCTTACCTTTGATGCGCAAAACATCTGCAAGCGGTGCGTCGCGTCCTTTAAGGCCAAGGGCCTCTGAAATACGCAGACCACAGCCATAAAGCAGCGTTACAACCGCCACATCCCGCGCCCCGATCCAAGCCTCGGTTGCCTGAACTTCAAGATTATCCAGAACTTTGACAGCCGCATCTTTGGTCAACGGGCGGGGTAATTTGTTTTGAAATTTGGGCGCGCGGGTTGACAGAACGGCGGTAGGTTCAAACCCTTCGCGCTCGGCCAGCCACGCATAAAAAGACTTCACCGCAGATAACGACCGGGCTAGCGACCGCGCACCAACGCCGCGCCCGCGTTCAAACGCCATCCAAGCGCGCATGTCTTGTACAGTGATCGCCTTTAGCGCGTTCAAGCCCTGTGGTGCGGCTGTGTGCTGGGTGATGAAAGCCAGAAAGCCAAGGATGTCCGCTTGGTAGGCTTCGGTTGTGTTCTTGGCAGCACCTCGCAGCGCTGTCATTTGGCTTAGAAACGTCGCAAGGGCCTCCGTGGCCGCCGGACTGATCTGAACGCCAAGGTGTGGTTTTTCTTGGGTCACGCGAGCCAGCGGCGCAGAGCGCGCTCAAAAACACCACCAAAGAACGCAAGCAAATCCGTGCCTTGCTGTGGTTTGAACATGTGCGGATCTTCCGCGCCCATCACCAACATTCCGCCAAGGCGACCTTTCCCAAGGTCCAGCTTTATGCAGGCCTCAGAACGGATCCACTCGTGCTTGTCGCCGTAAACGGCCGCACTTTTAGGGCTGACTTGACGCAGGGTAACAGTACGGCTTTCACCACCTTTGCCGGCTGTCACATAGTCCTCGATAAAGCCCGCTTCATGCACGTTTAATACATCTGCTAGTGTTTGCGCGGCCACTGTGCTGTCAGATTGGCTGCTTTCAAGAACAAGGCGGACACAATCTACGCGCAGGATTTCAGCAACCTCGCCGCCAAGGTTTTGCAAAAACGTCTCAAATTCTGTGGAATCCAGCATCCGCAAAATTGCGCGCTGTACTTGGTTGGTCCCCGCAAGGTTCTCATAAGCTGCGGCAATAACGCTGCGGTGGGTGTCTTCGAGCCGGTCAAGCCGTGCCTCAAGGCGCTCCATTGCAGCACCGCGCAGATCAACCACATTGGTACCTTGCCCACGATCGTTTGCGGCGACCAGCGCCATCATCACGTCATGATCCTCCAAAACCAGTTCGGGAGTTTCGATAATGGTTTTGCGCAGCGCCTCTTGGGCATCTGTCAGTTTATTTGTGTCAGTCATGGAACCTGCTCGTGCCGAATGCTGTCGTTGTTTTTTGCTCTTGTAGCATGGTTGCGCAGAGCCGTGCAGGGGGTTTTGTGCGCATATGGCTTTGACGCAACAAAAAGGCCGCACCAGCGTAATGCGGTACGGCCTAAATGTGTTTCTTCGCAGGCCCTAACAGGGCGAAATTTTAGACGATCTTGATGCCTGCGGCTTCAGCGTCTTTCATGAATGTCGCCAGACCAGCAGCAGTCAGCGGGTGACCTGCCAGCTTTTCGATCACTTCGGGCGGAGCCGTCATGACGTCTGCACCGATCCGTGCGCAGTCTGCCACGTGGTTCACTGTGCGGATTGAAGCGGCTAGAATTTCAGTCTCGTAGCCGTAGTTGTCGTAAACGGTGCGAATATCTTCGATCAGCTCAAGACCGTCGATGTTGATGTCATCAAGGCGGCCGATGAACGGGCTGATGAAAGTCGCGCCCGCTTTGGCAGCCAACAATGCTTGGTTGACCGAGAAGCACAAGGTGACGTTGACCATTTTGCCTTCGTCCGACAGCACTTTACACGCCTTAAGTCCGTCCCATGTCAGGGGCAGCTTTACAACGATGTTGTCAGCAATCTTGGCCAGCTCGCGGCCTTCTTTGATCATGTCATCTGCGGTCAGCGCCACAACTTCTGCAGACACTGGGCCGCTGACGATGTCGCAAATCTCTTTGGTCACCTCAAGGATGTCGCGGCCTGACTTTTTGATCAGCGATGGGTTGGTTGTTACACCGTCTACCATTCCGGTTTCGTTCAGTTTCGCGATTGCATCGATATCTGCGGTATCTACAAAAAACTTCATTGTGGCATCCTCTGGCTTGGCCTTTGTCGCGTCAGCGTTTACCCCAGTAGGGGCACGTTTGAAAGGGCGCAGCGTGGGAGAGCAAAGGTATTTTCAACAAGGCGAGATTGTGGGCGTTCTGCCTGCTGGTGCGCTCGACCGCGTTTTGGATTACAAAGCGCCGGAGGGTGGCTGTAGGCTTGGTGCGTTTGTTGAGGTGCCACTTGGGCCGCGCAAGATTGTTGGCGTTGTGTGGAAAGAAGGTGCAGGGACGTGGGATCCTGCCAAAGTGCGCTCGATCAAGCGGGTGCTTGAGGCTACGCCCATGCAGCCCAATATGCGTTCTTTTCTGACCCGTGCAGCGGAATATACTCTGACACCCATGTCTGCGATGCTGCGCCTTGCAACCCGCGCACCGGGTTTGGGCGACACGCCCGCGATGCGAAAAATCTATCGCCTTGGCGCAAATGTACCAGATCGTCTTACCCCAACCCGTGAACGGGTCTTGCAGGTGCTCAAGGACTATCCGTCTTTGTCTTTTTCGCTCAAAGAAGTGGCTGACATGGCGGGGGTTACACCGTCTGTTGTAAAAGGCCTGGCTAAGATGGGGGCTGTGGTCGAAGCAGACGCGCCCCGTGACACGGCCTATCCCAAGCTTGATCCGAGCTATGCAGGTAAAACGCTTTCACCGGATCAAGACGCAGGCGCGCGCCAATTGCGCAGCGCAGTTGCGGCAGGCAGGTATGGGACCACGCTTTTGAAGGGCGTCACAGGTTCCGGCAAAACCGAGGTGTATCTTGAAGCGGTGGCGGAGTGTTTGGCGCAGGGCCGCCAAGCTTTGGTACTGTTGCCCGAGATTGCGCTGACGTCGGAATTTCTAACCCGCGTTGAGGCCCGCTTTGGCGCGCGCCCCGCCGAGTGGCACTCAGGCGTGACCATGGCTGAACGCCGTCGTGCGTGGAAAATGGTGGGCGAGGGCGGTGCGCAATTGGTCGTCGGCGCACGATCTGCGTTGTTTTTGCCGTTTCAAAACCTTGGGTTGATCGTCGTCGATGAGGAGCATGACACCTCGTATAAACAAGAAGATGGGGTGCTGTATAATGCCCGCGACATGGCGGTGCTTCGCGCGTCAATTAGTGCGGCACATGTGGTTTTGGCCACTGCAACCCCAAGTTTGGAAAGCTGGGTAAACGCGGAGCAGGGCAAATATGCCAAGTTAGAGCTCAAAAGCCGCTTTGGCCCCGCTGTGATGCCCCAAATGCGCGCCGTTGATATGCGTGACCAGGACCTGCCGTCTGATCGCTGGATTAGCCCCGCTTTGGCGGATGCGGTGCGCAGCAGGATTGAAAAGTCAGAGCAGTCATTGCTTTTTATCAACCGTCGCGGCTATGCGCCAATCACGTTGTGCCGTGCGTGCGGGCACCAAATCGGGTGTGATGATTGTGACGCGCGCATGGTTGAGCACCGCTTTTTGAAACGCCTAGTTTGCCATCAATGCGGCGAGACAAAACCCATGCCGGCGGTGTGCCCGTCTTGTGAGGCTGAGGATAAACTCGCCCCCGTGGGCCCCGGTGTGGAACGTCTGACTGAGGAAGCCGAAGCGCTTTTTGAGGGCGCGCGTGTCGTTACGTTGTCGTCAGATCATTTTGGGTCTGCGCGCGCCATGAAAGAGCAAATTGAAAGCATCGCAGCGGGTGATGCGGATGTGATTATCGGGACGCAACTGGTGGCCAAGGGGCACAATTTTCCCAAGCTGACGTTGGTCGGGGTGATTGATGCGGACCTCGGCTTGCAGGGAAGTGATCTGCGCGCGGCCGAACGCACGTTTCAGTTAATGCGCCAAGTTGCAGGGCGGGCAGGGCGCGCAGAAGTTGCTGGGACCGCTTTGCTACAAACTTATCAGCCGGATCATCCGGTTATCCGCAGTATTTTGTCAGGGGACGAAGACGGTTTCTGGGCCGCAGAGGCCGCAGAGCGCGAAGCTGCAGGTGTGCCGCCTTACGGGCGCATGGCGGGGATCATCCTGTCGTCTGAAAACGTACAAGAGGTCTTTGATCTTGGCGCGGCCATGGCCCGCAACGATGGCCCGCTGCGCCAAGTCGGGGCAACTGTTTACGGGCCTGCACCTGCGCCAATCGCGCGGATCAGGGGGCGGCACCGTGTGCGGATGCTGGTTAAGGCCGATAAATCTGTACCCTTACAGGCGGCGCTATCGCGGTGGACTGCGCAGTTCAAAATACCAAATTCAGTTCGCTTGGCGATTGATATTGATCCGCAGAGTTTTTTCTAATCTCGCACGCACCCGACTGTGCATCCCAGTGAGCGTAAGTTGTTGTCAATTTGATGTGCGGGTTCTAGGTCTTTGTCTATGAAAATGATTATAGACACAGACCCTGGCGTGGATGACGCACTGGCGATTGCGCTGGCTTGCGTAATGGATGAAATCAAGCTGATTGGCCTGACGACGGTGTTTGGCAACACCTATGTTGAGCAGTCTGCCCGTAATGCGCGCTATATGCTGGACATGCTGAAACATAAGGCACCCGTGGCCAAGGGGGCGGCGTTTGCATTGGGCCGCGACAGTCATGACCCGTCTGATTATGTACACGGGCCCGAAGGGTTTGGCGCGCTCACGGATATTCCTCAAATTGGTTTTGATGATCCGCGCAGTGCGGCACAGTTTTTGGTGGATGCAGCGGCTGAACATAAAGGTGAGCTGGTCATTTGCCCCATCGGCCCACTGACCAATATCGCCCTCGCGCTTGAGCTTGATCCCAATTTTGCAGCTAACGTAAAGGACGTCATATTGATGGGCGGCGCTTATCAGCATGCGGGTAACATTACGCCCCATGCGGAGGCGAATATTTACAATGATGCCGCTGCGGCAGATGCGGTGTTTGCGAGCGATCTTAACGTGACGATGGTGGGACTTGATGCCACGATGCAAACTCTTTTGACGTGGGATGACTTTGTTCAGATGGGCAAAGATGCCCCGCGCGTTGGTGGGTTTATCCGCGATATTTCAGATTTCTACCTGCGGTTTTATCGCTCGATTGGTATTGAAGGTGGTTGTGCGATGCATGACAGTATGGCGGTTCTCGTAGCGGCATTCCCAGAGCGCTTCACTTTTGAAAACAGTGGCTTGCAGGTCATCCTTGAAGGGGATGAGTTGGGTCGCACCTGTGCTGATCCAAGCCGCAAGAAAACCCGCATTGCCATGGGCGTTGATACCTCGTGGGCGGTGCCTTACGTCAAAAGTGAAATTGCGCGCCTGTCGTAACGCTTGATTTATCCCGCTGCTGTGCCAGCTTATGGAACATGCGAGTACTCATTTCATGCACCCTGATCGCCACCATGATTTTGTATGCGGCGCCCGTGATGGCACAAACTGTGCCATCACACGTCTGCCCCGAGGTGCCCGACACCTTACGCGAACGCGGTGCACTTCATGCGGGGCTTTTGGAGGCGCCGAATGCAGCAGTTGCGCAAGTACTTCAAGCACAGCTTTGGGAAGAGTGGTTCAAAGCCCCTGATGCGCGGGCCAAAGACTTTCTGACCCAAGGACTAGCCCAGCGTGAAAGCTTTGAGTGGGCAGAGGCCGAGGCGACGTTTACGCAATTGATTGAGTATTGTCCTAAGTACTCTGAAGGCTGGAACCAGCGCGCGTTTATCCGCTATCTGCGGGAAGACTATGCAAATGCACTTCCCGATTTGGACATGGCGCTGAGCATCACGCCAGATCATATTGGTGCGTTGTCAGGCAAGGGGCTGACACTGCTGCGCATGGGGCGCGCGCGATTGGCGCAGGACACAATCCGCATCGCTGTCAGCCTCAATCCGTGGTTATCAGAACGTGCCCTGTTGGTCAAAGATCCCGCGACCGATCTATAGGCGCAAGGGTCTGACAGATAGCTGCCGGCGGCTTCGCTGTCAGGTTCGATGCATTCTGCGCAGATTATGCCTTTACCTTTGTTTTGCGGTCAGTATGTAGGGATCACCTCTCGCCCTGAAGCGACGCGTGCCTGCGTGGTGGAATGGTAGACACAGGGGACTTAAAATCCCTAGGCAGGAATGCCGTGCCGGTTCGAGTCCGGCCGCAGGTACCAGGTGTCAGGGCGAGGGGGCACCATAAGATCGCAAAACACGACGGTGCGCCCACACGCATGATTTAGCTTTTAGTCACGCGTGCCTGCAAACCGCTCGGACCATTCTGCGACCTGATCATCAGTAATTTTTGCGAACAACACATCGGGTACATTGAAGCCATGACCTTCAGGCAGCGCGGTTAGGGCCGTGCGGATATCTGTGGGCCACGCCATATCAAGGGTGTTCATATCTGCGCATACCCGTGCTGCAGCTGTTGGTATGAACGGCGCTGACAGTACTGCGTAAATTCGGATCAGGTTCAGTGCCAGTCGAATTTGTGCCGCAGCTTGATCGGGGTCCGTTTTGAATGTGGACCACGGTGCCACATCCTGCAGATACTCATTTCCTGCCGCCCACATTGCCCGCAATTCGGCTGCGGATTTGCGGACTTCCATGGCTTCCATATGTGCTTCGTAGGCGCGCAAACGGCTTTCCAATTCTTGGATCAACGCCTCTTCACGGTCGCCCCATGCACCACCTGCGGGGATGGTTGGTTCGAATTTAGAGTTACAGAATTTGGTGACGCGGCTGATGAAATTCCCCAACACATCTGCGAGGTCCTTGTTCACACCCCCCTGGAAACCGTCCCACGTAAATTCGGCATCGCTGCTTTCAGGGCAGTTGCTCAGGAGCCACCAGCGCCAGTAATCTGCGGGCAAAATTTCAAGTGCTTGGTCCATAAACACACCGCGTCCACGCGATGTTGAGAACTGTCCGCCGTCGTAGTTGAGATAGTTGAAAGACTTGATGTAATCCACCAGCTTCCAGGGCTCATTCGAGCCCATGATTGTGGCTGGGAAGCTTAGGGTGTGGAAAGGTACGTTATCTTTGCCCATGAACTGCGTGTAGCGCACGTCGTCGGCGCCTTTGTCAGTGCGCCACCAGCGTTCCCAATCGCTGCCTTTGCCGGCTTCAACCCACTCGCCTGCGCACGCGATATATTCGATGGGGGCGTCAAACCAGACGTAGAAAACCTTGCCCTCCATACCGGGCCACGGGCCGTCGGCGCGCATCACTGGCACGCCCCAATCCAGATCACGGGTGATGCCGCGGTCTTGCAAACCGTCCCCGTCGTGCAGCCATTTTTTGGCAATTGATGTGGTAAGAACGGGCCAGTCGGCTTTCTGGTTGATCCAGTTGTCCAACGTGTCACGCATCTTGGATTGCTTCAAAAACAAGTGCCGCGTCTCGCGGACTTCAAGATCAGTGCTGCCTGAAATGGTTGAGCGTGCGTCGATCAAGTCTGTTGGGTCAAGCTGCTTGGTGCAATTGTCACATTGATCGCCGCGTGCGCTGTCAAAGCCGCAGTTAGGGCAGGTGCCTTCGACATAGCGGTCAGGCAGGAACCGGCCGTCCGCTTTTGAGTAAACCTGCTCTGTCACGATTTCTTCGATCAAGCCTTCCTCAGCCAAGCGCTGAGCAAAGTGCTGGGTCAACGCGTGGTTTTGCGGGCTGGAAGAGCGCCCGAAATGATCAAATGACAGCCCGAAACCTTCGGCGATCTTGGCCTGTACTTCCCACATATCGGCGCAATATTCAGCAACGGGCTTGCCAGTTTTTGCAGCCGCCAGTTCCGCGGGAGTGCCGTGTTCGTCTGTGGCGCATAAAAACAGCACTTCTGCGCCGCGTGCCCGTTGGTAGCGCGCAAACAAATCCGCTGGCAGCTGGCTTCCCACAAGGTTGCCTAAGTGCTTGATCCCATTGATATATGGGATTGCTGAAGTAATCAGGTGACGTTTTGCTTGGCTGCTCATGTGGGGCGACATCCTACTGGAATACGAAAAATGTGGGCGTTGATCACTCCGTGTAACCGCCTTGGTTGACTTCCGCAATTACTGAGGCGGCCTGCGGTGGCCCTTTCCCTTTTGGTATCCGCGCATTAGCAATACTGAAACGTTTGTCTGGCAGTTGGGTCAGGCGCCTGAATTTAAGGAGAAGCCGCAATGAAATACGTCACTCTTGGGCGCACCGATCTGTCCGTATCCGCCCTTTGTCTGGGGTCTATGACGTGGGGGTCGCAAAACACGATTGAAGACGCCCACGAACAGATCAACACATCCCTCGCGGCAGGCATCAACTTTGTCGACACAGCCGAGATGTATCCGGTCAATCCTGTGAAAGCCGAAACCGTAGGGCGTACAGAACGTATTATTGGCCAATGGTTTGAACGTGTGGGCCAGCGCGCAAACATTATTTTGGCGACCAAACACTCTGGTGAGGGGCTCAAACACGTACGCGACGGCGCGCCGATTACGCCCGAGAGTATCCCGCAAGCCATCGAAGGTAGCCTGCGCCGTTTGAACACAGATTATATCGATCTGTATCAGTTCCACTGGCCGAACCGCGGCAGTTATATGTTCCGCCAAAACTGGAGCTACGATCCATCGGGGCAGAAACCCGATGAGGTGCGCCAGAATATGGCTGATTGCATGGGCGCACTGCAGAACGAGATCAAACGCGGCACCATTCGCCACTTTGGTCTTTCTAACGAATCTGCCTGGGGGATGTCCGAGTGGCTTAAGGCGGCGGACGCAACAGGTGGTCCGCGCCCTGTATCGCTGCAAAACGAATACTCTTTGATGTGTCGCCTTTACGATACCGATCTGGGTGAGTTGTCGTGCAACGAAGACATCACCTGCTTGCCGTTTTCGCCGCTGGCAGCGGGTCTTTTGACCGGCAAATATCAAGGGGGTGCGATCCCTAAGGGCAGCCGGATGGACCTGAATGGTGATTTGGGCGGGCGTAAATCAGCGAATGGTTTTGCCGCTGTTGATACCTATCTGAAAATTGCAAAGAAGTTCGGCCTTGATGCAACGCAAATGGCGCTGGCGTGGTCAATGCAGCGTCCTTTCAAGACGTCTTCGATTTTTGGTGCAACAACGATGGCGCAGTTGGAGAATTCTTTGAAAGCCGCGGATCTTGTTCTGTCGGATGAGGTGATGACGGCGCTTGATGTAGCGGGTCGTGCGCATCCACAGCCGTACTGATGCGCGTTAGGTGATTGGGTCGATCAATGGGCGGACAATGTTGCGGTCATCCGTGTTGTCCATGAACATCGGGTAGGCGGGCCATACCTTGCGCGTCACAAATCTTTGCACCTCTGCCAAGACCACATCAGTGACAAATGGTAAATCCAGCTGCCGCGCCTCGGCCAGTGGGACCCAACGCAGATGCGATAACTCGTCTTGCGCGCGATCAAAAAAATCTGGGTCAGTGCCCAAGGCATCTGCATTCGCCACAAAAAAACGCGCATCGAAACGCCTTGGGCGACCTTGCGGTGTGATCGCCCGAAATATGAAGCGCAAATCGGTGCCGTTGGGTACGTGACCTGTCTGCGCATAGCTTGCCCATCCCTCGGGGGGGTGATCGGTTGGCCAAGTTCCAACGCTTCCTAAAATCTGACCAGTTTCCTCCCAAAGCTCACGGATTGCTGCTGCGGCTAACGCGGGGGGGGGCACGTCACTCGCATCACGTGCGCCGGTTATCTGTCCTTGCTGCGCTACCTCTACATCGTAGTCATCCTTATCAACCGCACCACCGGGGAAGACAAATTTAGAGGGCATAAAAGCTGCTGCCGCACCCCGTTGGCCCATCAAGACTGCTTGGCCGTCATCTGTTTGCCGCAGCAAAATAATGCTTGCCGCGTCTTTGATTGGTGTGTTGCTGGGGCTGCCGCTCATGACATGCGCACGTTAATCGCGTGAGAAACCATGCATGCGCTTGGCCCACTGTAGGCCGACAATTGCCCCTTTAAGGCGGGGTAACAGGTAAAGTGATAAAGCTACACATCCAACGGAAAGGCTTGTTGCCAAAATCAGGGGGTCAGGCTGCCAATGCGTAAATGCAATGTGCAAAAACGGCGCCATTACGTGGCCAACAATCAAAATGGTTAAATATGCAGGTCCGTCGTCGGCGCGGTGCCCGCTTAAGTCTTGCTGGCAATTCATACACGAGCTGTCGACAGTCAGATATCCTTTGAACATATGCCCGACGCCGCATTTCGGACAGCGGCGTTTCCAGCCTCTGATCATTGCTGGCTTCGCGGGGCGTTCGGCGACGTCGTAGGTATCTTTCATTGTGTCGGCCAATCATTCAACTGCTGAAGTTTGCTTTATTACACGGCTGTCCGCTGTAGCGAAACAGCGCATTTCTAATCGCGTCCCCATGTCGCGGAAATTGGGCTTTGGAAAATAATTTCCGCATTTTGCGACGGAAACTTTGGGGTCTACCGTTTGATGAACATAACCGCCCCGAAATACCGATGGGGCACATCAGAGAAGAAAGAAGTAACAATGTCTCCCATTACCAAAATGAGCCTCGCCCTTGCCGCAGCACTGAGCCTGACAATTGGCATAGCCGAAGCACGCAAAGGCCCACCAGAGCCGGTGGCGTTTGAAGTGATTGATTTGGACAGTGACGGTCAAATTACGGCGCAAGAAATGAGCGAGCACCGCAGCACGCGCGCGGCTGATCGCATCGCCAAGATGTTTGAACGGGCAGACGCCAATGAGGACGGTCTTTTGAGCGTTGAGGAAATGCAGGCTGTGGCGCCACACGCAAAGAAAGGGAAAATGCGCGGGTTTGGGCGGATGGATGCAGATGCGGATGGCGCGATAACCAGACAAGAATACGAAACAGCTTTGGCAGCGCGAGCGGAGCATTCAAAGCAGGGTGGCAAGCACAAGGGACACCGCGGCGAGTAACAAATGGCGCAGACGCGGTCTTGTTGCAGGTCTGCGTCTGCGTCACGGTGATATTGGATGACAGCGCTTCCGAAACATACGCCAGAGATCATGCATGAACATGATCCAAACGCTTCACTTCTCGCGGCTTATGTTGCGGGAGACGTCCATGCAGCGGCGGCTTTGACGCGGGCGGTAACGCCCATGATTTATGCGTTGGCTATGCGGATGCTGGGCGAGCAAGCTGCGGCGGAAGATGTGACACAAGATGCGATGTTGCGGCTGTGGCGCCACGCGCCCAAGTGGGAGTACGGTCAGGCTAAAATCTCAACGTGGCTCTACCGTGTGGCGTCTAATTTATGCACGGATCGGTTGCGCGCGCGGCGGGACTTTGTACCGGCCGACGCGGTTGCTGAAGTCGTGAGTGATGATCCATCCGCGGCTGATGCGCTGCAGGCGCAGGTGCGGGCAGCAGCACTTCGAGACGGCATCGCACAACTGCCTGAACGCCAAGCCAAGGCTGTGGCGCTCAGACACCTAAGTAATTTAACCAATCCAGAGATTGCCGAAATCATGGAGTGCAGAGTTGAAGCTGTGGAAAGTTTGATCGCCCGCGGGAAAAGACAATTGGCGGCCATGTTGGCGCCTCAAAAGGACGCGTTAGGATTTATGGATGACTGATAAATCGAGATCTAAGCCCCTAGATGCCGCGCAGCTGGACACCTTGTTTGAGGCTGCATCAAATGTGGAAATTGCACCGACAGAGGCTCTTTTAGCGCGACTGACTGAGGATGCTGTTGAGGTGCATGACGGCGCTTTGGTTGCTTCTTCGGAACAAAACGCCAAAGGCGCATCGCTCAAAAACACACTACAAAACCTGTGGCAGGAGATGGGGGGCTGGCGTGCGCTGGGTGGCCTGACGGCAGTCTTGGCGATTGGCGTCATGATCGGGTTTAACCCACCAGATGTTGCCATGGCTTCTCTGCAAGATCTTGGTTTAGTGGCCAGTGACGAGGTGTTGCTGGTCGGGCTTGAAGGCGATTGGTTTGGATTTGACGCGATTGAAGGGGCAGAAGGATGACTGAGCAAATGAAAAAACGAGTGAGCCCTAAATGGCGAGTAGCTTTTTTCGTGTCTCTGGCTGGAAACATTGCAATTTTAGGGATCGTTGTTGGTACTGTTCTTGGCGGTGAGCGTGGCGCTCATGGGCGGTTTGACGGGGCAAGGTCTGCTGCGCGTATGGGGCCTGTGGGTCAGGTTGTGCGGGCATTGCCACGTGAGGATCGACGCGCACTTGGGCAAGCCATGCGGCAATTGCGCGATGATAGCCGCGCCAGTTTCGGCACGCCGGCTTCGCAAATGGACGCATGGATAAGCGCTTTATCTGCGCAACCATTCGACGCTGCGCGGCTGAGCGAGCTGATTGCAATAGGCCGGGCAAGCCAAAATGCACGCGGTCAACTTGGCGGTGATTTGTTGATCGAGAAAATTACGGCGATGAGTGATGCAGAACGCGATGAATTGGTCGAAAATTTGCGTCGGGACCGTGAGCGCGGTTTTGGGTCCAAAAGTGGTTTAGGCCGCTGATCGCTGGACTGTGACTTGGTTGCGGCCGCCTTGCTTTGATAAATACATCCCGCGATCCGCTTGGGCGATCAACATATGCACATCTGGCTCAGTCGCGCTGAGGCCGCCCAAAACCATGCCAATGCTCACGCTGATTTTGAGAGGGGTGTGATCTGCGGCGCACTCGATGCGGGTGTCAAAAATAATCCGCCTTAGCCGGTTGGCCGCCGCGCGCCCCTCATCAAGGTCTGTGGCGGGCATTGCGACCAAAAACTCTTCACCACCGATGCGAGCAACCAGATCAATGGCGCGCAAATTGTCCCGTAGCCGATTTGCCACTTCGATCAGGACTGCATCGCCGACAGAATGCCCAAATGTATCGTTCACCAATTTGAAGTGATCGAGATCCAGCAGCATGAGGGTAAATGGTTTGTTCGTTGCCAGTGCTGTTTCTTGCATTCGTTCAAGGTGGGGAATGGCGTAGCGGCGATTATAAAGGCCGGTTAGTGGATCACTCACAGCCGCACGCAACCCATCGGCCACGCGGTTGCGCAGGTAGGCACCCGCTTGTGCGCGGCGACCTTGCCGGCCAAGGCGCAGGGCTAATTCTTCTTGGCTGCAGTTTTGGCTGACCACATCATCCGCACCCAGATCCAGCGCGAAACTTACGATGGCATCTTGGTGCATCGGCAATACCAGCACGATTGCCGCGTGACGGGTGCTGCTGCGGCTGCGTAAGTCCGTAATGACCGAAAGATCGCAGCCCGCGCCCAACTGCGGTGGTGTTACTAAAAAGATGTCAGAAGCAGCAACGCTTTCATGCTCAGGATCGAAATTATTCCACATAAATGTCTGCGTATTGAATTGGTTGCTACGTTTAAGCTGTTGTTTGGTATGGCATAAAGCCTGCGCGTCAGGTGACAGAACAGTTAGGTTCATGCGGCGCTCAAAAGTACTGATGGGTTCTGCAAAACCTAAAACGCGGTCCGTATCTTCGCGTAGGCGTGCTTCCTCGCGTGTGGTTCTTGCCCGCATGACGCGGCGGATGCGCGCCAACAGATGCTGATCGGCAACAGGACGGAAAAGGACATCCTCGGCGCCTGCACGCAAAACATCTGTGACGATAGAACCATCGCCCTCGGCTGCCAGAATAAGTACCGGTACGCTGGCAAGCGCGTGATCTGAATTGATATGCTGGCAAAGCTTTTGAGCGGTCATATCACCGCAGTCAGGAGCACAGATCACCAGATCGGCACCTTGTTTGCGCAGAATGCGCAGAGCGTCGTGTCCATTCTCCGCAAGCATCACATCATAGTTTGCCCGCGCGAGCCGCACTTTCAGAACGATACGGTTTGTGGCGACTTGATCAATGATGAGAATGCGTTCAGTCATAGCGGGGCGATCACTAAGGTTAATACGGTTAACTCTTTGAACGCTAAAAACGTTAACAAACCATTATTTGTAGTAAACTTTTAAAGGATTGCTTCATGATTTCGCAAGATGCTGCCGAAACGTTAGGGCTTAAGGCTTTGGCATTCCTGATTGGCGATGAGGATTTACTGCCAGTCTTTATGGGGGCGAGCGGTGCTAGTGCGGATGACTTGCGAACCCGCGCATCGGAGCCTGAGTTCTTGGGGTCAGTTTTGGACTTTTTGTTGATGGATGATGTGTGGGTCATCCGTTTTGGCGATGCAGCGGATGTCAGGTATGATCAAGTGATGCAGGCGCGTGCAGCCTTGCCGGGCGGGGGGCAAGTGCATTGGACCTAAGCCATATTCGCGGAATTGTGTTTGATAAAGACGGAACGTTATTCGGTTTCAACGCAACGTGGACCGTCTGGGCCAAGACGTTTTTGACCGACCTTGCCAAAGGTAATTTACAAATTGCCACAGACTTGGGGCAGGCCATTGGCTATGATTTTGAAGCTGAAGCGTTTCTGCCGACCAGTGTTGCGATTGCAGGAACGCCAGAAGACATCGCCGACGCCCTGTTGCCGCATGTGCCGGATCGATCAAAGAAAGACCTGATCTGGGTTATGAATGTGGCCGCAAGCGAAGCACCTCAGGCAGAGGTCACGCCTTTGGCTGCGTTTCTGTCTAAATTGCGCGATCGGGGCCTTATGTTGGGCGTGGCTACAAATGATGCTGAGATGCCGGCGCGCACGCATTTGCGTTCAGCCAATATTGAAGGGCAATTTGCATTTATTGCGGGATCAGACAGCGGGTTTGGCGGGAAGCCGTCAGCGGGTCAACTGCAGGCGTTTTGTCAACAAGTGGGCCTGACGCCAGACGAGGTTTTGATGGTTGGCGACAGTTCTCATGACATTGCAGCGGGCCGCGCGCTTGGCTGTTTGACATGTGGTGTTTTGACCGGATTGGCAGCACGCAAAGATTTGGAGCAGATTGCTGATTTTGTATTGCCTGATATTTCGCATCTGCTTGTGGCATTGGGAAAGGGCATAGAGGCTGACCAATGAATTCGTTCATTGCTCCCTGTGAAGTGTGCCTAGGGTGGCTCAGACCCTTTAACGCCAGATGAACGGAAACTGGATTTTAGCTCTATAAATAAAGACAATTTGAAGTGTTGAGGGCATGTTAACTTAGCCCATGCATAGCTGTCTCCAGCAGTCTGGAGGCGGTATGCACGGGTTAATAAATCGGTCAATTCAGTGTTTTATACGTGACGCGTACGGCGTGTCTGCATGGCAAGATGTTGTGCGTCATGCTGATCTGCCTGTGAGTGAATTTGAGGCAATGTTACATTATGATGACGGGTTGACCGAGAAAATACTGATGGGCTGCGCTAAGGTGCTTACCCGTGATGTTGAGGATGTTCTCGAAGACCTTGGAACTCATCTGGTCAGTCATCCCACGACTGAACCGCTGCGACGCTTGCTTCGGTTTGGTGGGTTCGATTTTGTTGATTTTCTGCTTTCGCTTGATGAGTTGCCTGATCGTGCGCGGCTTGCTGTTGCTGATCTGGAAATGCCGATGCTGAGTGTTCGGGACTGCGGAGCTGGCGCCTATACCTTGCAAATACGGGGCGCAATCCCAGGGTTCGGCGCAGTCTTTGTGGGTATTTTGCGCGCGATGGCGGATGATTACGGTGCTTTGGCGGTGATTGAGAGGCGTGCATTGGATGATCGGTTTGACGCACTTGATGTGCGCTTGCTTGACGCGGGTTTTGCCGATGGGCGCAGCTTTGATTTGGCGCGAGGGGCCTGAAATGAATGTTGCGGTGTCCCCTGCGTTTGATGTTGTTTCAGTCAACTTACTCCAGACGCTTTTACCTCTGCACATCGTGGTCTCGGATGGCGGTTTCATTACCCAAGCAGGGGCTACGTTAAGCAAAATTTCAGGTGATGGCTCGTTAGTTGGTGAATTGTTCGACGATGTATTTGAGGTGATCAAACCGGCTGGTCTGCAGGGGCGTCGCGCTCTGTTGGCGACAGTTGGGTCTGCGGTTCATCTGCGCTTCAAAAAGCCACCCTACACGCGTCTCAAAGGCGTGGTTGCGGTTGACCACCGCGAAGGGCTCACGGTTTTGACGCTGTCATTTGGGATTGGCGTTGTGGATGCTGTCCAGCGCTTTGGTTTGACGAGCCGCGATTTTGCGCCGAATGATCCAACGATTGAGATGCTCTATGTCGTGGAAGCAAAGTCTGCTGCAATGAACGAGTCGCGAAAGCTAAACGACCGGTTGCAGCACGCTAAACTTTCAGCAGAACACGACGCGCAGACGGACCCGCTGACCGGGCTACATAACCGCCGTGCGCTTATTCAGGTTTTGGAAAGTGCCATTTCTGCTGCGCGGAAGTTCACTTTGATTCATATGGATCTTGACTACTTCAAAGCTGTTAATGACAGGCTCGGCCATGCGGCGGGTGACGCCGTGCTGTCAGCGGCAGCTGGTGTGATGCAGTCGCATTTTCGCGGCTCAGACTGCATTGCGCGCACGGGCGGCGATGAGTTTGTCGCGGTCATGATGGATACGACAGATGGCAATGCAGTTAAGAAACTCTGTGAAAGATTAATCACTGCAATTGAGGTCCCAATTGAAGTTGATAGTAACTCGGCCGCAATATCGGGGAGTATCGGGTTTACCTGTTCTGCCCAGTATAATGTGCCGCAGATTGGACGCATGATGAACGATGCGGATCACGCGCTTTATGCGTCAAAGCGTGGCGGACGGGCCAGGGTAACTCAGTTTGAGGGTCTGAGTGACGGGGCTACAAAAATGAACGGTGGCCCCTCTTAGGGCCACCGCATCTTGATCGTACTTAGTGCCTGAGTAACGCTATTCCCAACCAACTTTCGCAAATATTTTTTGCGCGGCAGGGATTTGTTTTGCGACTTTGCTAAGATCGACAGCGTCCGCTTTGAAGTCATCAAGCTTTGCTACTGATGGTGCAAGGTCGGTGCCCTTAACGGCAGGGTATTCATCGTTGCCTGCGGAGAAATAGACCTGTGCTTGATCGCTGGCCAGATATTCCATGAACTTGACTGCGTTGTCTTTGTTCGGTGCATGTTTGGCAACGCCTGCACCAGATAAGTTCATATGTGCCCCGCGACCGTCTTGGTTTGGAAATACCCAGCCAATTTTGTCGATGCTGTCAGAGACACCTTTAACATCACGGCGGATCGCGCGTGCAAAGTAGTATGTGTTGGATATGGCAATCCCGCATTCACCGGAAACGACACCGCGAATTTGGTCAGTGTCACCGCCCTGTGGGTCACGCGCCATGTTGGCGACCACGCCTGTCGCCCATGAGGTGGCGGCTTCTGGACCGTCGTTTTCGATGATCGAAGCGAGTAGCGTTTGATTATACGTGTTGGTCGAGGAGCGGATGCAAACGAGGCCTTTGTATTTGGGGTCCGCCAAATCAGCGTAAGTTTGCGGTGGGTTTTCTACAGTCGCTTTGTCGTAGAAAAAGATGCGCCCGCGCTGTGAGAAGCCGAACCATTCGTTGTCACTGTCTTGAAGGTTGGCAGGGATTTTTGCTTCAAGCACGTCGCTATCGATGCTTTGCAAAATGTCTGCATTTTTGGCGCGCTCAAGCCGAGATGTATCAACAGTCAGCAGAATATCGGCCGGTGAGTTGGCGCCTTCGGCTTCCATGCGGGCGATTAGCTCGTCTGCTTTACCCTCGATACGGTTGATTGTGATGCCAGTTTGGTCCTCGAAATCCGTATAGAGACGTTCGTCTGTATCATAGTGACGCGAGGAGTAGAGGTTCAGTTCCCCATCTGCGAAAGCTGGAGCCGCCGTAAGGGCGGTAGCTGAAATAAGTACGGCGCGGAGCGCGAAAGCGGCCATTGGTCAGGGTTCTTTTATATCTGATTATTTTTATCGGATACATCGGAAGGCTAATTCAGCGCAAGTAAAAACTTATAAAAAAAGGCAGAAATAAAGTTGAGTACACAAAAACACCAACGAGCGCGGAAAACTACGCTGGGTTCTCTAGTATAATGCTGTTTTGGGGGGAGGTTCCGCATGGCAGCCCGTAGGGGAATCGAACCCCTCTTTCCAGGTTGAAAACCTGGCGTCCTAACCGATAGACGAACGGGCCACTGTGCGTGAGGGGTCAATAGTGCAAACTGCTGGTGATGCGCAAGTGGCTTTTTGCGAAAAAATCACAAAAAATTTTATGACTGTTTTTGCGCTATTACGCGAACGCTGCATCCTCAAGGCGCAGCTGTACAGAACGCCGTCCACCCCATGTGTTCAGCTCAAGCCTCCCTGCCAAATGGAAGCGTTTGCCGCCGTGTTCCAGCAGGGTTTTACCAAGGTCTGTTTCCATCGCGCCAAAGCAAATCGCGTCAATCCGCTGGCCCATGCCGTCGCCAAAATTGATCTTGAGGTGCGTTTCGCCTACGCGCTTGGCAAATCCGATTGCGACATCGGGAAACGCAAAACGTGGTGCGCGGGCACCGGCGCCAAACGGCCCTGCATTTTCCAACTGTTCGATCAATTCAGTCGTTGCTGCGGCAGGCATCAACATGCCGTCAAGTTTCAGATCAGCAGGGCCCGCTGTGCCCGCACCTTGCTTTTCAAGCAGGTCAGACAATCGTTCCATCGCGGGCGCCAGCATATCTCGGGTAAGGCTAAGTCCCGCTGCCATTTTGTGACCGCCGCCTTTACTCAAAAGCCCCTCGGAAGCTAGTTTTTGAATGGACGCGCCAAGGTCCACACCAGACACACTTCGGCCAGAGCCTTTGCCATCATTCTCGTCGAAACCAATCACGATCGCGGGCCTATTGTAGGTTTCCTTCAGGCGCGAGGCCACAATTCCCACGACGCCAGGATGCCAATTATCGCCAGCTGCCCAGATGAGCGGCGCAGAGGTATCACGGCTTTCGACCTGCTCAATCGCGGCGGCGCGCACCGCTGCCTCAATCTCGCGGCGTTCTGTGTTCAAGACATCAAGACGCTCGGCCATTGCGGCGGCGTCATGTGGATTGTCGGTGGCCAAAAGGCGCGCGCCTAAGTCGGCTTGTCCAATGCGCCCGCCGGCATTCACCCGTGGCCCCATGACAAAGCCCAAATGATAGCTGCTTGGCGCTGTGTCCAGTTTTGCAACGTCAGACAGCGCAACCAATCCGGCCCGCGCCCGTTTGCCCATCACCGTAAGGCCTTGGCGGACCAACGCGCGGTTGACACCAATCAAAGGCGCTACGTCGGCAACAGTTGCAAGGGCGACAAGATCAAGCATGGCCAACAAGTCGGGCGTTGCGCCACCTTCGGCACGCGCTTGCCGGTTGGCCTCGACCAGCATCAAGAATACCACTGCCGCTGCGCATAAATGTGCAAGATCGCCGGTTTCATCCTGCCTGTTAGGATTAACGACTGCCAATGCGGGGGGCAGTGTTTCGCCGCCTAAGTGGTGATCAAGAACGATCACATCTGCGGCAGTTGCGGCCGCTAACGCCTTATGGGACAGGGTGCCGCAATCGACGCAGATAATTAGATCATGATCCGCTGCAAGGCTTGCCATAGCCGGTGCATTTGGGCCGTAGCCTTCGTCAATGCGGTCCGGAATATAAAGGGTCGCGCGAAGCCCGACCGAGCGTAAATAATCAAGGAGCAGAGCAGATGACGCGCCGCCATCCACATCGTAGTCCCCAAAAACCGCAATGCGTTCGCAGTTTTTGATGGCCTGCAAAAAGCGCTGCGCAGCCTTTTCCATGTCGCGCAAACTGCGCGGGTCTGGCAGCAAATCACGCAGTTGCGGGGCAAGGTAACTCTCGGCAGTTTCGGGTGTCACGCCTTGGCGTACTAGAACATTGCATAACACGCCTGGCAGACCCGTTTGCTGGGCCATTGCGGAGGCGTGCCTGTCAATGTCCGCGGTTGGGCCTACCCATTTGCGACCCGACAAAGATGCCTCGACCCCTAAAAAGCTTTTGGCTGTGTCACCGGCCCCCAGCATCACAACTTAAACAGGGTTGCGATATGTCATGCGCCGGACGGATCCGGTTTTGGAGCGCATGAGGATTGTTTCAGTGGTAATATACCCAACTTCACGCTTGATGCCCGACACAATTGAGCCGTCGGTCACGCCAGTTGCTGCGAAAATCACGTCATCGGTGACCATCTCATCGCGGGTGTAGACGCGGTCAAGGTCAGTGATACCTGCTTTTGCAGCGCGCGCTTTCTCATCGGCGTTGCGGAAAAGCAGACGGCCATACATTTGACCGCCCATGCATTTCAGCGCAGATGCGGCAAGCACACCTTCTGGTGCACCGCCCGAGCCCATGTACATATCAATACCCGTCAATGCAGGTTCGGCGCAGTGCATCACACCTGCCACATCGCCGTCTGTGATCAGGCGAATTGCAGCACCCGTCGAGCGGATATCTTCAATGACTTGCTCATGACGGGGGCGGGCCAGAACGCACACTGTAATGTCGCGTGCATCGCCGCCTTTAGCAGCAGAGAGAGCTGCAACGCGTTCTTTTGTGGTCATATCAAGAGTAACCGTGTCCGTGGCGTAACCGGGGCCAATGGCCAGCTTATCCATATATGTGTCGGGTGCATGTAGCATCGAGCCGCGTGGCCCCATGGCGATGACTGTCAACGCGTTTGGCATATCGTTGGCAGTCAGAGTTGTGCCCTCAAGCGGGTCAAGTGCGATGTCCACGCCGGGGCCTGTGCCACTGCCGACTTCTTCGCCAATATAAAGCATCGGGGCCTCGTCACGCTCACCTTCGCCGATCACAACAACACCCGCAATTTCCAGACGGTTGAGTTGTTCGCGCATTGCGTTCACAGCCGCTTGGTCTGCTGCCTTTTCGTCCCCACGCCCGATCCAATCGGCGCTTGCGATGGCTGCTTGTTCTGAGACGCGGGCCAAGCCCAGTGACAGCATACGGTCGTGAAAGTCTTTGGGTGCGGTCATGTTCTTGGCTTTCTTAAGGGAAGTATTCGTGTAGCGGGTTAGACGTTTTCGATGCGCAGGGCGACAGGCGCATCATCGACAACACCGGTTGTCCCAAACGCCGCAAGTGCTTCATCAAGGGCGGCGCGGGTCGTGTCATGTGTGACGATGATAACGGGCGCACTTGTGCCTTCGTGATCAATCTGGCGCATGCGATCTATGCTGATGCCATGATCACCCAAGACGGCGGCCACTTTGGCCAGCGCGCCTGGTTTGTCTGTCAGATGCAGGCGCAAATAATACGGCGCTACAGTGCTTGCTTGGGCACGCGGCGCGCTTGTCAGTGTTTTTGCAGGTTGGCCGAATGTGCTGATGCGAATGCCGCGGGCAATATCCATCACGTCTGACATAACCGCACTAGCCGTGGGGCCTTCGCCCGCACCAGGGCCGCGCAGCACGATTTGCTCAACGCTGTCGCCTTCCAGAACTACCATGTTCGTGCCGCCCTGAAGCCGGCCAAGCGGCGATGTTGCTGGGACCAAGCAAGGTGTCATGCGCTGGACCAAGCCGCGGTCAGACATTTGTGCGACGCCAAGCAATTTGATCTTGAAGCCCATCTCACCGGCACGGGTAATGTCATCAAGGCTGACGCGTTGGATGCCTTCAAGCTCAACACCGTCAAAATCTACCTGCGTCCCAAATGCAATGGATGCCAGCAGGGCAAGTTTATGACCTGCATCGATGCCGCCCACGTCCAAGTTCGGATCTGCCTCGAGGTAGCCTAGTTTGTCAGCTTCGGCGAAAAGCGCCTCATACCCTTGGCCGGTCGCTTCCATTTGGGTCAGGATATAGTTGCACGTGCCGTTCATCACGCCCATCACGCGGCCCATCGCGTTGCCTGCAAGACCCTCGGTCAGTGATTTTACAACGGGAATACCGCCTGCGACTGCAGCTTCAAAACGGATAACACGGCCTGCGGTTTCTGCTGCTAAGGCAAGTGAGTGTCCGTGAATAGCTAGAAGCGCCTTGTTGGCGGTGACGACATCTTTGCCAGCCGCAATTGCGGCCTCGGTTGCATCTTTCGCGGGGCCTTCTGAGCCGCCCATGACTTCGACAAACACATCGACATCATCACGTTTTGCCAAAGCAACAGGATCGTCTTCCCACGCATAGCCATCAAGAGGTGCGCCGCGGTCTTTACCTTTTGAGCGTGCGGAAACAGCGGTAATTTGCACCGCTCGACCACTACGAGCAGCAAGCAAATCTGCGTGCTGTTGAACAATTTTCACAACACCAATGCCAACCGTTCCCAAGCCAGCAATTCCGAGACGAAGTGGGGGGAGGGTCGTTGTCATTGTGAGATCTCCGCGCGCATGGCGAATGCGCTGATTAGTGAACACTTTTGTCCCTGTTATCGCAGGCGCAACTGGCTTGCAACGCGCCAAAGCAGACAGGCGCTGTGGTTTGCGCTAACGCGGTTCTATCCGGTAGTTTCGGGCTTTGTTTTTGCTTAGTTGCTGGCGGTGCCGCCCGTAAGGCGGGACTGGTCATCCGGAGTAATTACTTCGCCGCTAAGCCGTGCTGCTTTGGCGCGCAGAGACGATGACCGCGTTGCAAGATTTTCAGCTGCGGCTTTATCGGCCTCATCGTCTGTTGCGGAGGCGATGATAGTTTCGAGAGAGATCAGCGCGGGGTAGGGGGCGGCTTGGGCGCGCGCAGAGACGGATTGTTCCAATTGCGGAATATCTGTGCAGCCTGCAATCATGCTTAGGGCGGCTGTTGCGAAGGCGAGTGTGGTGGTGCGAAACATGCGTCTGTTAGATCGAAAAACGCATACCTTTACAAGCGCGCCACGTGGTTGCTGGAAAAACAGCAGGGGTCGCGGCGCGCTTGGATCGTTTATTTTAGTGCGCGGGTTTGATGAATGTGCCGTTGCGCAACTCACGTACGGCTTGGCGCAATTCATCTTCGGTGTTCATCACGATCGGGCCGTGCCACGCGACGGGCTCTTCAATTGGCGCGCCTGAAATCAGCAAGAAGCGAACACCTTGCTCGCCGGCCTGAACCGTCACTTCATCGCCCGTGCCAAACCGGATCAACGTACGATCGCCGGACATATCGCGGATGTTGACTTCCTCGCCCATGACTTCTTTTTCGAGTAACACGCCAGATGGGGCTGACGCATCTGCAAACGCGCCTTCACCCTCAAAGACGTAGGCAAACGCGCGACGGTAGGTGTCAATTTTGAAGGTTTTCTTCACGCCAGCAGGCACGAAGATATCCAAATATTGCGGGTCTGCGGCGATGCCATCAACCGGACCGGTTTTCCCCCAGAAGTTACCGACAATGATTTTGACCTGAGTTCCATCATCGTCCGTTACCACTGGAATGTCCTTGGCGGTTACGTCTTGGTAGCGCGGTGCGACCATCTTTTGTGAGGAAGGTAAGTTACCCCAAAGCTGAAAGCCGTGCATTTGGCCTGCGGCGTTTCCGTGTGGCATTTCTTGGTGCATGATCCCGCGACCAGCAGTCATCCACTGCACGTCACCCGCGCCCAAGGTGCCCGTGTTGCCAAGGCTGTCGCCGTGATCCACGGTGCCGTTCAGCACATACGTAATGGTTTCGATGCCGCGGTGCGGGTGCCATGGGAAACCCTTTTCAAAATGCGCCGGAAGATCGTTACGAAAATCGTCAAACAGCAGAAATGGATCAAGCTCTGACGGGTCTTGAAAGCCAAATGCACGGTGCAGGTGAACGCCGGCACCTTCCATGGTTGGAATGGCCGGGCGAGTTTCTAGAACAGGACGGATCGACATATTTTCAGCCTCCAGATTGTAGGATCGACATGGGGTGCTTCCCACGTGTTGGGCAGAATTTACGCCGTAACAGAGGCGCACACAATTGCCGTGTTTCGCAGATTTGCAGTGCGTAAATGCACATAAGCGATGTGCTCTTTCCCTTGGCGCAATGGGGGGGTATCAGGTCGCATGGAATTTCCTTTTGATATCCCCGCAGATGGTGTGATTGCACGTGTTCGTGCCAGCGCCGGTCGTCGCTTTTTTGGTTGTGGCACATTGCTGGCGTTAGGCGCTTTGTTGGTGTTGTTGGGCTTTACCCGCGCCGAGACAGGTTTGGGCTACCGTTTGTTTTTGGTCCTTGGTGGCGCAGGTGTGTTGGCGGCGGCAACGATCATGTGGCGCTCGACGCTCATCGCGGTTGAATTGACAGTTGAGGGGCTGCGCGACACGACGGGCCGCGTTCTTGCACCGCTGGATGATATTGTGGGCGTTGACCGCGGCGTCTTTGCGTTTAAACCGTCAAACGGTTTCATGGTGCGTCGCAAGACAGCGGGCCTTAAAGGGTGGTGCCCTGGTATTTGGTGGGCGACATCCAAAATGCTTGGCGTAGGTGGGGTGACGCCAGCCGGCGAAGCCAAATTTATGGCAGAGAGCCTGTCCATGTTAATTGCTGCGCGCGATGCCGGAAATTTGCCGCGCGGCTAAGCTGCTGGTTTTAAGACGCGGTGTATGTTGGTGGGTTAGGCGCGCGTGATCGGGCAAATGTGCGCGCTTTTAGATAGAGGTTGTTTTCAAAAAACCGGCCCCACGACAGGCTAAACCGCGAGACTGTCTCAACCATTACAATCTGATCCCCTGCTGCGATTGGCGGCATGTCTTCTTTCAAAACGTTGATGCTGTCATGGCTATAACTGCTAAGATCGGGTCCGCGCGCCTGTGACCATGCGGTTTTGTAGGGCTTGTTCGTTTTGCCAGTCGGAACCACCATGGTGATGCTGATCGAAGTTCCTTGCGCTGCAGGTGTCATATACTGTGCGGTTTGTTTCATGCTGGTCACGAAGGTCGGGGTGATGGTGCCCAGTTCGCGGCTGATCACATCGGCCACAACGTAGCTTGCCTTCGTGGTTTGCGCGTTTGTCCGGAATGCCTCAAAGAACGTAGCCATCGCCATAAAACTCCAAAACAACAGCGGAAAAACCAGCACGGTTTCAATGGCAAGCGTGCCTCCTGTGTCATCGCAGAAGGCTTTGAGGCGGGCGGTGAAGCGGCTCAATGAAGGGGGATGGAAACGTCGCATCACGCGGGCTCCGTCACATACGAAGTGATGGCAACAAGACGGTACTCGCCGGTTTCGGTTGTGGGCAGATATGGGTTCAAGCCGATGGTTGGCAGCAATGGTGGCTGCAGCACGCAAACCCGCAGGAACATTAATTCATTCTGTCCGCCCGGTGAAAATGGTCCGGCTGGGTTCACGGCACTTGGTTTATCATGGCATTGTGGCGCGTTCAGGGTCACGCCTACGCGCGGGTCGCGGCGTACCATTTCAAGCTTAAGGCTGTTCGAGCAATTATTTAGGAAGGTTGCCTCGGCACACATGACATCCCGCAAATCTTGATAGGAGGGGGGTGCAATCGTGTTGAGGCGCACGTGGCGCACTGTTCGGTCAAGCGCCATTTCCAACATAGCTTGACGTGCCTGCATCACACCAAGTTCAACGCCCATGAACAAAATCCAGTAGAACAAAGGATAGAGGATCACGAACTCAATCGAAGACACGCCGTCTTCGTCGCGCCAAAATTGGATGATGCGGCTAAATGCGCGGCGGCCCAGCATCTACTGCACCAAGCGCAACTGGTTGATGTGGTTTGCGATGGCAGCGAATGCGGTGCTGATCTCGCGTCCTGAAACGTCAAAGTAATAGGCATCCCCCTCCGTTGCGCAGTCACGCATCGGACCTTCGCCAGTGTTTACTTCAAAACCGATCGCGTAAATCAAGATGCCTTTCGCGCGGGCTGCGGCACAGATTTCGGACAAGTTTGTATTCGCTTGCCACCAATTTGTTTGGGTAATCATGGAGGCCTTTAGCTTGTCCTCCATAGGATCTTCGCGGGTGCTCCACCCGTAGTAGCTGTGATAGTACCGTTCAGCCTCGTCCCAGAAAAACTCGGCCATGTAATCCACGTGAAAATCATCAAGCAGATCAACCCAGTCCATCTGCGCGATGCCGTCCCATGGGATTTCGCTGGTGCTGTACCATTGATCATCCCAAGACGTGTTGGGATCGCCGGGGCGGTACCAGCGGTTGGACCAGCTGTTGCCGGGCACGTAGATCAGATATTGATCATACCATTCCATATTGCGGTTCACGCTCCATCGATCGTGACGCTTACCTTCATGTGTGGACCAGTTTTTGAAGCGCCAAACCGGTGCTGGGCTGTTTTTAAAGTTGATGTAGGGATACTGGTTTTCTGTGGTTTGCCCGTATTGGGTCGTATTCACACCGTCGGTCATCAGAACGATTACTTTGAGAGTTTCATCCTGTGGGTTCGCACTTACAGATGGCACCCAGTAGTTTGCGGGTCTGTCGTTGACCCGTGAAGGCACAGGAATTGTGGTGTCATCCGCAAGTGTTTTGACGGCGGGTTGAATTGCCGGATCAAGCAGAGCCACGCCCCACTTCATCCCTACATCAATCGCTGTGTTGCCGCTTGCTGTTAAGGTGTCGATGTGCGCGTCCAGCTGTGATTTTTCCGTGCGGTGCACCATAATGTGTGGGCGTGAGTTTGCGGCATAGCGCGTATCAAAGCGGTCTTCCTGACACTCGAACTGAAGATAATTGGGAAAGCGTGTACTGCTGCTGCCATAGGCGAAATGCGCTTTGCGGGTCAGCTTCTGGCTGGGTGTTATAGCGGTGGATTTGAAGTCGTTTGGCGTGAATTCAATGCAGCTGCTGAACTGCTGTTCGCTTTGGACTGACGTTAGTCCCGGGGGATTGGTGATCGGGTTTTGCACGGAAACTGTGCCGCCATTTGCATTGAGTTGATCCAGCAGATCCTCGCCCACGTGAACAGTGTGATAGTAAGGCACGATAGAAACAGACGTAATGGCCGAGTCGTCATCGGGATCGTTTTTCACCACCGCGGTGAAGAATTCTTTGGCAGCCTTGCGCAGCTCGAATATCCGGTGGTCTCACCGGATGTAGACGGGTTCCCCATGGAACCTGACACGTCCACGACAAGAGAAATCTCGATATCGGTGATCCGCTCTTCCGCAGCACCTGAAACGGGTAGGTCCATGTAGTCGATACCAACCCAATGCATGAAAAGCGTTGGCACGCGGATTGATGCTTCGGCTTCAACGCGGCGGTATCCGATGCCCTCAACCGATGCGACGTCCACAGCGATATCTGCATCCGGCTCCGCCACACCGCAGCTTTCATATTGTGCGCCGTTGCGGGTGTGGTTCACGTGGACATTGGCAAAGCCCGCTGAGCGAAATTGCCCCTCCATGATGTCACAAGCTTCAAGCGTTTGCTGCAAATCTGCCGCCGACAGGGTTGCGCCATCAATTGTAAACTGAATGCGTGCGCGGCGTTCTTCAGCCATCATGATGTCTACGGCAAGACCGCCAATCATGATTATCGCCATCAAAATATAGAGTGTGAAGATGATCAAGGCACCGCTTTCGTCGTGCGCAAAAGCACGACATTTGCGCAGCCCAAGCGCATTTTTGAAAAGGCGGTGCATTCTCATGGTTACTCACAACGCTAAAATCGCCGCATACGAATCTACGCAGTACGGCCGGTTACGAAGCGTTCATGCAGAAAGATTTGGTTTCAATTATGGCAAAATGATGTGCCGCAGATGTGCTTTTGCCTAAATTGTGATGAAGCTCATACCCGATAAGTTTTCAAACAGCCTAAATAATGGGCAAATTAACTTGCGTATAACCGCATCTGTGCCACGGTGCGGACGATGCGATTTAGGGAACTGTAAAGATGTCTAACCAAACTGAGCCAAGCTTTCGCGAGAGTGTCGATTTAATGTTTAACCGTGCGGTGGGATTGATGGATCTGTCCCCGGGCTTGGAAGAAAAAATCAGGGTATGTAACGCAACTTATACAGTTCGTTTCGGTGTGCGTTTGCGCGGTGAAATCAAGACGTTCACTGGGTATCGCAGCGTCCATTCCGAGCATATGGAGCCGGTAAAGGGCGGCATTCGTTTTTCGCTCGGCGTAAACCAAGACGAGGTAGAAGCGCTTGCCGCGTTGATGACGTATAAATGCGCGTTGGTTGAGGCACCTTTTGGGGGCTCAAAGGGCGGGCTATGTGTTGATCCGCGCGCCTATGATGCCCATGAAATGGAGGCTATCACCCGCCGTTTCGCATATGAGTTAATCAAGCGTGATCTGATAAACCCGTCCCAGAACGTGCCCGCGCCAGACATGGGCACGGGCGAGCGTGAAATGGCGTGGATCGCAGATCAATATGCGCGGATGAATACAACTGATATCAATGCCAAAGCCTGCGTGACAGGCAAGCCAACCCACGCCGGCGGTATTGCTGGCCGTGTAGAGGCCACGGGACGTGGTGTGCAATATGCGCTGCGCGAGTTTTTCCGCGATGAGCGGGGTATGAAAGCCGCAGGGCTCAGTGGGTCCCTGAAAGGTAAACGGGTCATTGTGCAGGGGCTGGGCAACGTCGGCTACCACGCGGCCAAGTTTTTGGCTGAGGAAGACGGTGCGTTGATCGTCGGCGTCATTGAGCGTGACGGAGCTATCGTTGACACGAACGGAATTGACGTTGAGGCTCTTCGTACTTGCGTGGCGGAGACCGGAGGCGTGGCACAGTTTGAGGCAGGTGAATACATCAAAAACGGTGCTGAAGTACTTGAACGGGACTGCGATATTCTTATTCCAGCTGCCCTTGAGGGTGTGATTAACAAATCCAATGCGGAACGCGTGCAGGCGCCACTTATTATTGAGGCCGCTAACGGTCCGGTGACGGCGGGTGCGAATGATATTCTTGTGGCTAAAGGCTGTGTTATTATTCCCGACATGTATGCAAACGCGGGCGGTGTGACAGTGTCGTATTTTGAATGGGTCAAAAACCTGTCGCATATCCGCTTTGGGCGGATGCAGCGCCGCCAAGAGGAATCCCGTCACCAATTGATTGTGGATGAGTTAGAGCGCCTGAGCGCCGATAGCGGTGTCGGCTGGCAGCTTAGCCCAGATTTCAAAGAGCGGTATTTGCGCGGTGCGGATGAGTTGGAATTAGTGCGTTCGGGGTTGGATGACACAATGCGGATTGCTTATCAGGCGATGCGTGACGTCTGGCACGGCCGCGATGATGTACCCGATCTGCGCACCGCTGCATATCTGGTTTCCATTGATAAAGTGGCACAGTCTTATCGCGCCAAGGGCCTTTAGGATTTCATCTTAGGCGGTGTAGACTTTGCGCGTGCTACAGCGGATATTGCGCTCATGAGTCTGCCGCCCGGTTTCCTTGATGAATTACGCAGCCGCCTGTCGATCTCCGACGTGGTGGGGCGCAAAGTTATGTGGGACGCGCGCAAGTCGAACCAAGGCAAAGGTGACATGTGGGCGCCATGCCCGTTTCATCATGAAAAAACGGCCAGTTTTCACGTCGATGACCGAAAGGGATATTACTATTGTTTTGGTTGTCAGGCGAAGGGTGATGCGCTTTCGTTTGTGAAAGAAACCGAGAACGTCAGCTTTATGGAAGCGGTGGAAATTTTGGCGGGTGAGGCGGGCATGCAAATGCCCGCGCGCGATCCAAAGGCCGCTGAAAAGCTGGACCGGGCCAGCAAACTTGCCGAAGTCATGGAGCAAGCGGTGCAGTATTTCCGTTTGCAACTGCGTACATCGACGGCCGCCGAGGCCCGCCGATATTTGCAGGGACGTGGTCTGTCTGAGACGGCTCTTGAGCGTTGGGAGATCGGTTTTGCACCTGATGCGTGGCAGGGACTTTGGGATCATCTTGTCGGCAAAAACGTACCTGAAGACCTGATTTTGGGTGCTGGTTTGGCCAAGCCCAGCCAAAAAGGTGGTAAGCCATATGATACATTCCGAGGTCGGATCATGTTCCCGATCCGTGACGCACGGGGGCGCGCGATTGCTTTTGGGGGTCGCGCGATGGACCCTAACGACAACGCAAAATACCTCAACTCTCCAGAGACGGAACTTTTTGATAAGGGCCGCAGTCTTTATAACCATAAGCCAGCTCGCGAGGCTGCAGGCAAGGGCCAGCAACTTGTCGTGGCTGAAGGCTACATGGATGTCATCGCGCTGAGTGAGGCGGGGTTTGCCGCGTCTGTTGCCCCCCTCGGGACGGCCGTTACAGAAAATCAACTGGCGCTTTTGTGGCGGATCACTGATGAGCCGATCATCGCCCTTGATGGTGATACGGCCGGTTTGCGAGCGGCGATGCGCTTGGTTGATCTGGCGCTTCCGTTGCTGCAATCGGGCAAGTCGCTGCGCTTTGCAATCATGCCAGAAGGCCAAGACCCTGATGATTTGATCCGTGCTTCAGGGGCTTCGGCAGTTCAAAATGTGATGGACGGTGCTATCCCGATGGTCCAGCTGCTATGGCGGCGTGAAACTGAAGGGCGCAATTTTGACAGCCCCGAGCGTAAAGCGGCCTTAGACAAGGCGCTGCGTCAGAAAATTATGCTGATCACTGACCCAAGCATTCGCAGCCACTATGGTCAGGCCATTAAGGATTTGCGGTGGGATTTGTTCCGCCCTCAATCAAAAGCGCGCCTATCCGGTGGCTTTACGCCGCGCGGTGTTAAGCGTGGAGGCGGGTGGAAAGCGCCTGCCGAAGGTGCGATGCCAACGACGCAATCAAGTTTTTTGGTGAGTTCTGAACGGGCCGCGGAGGGGCATTTGCGCGAAGCAGTGGTATTGGCAACTTTGCTGAAAAATCCAGCCGTTCTGCCCGAATTTGAAGACGCGCTTGAGCGGCTTGAGTGCCATGATCCGGACCACCGCCGTATTCAGGGGGCTCTGCTGCGCCACATAGAGGCCGATGCTGATATGCTGATCGAGAGTGTTGAGCATGAGATCGGTGCGGCGCTTTTGGAAAAACTATTTGCGAATAAGCACGTGGCGATCGCACCGCCTGTACGCCGCCCCGGAAACATCGATCTGGCGTCCATGTGCGTGAACGACGCCCTCGCAAAACTTACGGCACAGCGTGGTCATGAAGTTGAAGTACGCGAAGTTTCCCAAGACCTTGACCGCAATGATGGCGAACCCGTTGATGAAAACCTGACGTGGCGTTTGCGCGAGGCCGCAGAAGGTCTGCAAGGGGGCGGTGATGACGCGGATGATACCGCTGATTTTGACGTTGCCGATAATGGCGCCAAACTAAGTCGTGATGAACGTGATGCATTTGCAGCACTTCTGGGCAGCATCGGTAAGGCTGAAAATAGTAATTAACGAAGGCTTATCCTCTTACAATTAGGGTTTCCAATGCCCATGTCTCGGGGCATGTGGTTAAGTTCACACCGACCCATGGTCGAATCAGTCAAAATGTAAGATGATTCGGAGGTGGGTTGATTCGTTTTCCTGATTCGCGTGCGCGTGGATTACGGCAGCCTAAAGTTACATCGCGCGGCCTTCACGCCGCATCGCCTCCGCCGCAAAGGACTTTGCTCATGGCCAAAGACACCGACGACCGCAAAAACGAAGATCAGGAAAACGCGCACAACTTGGACATGTCCCAAGCTGCTGTAAAGAAAATGATCTCCGAGGCGCGTGAACGGGGCTACATTACGTACGAGCAACTTAACCAAGTTTTGCCACCAGAGCAGGTAAGCTCGGAGCAAATCGAAGACGTGATGTCGATGCTGTCGGAAATGGGCATCAACATTATTGAAGACGACGAGGCCGAAGAAGAAGACGCCAAAGGCTCTACAGCTGTCGTGACCAAAGATGGTGCGCGTGAAGTTGCTCTTGCTGGCGCTGAAAAAGAAAAGCTGGATCGCACCGATGATCCCGTCCGCATGTACCTGCGCGAGATGGGCAGCGTTGAGCTGTTGTCCCGTGAGGGCGAAATCGCGATTGCGAAACGTATCGAGGCCGGCCGCAACACGATGATTTTGGGCCTTTGCGAAAGCCCTCTTACATTCCAAGCGATCACCATTTGGCGTGACGAATTGTTGAGCGAAGACATTTTGCTTCGCGATGTGATTGATCTGGAAACGACGTTTGGCGAGCAGCTGGCAGAGGACGAGGAAGAAGCCGTTGTGCCGACGCCTGGAGCCGAGCCCAAGCAAGAGAGCACGGCGCAAGAATTGGATGCCGACGGTAACCCGATTCAGTCTGATGATGACGATGATGAAGACGAGCAGGCGAACCTGTCTCTTGCGGCGATGGAAGCTGCGCTTAAGCCGCGCGTTCTGGAAGCGCTCGAAATCATTGCGCATAACTACGGCAAGTTGAGCGAGATGCAGGATCTTCGGATGTCTGCCACGTTGAACGAAGACAGCTCCTTCAGCGAGAAAGCTGAAAAGAAATACCAAAAACTGCGCTCTGAAATTGTTGCCCAAGTGAACGAGCTTCACTTGCACAACAACCGTATTGAGGCGCTGATCGACCAGCTTTACGGCATCAACCGCCGTATCATGTCCATTGACAGTGCGATGGTGAAACTTGCGGACCAAGCGCGCATTAACCGCCGGGATTTCGTTGATGCGTATCGTGGTCGCGAGCTTGACCCAAACTGGCTAACTGACATGGGTGATAAACCCGGCCGTGGCTGGCAGGCGTTGATTGAGCGCTCAACCGATAAGATCGAAGAGTTGCGTTCTGACATGGCGCAAGTTGGCCAGTATGTTGGTCTGGATATCTCTGAATTCCGCCGCATCGTACAACAGGTGCAAAAAGGCGAGAAGGAAGCCCGTCAGGCCAAGAAAGAAATGGTCGAGGCAAACCTTCGTCTCGTTATTTCAATTGCCAAAAAGTACACCAACCGTGGTCTGCAATTCCTCGACTTGATCCAAGAGGGTAACATCGGCCTGATGAAGGCGGTTGATAAGTTCGAATATCGCCGTGGTTATAAATTCTCGACCTACGCCACATGGTGGATCCGTCAGGCGATTACGCGCTCAATTGCGGATCAGGCGCGTACAATCCGTATTCCTGTGCACATGATTGAGACGATCAACAAGCTGGTGCGCACGGGTCGTCAGATGCTTCATGAAATTGGTCGTGAGCCGACACCAGAAGAATTGGCCGAAAAGCTTCAAATGCCGCTCGAAAAAGTGCGCAAAGTGATGAAAATCGCCAAAGAACCAATCAGCCTTGAAACGCCCATCGGGGATGAGGAGGACAGCCAGCTTGGTGACTTCATCGAAGACAAAAACGCGATCTTGCCACTCGATAGTGCTATTCAGGAGAACCTGAAGGAAACGACAACCCGGGTTCTGTCATCGCTTACGCCGCGTGAAGAACGTGTTTTGCGTATGCGTTTCGGTATTGGCATGAACACAGACCACACCCTTGAGGAAGTTGGCCAGCAGTTCTCGGTTACCCGTGAACGCATTCGTCAGATTGAGGCTAAAGCGTTGCGCAAGCTGAAGCATCCGTCGCGTTCACGCAAGTTGCGGTCTTTCTTGGATCAATAAACTACCCTGTTGAACTCTGGTTTTGCGGATATATCTTTAAAACGGCGCCTCTTGCAGGCGCCGTTTTTGCATCTGACGGCTCGGTTTGCCCCCAGATGTTGTTTGTGAATTTTTCTTCTACCCAAATCTAGATTGCTGTCCTATAGTCTGTGGATAAGTAGGGCGCAGACCCTATCGAGGCAGTAATCAACGAGAAGGGGCATAGCCAATGCGCTGTCCATTTTGCGGTAACGTAGACACACAAGTGAAAGATTCCCGTCCTGCTGAGGACCACGTCGCCATTCGCCGCCGGCGTTTTTGTCCCGCGTGTGGGGGTCGTTTTACGACTTATGAGCGTGTTCAGTTGCGTGATTTGGTTGTCATCAAATCTAACGGACGCCGTGAAGATTTTGACCGCGACAAGCTGGAACGCTCAGTTCGGATTTCTCTGCAAAAACGGCCCGTCGAGCCCGAGCGCGTAGACCAGATGATCTCTGGAATAGTGCGCCGGTTGGAAAGCATGGGTGAGACTGACATCAACTCCAAGCAGATCGGTGAGATCGTGATGGAGGCTTTGGCCCGCATCGACACAGTCGGATACGTGCGATTTGCGAGTGTGTACAAAAACTTCCAAGCAGCTGATGATTTTGACAAATTCGTCAGTGAACTTCGCCCGAACGTGTCGGCGGAAAACGATTGATCAATAAAGCTTTAGCATCCGTGGATGAGCAACACATGCGCCACGCGCTTGCCCTCGGGCGGCGCGGCCAGGGTCGTGTGTGGCCAAACCCAGCGGTTGGTTGTGTCATCGTTAAAGACGGCGTCATTGTGGGGCGTGGCTGGACCCAAGACGGTGGCCGCCCACACGCTGAGCCGATCGCGTTAGCGCAGGCAGGACGTCTGGCACGTGGTGCGACGGCCTATGTGACTCTCGAGCCTTGCGCGCATCATGGTAAGACACCGCCCTGTGCGAATGCGCTTATTGAGGCGGGGGTGTCTCGGGTTGTTTGTGCGATTGAGGATGAAGACAACCGTGTTTCAGGGCGCGGATTTCAAGCGCTCCGCGATGCAGGGATTACGGTAGATATCGGCGTGCTCTCGTCAGAGGCTGCTGAAGATCATCGTGGGTTTTTCAAAGCTGCGCGTGAAGGTTTGCCTTTTGTGACACTCAAGATGGCAACATCTTTTGACGGAAAAATTGCCACTTCAACCGGAGACAGCCAGTGGATCACTGGGGCACATGCGCGGCGCGCTGTCCATATGATGCGCGCCCGACACGATGCAGTAATGGTTGGCGCGGGGACTGTGCGGGCTGATAATCCTTTGCTTAATGTGCGGGGCCTCGGCGTTTCACATCAGCCGGTCCGCGTTGTCATCAGCGAGACACTGCAGGGTATGGCGCGTAGCGATGTGCAAAACGGCGGTTGGTTTGTTCACCCGAAAACAGCAGATGTGAGTGCGCTGTCGCCAAATGCGAGATCTGTCCCCTATCAAGGCAGCCTGACCGACGCGCTGCGGGTGCTTGCAGGGCAGGGGCTTACGCGTATTTTTTGCGAAGGTGGCGGCGGACTTGCCGCGTCTTTATTGAGCGAAAACCTTGTGGATGATCTGGTGTGCATGACGGCTGGTGTTGTCATCGGAGGTGACGGATTGGACGCTGTTGCACCCTTTGGGCAGCGTGTTTTGGCAGATGCCCCGCGTTGGACACTTGTTGAATGTCGTTCCATTGGCGGTGACGTGTTGTACCGGTGGCGCCGCGCTTAACGCCAAAGATGTGCGTAAGTTGAAAGCGCGCCTTGTGCTTTAGCCAACAGACGCAAACCAAGCCCACTGTAATTGCCTTTGGACATGGCTAAACGGTCAACCGCAACTTCGGGGGGGCAGGGATAACCTGTCTCAGGATCGTAATAGCGCGGGTAGTCGATCAAAGTTGCATGTGTGAATTGATCAAGGCTTGGGCGTGCGGTGCGGCGGTCAGGGGTGGCTGCGATATCCCTTGTCAGGCCCCATCCCGCATAAAATGGCGCGCCTAAGCAGGTGACAGGCACACCGCGCAAAAGCGCTTCAAATCCAAGTGTTGAGGTCATCGTCCAAACACTATCGACGCAGGCCAGCAGGCCCAAAGCATCCGCGTTCGTGGCTATGATATCCGCGACTGCTGCGGCCTCATTACTTAAGCCTCCATCGCGCAAACCTGCCTCTACGTCGGGGTGTGGTTTGTAGATCAAGATGGCGTCGGGATTGGCGCGGCGGGTCTCAACCAGTAAGTCGCTGTTGGTCTGCCATTTCGACGTGCCTAGCTTGATCGAAGCATCATCTTCAACTTGCCCCGGGACCAAAATGCGGTGGCCCTTTGGGAGCGATGGTAAAGCAGCCTTAATCCCAAGATTATATTTGCTCACGCCGCTCTTAATAATTTTTTGGCGTAAGGCTTCGGCCCGGCGTAATGCCGCCGGCTCCAGACTAAGTGACTGGGCTATCAGCCTTTCAAGGCGACTTTCGCGGATTGGGTCATAGTAAATACCAAGGTCATCAAGAACCAGCGATAGGGGCGGGACCAAGTTAGCACCAAGCCCTTTTGAACGGAGAAATCCGTCTTCTACGGTTGCTTCAGGACTATCATGCGCGCCCCAACGCATGATGCGCCGCGTATGTATGTTGCCCCCGAATTTTACAGGTCGGACGCTGCCAAAGAATGCCTGTGTATGCTTGCGTTACCAGAGCCGCATATCTGGTGCAGCCCAGCCGTTATGATCTTCACGCCAAGTACGAGTAAGCGCTTCGAGGGTGCTGAGTGCATCTTCAAAGCTACAGAGCGCATCGCGGTAGGGGTCATACCACGTCGGATATAAGATCATCGCGCCTGCAAAAAGTTGCGTTCGGGTTAACGTGCGGGTGCGTCGATCAATCGGTGCGCGATCTTCGCTTAGCCCCCAACCGGCATAAAAGGGTTGTCCGTACAGGATTGGTTTGTGACCGGCCATTATAGCCTCAAAACCCATTTGCGAGCTGACGGCGTAGACTTTGATCGCGCCTTCAAGCAAGCGGTGCGGGTTGGTGTTTTGATCCAGCACGACCACGTTGCCACCAATGTTTGCAGGGTCGAAATGACCGCCCTTGTGACCGGTTCGGGTTTCGGGATGTGTCTTCAGCACAATCGTTGCGTGCGGGTTTTCAAGCCGCGCATCCAGTAGCATCTCGCGGAACGTATCTGCATTGGCGCCCGAGTGTGTGATGGAGGCATCGTCTGCGGTTTGATCAATCACAAGGACATACCCAGCGTCTGGAATACCTTTTGGAAAGGGGGTCTCAGGCGCGAAGTTGTTGTATTTCGAAAGCGCGCTTCGCTTCATGCGAGCCATGCCACCGCGTGCACGGTCAAGCAGAGCGGTGTCATCAAGGGGGTGCGTGGCAACCAGGACCTCAAGGTCACTGGGCGCGCTGCTATCAAAATGTACACCGCGGGTATCAATGTTAAGCCCGATGGGCAGATCACCACCACTGGCAGGACGCACTGACCTCAAAAAGGCGTCTTCCACGCGCACAAGCTTTGCGTTGGTGCGGGCTGCAATCTTTTCGCCGCGGTGCGCGGTTGGTGATTTCCCCCACACACCGACCAGATCAGTTTCCGACGGCATGCCAATGCGGATGTCATAGCCCTTTAGCGCAAGGATACGGCGCACGCGTTTTTGACGCAAAAAGCCGCCATTGTAGACAAACAGCCGCTGACGGGTTGGGTCAGCGGCCGAAAGTGGGGTCGTCATTGGGCTTAGTTACCAGCCAGTGTATTTAGGGTATTCACAGAGTTAAGAGATCCTGTGAGTGCGGCAATTGTTTTGTTCCATTGCACGAATGGTGCCTCGGTCACATAGACCGTATCGTCATCACGTATGGCGAAATCACGTGCGTTGAACATGCCGTTAGGCTCGGTCAGATCCAGCACATAGGCCACACGCTGCGCGCCTTGCAGATCATCGCGGCCCATTACTTGATTAGCAATTTCGGCGGGTTCATTGCGGAACACAAAAACGCCTGTGGGGTCTGCTACGTTACTGCTTAAGCCACCCACTTGTGCAAGTGCTTCAATGGCAGAGATCGTGCGTGTAGTGAATTCAACGCGGTTCTGGCTGCCAGTGGCGCCCAAAACCGTATAGGCGCGGGTGTCTCGCTCGACCAAAATGCGGTCTCCGCCACGCAGGGCGATGTCAAAGCGCGGGTCTTGGTAAAGATCTTGGAACCAAACCTGCCCGCGATGTGTACCGCGGATAACGGTGATTTGTGCCACTTCGGCCTCAAGTCCCACGCCACCTGCACGGGCAAGCATGGAGGAAAGCGTGCGGGTGGGGCGCTCAATCGCGTAGACGCCTTGCGCGCCAACTGCGCCAACCACAGTGACTGTTGCACCATCACCGGCTACGCGGCGGACCTGCACTTGGGGGTCGGGGGTTTGTTCGTTCAGGCGCGTGGTGATCAGACGACGTAGCGCTTCCGGAGATTTGCCAGATGCCTTTAGGGTGCCGGCATAGGGGACGAAAATATTGCCGTTTCCGTCTACTTGTACTTCGTCAAGAATGGTGGCGTTTTGCCCCGCACCGGCCAGCAGGCCGTCATCTACGTTTTCCCAAACAGTCAGCCCCAATACATCGCCAGGACGGATCACGTCAGAGCCAACAACACCTGCGTTGATGAACGCATCCGAAAAACCAAAAGCCGGGGTGACAGCTGTGGCGCGGGTCACGCGGTCGTTGACAGAGACGATGAACGCATCGCCTTCACGCAAAACGGATCCTTGAAAAATTTCGGCTTTGTTGGGGCCTACACGCGGCAGACCGCATGCAGAAACAGTCGCAACGAGGCTTAGCAAGGCAATGCCTTTTACCACACGGGACACATTAATTTTCACTGCTCTGGTCCTTTCGACCTTATAGAACTGCCTCAAGTTTTTCTATTACCTTACTGGAATCCCTCACAGAAAGCTACCGCTAGGGGTTGTGGTTGTTAGGGAATGACACGCAACTGTTGCCGTGGGGCCGCTTTGCCAACCTCAAGTGCTTCGTAGGGATCGTGGGGGTGCAACATCAGATCAACGACTTGTCGCAAAAGCTGTCTGCGGCCTTTGGCGGCGTAAAACCCACCGGCGATCTGGCTGGTCTCAAGCAAGTAGCGCCGGTAATCGCGGTAGGCGGCAGTGTCCGGTGTTGTGGGTAAGCTAAAAAATTCATGGAGCGGCTGAGACGACACAAACTCTGGTTTGTTATAGACCGCCGCGCCAAAAACCTTGAGCGGGATACCGCGCCAAAGCACTTGCTGGCCGGCGGTTGAATTGACTGTCACTGCACTTCGGGCATGGTCCAAAAGCTGGGCCAGTTTGCCGCCACGAACATAGTGGCACCGCCCCTCAACGCCGTGCTGGCGGGCTAAGTTTTTGATCAACCGGCGGATGTTTGTCTGACCGTTTTCAAGCGGGTGCGCCTTGAGCACAAGATGGTGATGCGCCGGTGCCCCTTTGGCAAAACCTTCGATGATTACTTCGATGAATTCGTCGATTTTGGAGAACGGAGAGTGGGCTTGAAAGCTGGCGTCATGTTCAAGTTGCAGCAGCGCAATATGGTAGGGGTACCCCCCGCGTTTAATGCGCAGTGTGGAAAACACGCGGCTAAGCCAATAAAACGGCATTCCTAAAAGGCGCATGAAATACAGGGCAAACTCGGTTTTTACATCAAGGGCGCGGTGGCGTTGCATCTTGCGGTAGTGGCCGTTTCGAAGCATCACAAACCAATGGTAAAGCGCGCCGTAAAACACGTGCTGGCGCATGTCGCCCCAATGTGCCGGTGCTTGTGGGATGTCTAAATCGGCGTCTGCCAAAGTCTCGCGCATCTGATCCACGCTAAGCTGCATGAGCGCGGAGTTTCCGTTGGAGCCATCACGCTCGTAGCTGACCCAATAGGGCCGTAGATACCCTTCTTCGAATACATGGATCCGGATGCCCATTTGTCGCGCCATTTCTGCTGCTTGGGCGTGAACAGGCCGCGTGTCACCGTAAAGCACAATGTCCGTGATTGATTTGTCGTGAAGGGTCTGACGTAGGGTTTCGGCCCAGTCGTTTAGCGTGCCGCAATACCCGATGTAAGTTTTAGGCGAGAACCAAAAGGCGCGGTCACCTGCGTTGAAACCGACCCTCCAGACCTGTGCGCCAGCACGCTCCAGCATCTGCCCAAGGCGCCAGAAAAAGGGACCATGCGGGCCTTGCAGAAAAAGAAAACGCTTATTTTCGCCGGTAATGAGCGCCATATGATATGCCGTGTGTTTAGGTTTTGCGTAGGTCCGCGCAGGATTGTGAGTGGCGTAGCCTGAATTATTGGCGAAAATGTGACCTGCATTATGATTGAGGCGATGTGCGAAAAGGTATCACTGGAATGGGCGGCAAAGCCCTTGTCCGGATGGGTGCGCCGTTATAGGTGGTTTGCAACACGAAATTCGGGACGAGATTTATGTTCACTGGCATTATCACAGACGTTGGTCATATCGCGCAACTGGAACAGCGCGGTGATTTGCGGGCGCGCATTTCAACGCTTTACGATATGAGCAGCGTCGATATGGGTGCATCAATCGCCTGCGACGGTGTTTGCTTGACCGTGGTTGGCAAAGGTCTGGCCGAAGGCGATCAGCTTGGGTGGTTTGATGTGGACGTGTCCGCAGAGACTGTCAGTAAGACCAATCTTGATACATGGTCCGAAGGGCGGCGCATCAATCTGGAGCGTGCCTTGAAAGTGGGCGATGAGTTGGGCGGACACATTGTGTCCGGTCACGTCGACGGCTTGGCTAAGATTGTCGCTATGCATGATGAGGGCGATAGCACTCGGGTCACGCTTGAAGCGCCAGCGGCACTTGCAAAATTCATCGCGCCCAAAGGCTCGGTTACGCTTAATGGCACGTCTTTGACTGTAAATGATGTTGAGGGCACTGCCTTCGGGATCAACTTTATTCCGCACACAAAAAGCGTCACCACATGGGGTGATGCAGCTGTTGGTGATGCGGTGAACCTCGAAATTGATACAATGGCCCGCTATGTGGCCCGATTGCAGGAGTGGGCGTAATGAGCGCTGAAAGCATGTTTGAAAAGCCCGGTCCTGTTGAGGAAAACCTCTCTGATGTGATCAGCCCCATTGAAGACATCATTGATGATGCGCGTAATGGTCGGATGTTCATTCTGGTGGATCACGAAGACCGCGAGAACGAGGGTGATCTTGTTATCCCCGCGCAAATGGCCACGCCTGATGCCATTAACTTTATGGCGACCCACGGACGCGGCTTGATTTGTTTGACGCTTCCATCTGACCGGATTGATGCGTTGGGCCTGCCGTTGATGGCGACGCAGAATTCATCGCGCCATGAGACCGCATTTACCGTTTCGATTGAGGCGCGCGAAGGTGTTACCACCGGTATTTCTGCGGCTGACCGTGCGCGCACAGTTGCTGTGGCGATTGATAGCAAAGCAACCTCAGCGGATATCGCAACACCGGGACATGTTTTCCCACTGCGTGCGCGAGACGGCGGTGTGTTGGTACGTGCGGGGCATACTGAGGCGGCTGTTGATGTGTCACGGCTTGCGGGCCTGAACCCTTCCGGCGTGATTTGTGAGATCATGAACGACGATGGCACCATGTCGCGTTTGCCAGACCTGGTTGGTTTTGCGCAGCTGCACGGGCTGAAGATCGGGACAATTTCTGATTTGATTAAATACCGCCGCCGCCATGACAATTTGGTGCGCGTGCGCAGCACGGACACGATCCAGTCCGAGTTTGGCGGCGAATGGGATATGCGCGTCTACACCGACGAGACCCAAGGCGCAGAGCATATCGTCTTGATCAAAGGCGACATTTCGGGCGATGAGCCTGTGCTCGTACGTATGCATGCCATGGATCCGATGCTTGACGTGATTGGCACAGGCGGTACGGGCCGTGCTGCTGAATTTGGCGATGCGATGAAGCTGATCGCGGACCACGGGCGCGGTGCGCTGGTTTTGCTGCGTGATCTTACCATGAAGATCGTGCGGGATGATGAGGTCAGCCCGCAGACGCTTCGCCAATACGGTTTGGGCGCACAGATTTTGTCGTCTTTGAACCTGTCGAAAATTGTCCTTCTGACCAATTCACCTGCGCCAAAAGTTGTCGGGCTGGACGCTTATGGTTTGGAGATTGTGGACACGATGAAAATTTCGGAGATCGGATAATGGCTGGCGCTTCTCACTACATCATGGATACACCGCGCTTCGAGGACGCTCCGAAAATTCTGATCGTGCGGTCTCCGTATTACAAAGACATCGCTGACAATTTAGTTGCCGGTGCTGTTGCCGAGCTTGAGGCAGCTGGCGCCACCCATGAAGTGATTGATGTACCCGGTGCGCTTGAAATACCCACAGCAATTGGCATCGCTGAACGTATGTCTAATTTCGACGGCTATGTGGCACTTGGCTGCGTGGTGCGGGGCGAGACAACCCACTATGAAACAGTGTGCAACGACAGCAGCCGTGCACTGCAATTACTGGGCCTTCAGGGGCTTTGTATCGGTAATGGTATCCTGACGGTAGAGAATCGCAAACAGGCAGAAGTACGTGCAGATCCTGCAGACCAAAACAAAGGTGGCGGGGCCGCTGCGGCAGCCTTGCACTTGATCGCTATCGCTCGTAAGTGGGGCCGCGCGGATAAGGGCGTTGGATTTACCAGCGACATTCTGCTTGCAGGCGGTACACACAAAGCATGACTGAACTTTCGAATAACCAAAAACGCAAAATGAAATCAGCGGCGCGGCTTTATGCAGTGCAAGCACTGTTTCAGATGGAACACTCGTCGCAGTCAGTCGATGTTGTTATGCGTGAGTTTGAAGACCATCGTTTTGGCGCGACCTATGAGGGACGTGAAATGATGGAAGGCGATATCGACGTATTCCGCATGCTGGCCCAAGACGCGGTTGAGCATCAGCGCCCTATTGACCAAATGACTGATCGTGCTTTGGTCGCAAAGTGGCCCATCGCACGCATTGACCCCACTATTCGCGCGCTTTTCCGCGCGGCCGGTGCGGAGTTGCTGGGTAAAGTGACACCGCCACGCGTTGTTATTAAAGAATTCGTTGACGTTGCTGGCGCGTTTTTCCCTGAAGGCGATGAAACGCATTTTGTGAACGGTGTGCTTGATCATATGGCGCGCGAAGTTCAGCCCGACGCATTCTGATCTGATTTCCGAAAACTACTGCTGGCCTAAACACTGAATCTAAAGCGGCGTGTCGTAACCCGCGGGTTTGCCACGGGGGCACATTGGCTGCACGCATTGCTAGGTTGGGACGTGGAAAATGGGTGGCGGGCCCGCAGCGACCGTTGGACGATTATTCCCGAGGACCTGTATATACAGGTGGGCGCCAGATAACGCGGCCAGGACCGTGACAGAGCCAGCTCCCTCGGATTTGCTTAAGGCCACTGGAATGTATCGACCAGCTTACGTGAAGAGCAGCACCCGCCACCGCATCACCTATGGCGCTTGGTAACGTCTGACAAGAGCGTTTGCAGGTTTGTTTGAGTTTCTCTTGCCTTTTGTTTCCGTTTTGTTCACTCTTTGCTTATGCAACATAATCCAACGCTACCTTTGCGCGCGGGCGATGTTCTGGCCCGCGGTGTGTGCCGGCATCTTCTGAGCCATAACTTTGTTTCTGTAACAGAACTTGTGCCGACGCGTGGACTGCGCGTTGATGTGATGGCGCTTGGGCCGAAGGGTGAGATCTGGATTATTGAGTGCAAATCCAGCCGCGAAGATTTTACCTCAGATCAGAAATGGCAGGGCTATCTTGAGTGGTGCGATCGATATTTTTGGGGGGTGGATGAGGCGTTCCCAACTGATCTTTTGCCAGATGAAACAGGTCTCATCATCGCTGACGGGTATGATGCAGAGATCATTCGAATGCCGGATGAAGTGCGGCTTGCCGGTGCGAGGCGAAAAGCGATGGTTCAAAAATTTGCCCGCCATGCAGCACTGCGTGCTCACGCGGCGCGCGATCCCGCCGCAACGCAATAACACTTTCAGAATGCCGTAAGCCATCGCAGATGCCTTAGCCGATAACTTTGGCTGCCGCCGTAATTTCTTCTGCAATTTCCAGCGCTTCTTCAGGTGTGAAATCCATCGGAATTTCAACGCCATTGGCCTCAACAAAAATACGCACCATGCCTTGATCGGTTGGGCCGATTTGCAAGTTGGCTTCGATGTCGCGCTCGCTATTGATCCCCATGGGTGCATCCTTTGCTATAACTGTTACGGCAATTACAGGGCAGGGCGCATCAAGACAAGGGGCTGTGGGCGTGGTCGGTTTTCCTTCACAGGCGATTCGTTTCTTGTTAGGCTTTCGAATGTATTTGTCCGTGTAAGAGACATTCAACGAGTGCGAGAGTAACGATGCCCCTACGGCCTATAATGAACCCAACTAAGAACCCGCATGTGGGGATTTTGGAACGTCTCGTCTATGCCGCGTCCTACAAAATTCGGGTGCGTTCATGACTGTCTACGCAGAGCATTTGATTGCGCAGCATGAGTTGAATTTTGGTAAGGTTTTCTCCCAGCAATACGTGCTGAGTAAAGAGGCCAGTTTTGCGGTGACTAGCTTTGCGCCTCACACCCTACAAAATGACTGGGTTCTTCACGTCGGGCGGGGCCTAGAAATGGCGCTGGCAACCGATAGGCGCGCAGGTATTTCTGTGGCCGTATTGGGACTTGCGGTGGATGCAAACGGATTTTTCATCGACACGCCGCATCTACAGTTGCTGTTGGACCGTGCAAAAAGCCCCGGCGCACTTGCTGATACGCTCGAGATGGCTGCGGGACGCTATATCTTTGTGATTACCGCGCCTGATTTCAACCGCGTCTACCTTGATCCAAGTGCGATGATCCCTGCCGTGTATAATCGTGAAACGGGGCGTGTTGCGGCCACACTTTATCTCGCCATTGATGATGCTCCGGTTATTGAGCGTGAGTATTCGCTTGCGGAAAATGCGGGTTCTGGTGGTGGTGCGCGCTTGGCGTTCGGGTATACGCCCGATGCCCGTGTGCGCCGTGTCATGGCCAACCATTACTTTGATCTTGATGCGCAACAAACTGTTCGGCACTGGCCAAAAGCGGATTGCGACTGGCGTATGGAGGTGACCGAGCACGGGATACGCGAACGGTTAGACCGCGTTGTGCAGCGCCATAAGCAAGTGATGAAGCCACTCATATCACGGCAAAGCCCCAGTATATTGCCCATTACAGGTGGTGCGGATTCACGTTTGTTGTTAGCTTTTGCGAAAGAACTTTGGGGCGATATTGATCTGTTTTGTGTGCACGCCAACAATGCCAATACCCGCCGTGATAGTGGCATCGCGGCCCAGCTCGCTGATATCGCGGGCCTTGATTTGGTGCGCTACAATCTGCGCAAAGACAAATCGCTGCAAAAACGCCCCAAGTTGATCCGGCGGGTAGATATTTCAGAACGGATTGCAGAGGGCATGATCGGTGATCCTGAGCCGCAGGGACCTTTGAAAATACTCGAGCGGCTTGCACTGCCCGCTGGTGGCGTCCTCATTCGCGGACAGGTGACATCCATTAGCAAAGCGGTGTGGTGGCGGCAGATTGGCATCAACGAATTCAAGCGGACACAAGGCACCGAACAATCCGCAAAGATTGGTGTGAAACTTTTGATGCTGAATAATCCGCCGATGACGTCGGACTCGTTTTATCTCGATCATTACGATGCATGGGTGCAGACAATTCCCACAGGTGCACGGTGCAGGGCGCTTGATTTGATGGGGTTGGAACATTTTTACTCACACGGCACTGGCCCGCTCTTCAGCGGTTTTTATCATAATTTTTATATGTCATCCAGTTGCGACCGGCTGATCATTGAAAACCTGTCGCAGATACCGCCGCAACTTCGGGCGGATTTTTATGTAAATGACCTTTTGATGGAGGCGACTGCGCCGGAATTGCGAGATGTTGAGTATACCCGCGCCATCGATAACGAGATACGCGTAAGGCGTGCGCCGCTTGCTGAAGCGATAGCACAGATCAAAGGCCCTCAATAATCGCGCATTTGCAGACAAAAGAGGCTTGCAATGCCGGTCGTGCTTTCGTAAGTCGAGCCTGTTGCCGCCTTAGCTCAGCTGGTTAGAGCGCTGGTTTGTGGTACCAGAGGTCGGTGGTTCGAACCCACCAGGCGGTACCATCCTTGGTATCAACCCACATAGTTAGAAGTGATTGCCGTGCCGGTGCTATATGGCGCTATTTCAGGGGTATGCGTTTGATCATCTGACCGGTGGTTCGGTTATACACCAAAATTTCGTTTTCTTCGGTCACAATCGCAAAAAATTCTGCTGTTTGGGTAAAGGCCGTAGCTGTAGCGCCATCCGGAAGTGTGATTGCGTCAGGGAACGTGACACGCGGGGCCTGTAAGCGCATGACAAGCAATGTAATGATCGTTATCAGGCCGATAATCATTGTGGCCGTCAACACGGTTACGAGCAATCTCAGGAACCTCAGGTTAGCGGGTTCTGGTACTTGATCCGGGGGATTTTGGTCCATGTCAGCCGTCACTTTTTCTATCGCGGAAGCCCCGCCGTCGCGCCTTGATAAGGCGTTGGCCCGCGATGTGCCAGTCACCGCGAACCTTTCACGCTCGCGGCTTGGCAAATTGATCGCACAAGGCGCGGTTGAGGTGGACGGGACTGTCGTGACAGACATCAAGGCACGCGCGGCCGAGGGGATGCAGATAAGCATCACTGTGCCCGAAGCCACCGAAAGCCATATGTTGCCAGAAGACATTCCGCTGAATGTGATCTTTGAAGATGATGATCTGATTGTGATCAACAAGCCTGCAGGCATGGTCGTACATCCCGCGCCAGGCACGCCGTCCGGCACGTTGGTCAATGCGTTGATGCACCACTGCGGGGAAAGCCTGTCCGGTGTGGGCGGTGAAAAGCGCCCCGGAATTGTCCACCGTATCGACAAAGACACATCGGGCATTTTGGTCGTCGCAAAGTCTGATCAGGCGCACCATGGGCTCGCGGCGCAATTTGAGGCCCATACAGTTGAGCGGTATTACCGCGCCGTCTGTTACGGTGTGCCGGATGCGAATGATCCCCGCCTGCGCGGTATTCGCGGTACGTCCTTTGAGCCAGGTAATATTCTGAAGCTTAACACCCATCTTGCCCGCCACAAAACGGACAGACAGCGTCAAGCCGTACTGTTTGACGGTGGGCGTCACGCTGTAACGCGCGCGCGATTGGTCGAACGTTTTGGCCAGCCCGAGACCCTCGCGCTTATTGAATGTTGGCTCGAAACCGGTCGGACGCACCAAATCCGCGTGCACATGGCCCATGCGGGTCATGGTCTGGTGGGGGATCCAACTTATGGTGGGCGGCGCAAACTGCCCCCCAAAGCGCTGAGTGCCGGTGCCCATGCGGCGGTGGCCGCGTTTAACCGACAGGCGTTACATGCGGCGGTTTTGGGGTTTGAGCATCCTGTTAGCGGCGAAATGATGCGTTTTGAGGCCCCGCTTCCGGAAGACATGGCAACGATGATCCAAGCGTTGCGCGGATAATTATTCTATTCATGAGTTGGTAACAGTTTCGCGAGGATACCCTTGCGGGGGCGCATTTGCGCACCCATATCTATGTCAACGCGGACACTTCCGCTGACTTTGACCACGAGGGGCTTACAATGGCGAACTACACAACTCTGCCTGCACCCACACCTGAGGGCGGGCTTAACCGTTACATGCAAGAAATCCGGAAGTTTCCAATGTTGGAGCCGGAGGAAGAATACATGCTGGCCAAGCGTTATTTGGACCATGACGACAGCGGCGCGGCCCATAAGCTTGTGACATCGCACCTGCGTTTGGCGGCAAAAATTGCCATGGGGTATCGCGGCTATGGCCTGCCGCAGGCGGAAGTAATTTCAGAGGCGAACGTGGGCCTGATGCAAGCTGTGAAGCGATTCGATCCTGAAAAAGGGTTCCGCCTGGCGACCTACGCGATGTGGTGGATCCGCGCGTCCATTCAGGAATACGTTCTGCGGTCATGGAGCCTTGTGAAGCTTGGTACGACATCCGCACAGAAGAAATTGTTCTTCAACTTGCGCAAAGCCAAGAAGAAGATTGGTGCGCTTGAGGATGGTGATCTGCGTCCCGAAAACGTCGCACGGATCGCACAGGAGCTCAGCGTGACAGAGGACGAAGTCGTGTCCATGAACCGCCGTTTGTCGGGTGGAGATGCATCGCTAAACGCGATGGTATCTAACGACGGTGAAGGCGCGATGGAGTGGCAAGACTGGCTTGAAGATGAAGATGCAACCCAAGCGGATGACTACGCTGAAAAGGACGAGTTGGATACGCGCCGTGCGCTTTTGAGTGAGGCGATGGTGGTGCTGAACGATCGCGAGAAAGATATCCTGACGCAGCGCCGTTTGGCCGAAAAGCCAGTCACGCTTGAAGATTTGAGCGGTCAGTATTCTGTGAGCCGTGAGCGGATCAGGCAGATTGAAGTGCGCGCGTTTGAGAAGTTGCAAAACAAAATGCGCGAACTTGCCGGTGCCAAAGGTTTGCTGGAAGAGGCGTGAGCCAGAGCAAAACGTATGATTTGAAGCGAAGTAATGTGTTGATTATCCCCGTCAGTGCCTCCGGCGGGGATATTTTTTAACAAAAGAAGAGTTTAGGATTTGTATTTTGTAAGCCAGTCAAGTGTGGGTGGCGTTGGACCATTGGGCTTATATTCTGCACCAAGCGGGGCGGCGTAACCTAGTGACTTCAAATGCGCGAAGATGTGGTCATATGACAGCTCTCCGCGATCCGGTGTGCTGCGATCCGGCACAGAAGCAAACTGAATATGGCCAATGATGCTTTGCAGCTTTGTAAGGCGGTTGGTGATATCACCTTCCATCAGTTGCACATGATAGCAGTCAAACATCAGCTTTAGATTTGGCGCACCCACTTCAGTGATGATTTGCTGTGCTTGGGATGTGGTTGACAGAAAATATCCCGGTGCATCGTAGTGATTAAGCGGTTCAATTACGATCCCAATGCCGTGCGGGGCAGCTTTTGCGCAGGCGTATGTCAGGTTTTCACAAAATACATCGTGCGCCTCAACGCCTTGGGCAAACCCCGCCATTGCATGGATATTTGCAGTGCCGGTGATGTGTGCGTACTCAATCGCTTGGTCGATCGCCACGCGTGCCTCGGTCATTCGGTTGGGCAGGGCGTTTAGGCCGTTTTCCCCCTTTGAAAGATCACCGCGGATAGTGTTGAGGCCCAGCATGTTGAGCCCCGTGTCTGTCAATGCCAGCGCGACATCTTCTGCTGGTGTGTCGTATGGCCAGTGGCATTCGACCGCATCAAAGCCGGCTACTTTGGCGGCGCGGATGGCATCCGTCAGGGGCAACTCGCTCCATAAAAAGCCAAGGTTGGCCGAAAACTTCACGAGGGCGTTCCGCTTGGCAGGTTTAGCCCCGCTTGGGCGGCGTAGACTTTTGCGACGGCTGCATCGTCTTCAAGACCCAAACCTGCTTCAACTGCTTTGGCGTATTGTGCCAGCGCAGTTTTGGTAATGGGGGCGTCAAAAGCTGCCTGATCCGCAATATCCAGAACAATGCCGAGGTCTTTGGGCCAGATGTTAACCGATGAGCGCGGCTTGTAATCGCCGTCTGCAATATGAGGCGCGCGGTTTTCCAGCATCCAAGACGTGCCAGCACATTTTGAGATAACATCGATGAACGACGTAGGGCTAACACCTTGGGTCATGCCGAAGGTGATGGCTTCGGCCATGGCTGCAATATGAACGCCCGCCAACATCTGGTTCACGGCTTTCATGGCTGATCCCGCACCGGCTTCATAACCCAATGGAAAAACCGTTTCCGCAATGCTGTCCATGACGTCTTTCGCGCCCTCAAATGCATCTGCGCTGCCTGATGCCATGACAGAAAGCGCGCCATTTGCGGCTTTTACGGCCCCACCTGAAATTGGCGCGTCCAAATAATGCAGGCCGAGCGATTGAGCGCGGGCTTCCATGTCGCGCGCAAATTCTGGTGGCACAGTTGCGCAAGCAATGACGGTAGCACCTTTGCGCATTTGCGCAGCGATACCGTTTTGGCCGAACAGAACATCCTCTGTTTGCGCCGCGTTCAGAACAACCAACACTGCCACATCAATGTCAGCGTAATCGGGCAGGCTTGCCTGACCGCCTTCCGCGATGAATTTGGCTGTGGTGGCCTCAACGACGTCACGCCCCCACACTTTGTGACCACCGCGCAGGGCAGATTGCGCGATGCCGTATCCCATTGAGCCAAGGCCGATTACGGCAACATTCTTGGGGCTCATATTAGGCGTCCTCCATCGCTTCAAGTTCGTCGATCATTGCGCTGATCATCGACAGGCCCTTGTCCCAAAACGCCGGATCGGATGCATCAAGGCCAAATGGGGCAAGCAATTCTTTGTGGTGCTTTGACCCGCCCGCGCGCAGCATATCGAAGTATTTATCCTGAAACTCTGCGCCGCTTTCCTCAAAGACCGCATAGAGTGCGTTCACAAGGCCGTCGCCGAAGGCGTATGCATAGACGTAGAATGGCGAGTGAACAAAGTGCGGAATATAGGCCCAAAATGTCTCGTAGCCGTCTTGGAACTCAAACACGGGGCCAAGCGAGGCCGCTTGCACGGACATCCAAAGTGCGTTGATGTCATCTGGCGTCAATTCGCCTTCGGCGCGTGCAGCGTGCAGCTTGCACTCAAAATCGTAGAACGCAATTTGGCGCACAACCGTGTTGATCATGTCTTCGACTTTGCCCGCCAGCAAGGTTTTGCGCTCGGCTTGGGTTTTCGCCGCGTCTAGCAATTTACGGAACGTGAGCATTTCGCCGAACACAGAGGCAGTCTCGGCCAAAGTAAGCGGGGTCGAGGATAGTAGCTCGCCTTGCTCTGCAGCAAGTACTTGGTGAACACCGTGACCCAGTTCATGGGCGAGCGTCATGACATCGCGCGGTTTGCCAAGGTAGTTCAGCATCACATAGGGGTGCGCATCAGTAACCGTTGGGTGAGCAAAAGCACCGGGTGCCTTGCCTGCTTTCACAGCCGCATCAATCCAGCCTTTTGTAAAGAACGGCTCAGCCAGATCGGCCATACGCGGATCAAAATCAGCATAGGCTTCCATAACGGTCCGCTGAGCTGTTTCCCAGTTTACCGGTGTTAGATCATCCTGGGGCAGGGGCGCGTTTCGGTCCCATGTTTGCATTTTCTCAAGCCCAAGCCACTTGGCTTTCAAGGCATAGTAGCGGTGGCTCAACTTGGGATAGGCGGCAACAACCGCATCGCGAAGCGCTTCCACCACTTCGGGCTCTACGTGGTTTGACAGATGGCGTCCGGTTTGCGGCGTTTCCATTCCGCGCCACTTATCCTCGACCGATTTTTCTTTGGCCAATGTGTTGTGGATGCGCGCGAAGGTGCGGATGTTTTTGTCAAATACGCGGGCAAGCTCGCGGGAGGCCGCTTCTCGTTTTGCGCCGTTGGGGTCAGTTAGCAGGTTCAACGCGCTTTCGATGTTGACGGTTTCGCCCTCAATTTCGAATTCCAAACCTGCGATGGTTTCATCAAACAAGCGGTTCCATGCGGCAGCGCCCACAACGGACTGATCATGTAGAAACTTCTCCAACTCGTCTGACAGCTGGTAGGGCTTCATCGCGCGCATGCGGTCAAAGACTGGTTTATAGCGTGCCAAGTCAGCGTTTTGTGCAAGTAAGCCCGCAAGATGCGCATCATCAAGGCGGTTAAACTCAAGACCATAAAACACCAGCGGTGTGGTAAAGTTGGTGATGTTGTCTTGGCAGTTTGACATAAACTGCGCGCGCTCACCGTCTGTGGTGTTTTGGTAGTAGCGCAGTCCGGCGAACGACATGATGCGGCCTGCGATCATGTCGATTTTTTCATAGCGACGCACGGCATTTAGCAATTCAACTGCGCTTAAGCCAGCCAACTTGCCCTCATAGTTTGCGGCGAAATCAGCGCATTCGGCTTCGAGCCAAGCCATGTCTGTGTGCAACTGATCCGCGTCAGAGCTTTCATAGAGATCAGACAAATCCCAGTTGGGTAGGTCACCGAAATCGGTTTGGGTCGTTGGTGCATCAAGCATGTCGGTGTCCTTTTGTGATTTGTTATGGCGAACTTATGGCCGCAGGGGGCGGGTTGAAAGAGCACGCAGATGGAATTTTGAAAAAACAAAGCCTATCCGAATTGGCGCAGCATTTCTTGAAGGTCCTCAAGTGTGTTGATCTCGTCCAGCGGCTTGTCTTGGCGCCACCGCAGCATGCGCGGAAAGCGAAGCGCGATCCCCGATTTATGGCGCGGCGAGGCTTGGATGCCTTCAAAAGCGATCTCAAACACATGCTGTGGTGTGACTTGGCGCACAGGTCCAAAACGTTGCAATGTGTTCTTCTTGACCCATGACGTGATCTGTTTGAATTCCGCATCCGTCAGGCCCGAATAGGCTTTGGTGAAAGGCACCAATTCGTTGCCGCTTTTGACCGCAAATGTGTAGTCCGTAAACAAGGTGGCGCGGCGCCCGTGACCCGCTTGGGCATAGATCATCACAGCATCAATCGTGAGCGGGTCGACTTTCCATTTCCACCAATCGCCTTTTTTGCGCCCTGCCAGATATGGGCTGGAAAGACGTTTCAGCATCAACCCTTCCGCATTCACCTCTCGCGCAGTTTCACGTGCCTCTGCCAGCGTATCCCAAGAAGTTGCAGGTACCTGTTTGGACAGTGCAATTGGCAAGTCGGTTGGCAGATTTTCAATCAAGCTTGCGAGTAAATGCCGCCGCTCTGACAGAGGTTTTTCGCGGATATCAGTGCCGTGCCATTCAAGCAGATCATAGGCTTGCAAAATTACGGGTGCCTCGATCAGCATCTTTTTGGGCACCGTTTTGCGACCAATCCGTTTTTGCAAAACGTTGAACGACAAAGGTACGCCGTCTTGAAAAGCGAGGACTTCACCGTCGATAACAGTACCGTCGGGAAGAAAATCGCGCAGCTGTGCAAATTCTGGAAAGCGGTCTGTCATCAACTCTTCCCCGCGCGACCACAGATGATGTGCACCGCCGCGTTTGATGAGTTGCCCTCGGATGCCGTCCCACTTTAGCTCGGCGCACCAATTACTTACGGGCCCAAGCTGATCTATGTCATCAACGCCGTGGGCCAAGTAAAACGGGTAGGGTTTGGATAAATCTGCCTCGGGGTCGTCTTGCAGAACGAGTTGGTCAAATGTGATGCTGTCAGGTGTCCAACTGCCCATTAACTTGTGGGTAAGGGCGGCTTCATCTTGGTCAGTGCATTGCGCAAGTGCGCGTGTCACCAGCTTTTGTGATACGCCAACCCGGAAACCGCCCGTCAGTAGTTTGTTAAACAAAAAGCGTTCAGTCGTGTTGAGCCGGTCCCACGCGTCCAGAATGATTTTCTTGCGGGCAGCCTCTTCTTGGGGGGCGATCGATTGTACGGTTTTGATCCAATGGGTCAGCGGTTGATCGTCGTGTTGCCGTGCTGGGGGAAGAACAAGGGCGATGGTTTCCGCCAAGTCGCCCACGATCGGGTAGCACTCCTCAAAAAGCCAAAGGGGGATGCCCGCAAGTTCTGCGGCCCATTCCCGCAGCAGGGTTGTTGTGACTGCACGTTTGGGGCGACGCCCTGAAAAAAGGGCGATGCACCAGAGTTTGTCGCTGTCTGAGGCGGCCTCGAAAAACGCACGCAGGGCTGCCACTTTGCTTGTGGTTTTGGTGGTCTGGTCAAGCGTGGTGAAAAGCGTCGCGAAATCCCGCATTAGACTGCCGCACCCGCGTCTTGAGTATCCTGTTGCGGGGCGTCGCTGTCATCTGCCTCATCACCGCCGTAGTCTGTGCTGACCACATGGGCATCATAGCCTTGGTCGCGCAGCCACTTGGTGAACACGGAGGTATAGCCGTGTGTGACGAAAATGCGCTCGGCTCCTGTTTCGGCGATGGCGCTGTTCAGTTCGGTCCAATCAGCGTGGTCAGATATGATGAAACCCCTTTCGGCGGCGCGGCGGCGCTTGACCCCGCGAAGGGCCATCCAGCCGCTTGCGAAGGCTTGTGATTGGGGGCCGAATTTCTTGGACCATGGGCCAAACGCCGAAGGGGGGCAGATGACCAATGCGCTCGGGTATTTCTTTAGACCCGTCTCAGCTGTGACACGCACCGTGTCGGGCAGGTGCAATCCTTGGGCGCGCAGAATGTCGTTGGTGTTTTCGATTGAGGCATGGGTCAAGATCGGCCCGATTGAGGCGTCAACGCAGGACATCAAACGCTGCGCTTTGCCTAACGCATAGGCCCCAAGAATTGACGCCTTGCCTTCCGCGCGGTTTGCGGTCCACCACGTATTGATCTGATCCGCCACCACTTGTTGCGGCTGCCATTTAAAGATGGGCAGCCCAAATGTGCTTTCAGTAATAAAAGCATGGCAGCGTACAGGCTCAAAGGGTTCTGAAAAGCCGTCATTCGTTGTCTTGTAATCCCCCGAGGCGACCCAAACTTCGCCGGCCACTTCTACCCTTATCTGGGCAGACCCGGGTACGTGTCCTGCGGGATGAAAGCTGACTCTCGCGTCGCCAATTTGTACGGTCTCTGCGTAATTCACTGTGTCAATCGACACATCCCCTAGCCTGTGTTGCATCACCGGAGCAGCGGCTTTGGTGGCCAGATAGCTGCCCATGCCCCAACGTGCGTGATCCGAGTGCCCATGGGTGATCAATGCGCGCTCAACACGGCCCCAAGGGTCAATATAAAAGTCGCCCGCCGGACAGTAGATGCCCTTATCGGTAAAAGTTAGCACGTTGCTCATGGCCTAAAGTGTAGTGCGGGTTGCGCAGGGTGCAATTTGTGTATTTGTCTGTTGGCAGATTTACCTAATTCAACGCGGAGAGCCGACACATGGGCATTGCAGATTTCAAACAAAGAATGGCGTCTGGCGCGCCCTTGGCGGGCACTTTCTTGAAAACCGCAAGCCACGAGTTGGTCGAGATTTTTGCGCGCTCAGAGTTGGATTTTATCTGTCTTGATGCAGAGCATGCACCGTTTGATCGCGCACGGATGGATGCCTGCGTGGCCGTATCCCGCGCGTTGGATTTCCCGGTGTTGGTGCGTGTGGCCGACGGCAGTGCCAAAGAGATTTTACAAGCGCTTGATATGGGCGCAACGGGCATCGTTTGCCCCCATGTGGACAGCGTGCAAAAAGCGCAAGAGTTGGCGAAGAATTGTCACTTTGGCTTGGGTGGCCGCGGATTTGCCGGATCAACCCGCTGGGCGGGATTTGCAACGCGACCCATGCCCGAGGTATTGGCGCAGACAGATCAAACCGTTGTGATTGCCCAAATCGAAGAACCCGCCGGTGTGGAAGACATTGAAGGCATTGCGTCAGTTGAGGGCGTTGACGGTATCTTTATTGGTCCGGCAGATTTATCTGTGGGCTACGGCTATAACCACCAAACAAGTGATGAACTTTTTGCGGCGTTTGAACGTTGCGGCGCCGCTGCTAAAGCCAATGGCAAAACCTATATGAGCTGGGTCCCAAACGGTGCCAAGGCGAAAGAGTGGTCAAAATACGGGATGAGCATGTTCTTCATCGGGTCCGAGCACAGCTGGATGCTGCGGGGCGCAAACGCAGATGCGGCAGGCGTGCACGAAATTTAAGCGGCGCTATCTGTTGGCGTCGAAGTGATCAGCGCAGGCCGCAAGGAAAGCGGTGCGCGTTGCTTCGACTTCCATCAAAACTTCATGCTCGCCCTCTGCGTATTCAATCAACTTTCCGTTAGGCCAGTTGGCCATGCGGTGATGAATGCGGGATGGGTCAACGATCTTTTCGACGTCCCCAAGTCCGCAAATGGTTGGCACGGCGGGGCTGGGCATCTTTGATAGGGTGCGCATTTCGCGCAGTGCCTCGTTCAGCCAAGCAAGTGTCGGTCCACCCAAAGCAATTTCAGGAATACCTGCGAGGTGGCTGCGCATATACGCGTACATCTCAGGGTCGCGGGTCAACTTGTTTTCATCAAAGCTGTTGGCTGTCACGACAGGCTCAGCGCTGGTGCCGGGGGCAAGCATCGTGCGCAGGGGCGTGGGTTTCAGCAGGCTTGAGATAACCCAAGCAAGGGGACGCAAATGCGTGGCAAGCTCAATCCCCCACATCGGCGCAGAAAAAGCAGCCGCCTTTACATCAAGCCCGTTCATTAAGGCGCGCAACCCGATGCAGCCCCCCATTGAGTGTCCGATCAAATAATAGGGTTTTGGCAGGTTCAGGTCTTCTACGGCTTTAAGGAACGCCCGAACATCGCGCTGATAGTCGGAGAATTTCTCAACGTGGCCTTTTAGCCGATCGTCGATAAGGCGGTCTGCAAGACCTTGGCCGCGCCAGTCAACGCTTGCCACAGCATAACCGCGCGCGGCAAATGAAACTGCGGTCAGCCCGTATTTTTCGATATACTCCGTACGCCCGGGAAACAGCAAAACTGTTCCTTGGTGGGCGTTTTCTGTGCCCCAATGGCCCACGCGAATACGAACGCCATCATCTGTGTGGGTCCAAAACGCACCGCCGCCATATGGCCCCAGAGCCAAATCATTATGGAACGGTGCGCTTTTCATGTCGTTCAGCCCAATACGGACGACAGGGCCATTGCCTTGCCCATGTCCCCATCCACGCTTAGCTTGCCTGTCATGAAGGCAGCGGTGGGGTTCAGGGATCCGTCGAGGATGGATTTGAATGTGTCTGTATCTGCAGTCAGGGTCACATCTGCGTTGTCATCGGCGGCCCGTGCGCCATCGGCGTCGATTATGATCGCGCCTTCACCTTCGATCACAAATTTCGCGATACCTGCAAAGCCGTCTCCCCCCATTTTTTCGTTCAGGGCTGCTACTGCGATTTCGATTACGTCACTCATCTTGAGGCTCCTTAAGTCAAATATTGCCCCAAAGACCGGTGATCGCAGGCAGGTTGCCAAGTTTGATCTAGCCAACGGGGGGCTGTGCGCTAAACTCAACTTCATGGGAGAGCATAGAAGACGCAACCACTTATCTGCTGTGACGTTAGGTTCATTTTTGGGCCTTCAACTCTTTGTCGCAAACATTGCAATGGCGGGGCCTGCAGCAGAAATTGTTGATCGGCTCAAGAACGCCACACCTGACAGTTATGCCGTGATTGAACGTGAGCTGGAAAATGCGTGGTCGCGCTCAGGCTCTGCAAGCGCTGATCTGTTATTGCAGCGGGGGCGCAACGCGATGGAGGCGGGTGAGTTCAAAGTGGCAATCGGACATCTAACTGCACTTGTTGATCATGCGCCAGAATTTGCAGAAGGCTGGAATGCGCGGGCAACTGCGTATTTCAACCTTGAAATGTATGGCCCCGCTCTTGATGACATCAGACAGGCACTTGTCCTGAACCCGAACCATTACAAAGCCATGAGCGGTTTTGGCATCATCCTTGAGCGAAGCGGCAATTTGCAGGCGGCACTGGATGCTTTTCGCAAGGCGGCCTCTATACATCCAAACCGCGAGGACATAGCAACAGCCATAGAGCGACTTGAGCGCGAAGTGGGCGGCCAGCAGGCCTGACGGCGGCAGGTTCAAAGCAACATCTGAGGGGCAGGTCACGTGGCAATTACCGCCGTTCTAGGGCCAACAAACACGGGTAAAACGCACTATGCGATTGAGCGCATGTTGGCGCATCGCACCGGTGTGATTGGGCTTCCGCTGCGTCTTTTGGCGCGCGAGGTGTATGACCGGCTGGTTAAGCTCCGCGGTCCCAATGTTGTTGCATTAATCACCGGCGAAGAACGTATTGTCCCTGATCGGGCTGCCTTTTGGGTGTGTACAGTTGAGGCGATGCCTGTGGGCATTGGCGCAGATTTTGTGGCTGTCGATGAGATACAGCTGTGCGCTGATCTGGACCGCGGGCATGTTTTCACCGATCGCTTGCTGCACGCGCGAGGCACTCGTGAGACGCTCTTTATGGGCGCGGAGACAATGAAGCCCGCCATTGCCGCGTTGGTGCCAAAAGTGCAATTTCTCAAGCGCGAGCGGTTTTCGGCGCTGACGTACACAGGCTCCAAAAAGATCAGCCGTATGCAAAACCGAAGTGCGATTGTCGGTTTTTCGGTCGACAATGTCTATGCGATTGCAGAGGTGCTGCGCCGGCAAAAAGGCGGCGCTGCTGTGGTCATGGGGGCGCTCAGTCCGAGGACGCGCAACGCGCAAGTTGAGCTCTATCAAAACGGCGATGTTGATTTTCTGGTGGCCACAGACGCCATCGGAATGGGGCTGAACCTTGATGTAAAACATGTCGCCTTTTCGAGCCTGACCAAATTCGACGGCCGCCGCATGCGCCAACTTCAGCCTAATGAGCTGGCACAAATTGCGGGACGGGCAGGGCGCTATCTGGATAATGGTACTTTTGGCGTGACTGGTGAGGCACCCGCCCTTCACGACGAGGTGGTCGAGATGATTACCGAGTCGCGTTTTCCGCCAGTGACCAAATTACAGTGGCGTAATTCTGCGTTGCGATACGGCTCGATCAAATCGCTGCTGGCGTCATTGCAGGACAAGACCAACAATGACTGGCTGACGCGTGTGCGTGACGCGGATGATCTGGTGGCGCTGAAGGCGCTGTCTGGTGAGGCGGAAGTGGTTGCGCGTGCAAGTGACGGCCCTTCGGTCAAGCTCTTGTGGGACGTTTGCTGCATTCCTGACTTTCGCGGCATAAGTAACGCCGAACACGCCCATATGTTGTTGCAGATTTACACCTTTTTGCATCAATCGGGCAAAATACCCGCAGATTGGATGGCCAGACAGGTTAATCGCCTCGACCGAGTGGAAGGTGACATTGACACCGTGTCGAAACGTCTGGCTTACATTCGCACGTGGACGTATGTGGCCCAACGTAAAGGTTGGCTTGATGATAACGACCATTGGCGCGGGGAAACCCGTGTTGTAGAAGACCGCCTGTCAGATGCTCTGCACGAGCGTTTGACCCAAAGATTTGTGGATCGCCGCACCAGTGTTTTGTTGCGGCGGCTCAAGCAGAAGGAGGCCCTTGTGGCTGATATTAACGACACCGGTGAAGTCACCGTAGAGGGCCAGTTCGTGGGCCGTATTGAAGCATTCCGTTTCCAGCAGGACACAAGTGCTACCCCCGACGAGGCAAAGACCCTTCGCCAAGCAGCGCTCGCTGTTTTGGCTCCTGAATTCCATCTGCGCGCAGATCGTTTTTATAATGCCCCCGACACAGAGATCGATTTTACCGAACAAGGTGGATTGATGTGGGGCAGCAGTGCCGTTGGCAAGTTGGTCGCAGGAAGTGATCCGCTGAAGCCCGTTGTGAAGGCATTCGTTGATGAAGAGGCAGGCCCAGATGTGGCCGCCAAAGTCCAGCGCCGCTTGCAACACTTTATTGATCGCAAGATCGCGACGCTTTTTGAGCCACTGACCAACCTGCAGGGCGATGACGCGCTGAACGGTTTGGCAAAAGGCTTTGCGTTCCGCATGGTCGAGGCCCTGGGCGTAGTGCCCCGTGGTGAGGTCGCTGACGATGTAAAAGCGCTTGATCAAGAAGCACGTGGCGCGCTGCGTAAACACGGTATTCGTTTTGGCCAGTTCACCATCTTCATGCCGCTTTTGTTGAAGCCTGCACCTACGCGTTTGCGTTTGGTTCTTTGGTCTTTGGCCCAATCGCTTGATGATTTCCCTGAAGCCCCCCCCGCGGGTTTGGTTACTGTTCCGGCAGTACGCGGCCGTCCACGTGGGTATCACTCAATGGCGGGCTACCGCGCAGCGGGTGAGCGCGCGATCCGCATCGATATGCTTGAGCGTTTGGCCGATATGTTGCGCGATCAAGACACCCGTGGTGGCTTTGAGGCGACGCCGGATATGCTGTCCATAACGGGCATGACCCTTGAGCAATTCGCTGATCTGATGGCCGGTCTTGGATATAAAGCCGACAAAGGTGAGCGTGTTAAGGTAAAGCAAGCTGCACCTACAGAGGCAAAGCCGAGCGAAGCTGCTGACACCGCGGATGTGCCGTCTGAGGTTACGGCTGAAGCTGATCCGGCAACTGAGCAGCAGGATGCGCCTGTTGATGCGGTTCAGGCGACTGATGCGCCATCTGAGGAAACTGCCCCAGAAATGGAAGTGTTCTATACTTTTGCTTGGGGTGGCCGTGCCGCTGCCAAACAAGGTGGTCGGGGCGGGGATCGTAATGGCGGTCAAAACCGTAACGCCAACAAAGCGCGTAAAGGCGGCAAGCCGAACGCGGGCAAAGGTGGCGATAAGCAGCGCGCTCAAAAGTTCAGCGCAAAGCCTGAAAAGAAAGCCAAGATCGATCCTGATAACCCCTTTGCCGCTGCGCTGATGGGGCTCAATAAAGGGTGAATAGACGGTGACTGCTGAGGGGCCAGTTCCAAGCCAACGCCTTGATAAATGGCTTTGGCATGCGCGTTTTTTCAAGACGCGTACATTGGCCGCTCGGGTTGTGTCGGAAGGTAAAGTACGCGTCGATGGTGCGCCTGTGTCAAAGCCGGCGCGCCAGATCAGCCGAGGCGTTACACTGACGTTTAGCAAGGACGATCGCGTTCGTGTTATTTACGTTTTGGGCATTGGTGACAGGCGCGGCCCTGCGCCCGAGGCCCAAGCGCTTTACGATGATCAAAGTCCCGCGCCAGTGTCAGTTGACCCTGCCGCACGTGGGGCAAATCCGCGCTTTGAGGGCGGCAAACATGGAACCGGTCGCCCGACAAAACGGGACCGGCGGCAAATGGACCGCTTTGATGGTCTTGAATGATAGCGAGTGCTGGATTAGTGAACGTGCACGCTCAGAAAACGGATTACGAATATGACTTATATCGTCACTGATAACTGTATCGCCTGCAAATATACCGACTGCGTGGAAGTCTGCCCCGTCGATTGTTTTTACGAAGGTGAGAACATGCTGGTCATTCATCCTGACGAGTGCATTGATTGTGGTGTTTGCGAGCCTGAGTGCCCCGCTGATGCGATCCGCCCTGATACGGAGCCGTATATGGAGAAATGGGTTGAGTTTAACCGCAAGTATTCCGAAAGCTGGCCTGTGATCATCACCAAAAAGGATCAGCTTCCAGACGCAGAGGCGCTGGACGGTGTGGCCAACAAGCTTGAGACGCATTTCAGTGAACAGCCGGGCGAGGGTGGTTGATTCGCCGCGCTGTTAGGTATTTATGAAGAACACACGATAGCCTCATGTTTTCATGGGGCTTTTGTGTTTTTAGCGGGTCTTTCGATAGACTCGATTTTATGATATGACTTCACCGTGTTTATGCTCGTTTCCACTACCCATCTGATCGCTTGGACCGGAATAGCGGATCGCCATAAGGCGCTTTAACACACATATTTAGCACCCTGTCACGTCGTTGCTTTGCACCGGCATGTGCAGTGGTTTTGTCGCCTTGCTAGGCGGCTTGGAACAAAGGAACAATAAGAATGAGTAAGTCAAAAAAGCTCGACTTCAGCCCCAATCAATACGTGGTGTATCCGGCACATGGCGTTGGCAAAATCGTCAACGTGGAAGAGCAAGAAGTGGCAGGCCTGACGCTCGAGCTGTTTGTTGTTGCGTTTGAGAAAGACAAAATGACCCTGCGCGTGCCGACACACAAAGCAGTTGATGTGGGCATGCGTAGCTTGTCCACGGGTGATGAAATCGCCCACGCGATGAAGATTTTGAAGGGTAAAGCGAAAGTGAAGCGCGCAATGTGGTCACGCCGTGCGCAGGAATATGAGCAAAAGATCAACTCGGGTGATCTGATTGCGATCGCCGAAGTTGTGCGCGACTTGCACCGCAACGATGACCAGCGTGAGCAAAGCTATTCAGAGCGTCAGCTTTATGAGGCAGCTCTTGAACGCCTGACCCGCGAAGTAGCCGTGGTTAGCAGCGAAGATGAGGGGCAAGCAGGTTCAAAAATCGAAGACGTATTGAACAGCCGCGCACCGGCTGCTGCATAAATGTAACCTGCTAGAAGGGGCTAGCTTGCGAGTACGATTAGTAGGCTAATTTCTGTAAGTTGTTGAGTGGCACCCAGGACATCTCCTGTGGTGCCATTTATTTTGCGCATTGCAATCAAGGCCACAGCGCCGGTCACCAGACCAGCAGCGATCATCATCATGATTGGGCTCGGCGCAAAGACTATGGTCACGACTATTCCGATCAGGGCGGCGGCACCCACATGGATTGGCTCAGGCTTTCCAACGGACGCGGCCAGCCCACTGGGGCGTGCGTTTGGCAGCGCATACATCAATGCAACCATGCCAACGCGGGACAAAGCCGCAGTCGCTACTAAGAAAAGTGGGCCAAAGGCGGCAAGAGCAAGCCAAAGTGCCCCCCACCGCAATCCTGTGCTCATGATCAACGCGAGGGTGCCGTAGCTGCCGATCTGGCTATCTTTCATGATCTCAAGGCGTCGCTCAATGGTGTAGCCGCCCCAAAATCCGTCTGCGCAATCAGCCAGCCCATCTTCGTGAAGTGCGCCGGTCAAGATCATGCCGGCTGCAAGAATAAGCCCTGCGACCAACGGCACAGGCACGCCAAGCCATATCAGTATGGTCGCCAGAGTTGCTTGCAGACCACCGATGACCAGCCCCACAATTGGATACGACCATGTTGCAAATGCCGCGCGCGCCATAGCGTGATCCGCATCAACGCGCACCGGCAGGCGCGACAGCAATCCGACCGCTGCGAGGATATCGCGCAAATCAAACAGATCAGGTCGGTTTCGTTCGTTGCCCTTCATGCTGGGATGGGTAAACAAGGGCACAACAAACTGCAATGAGGCCTGATGATGACTGTAACTTTTAACACCCTTGATGAGTTCCGTGCCCTTTTGAAAACGGCGCCCCATGCAGATCAAAACGCCCTGTCGGAAGCTGCTGATCGTAACGGTCAGTTGACCAAGCCCCCGGGCGCGCTTGGCCGACTTGAGGATGTAGCGCTTTGGTATGCCAGCTGGCGCGGTGAGGCAGCCCCGCAAATCAGTGCCCCGCAGGTTATCATTTTTGCGGGTAACCACGGTGTAACAGCGCAAGGCGTATCCGCATTTCCTGCTGAAGTAACCGCGCAGATGGTCATGAATTTTGAGCACGGCGGTGCTGCTATCAACCAGTTGGCCAAAACTTTTGGCGCTTCGTTGAATGTACACGCGCTTGACCTTGATCGCCCCACGGCTGACTTCACCGAAGGCCCAGCTATGACCGAGGCCGAGGTCGTGGCTGCGCTACAAACAGGTTGGAACGCCGTCGACGCAAACGCGGATGTGTTGGTGACCGGCGAAATGGGCATTGGCAACACCACGTCTGCTGCGGCCATTGGCGCGGCTCTTTTGGGCGGTGCTGCCGCTGATTGGACGGGACGCGGCACCGGTGTTGACGATGCGGGCCTTGCTAACAAAACCCGCGTTGTAGAACAGGGGCTTGCGGCAAACGCGGGGCGTGACGGGCTTGAGGTTCTGCGCAAATTGGGTGGGCGTGAATTGGCAGCGATGGTCGGTGCAATCGCACGTGCGCGGTTTGGGCAGATACCTGTCATCTTGGACGGCTTTATCTGCTGTGCTGCTGCGGCGTGTTTGGAAAAGGAAGAGGCAGGCGCACTTGATCACTGCGTAGCTGGCCATCTGAGCGCCGAAGGTGCCCATGAAAAACTGTTAGCAGGCATTGGCAAAGAACCACTTTTGTCCCTTGGTCTTCGCCTTGGCGAAGGCTCTGGTGCAGCTTTGGCCTTGGGCGTTCTTAAGGCCGCTTTGGCGTGCCACTCTGGCATGGCAACTTTTGCCGAAGCGGGTGTCTCAGACGCGTAAAGCTACTCAGTGTTATCTTTGGCCGTGCGCTCTTTGAGGGGGCGCGCGGCTTCAAGACTTTCAAGGATGGCTGTCTCAAAATCTTTGTTGAGGGCGCGGGATTTCTCGATGTAGGCCGTGTTCTTCTGCACTGGTTGGCTTGGATCCCACAACTCGGCCAATTCTCGCAATGCGACACGGTCAAGTTTGTAGAACGTCTTTTGCGCCTCGGCGGCCTCAAACTCGGTCAGTCCCATGTTTTCAAGCGCGTAGCGGCCCGCACGAAGCGAGCTGTCAAACATCTCACGAACGATGTCATTGGCCCCCGCTTGATAAAGCGCATACACATGAACGCGGTCATAGGCCCGCGCGATGATGTGCAAATCGGGGCGCTCTTTGCGGGCGTATCTGACGAGCTTTATTGCGGCGTCTTTGTCATCAAGCGCCACAACCAAAATCTTGGCGTGATGCAGCCCCGCCGCATGCAGTGTTTCAGGGCGGGTTGGGTCACCGAAAAAGCCCTTGAACCCAAAAGTGCGCATCAACTGAATTGTTTGCAGATCGTTATCCAGTACGACAGTCTTGAAACCAGCCATTTGCACAAGGCGGTTGATCACTTGTCCAAAGCGCCCGATCCCGGCGATCAGGATATGCCCTTGTTCCTCATCGATGTCGTCGGGGTTTTGGGTGTCTTTGCTTGCATCCATAAGATGCTGAAAGCGGTCATATGCGATAAAGAGTAGCGGTGTGATCAGCATCGATAGGGCCACGACAAATAACAGCTTATCTGCCAGTTGCGTTTGCAGAACGTGCGTCTGAAGCGCAAAGCTGATCAGGACAAACCCGAATTCACCCGCCTGTGCTAACCCAAGTGTAAACAGCCATCGGTCGCGGCCTTCGACGTGAAAAATGATCGATAGCCCATAAAGAACAGCTGCTTTTATCACCATCACGGCCAAGGTTAGACCAATCAGACTGAAGGGGGATTTATAGAAAGTCGCAAAATCAATACTGGCACCGACAGTGATGAAAAACAGCCCAAGCAGCAGGCCTTTGAACGGCTCCAGATCGCTTTCCAGTTCATGGCGAAACTCGGAGTTAGCCAGCACGACACCCGCAAGAAAAGCGCCTAAAGCGGGTGACAGGCCAACAAGGCTCATCAAAACGGCCGTACCTACGACAAGCAAAAGCGCTAGCGCCGTGTACATCTCACGAAGATGCGCGTGATGGATATAGCGAAACACCGGACGAACAAGGTACACACCGATCAGAATGACCAAGCCAACGGCGGCGATAGTGACCAAAGTAACGCCCCATCCAGGCAAGCCATCGACTAGCGACATGGAGTGATGAGCGTCTTCTTCGGGCTTCATCCGGATTGAGCCATCTGGCCCCAGAGACGGCACAAACTGCAGGGCAAGCAGTGGCAAAAACGCCAACATTGGGATGACGGCGATGTCTTGGGTCAACAAAACCGAAAAGATGTTTCGCCCGCCGCCCGTTTGGGTCAATCCCTTTTCTGACAGCGTCTGTAGAACGATCGCAGTCGACGAGAGTGAGAAGATCAGCCCGATTGCCAACGCAGTATTTACGGGCTGGCCCAAAATCATTGCGCCCCCCATGATCAACAGCGTCGTCACACCAATTTGCAGACCGCCGAGGCCGATCAGCCTGTCACGCATATCCCAAAGGGCGCGTGGCTCAAGCTCGAGCCCGATCAGGAACAACATCATGACGATGCCGAACTCTGCAAAATGTTGAAGTTCTTTGGTCTCGGCGCCAACAAGCCCAAGCAGCGGGCCAATGACGATACCCGCCCCGAGGTACCCCAGAACAGAACCAAGACCCAATCGGGCGGCTAGGGGGACAGCAATCACTGCGGCTGCAAGATAAATGCTGGCTTGAAATAAAATGCTGTCCATGTCGCCTCTTAGCCGGAAGGTATTTCCAGTTTAACTTGTCTGCCGGACTTTGAATACCGCAGATCAGAGCGGCCAATTGCCGTCACGCGTCCACCGTCCAAACGGTCGCCGACAGTGACTTTGCGGTAGCGCCCGTTTTTCAAGCGGACCAATGCATTGCGCGCATTTGGTTTACCGGACACACCGATCAGGTTGATCCGGTTGAAGCGGATTGCATTGCGTAGCGTCGCGTTGCGCGCCACGGTTGAATTTACCGCACCATTTGGGCGCTGCGTGACGGGGGCTGTTGCTGCGGCTTGGGGTGTTTGGGGCACCAAAGCAGCTGTCTGTGTTGTTTCCAAATCGCGCGGACGCAGGTTGGGCTTTGGTGATACGCGGACCGCTTGTGCAGTGCCTTGGGGTATTTGCGCCGCAGCAGTCGCCAGCGCAGCTTCCACGGCTGTGTCGACTTGTGCCTGATCCAGCGGCACGAGCGATGGGTTGTTTGGGCGCGCCGCAACTACGGGTGTTGGCGCCAGATCAGCGGGACGCAATTTTGGACGCAACGCCGCAAGTTCAGCACGTGAATACCCGCCCAGTGTTTCACGTTCATTCGCGTCTGATAACGAATTTGGCCGTAGCCGTGGCCTGAACGCTGCAAGCGGGTTTTCGGTCTCTGCGACCTCTGGCGACGGCTCTGGGACGACAACTTCGCGCACTGGTGGGACTACGGGCGGCTTGCCTGCAAATACAGTAATGCCATCGGGCGTTGCGGCACCGTTGGCGGTTGGTTTCACCAGACCATTTTCGTCAAAATCAAATGTTTGCCCTGCCGCTGCCGGACTGCCGATACGCGGCACCGCTGCGTCTTGGCGCAGCAGTCGCTCTGACGGCAGTGCAACCGCGTCTGAGAAATTGATAAGCGGGTCGAGCGAGGCAAAGTAAGTTGCCTCAAGGTCCGGGGCAGGCAAAAGAGCCGCCGGTTCTACGCCGCGCTGCCAGATGCCTGAACGCTCAAACAATGCCTGCGCATTGTTGACCGTCATGGTTTCTATGGGTGCAGGTAACACCCGGCGCAGGCTCAACCTGTCTGGATCAAGCGGTTCAACAGGTAAGGTGGCGATGCCTTCGAAATCTTCGCTTGCCGCATCGTCGATTTCATCGGCGGTCGGGAAAGCGGAGAATGGTCCGGGCAGTAGGCCGTTTTCATCACGCTGCGGGCCCTGCTCATCAGGAGCGGGGATACTGTCGGCTGGTGCCGCGATCTCTGTCGCGCTTTGCCTGTCTCCGAACAGCCAAGATACTGCCGGGTTTTCAGAATTTCCCCAAATGAGCGCCGCCGCAAACAAAGCGGCCAATAGAACACCTGTGAGGATCAGCCCCAGAAAGTGTGGTTTGCGGGGCGTGTCTGCTGTTTGACGGGCGCCGAAAACGGTAAGTGCTTCGGCTTCGGGTAGGTCTGTTGTTTCGGCTAGCGGCTGCGTTGAGGTGGCAAGGCTGGCTCTTTGTGGCACTGGCGTTTCAGTTTGGCTTAGCGGTGGCGTTGCGCCCCCGGGGGCTGCCTTCGTTGCTGCGCCCAAAGCAGGCGCGGCCCCAAGTTGATCTGATGAAACAGTTCGGCGGCTGGAGAATGTTACGGGCGCATTTGATGTGACCTCGTCAGGCTTCTCAGTGGGTTCAAGCGCTGGCACCGGCTCGCTTTGCGGCGCGTCTTCCCATGGTCCGATGTTGATGGCCGGACCCGTTTCCCGGTCAATGCGTTGTTGCGCATCCAGTAAATTGGCGGCGGCTTTCGCGGTGCCAAAATAGGGTTCTCTGCTAAGGTCTGCTGTCCCGAAGTTGCCGGTTTCTGGTACCCCCACAAAGCAAATGGGTTTCAGCCCGTATTGGGTTGCAAAAGCCTCTGCCTCGGTCAGGGTTTCCACAGCGACTGCGGCGATGTTGGTGGTGGTGCCGGTTGTGATCCAATCATACCGCAATTCGTTAACGGGATAGGGGGTTTGCCCTTCCAAAGCATGTGCGCAGGCAGTTTGCCCATCACTGATTTTTTCGGAAACCGCAGCTACTTCAAGAAAACGAATTTGATCGTTGGGGATTATGAGTTTGCTGCGCATCGGTGCGCCCAAGATGTCTTCGGCGCGCAGGCGCAACGCCTCAAGAGATCCGGTCAGGTCAGGGTCATCAAGCGGAACTTGGCCGATGCTGCGCCAACCGTCATCGGCCTTCAGCAGGGCCGTTATTCCGTCAACGCTCAGCGACATGGCAGCATTTGGAAACATACGTAACGAGGCCTTTTAAACAGGGTACGCCACAGATTTACCGTGTCTGCCCCCCAAGGGAAAGGAAAAGCCAAGCATTAGGCGGCAGTTTGCGTCATACTTGGCAAAGTAATTGGTCGCTTTGGTGAAAACGAGGTTGGTGATGGGACGAGTAATAGATGTTTGCGCCGCGTTGGCGCTTTGTGCGTTTGGGCTGGCAGCGTCTGCATCCGCGCAACAGATGACGGGCGGGGATGGTCAAAGAACAATCACAGTCAGCGGTCAGGGGCAGGTTAATGCTGTGCCTGACATGGCAGAGATCAGCGTGGGCGTGTCAGGACAGGCGATAAACGCGCGCGATGCATTCGGGATTGTGAACAACACCATGCAAGCGGTATTGGGGCGCCTTGCCGATTTGGGGATTGAGCCGCGCGATATTCAAACCCGTGATTTACGTGTGCAGCCTGAGTACGCCCGTGAGCCGTCTGCCACGCGCGAGATCATCGGCTATACGGCGCGCAATACTGCTGTGGTGCGCGTCAGAAACATCGCTCTTCTTGGCGATGTCATCGATGCAGCCATTGGCGCGGAGGCGAACGAGTTTTTCGGCATTCAATTTTCACTTCAGAACCCAGAGTCTCTTGAAGACCAGGCGCGGGTTGAGGCGGTCATGCAGGCCCATTCCAAAGCGCGCGTTTATGCTGAAGCTGCGGGTGTGACATTGGGTGCCGTGCTGTCGATCCGCGAGGGCGGCACATCCGTGCAAAGACCAAACCAATTTGCACTTGCGCGCAGTGCTGAAGCAATTGCCACGGGTGAGGTCGGGGTGTCAGTGGGCGTAACGGTGGTCTACGCAATCGAGTAGGTCGCCTGTTTGGTAGGAAACGTGATTAATAAAAAGCCCCCGCCAGCGATGTGCCAGCGGAGGCTTTAGATGGTTTGGACCGCGATTACGCGCTGGCTTTGCTCAAGGCCTGATCCAGATCGGCGATCAGGTCATTCACATCTTCAAGGCCGATTGATACACGCACCACATTTGGCCCTGCGCCAGCGGCCTCTTGCTGTTCAGCGGTAAGCTGGCGGTGGGTTGTACTGGCTGAGTGGATAATCAAGCTGCGTGTGTCGCCAAGGTTGGCCACGTGGCTGAAAATCTCAAGGCTATCAACCAGCTTAACGCAGGCCTCATAGCCGCCCTTGACCGCAAAAGTGAACAGCGCGCTGGCACCCTTGGGGCAAATCTTTGCCACCAAATGGTTGTAGGGTGATGACTTCAAACCAGCGTATGTGACGTAGTCGACGCGGTCATCTGCCTCAAGCCACTGCGCGATTTTCTCCGCGTTGGCTACGTGACGGTCCATACGAAGCGAAAGGGTCTCTGTGCCCATCAACGTGTAGTGCGCGGCTTGGGGGTTCATGGTCATGCCAAGGTCGCGCAAACCAATTGCGATACCGTGGAAGGTGAATGCCATTGGGCCAAATGTGTCGGCGAAAACTGTGCCGTGATAAGCGGGTTCTGGCTGGCTGAGTGACGGGAATTTGTCATTCGCTTTCCAGTCAAACTTGCCGCTATCCACAACGCAGCCGCCTGTGACCGAGCCATTACCCGTGAGGTATTTTGTAGTCGAGTGCACAACCAACGTCGCGCCATGCTCAATCGGGCGGCACAGGTAGGGTGTCGCAGTTGTGTTATCCACAATCAACGGAATACCGGCTGCATCTGACACTGCCGAGATGGCATCGAGGTCTGTGATGTGACCACCTGGGTTGGCGACGGCTTCGCAGAAAACGGCACGTGTGTCATCGTCGATGGCGGCTGCTACGGCTTTGGGGTCATCAAAGTCAACAAACTTGGCGGACCAGCCAAAGCGTTTGATTGTCTGGCTGAACTGGGTGACCGTGCCGCCGTAGAGGCGCGTTGATACGACAACATTGCGCCCCGGCTGCATGATCGGGAATAACGCCATGATTTGTGCTGCGTGACCAGACGAGCAGCACACCGCGCCAACGCCGCCTTCCAGCGTCGCGATGCGTTCTTGCAATACTGCAACTGTCGGGTTTGTCAGGCGCGAGTAGATGTATCCCACTTCTTCAAGGTTGAAGAGTTTCGCGGCGTGATCTGCGTCGCGGAAAACATATGCGGTGCTTTGGTAGATTGGTGTGTTGCGCGCACCTGTTGCGGGATCAGGGCGGGCGCCTGCGTGGATTTGCAGGGTATCAAAGCCGTAGGTCGTGTCAGTCATGGGGTCGTCCCTTTCTCTTTACGTTGGGATAATAGCTACGCTACGAAGGCGGCAGGCTCAACAGGAGGACGCTATGCTGCACCCATTTCATTTGGCCATAAATGTGCATGATCTTGATGAGGCGCGTTCGTTTTACGGCGATGTACTTGGCTGTACCGAAGGGCGCTCAACACAGACATGGGTCGATTATGACTTCTTTGGCCATCAGCTTAGCCTGCATCTTGGGCCTATTTTGAAAACGGAAAACACTGGGCACGTCGGCGAACACCTTGTCCCGATGCCCCACTTTGGTCTGGCGCTTCCTCTGGCTGACTGGACTGCACTGGCGGGACGCCTTGAGGAGGTTGCGACCGATTTTGTGTTGTCGCCTCAGGTTCGTTTTCAAGGGGAACCTGGCGAGCAGTGGACGATGTTTTTCCGTGACCCAAGCGGCAATCCGATTGAGGTAAAAGGCTTTCCTGAAATGAGCGGCGTTTTTGACAGCTAAGCAGGCTTATGAGGGTTTCGGACAGGTCCGCGTATAATAATGCAGCCAAGGTCCCGCGGTCTCTAACGTTGTGTTGTAAAGCCCTAAGACTGGTGTAGTATCAATTTCACGGGTGACCAATTGGTAACATTCAAAAAACTCAGGTTCGTCCAAAAGCTCAAAATCCATTCGAAAAACAGGCGTTTGCGCGGTGAAGCCAGTCGTAGGGCCAAAAACAATGATGTCGGGCGCACGGCGCAAAACATATTGAGCATCACCTTTTGCGTGCCCTGGAATTTCTTGGGCAAACCCAAGGGGCGGGCCAACGGGATGTTTAGCGATATGCGCGTCATTTAAACCAAGTGTATCGATAAAGGTATGATGTGCTGCAACAAACGGCGTGGCACCAGCGGTGGCCACAGCAATTGTAAGTGGCTCGGGGTAAGTGTCGGCTAAATGCTTTCCCATGATGGCGCCGAAAACAGCGGCGTTATCTGCGTGAAGCCGCTCAAGCATAGTTGCGGTTAAGGCGCTTGCTGTAATCAACGCCACCGCCGTAGCCGTGTGCATCATTGGCGTCATCATTGCCATGATCGAGACGGCGATGATGACCAAGAGCGGAGTTAGGGGCACGAAGAACCGCGCATTTGGCATATGATCACCACCTGCCCACGTGATGTAGCAAAGCGAAATTAGGGCTGCGAAAGATGCTGCCAAAAAAGCGCGCTTTGCTTTGAGGTTGTCAGTTGAACGCAGCAAAAGTGCGCCGACCGGTAGCAAAAATAACGTGGGCAGCAGAGGCAGGCTTTCGCGCAAATATTCCAACCCAAGCATCAACCGCGTGCCTGTAGAAACGCCGACTTTGGCATAAAACGTAAGCGGAAGGAGTTCGCCGTAAATTGCGTGCCGCACAACAATATGCCCGCATAGGGTCAACGCTGATACGCTGCCGATTGCGACAAAGTGAACAATCCGTCTGCGAACAGGCAAATTTGCAAATGCCAGCAAGGCCAACCCCATCGCAAAATTGCCGATCAATGCATCCGGACGTGCAAGATAGGCGGCGGCAAACAGCCCCGAGGCTGTCAGTGATAGCGGCAGGCTGTCATCGCCTTGCAATACTCGGAACGCCAAAACGTAGGCGCCCGCGGCAAGTGCCGCCACAAGCACCGGCTCTAATCCGCCAAAAACCCACGTGATAACTGGTGCGCTTATCACGGCGCACATCGCGGCTACTTTTGCACCCATTGGCATGGCAAAGCTTTGCGCCAATCGCCAAGCGATCACAACAAGGCCCAAAAAAGCTGCGGCGTTAATGAACTGTGCAGCTAACATAGGGCCGATACCGGCCATGATCAGCGGCGTCACCAACAAGATGTGCAACAGGTTGGTGTATCCTTCGGCGTATTCGCCCAAGTTCCAGACCAGTTGGCCGTACTCTGCCAAATTGCGTGCATACCTTAGTGAGATCAGCGCGTCGTCGTGAAAAAAGCTACGTATTTTCCAAAGCAAAATTCCAAAGATGGTGAACAGGGCGATAACTGCGGTCGTTGAAAAAGTAATGCCAGAACCACGGACCGTTTTGATTGCCGTGTCGCTGGGATCTGCGGGTGGCTGTGACGTTTCAGACGCGCTCATCGCATCCAAAACCCTTCACGTTTGAGCGTGTTGCGGATGGCTTGCTCGCGGCGGGGTAGGTCATTTTGGTTAAATAAGGCGCGGGCTTTTTGGCCCCGGCCTTGGTAAATCATGCGCAACATTGGCTCGTACTCTTTAAGGACTTTTTTAATTTTGTTGGGGGCTGTGACCGTCTCAAGCGTTTCAACGAGATGGTCGCTCTCACGTGCATAGAGCAGTGGAAGGAGGCGGTAATGACAACTTGTCTTCCCGTCGAGAAACCCGTTTGGCAATGCGTCGCGCTTGCCGCCAAGACTGTGGATCACAAGGGGCAGGGCGACCTGATCAAGCCATGGGTCGAGTTCTTGCAAAACCAGCTCGTCGGGACGGTCATCGCGGATGGCTAAGGCATACTCTAAAAACCGTTCACCGAATATTTTAGGGCATTTGTAGTAGAAAAAGCCCGCGTTGAAATAAAGATGCCGCCGCCAGAACTCTGCCGGCTCATTCAGATCAAGGCTGCTATCGTAATCAAGCCCGAACTTGTCATAAAGGGATTTCCAAGTGGCCGCATAGCCTGGCCAGTACAGGTCTTCTTTTGGCCAAGTGCCCGTGACGCGGGTTGATGCAGACGGCACGTTGAAATCAAATGGCACATCGGTCAGCTCCCCCGTGATCAATGTGTCAGTGTCGAAAAAGACAAAGGGTTCGCCAGCAGGCAGAATGCCAAGCGCCTCAATCTTGTTGCCATAGGGATAAGCCTGTCCAAAGTGTTTGTTCTCAAACGGAATGATTTCTGCGCCGAGGTTCATCAGGAGGGTCCTGACCTCAGGCGAGTTGATGGTGGGGTCTTTGCGCCACAACGCCCCTGCTTGGGGTTCTGCCAGAATCAACCGTCCGGAAAACTTTGGGCTTTTTGCCCGCAATGAGGCCGCGAAAACAATGGCTTCGTACATCAGCCGTCCATTTTGACCGACGATCAAAATGTTGAAATCAGCCCGAGGCTGTTGGTGATTTGTACGTGGCGCCATGTATGCTGATCTTTGTCAGGTTTGCTTGGCGAGACGTTATTGAGGTTTTATCAAAATGTCATTTAGAAATATCGATTGATATTAATAGCGGTTTAAGACGACTACGGGACACACCAAGAGTGCCGCAATCTGCAAATCCAATCGCGGCTTAAACAGTTATCAATTTCTGAATTGAAGTGGTGGGCGACCCTGGAATCGAACCAGGCGTGCGTCTCCGCGAGGGAGTTACAGTCCCCTGCCACACCTTGCGGCCTGTCGCCCACTGGTGGGTCGGATACCGTGGCACACCTGGGGCGTCAATAATGAAAATTCGGGTTTGCGACGGTTTATTTCAGTTTATCAGTTTTTATGAAGAAAAGATGCTCACTGGTTTTTTCTGAGCCAAGGGATTAGGTGGCTGGTAACCAAAGATTGGATGGATTGAGATGAAAAAGCCGAAGTGGGTCGTCAAAAAAGAACAAGATAAACGCGCCGCTGCGAATGAGACTGTGTGGCTCTTTGGCCTGCACGCTGTGCGCGATGCGCTGATGAACCCCGAACGGCAGAAACTGCGTTTGATTGTGACGCGTAATGCTGCGGATCGGCTGGGTGAGGCAATGGCCCACTTTGAAGGTGAGCCGGAGATGTGCGATGCACGTAAATTCACAGCGCCTCTTGACCCGCAATCCGTCCACCAAGGCGCTGCTTTGGAAGTGAAGCCGCTGAACTGGGGGAAGCTGGATGAGGTGGTTATTGGCGGTGATCCGGATGCAGGTGCGCTGCGTGTGGTTCTTTTGGACCGCGTAACGGACCCCCATAACGTTGGCGCAATTTTGCGATCAGCCGAGGTTTTTGGCGCTCGTGCTGTGATCGGCACCCACCGTGGATCTGCGCCTGAAACTGGTGCGTTGGCAAAAACCGCAAGTGGCGCCCTTGAACGGCAGCCTTATCTGCGGGTGCGTAATCTGGCCGAAACAATCGAAGCGATGCAGTCGATGGGTTATCTTGTGCTTGGTCTTGATGGCGAAGCAGAGATGAGCATTGAGCAGGCTTTAGAAGGCAAGCGGACGCAGCCCGTTGCGTTGGTGATGGGCGCAGAGGGGCCTGGTCTGCGCGAAAAGACCAAAGAAACGGTGGATCAGTTGGTGAAAATTGATTTTGCAGGCGCGTTTGGTTCGCTCAACGTGTCAAATGCTGCTGCGGTGGCGCTTTACGCGGCACGCGGGTAGCGCATTGGCCGCGCAGAAACTTGCTACGTGTTGTTATTGCGGTACCCGTGCGGCGCTGGTGCTGCGCGGTGATGTGCGTCACGAGTTGTCATGCGTAAGTTGTGGCGCGCCTTTGCATGACCTTAAATTGATGCCGGTCAGCGCCCCAGCAGCCCGTCCCGTTGAGACCACCGTTAAAAAACCTGCGGGGCCTGCTCAAAAGGCAAAGCGGAGCAAAGAGCAGAAAGTGTTCAAACCCAAAAAGGGCAAGCGGCGTAAATTTGGCGTGAAGCTTGGACGCAAGCTTAGTGTGTCTAGGCTCGTCTCAAAAGTATGGGACGAGATTGAAGATGTCGTTGAAGACATCTTTGACTGAGCGCTGTAACACAGTCTGACAATACCGTGTGGGGGCTGGTGTAAGCGACTGGCTGCGCGCATCCTTGGGCCAAATAGTAGTTGGTAAAGGAAACCCCATGAACTCATATATTTTAAACCGTCGCGCGCTTTTGTCTGCCGCTGTTGCAGCCCCTGTTTTGCCGTTGCTTGCAGGAATTGCACATGCAGCCAAGTCCGCTGTTTTCACAGACGGAGGCGTAGCCATTCGCGGTTACGATCCCGTTGCATACTTCACTCAAAGCGCGCCTGTTGCGGGTGATGCTGCCTATAGGGCGGCGTATAACGGCGCTACATGGCTGTTTGCGAGCGCAGAAAATCAAGCCATGTTTGAGGCGCAACCAGAAGCCTTTGCGCCCCAATACGGCGGCTATTGCGCTTATGCGGTCTCTAAAGGCGGGACAGTGACTACATCACCTGATGCGTGGACCATCGTAGACGATAAGCTTTATTTGAACTTCAACAAAGTTGTGCGCGGCATTTGGTCGAACGACATCCCCGGCAACATTGCCAAGGCTGATGCGAATTGGCCAAGCGTTTTGGCGTGACAGAGGGCTTAATCTTCTGTTCACGTTTTTGCGACAGGCTCTGAATTTCTAGAGCGCAGCGCTTATGTGCTGTCGTGGGCAGGGGATGGAACACACCCTGCCCATGTTTACTGTCCCTCGTTCCGCACCTTGCGCCCTTGGTTATTTGACCTTGGGCGCATTTTCTTTTGGGCGGTGTGGCCAGATATATCTTGTGATGAGAATACAAAATATGCCCGCCGTGATGTAAAGCGCAACGCTTAGTGCCGCGTCTCTACACTGTGATCCGGGGCAACGGTTTATCGCGTCTAGAAACGCGATGATCGCTAAAACAAACGCGGTAAACGCAAAAGCGGCGCCAAGGAGGGCGGCTGCTTTGCGAAAGCCGTTCACGTATTTGAGGGGCGGTTTGCTTTTTCGGTCAGGCCTGATTGTCCCTGCCGGCGTGCCAACTCATCCAGAACGTCGCCAAGCGGCACATCGCGCGACGCCAACATCACAAGCAAATGGTATAGGACATCGGCAGCTTCACCAGTAAGGCCCTGCTTGTCATTCTTCACGGCCTCGATGATCGCCTCAACGGCCTCTTCGCCAAACTTTTCAGCGCATTTTTCGGGACCTTTTGAAAGCAGTTTTGCGGTCCATGAGCTATCAGGATCTGCCGTCTTGCGGGCTTCGATGATGTCGTAAAGATCTTCTAAAGTCATGAGAGCCTCATCGGTATGCCAGCGGCGGACATGTGGGCTTTTGCTTCGGCGATTGTGTATGTGCCAAAGTGGAAAATTGAGGCTGCCAGAACGGCGGAAGCCCCGCCTTCCGTGACGCCCTCGACCAAGTGATCCAAGGTGCCCACACCACCTGATGCAATTACAGGTACGTTCACCGCGTCAGAAATTGCGCGGGTCAGGGGCAGGTTAAAGCCTTGTTTTGTGCCATCGCGGTCCATTGAGGTTAGCAGGATTTCCCCTGCACCTTTTGCAACAACCGCTTTTGCAAATTCCACCGCATCAATGCCCGTTCCTTTGCGCCCGCCGTGAGTGAATATTTCCCACTTTCCGGGGCTGACGGTTTTTGCATCAATTGCCACCACGATGCACTGGCTCCCGAAACGGTTGGCGGCTTCGGACACCACATCGGGGTCCGCAACGGCCGCTGAGTTGAAGCTGACTTTATCAGCACCCGCGAGCAACAGTTTACGCACGTCATGATGGGTGCGCACACCGCCACCAACGGTCAGCGGCATAAAACAGTGTTCAGCAGTGCGGCGTGCCAAATCATATAGCGTGCCGCGGTTCTCATGGGTGGCTTTGATGTCAAGAAAACACAACTCATCTGCGCCAGCAGCATCATAGGCCTTTGCTTGTTCCACAGGGTCGCCTGCATCAATCAGATCGACAAAGTTGACACCTTTGACCGTGCGGCCCTCGGCAACGTCAAGGCAGGGGATGATGCGGGTTTTTAACATATGATGTGTCTACTGGGTTGGGGCGTGAAACAGAAGTTATGATTTGAGCGCTGCAAGAGCCGCAGAAAGATCAATCGCGCCGTCATAAAGCGCGCGGCCTGAAATAGCGCCCGAGATCACGCCGGTGTCCTTCAAGGCGGTCAGGTCTGCCATGGATGATACGCCACCAGATGCGATGACTGGAATGTCTACGGCGCGGGCCAATGCGGCGGTTGCGTCGATGTTTGGGCCTTTCATGGCACCGTCGCGCATGATGTCTGTGTAGATGATCGCGGCGATACCTGCGTCTTCGAACTTTTTGGCCAGATCAACCACTTGGATATCTGTTTCCTCAGCCCATCCGCGCGTGGCCACAAAGCCGTTGCGCGCATCAAGTCCCACGGCCACTTTGCCAGGAAATGCACGTGCAGCCTGCCGAACAAGATCGGGGTTTTCTACGGCAACTGTGCCCAAAATTACCCGCGCAAGCCCTTTGTCGAGCCAGCGTTCAATGGTGGCCATGTCGCGGATACCGCCACCCAACTGTGCAGGCACGTTTGTCTGGCTCAATATCGCCTCGACGGGGGCGGCATTTACCGGTTCCCCCTCGAAAGCGCCGTTCAAATCCACTAGGTGCAGCCATTCGCACCCCGCATCAACAAACGAGAGAGCTTGCGCAGCAGGATTGTCATTAAAAACCGTCGTTTGCTCCATGTCGCCGTGCACAAGGCGAACGGCTTGGCCATCTTTAAGGTCGATTGCAGGATAGAGGATCATGAGGCATCTCTTTGTTAAACGGTGTTGGCGCGGTTATAGGCATTCGGCCCCGCAACGCAACGTCAGCCTTGTCCGCGCGCGCATCGCGGTTGCAGGATATCTTAACTTAGGGAGGAGCTTGGTATGAAAAAGGTGATTGGCGCCGCTGTTGCGTTGGTGATGGGGGCAGGCTTTGCCGCAGCGGACCCTGTTTTGGGGACGTGGAAAACAGAAGTGGACGATGGCAACTACGCCCACGTTGAAATGAGCACCTGCGGCGACAAGATTTGTGGTGTGATCGCACAGGCATTTAATGCGCAAGGCCCGTGGGCATCCGATAACAAAGGTAAAAAGCTTGTCTGGGATATGGTTGCGCGCGGCGGCGGGTCTTACAAGTCTGGCAAAATCTGGCAGCCATCCACGGATAAGGTCTTTAACTCGAAAATGTCACTGTCTGGCGATGTTTTGAATGTCTCAGGCTGCGTTGCAATTATTTGCAAAAAGCAGGTCTGGACACGCGTAAATTAAATTTGGTCACCCTATCTGAAACGCCAAGGCCCAAAGGTTGATCCAAACCTTTGGGCTTTTATGCTTTTAGCAACTGGGTCTTTTGATGCGGCTTACGGGGCCAAGGCTACGGGGCCCACGTCAAAAAGTTACCGATCATGCGCAGACCCGCGCTTTGTGATTTCTCGGGATGAAATTGCACGCCGATACGGTTTTGCATGCCCACAACGGCTGTTACATCGCCGCCATATTCCACATGGGCCAGCCGTTCGTCCATGCTGTGCATTTCCATCTGGTAGCTGTGCACAAAATAGGCATGGTCGCCGTTTGTGACGCCATCCAAAACGGGGTGGGGGGCATCGATGATTAACTCGTTCCACCCCATGTGCGGGATCTTAAGGTTAGAATTTTTTGGAGCGATGCGTTTCACATCACCGTTGATCCAACCAAAGCCGTCAACTTCTTCGTATTCAAAGCCGCGGTTCGCCATCAGCTGCATGCCGACGCAAATTCCCATAAAAGGGCGACCTTTTTGCGTGACTGCCTCGTTGAGCGCCTCAAACAAATCAGAGCGTTCAAAAAGCTGGCTGCGACAGGCGGGAAAAGCGCCGTCACCGGGTAGGACAATGCGGTCTGCGCTGGCCACATCTTCCGCTCGGTCACTGACAATCACCTCGCCCGCGTCACGTTCCAGCGCCATGCGCTGAAACGCTTTTTCTGCTGAATGAAGATTGCCGCTGTCGTAGTCGATCAGGACAGTGCGCATTTAGAGAATACCCTTGGTTGAAGGGATTGCATCCGCTTTGCGGGGGTCTTGTTCCATGGCGCTGCGCAGGGCGCGGGCCACTGCTTTGAAAGCGGCCTCGGCAATGTGGTGGCTGTTGAAGCCGTGCACTTGATCGATGTGCAACGTGATGCCGCCATGGGTCGAAAACGCTTGGAAAAACTCGCGCACCAGTTCGGTGTCAAACGTGCCAATTTTCTGCGTGGGCATATCGAGATTGCAGATCAAGAAGGGGCGGCCAGACAGATCAAGCGCGCAGCGTACTTGTGCATCATCCATGGCAAGTGCGCATTCACCGTACCGGTTGATGCCACGCTTGTCGCCCAACGCCTCATTCAAGGCTTGTCCAATTGCGATCCCCACGTCTTCAACTGTGTGGTGGTCATCAATATGCAAATCACCAGAACAGCGCACAGTCATGTCCATCAAGGCGTGACGCGCAAGCTGATCCAGCATGTGGTCAAAAAAACCAACGCCAGTTTGGTTGTCATAGGTGCCAGTGCCGTCGAGGGTCAGTTCAACAGAAATATCTGTTTCCGCTGTTTTACGGGCAACTTTACTTGTGCGCATCATTTCATCTCCGCTGTGATGGTGTGACAGGCTCTAGGCGGTTTTGGCGCAGCGCGAAAGATCAGCGCTACTGATTTTTCCGAGGTGCGGCTTTGGGGTTTCAGCGGGTGCCAGTTACGATCGACCAAAGACTACCTAGTAGAAACACAAAAGGCCGCCGATTAGGGCGACCTTTGTTTGTGTCCGGCTTGGGTGAAACCGGCTAACTGGAGCGGGCGAGGCGATTCGAACGCCCGACCCTAACCTTGGCAAGGTTATGCTCTACCCCTGAGCTACGCCCGCATCCGCTAGTGCGCTTGATTTAGGATTTTCACGGGGTGGCTGCAAGGCGAAAATTACGAAATATGACATTTTTTTGTAAATGCTTTTGCGAAGGGTGTTGTCTGGAGCCATCGCACAGCAAAAAGCCCCACAAAACAAAGGCTTGCGGGGCTTTGGTCTTGGGTCGGTAAGTTGGGTTGGCTGGTTATTCGAACTCAACCAGAAGGTCTTTGGCGTCAATTTGACCCCCAGCCGCGACGTGAACGGCCTTGATGACCGCGTCGCGCTCGGTGTGGATGCCTGTTTCCATCTTCATTGCTTCGATTGTCAGAAGCAAATCGCCCTCACTGACTTTTTGACCAACAGTGACGCCGACGCTTGCGACAACACCGGGCATGGGGGCGCCGATGTGGTCCGCGTTGCCCAACTCTGCTTTGGGGCGGGCGGCGGTTGTTGCTTTGATGGCGCGGTTTGGCACGCGAATGTTGCGCGGCTGGCCGTTTAGCTCAAAGAACACTTTTACTTCACCGTCTTCGTTGGTGTCGCCGATCGCCTGCAGGCGGATCTCCAGAGTTTTGCCTGGGTCAATCTCGGCTGCGATTTCATCGCCAACGTCCATGCCGTAGAAAAACACTGGCGTTGGCAAGGCGCGAACGGGGCCGTACATATCGTGGCGTGTCGCGTAATCTGTGTAGACTTTTGGATACATCAGATAGCCTGCAAGGTCTTCGTCATCGATGCTGCTGCCACCACAGGCCGTGCTTGCTGCCGCGCGTTCTGCTTCAAGATCGGCAGGTGCGAGGTGTTTACCGGGGCGTTCAAGGTTAGGGCTGTCGCCTTTGAGCGCTTTGGAAACGATCAGATCGGGGAAGCCACCTTTGGGCTGCCCCAAGTTGCCCTTCATCATGTCGATCACACTATCGGGGAATGAGACATCCTTTTTGGGGTTTTCCACATCCGCGCGGCTAAGCCCTTGGGAGACCATCATCAGTGCCATGTCGCCGACCACCTTAGAGGACGGTGTGACTTTGACGATATCGCCGAACATCTGGTTCACGTCTGCATACATTTGCGCCACTTCGTGCCAGCGTTCTTCAAGGCCCAAGCTGCGGGCTTGTGCCTTGAGGTTCGTGAACTGACCGCCGGGCATTTCGTGCAGATATACTTCTGATGCCGGTGCTTGGAGACCGCTTTCAAATGCTGCGTATTGTCCGCGCACAGCTTCAAAATAATCGCTGATCTGACGGATCGCTTTGATATCGAGGCCTGTGTCGCGATCTGTGTTGCGCAATGCTTCAACGACTGATCCCAATGTTGCTTGGGATGTGTTGCCGGAAAAGCTGTCCATTGCACAATCAACGGCATCTACACCCGCTTCGGCGGCTGCAAGAATTGTCGCAGTTGCCATGCCTGCAGTGTCATGGGTGTGGAAGTGTATCGGAAGGCCGACTTCTTCTTTGAGCGCTTTGATCAAGATGCGCGCTGATGCGGGCTTCATAAGCCCTGCCATATCTTTCAGACCCAGCACATGCGCACCTGCGGCCTTCAGCTCTTGGCCCATATCAACGTAATATTTCAGATCGTATTTGCTGCGCTCTGGGTTCAGCAGATCACCAGTGTAGCAAATAGTGCCTTCGCACACTTTGCCCGCATCAATCACCGCGTCCATAGCAACACGCATGTTCTCGACCCAGTTTAGGCTGTCAAAGACGCGGAATACATCAACACCAGAGGCAGCGGCGCGTTTGACAAAGAACTCAACCACGTTGTCGGGGTAGTTCGTGTAGCCGACACCGTTTGAGGCGCGCAGCAACATTTGCGTCATGACATTTGGAAGCTGTGCGCGGATGTCGCGCAAACGCTGCCATGGGCATTCCTGCAAGAAACGATAGGCCACGTCAAAAGTCGCGCCGCCCCAACACTCAACCGAGAAAAGACCCGATAGGTTCTGCGCGTACGCTGGTGCCGCTTTGATCATATCAATTGAGCGCATGCGTGTGGCCAACAAAGACTGGTGCCCATCGCGCATGGTCGTATCTGTAATCAGCAAGTGCTTCTGTGCCGCCATCCAATCGGCCACGGCTTGCGGGCCTTGGGCATCCAGAATTGTGCGTGTGCCATCCGGCGTGTTCTGCGCAATGCGCACCGGTGGCTTTGGCGCACGCGCTTCTGCGGCGGGCAGGGGGCGGTCAACGGTCTCGGGGTGTCCGTTTACGGTGATGTCCGCAATGTATGTAAGCAGTTTCGTCGCACGATCACGGCGCTTTTTGAAATCAAACAGCGCAGGCGTGTCATCGATAAACTTCGTGGTGTACTCATTGCTGAGGAACGTCGGGTGCTTGAGCAGGTTCTCGACAAAAGCAATGTTGGTTGAAACACCGCGGATGCGGAACTCCCGCAGGGCACGGTCCATCCGCGCAATGGCGGCTTCTGGCGTTGGGGCCCAAGCGGTGACTTTTTCCAACAGGCTATCGTAATACCGTGTGATGACCGCGCCAGAATAAGCGGTGCCGCCATCAAGCCGAATGCCCATGCCCGTAGCACCGCGGTACGCTGTGATCCGGCCATAGTCAGGAATAAAGTTGTTTTGCGGGTCTTCGGTGGTGACGCGGCATTGAATGGCATGACCGTCAAGTTTGACATCATACTGGGTCGACACGCCTGTCGCCTCAACAAGTGACTTACCCTCTGCGATCAGGATCTGCGCGCGCACAATGTCGATGCCTGTGACTTCTTCGGTCACCGTGTGCTCAACTTGGACGCGTGGGTTCACCTCGATGAAGTAGAACTCGCCGCTGTCCATATCCATCAAGAACTCAACAGTGCCGGCACATTCATAATTGACGTGCTGACAGATCTTTTTGCCCAAGTTGCAGATTTGCTCGCGTTGGGTGCCACTTAGATAGGGGGCAGGGGCGCGCTCAACGACTTTCTGGTTGCGGCGTTGGACAGAACAGTCGCGCTCGTAAAGGTGGTACATCTCACCGTGGCTGTCGCCAAGTACTTGTACTTCAACGTGGCGCGCGCGGGTGATCATCTTTTCAAGATAACCTTCTCCGTTGCCAAACGCGGCTTCAGCTTCGCGGCGGCCTTCGAGGACTTTTTCCTCAAGCTCGTCTTCGCTAAAGATTGGGCGCATCCCGCGGCCGCCGCCCCCCCATGACGCCTTAAGCATCAGTGGATAGCCGACCTCAGCCGCTTGTTTTTTGATCTCTGCCATATCATCGCCAAGCACCTCGGTGGCGGGGATCACAGGAACATTAGCGTCAATGGCGACGCGGCGGGCGCTTGCCTTGTCACCCAAAGCGCGCATCGTGTCAGCCTTGGGACCGATGAATGTAATGCCGTTTGCAGCGCATGCATCCACAAACTCGGGGTTTTCAGACAACAACCCATAGCCCGGGTGGATCGCATCTGCGCCGGCCTCAAGAGCGACGCGGATCATTTCGTCAATGCTCAGATAGGCTGCAACGGGACCAAGGCCCTCGCCGATACGGTATGCTTCATCCGCCTTGAAACGGTGCAGCCCCAGCTTGTCTTCTTCCGCAAATACCGCGACCGTCTTTTTGCCAAGCTCGTTTGCTGCGCGCATAATTCGGATCGCGATCTCCCCACGGTTGGCAATAAGAATTTTGTTGAAATCAGCCATGGGATCATCCTTGTGTAGTCATGTTGCAGTGCAGCAATTTGAGTATCTTCTATGACGTTTTTGTAAATCCGTAAACATCGTAGAATTGGGTATGTGTCTGAGCAGCGCCTGTGCTGCGAACAATGAGCGAACATGGGTTTTCACCGCAGGGCAACCGCGCTACATAATTACACATGAGCGATTTTTCCGAAGATGACGCCTTCGAGGCGGCAAGCATCCCGCTAAGTCAACGTGCCATGCAGGCGCGCCCTGCGCCCTATTTGGACAGCTTGAACCCCGCGCAACGTCAGGCCGTAGAGACCCTTGATGGGCCCGTTTTGATGTTGGCGGGTGCCGGCACCGGTAAAACCAAGGCGCTGACCTGTCGAATCGCACATCTTTTGACAACTGGCCGTGCTCGCCCGAACGAGGTCTTGGCGGTGACGTTCACCAACAAAGCCGCGCGCGAGATGAAGGACCGTGTTGGCGCACTGATGGGCGCAACGGTTGAGGGGATGCCGTGGCTTGGCACGTTCCACGCTATTTGTGTGAAGTTGTTGCGCAGACATGCCGAGCTTGCAGGACTGAAGTCCAACTTCACCATTCTGGACCGCGACGATCAGAACCGCCTGTTAAAGCAACTGATTGTGGCAGATGGCTTGGATGAAAAACGCTGGCCTGCGCGGGCGCTTGGGACGGTAATTGACGGTTGGAAAAACCGTGCGCTAACGCCTGAGAACGTGCCTGTTGCCGATAGCAGTGCCTTTGATGGGCGGGGCGTTGAGATTTACGCGCAATACCAAGCGCGTCTAAAAACGCTTAACGCCTGCGATTTTGGCGATCTGTTGTTGCACGTCGTAAGCATTTTCCAAAACCATTCAGATGTGCTGGCACAGTATCAAAGATGGTTCAAATACATCCTTGTGGACGAATACCAAGATACGAACGTGGCGCAATATATGTGGCTTCGATTGTTGGCGGCGGGGCACAAAAACATCTGCTGTGTGGGCGACGATGATCAGTCGATCTATGGCTGGCGGGGCGCAGAAGTTGGCAATATTTTGCGCTTCGAAAAAGACTTTGAGAACGCGCATGTGGTCAAGCTTGAGCAAAACTATCGCTCGACCCATCATATTCTGGGGGCAGCATCTGGTGTCATCGCTGGCAACAAAGGGCGTCTTGGAAAGACCCTTTGGACCGAACGTGACGAGGGCGACAAAGTACGCCTTATTGGTCATTGGGACGGTGATGAAGAGGCCCGTTGGATTGGTGAAGAAGTTGAGGCCATGCAACGCGGCACGCGCGGGCAGGCCCCAATCAGCCTTGATGATATGGCGATACTTGTACGTGCGTCGCATCAAATGCGGGGCTTTGAAGATCGCTTTTTGACCATCGGGCTGCCGTACCGCGTGATTGGGGGGCCGCGTTTTTACGAGCGGATGGAGATCCGCGATGCAATGGCGTACTTCCGCCTTGCGATTAGCCCCACGGACGATCTGGCATTTGAGCGGATTATCAATACGCCCAAGCGCGGCCTTGGCGATAAAGCCCAACAGAAAATCCAAGTGGCGGCGCGTAGTAATGGTGTGTCGCTTATTGAAGGCGCGCGTTTGCTGGTCGCGGCCAAAGGGATCACGGGCAAAGGGTTCAAGGAACTTGAAAAGTTCGTAGCGGGATTTGACCGCTGGCACAGTTGGATATCTGAGGCACGCCGCAGCCACATCGAAGTGGCAGAGCTTATCTTAGAAGAGTCTGGCTACATCGAGATGTGGCAAAACGACAAAACACCCGAGGGGCCGGGGCGGCTTGAAAACCTTAAGGAACTTGTGAAGGCGCTGGAAGGCTTTGAGAACCTGCAAGGATTTCTTGAGCACGTCAGCCTGATCATGGACAACGAAAGCGAACAAGACGGCGAGAAAGTCAGCATTATGACTTTGCACGGCGCCAAGGGTTTGGAATTTCCCGCGGTGTTCTTGCCTGGTTGGGAAGACGGCCTGTTTCCATCACAGCGGTCCATGGATGAAAGCGGTGTGAAGGGTCTCGAGGAAGAGCGGCGCTTGGCCTATGTAGGCATCACGCGAGCAGAGGCGATTTGCACGATCTCATTTGCTGCTAACCGCCGGCTTTACGGTCAATGGCAATCGGCGATGCCCTCGCGTTTTATTGACGAGCTACCTGAGGCACACGTTGATGTGCTGACACCGCCGGGTCTTTATGGTGGTGGTTTTGGTGCCGCAGCCGCACCGCAATCAACACTGCACGAAGAAGCGGCCTCGGCCAATGTCTACAACTCACCGGGGTGGCGGCGGCTTCAATCACGTGCAGCGCAGCGCGGCATGACCCAACCTGCAGAGGCGAAAAACATCACGATCGATGCAACAGCGGTCAGCGCGCATACTGCCGGTGACCGTGTATTCCACACCAAATTTGGCTACGGCACAGTGATGGGTATTGAAGGCGACAAGCTGGATATCGAGTTTGATAAGGCGGGTGCTAAGAAAGTCGTTGCGCGCTTTATTGTGGCGGCGGACCATGCGGGCGACGTGCCTTTTTGAGTGGGTATTGCGGACTAAACCGGTACACCAGCACGCAAAATAGGCAAGATCGATGCGATCAGCATAAGTGCCATGGTCATGTTGAATGCCCGCAATCTGCGCGGGGCATTGAGCCAGCGTTTCGTTTTTGAGCCAAGCACGGCCCAGACGGTGACGCATGGCGTGTTGATCAGAGGAATGACGATGATCACCGTGAGGAACCCAAGCCAGTCAGCTTCTGGTGGTGCGAAAAGTGTCAGTGCGTTGAGATGCATCGCCCATGCTTTGGGGTTTACCCACTGAAAGGCAGCAGCCTGCCATAACGTCATCGGCTTAGCGGTGCTTGCCACGCCGCTTGGGGGTGCAGCAGTTGCGATTTTATATGCCAAATACGTCATATAAATTGCGGAGCAGATTTTGAGCACCGTATGTGCCGCAGGCATCACCGCGAAGATTTGTGCAAGCCCAAGACCCAAGCCGCCAATCATTATGACATGACCCAGACTGATGCCAAATATGTGCCTTACGCTGCGGCGAAGGCCAAAATTGGCCCCCGATGCAAAGAGCATCAGGTTGTTTGGGCCGGGCGTGATTGTGCTGGCGACAGCATAGGTGATCAAAAGCCAAAGCATCGCTTAAACCTAGAGGGTGAAATCAGCTGTGAGCATCGGATAGAGCGTAGCGATCAAAATGCCTGCCATAGCGTAATTGAAAATCCGCAGGCGTCTTGGTGTGCTTAGTAGGGATTTGATTTGCACGCCCATATATCCCCAGATGGATACGGCAGGAAAATTTGCGGCCATGAACAGTAAGGCAATTGCGATGGGTCCCCAGATGCCAAATTCGGGCTGGGCGTATTGTGATTGCGCCGTAATGGCCATGAACAGCGCCTTGGGATTGACCCATTGAAAGGCCGCCGCTTGTAAGAATGTAAAAGGTTTGCTGTCAGGTTTCGCATCCGCTGGTGGGGCGGCATTTGCGATTTTGTAAGCTAGGTACAAAAGATACGCAGCGCTGAGAAATTTCATCACAATGAAACTGGCAGGATATGCGTTGAACAACTGCAAAAGCCCAAGCCCGATCAGCGCCACCTGAAACGAGTGCCCAATCGAAATGCCCAACATATGCGGAAGCGTTCGCCGAAAACCAAAGTTTGCACCAGACGCCAACAGCATCACGTTGTTGGGGCCGGGGGTGGCGGAGCTGACGAAGGCGAAGGCCAGGAAAGGCAGGATGAAACTATACATTCGCGGCACATTAGCGACGGCGCGTCAGAAGGAAATGGCAAAACCACCGACAAAAAAACAATCAGGCAAAAAAATAGCGGCGATACCAGGGAGGATGGTATCGCCGCCTTTTAACAGAACAACCCCGGGAGGAGGAAAGGGCGTCCTGATCTCGTGTTGGCGCTTAGGCGCCGTATGCAGCCTCAAGGGCGATGCGTTTGATGTCGCAACGGAAAATTCCGAGGTCTGCCAGTTCACGGTTTGAAAGTACCGCAAGCTCGTTGAATGTTGCTTTGTAAGTGCGGCGCTGAGCGATCGCTGTTTTTACGTCGTCAAATTTTGCGCGCAGGATGTCTGCGAAAGTTGGGCGGAAGATCGATGGTGTGCTAACTGTAAAAGCCATTGCTTTTGTCCTTGTAAGTTTTGCCGGCGTCTTGTCCGCCGAGCCATGCTTCGAATGTCTTGCACCCAAGATACGGGCCATGCTGCGTCCGCACAACGCACAATGCTGCATTGCAGCTATGCGTCTTTTGCAACGCTTCGTCACAGGTCTTTTGCCGCGTACCGTTAGCGCTAGCTGAAAATCGGCTGTAATGGGGCGGTGGATGTGGCTTGTGATCTTTGCAGAACGGGTTATTTGCCGAAGGGAATGCGCAATGAGCCGATGCCAAAGGAAGGTCCACTGATGTCCAGTAAAGAAGAAGTCCTAAAAGCCCTGTCATCTCTTACGCTGCCTGATGGGGGCGATTTGGTGTCGCGCGATATGATCCGCGCGTTAAGTGTTGAGGGCGGCACTGTTCGGTTCGTAATCGAAGCGCCTGATCCCGAAGCTGCTGCGCGCATGGATGGTGTGCGCCGTGCGGCTGAGGCGGTGGTTGGTAAAGTTGCTGGTATAAGTAGTGTGAGTGCCGTGCTGACAGCCCACGGGCCATCTAAGCCCGCAGCTAAACCACAAGCTGAACCTTCCGCGCCTCCCAGCCTGAAGATTGGCGGACACCCGACAAAGCAAGAGGGCGGTCCCAAGCCTGTCTCCGGCGTTGACCGTATCTTGGCGATTGGGTCGGGCAAAGGCGGCGTTGGCAAATCGACAGTGTCGTCAAATCTGGCGGTCGCTCTGGCCAAGCAAGGACGTAGAGTCGGGCTGCTTGATGCAGACATCTATGGTCCCAGTCAGCCGCGTATGTTGGGTGTTTCAAAACGTCCTGCCAGCCCAGATGGCAAAACAATCATTCCGCTGCAGGCCCACGGCGTCACAATGATGTCCATCGGTCTGATGCTTGACCCCGACAAAGCGGTTGTGTGGCGGGGGCCAATGCTAATGGGCGCACTCCAACAAATGTTGGGGCAGGTTGAGTGGGGTAAGCTTGACGTTCTGATCGTTGATCTTCCGCCAGGCACGGGTGATGTGCAGCTTACGCTTTGCCAGCGCGCGGCAGTGACGGGGGCAATCGTAGTGAGTACCCCGCAAGATGTGGCGCTTTTGGATGCACGACGCGCGCTTGATATGTTTGATAATTTGCGCACACCGGTTTTGGGTCTGATTGAGAACATGAGCACGTATGTCTGCCCTGAGTGTGGCCATGAGGCGCATCTGTTCGGGCATGGGGGCGTTGAGGCCGAGGCTGCGAAAATTGGCGCACCTTTCCTTGGGTCGTTACCACTTGATCTGGATACGCGGCTTGCAGGGGATGCTGGTACGCCCATCGCGGCTGGTGACAGCCCTATGGCGCAGGCTTACGCCCAATTGGCTGAACGCCTTGTCGCAGGCGGTATGGCTTAGACAGACACCTCAATTGTATTGAAGTTTAAGGCGCTCCTTCGGGGCGCCTTTTTTGCTGCATATGATAATGATATGTGGGAAATCATGGGAGTGATAGGTAGTTTTCTATCTGTATCTCGTAGATTTTATCAAATAACCGCTCAAATTAGGTGGGATAGGTCGGCTTTTTTAGCTGAAGTGATGAAAATTGGGATTTTTTGGTAATTATTTGAACAATAATGCTACTACTACATTTAGTGTTATGGGCCATATGCTTCTACATTATGATGTCATTAAGGCGGTCTAAAGTATAGTTTGCTTCATGATTTACTAAGTTTTTAAGGCGTTTAGCTCAAAAAAAGTTGTTGCTTCCCATAAATTCCCATGTATTCCTAAATCTATCGAAGCGGTGAGCACACATTTAAGGGGCGTCTTAAGAACCCCACCCGGCGACCGAAAAAGGTTTCATACAGGCCTCACTTCTTCGATCAACGAGATCCGGCGCGTGAGCGAGCAGACATCCCCCCAGGTGGCGCGCGCAGTCGGACTTCCCCGCAAAGGGGCACAGGCGGGTTGATCAGTGGCAGCAGATCAGCCCGCCTTTTTAATTAAAGGGCCGCGCATTTCAGTGCGTAGGTCGCAAGGTAGCAACAGGAGCCGGTTCCTCGATGGTCCGTGCGTTCAGAGGCGAATACCACCAGAAGGTGGATGCAAAGGGCAGGGTCTCAATTCCCGCGCCCTTTCGGCGTGTCTTGGAGGCAGGTGATCCGGCGTGGGAAAATGGCAAGTTGCCAGAGTTTGTTCTAGTTTACGGTGATGATCGGCGTGCCTTTCTTGAGGGGTTCACTGTGGATGGTATGGCTTCAGTTGATGCTAAAATTCGCAAATTACCCCGTGGTTCCAAAAAGCGTCACGCTTTGTCGCGCCTTTACAGTGGTCGTTCGGTAACGCTTAGCGTTGATGAAACGGGGCGGTTCGTTTTGTCCCCCAAGCTGCGCGAAAAGTTGGGTATTACGAACGAGGCCTACTTCATCGCCAACAACGATACATTTGAAATTTGGACGCCTGAGACATTCGAAGCTGAGAATAACCTCGCTTTGGATGACGAGGATTTCGATCCGGATTTGGACCCGTCCGTTTATCTTGATGGGGATGAGGAATAATCAATGGGCGCCGCTTCTACACCGTCCGCTGATCCGCATATTCCCGTTCTTTTGCGTCCTTTGTTGGAGGCGGTAGCGCCTGTAGGTGGTGTCTGGCTTGATGGGACGCTCGGGGCCGGTGGCTATACGCGCGGGCTGCTTGAGGCGGGTGCAGAGCAGGTGATTGGCGTTGATCAAGATCCGCTAGCACTTGAGATGGCAAAATCGTGGGCCGATGATCGTGTGACACTGGTTGCTGGAAATTTCGCCAAACTCGATACTTATGCGGAAAACCTTGACGGCATTGTTTTGGACCTTGGGGTCAGTTCGATGCAGCTGGACCAAGCCGAGCGCGGCTTTTCGTTCATGAAAGACGGCCCCCTTGATATGCGGATGGCCCAAGATGGACCTTCGGCGGCTGATCTGATCGCCACATTGTCCGAAGCTGAAATAGCGAATGTTTTGTTTCTATATGGTGAAGAACGCGCCTCTCGCCGGATCGCAAAGGCAATCGTGAAGGCACGCGCTGCGGCCCCTATTACGACAACTCTTGAGCTTGCCGACCTGATTGCAGGTCAACTGCCGCGCTCAAAACCGGGTCAAAGCCATCCTGCGACCCGCAGTTTTCAAGCGATCCGCATTGCGGTGAATGGTGAATATGATGCGCTTTATCAGGGCCTTATGGCCTCTGAGCGGGCGTTGAAGCCCGGTGGTAAGTTGGCGGTGGTCACGTTTCACTCTACTGAGGACCGGATGGTGAAACGCTTTTTGCAAATGCGTGCGGGCACGACAGGTAATGCAAACCGTTATGCACCGGAGGCTGAACAAGAAACCCCTGCGTTTACTCTGAAATCCCGCAAAGCAATCGGGCCAGATGCGCAGGAGCTTGAGGAAAATCCCCGCTCGCGCAGTGCAAAGCTACGTGTTGCGATCCGTAGTGATGCGCCGGCTGATGTGGCGGGCGAAACACTGGCGCCGCGCGACATTGGCATGCCGACGTTGGGAAAGGGCTAAGCGATGCGTACGTTGCTTTATATCAGCGCGGCACTTGCGGTCATGGGGCTGGCTTTTTGGGCCTATCAGGAAAATTATCGAACGAAAGACGCCCTGGCAGAAGTTCGGGTCCTACAGCGTGATATCGCTGAGGCGCGCGATACACTGGGCATTTTGCGTGGTGAGTGGGCATACCTGAACCGTCCTGAGCGGCTGCGAGATTTAGCTGAGATCAATTTTGATTTGCTGGGTCTTTTGCCGATGGAGCCGCAGCAATTTGGCCGCGTTGACCAGATCAGTTATCCCTCTGTGATTGCGCCGCTTGGATTGATCACGGGCGCCGTTGATACGAACGCGACACTTGGGGATGCACAATGATCCGCACGCCACTTCGCCCCCTTGCTCGAATCTTGAAAGCCCGCGAAAGCGGCGAAAATCCTGATGCGATTGAACGCGATAACAAGCGTAAGCGTCATGAAGAAATGCGCGATCAGTCCCGCCGCCGTGCAGAGGGCAGTTTGGTGGTGTTGGGGTTGTTCTTTTTGACCGCATTCGGTGCTGTAGGTGGGCGCATGGCGACGTTGTCGGCCTCGGACGTGGCAGAGCCGCGCAGCTCTGCGATGAATGTGCAAATCCGATCAAACCGTGCTGATATTCTGGACCGCCGTGGTCGTATTTTGGCGACAAATCACGATACCTATTCGCTGTATGCACATCCTCATCAGATGATTGATAAGGACGGCACAATTGCAAAATTGCTTGAGATATTTCCTGATCTGAACGAGCAAAAACTGCGCAAGGAACTTGGCGGCAATCGCAAGTTTGCGTGGGTTAAAAAACGGCTTAGTCCCGAGCAAAAGCAAGCCGCACATGATATTGGTGACCCAGGGTTGCTGTTCGGGCCGCGTGAGATGCGTCTTTACCCCAACGGCGCAATTGCGGCGCATATCTTGGGCGGTACGCGTTTTGGTGAGCAGGGCGTAAGTAGTGCCGAAGTATTGGGCGTAGCGGGTGTTGAGAAGTTCTTCGATGACCGTTTGCGCGACCCTGCCAAAGCCAATGAGCCGCTTGAGTTGTCGCTTGACCTGACGGTGCAGGCAGCATCCGAAGAAGTGCTGTTCAACGGTATGAAGATCATGAACGCCAAAGGCGCGTCATCGGTGTTGATGGATGCAAAAACCGGCGAGGTGATCAGCGTCGTTAGCCTACCTGATTTTGATCCCAACAACCGCCCGCGTCCTTTGACGGTTGCTGACAAAGACAAAGACCAAAGCGACAGCCCACTTTTCAACCGCGCATTACAGGGTGTGTACGAGCTTGGCTCGACTTTTAAGATTTTCACAGCCGCACAAGCTGTTGATCTGGGTATCGCTGATGCTGACACCATCATTGATACAAAAGGTCCGATGCGTGTTGGAAGGCGTTCTATCGGTGAGTTTGAGAACAAGAACTACGGCAAGCTCAGCGTGTCAGACATCATGGTGAAGTCTTCGAACCGCGGCACCGGACGTTTGGCGCTTGAGATCGGCGCAGAGCGTCAGCAAGAGTTCCTCAAATCCTTGGGCTTTTTTGAGGCCGCACCCGTGGAAACTGTTGAGCGTGGCACGCCTTTGCTGCCGCCCAAGTGGACCGAGTTAAGCACCGTGACCATCAGTTACGGCCACGGCTTGTCTACCTCACCCATGCAGCTTGCGGCGGGCTATGCGGCCATCGCGAATGGTGGCACGGCGGTCACGCCAACCTTGTTGAAACAAGACAGCACAGTGCCGCTTGGCCCCCGCGTTATGTCGCCCGAGGCGGCACGCGAGGCGCAAAAAATGCTGCGCGCTGTTGTCACTGATGGCACCGCAAGTTTTGGTGATGTACCAGGATATTCAGTTGCCGGTAAAACAGGTACGGCAGATAAGCCAAAACCAACGGGTGGATATTATGAGGACCGCGTCATTGCGACCTTTGCGACAATGTTCCCAAGCCATGATCCAAAGTACGTTTTGATTGTGACATTGGATGAACCCGAGATCATGGGACTGGGTCGGATGCGTCGCTCGGCGGGATGGACTGCGGTACCGGTGACCGCTGAAATGATCCGGCGTGTGGCTCCGCTTTTAGACCTGCGCCCAACTGTTGAGCCTGCTAGCCTTGCGCGTGTAACACTGACCTCACAGTAAGGCCTTCGCGGGAGCGACGCGTGGCCGTCAGGGCGGGGCATCACCGGGTGTGTTTCTGAGGAGCATTGGCTGAAATGACGACTAAAACACTTTCGCAACTTGGGCTGACGGCGGCACGGGATGTTGCCATCACAGGGGTGGCTTTAGATAGCCGCGTCGTGGAAGCTGGCTTTTTGTTTGCGGCTTTTGCTGGTGCACACGTTCACGGGGCCAACTTTATCCAATACGCCCTGCGCCAAGGGGCTGCGGCAATCTTGACTGACCCTATGGGCGCCGAGATCGCCAAGGAAGAATTGGCCGCCTCTGAGGCGGTGCTGATCATAGCAGATGAGCCACGCCAAACGTTTGCACGCGCCACCTCCCTTTGGTTCGGCGCCCAGCCCGAGACTATGGTGGCGGTGACGGGCACCAATGGCAAAACATCTGTCGCCACTTTCGTGCGGATGATTTGGGAAGAGATGGGCAAGCCTGCGGTCAACCTTGGAACAACCGGCGTTGAGGGGCACTGGACCGCACCGCTAGCGCACACGACCCCAGATCCCATTACGCTGCACGCGGCTTTGGCTGAGGCTACGCAGAACGGTGTGACATATGCGGCGATGGAGGCGTCATCGCACGGGCTGGATCAGCACAGGCTGGACGGGTGCCATATCAAAGTGGCGGGCTTTACGAACTTCACCCAAGATCATTTGGATTATCATGAGACGTTCGAGGCGTATTTCGCCGCCAAGATGGGTCTTTTTGAGCGCGTTCTGGTCGAAGACGGCACGGCGGTTATCAATATCGACGACGCAATGGGACCGCGCGTTAAGCAGCTTTGCGTCGCACGTGATCTTAAGGTTATCACCGTTGGCAAGGCCGAGGACGCGGACCTGCGCATATTGGATCACCGTCTTGATGCCACAGGCCAAACACTGCGGATCGCGTGGCAAGGCAAAGCGCGGACGCTGCGCCTGAACGTCATGGGGCAGTTTCAAGCAGAGAACGCCCTTGTTGCGGCTGGCATGGTCATTGCCGCAGCCGGTGCAGCGGATGAAGTATTTGACAGTCTTGCGCATCTTAAAACCGTGCGTGGCCGCATGGAGTTGGCCGCAACCCGCCAAAACGGTGCGGCGGTTTTCGTAGATTACGCGCATACGCCGGATGCGGTGCGATCGGCTATTGCCTCGCTACGCGGGCACATCATTGGCAAACTGGTTGCTGTCATCGGCGCCGGCGGGGACCGTGATAGCACCAAGCGCCCGTTGATGGGTGCCGCTGCGGCCGCGACTGCGGATGTGGTGATTGTGACTGATGACAACCCGCGCTCCGAAGACCCTGCAGCGATCCGTGCAGCAGTCATGGAAGGGTGTCCCGATGCGATTAATGTGGCCGATCGGGCAGAGGCAATTCTGCGCGCAGTCGATATGCTGGAAGAGGGTGACGCCCTTTTGATTGCAGGCAAAGGTCACGAGACGGGTCAAATCATTGGTGCGGATGTTTTGCCATTTGATGACGTGGAACAGGCCAGCATTTCAGTGGCCGCTTTGGACGGGATGATGTGAGATGAGCTTATGGACCAGTGCACAAGCGGTTGCAGCCACAGGCGGGGTCGCCCAAGGAAGCTGGGCCGTAGATGGCATTAGCATTGACACGCGCACGATTGAGGCGGGCGATTTATTCGTTGCGCTGAAAGACGTACGCGACGGGCATGATTTTGTGGCAGCTGCCCTTGAGGCCGGTGCGGGTGCTGCCATGGTATCGCGCGTACCTGACGCTGTGCCAAGCGATGCCCCACTTTTGATTGTTGATGATGTGTTGGCCGCGCTTGAGCGTTTGGCCGTCGCCGCACGTGCACGGACCAATGCCAAAGTTGTTGGTATCACGGGAAGCGTCGGCAAAACCTCCACCAAAGAAATGCTCCGCGATGTGTTGTCTGCCCAAGGGCGTACCCATGCGTCTGTTGCCAGTTACAACAACCACTGGGGCGTGCCGCTTACATTGGCGCGAATGCCTGCGGATACACAGTTTGCCGTCATTGAAATGGGGATGAACCACCCCGGTGAGATTGCGCCGCTATCCAAGTTGACCCGCCCTCATGTGGCGATGGTGACAACAGTCGCGCCTGCGCATCTTGAGGCTTTTGAAAATATCGAAGGCATCGCGCGTGAAAAAGCCTCGATCATTGATGGCTTGCTGGCAGGCGGCGTTGCTGTGTTGAACGCTGATATCGCGACGAGTGAAATTTTACAAAACCATGCGCTCAAATCAGGCTGCGAAATGCGGCTTTTTGGCGAAATGTCATCTGCTTACCAATTGCGTTCAGCCCGCGTTTTGAATGACCTAACAATTGTGGAAGCCCGCATTGAAATAGACACAGGCACAGAAGACATTTTGTTCAAAGTGATGTCCGCAGGCACGCATTTTGCCATGAACGCGCTCGGTGCGTTGGCAGTTGTGGATGCGCTTGGTGGTGATCTGGGCCGTGCGGCGATTGATATGGCACGCTGGCAGCCGCCTGCGGGACGCGGCATGCGCGAGCGGATTGTGCTTGATGTTGTTGATACGGATGCTGTGATCGACCTTATTGATGATGCCTATAACGCCAACCCTGCGTCCCTTGCCGCGGCCTTGGCGGTGCTAAGCAGTGCAGAGCCGCAAGATAATCTTGGGCGGGTCAGCTCAGGCAGACGCATCGCAATCTTGGGCGATATGCTTGAGTTAGGCAGCGACGAAATGGCCATCCACGCAAGTGTTGCCCAAGATCCAAATTTGGCCGCCGTCAGCAAAGTGCATTGTGTCGGACCGCGCATGAAGGCGCTTTATGATGCGCTTGGGGCACCACAGCGCGGGCGGTGGTACGAAACGGCCCAGGAACTTGCTGCCGAAGTGAGCCATATCGTCGATGCCGGTGATGTGGTTTTGGTCAAAGGCTCATTGGGCAGCCGTGTCACGCAGGTCGTTGATGCCTTGCGTAAATTGGGTCAAAGCACTACCAGTACCACCTAAATCCTGACGAAGAACGGGGACGACCACAAAATGCTGTATTGGCTGACCGAGCTTTCTGACGGGGGCGATTTTTTCAACCTGTTTCGCTACATTACTTTTCGCGCAGGTGGGGCGTTTCTAACGGCGCTGATTTTCGGGTTTGTGTTTGGGCCGACCCTCATCAACGTGTTGCGCCGCAGACAAGGCAAGGGTCAGCCGATCCGTGAAGACGGCCCACAAGGTCACTTTGTTAAGGCGGGCACACCCACGATGGGGGGCTTGCTTATTCTGTCAGCTGTCCTGTTTTCAACGCTGGTCTGGGCGCGTTGGGATAATCATTTCGTCTGGCTGGTTTTGTTCGTCACGATGACGTTTGGGGCCATCGGCTTTGCGGATGACTACGCCAAAGTCTCAAAGCAAAATACCGACGGGGTCAGCGGCCGCGTGCGGCTTTTGTTGGGCTTTGTAATTGCGGGTATTGCTGGCTTTTGGGCCAGTCAGGTGCATCCGGATCAATTGGCCAATCAACTGGCGCTGCCGATTTTCAAAGATACGCTGATTAACATGGGCTTTTTCTTTGTACCGTTTGCGATGATTGTCATCGTCGGGTCCGCGAATGCGGTGAACCTGACGGACGGTCTGGACGGTTTGGCGATCATGCCTGTTATGATTGCTGCGGGTACTTTGGGTGTGATTGCCTACGCGGTGGGCCGCGTGGATTTCACCGAATATCTTGATGTGCATTACGTGCCAGGCACCGGCGAAATTTTGATCTTTAGTGCGGCGTTATTTGGCGGCGGGCTTGGCTTTCTTTGGTACAATGCCCCTCCTGCGGCGGTGTTCATGGGGGACACAGGTTCGCTTGCACTTGGCGGCGCGCTCGGCGCGATTGCGGTGGCCACAAAGCACGAGCTGGTTCTTGGTATTGTAGGCGGTCTGTTCGTGGTTGAAGCGCTTTCGGTGATCATTCAGGTGCTTTATTTCAAGCGAACCGGAAAACGGGTTTTCTTGATGGCGCCTATCCATCACCATTATGAGAAAAAAGGGTGGGCCGAACCACAGATTGTGATCCGGTTCTGGATTATCTCACTTATTCTCGCGATGATCGGTCTTGCGACACTCAAAGTACGGTAAACTGTGAGCCGTCGGGCTTGGATATTTATAAACAAAAGAAAAAGTAGGGTGCGGCGATGATCCCTGTGCAAGGTTTTGAGGGTAAGCGGGTTGCGGTCTTGGGCCTTGGGCGCTCGGGATTGGCTGCGGCGCATGCGTTGGAAGAAGGCGGGGCGGAGGCGCTTTGCTGGGACGACAGCGAACAAGGGCGTCTGCGTGCCGAGGGGCAGGGGCTGTTGTTGCACGACCTGACCAAACAAGGCGCGTTTGAGAACGTGTCTGCCCTGATCGTTAGCCCCGGAATTCCGCATCTTTATCCCGCACCACACCCTGTTATTGCGCTGGCGTGGGCCGCTGGCGTGCCCGTGGATAACGACATCGGGCTGTTTTTCCGCAGTTACGCTACCAACGATTGGAACGCATTTGACCGCACGCCGCAGGTGATCGCTGTCACAGGTAGCAATGGAAAATCCACAACATCTGCGTTGATCCATCACATTTTGCAGGCAAGCGGCCGGCCTTCGCAGTTGGCTGGCAACATTGGCCGTGGGGTGTTGGACATTGAGCCCGCGCATGACGGCGAAGTGATTGTGCTTGAGTTGTCGTCTTATCAAACCGAGCTTGCGCGCGCTTTGACGCCTGATGTTGCGGTTTGGACAAATCTAAGCGCCGATCACCTTGACCGTCATGCAGGAATGGGCGGGTACTTTAACGCCAAGCGCCGACTTTTTGCAGAGGGCGGTCCAGAGCGGGCTGTCATCGGCATTGATGAAATTGAAGGGCAGTTTTTGGCCAATCAGACGGCGACAGCTGCGGGCGAGGATCGGGTGATTTCTGTTTCGGTTGAGCGTAAGCTGACGTCAAACGGCTGGAGTGTTTTTGCCAAGAAGGGCTTTCTTGCGGAATGGCGCAAGGGTCGCCAAGTCGCCAGCATTGATCTGCGCGGCATTGCGGGTTTGCCGGGTGCACATAATCATCAAAATGCCTGCTCTGCTTATGCCGCTTGCCGCGCGGTGGGTATCGGCCCGCGCCAGATTGAGGCCGCACTTCATACCTTCGCAGGTTTGCCCCACCGGTCCCAGACTGTTGCAGAGCACTGTGGAATTCGTTTTGTGAACGATAGCAAGGCGACCAACGTAGATAGTGCCGCCAAAGCACTTCAGGCATTCCAAAAAGTGCGCTGGATTTGTGGGGGCTTGCAAAAAGAGGGCGGTCTTAACGCACTTCTGCCGCATCTAGGAAATGTTAAGAAAGCTTACGTCATTGGGCGCGAGGCAGAGAATTTTGCCCGCCAGCTCAGCTGCGACACGGCCGTGTGCGGCTCAATGCAAGAGGCTGTCTCTCAGGCCTTAGCGGATGCGCAGGAAGGTGATGTTGTCTTGTTGGCGCCAGCGGCTGCAAGTTTTGACCAATACGACAGCTTTGAGGCCCGCGGAGATGATTTTGTGGATTGCGTCAATCGTGTGATCGCGGAGTAGGTGGCGCTGCCTTAGCCCGCGATTGCCGTCCCCGCGGCCCATCCAGATGACCATGCCCACTGAAAGTTGTATCCGCCAAGCCATCCCGTAACGTCGACAACCTCACCGATGAAATAAAGCCCCGGTACGGTGCGGCTTTCCATTGTTTTTGAGTTGAGAGCATCGGTGTTCACGCCGCCAAGGGTCACTTCGGCGGTTCTGTATCCTTCGCTACCTGTTGGGCGCATTTCCAATTCGGTCAGAACTGCTTCAAGCTGCGCCAGATCATTGTCGGATTGATCGGCTAAATTTCCGCTAAGCCCCGCAATTTCGATGATGTAGTTGGCAAGTTTTGAAGGCAGATGCGCGCCCAATGCTGTATGAACTGCCATACGTCCGGCTTGTTGACGCTGGTCTTTGAGCGCCTGCACAATGTCGAGCGCAGGCTCAAGATGCAGAAACAAACTGTCTTTTTCGTGCCAATAGGAACTGGCTTGTAAGATCGATGGTCCGGAAAGGCCGCGGTGGGTGATCAACAACCCTTCTTCAAAAGCGGCACCATTACAGCTGACCCGCGCATTGAGTGACACGCCTGCCATGGGCTTTAGGGCCTCCATGATATCTTGCCCGAAGGTAAGGGGAACCAGCCCTGCGCGGGTCGGCAACACATCAATGTCAAACTGTCGCGCGATGCGGTAGCCGAAGTCTGTAGCACCCATTTTGGGAATTGATTTGCCGCCAGTGGCCACTACCAAATTCGCGGTTGAGACGGATGTAAGCTTGCCTTCGTGCATTAAGGCTACATCAAAACCGTTTTCGGCCTTGGCGATATGCTCAACAGAGGTGTTGAGGCGAATGTCCGCACCGCGAGCTTCGGTTTTGAGCAGCTTGATGATGTCTTTGGCGGAGGTGTCGCAAAACAACTGACCCAACGTTTTCTCATGATAGGGAATGCCTGCTGCTGCGACCATCTCGATGAAATCCCACTGGGTGTAGCGTGACAGGGCTGATTTGCAGAAATGTGGGTTTGCACTCAGAAAATTCTGGGGCTCTGCGTACATATTGGTGAAGTTACACTTGCCCCCGCCCGAAATGCGTATCTTTTCACCGGCCGCTTTGGCGTGATCCACAACCATAGTTTTCGGGCCGCTGTGGGCGGCGCACATCAAGCCTGCGGCGCCAGCGCCAATGATGAGTGTATTAATTTGCATATGTGGTGAGTGGCTCAGCTTACGCCCGTTGGCAAGCGGAGTGCCGCTTGGCGTACTCAGAAACCTCAAATTCATGCGTAATTTCCGTAGAATCACACGCGGTTTCGTAGTATTGTCCCTTTAGAGACCCCGAAAACGGGGCGATTGAGGCGGTTAGAGTAGGTAAACCATGACAGAAATGGTCTATGGCACGGTCCCCGTGCGTAGCGGCGATGCTGTGCTTCCACGCTGGTGGCGCACGATCGACAAGTGGACAATGTCGTGCATTCTGATCCTGTTTGGGATCGGCTTGCTGCTTGGACTTGCGGCGTCCCCTCCGCTTGCTGCCAAAAATGGCTTCGCTCCGTTTCATTACGTAGAGCGTCAGATCATTTTCGGATTTATGGCGATGATCACCATGTTTGTCGTGTCGATGATGCAGCCCGATATGGTGCGCCGCTTGGCGGTTCTTGGATTTATGGCTTCATTCGTTGCGCTTGCAGCTCTGCCTGTTTTTGGAACGGACTTTGGAAAAGGTGCGGTGCGCTGGTATTCGCTTGGGTTTGCGTCTTTGCAGCCGTCCGAGTTTTTGAAGCCCAGTTTTGTTGTGATGGCGGCGTGGATGATGGCGGCCAGTCAGGAACTTGAGGGGCCTCCGGGTAAATCCATGTCATTTATCTTGTGCGTCATGATCGTTTTGATGTTGGCGCTACAACCTGATTTTGGTCAGGCGTGCTTGGTGTTGTTCGGCTGGGGCGTGATGTGGTTTGTCGCTGGCGCGCCTGCGGTTTTGTTGATCGGTCTGATGGGGTTGGTCATCGCGGGTGGCTTTGTTGCCTATTCCTCAAGCGAGCACTTCGCGCGCCGCATTGACGGCTATTGGTCATCTGAAGTTGATCCCACAACCCAGCTTGGCTACGCGACCAACGCTATACGTGAGGGTGGTTTTTTTGGCGTGGGCGTTGGCGAAGGGCAGGTTAAGCAATCACTACCCGATGCCCATACGGACTTCATTATTGCTGTCGCGGCTGAGGAATATGGCCTCTTTTTAGTGCTGATTATTATCCTTCTTTATACCGCAATCGTGCTGCGCTCGCTGCACCGCCTGACCCGTGAGCGGGATCCGTTCATTCGTCTGGCAGGTACGGGGTTGGCGTGCACATTCGGTATTCAGGCTTTGGTTAACATGGGTGTCGCGGTGCGGTTGTTGCCGGCAAAAGGTATGACCCTTCCGTTTGTTAGCTATGGTGGCTCGTCGTTGATCGCTGGTGGCATTGCAGTTGGGATGCTGCTCGCGTTCACACGCAAACGCCCGCAAGGTGAGATTGGTGATATCCTGTCCCGCCGGGGCGTGTAAGTCATGGCGGGCAAACCCCTCCTGATCATCGCGGCGGGCGGCACGGGCGGGCATATGTTTCCCGCGCAAGCACTGGCAGAGGCGATGCTTGCACAAGGCTGGCGCGTCGTTCTGAGTACGGACGCCCGCGGTGCGCGCTACGCCGGTGGCTTTCCTTCCGATGTGAAAATAGAGCAGGTCAGCAGCGCAACGCTGTCGCGTGGTGGTATTTTGGCAAAAGTGTTGGCGCCGTTTCAGATCATTGCAGGCTGTGTGGGCGCAACTTTTGCAATGCTGCGCGACCGTCCTGATGTGGTGGTTGGGTTCGGTGGTTATCCCTCAATTCCCGCTTTGACAGCGGCAACTTTGCTGCGTCGCCCCCGCATGTTGCACGAGCAAAACGGTGTGTTGGGCCGAGTGAACAAACTGTTTGCGTCCCGTGTAAGTCGCGTTGCATGCGGCACGTGGCCAATGAGCCTTCCAGATGGCATCGAGGGTGTTCCAACGGGCAACCCTGTGCGTGAAACCGTGCTGACCCGCGCTGCAGCGGGGTATATTCCACCCGGAGATTATCCGATGTCGATTGTCGTCATTGGCGGCAGCCAAGGCGCGCGTATTCTGTCTGATGTGGTGCCAGCGGCCATCGCGCGACTGCCGGAAAGTGTCCGCGCGAATGTGCGCGTCATCCATCAAGCACGTGGAGAGGACGAGGCGCGTGTTACAGAATTTTACGCACAACACGGCATCACTGCGCATGTACAGCCGTTCTTTGATGATATTCCCACTCTGTTTGCAGAAGCCCAGTTGGTCATCAGCCGTGCAGGCGCAAGTAGTGTGGCGGATATTTCTGTGATTGGCCGGCCATCGATTTTGGTGCCACTTGGCATTGCGACAGATGATCACCAAACCGCAAATGCGCGCGGGCTTGCAGAAGTTGGTGGGGCTGTGGTGATGGCCGAAGATACTTTTACGGTTGAGGCGGTCGCAGCGCAGATCTCAGCTATTCTCAGCAACCCGAAAAAAGCAACTGCGATGGCGCAGGCGGCGCTTGGGGCGGGGCGGCCAGATGCGACCCAAGCCTTGGCTGATCTCACATTAGAACTGGCGCAAAGCCAGCAATAAGTACAAAAATGAAAGACGGTAGGCACGGATATGGCAGCAACGAAACTTCCCACGAAATTAGGCGCGCTTCACTTTGTGGGGATTGGCGGCATTGGCATGTCCGGCATTGCGGAAGTGCTTCTGGATCATGGCTACACTGTGCAAGGCTCGGACCTGAAGGCATCCAAAATCACGGATCGTTTGGCCGGTTTGGGGGCTAAAATTTTCGTCGGGCAGGCTGCTGAAAACCTTCAGGATGCGGATGTTGTGGTGATCTCTAGTGCGATCAAGCCTGGTAACGCTGAGTATGATGCAGCACGTGCGAAGGGCCTGCCAATTGTGCGCCGCGCCGAAATGCTTGCGGAATTGATGCGCTTGAAATCTAACGTGGCCGTCGCGGGAACCCACGGCAAAACCACGACGACAACCATGGTCAGCGCGTTGTTGGACGCGGGCGGTGTCGACCCGACTGTTATCAACGGCGGCGTAATTCACGCCTACGGTTCTAACGCACGCGTGGGGCAGGGGGAGTGGATGGTGGTTGAGGCCGACGAAAGCGACGGCACCTTCAATAGGCTCCCTGCAACGATTGCTGTGGTCACCAATATTGACCCTGAACATATGGAGCACTGGGGCAGTTTTGATAACCTGCGCAAAGGCTTTCTGGACTTCGTTTCCAATATTCCGTTTTACGGCTTGGCGGTGTGTTGCACGGATCATTCCGAGGTACAGTCCTTGGTGGGCAAGATCACGGACCGGCGTGTTGTTACCTATGGTTTTAACGCACAGGCTGACGTGCGTGCAGTGAACCTGACGTACCGCAATGGGGCGGCGTATTTCGACGTGGCTTTGCAAGGTGAGGATCAGATGATTGAGGGCTGTATGTTGCCTATGCCCGGCGATCACAACGTATCCAATGCGCTGGCCGCAGTTGCGGTGGCGCGCCATTTGGGTTTGAAGCGTGAGGAGATCAAATCAGCGCTTGAGAATTTCCGCGGTGTGAACCGACGTTTTACGCGTATCGGTGAAGTAGGCGGCGTGACCATCATTGACGACTATGCACACCATCCCGTTGAGATTGCTGCGGCCCTTCGTGCAGCGCGGCAGGCAACAGAAGGCCGCGTAATTGCCGTGCACCAACCGCACCGTTATTCACGCTTGCACGATCTGTTCGATGACTTTTGCAGCTGTTTTAATGACGCAGATGTTGTGGCAATTTCCGAGGTCTTTGCCGCGGGCGAAGATGTCATCGAAGGGGCTACCCGTGATGATCTGGTGGCGGGTTTGATCCGGCATGGCCATCGCCACGCCCGTGCGGTTGTGGGTGAGGATGACCTTTTGCGCTTGGTACGCGAACAAGCGGTGGCAGGGGATATGGTCGTATGCCTTGGTGCCGGTACCATTTCAGCTTGGGCCAATGGCTTGCCCGCAAAAATGGGAGCCGATCAATGATTGTTAGTGCATCCATCGTGTCATGTTGTGTTTGGGCCTTACTGGCCAGTGTCACAGCGCTGTTGCCGTTGCGGGTCCAGTATGCGCCCGCAATAATGTTGGCAATCGTTGTGCCATTTCTGCTTATTTTCGTGGGGTTTGAACATGGTCTTGGTGCAGTCGCACTTGGTCTTGCGGCGTTTGTATCGCTGTTTCGCGTGCCACTTTTGTATGTAGCGCGTCAAATGATTGGCGAGCCTGTACGCTCATGATTGCGACTGTGTTGATCTGCGGTTGGGTGGTTCTCGCGCAAATCCTTCAATCGATCCCGTCCAAAGACAATCATTGGGGGCGGGCGTATTTCTTGATAGCGGTCGGTATTCCGACCCTCGGCATGGCAACGTATTCGGGTGGCGTTTGGGCGGCTGTGCTGGGCCTTGGTGTTGGTATTGCTGTGCTGCGCTGGCCGCTGTATCGCGGTGTGAATTGGCTCAAAGAGAAGGCACTACGATGACGGATTGGCCCGATGTGCGCGGACGACTTACCCAAGGGCGCGCCCTTGCGGACCTGACGTGGTTGCGTGTTGGTGGTCCCGCAGACGTGCTTTTCCAACCTGCTGATGTAGACGATCTTTGTTCGTTTTTAGCGGCCCTACCTGCTGAGACGCCGGTGTTCCCAATGGGTGTCGGTAGCAATCTGATTGTTCGTGACGGTGGGCTGCGCGCGGCCGTCATTCGAATGGGGCGCGGTTTTAATGACATAGAAATTAGCGGCACTACCGTGCGGGCAGGGGTTGCAGCACTTGATGCTCATGTGGCGCGTAAAGCAGCCGATGCCGGTCTTGATTTGACGTTCTTGCGCACAATCCCTGGTTCAATTGGTGGCGCTGTTCGGATGAATGCGGGATGTTATGGACGGTATACAGCGGATCACTTTATCAAGGCAGAAGCCGTAACGCGCAGTGGTGAACGGGTTGAGCTTGGTCCTGACGATTTAGCCTTTGGGTATCGAACATCTACGCTGCCCGAAGGCTGGGTGTTGACCCATGCGGTGTTTGAGGCACCTACGGGCGCTCCGCAAACCTTGCACGACACAATGGCAGTTCAGCTTGCCAAGCGCGATGAAACCCAGCCAACCAAAGACAGAAGCGCGGGCAGCACTTTTCGCAACCCTGCGGGGTTTAGCTCAACAGGGCGAGCGGATGATGTTCACGACCTCAAGGCGTGGAAGGTGATTGAGGATGCTGGCCTGCGCGGGTTCACTCTTGGCGGTGCGCAGATGTCCCCAAAACACCCGAATTTTCTCATCAACACTGGGGATGCCACCGCTGATGATCTGGAAAAACTGGGCGAGCTGGTGCGAAAAAAGGTTTACGAAAACAGTGGCCTGACGCTAGAGTGGGAAATTATGCGAGTGGGTGAACCCGCCGCAAAATAAGCACGCAAAAAGCGGACAATGATAAGAATGGCGGGCAGAGCAGCCCTCGGACATGAAAAGAAGCGTGCAACCATGCGCGCGCAATCCGTTCTGACGAGAGCGGGGAGATGAGGCAAGCGGTGGGTAAGTCAGGCAGTGACCCCCTTAAAATTGCAGTACTGATGGGCGGGCCAAGCGCAGAGCGTGAGGTCTCTTTGTCGTCCGGTGAGCAAGTGTGCGCGGCACTCAGCACTCTTGGTCATGATGTTCATCCGATTGATGCTGGCAAAGATCTTGGCGCGCAGCTGTTGGCGCTTGCTCCTGATGTGGCGTTCAATGCGCTGCACGGACGGTGGGGTGAGGACGGGTGTGTTCAGGGCCTGCTTGAATGGCTTAATATTCCCTATACGCATTCGGGTGTTATGGCATCTGCGATCGCGATGGACAAAACCCGCACCAAAGAGATTTATGCCGCGGCCGCGCTGCCTTTTGTACCGAGCGTGATTGCCCGGCGCGAAGATGTGATAGCGTCTCACGTGATGCCTGTGCCGTATGTGGTCAAACCCAATAACGAAGGGTCCAGCGTTGGGGTCTATCTGATTGCTGATGGCGCCAATGGTCCTCCGCAGCTGTCCGACGACATGCCAGATGAGGTGATGGTCGAAGCTTATGCCGAGGGTCGTGAGTTGACGGCCACCGTTATGGGGGACCGTGTTTTTGCTGTGACTGATATTTTGACCGACGGTTTTTATGACTATGATGCAAAATATGTAGCGGGTGGGTCGCGCCATGTTGTGCCTGCGAATATTCCGGATGACATCACCAAGGCGTGTCAGGATTACGCATTACGCGCCCATGCCGCGTTGGGCTGTCGTGGTGTTTCGCGGACTGATTTTCGTTGGGACGAGGCGCGTGGAATTGACGGTATTATCCTGCTTGAAACCAACACGCAGCCGGGGATGACGCCCACATCGCTTAGCCCCGAGCAGGCGCAACACGCAGGGCTTTCATACGCTGAGTTTTGCGAATGGATGGTGAGGGACGCCTCATGCAACAGATAGGCAAGCGCCCAATTTTGCGTGCCCGCACGTCCAATACTGCACAGCCTGAGGCGTCAGCGCCGCGCCGTGACCCCGCGCCATCAAAGTGGGCATATCGTTATCACCGTCTGCGACTGCGCCCCGGTTACCGCAATTTTGTGCGCCTTGGTTTGCCGTTGTGTGTCGCGGCGCTTGTTGCGGGTATTTATTTTGCTCAGTCAGATAACCGCGCCAAAACAGTTGCTGCGTGGCAGCAGGCCCGTGCACAACTTGAAACCCGACCCGAGTTCATGGTCAACGTTATGGCAATCGATGGGGCTTCTGATGCGACAGCCGCCGCAATTCGTGAAGTTTTGCCTGTTGATTTGCCTGTCTCCAGTTTTGATCTGGACCTTGAGGCAATGCGCCAAACAGTTGAAAGCCTTGATGCCGTGAAGACCGCATCTCTTGCGGTTCGTACAGGAAATTTGCTGCAAATAGATGTGTATGAGCGAGTGCCAGCTGTTGTTTGGCGTCACCACGAGGGGATGGAACTGCGTGATGATGCAGGCCACCGTGTGGCAGCAGTTGAGGACAGAAATGCTTACCCGCATCTCCCACTGATCGCAGGCATGGGGGCGCAAGACCAAGTAGCCGAAGCGCTGCAAGTGATCGCTGCCGCGGCGCCAATTGCTGATCGTGTTCAAGGTTTGGTCCGCATGGGCGAGCGCCGTTGGGACGTTGTTCTGCAAACGGGGCAGCGTATAATGCTGCCCGTGGATGCGCCTGTAACGGCGCTTGAGCGTGTGGTGATTTTGGACCGTGCGCAAGATATTTTGAACCGTGATGTCATGGCCGTTGATATGCGATTGTCATATCGCCCGACTGTACGGCTGGGCGAAGCGGCCCGCGAAGATATCCGTAAAATCAATGAAATTGAGTTTGGAGGCCAACGATGAGCCAGCCCTATGCCATGCAGCGCGCCATGCGAACCGCCCGCAAAGCGGCCCTTCAAAAAGGTGTCATTGCGGTATTGGACATCGGCACATCAAAGACAGCGTGCTTTGTTTTGCGTTTTGACGGCTCTGAAGGCCTGTCCTCCGAAGGGATCGGGTCACTGGCAGGACAGTCAAGCTTCCGCGTCATTGGTGTTGCGACAACCCGTTCACGTGGGGTGAGTTTTGGCGAAATCACCACAATGGCTGAGACCGAGCGCGCCATTCGTACCGCCGTGCAGGCCAGCCAAAAAATGGCTGAAACCCGCGTAGATCATGTGATTGTTTCCTTCAGCGGCGCAAACCCGCGTAGTTACGGCCTTGATGGTAAAGTTGAACTTGAGACTGGCGTTGTGACAGATGCGGACATTGGCCGCGTTCTGGCGATGTGCGATGAGCCTGATATCGGTGCGGGCCGCGAGGTTTTGCACGCGCAGCCTGTGAACTTTGCGCTGGATTACCGGTCTGGCCTTGCGGATCCGCGCGGTCAGGCGGGGCAAGAATTGATGACCGATCTGCATCTGCTGACAGTTGATGCACCTGTCATTCAAAACATCGTGCAATGCGTGAAGCGCTGCGACCTAGAGCTGGCTGGTCTTGCTTCGGCGGCATATTCCAGTGGCCTTTCTGCCTTGATCGAGGACGAGCAAGAATTGGGTGCTGCATGTATCGACATGGGCGGCGGCTCCACCAGTATTTCAATATTCATCAAGAAACACATGATTTACTCAGATGCGGTGCGTATGGGCGGCGATCACGTTACATCCGATATCGCGATGGGTCTGCGTGTGCCAACACCAACAGCGGAACGGCTTAAGACATATTACGGCGGCGTTCACGCCACGGGTATGGATGACCGTGACATGATCCAACTTGGCGGTGACACTGGTGATTGGGAGCTTGATAGCCGTCAGGCAAGCCGCGCGGAGTTGATTGGTATCATGCGTCCCCGCGTAGAGGAAATTCTGGAAGAAGCGCGCGCACGACTTGATGCGGCGGGCTTTGAGCATCTGCCAAGCCAAAAGATTGTGCTGACTGGTGGTGCGAGCCAAATTCCTGGCCTTGACGGGTTGGCCAGTCGCATTTTGGGGCAGCACGTCCGCATGGGGCGTCCGTTGCGGGTTCAGGGGCTTCCGCAGGCTGTAACAGGGCCTGCTTTTTCGTCTGCTGTCGGGCTAGCGCTTTTTGCGGCGAACCCTCAGGACGAGTGGTGGGACTTTGATGTACCAACTGAAATGTACCCCGCGCGCAGCCTAAAGCGTGCGTTCCGGTGGTTCAAAGACAACTGGTAACCCCGAAATCTATTGCTATACCCCCAGATGAGGGGCGTTTGAGCGGTTTTTTGCCGTTATTTTGTGCTGAAATCACCGTTTTTCAGGTGACGCGCGCCAATTGTCGCGGTATCATGGTTGCTAATGAAGGCAGTACGTACCTGTAAAAGCAGGGCGAGCACAATGTTGAAAACGAGCCGCATCCAGAAATTTGGGGGCTGCGGCGAACTCAGGCGGATATATCACTATGGCACTTAATCTCTCCATGCCCGGACAAGAAGATCTCAAACCCCGCATCACTGTTTTCGGTGTTGGGGGCGCTGGCGGTAACGCTGTTGATAACATGATCGAAAAAGCCCTTGAGGGTGTAGAGTTCGTGATCGCCAACACAGACGCGCAGGCATTGCAGCAGTCTGGTGCGCCATCGAAAATCCAGCTTGGTGTTAAAGTGACTGAAGGCCTTGGTGCTGGTGCGCGCGCTTCTGTTGGTGCTGCCGCTGCCGAAGAAAGCATTGAGCAAATCGTTGACCATCTCGCGGGTGCGCACATGTGCTTCATCACTGCTGGCATGGGTGGTGGCACAGGTACAGGTGCGGCGCCAATCATCGCGCAAGCGGCGCGTGAGTTGGGTGTTTTGACTGTTGGTGTTGTTACAAAGCCGTTCCAGTTTGAGGGTGCAAAGCGCATGCGTCAGGCTGAAGAGGGTATTGAAGCACTGCAAAAGATGGTCGACACGCTGATCATCATTCCTAACCAAAACCTGTTCCGCTTGGCGAATGAAAAAACTACGTTCACCGAAGCCTTCTCGATGGCTGACGATGTCCTTTATCAAGGCGTTAAAGGTGTGACTGATTTGATGGTCCGTCCCGGTCTGATTAACCTCGACTTTGCAGATGTTCGCGCTGTGATGGACGAAATGGGTAAGGCAATGATGGGAACAGGCGAGGCGTCTGGCGAGGATCGTGCGCAGCAGGCTGCAGAGAAAGCCATTGCTAACCCACTTCTCGACGAGATCAGCCTCAACGGCGCGAATGGCGTGCTCATCAACATCACTGGCGGTTACGATCTTACACTGTTCGAACTGGATGAAGCGGCGAATGTTATCCGTGACAAAGTTGACGCGGATGCAAACATCATCGTCGGTTCAACTTTGGACACAACTCTCGATGGCATCATGCGCGTAAGTGTTGTGGCAACCGGTATCGACGCTGCTACCAGTGTCCACGACATGCCTGCCCCACGCCGCGCCAGCGCTACACCTGCTGCGCCACAACAAGCCGCTCAGCCGGAGCCAGCTCAGCCTGCACCAGTCGCAGCGCGCGAAGTCACGGCAGAGCCTAGCCTGTTTAATGAACTCGACGCAGAGCAGCCTGCTGAGGCTGATGCTGCAGAGAACATTTTTGACGCTTCTTCTGCTGGCGGTGACGTACCTCCTCCCGCGTACCAGCCAGCACCTGAGGCGCCTGCGGCCGAGCAGTATGTCGCGCCGCAAGCGCCTGCACCTGGACAGCCCTCTGCGGAAGCGCTTGCGCGTTTGAATGCAGCCGTGTCCAACACCCCGGCACGTGAAGCGCAGCCTGCTCCAACTGCAGCCGCTGCGCCTCAAGCGCCCGAAGCAGCAGAGCGTCCTCGCTTTGGTATCAACAGCCTTATTGGTCGCATGACTGGTGGGGCAGAGCAGTCTGAGCGTTCTGCTCCGGCGGCGATGCGCCAGCAGCCTCCGGTTCAAGAGGCATATGATGATGAGCAAAGCACAAATGCCGAGCAGGACCGCATTGAAATTCCTGCGTTCTTGCGCCGTCAAGCAAACTAGGTTTAGCTAAAAAACTTCAATGGGCCGCTTCCTTTGGAGGCGGCCTTTGTTATTTGATATTAATGACTTAACGAAAAGTATGGCGAGGTTCCGCCGAGCCGCAGATCGACTGTTACAAAACGTTACAAACTGTTAATTGTGACTTCGGCAGACTTTTCATAGCAAGGTTGCACAAAAGCATCACCCGTCTGAGGCACATCTTGCAAACAACACTGCGTACCCCTGTCACATTTACTGGCACCGGCCTGCACTCTGGCCGCGCTGTGCGTATGACAGTCGCACCTGCCTCTACGAATTACGGTATCTGGTTTCGCCGCACGGATGTGGCGTCCTCGAAAGACAATCTGATCCCAGCAACTTGGGACCGCGTAGAGATTTCTCCGCTTTGCACGTTGTTGGTCAATGATGCTGGTGTAACGGTTTCCACGGTTGAGCACGTTATGGCGGCATTGACCGGCTGCGGCATTCATAATGCAATGATCGAAATTGATGGTGGCGAAGTGCCCATTCTGGACGGCAGTTCGGTCACTTTTGCACAATCTTTCCTGAACGCGGGCGTGCAGACTTTGGGCGCGCCGCTGCAAGCGATCCGAATTTTGAAAGACATTGAAGTTACAGTAGACGGTGCGACTGCATCACTCTCCCCTTCAGATGCGCTTGAAATAGATTTCTCAATTGATTTTGCGGACGGCGCGATTGGTCGACAGCGCAAGCATCTCAATCTGCGCAACGGCACGTTTGTGCGTGAGTTGTCAGACAGCCGTACGTTCTGCCGTCAGTCAGACGTGGATGCGATGCGCTCAAACGGGTTGGCGTTGGGTGGCACATTGACCAACGCGGTTGTTGTTGATGGTGACGCAGTCCTCTCGCCAGGTGGGTTCCGCCACGCGGATGAAGCGGTACGTCACAAAATGCTTGATGCGTTGGGTGATTTGTCGCTTGCAGGCCACCCTATTTTGGGTCGGTACACCGGCGTACGCGCAGGGCACGCAATGACGAACCGTCTGTTGCGCGCGCTCTTTGCGGACCCAAGCGCTTTTGAAGTTGTCACATGCACACCTGAAATGGCATCTGGCCTTCCGGGGGCGGGTGTTGAGGTGTTGGATCTGCCGCAAGCCTGCTGATCAATCGTTTTTGTTCGTGTTCTGGGCGCGTCACTGCGGATAGCCTCTGGATAAATCTTTGAGCAGTCTTTACACATTTTGTTAAAGGACCGAGAGAGGGATCGACGGGCCATGCGGGAACGCGCGACGCAGTCACGAGTAAAACGAAAATCGCCCCAGATACAGGGTCGCTACGCCCGTGCTGCGCGTGCGACTGTAGCGGTAGTTGGGCTTGTTGCTATTGCGGGCTGTGCGGCGCTGTCAAACGAAGGGCGTGATCGCCCGCTGGAATCTTACACCGCTGAAGAAATCTACCAACGTGGTGAATTTGAACTTGCCGAGAGCAACCCCGAAGAAGCCGCCCGTTTTTTTGGCGAGGTCGAGCGGCTTTATCCTTATTCTGAATGGGCCAAGCGCGGTCTGATCATGCAGGCATTCGCGTTTCACAAAGACCGTGATTACCCAAGTTCACGCGCAGCGGCACAACGGTTTATCGATTTTTATCCGGCGGATGAGGATGCGGCATATGCGCAGTACCTCTTGGCGCTTAGCTTTTACGACCAGATCGATGAGATCGGTCGCGACCAAGGTTTGACGTTTCAGGCGTTGCAGGCATTGCGCACTGTGATCGAGCGGTATCCTGATACGGAATATGCGCGTTCTTCGATTTTGAAGTTTGATTTGGCTTTTGACCACCTTGCGGCCAAGGAAATGGAAATTGGCCGTTACTACTTGCGCAAAGGCCACTTTACGGCGGCCATTAACCGCTTTCGCGTGGTTGTCGAAGATTTCCAAACAACTTCGCACACACCAGAAGCGCTGCACCGCTTGGTCGAAAGCTACGTATCCCTTGGCTTGGCTGATGAAGCAAAAACAGCCGGTGCGATCCTTGGGTATAATTTCCAGTCAACTGACTGGTATCAAGATAGTTTCAATTTGTTGACGAGTAACGGTCTTGAGGCAGAGGCCAGCGGAGACAGCTGGTTGCGCCAAATTTACCGTCAGGTTCTCAAGGGCGAATGGCTGTAGCACGAAGATGCTGCGCGGGCTCGACATACGGGACATGCTTATCATTGACCGACTGGAGTTGAACTTCAGCGCGGGGCTTAACGTTTTGACGGGCGAAACCGGTGCTGGTAAATCCATTCTTCTCGACAGTCTTGGTTTTGTATTGGGCTGGCGTGGACGTGCGGAATTGGTCCGTCAAGGAGCCGACCAAGGTGAAGTGATCGCGTGGTTTGAGCTGTCACCGGATCATGCGGCGTTTGATGTTTTGCGTGAAGCGGGATGGGACGTTGAGGATGAGCTGATCCTGCGCCGGGTGAATACTCGCGATGGGCGCAAAACCGCGTGGATCAACGATCGGCGGGCCAGCGGTGAGGTGCTGCGCGCAGTTTCTGAGACTTTGGTTGAATTGCACGGACAACATGATGATCGCGGTTTGCTGAATGCGCGCGGCCACCGTGCTTTGCTTGATGAATTTGCGGGCCTTGAGGCTGCGTTGTCGGATGTGGCGACCCATTGGCGAGATGTTCGTGCCGCAAACCGTGCGCTGGATGCGGCGCGGGCCGAGTTGGCCGCCGTTAAAGACGAAGAAGAATTTTTGCGCCACGCCGTGGCGGAGTTGGATGCGCTTGCTCCTGAGCCCGGCGAAGAAGCCGCACTCGATACGCGCCGACGTTTGATGCAAGGCGCAGAGAAAATTCGCGATGATATTGCCCGTGCGCACACTGCCATGGGGCGTGACGGCGCAGAAGCGCAACTGGATGCGGCGATGCGGTGGCTTGATGATGCCGCGAGCGGCGCAGAAGGCGGCCTTGATGAGCCTGTTGCAGCGCTTTCGCGCGCCATGTCAGAACTCGCTGATGCACAAGCCGGCGTAGACCGTGTGCTTGATAGTCTGGCGTTTAATCCGTCCGAGCTTGAAGACACCGAAGAGCGGCTTTTTGCGATCCGTGCTCTTGCGCGCAAACATGACGTGTTCTCCGATGATTTGGCCGCGTTTGCAGATGAGTTGCGTATCAAACTGCAGGCTCTGGACGGTGGGGCGCACAAGATTGCTGATCTTGAGGCAGCATTGGCTGCGGCGCAAAAGACGTATGATCGTGCCGCCGATGCATTGACCGCGCAACGCCAGCTGGCCGCAGCTAATCTTGATGCTGCAATGTCGGCAGAGCTAGCGCCTTTGAAGATGGAGCGCGCGGTTTTCACCACTGATGTCACGCCTTGTGATGCTGGGCCGACCGGCAAAGACGAAGTTGCTTTTCGCGTGGCGACTAACCCTGGCGCGCCCTCAGGCCCGCTTAACAAGATTGCGTCTGGTGGCGAATTGAGCCGTTTTTTGTTGGCGCTGAAAGTGTGTTTGACGCGGTCTACGACAGGGCTGACCATGATCTTCGACGAGATTGATCGCGGGGTCGGGGGTGCCACAGCGGATGCCGTTGGCCGCCGATTGGCTGAAGTCGCAAGTGCGGGACAAGTTTTGGTCGTGACACACAGCCCCCAAGTTGCGGCATTGGGCGCGCATCATTGGCGTGTGGAAAAACGCGTGACTTCAGGAACAGACGGGGACATTACCACGTCGACGGTTGTGCCATTAAACGCGGACGATCGCGTTGATGAGCTAGCCCGGATGCTTTCTGGGGACAAAATTACAGACGAGGCGCGTGGCGCGGCCCGCGCTTTGCTGGGGGGCTGATGCTTGGCGGCGGTACATCAGGGCTGTGGCAAAACCTGCGTGCGTCACTTCGTCAGGCAGCACACACGCTGCGTGATGTGGTCCGCCTGATCCGCGCGAACGGCCCCAGTCAAATCCAGTTTTGGTTCATCGCACTTGGGGTCGGTATTGCTGCGGGTTTTGCCGCTGTTTTCTTTCGTAAAGGCATCACCGTGTTGCAAAGCTGGGTCTACGGCGCGCCAGATATTCAGCGTATTCATTCGTTTGCGGCAGACCTGCATTGGATTTGGCTGGTGACGCCGCCCGTGATTGGTGGGCTTATCGTTGGACTTATATTGCATAACTTCACCGAGGATGGACGCGTGCGCAGTGTTGCGGACGTTATAGAAGGCGCTGCGATGAACGAGGGACGCGTTGAACGGCGTGCCGGATTGGCATCAGCGGCAGCGTCGCTGATTACGCTTTCAACAGGTGGCTCAACAGGCCGTGAGGGACCTGTGGTGCACATGGCTGCAGTTCTTTCGACGTGGGTTAGCAATTGGATTAAGGCAGACGGAATTACGGGGCGTGATCTGTTAGGGTGTGCGGTGGCCGCTGCTGTATCGGCCAGTTTTAACGCCCCAATTGCAGGTGCGCTTTTTGCGCTTGAGGTGATCTTACGACACTTCGCCGTCCATGCGTTTGCACCGATCGTGATCGCCTCGGCTGCGGGTACGGTGATCAACCGATTGATGTTTGGCGACGTGACCGAATTCACGCTGAGCCAAGCAAACACCCTGTCATTTTATCAAGAATTGCCTGCTTTCTTGATGCTGGGCCTGACATGCGGCTTGGTAGCCGTTGTCATGATGCGGACAATTTTTTGGGCGGATGATGTCACGACACGCTGGCAGGCGCGGTTTGCCATACCGCGGTATCTACGCCCTGCGTTTGCCGGTCTTGCTTTGGGCGTTTTGGCTATCGGCTTTCCGCACATCATTGGCGTGGGTTACGAGACTACTTCAGCGGCGCTTACAGGAAGCCTGCTCTGGCACGAAGCGCTTGTATTTGCAGTGCTGAAAGTGGTCGCTGTAGCGATCACCATGGCTGGCCGGATGGGGGGTGGGGTGTTTTCGCCGTCTTTGATGGTGGGTGCGCTGACAGGGCTGACATTTGGATATGTGGCAACCGCGCTGCTACCTGATGTTTCGGGTGCTACAACGCTTTATGCCTTGGCGGGCATGGGGGCTGTCGCAGCTGCAGTTTTAGGCGCACCGATTTCGACGACTTTGATTGTGTTCGAACTTACCGGAGATTGGCAAACTGGACTGGCCGTGATGGTTGCTGTGTCGCTTTCTACGGCTGTGGCCAGTCGGTTGGTGGATCACTCGTTCTTTTTGTCTCAGCTTGAAAGGCGTAACATCCACCTCGCGGCGGGGCCGCAAGCCTATTTACTGGCACTATTTAACGTGGCGAACGTCATGCGCCCCGTGTCCGACGAGAATGCCGCAAGCACAGAACACTGCTGGGAACTGATCGAACAGGGTGTATATGTGGACGGGAACGCGACGCTTGAGCAGGCAATGCCTTTGTTTGAGGCCTCAAATATCAGCTTTATTCCCGTCGTCACATTGGGTGGTGAAGATGCGCCACCTGAATTGTGGGGCGCGCTTTTTCAAGTGGATGCCCTACGTGCGTACAACAAGGCGCTGGCCGAAACTGCCGCCGAAGAGCACAGCTAAAGCTTAGACGTTCTCGACAGTGACCCGCGATGTGTCAAAAGCGATGTGCCCTTTGATGCGCATGGCTGCTTCGGTAGGGTTTTCATATGACCAAGCGGCGTCTTCAAGAGCACCGGATTTTGTCTGAATGGTGTAGTGGCTCGCAGCGCCTTTGGCGGGGCAGGTGGTCACTGTCTCTGACGCATCCAAAAAGGCCATCGCCACGTCTGTAACGGGAAAGTACATCACTTCTGCCAAATCACCTTCGCTCAGGATCAGCGCGTCGCGGGTTTCGCCGATGACGGCACCAGCCACACGGACGACTGTCGTTGTATCTGCACGGCGAACGTTAATGGTGTTGGTCATATGTGATCCTTTCAAAGAGGCGCCGTGGCCAGTTCAAGCCATGCCGCCGCTGATTTTGACAGTTTACCTGATAACTTACGACTAATGTCCGCGTGATATGCGTTGAGCCACGCGCGTTCATCAGCGCTCAGAGTGTCTGTATCTATCAATCGGCGATCAATTGGAACCCATGTCAGTGTTTCAAAACACATCATTGGCGTTCGGGTCTGTTCTGCATCACGTACAATCACCAAATTTTCGATACGGATGCCAAATTTTCCCTCAACGTAGTAGCCGGGCTCATTCGACAAAATCATGCCTGCTTGCAAAGGCTCATGCGAGGCGCGGCTAATCCGCTGCGGGCCCTCATGGACACACAGGTAGACGCCGACGCCGTGGCCAGTACCATGACCGAAATCCAGACCCTCTGACCACAAAAACTGCCGCGCGAGGGGGTCAAGATCACGGCCTGCGGCCCCTTTCGGAAATTTAACCCGCGACACAGCAATCATACCGCGTAAAACCGCCGTAAAGCATTTGGTCATTTCGGCAGTCGGTGTGCCAAGCGCAACGGTGCGGGTGATATCGGTTGTTCCGTCGATATATTGCCCACCGCTGTCGATCAGCAGCATTGAGTTTGCATCAAGCTTGCGGTTGGTTTGTTCAGTCACGCGATAATGAACAATCGCGCCATTTGGCCCTGAGCCACAGATGGTTTCAAAACTGATGTCGCGCAGCGCGCCGGTTGCTTCGCGAAAGCTTTCGAGTTTTGTGACAACGTCAATTTCACTAAGCGTGCTGTGATCTGCGGCGTCCAGCCATGCCAAAAACTCAACCATGGCAGCGGCGTCACGGATATGTGCGGACTTGGTACCGTTTAGTTCCGCCTCGTTCTTGCATGCTTTCGGCAAGATGCATGGATCACGGGCCAGCACAGGCTGGGCAAGCTGCGACACCACGGCGACAGGAATGCTTGATTTATCAACAAGCACATCACCTTGTAAGGCTTGTAGGGCTGGCTCAAATTTGGCCCACTCTCGCAAAGTCAGCCCTTCTTGAGGCTTAAGTTTTGCAAATTTTTGGGTATCGCTGAAAAGTTCAACAGCACCGGTGGCATGCAAAATCGCAAAGGCTTGGACAATGGGGTTGCGGGGAATGTCGCTACCACGAATGTTCAAAAGCCAACAAATGCTATCAGGGAGCGTTAGTACCGCAGCGCTGTGACCCGCTTTTGACAACTCAGCCGCCAAAGTACGACATTTTTCACGGGATGTTTTGCCGGCAAGATCTTCGGGGTAGGCGATAGCTTGACCCTGTGGTCTGTCAGGTTGGCCCGCCCAGATATTGTCGATCAGGTTCTCAGTTGCGCGCAACGCAATGCCCGACCCGTCCAATGCTTTTGTCAGCGCTTCAATCTCGCCGGCGGTGTGCAGCCAAGGATCATAGGCAACCGCGTTGCCGCTCTTGAGCGTGTTGCGCAGCCATTCGTGGCGGGGCGTTTCGGTGCTCAGGATCACCTCAAAGTCATCGGCGCATTGGGTGCGCGCTTGTAACGTGTAGCGTCCATCAACCAACATCGTGGCGGAGGTCGCTGTCACAAGACATTCACCCGCAGAGCCTGTGAAACTTGTCAGCCAGCTAAGCCGTGCGTCGTGATCATTTACGTATTCGCCCTGATGGGCGTCGGCGCGGGGCACAAGGAAAGCGTCCACCTTTGCGCGCTGCATTTCACTCCGGAGTGCGGCCAATCGTGGCGGTCCGTCTTTGGGGCGTGTGCGCGTTACAAAGGCTTGATGCATTATCCGGCTTTCCTCATTCCCAGTACTTTGGCGCGGGCGCGTGGGTCCGTGTCAAACAGCGAAGCCAGTTGTTCGGTCATCGCGCCAGCAAGTTGTTCAACGTCTGTGATTGTGACCGCGCGATCGTAATAGCGGGTCACATCGTGCCCAATACCAATCGCAACCAGTTCAACTGCCTTGCGCTTTTCAACCATAGCAATCACGTCGCGTAAGTGTTTCTCAAGATAGTTGGCAGGGTTGACGGACAAGGTCGCATCATCAACGGGTGCGCCGTCTGAAATCACCATCAACACTTTGCGCGCTTCTGGTCGCGAGATCATGCGCCGATGCGCCCACTCAAGCGCCTCGCCATCAATGTTCTCTTTCAGCAAGCCTTCTTTCATCATAAGGCCAAGGTTTGGTCGCGCGCGGCGCCAAGGTGAATCAGCCGATTTATAAATGATGTGACGCAAATCGTTTAGGCGGCCTGGCTGCTGTGGACGCCCATCCGCGAGCCAGTTTTCGCGGCAAAGCCCGCCTTTCCACGCCCGCGTCGTGAACCCCAGAATTTCTACTTTCACCTGACAACGCTCAAGAGTTCGCGCCATGACATCCGCACAAATTGCTGCAATTGAGATGGGCCGCCCGCGCATGGAGCCGGAATTGTCGAGTAGCAGTGTCACGACCGTGTCACGGAACTCGGTGTCTTTTTCAACTTTGAATGAAAGCGGTGTGGTCGGGTTCGCAATCACGCGTGCCAAGCGGCCTGCGTCCAAGGTGCCTTCTTCAAGATCAAATTCCCAGCTTCGGTTTTGCTGTGCTTGAAGGCGGCGCTGAAGCTTGTTCGCAAGGCGCGAAACCGCGCCCTTCAAAGGGTCAAGCTGCTGGTCAAGATAAGCGCGCAATCTTTCCAACTCGGCAGGTTCGGCAAGATCTTCGGCGCGGATTTCTTCGTCGTGCTCTGTCGACCAAGCCTCGTAAAGGGGATCTGCATCAGAGATGGGCTGCGGCGCCGGTGGCTCAGTAGGGGCCTCGCCTTCGGGCATTTCGGTCTCTTCGCCCATGTCTTGGTCAGCAGCATCATCAAGCTGAACTGATGACTGCGCAGCATCCTGTTGCTGTTCTTGGCTTTGCTCAGGGTTGGCCTCGGCCTCCTCCTCACCAGTGTCATCATCCGAGCCAGTGCTATCAGGCTCTTGGGGGTCTTCAGATGCGCCGTCGCTGTCGTCTGCTTCATCATCTTCAAAGTCGTCGGGGTCATCACCAAGCTGATCGCCGTAGCCCAAGTCTTCAATAATTTGACGTGCAAACTTCGAGAAACTTTGCTGGTCTTGCAGCATGTCTGACAGGTTTTCGAGGGTGCCACCTGCGCGGTCCTCGATAAAGCCCCGCCAAAGCTCCATCACATTTTGTGCACCCGCAGGAAGTGGGCGACCCGTTGCGAGATGACGGATCAGGTAGCCCGCGGCAACCGCGAGAGGCGCTTCTGCGGGTTCTTTGATTTGGTCATAGCCTTTGCGCAGCGCGTCATTAGTAATTTTCACATCGATATTCGAAGCTGTGCCCGGCATGTATTCAGCGCCAACAGCTTCAATCCGAGCCGTTTCCATAGCCTCGTAAATATCGCGGGCCATCTGTCCATCTGGAACGTAGCGGTTGTGCGTTGATGGATCGTGAAACTTATGGCGAAGTGCCAAAGCATCCGCAGTGCCACGCGCAAGCAGCACCTCATCGCGGGTCATGCGGCGGCTGATCTGGGGCAGACGGATCGTTTCGTTTGTTGCTCCGGGTGGGTCGACTGAAAAACTGACGGACAACTCTGGGTCGTTGGCCATTACTTTTGTGGCCTCGGCGAGTGCCTTTTTGAACGGATCCGCGGGGTTGTCGTTGTTTTTCGTCATGATCAGCAACCTAGTGCGATTGGCGTAGGGCACAATCGAAATATTGAGCAACAGTTGGGGTTTTGGTGGCGTCCCATTGGGACGCCTGTTGGCTTATCGTCAGCCCTTTGCCTCAGCCCACACTGGCGTTTGCAGCACTTTCAGGGAGCTCTTCGTCAAAGCAGCGTTGGTAGAATTCTGCGACTGTCTGACGTTCGAGCTCGTCACATTTGTTTAAAAACGAAAGTCTGAAAGCATAGCCAACGTTACCAAATATCTCAGCGTTTTGCGCCCAAGCAATGACGGTGCGCGGGGACATAACCGTTGAGAGGTCACCGTTCATAAACGCCGTACGCGAAAGGTCGGCGACCTGCACCATTTGTTGAAGTGTTTTGCGCCCGTGATCCGTGTCGTAGTAAGGCGATTTAGCAAGAACAATCGCGGCTTCTTTCTCAACAGATAGGTAGTTCAACGTTGAGACAAGTGACCAACGGTCCATTTGACCTTGGTTGATTTGCTGCGTGCCGTGATAAAGTCCTGTTGTATCGCCCAAACCGACGGTGTTGGCTGTTGCGAAGATACGGAAATAAGGGTGCGGTGTGATCACTTTGTTTTGGTCGAGCAGTGTAAGTTTGCCGTCTACCTCTAACACCCGTTGGATCACAAACATCACATCTGCACGACCGGCGTCATATTCATCAAAAACAATTGCGGTTGGCGTGCGAAGGGCCCAAGGCAGAATGCCCTCTTGGAAATCAGTGACCTGCTTGCCGTCACGCAGCTTAATTGCGTCTTTACCAATAAGATCAATTCGGCTGATGTGGCTGTCGAGGTTCACCCGCACGGAGGGCCAATTCAGGCGCGCCGCAACTTGCTCGATATGGGTCGATTTGCCGGTGCCATGATAGCCCTGAATCATCACGCGGCGGTTATGTTCGAACCCCGCGAGGATCGCCAAAGTTGTATCGTGATCAAACTTGTACGTAGGGTCCAACTCCGGCACGCGGTCAGAGGCTTCTTCAAACCCATGAACCACCATATCCACGTCGATACCAAATGTTTCACGAACCGAAATTGGTTTGGTGGGCTTTGCTTCAATATCGATCATTCCGTCAGCCATTTGAAAGGGTCCTACCTACGTCTTGTCATGTTGTTGCGTCGTTGGGTGCAACATAATCCAAGTCTCGGCAAGGGCTAGGGCTAAAATACTCCCGTTAGGCGGCGCCCACATCCGCATAGGCAGATGTGCCTCCTCCGTTTGCGCTTGTGTCGCTGTGTTGGAAGACAGAAATCGCGCCTTGGATATTGGCCACTTGCGATTTTAGGTTCTGCGCAGTTTCGCGCCCCGTGAGTGCAATATTCGCGTTATGCTGCGTCAGCTTGTCCAATGCTTCAAGGGCAGTCGAAATTTCCGTAAGACCATCCACTTGCACTTCACTACCTTCACGCAAATCGCCAAGATTTGCGGACATCTTCTGAACTTGGGCCAGAATGTTTGTCAGCGCGTCTCCCGTGTTGCCCACTAAGGCGGCACCTTTTGTTACATCGCTGACGTTTGTTTCGATCAACGTTCTGATATCGCTAGACGCATTGGCCGAGCGCTGTGCCAGCGCACGCACTTCTGTTGCGACTACTGAGAAACCTTTGCCCGCTTCGCCGGCGCGGGCGGCCTCAACCGACGCATTGAGTGCAAGAAGGTTTGTTTGAAAAGCGATTTCATCGATCACGCCGACAATTTTACTGATTTCACCAGATGCGGTCTCGATGTCTTTCATTGCATCCACAGCTTTTGAAACGACGTTACTGGCGTTTTCGGCCTCCATAGAGGTGGTATCTGCAAATCGGCTGATGTCACCAAGTGTTTTTGTGGATTGGTCAACGCGGTCTTTGATCTGCAGCATGGCAGCTGTGGTCTCTTCTAGAGCACTTGCCTGTTGTTCAGCGCGTTTGGCCATGTCGTTTGAACTAAGTGTCATATCGGCAGACTGGTGGTCAAGCTGTGAGCAGTCTGTTTGAATGGTGCTCACCAATTGGGCGAGTGATTGTACCGTTTCGTTTACGGTTTCTTGCAGCCTTGCAAAAGCACCGTGGAAAGTACCCTCCATACGCGCCCCTACGTCACCTGATGCCAAACGCTCCATCACAAGGCCCGTAGTTTGTAGCCCGTCTTCAACTTGAGCGACCAGCGCATTGATGGAGGCGGCTACGTTCTGCAAATCACGGTCTTCAAATTTTGATACGATCCGTTTTGTGAAGTCGCCGTCTGACGCAGCATCCACCACGTTTGCGATGTCGGCGCGCAACCTGACCATTTCAGCATTTTCAACGGCTATTCGTTTTGCCTCTTTTTCTTGCTGCTCACGTTCTTTTTTGAGCTGCGCTTCACGTTGCTGGGCATTTGCTTGCTCAAGCTCGATCCGTTTGTTGGCTTCTTTTGCATTCTGGCGTGTCAGCTCTTTGGCGCGCGCCCCTTCTTTACGCAGAACATCCAATGCACGTGCGATCTGGCCAAGCTCATTTTTGCGGTCTAACCCGCTGACCTCTAGGTCGAAATCACCGTCTGCTACGGCCATCATTTCTGAAATTGAGCTTGAGATGTCGCGGCGCAAATTGGCTACGAAAGCTGCGGAAGATATCAACCCGAACAGAAGTACCGCGCCCGATGCGATGGCGAACGTAAGGACTGAACTGTCCTTTTCTGCAGCAAGCTCAGCTCGGTTGGTTGTATCAGCTTTTGCGGTTTGTTGTACAAGTTGTGCAAGTATGCTGCGCGCGGTGATGTTGTGACTATCGATTGTCGCGTAAAGACTGCGTCGCTCCGTGCGAGACGGGGTCAGCTGATCAATCACTGTGACATAGCCGCTGAGCAGCTTTTCGACTTCAATTGCGAAGACCTGATAAGGCTTATTTTGCGTCCGTTGGATAATTTGAGAGACATTATCAGCAGAAGTCGCGAGCAATGCGCGGGCATCTTCAAGCAGTTCGGGATTACCGGTCGCCAGAAAGTCACGCACGAAGGTTTGCGCTGTCATGGCATCAATGAGTGCCAAGTTACCACGGTATGCGGAAAAGCTGTCACCAATTGCGTAAGCCGCCTCAATAACGGCCTTCGTTTGCTTGATTTGTTCGTCCCCAATGTCGCGTAGTGACGTGTTGGCTTCTCTGAATTTTGTTTGCGCTTGTTTCAGTGCCACAACATCAGTGTCGAACGCGTTTAATGTGGTGTTGAGTTCAGCCAGCTTACCCGTAATGTTTGATGCTGAGCCGAGTGTTTGTTGTAGGATCTCCACTTCGGTCTGAGTGGTGTCAAGTTGGGCAACCAGTTGCTCTAGCGTGTCTATGGAAGGCGAGGCGTTGTATGTGCGTAGGGACGCGTCAACGGCGGTATATTTGAAACTAAGCGCATCAACCCGTGACAATTGGTCAGTTAACTTGAAATAGCGGTCCTGCTCGGCCCCCTGATGCTCTGTCTTGAAAATACCAAAACTAAAGACTGCGAATGCCAAGATTTGTAGGACAATCATGCCCCCCATAATTTGACGTCCTAAAGACCAATGCCGCATATCGAACCCCACGCGTTTGTGTTACGTGGGGACCCCTAGCAGAGACGTGCTTTCGAAAAGGTTACCAGAGTAGAAGTTAGCTGCGCAGATTTACTTAAAATTGCGGCTATCTTTGATCTGATCCCACGCCCAGACAACCTCTTGTAGCTTGTCTTCGTCTGAACGGTCGCCGCCGTTCATGTCGGGGTGTAAGATTTTGATAAGTGCTTTGTAAGACTTACGAATTTCCGTCTTGGTCCAGTGGTCCTTGGCTTCCAAAATCTCGATGGCCCGGCGCTCGGTTGGGGGCAGGCGGCGCGTTGTTGTCCCGGATGTTCGGCCAAGGTTTTGCGTGGCGTTCGCGCCCAAAACTTGGTGCGGGTCATCGACCCCAAGACGCGCCCATGCGCGCTGTTCATCAGGTGTGCGGAAAGGTTTTGTTTCGCGGTCCCAAACCCGATCTTTGTCCATTTGCTCGGCAAAGCTTTCTTCGGATGTGCCGTCGAAGAAGTTCCACTTCAGATTGTATTCGCGCACGTGATCTTTACAGAACCAGAAGTAGTCGTCCAAAATATCGGGGCTTTTGGGGGCGCGATATTGGCCACGTTCTTCACAGCCCGGTCGATCGCATACGCGGGTAGATGTTTCCGATGCACCAGACATTCCGCGGCGTCCGCGCGGGTTCTTTTTCTTTGCAGAAGACACAGACATATCAAAGCCAAATGGATCGTCTTTTTTCATCTTCAACATCCTTCAGAAAGTGGTGTTCGACTCGGAGAGACAAGAATAGTGTTTTGACAGCGAGGCGAAAGGGGTGAAATCAAGAATATGACGAATAGAATGACACGCAAAGAACGGATCGAGGTGGCTCTTCAGGCTTTGTCCCCAGAGCAGTTGATAGTGGAGGATCAATCAGAGGCACATCGCGGTCATTCGGGCTATCAAGACGGCGGCGAAAGCCACTTTCATGTGATCATCAAAAGCGCTGCATTGACCGGTAGCCGGATTGCAAAACACCGCGCGATCCACGCTGCTGTTGGCGCTGATTTGATGGCTGAAATTCACGCATTCTCGATTGATATCAAGTAGTCAGGGCGTTTCGCTGTCGTGGGTATCAGCCTCGAAAATATTGTCGTCAGGTTCTGATTTGCGTGGCACTGCCAGTGATTGTTCGTGTGGTGCGTCGTCCACGGGACGCCTGAACACAAGCATGTTGTGGTAGACGGTCACACGCCCAGTCAATCCGCTGCGTTCTTGCAGGGGCAGGGTGTCAGAGCGTTGATACTCCCACCCGCTGAGCGCCAGATCATTGATCATTTCCTGAACGGCAAACGCAAGCCGTCCCGCGCCACCTTTGCTGCCACGGTTGCGCTTTCCCTTTGTCGGAGCAGGCAGAACTTTATACTCAAATTGAGGCATGGCGCGCGTCTCTCCCAAACACAGTAACCGTTTAACCTTGTAGTTTGCGGGCGACCAATTCGTTCACAGCTTTCGGGTTTGCTTTACCGCCGGTTGCCTTCATGACTTGGCCAACGAACCAGCCTGCAAGTTTGGGGTTTTCCTTGGCTTTGGCGACTTGGTCAGGGTTAGCTGCGATGATTTCGTCAACGGCTTTTTCGATGGCACCCAAATCAGTAACCTGTTTCATGCCCCGTTCTTCAACAATCACGGCAGGGTCGCCACCGTCTGTGTAGACGATTTCGAACAAGTCTTTCGCGATCTTGCCGCTAATGTCACCCTTGCTAATTAGAGCAATCACGCCGCCCAGTTGTTCAGGGCTGACAGGACTTTCGGTGATGTCTTTGTCGTCTTTTTTCAGGCGCCCAAACAGTTCGTTGATCACCCAGTTCGCCGCCAGCTTTCCGTCTTGGCCATCGGCAGTTTTTTCAAAAAATGCTGCATTTTCTGTATCGGCAGTCAACACGGACGCATCATAATCGGATAGTCCGAAATCACTGATAAACCGTGCTTTTTTTGCATCTGGTAGCTCGGGTAAATTTGCGGCCAGGTCGTCAACCCATGATTGCTCAATCTCGAGGGGGAGCAAGTCTGGATCAGGGAAATACCGGTAATCGTGCGCCTCTTCTTTAGAACGCATCGAGCGTGTTTCGCCTTTGTCTGGATCATAAAGACGAGTTTCTTGCGTCACACTACCACCGTCTTCGACGATTGCGATTTGGCGGCGTGCTTCATATTCGATCGCTTGCTGAATAAAGCGCAGCGAGTTCATATTCTTGATCTCACAACGGGTGCCAAGATGGTTAAAATCTTGGGTTTCCATGTATTTCTCGTACGCGCCTGGACGACATACAGAAACGTTCACATCCGCACGCAGGTTGCCGTTTTGCATGTTGCCGTCACATGTGCCGAGGTAACGCATAATCTGGCGCAGCTTACTGACGTATGCGGCGGCTTCTTCCGGGCCGCGAATATCGGGGCGGCTGACGATCTCCATCAGGGCCACACCTGTACGGTTAAGATCCACGAAGCTCATATTTGGGTCCATGTCGTGGATCGATTTTCCGGCGTCTTGCTCAAGGTGGATACGCTCGATGCGCACAACCCGCGCAGTTCCATCACCAAGCTCGACCAGAACCTCACCTTCGCCCACAATGGGGTGGTAGAGTTGAGAAATTTGATAGCCTTGCGGCAGATCAGGGTAGAAATAGTTTTTCCGATCAAAAGCCGAGTAAAGATTGATATCTGCGCGCAAACCAAGGCCGGTACGGACAGCTTGGGCGATACATTCTTCGTTAATGACAGGCAACATACCCGGCATGCCCGCATCAACGAATGCAACGTTGGCATTTGGCTCTGCGCCGAACTGTGTTGAGCTTGCAGAGAAAAGCTTTGCTTTTGTCGCGACCTGAGCATGGACTTCTAGCCCAATCACCAGTTCCCAGTCATGTTTCGCGCCTGCGATCACTTTGGGTTTGGGGGCAGTGTGGCTCAGATCCAACATAGACGTATCCTCTTGGTTTTCGACGTCGCTTCTAACGGTGCCCGTAAGCAGGAGCAAGTGAGCACGGCCCAGTCAGCGATGGGTTTGTGTATTATTTCCAGCATACGGCCGAGGTCCATTGGTACGGAACCGCGGCAGCCGCCTTAAGATTTGCTATCCAAGTATCCGCGTTATCATTTCTGTCGTGTCACTGCTTAGGTTGGGCGTTGACAGGATGCGCTTCATTTCAACGCGCATTTTCTCGCCGCGGGCGCTGTCCCACATGGCCCATGTTTCAAACGCTGAAGTCATCCGTGCCGTGGTCTGTGGGTTGATTCCATCCAGCGTAATGAGCCAATCGGCCAATAGCGCATACCCGCTGCCACCCGCCGTATGAAACCCTGCAGTATTGGCGGCAAGGGCGCCGAGTGTCGCGCGGAACCTGTTGGGGTTCTTGACGTTGAACGCTTCGTGTTCAGTGAGAAACTTAGCGACTTTGCTGGCGTCAGCGGGTGCTGCTTGGCCGATCTGAATGCCGAACCATTTGTCGATGACCAGCCGCTCGTGGGCCCATTGTTGATAAAAGGCCTCAAGGGATTTGGTAGCATGTTCGGTACCAATAAGGCAGCCCAGTGCAGTGAGTTGGCTCGTCATGTTGTCGGCGTTCGCGTGCTGTTTTGCAGCCTCGGCACCGCCATCAAGACGCGTGATCAGCCCCAAGATACGACCACAAAGCGCACGCTTGCCTGATTGCTCCGCATCGGGGCGGTAAGATTGGGTGACTTGGTGCTGCGCAAAGAGCCTTTGCAAGCTGTCTTGGGCGGCCTCCGCAAATTGCTGGCTCAAAGTTTCGCGCGCATCATAAATTGCTTGTGGGTCTGGTGTGTGCCCTTGGGATTTGAGGTGCGTGGCGATGTCCATCGTAGAGGGTAACGCGCTGGCAAGTGCGCGAAACGCGGGCGCGCGGTCTTCGCTGCGCAGGCTCAAGCACCACGCATCTACGTAAGCATCGGACGGGGTTTTGATGCCGCGCGCCATGTCACCAAGAGTATTCAACGCCAAGGTCCGGCCTGCTTCCCACGCGCTGAATGTATCGCTGTCATGGGCCATCAGACGAAGCAGGTCATTCTCGCTTTGATCTGCGTGCAAAATGATTGGCGCGGCAAAACCACGGTTGAGCGAAAGGGTGGGGGCGTCGGACGCGTCGCTGTTTTGTTGGTCGCTGGCGGATGCGTTGGTGTCCCGCCAAGCCGGTGTGGTGGTGCGGGTATCGATCGTCCAGCTTTGTGTGGTATCGTTCAGCATCAAGACACTGGTAGGCGTCAGGTCGCGACCATCTGCATCAATCAACCCGACTGCTAAGGGGATAGGAAGGGCTTCTTTGTGCTGTTGCTGCGCAGAAGGGGGCGTTTCTTGGCGCGCCGTAAGCGTCAATTCACTGCCCTGCCATGCTTGTTCTATGGTCACATGCGGCGTGCCCGATTGGTGCCACCAGCGAGAGAAGCCCGCCAAACGCGGATCATCATCGCCAAAGCAGGCAAAGAAATCCTCAATCGTGACGGCCTGCCCGTCGTGCCGGTCGAAATACTCGGTCAGGCCTTTGTAATAGTCCTCTTCACCCAAGATCGTCATCAACATGCGGATGATCTCGGCGCCTTTTTCGTAGATTGTGGCGGTGTAGAAATTGTTGATCTCTACAAAACTATCAGGGCGGACTGCGTGGGACAGCGGGCCAGCATCTTCGCGAAACTGCCTGCCGCGCAGGGCGTTTACGTCATTGATGCGCGCGACAGCGGGATCACGGGTGTCTGCAGTGAATTGCTGGTCCCTAAATACAGTAAGCCCTTCTTTGAGACATAGCTGGAACCAGTCGCGACAGGTGATCCGGTTGCCAGTCCAATTGTGGAAATATTCATGGGCGATGATTGCCTCGATACGCTCAAAGTTGGCATCGGTGGCGGTTTCGGGGCTGGCCAAGACCGCGGAGGAATTGAAGATGTTCAGCCCCTTATTTTCCATCGCGCCCATGTTGAAGTCATCGACGGCAACGATGTTGAATATGTCCAGGTCATAGGCGCGTCCGTAAACACGTTCATCCCACACCATCGAGGCTTTAAGCGCCTCCATCCCAAATGCGCATTTGTCGATGTCATCTGCACGCACATAAATATTGAGCGCCACATCGCGGCCCTCAGATGTTGTAAAGCTGTCTGAATGCGCGACCAGATCACCGGCAACAAGCGCGAACAAATACGCGGGCTTTGGCCAAGGATCGTGCCACTCGGCCCAACCGTCACCACTGTCTGTTGGGTTACCGTTTGATAACAGAACGGGAAGGTCAGACATGATGCGGACGGTGAAGACTGACATAACGTCGGGCCGGTCCGGGTAATACGTGATACGGCGAAAGCCTTCGGCCTCACATTGGGTGCAGAACATTCCGTTGGACAAATAAAGCCCTTCAAGCGCGGTGTTAGACTGTGGATCAATCTCCACTTCCGCTTCCCAGATGAACGGTGCGTCAGGCACATCCGCAGTAAGGCCATCGGGTGTAAGGCTCACATCGACAGGCTGTCCGTCAATGCGCGCCGATATCAGTTTCATGTGCTCGCCGTGCAAATAGAAAGCGCGGTCCGCACTTTCTGGGTTAGGGCGAAATGCTATTTTTGAGGTCACCCGTGTTGCCGTTGGGTGCAGCTGGAACGTCAGATGTACGCTGTCCACATGATACGCGGGAACTGTATAATCGGCCAAGTAAATGGTTTGGGGGCTTGCATCTTTCATGGGGTATCCTTGCGCACAAATGTGTCAGCTACGTTGCGTCCAAACGTAGGCTGAGGCATGATGCGGAGCAAGTCGATCCGACGCATTTGATAGACATTCATGCTTGTCCATGTGTTCGCCCGCCTTACATCCCACCGCGTGGACCAGACGATAAATATTTTGTGGCTTAAGCGTGATCTGCGCGTTGCCGACAATCCCGCACTCGCCAAGGCGGTGCAGGGTGATCATTCTGTTGTGCCGCTCTACATTGTAGAGCCGGAATATTGGCAGCTGCCTGATACTTCGGCACGGCAATATGCATTTTTGCGAGAAACCCTACACGATCTTGCCAAAACACTAGCCGGGCTTGGCGCGCCTTTGGTTGTACGCGTTTCAGATGCCGTTCAGGCTCTCGATGAGTTGTCAAAGACATACCAGATCAACCAGATTTTCAGCACAGAAGAAACGGGTAACGCATGGACGTTTCGACGGGACCAGCGGGTAGCTGCGTGGGCTAAACATACAGGTATTACGTGGACGCAGGTGCCGCAATTTGGTGTAGTACGTGGCCTGCGCTCTCGGGATGGGTGGGCGGCCAGTCGAGAGAAATCTGTTCGGCTGACTCAGATTGATCCCCCCGTTGCCATGCGGCCTCATGGTGTGGAAAGCCAGCGCATGCCAAGCCTTGTGGAGCTTTCGTTGATTGACGATTGTCCGAACCGGCAGGCCGGTGGGCGCGGTTCAGCGTTGTCGCTACTCGGTGGGTTTCTGACAGAGCGCGGCCAGTCTTACCGCGCTGCAATGTCATCACCGCTTGAAGGGGAGTGGGCCTGTTCACGGATGTCGCCGCATCTTGCGCTGGGCGCGCTTTCGGTCCGTGAGGCGGCCCATGCAGTGCAGGCGCGGAGCCGTGAAGTAACAGGTACTCGGTCAGGGTGGAGTGGTTCATTGCGCAGCTTTCAAAGCCGCTTGGCATGGCGCGATCATTTTATGCAAAAGCTTGAAGATGCACCGCGGCTTGAGTATCAGGCTATGCATTCGGCCTACGAAAACCTTAGGCCAAAACATCCCAACGCTGAACGACTTCATGCGTGGAAAACCGGACAAACGGGCATTCCATTTGTAGACGCTTGCATGCGGTACTTGATCCACACCGGTTGGCTGAATTTTCGGATGCGGTCGATGTTGATGTCTGTCGCAAGTTATCACCTTTGGCTTGACTGGCGCAGCACGGGCCCGCACTTGGCGCAGGTGTTCACAGATTATGAGCCGGGCATTCATTGGAGTCAGGTCCAGATGCAATCCGGCACAACCGGTATCAATACGGTGCGGATGTATAATCCGGTAAAACAGGGGATTGATCAGGATCCGAACGGAATATTTACACGCCGCTGGTGCCCTGAATTGGCACAGGTACCTGATCGCTTTTTGCAAGAACCTTGGCGTTGGGACGGTGCGGGCACAGTTGTTGGCACTTTATACCCTGAGCCCATAGTCGATTTGCCGCAAGCGGCGCGTTTTGCACGCGATCAAGTCTGGTCAGTCCGTAAGGGCGCGGCCTTTCACAATGAGGCAAAAACGATCGTCAAAAAGCACGCCAGCCGGAAATCAGATCGGGGCTTTCAGCGCGACAAAGCCCCCAAAGACCCGGACACACGCCAAATGAGCTTTGATATTTGATATGCCAAAAATGCGAAAGAAATCTGACCTCCCCTCAAAACCATGTGCACAGTGTGGTTTGCCGTTTAACTGGCGAAAAAAGTGGGAAAAAGTGTGGGATGAGGTCCGTTTTTGCTCAGACCGTTGTCGCCGCGATGCTAAGTCAAAACCACGTTCAGTGAAGTAAAACTTAATCGACAGTCAATATTTCTCGTTTGCGAAGGGGCCATCAATCCATCAGGGTCTGGCCAACCCGAAATTCTAATGACTTGTCTGGGAGGGCACCTCATGACCGACACAAACCAAAACCGCGTGCAACGTGCAGGGCTGGATGTTGACGAAACACTGGCCACATTTCTTGAAACATCTGCTCTTCCGGGTACTGGCGTTGATTCCGATACATTCTGGGACGGTCTCGCAGGCCTGATCGCCGATATGGGCCCAAAGAACACTGCGTTTCTGGCCAAGCGCGCAGACATCCAAGCGAAGCTGGACGCCTACCATATTGAGCGCCGCGGCACCGATCATGATGCGCAAGCCTATCAGGACTTTTTGACAGAGATTGGCTATCTTGTCCCCGAGGGGGATGATTTTGCGATTGAAACTGCGAATGTGGACCCTGAAATTGCAAGCATCGCAGGGCCCCAATTAGTTGTGCCGATCAACAACGCACGCTTTGCGTTAAATGCTGCAAACGCGCGGTGGGGCAGTTTGTATGATGCGTTCTATGGCACGGATGCCTTGGGCGATCTGCCTGCAGCGGGCGGCTATGATGAGGCGCGCGGATTGCGCGTTGTGGCAAAAGCCAAGGCACATCTTGATGCTGCAGTGCCTCTTGCTACGGGCTCATGGGCCGATGTGACTGGCTTGACTGTTGAGGGTGGCGCGTTGAGCTGTGCGACCGCAGGTGGCACAGTGGCCCTTGCAGACCCCGCGCAATTTGTCGGCCATAAGGACGGCTCACGCTCTGAAATTCTGCTTGTGAAGAACGGCATGCATATTCGCATCGTGGTCGATGCGGAGCATCAGATCGGCAAGACGGATCCTGCAAACATTGCCGATGTCATTTTGGAATCTGCACTGTCGACCATCATGGATTGTGAAGATTCCGTGGCGGCCGTGGACGGTGTGGACAAGGCGCTGGTTTACAAAAACTGGCTCGGCTTGATGAAGGGCGATCTGCGCGAAACTGTTAGCAAGGGTGGTAAATCTTTCGACCGCGTATTGGCCGATGATCTGGAGTTCACAGCAAAAGACGGCACTGCGCTTACCCTGAAGGGGCGTGCATTGATGTTGGTGCGCAACGTTGGCCACTTGATGACCACGCCCGCGGTACGGGATGCGAACGGCAATGAGATTGGCGAAGGTTTGCTTGATGCGATGTGCACCACGTTGATCGCGATGCATGATCTAAAGCGTGACGGCGGTAACTCGCTGCACGGGTCGGTTTATGTTGTGAAACCCAAAATGCACGGACCAGACGAAGTTGCTTTTGCAGACGAAATTTTCACCCGGGTTGAAAGCATCTTGGGGCTGCCGCAGAATACGGTGAAGCTTGGCATCATGGATGAAGAGCGCCGCACGTCTGTGAACCTTAAAGAATGTATCCGTGCCGCAAAATCACGGGTGGCGTTTATCAACACAGGCTTCTTGGACCGTACGGGTGATGAAATTCATACCTCAATGGAAGCAGGCCCGTTCATGATGAAGGGCGATATGAAAGCTACCCCGTGGATCGCGTCTTATGAAGATCGCAACGTGGATATCGGTTTGGCCTGTGGCCTGCAGGGCAAAGCGCAGATCGGCAAAGGTATGTGGGCGATGCCCGATCGCATGGCAGACATGATGGACGCCAAGATCGGTCACCCGAAATCCGGTGCAAACTGTGCATGGGTTCCATCCCCAACGGCTGCAACGTTGCACGCGACGCACTACCACCACGTGGATGTTTTTGCGGTCCAAGATGATCTGAAAGCTGGCGGTGCACGCGGGACACTGGCTGACCTGCTGACCATTCCAGTGGCTGATAGTACCCAGTGGAGCGCAGAGCAAATCCAGCAGGAGATTGAAAACAACGCTCAAGGTATCTTGGGATATGTTGTGCGGTGGGTCGATCAAGGCGTTGGGTGTTCAAAAGTGCCAGACATCAATGATGTGGGTCTGATGGAAGACCGTGCAACATGCCGTATTTCCAGCCAAGCTCTTGCAAACTGGTTGCATCACGGTGTGGTAAGCCGTGACCGCGTCATGGATGCGCTGCGCAAAATGGCGGCTGTGGTTGACGGACAAAACGCAAACGATGCGTCCTATATCCCGATGGCTCCCGATTTTGATGGTGTTGCTTTCAACGCAGCATGCGAGCTGGTATTTGAAGGAACGAAACAGCCATCCGGCTACACAGAGCCGGTTCTTCACGCGCGCCGTCTCGACCTTAAAGCAACTCAATAAAGAATAGGAGCCTGACAAATGGCTGAGATTTCAATTCGCAAAGCACGTCAAATCATCAAAGGCACTTTTGCCAAGGGCCGCGAGATGGAGCTGAAGCCGCTTTCTGTCATCGTTCTGGATGCTGGCGGTCACGTCAAAGCATTCGAGCGTGAAGATGGTGCGGCACCAGGTCGTTTTGCCATCGCGCAGGGCAAAGCCTACGGCGCCGTCATGCTTGGCATGGCAGGCACAGCACAGATGGCGCGTGCAGAGCAGCAGGCGTATTTCATGGCTGCGGTTAACGGTGTTTATGGAGGTCAGGTTGTTCCTGTTCCCGGTGGCGTTTTGGTGCGCGACAAAAAAGGCGCAGTTATTGGTGCTGTTGGTGTCACAGGCGACACATCTGACAATGATGCAGAGGCCGCATTGGCGGGCCTCGCGCTGGCGCAGCTTGAAGGCGAAATCTAAGGCACATCTTAGGGGCCAAGCCCCCAGATGATCTAAAAATGAAATGAGCGTGCAGGCAGAGGTGCTTGTGCGCTCATTCTCTTTCGCTTTGCGGTTTTGTCTCTAAAGTAAACGCACGCATCAACGAGAGGGATTCTATGCAACGTCCAGTGATTGGGGTTATCGGTAACTCTTATCTGATCAATGATCAGTATCCTGCCCATGCGGCGGGCACGATGAATTGCGAAGCTGTTGCTCGTGTATCCGGTGGCTTGCCCTTGATTGTCCCATCTGATCCGGATCACGTCACTGTCGATGACCTGATGGCGACCTGTGACGGCTTTGTGTTCACCGGTGGGCGGCCCAATGTGCACCCCGAAGAATACGGCGAGGCGGAAACACCTGCCCATGGCACTTTTGATAGATGTCGTGACCGGATTGCCCTGCCGCTTATTCGGGCCTGTGTTGACGCGGGCCTGCCGATCTTGGGGATTTGTCGTGGGTTTCAGGAAGTAAACGTCGCTATGGGCGGCACGCTTCATCCTGAGATCCGCGATCTGGAGGGGCGCGATAACCACCGAATGCCTGACGGTTCTCTTGAAGAGAAATTTGCGATGCGCCACGAAGTGACGTTCACGGAAGGTGGTCCGTTTGCAAAGCTGATGGGTCGGGCCAAGGTTATGACTAATTCGTTGCACGGGCAGGGGATCAAAACCGCGGGTGACAGGATTGTCGTTGATGGTTGGGCGCCTGATGGAACGCCAGAGGCCACTTATATCAAAGATGCCAAGGGCTTTACGTTGTCAGTGCAGTGGCATCCGGAATATCAGGCGGACAAAGACGCAGTTTCGCGGCCTTTGTTTGCAGCGTTTGGGGATGCGGCACGCGCATACCGCGCAGAGCGTTAGGAATTAACGGCTTAACTCCATCACAAAATTGGTCATCCACACCCCACGCTTTTCGAGCCGTTGCGGGGTAATTTCGCGCCAGCCGTGGTGTAAAAAGAATGGCCGAGATAGGTGGCTGGCCTCTGTATAAAGGGGGCCTTTTGTTTGCAGTAAGGCGCTTTGGTAAAGCGCTGTGGCCACACCTTGGCGGTGATGGTCGGGCGCTACAAAGAGCAAATCCAGATAGCCGTCCTGTAATACCGTGATGAAACCAACGATCTGGTCCGTGATTGCCATTAGTGCGCACGGGGCTTGAAGGGCGTTTGCGAACCCCACAGGCATTTCTTTGAAGGGCGCCCAAGCGTGTCGTTGAGGCGCAGAATAAGCAGGCCGCGCGCCTTCGTGAATGGCGCGGTAAAACACGTCGTAACACCCTGTGGCGTCCGCATCTTCGATATTTTTGATCTTAATCACGGTGTCTTTCAGAAAGATTTTAGTAGGCTAAATCGTACGGACATGGGTTCTTAGAGGTATAACAAATAGGCGCTAGTGCACTAATTTGGCACACCGCAGCACTGTTAGCGCGCACATCTCTTGCGCAATATTATTTCAATGGGTAGTGCCAAATGGACCCAGCGTATTAGGTTAGGGTCATAAATCTTACTGAAGGGAAACGCACCAGATGATAATTGGCGCACCAAAAGAAACTTTTGAGGGCGAAGCCCGGGTCGCAATGACGCCCGATAGCGCGCTCCAGTTGCAGAAACTTGGGCATTCGTGCGTGATCGAAACGGGGGCCGGCGCAGCTGCGGGGTTCTCTGACGACGCGTATGCGACGGCAGGTGTCGAGGTGGTGAAAACCGCAGCGGCGCTGTGGAAAGCTGCCGACGTGATCGTCAAGGTACGACCGCCCTCGGATACAGAAGCCAAACGATTGAGCGCGGACAAAACGCTGATCTCGTTCTTCTATCCGGCAGCAAACGAAAAGCTGATGAAAAGCCTGGCCAAGAAAGGCTCAAGCGTCATCGCCATGGATATGGTGCCCCGCATCAGCCGTGCGCAGAAAATGGACGCGCTCAGCTCAATGGCCAACATCGCAGGCTACCGCGCGGTTATTGAAGCGGGTAATAACTTTGGCCGCTTTTTCACAGGTCAGGTCACGGCTGCCGGTAAAGTGCCGCCCGCAAAAGTCTTGGTTGTGGGCGCAGGTGTTGCAGGTTTGGCTGCAATCGGGACGTCCACATCGCTTGGCGCGATCACTTACGCGTTTGACGTACGCCCCGAAGTGGCAGAGCAGATCGAGAGCATGGGCGCCGAGTTTGTCTTCCTTGAGTTCGACGACAGCGAATTGCCCGATGGTGCAGAAACAGGTGGCTACGCGCCGCCCTCATCGCCCGAGTTCCAAGCAAAGCAGCTTGAAAAATTCCGCGAGATCGCTCCTGATATCGATATCGTTATTACGACTGCTTTGATCCCCAACCGTGCGGCGCCACTTTTGTGGACCAAAGACATGGTTGAGATGATGAAGCCCGGGTCTGTCATTATTGACTTGGCGGCAGAGAAGGGCGGCAACTGTGAGTTGACCGTCATGGACGAGAAGATCGTCTCGGATAACGGCGTAACCATCATTGGCTATACGGATTTCCCAAGTCAAATGGCTGCTCAATCTTCCACGCTTTATTCAACGAACATCCGTCACATGCTGGCTGATCTCACCCCTGAAAAAGACGGTGTGATTGTTCACGATATGGACGACGATGTGATCCGCGGCGCAACTGTTGCTCACGCAAGTGAGGTCACGTTCCCGCCGCCCCCACCAAAAGTGGCCGCGATTGCGGTTCAAAAGAAGGAGCCGATCAAAGAGCTGACTGCGGACGAAAAACGTGCGCTTGAGACCGCAGCGTTCAAAAAGCAAACCAAAACCCAAGTCGGTCTTTTGGCTGCCGGTGGTGCTTTGTTGTTGGCGATTGGTCTTGTCGCACCAGCCAGCTTTATGCAGCACTTCATTGTGTTTGTGCTTTCGGTCTTTGTTGGTTTCCAAGTGATTTGGAATGTATCGCATTCGCTTCACACGCCGCTAATGGCGGTGACCAATGCGATTTCGTCCATCATCATCTTGGGCGCTTTGACGCAAATCGGATCGACGTCTGGCATCGTTGTGGTGCTTGGTGCGCTGGCGGTCTTTATGACTGGCATTAATATCTTTGGCGGGTTCCTCGTCACACGGCGCATGCTTGCCATGTTCCAGAAATCTTAAGAGGGTTAGAGACATGGAATATGGTTTCACAACAGCGGCATACGTCGTCGCGGCCGTTTTGTTCATCCTCAGCCTTGGGGGACTATCGGGTCAAGAAAGCGCCAAGCGCGCGGTATGGTATGGCATTGTCGGGATGGCGCTTGCGGTCTTTGCAACGCTCATCGGGCCGGGTTCAGGCTACTGGGCGCTGTCGATCATTTTGATCGCAGCAGGTGGCGCGATTGGCTATCAACTCGCAACCAAAGTGCAAATGACACAGATGCCCGAATTGGTTGCTGCGATGCACAGCCTTGTCGGTCTGGCTGCGGTATTCGTGGGCTTTAACGCCGATATTGAGCTGACCCGCGTTTTGGCAATGGATGACACCGCCAAAAAAGGCCTTGAGGGTTTTGCGGCGCTTCTGGCCAAAAAATCATCTGTCGAAGTCTCAATCTTACGTGTTGAGTTGGTCTTAGGCATCTTCATTGGTGCAGTGACATTCACAGGCTCGGTCATTGCTTACGGAAAGCTTGCGGGACGGGTGGATACATCCGCGACCAAATTGCCCGGTGGTCACATGCTGAATGCGGGTGCTGCGGCGCTGTCTGTACTTTTCGCGATCATGTATTTCAACGGTGGCGGCATGTTCATGTTGGTGCTGGTGACGTTGCTGGCGCTCTTCATCGGCTATCACCTGATCATGGGCATTGGCGGCGCTGACATGCCGGTCGTTGTTTCAATGCTCAACTCCTATTCAGGTTGGGCAGCTGCGGCGATTGGTTTCTCACTTGGCAATGACCTTCTGATTGTTGTGGGTGCGCTTGTTGGCTCGTCCGGTGCGATCTTGTCCTACATCATGTGCAAAGCGATGAACCGTAGCTTTATCTCGGTCATCTTGGGCGGCTTTGGTGGCCCAGCAGGTGAGCAGATGGCAGTCGAAGGTGAGCAAATTGCCATTGAGGCCGACGGTGTAGCGGCTGCGTTGAACGACGCAGACAGCATTGTGATCATCCCTGGCTACGGTATGGCGGTTGCGCAGGCCCAACAAACGGTCAGCGAGTTGGTGCGTAAGTTGCGCGCCAAAGGCAAAAACGTTCGCTTTGCGATCCACCCTGTGGCGGGCCGTTTGCCGGGTCACATGAATGTGCTCTTGGCTGAAGCCAAAGTGCCTTACGACATCGTTTTGGAAATGGATGAAATCAATGATGATTTCCCCGAAACAGATGTTGCGATCGTGATCGGCTCAAACGATATCGTCAATCCGGCGGCGCAAGATGACCCCAACAGCCCAATCGCTGGCATGCCAGTGCTGGAATGTTGGAAAGCCAAACAAGTGTTTGTCAGCAAGCGCGGGCAGGGCACTGGTTACTCGGGTATCGAAAATCCGCTCTTCTTCAAAGAAAATACACGGATGTTCTACGGTGACGCCAAGCAATCCTTGGATAAACTGTTGCCGATGATCGACTGATCTTTGAATGATTTGAAATGACAAAAGCCGCGTTCCGCCATTCGGAGCGCGGCTTTTTCTTTGCCCACGAGAGGCCGCAAAACTTTCCGATAGGCCAAAGTGCATACATTCGTAGACTGATTTTGTTGAAAATAAAGGGGTTTTTCTGTTTGCGAACCGGCGCAACCCTCCTACGTTGAACGTCAACTAATTAGGACATACCCAATGGCCCCAATCACCGACCACCAATTGCGCTATGATTTGGCCAATGAACTTCACGCGCGCCCTTTTCCATCGCTTGATGCGCCGTGCACGGCTGTGTTTCTGGCGATCAAGCAGCCAGCCAATGCTGTTGCGCGGGACCGAAGTGCCGACAGGGCCCATCTTGTGGACTTGCTTGATCGGTTCGGTGCAGCACACCCTCCCCCCGATGCGACGCATTTTTACGGCCAGATTGGTCGCTTCACGCTAAAGTGGGAACAGCATACGGAATTTGTGACTTACACGGTTTTTGAGGAAAGTGACCGCGGCAATGCGTTCGATCCTGTTGCGTTTGATGTGTTTCCTAATGATTGGCTGGATGCCGCCCCCGGTGTGCGGCTGACTTCGGCCCTTTTTCACATAGCACCTCGTCCTGATGATGATGTTGTAGTCAAAAACCTGCAGGATTGGTTTGTTCCCGAAAGCCTTGCGGTTAGCCGCGTGCTTGATGACGCGGCAATTATTGCGGGTGATTTCCGGATCGATCCTGCGGGACACATGCGGTTCGCGATATTTGCGGATGATGACACAGGCAGCCGTAGGATTGGCCGTGTCGTGCAACGCCTGTGCGAGATTGAGATGTATAAGTCGGCTTCCATGCTGGGGTTGGCGCGGGTCAAACAGTTGGGCGCACGTATGGGCGCTTTGGAGGCGGACCTGTCTTCGATGGTGGGTGCGATGACCGATGCGAATGTGGACGCGGACACCACATTGCAGCAGCTTTTGACGATTTCAGCAGAGCTGGAAAACATGATCGCTAAGTCAACATTTCGTTTCGGTGCAACCGGCGCTTACGAGGCAATCGTAAACCAACGCATCGATGTTCTACGTGAAGAACGTTTTAGCGGCCGCCAAACATTTGCGGAGTTTATGATGCGCCGCTTTGACCCTGCGATGCGCACGGTCAAATCCACCGAGGCGCGTCTACAAGCCATGGCGGGCCGTGCGGTGCGCGCAGCTGAATTGTTGCGCACACGGGTTGACGTGGAACGCAGCGCGCAGAACCAGACGCTTTTGGCCAGCATGGACAAGCGTGCCGACTTGCAGCTGCGTCTACAAAAAACCGTTGAAGGCCTATCTGTGGTGGCCATTAGCTACTACGCGGTCAACCTTGCACTCTATGTGTTGGGACCTGCGGGAAAATCGTTGGACCTGTCAAAAGTCACACTGGCTGCGGTAACAACGCCAGTCGTTATCTTGTTGGTGTGGTGGCTTGTCCGCCGTATCCGCCAATCGATGGACTGAACTGGCAGGTGCCACCATCTGGACTATCTGACGTGCGCCTGATTATGTTTCAGTGCGCACTTTCATTATTGATCGAGATTTAGCCGATGCCCATCAAAAACCGTTTTGCCGAAATGCTGCCCGAGATCACTGAGTGGCGCCATGATTTTCATGCCCACCCCGAGTTGTTGTTCGACACCCATCGAACAAGCGGCATTGTGGCCGAGAAACTACGTGCGTTTGGCTGTGATGAAGTTGTCGAAGGTTTGGGTCGTACCGGTGTTGTTGGTGTGATCAAGGGTAAGATTGATACAGATGGTCGTGTTGTGGGCCTGCGCGCAGATATGGACGCGCTTCCGATTTTTGAGGCGACTGGCCTTGCGTATGCCAGCAAAGCCGAGGGCAAGATGCACGCTTGTGGTCACGATGGCCATACGTCGATGCTGCTTGGTGCGGCGAAATATCTGACTGAAACACGGGCCTTCAATGGCACTGTGGTTGTGATCTTTCAGCCAGCCGAAGAAGGTGGCGGTGGCGGCCGTGAAATGGTGAATGACGGCTTGATGGAACGCTTTGGCATTCAAGAGGTCTACGGAATGCACAATTGGCCCGGTGTGCCCGTTGGTACATTTGCAATCCGTTCTGGGCCGTTTTTTGCAGCTGCGGATAATTGGACGATCACCGTCAAGGGACATGGTGGGCACGCGGCCAAACCTCATGAAACGGTCGATCCCACAGTGACGGCCAGCCATATGGTGATAGCGCTTCAAAGCATAGCCAGCCGAAATGTCGATCCGACCAAACAAGTAGTGGTATCGGTGACCAGCTTTGAAACCGAAAGCAAAGCCCATAACGTCATTCCGTCAACAGTGACCTTAAAAGGGACTGTCCGTACGCTTGATGAGGACGTCCGAGATTTAGCTGAGCGCCGTTTGAGTGAGATTGCCAATGGTACCGCCGAGATGATGGGCGCCACGGCCGAGGTCGACTACCTGCGTAATTATCCAGTGATGGTAAACGCTGATGCTGAAACAGAATATGCCGCTGCTGCTGCGCGCGCCGTAAGCGGTGCGTGTGATGAAGCGCCGCTTATTATGGGGGGCGAGGATTTTGCGTTTTTGTCCAATGCCCGCCCCGGTGCGTATATTTTGGTTGGCAACGGTGACACCGCGCCTGTGCACCACCCGGAATACAACTTTACTGATGACGCTATCCCTGCGGGCTGTTCATGGTGGGTAGAAATGGCCCAAAGCCGCATGCCACTTGGCTAGACCCTAGCCACCGGTATGTGACATGTGCCGCGCCACTTGGCCTTCGACGTTCTGTCTTGAGTAATCAAAGTCGTGGCCTTTTGGCTTTAGGCCGATTGCCGCGCGAATGGCGTCATCCAACTGTTCATTGCCTTCACTAGCACGCAGCGGTGCGCGAAGATCTGATTTTCCGTCTTGGCCCAAGCATGTGTAAATCTCGCCTGTGCATGTGATCCGCACACGGTTGCAGCTTTCACAAAAGTTATGGGAAAGTGGGGTGATGAGGCCGATTTTTTGACCTGTTTCCTCAACCCGCACATAGCGCGCAGGACCACCTGTTCTGTCGCTGAGGTCCGTTAGGGTGTATTGGGTTTCAAGCGTTTTGCGCAGCTCTTTTAAGGACCAATATTGTCCGATGCGGTTCTCATTACCGATATCGCCCATTGGCATGACTTCGATCCACGTCAGGTCCATGTCGCGTTGCGCACAGAACTCAGCCAGCGTGAACAATTCATCCTCGTTGAACCCTTTCAGGGCAACGGCGTTCAGCTTGACCCGCAAGCCTGCTGCCTGTGCGGCATCCAATCCACGTAAAACTTGGGGTAGCCGGCCCCAGCGGGTTACTTCGGCAAACTTTGCTTCATCAAGCGTGTCGAGGCTTACGTTAATGCGACGCACACCTGCGGTGTAAAGCGCACCTGCATATTTCTCTAACTGGCTACCGTTGGTGGTCAGGGTCAGTTCATCCAATGTGCCGTTTTCAAGGTGTCGGCCCATGGCTTTGAAAAATGTCATGATTTCGCGGCGCACAAGGGGCTCACCACCTGTGATCCTCAGCTTACGAACGCCCATCGCGATGAAGCGGCTGCACAAACGATCAAGCTCTTCGAGGGTCAACAGATCACGTTTGGGTAAAAACGTCATGTTTTCAGACATGCAATACACACAGCGGAAATCGCAGCGGTCAGTAACAGACAGGCGCAAGTAGGTGATCGCGCGCGCAAAAGGGTCAATAAGAGGCATGTTCATGGGGCGAATGTAGGCAGCACGCTGATGCGCCACAAGTTCAAAACCGGCGTTTTCCAGTCGATAAAACCGGTTGTTCGGTCTTCTGTCACCACCTAAGCTTGGGTCATGAGATGTTTTGTTATTGGTTTGAGTTTGCTGGCCCTGCTTGGTGGGTGTGATGTGTCTAATCTGGCCTCATCCAATCCCGCCATTCAAGGAGCGGAGGCAGTGCAGGGTGACGATACTAGCGATGCTGATGCGCCGACGGTCCCCAAGACAGCACGTACCGCTGAAGCTTTTGATATCACAACGCCAGCGGAACGTGCGGCTGCGGTGCAGACAAACCCTCAGGCATCGACATTTCTAGGCGAGACCATCGCAAGTCTTGGCAATCCTGCTGATACCGGCATTTGGCTTTTAACCCCTCTGGTAGACACAGTTCAGGCGGGCAGGGTGCAATATGGAGATAGCTCGGTAGTGCTGGAACTGCGCCCGATCAGGGGAGAACCAACAGGGGCGTCGCAACTATCCCTTTCCGCGATGCGGCTGTTGCAAGCCCCGCTAACTGACCTGGTTCGTGTCAATGTTTTTGCAGGCTAGCAGCCCGTTACCCGTTGAATAGCCGTGCGTAATCTTGAGACGCAAGTTTGCGGGCGGCTTCTTTTTGCGCAAACGGTTTTAGCTTTTGACCATGTTGGCTAAGGAAATCATGCACGCGGGGGCTGTCATGCTTTGACAACTCGCGAAGCCACCATGCGATTGCTTTTTGAATAAACGGCTCGTGATCCGACGCCAATTCAGCGGCCCAGCCCAATACTTGGTCACGCACCGCCAATTCAGCCTCTTTAGGAGTGTTTTGCTTGGTCCAAGGTAGTGTCATGACTAACGCAGCACGGCGGGTCCAGATGTGCTCTGATGTGACCCATGGAACAAGGTCCTCTACGCGTTCAGGGTTCCATACCAGACGTTTTTGTCCTGCGATTGAGACGGCGTCGGTGATTGCCCAACAGTCAAATTCTGGAACCCACGACTTGATTAAAGCCCATGCTTCGGTGTCGTCCGGACGGATACGGGCTTGGGTCAAAAGTTTTGCCGCAGCGATGCGCCCTTCGAATGAGTTGCTGTCCCAAAGTGCGGCACATACTGCGAGCCGCTCGTCCAGCGAACAGGCCGCACGCCATTCCTTGCACAGCGTTTCGATAACCGGTGCGGGAACCCCCAGATAAGGACGCGCAACCTTGGGATAGCCCCGCATTTTAAGGGCTTCAGCTTCGTCACTATGAGCGTTTAAGGCCTCAATGGCGGATTGGGGTGTCATGTTTATTCCACTGTCACAGATTTAGCGAGGTTGCGGGGTTGGTCCACGTCGGTCCCCTTGGCGATGGCCGTGTGATACGCAATTTGTTGGGCTGGTATCGCATAGAGTAGCGGGGCCAGTGCGTCGTCTACTTCGGGTAGGATCAGCGTTTCCCAAACCCCTTCGCCCGCTTGCTGTGCGCCTGCGCTATCTGTGATCAACAACACTTTGCCGCCTCGGGCCATGACTTCTTGCATGTTGCTGATGGTTTTGTCGAAAAGCGCATCACTTGGGGCGAACACGATCACGGGCGTCTTTTTATCCACCAACGCGATGGGGCCATGTTTTAGTTCACCCGATGCATAACCTTCGGCGTGTATATAGCTGATTTCTTTGAGTTTTAGTGCGCCTTCAAGGGCCAATGGGAACATTGCGCCACGACCCAAAAATAGAATATCTGTGGCCGATGCCAGTTTGCGGCTGACGGCTTTTACCGCGCTACTGCCAGCCAAGGCCACATTCATCAGGCCCGGCATGGTGTGTAGCTGATCCAGCCGCTCTGCCAGCTGTTCTGCGGTCAGGTGGCCGCGTTGGTGGGCAGCATGCAGCGCCATTATCAACAAAACCGTCAGTTGACAGGTGAAGCCTTTGGTTGAGGCAACGCTGATCTCGGTGCCCGCAAGAATAGGCAGGCTGATGTCTGCTTCACGGCTGATGCTGGATTCCGCAACATTGACCACGGACACGATCTGATCGGCGTTTTCTTTGGCGTAGCGCAGCGCGGCCAATGTGTCGGCGGTCTCGCCAGACTGGCTTACAAAAAGCGCAACTGTGCCGCGTGTCATCGGGGGCTCGCGGTATCTGAACTCAGACGCGACATCCACTTCAACGGGCAGACGGGCGATCTGTTCAAACCAGTATTTCGCAGTGAGGCACGCAAGGTAAGCCGTACCACAGGCCACCATTGTAAGCCGCTCAATTTTGGTGAAATCCAGCTCTGTCGGCAGTTGTATCGCGCCGCCGCGGACGTAATGGTTCAACGCATTGCCAACCACTGATGGTTGCTCTGCGATTTCTTTGGACATGAAGTGTTTGTGCCCACCTTTTTCGACCTGTGCGGTATCGATTTGAATGGTGCGCTTTTCGCGATTGGCCAGCGCGTTGTTGACGTCGCGAATTTCAAGGCTCGTGCGGGTCAAGACGGCCCAATCACCTTCCTCAAGGTACGTGATCTGATCGGTCATGGGCGCCAGAGCAATTGCATCAGACCCAACAAACATCTCGCCGTTGCCGTGCCCAATCGCGAGGGGGGAGCCCTTGCGGGCCACAACAATTAGGTCTTCCTCACCTTCGAATAAAAAACAAAGCGCGAAAGCGCCGTGCAGTTTGTCGATCGTTGCTTTCGCGGCCTCAACGGGCGCCATTCCTTGGTCGATGTGCAGTTGCGCGAGCAGGGCGATGGTTTCTGTATCGGTGTCAGTCACAAAGCCGATGCCGTTCTGGGCCAGCTCGGCGCGTAGTTCAGCAAAATTCTCAACGATACCGTTGTGAACAACCGCAACCCGCCCGGTCATATGCGGGTGGGCGTTTTTCACTGACGGTGCGCCGTGGGTCGCCCAACGGGTGTGGCCAATGCCGGATTTGCCAGCCAGCGGTTCATGCACCAGCAAATCTGCGAGGTTAACCAGTTTGCCAACCGCGCGCCGCCGATCAAGGATGCCGCCATTTACCGTTGCAATGCCCGCGCTGTCATAGCCACGATATTCCAAGCGTCGCAGGGCATCGACGAGGATAGGTGCGGCTTCGTGATTGCCAAGGATTCCAATAATACCACACATCGTTATTTGCCCTCGCTTCGTTTGGCTTTGGCGGCGCGGAGTTTATCCATCAAACGCTTGCCTAGGCCTGTCTTGTTGTCTTGTTTGACCCGTGCAATCGCCAGATCAGCGTCTGGTACGTCTTGGGTGATGACAGAGCCACTTGCGGTCATTGCATCCGCGCCAACACGCACGGGGGCCACAAGCATCGTGTTCGATCCGATGAAAGCCCGCGCGCCAATGTCGGTGTGGTGTTTGAATACGCCGTCATAGTTACAGGTAATCGTGCCTGCGCCCAAGTTTGCTGCAGCGCCGATGGACGCATCGCCCACATATGATAAATGGTTCACCTTCGCGCCGGTCTCGAGAACTGCGTTTTTGATCTCAACGAAATTACCTACTTTGACGTCTTCGCCCAACTCTGCCCCCGGTCTTAGGCGGGCATAAGGTCCGACCACAGCGCCGGAGCTGATGTGGCAGCCCTCAAGGTGTGAAAAGGCGCGAATACGCGCACCGCTTTCTACCGACACGCCGTTGCCGAAAACGACGTTCGGCTCAATTACCGTGTCGCGCCCGATGAAGGTATCATGTGCGAAAATCACAGTATCAGGTGCTTGAAGGGTGACACCGTTGTCAAAAGCCTCAAGACGTTTGAAGTTCTGAAAGATGGCCTCTGCACGGGCCAATTCAGCGCGCGAATTGACGCCCATGGTTTCTTCTTCATCACAGATCACGATACCTGCGCTGCGCCCTGATTGGCGGGCAATGCTAACGATGTCTGTGAGGTAATACTCGCCGCTGGCATTATCATTTCCAACTGCTTCAATCAGCTCAAACAGTACTTTTGCATCAGCGCAGACCACCCCCGAATTGCATAGGCTGATCCGACGCTCTTGCGGGCTTGCGTCCTTGAACTCAACGATCCGCTCAAGGCTGTCGCCGTCCATGACAAGGCGGCCGTATGTGGCAGGGTCCTCGGCATCAAAACCCAAAACAACCACGTCCGAGGTTGCGCGTGCGTCAATCATTGCCTCAAGGGTTTGCGCTGAAATGAACGGTGTATCTCCGTACAAAACGATTGCATTGCCTTCAAACGAGCCCAGAATATCTTTGGCTTGCGCCACGGCGTGTGCGGTGCCCAGTTGCTCTTTTTGCAGCACCACTTGGGTCATCGGGTTCCAGTCCAGCGCACCTGCTTCAACCACATCTGCTCCGTGTCCCGCTACGACAACGATGCGCGATGGTTCAAGTTCTTCGCCAGCCTTTATCGCGTGTACCAACATGGGAGCACCGCCAATTTCATGCATCACTTTGGGCAAATTCGATTGCATGCGGGTGCCTTTTCCGGCGCCAAGAATTATTAGTGCTACTGCCATGTTTCTTTTCTACTCTAGCCAACGCCTTTGGCTCGTTTTATCCGTTCAAGGGTGGGGCGCAAGGGGGCGGCCCGTCACATGACGCTTCAAGACCGTAACACACCCCACGCTCAGCTTTGAAAGGCGCCCGTGATGCAAACAGTAATTTTCGATTTGGACGGAACATTAGCGGACACCAGTGGGGATCTGATCGCGGCGGCCAATGCCTGCTTTGTGGATCTGGGGTGGGGCGGTTTGTTGGATCCTGTCCGTGACGCGGGCACAGCGTTGCGGGGCGGTCGCGCGATGCTGACGTTAGGGTTTGAGCGAAAGGGCGCCGAAGGACAGGCCGCAGCTGCAGATATGGACGCGCATTACCAAAAGCTGTTGGCCCATTACGGCACAAATATTGATACCCATACCACGCTTTATCCCCATGCGATGGAGGCTATCGGAAACCTGAAGGCGGAAGGCTACCGCGTGGGTATCTGCACGAACAAACCCGAAGGCCTCGCGCGTTTGTTGTTGACGCGTCTTGGTGTGCTGAAAGAGTTTCATTCGCTGATCGGTGCAGACACGCTGCCTACGCGCAAACCTGACACCGCGCCCTATGTGGCGGCGGTTGAGCAAGCGGGCGGCTCGGTCGAAAGATCATTGCTGGTCGGTGACACTATGACTGACAGGCAGACAAGTTTGAATGCGGGCGTCCCATCTGTATTGGTCACTTTCGGACCCGGCGCCGAAGACGTTAAAGCCATGGACCCCGAAGCGCTGTTGTCAGATTACCGTCACCTGCGATCTGTGGTCAGCTCACTTATCGGCTAGAGCTGCGGCGAATGGTGCTTGACGGCGCGGCAACAGTTTGCCCATCTGTGAATATGACAAAGCACACCCCACAACCCGCCACGCCTGATGTTTTTACTGGTTCGTTTACGCAGCAAGAACCGATCCCTCAGGAAGGCATTGATGCAGCGTTGGCCGTGCTGAATGGTGGACGCCTGCACCGCTATAACACCCACGGTGACGAGATTGCGGAAACTGCGTTGCTGGAAGAAGAGTTCGCAGCACAAATGGGATCAAAATACTGTTTGTCTTGTGCCTCTGGCGGCTACGCCATGGCCACCGCGATGCGGGCCTGTGGCGTGAAGGCAGGCGACAAAGTTCTGACGAACGCGTTTACGCTGGCGCCTGTGCCCGGTGCGATTGCTAGTCTGGGTGCTACTCCAATTTTTGTGGGCGTAGGCGAGGACCTGAAGATTGATCTTGATGACCTTGCGGCCAAGACTGATGAGGCTGATGTTTTGCTGCTGTCACATATGCGCGGCCACATTTGCGATATGGACCGCCTTATGCAGATTTGTGACGCCGCTGATGTGAAGGTGATTGAAGACTGTGCGCACACTATGGGGGCCAAGTGGAAAGATACTTATTCTGGTCGCCACGGGGTGCTGGGGTGCTATTCAACGCAGACCTATAAGCACGTCAATTCGGGTGAGGGCGGGCTTTTGATCAGTGACGATCCTGATCTGATGGCTCGTGCGATTATGCTGTCGGGGTCTTACATGCTCTATACGCGCCACCGCGCAGCACCGCCCCCCGAAGCGTTCGAGCAAGTTCGTCTGCATACCCCAAACATTTCCGGCCGGATGGATAACTTGCGTGCGGCGATCCTGCGCCCACAATTGCGTGATCTTGATGCACAAGCAAAACGTTGGAACGACCGGTACAAGGTTCTGGAAAACGGGCTGTCGGGCGCAAACAGACTTACGTTGATTAATCGCCCTGCGGACGAGCACTATGTGGCGTCATCATTTCAGTTTTTGTTGTTGGATTGGGCTGATGCCGAGATCGTTGATTTTGTCGCGCGTTGTGCTGCGCGTGGGGTTGAGCTTAAGTGGTTTGGCGCAGATGATCCTGTGGCTTTCACCAGTAAATACGACAGCTGGAAATATGCCAATCCTACGCCGATGCCCGCCACGGACCGTGTGTTGAAGGGTGTGATGGATATGCGTTTGCCGCTGACGTTCTCGCTTGAGGATTGCGCGCAGATTGCACGCATCATCCGCGAAGAAGTCGCCATCAGCGCCTAAGGTTTTTATCCGTGCTGTGCGTAGTGTTTACGGCAAGAACGGGATAGATACATCAAGCCACGTGTCAGCGCGACAATTCGCCAAAACGAGTTCTAAGATAAAAGCCGCCAAATTGCGCCAAAAGCCGGTCCAAGGCGTTGACGCGTCAAGGCAGTGGGGGTAGGACGGGCGCAGCCAAAAGTCCTGTGCGTAGCACGTCTGCGCGACACATTTCAGGAGATGCAAACTGTGGAAACCCTTTCGACACAGGCCCTTGCGGGTCAGTATTTGCCCATTCTTGTGTTCCTTGCGATCGCAATCGGTTTGGGTCTTGTCTTGATCCTTGCGGCGGTTGTTGTTGCGGTGCGCAGCCCTGACCCAGAAAAAGTGTCGGCTTACGAGTGTGGATTTAACGCATTTGATGACGCGCGAATGAAGTTCGACGTGCGCTTTTACTTGGTCTCGATTTTGTTCATCATTTTCGATTTGGAGGTGGCGTTTTTGTTCCCGTGGGCCGTAGCGTTTAAAGATATTTCAATGGTCGGTTTCTGGTCCATGATGGTGTTCTTGAGTGTTCTGACTGCTGGCTTTGCATACGAATGGAAAAAGGGAGCGCTCGAATGGGAGTGATGGCCGGACCAAATACTGCAGGTTTTGACCGCGAGGTTGCGACGCAGGAATTGAACCGTGAGTTGTCCGACAAGGGCTTCCTCGTGACGTCGACCGCTGACATCCTCAACTGGGCGCGCACAGGCTCGCTGCACTGGATGACGTTTGGCCTTGCTTGCTGTGCCGTTGAAATGATGCACACCGCGATGCCGCGCTATGACATGGAACGATTTGGCACAGCGCCGCGCGCCTCCCCGCGTCAATCCGATTTGATGATTGTTGCTGGCACGCTGACCAACAAAATGGCGCCTGCGTTGCGTAAAGTATACGATCAGATGCCCGAGCCACGTTACGTGATCTCGATGGGTTCATGCGCCAATGGCGGTGGATACTATCATTACAGCTATTCGGTTGTGCGTGGCTGTGACCGTATTGTCCCTGTTGATGTGTATGTGCCGGGCTGCCCGCCAACGGCAGAAGCCTTGCTATATGGCATCATGCAGCTGCAACGCAAAATCCGCCGCACTGGCACGATTGTTCGTTAAGAAGTTCCGACCCGAAAACGCCTGAAAGGCAAAGGAGCGATCCTATGACCGCAGAAACCATGACACCCGCCGCAATGGATGAACTGGGCGCTTATATTGCTGCCAAGCGTCCTGATTGTGTGCTGTCATATTCCGTTGATTTCGGTGAGCTGAATGTGTCTGTCTCGTTGGGTAGTATCCACGGCCTGATTGATTGGCTGAAGACAGACCCTACGTGCCGCTTCAACTCATTGGTTGATATCACAGCGGTCGATAACGTTGGTCGTGCGCGCCGATTTGACGTGGTGTACCACTTCCTGTCCATGTACCAAAACCACCGCATTCGCTTGAAAGTTGAAGTGCGTGAGGACGATATGGTGCCATCCATCGTTGAAGTTCACCCATCTGCCAACTGGTTCGAGCGGGAAGTTTTTGACATGTTCGGCATCCTCTTTTCAGGTCACCCTGATCTGCGCCGCTTGCTGACGGATTATGGTTTCCGCGGCTATCCCCTGCGCAAGGATTTCCCGACAACTGGCTACACAGAAGTACGCTATGACGAGGCGCAAAAGCGCGTGGTTTACGAGCCCGTGTCGCTGGTGCAAGAATACCGACAGTTTGATTTCATGTCTCCCTGGGAAGGCGCGCAATACGTCATTCCCGGTGATGAGAAAGCGAAAGGAGAGGCGAAATAATGGACGGCTCCCAATTCAATGACGCCCTGACTGGCGAACAAAAAATCCGTAACTTCAACATCAACTTCGGTCCGCAGCACCCTGCAGCGCACGGCGTGTTGCGTCTTGTGCTCGAACTTGATGGCGAGATCGTTGAGCGTTGCGACCCGCACATCGGACTTTTGCACCGTGGCACCGAAAAGCTGATGGAAAGCCGCACGTACCTGCAAAACCTGCCTTATCTGGACCGTCTGGATTATGTGGCACCCATGAACCAAGAGCACGCTTGGTGCCTGGCGATTGAGAAGCTGACAGGCACCGAGGTGCCTCGCCGTGCGCAGTTGATCCGTGTTCTTTACTCCGAAATTGGCCGCGTACTTTCGCACATTTTGAACGTGACCACACAGGCTATGGACGTAGGCGCGCTTACGCCGCCGCTTTGGGGCTTTGAAGAACGCGAAAAACTGATGGTGTTTTACGAGCGCGCTTGCGGCGCACGTTTGCACGCTGCGTATTTCCGTCCTGGTGGCGTGCACCAAGACCTGCCCGATGATCTCATTGATGATATTGAGACGTGGGCCATCGAGTTCCCCAAAGTCCTCGAAGATATTGACGGTCTTTTGACCGAAAACCGTATTTTCAAGCAACGTAACGCGGATATCGGCGTTGTGACCGAACAAGACATCCAAGACTGGGGCTTTTCCGGTGTAATGGTTCGTGGCTCGGGGTTGGCTTGGGATTTGCGCCGCGCGCAGCCCTATGAATGCTATGATGAATTTGAATTCCAAATTCCTGTTGGCAAAAATGGCGACTGCTATGACCGCTACCTCGTTCGGATGGAAGAGATGCGCCAATCTGTGTCGATTATCCGCCAAGCGATTGCCAAACTGCGCGAAGCAACCGGTGACGTGATGGCCCGGGGCAAAATGACACCGCCCAAACGTGGTGACATGAAAACCTCGATGGAAGCGCTCATCCACCACTTCAAACTCTACACCGAAGGCTTCCACGTACCCGCCGGTGAGGTCTACACCGCCGTTGAGGCCCCGAAAGGCGAGTTTGGTGTGTATCTTGTGGCTGATGGCAGCAACAAACCGTACCGTGCCAAATTACGCGCGCCGGGCTTTTTACACCTACAAGCGATGGACTACCTCGCGTCAGGCCACCAACTTGCAGATGTCGCCGCGATCATCGGAACGATGGATATCGTTTTCGGAGAAATCGACCGCTAATTCTTTTGTTTGAAAACATCCTCGCCGAAGGCTGGCGTTGCATGGCAACGTCAATAACCCGAAAAGAGACGACCCATGCTACGCCGACTACACTCTGAGCAACCAGACAGCTTTGCCTTTACCGCCGACAACCAAGCGTGGGCTGAAGCGCAGATCAAAAAATACCCAGAGGGTCGCCAAGCATCCGCGATCATCCCACTCCTTTGGCGCGCCCAAGAGCAAGAGGGCTGGCTTAGCCGCCCGGCGATTGAGCATGTGTCTGACATGCTTGATCTTGCGTTTATTCGCGGGCTTGAGGTGGCGTCTTTCTACTTCATGTTCCAACTGCAACCTGTTGGTAAAATTGCACATATCCAGATTTGCGGCACAACGTCTTGCATGATCTGTGGCGCGGAAGACTTGGTTGCGGTTTGCCAAGAAAAGATCGCACCGAAAGCGCATCAAATTTCTGTTGATGGGAATTTCTCGTGGGAAGAAGTTGAGTGTTTGGGTGCCTGCGCAAACGCCCCGATGGCGCAAATCGGCAAAGACTACTTCGAAGACCTGACTGCAGAACGGCTTGGCACACTTTTGGATGAGCTGGCCGCCGGTAAAACCCCGCAAGTTGGCCCGCAGAATGGACGTTTCGCGGCGGAGCCAGCGGGTGGCATCACCAGCCTAACTGATTTCGTGAACGCTAAGATTAAGCTGAACGCCAGCGCACAATTGGCCCATGATATCGGTGACAGTGTTAAACGCATCGACGGAACTGAAGTGCCTCTTTTGACACCTTGGATCGACAAAGCTGCAAATTCTGGCGCGAAACCACCGAAACCTGCAGCGCGACCAAAGCCTGCAAACGCGCAGAAAGCTGCTGTGAAACCAGCGGCTACCAAAGCCAAAAGCACTGCAAAACCCAAAGCCTCAGATGACGCGGGCAAAAAGCCTCGCACCATGAAAGCCCCGCGCAAAGCCGGTGCGGATGACCTGAAACTGATCAAAGGTGTCGGTCCAAAACTGGAAAAGCTTCTCAACGAGATGGGCTTTTTTCATTACGATCAAATCGCCAAATGGGCTCCGGCCGAGCTTGCTTGGGTTGACGCGAACTTGGAAGGTTTCATCGGGCGCGCGTCGCGGGACAACTGGATTGATCAAGCCAAATCCCTTGCATCTTAAGCCAAGACCTAGTTTTCTAGCCCCACAATGAAGGGGAGCTGCTACTAATACTCCCCAAATAGGGACGGAGTATTGGAATGAGTAACTCTTCTGGAGGGATCTCCTGCGCAATCGGGTGTTGGCTGGTTGGCGCAGTGTTGGGCTTAGTTGCCTTTGTCATGTTAATGCTGTTCGGGGAATACACCTTTATTCAGGCTGTATTCATGGGCGGCATTGTTTTCTTTATTGCTGGTGCAGCACTAAGCTGGCTGATGTGTCGGCCGCTTCCTGCGTTAGGCGAAATTGATGCCAGCCGCGCGGGCCAAGCGCCCACAGCCGGCGGTATTGAAACAGCGACGCCAGCTGTTGCGGCCAAACCTACAGCCACTGCAGCGGCAGCGGCGACTGCGACCACGGTGTCTGAACCCGTTGCGGAAACGCCCGCGCCGAAACCCGCAGCAAAGCCAAAAGCGGCACCGAAGAAACCTGCCGCTAAGAAGTCAGCCCCTAAAAGGGCGGCTGCGAAAGCAGATGCGCCTACCGTTAAACCGCCTGCGGATGCAAAAAAGAAGGCTGCAAAGCCAGTTTCCGCGTCGGGCAAACCTGAATTGCTGAAAAAAGCGCGGGCAGGTGGTCCGGACGACCTCAAACAGATCAAAGGCGTTGGTCCAAAGTTGGAAGGTCTGCTGCACTCGATGGGTGTGTTCCACTTTGATCAGATTGGATCATGGCGTAAAAAAGAAGTCGAATGGGTGGATGAAAACCTTGAAGGTTTCAAAGGCCGTGTTTCCCGTGATGAGTGGGTCAAGCAAGCCAAAGTACTCGCTAAAGGTGGCCAGACTGAATTTTCCAAAAAAGTGAAAAAGGGTGGCGTTTACTAAGCCCTCAAAAATACCTAGAGATGGTCCCGTCCAAAGATATTTTTGGGCGGGATTTTTTGTGAGGCTGCCAGGTGAACCGCGACGAACGAAATGCAAAACAGGGCCGCTTGGCGGCTATGGTCATCGCGGGTTCTGGTCTGCTGGCGATCCTTGCGCCGGCGATTGCGCAAAGCCTGAACCTGACAATCCGCTTTGAGATTCTGCTTTATCTTTTCTCATTGGCGGGATTTCTCTTTGCCCTCGTTCTTGCGCTTCAGGTCTGGCAATCGGGGCGCAAATAAGTCTATAGAGAAGCCAGCCAACACTTCAGACGGGAAACGCGCACATGTTGCAGGACAAAGACCGCATTTTCACCAATATTTATGGGATGCACGACCGCACCCTCAAAGGCGCGCAGCAGCGTGGTCATTGGGATGGGACCGGCGCGCTGATCAAAAAGGGCCGTGACTGGATCATCGACGAGATGAAGTCCTCCGGACTTCGTGGGCGCGGCGGCGCGGGCTTCCCGACCGGTTTGAAGTGGTCGTTCATGCCCAAAGAAAGTGACGGGCGTCCCAGCTATTTAGTTGTGAATGCGGATGAGTCTGAGCCGGGCACATGTAAAGACCGCGAGATCATGCGTCACGACCCCCATACATTGATCGAAGGCTGCTTGATCGCGTCTTTCGCAATGAATGCCAACGCCTGCTACATTTACATTCGTGGCGAATACATCCGCGAAAAAGAAGCCCTGCAAGCAGCCATCGACGAGGCCTACGAAGCTGGTTTGGTGGGTAAGAACGCTGCAAAATCGGGTTGGGATTTTGACATCTATCTGCACCACGGTGCGGGTGCTTATATTTGCGGTGAAGAGACTGCGCTACTGGAAAGCCTTGAGGGCAAAAAAGGTATGCCGCGTATGAAACCGCCGTTCCCGGCAGGTGCTGGGCTTTATGGCTGCCCCACGACCGTGAACAACGTCGAATCAATTGCTGTGGTGCCAACTATCCTGCGCCGTGGCGCGTCTTGGTTCTCTGGCTTTGGTCGGGACAATAACAAAGGCACAAAGCTCTTTGCTATTTCCGGTCACGTCAACCAACCCTGCGTAGTTGAAGAGGCTATGTCGATCACGTTCGAAGAACTGATTGAAAAGCACTGCGGCGGTATTCGTGGCGGGTGGGACAACCTTAAGGCGGTTATCCCGGGCGGTTCATCCGTTCCCTGTGTGCGCGGTGAAAACATGCGCGATGCGATTATGGATTTTGATTACTTGCGCGGCGAGCTTGGCTCAGGCTTGGGGACCGCAGCGGTGATCGTGATGGATCAGTCTACTGACATCATCAAAGCGATCTGGCGTCTTTCCAAATTCTATAAGCATGAATCATGCGGTCAGTGTACGCCCTGCCGTGAAGGCACCGGCTGGATGATGCGCGTGATGGAACGTTTGGTGACTGGTGAAGCAACGCCAGAAGAAATCGACATGCTTTGGGATGTTACTAAGCAAGTTGAGGGTCATACAATTTGTGCGCTTGGCGATGCGGCTGCGTGGCCAATCCAAGGTTTGATCCGTAATTTCCGTGATGAAATCGAAGACCGCATCAAACACAAGCGGGTACGCCCTGCAGCTGTTGCCGCTGAGTAAGCGGAACACATCAATCAAACAAACGGCGCGCATCACATTGCGCGCCGTTTCTGTTTGGCCCGTGTGGATTTGTTTTGATGGGCTGTTATTGAATAACGCGGCGGCTAACGACATGCTCAGCAGACATAAGTGCGTTTGTTAATTTGGAGGACGTTACCTCATGAAATCTATCCTATTTGCTGTTGTTTTTGTCATTAGCAGTGCGCAAGCTTCTTTGGCGAAAGAGCCGTTGAGTAACGTTGCTTATATTAACGACCGGCTTTTTGCGGCTGCAGTTGGGGATCAGATCAGACGCAATTGTGACCGCATTTCTGCGCGGATGTTGCGGGTGCTTGCAGATGCGAACAGGCTGAAAAACCATGCAGTGGCTCTTGGCTACACCGAGGCAGAGATTAACGCCTACGTGAAAAATGACGCCGAGAAAGCGAAGATGAAGCAGCGCCGCGATGCGTATCTGGCGGACAACGGTGCCTTGGGGCAGGGGGCTGAGGCCTACTGCGCACTTGGGCGGGCAGAGATCGCGCGCGGCTCGCTAATCGGGTCGCTGCTAAAAGCGCGGTAAAATCGGTCACAAGTGGTGGACAACGCAGCGCCTAGGCGATAGTGCGTGGGCGTAACAAACAGATGGCGGCCATGCTCTTTCGCCAAGGCAATCCACGGTCGCATTTGTCGCGAAAGCAAAACGGGAACCGATGCAATGGCAGACCTGCGCAAAGTCGTAATTGATGGCACCGAGATTGAAGTAGACGGTGCCATGACCCTGATCCAAGCCTGCGAAGAAGCTGGCGTTGAGATCCCTCGCTTTTGTTACCACGAACGTCTTTCTATCGCGGGCAACTGCCGTATGTGTCTGGTTGAGGTCGTAGGCGGCCCACCCAAGCCAGCGGCGTCTTGTGCGATGCAGGTCCGCGATTTGCGTCCTGGCCCCGAAGGCCAAGCACCAGTGGTTAAGACCAACTCGCCCATGGTGAAAAAAGCCCGCGAGGGTGTTATGGAATTCCTGCTAATCAACCACCCGCTTGATTGTCCCATCTGCGATCAGGGGGGCGAGTGTGATCTTCAAGACCAAGCCATGGCTTATGGCGTAGACTTCTCGCGCTTCCGCGAAGCTAAGCGTGCGACGGATGATCTTGATCTTGGACCGCTTGTGGAAACCCACATGACCCGCTGCATTTCATGCACGCGCTGCGTTCGCTTTACGACCGAGGTCGCGGGCATTCACCAAATGGGCCAGACGGGCCGTGGTGAAGATGCTGAGATCACCTCGTATCTTGGTGAAACGCTCGATTCCAACATGCAGGGCAACATTATCGATTTGTGTCCTGTAGGTGCGCTTGTTTCAAAGCCCTACGCATTCACCGCGCGCCCTTGGGAATTGACCAAAACAGAGTCGATTGACGTGATGGACGCGCTTGGCTCCAACATTCGCGTTGATACCAAGGGCCGTGAAGTAATGCGCTTTTTGCCGCGCAACCACGACGGCGTGAACGAAGAGTGGATTTCGGACAAAACCCGTTTCGTATGGGATGGTCTGCGCCGCCAGCGTTTGGATACACCCTATTTGCGTGAGAACGGCAAGCTGCGACCAGCAACTTGGCCCGAAGCGCTTTCTGCTGCTGCAGCGGCAATGAAGGGCAAAAAGGTTGCGGGTCTCGTTGGGGATCTCGCGCCGACTGAGGCCGCATTTGCATTGAAAGCTTTGATCGAAGGACAAGGCGGCAACGTTGAATGCCGGACTGACAATGCCAAGCTTCCTGCAGGCAACCGTGGTGCATATGTTGGTACGGCGACTGTAGAAGACATCGATCATGCAGATAAGATCCTGCTTGTTGGGGTTAACCCTAAACTTGAAAGCCCCGTTCTTAATGCGCGCATTCGCAAGGCTTGGAGCCGCGGTGCGGATGTGGCTGTCGTGGGTGAAGCGGTTGATCTGACTTATGAGTATGAACACATGGGCAGTGACCGTGCGGCACTTGCTCATGTAGCGGGCCTGGATATGAGCGCGCTGCAAGATGTGAACTCTATCTGCATCGTTGGTCAGGGCGCGTTGAACGAGGCTGATGGCGAGGCTGTTTTGGCTACGGTTCAGGGCATCTGTGAGAAGTCAAACGGCAAGTTGATGGTGCTTCATACAGCTGCGTCGCGCGTTGGCGCGATGGATGTTGGTGCGGTCACTGACGGTGGTATGGCTTCTGCAATCGAAGGCGCGGAAGTGATTTATAATCTTGGTGCGGATGAGGTTGATGTGGCTGCTGGCCCGATCGTTATCTACCAAGGCAGCCATGGCGACCGCGGTGCGCACCGTGCTGACATTATCCTGCCAGCAGCGGCATACACTGAAGAAAACGGTTTGTTTGTGAACACCGAAGGTCGCCCACAGCTTGCGATGCGCGCTGGTTTTGCGCCGGGGCAGGCGAAAGAGAACTGGGCGATCTTGCGTGCGCTATCCGCTGAGTTGGGCGCGCAATTGCCTTACGACAGCCTCGCACAGCTGCGCAGCGCCATGATCGCTGCACACCCGCACCTTGGCCAAATTGATGAAGTTGCGGAAAACGCCGTTATGGCCTTGCCGAGCAAACCGCTTGGTAAGGCAAACTTCAAATACGCAGTGAGTGATTTCTATCTCACCAACCCAATCGCACGTGCGTCTGCGCTGATGGCTGAGCTGTCGGCAAATGCAAAAGCACGCGCATCAAACAAGCTAGCGGCGGAGTAAAATCCCCGTGCGGTGGAGCGTCGCGTGTCTTATCGGACTGGCCGCGTGTCAGCCTGTGCAGACATCGCAAAATGCGGCGTTTTCACCAACATACGAAGGAATACGAACCGATTTTCTCGACGGTGACTTGGTCAACTTTAACGTAACAATGCGCGGCGCGCGCACAGAGGCTGATTTGCGAGCCTACGCCGAATGCGCTGCTGCCCAGTATACGTTGATCCGGGGCTACGGTTTTGCGCGCCACGTGCGCACGACGACAAAGATGCAGGGTGGAAAGTGGCATGCAGATGCTGTTTACACCATTTCGCCAGCACTGCCGCGAGGTGTCAGCACGATTGACGCTGAAGTGGCTGTTGCGAACTGCAAGGAACTGGGAATACCGACGGTGTGAGGACCAATGGCTGATTTTCTAAATACGGGTGCCGGAATGGCGCTGATCATTGTGGCCCAAACGCTGGCGGTTGTCGCGTTTGTCATGGTTTCGCTTCTTTTCTTGGTCTATGGTGACCGTAAGATTTGGGCGGCTGTCCAGATGCGCCGTGGCCCTAACGTTGTTGGTGTGTTTGGCCTTTTGCAAACTGTGGCTGACGCGCTCAAATACGTCGTCAAAGAAGTTGTTGTTCCAGCAGGTGCCGACAAAACGGTCTTCATGCTTGCCCCGCTTACAAGCTTTGTGCTGGCATTGATCGCTTGGGCGGTTATTCCGTTCAACGATACTTGGGTTTTGGCCGACATTAACGTGGCTATCTTGTATGTTTTCGCGATCTCGTCACTTGAAGTGTACGGCGTGATTATGGGCGGTTGGGCGTCTAACTCTAAATACCCTTTCCTTGGCTCTTTGCGGTCTGCCGCGCAGATGATTTCTTATGAGGTATCCATTGGCCTCATTATCATTGGTGTCATTTTGTCTACTGGCTCACTTAACTTTGGCGACATTGTACAGGCGCAGGAAGGTAGTCTTGGGTTCTTCAACTGGTACTGGCTGCCGCACTTCCCAATGGTTTTCTTGTTCTTCATCAGCTGTTTGGCTGAAACGAACCGTCCGCCGTTTGATCTTCCCGAAGCGGAATCTGAATTGGTCGCTGGCTACCAAGTTGAATATTCATCCACACCGTTTTTGTTGTTCATGGCGGGTGAGTACATCGCGATCTTCTTGATGTGCGCATTGATCTCGCTGTTGTTCTTCGGTGGTTGGTTGTCCCCGATCCCGTTCTTGCCTGACGGTCCGCTCTGGATGGTTGGTAAGATGGCGTTCTTCTTCTTCCTCTTTGCGATGGTGAAAGCGATCGTGCCACGCTACCGCTATGACCAACTGATGCGCTTGGGATGGAAAGTATTCCTGCCGTTCTCGCTCGTGTGGGTCGTGTTTGTAGCCTTCGCAGCAAAGTTTGACTGGTTCTGGGGCATCTACGCCCGTTGGGACCTCATTGGGTAGGGATCAGAAAATGGCAAATATCGATTATACGCGCGCTGCTAAATATTTTCTGTTGGCAGACTTCTTTAAGGGCTTCAAACTGGGCCTGCGCTACTTCTTTGCGCCTAAGGCAACATTGAACTACCCGCACGAAAAAGGCCCGTTGAGCCCGCGTTTCCGCGGCGAGCATGCTTTGCGCCGGTATCCAAATGGCGAAGAGCGTTGCATTGCGTGTAAGTTGTGCGAAGCTGTTTGCCCTGCGCAAGCCATCACCATTGACGCCGAGCCCCGTGATGACGGCAGCCGCCGTACCACGCGTTATGACATCGACATGACCAAGTGCATCTACTGTGGTTTCTGCCAAGAAGCCTGTCCGGTGGACGCAATCGTTGAAGGCCCAAATTTTGAGTTTTCAACAGAGACCCGTGAAGAGCTGTATTACGATAAGACAAAGCTGCTCGAGAACGGCGACCGCTGGGAAGCTGAAATTGCGCGCAACCTCGAGATGGATGCGCCCTACAGATGACCAAGACGCCCGAAAATCCATTTCAGGCTTTCCTTGATCAGTCCGCAGATTGGACCAAGGAAATGGCACCGCACATGGAACGTTTCATGGGCGGTAACTGGTCGTCTGCGGAATGGATGCAGGGCATGGAAAAGGCCATGGGTGCGATGAGCAAAGAGATGCTTGATGCAACCATGGGCGGCACCGCCAGCGCGGGGGGCTTGGACGCCAAGACCCGTTTGTTGGTGTCACTTGCAGGATTTGTTGCACAGGGTGCGACGGCCGATGCGCAGATCAAGATCACTGTTAGCAACGCGCACACAGCCGGTGCGACAGAACAAGAAATCATGGAGACCATCGCTACGATGTCTCTGTTGGGCGGCATGCCCGCGATGACCAAAGCAATGCAACTGGCCGCAGATGCGTTGAAAGAGAAGGACGACACCGAATGAGTGTGCTGACAATTGCGTTTTACGCCTTTGCGATCTCAACGATCGCCGGGGGGCTTTTCACTGTTATTGGTCGAAACCCCGTTCATTCGGTTTTGTGGCTGATCTTGGCGTTCCTGTCATCCGCAGGTTTGTTCGTCACGTTGGGCGCTGAGTTCGTCGCGATGCTGTTGATCATCGTCTACGTTGGTGCGGTCGCGGTGTTGTTCCTGTTCGTTGTGATGATGCTGGACGTCGACTTTGCCGAGCTGAAAGCCGAAATGGCCAAATACGTGCCGATCGCGCTGTTGATCGGTACAGTGTTGTTGATGCAGTTGGCGCTGGCTTTTGGGGCGTGGGAATACGGCGACGGTGCACTTGAGCGTGTTGCGGCGCGTCAGGGTGATCAGCAAAACACGGCGGCTTTGGGCCTGCTCATCTATGATAAATACATCATGCTTTTCCAGCTTTCAGGGTTGATCCTGCTTGTGGCGATGATTGGTGCGATTGTGCTGACCCTGCGTCACCGCCAAGACATCAAGCGCCAAGACGTTGTAGCGCAGATGATGCGTGACCCAGCGAAGGCGATGGAACTCAAAGACATCAAATCAGGGCAGGGCTTGTAACTCATGATTGGCATCGAACACTATCTTACCGTTGCAGCGGCCTTGTTTGTTATCGGTATTTTTGGCCTTTTTCTTAACCGTAAGAACGTCATCATCCTGCTGATGAGCATTGAATTGATGCTCTTGGCGGTGAACATCAATTTCGTCGCTTTCAGCGCGTTTCTTGATGATCTGGTTGGACAGGTATTCACCCTCTTTGTGTTGACTGTTGCAGCGGCTGAAGCGGCGATCGGTCTTGCGATCTTGGTTTGTTTCTTCCGTAACCGTGGCACCATCGACGTTGAAAACGTCAACGTGATGAAAGGCTAATCCAATGGAAACCATCATCTTATTTGCACCCCTCATTGGGGCCTTGATCGCGGGCTTTGGCTGGAAGTTTATCGGCGAAACTGCAGCGCAATACGTGTCGACTGGTTTGTTGATGTTGGCGGCGGGACTGTCATGGGTCGTATTCTTATCGTTTGACGGAGTTACACAATCCATCCAGATCCTGCCATGGATCGAGAGCGGCACTTTTGCGACTGATTGGGCGATACGCCTTGACCGCTTGACGGCAACGATGCTGATCGTGATCAACTCGGTTTCGGCGTTGGTTCACCTCTACTCGTTCGGTTACATGGCCCATGATGAGAACTTTAAAGAGGGTGAAAACTACAAAGCGCGCTTCTTTGCGTATTTGTCGTTCTTTACTTTCGCGATGCTGATGCTGGTCACAGCCGACAACCTTGTTCAGATGTTCTTTGGCTGGGAAGGCGTGGGCGTGGCGTCGTATTTGTTGATCAACTTCTATTTCCGCAAACCGTCCGCCAATGCTGCTGCGATGAAAGCATTCATTGTCAACCGCGTTGGGGACTTTGCTTTTATCCTTGGTATCGCGGGGCTGTACTTGCTGGCAGACAGTGTGAAGTTCGAAGATATTTTCGCCTACATGCCAACACTGGCCGAGCAGACGATCCGCTTCTTGTGGACTGATTGGTCTGCACCGAACTTGCTCGCGTTCCTGCTGTTTGTGGGCGCTATGGGTAAATCTGCACAGCTGCTGTTGCACACGTGGTTGCCTGACGCGATGGAAGGCCCGACGCCTGTGTCGGCACTCATTCACGCGGCGACAATGGTTACTGCGGGGGTTTTCCTCGTATGTCGTATGTCACCGCTGATGGAGTTCGCACCGGTCGCCACAAACTTTGTGGTTATCGTAGGCGCGATCACAGCATTCTTTGCGGCAACTGTCGGCTTGGTTCAAAACGATATTAAGCGCGTGATTGCGTACTCAACTTGTTCGCAGCTTGGCTACATGTTTGTGGCAGCGGGCCTTGGCGTCTACTCTGTAGCGATGTTCCACTTGCTGACACACGCATTCTTCAAAGCGATGCTGTTCTTGGGGGCGGGCTCTGTCATCCACGGAATGCACCACGAGCAGGACATGCGTAACTACGGCGGTCTTCGCAAGAAATTACCGGTGACGTTTTGGGCGATGATGATTGGTACTTTGGCCATTACGGGTGTTGGTATTCCGTTGCTGTATGTTGGCTTCCCAGTTGGCTTTGCGGGCTTCGTTTCCAAAGACGCAATCATTGAAAGCGCGTTTGTAGGTTCAACTTTTGCGTTCTGGATGCTGGTCATTGCTGCATTTATGACAAGCTTCTACAGCTGGCGCCTGATGTTCTTGACCTTCTACGGCAAACCACGGGGTGATAAACACACCCATGAGCACGCCCACGAAAGCCCCAGCGTCATGCTGGTGCCGCTCGTTGTACTGGCTTTTGGTGCGATTTTCGCGGGCATGGCGTTCTACAAACCCTACTTTGGTAGCCAAGAAAGCGTTGATAAGTTCTTCGGCATTGGCATGAAAAAGGGCGAAGCGCATGCGTATTTCGACGCTCCCACGTTGGTAGCATCGGCATACGCAGCTGGCGCGAAGGCAGACGGGGATCATTCAGATCACGACCGCAGCCAGGTGCCCGGTGAAGGTGCCATCTTTATTGGCGCGGACAACCATATGATCCACGAGGCCCACTTGGTGCCGAAATGGGTCAAGCTTAGCCCATTTTTTGCGATGCTGTTTGGGTTCATCCTGTCATGGTACATGTACATCCGCCGTCCTGATCTGCCCACAAAATTGGCAGAAAACCAATGGCCGCTCTATAATTTCTTGCTCAACAAATGGTATTTTGACGAGCTTTACGACGCGGTCTTTGTTCGTCCTGCAAAATCACTGGGCCGCTTTTTGTGGACCCGTGGTGATGTGGGCATCATCGACGGTGGCATCAACGGTTTGGCGCTTGGTATTGTGCCGTTCTTCACCCGTTTGGCAGGGCGCTTGCAGTCCGGCTACATCTTTACTTACGCGTTCTCCATGGTGATCGGCCTCGTTGTGCTGATTACGTGGATGACCCTGACTGCTGGATAACGACCCATGGATAACCTTCTCTCCATTGTCACTTTTCTGCCGCTGCTTGGCGCGCTCATTTTGGCGCTATTTTTGCGGGGCGACGACGAAGCAGCACAGCGCAACGCAAAGTGGGTAGCCTTGTGGGCCACCGCTGCAACGTTCGTTTTTTCGATCTTCATTCTTACCGGTTTTGACGCGTCGAACACGGGCTTCCAGTTTGTCGAAGAACACACATGGTTGATGGGTCTGACATACAAAATGGGCGTTGACGGGATCAGCGTGCTGTTTGTGATGCTGACCACATTCCTCATGCCGCTTGTGATTGCGTCGTGCTGGGGTGTGACGCACCGCGTCAAAGAATATATGATCGCGTTCTTGCTGCTCGAAACACTTATGCTGGGTGTTTTCTGCGCGTTGGACATGGTGCTGTTCTATCTGTTCTTTGAGGCCGGCCTGATCCCTATGTTCCTCATCATCGGCATTTGGGGCGGGGCGAACCGTATCTACGCGTCGTTCAAGTTCTTCCTTTATACGTTCCTTGGCTCGGTTCTCATGTTGGTTGCGATGGTCACGATGTATATCGAGGCTGGCACGACCGACATCCCTACACTGCTGAGCTTTGAATTTGACAGCGCGGTTTTGGACCTGTTCGGCTTCCACATCTTGGGCGGTTTGCAGACGCTGTTGTTCTTGGCATTCTTCGCAAGCTTCGCGGTAAAGATGCCCATGTGGCCGGTGCACACATGGTTGCCTGATGCACACGTTCAGGCGCCAACAGCGGGGTCTGTCGTTCTGGCGGCGATCTTGCTCAAGATGGGCGGCTACGGTTTCTTGCGTTTCTCACTGCCTATGTTCCCCGTCGGCTCTGAGATCCTTTCACCGCTGGTGTTGTGGATGTCAGCCATTGCGATTGTCTACACATCGCTTGTCGCATTGGTCCAAGAGGACATGAAAAAGCTGATTGCCTACTCATCTGTTGCGCACATGGGCTTTGTGACGATGGGTATCTTCGCTGCGAACCAGCAAGGTGTTGATGGTGCGATTTTCCAGATGATCAGCCACGGCTTTATCTCTGGCGCACTGTTCTTATGTGTCGGTGTTATTTATGATCGGATGCACACACGCGATATCGATGCTTATGGTGGGCTTGTGAACCGGATGCCTGCATATGCGTTGGTGTTCATGTTCTTCACCATGGCAAACGTTGGCCTGCCGGGGACGTCCGGCTTCGTAGGTGAATTCCTGACCATCATTGGCGTGTTCCAGGTGAACACATGGGTGGCAATGGTCGCTGCGACGGGTGTGATCTTGTCCGCTGGTTACGCGTTGTGGCTCTACCGCCGTGTGGTGATGGGTGACCTGATCAAGGAAAGCCTGAAAACAATTACCGATATGACCCGTCTTGAGCGTGCAATCTTTGCACCACTCGTGGTGATGACGCTGTTGTTGGGGATCTATCCTAGCTTGGTGACAGACATCATCGGACCATCGGTTTCCGCCCTTGTTCAAAACTATGACGTGGCCGTCAGCGCATTTGACGCGGCAGCCCAAACCGCTGAAATCGCGGCGCACTAAAGGATCTGAGCTATGACTGCTGACATCAACACTATGCTGCCGGAAATTGTGCTGGCGCTTTATGCCATGGTTGCGCTGATTGCGATTGTCTACACAGGCAAGGATGCCATGGCGCGCTTGTCGCTTTGGATGACGTCGATCGTATTCGTCGGCATGGCCGCGTGGATTGCAACATCGGGCGAGGGCACATCTGTGGCTTTCGGTGGTATGTTTGTGGACGATGCGTTCTCGCGCTTTGCAAAAGTCACAATTCTGTTGTCGGCAGCCGCGGTTTTGTTGATGTCGGAAGAGTATATGACGCGCCGTGATCTGCTGCGTTTTGAGTACCCGCTGTTGGTTGCCCTAGCAGCCGTCGGTATGATGGTCATGGTGTCTGCTGGTGATTTGATGGCGCTGTACATGGGGCTCGAGCTGCAGTCCCTCGCGCTTTATGTGGTCGCATCGCTGCGCCGTGACAATGTCAAATCTACAGAAGCGGGCCTGAAGTATTTTGTGTTGGGTGCGCTGTCATCTGGCTTGTTGCTCTATGGCGCGTCGCTGACATACGGTTATGCGGGCGCAACCTTGTTCACTGGCATCGTCGATGCCGCAGGTGACGGGCCTATGTCGCTTGGCCTGATCTTCGGTTTGGTTTTCTTGTCTGTAGGTCTTGCGTTCAAAGTGTCTGCTGCACCGTTCCATATGTGGACACCAGACGTATACGAAGGCGCGCCAACACCGGTTACGGCTTTCTTCGCAACCGCACCCAAAGTTGCTGCCATGGGCTTATTCGCACGCGTGATGCACGATGCTTTCGGTACGTCAGTTGCTGACTGGCAGCAAATCGTGGCCTTCCTTGCGGTTCTATCTATGTTCCTTGGTGCCATCGCAGCGATTGGACAGACCGACATCAAGCGTCTGATGGCGTACTCGTCCATTGCGCACATGGGTTTTGCTCTGATGGGTCTTGCAGCGGGTACCGCCTTGGGTGTGCAGGCAATGCTGATTTACATGGCGATTTATGTAACCATGAACATTGGTACGTTTGCGTTCATCCTGTCGATGAACAAAGAAGGCCAACCCGTGACAAATATTTCGTCGTTGAACAGCTTGGCAAGCCGTGAACCGGTTCAGGCCTTGGCTATGTTGGTACTGATGTTCAGCCTTGCGGGTGTGCCGCCCATGTTGGGTTTCTTTGGCAAATACGGCGTGCTTGTTGCAGCGGTAGATGCCGGTCTGTCATGGTTGGCGATTGCAGGTGTGATTGCATCGGTGATTGGTGCTTTCTACTATCTGCGCATCGTCTACTTCATGTACTTCGGTGAAGCGCAGGACGACATTTCCGTAAAGGCAACGCCGGTGCTGAAGTTGTTCCTTGTCGGTTCTGCTGCGGCAATGCTGTTGGGTGTGATCAACTTGTTCGGCATTGAGGCACCAGCAGCGTTGGCAGCGGCATCACTTGTCAACTGATTGGCCAACAGGCGTCGATTTGATCGAGTTAGATCAAGTTGACAGCACAATGGCAGAGGCGGCGCGGCGCGCGCCGCCGCTTACATCTCCCACATGGATAAGGGCCGATGCCCAGTCCGCCGGACGCGGCAGGTCTGGTCGATCTTGGGGGCACCCCACAGGTAATCTTGCTGCCACTCTTGTGTTCAAGCCCGACTGTTCGGCCCAGCAAGGGGCGCAGCGCAGTTTTTTAGCAGCCAATGCATTGTTTGACGCCTTAAGCGCGTTTGTTCCCGTGTCCAAGCTGGCGTTGAAATGGCCTAACGATGTATTACTGTCGGGCGGTAAAGTTGCCGGAATTTTGCTTGAGGCGTCTGGCGGGGCTCAGTTGAATTGGTTGTCGATTGGCATTGGTGTGAACCTTGCCCATGCACCCGTAATTGAGGACGCCGCATTCGAGCCGACAGCGGTCGCACTGCATCTTGATACGCAGGTCGAGCCTCCGACACCGAAGACGTTCTTGAACATACTTGCGGCAAAATACGCATCGCAAGAAGCGCTTCTTGGGACCGAAGGATTTGATCACATTCGGGCACAATGGCTGTCACGCGCCGCCCGTCTGGGTGAGGTGATTACCGCCCGAACGTCCCGCGACACAATCACTGGAACCTTTCGAGATGTGGACGCGGAGGGCAATCTTGTATTAGAGACCCCCAAGGGCCGTGAAACCGTCACGGCCGCCGACGTATATTTTTAGGAGGCGTGCGGAATGTTACTGGCGATCGATTGCGGCAACACCAACACCGTCTTCTCAATTTGGGACGGCGAGCATTTCATTGCAAATTGGCGGACATCGACCGAGCACCAGCGCACGGCGGATCAATACTATGTCTGGCTGTCGACACTGATGTCTTTCCAGAAAGTTGATGTTGAGATCACGGATGTCATCATCAGCTCAACAGTTCCGCGGGTTGTGTTCAACTTACGGGTGTTTGCAGACCGCTATTTCAATTGCCGCCCGCTTGTTGTGGGTAAACCCGATTGTTTGCTGCCCGTGGATGTGCGCGTCGATGGCGGTACCCAAGTTGGACCGGACCGTTTGGTAAATACTGTTGCCGGACACAGCCTTTTTGGCGGTGATCTGATTGTCGTAGATTTCGGGACGGCGACAACTTTTGATGTTGTCGACACAGACGGGGCCTATATCGGCGGGGTCATCGCGCCGGGGGTGAATTTGTCACTAGAGGCGCTCCACCAAGCGGCGGCTGCATTGCCCCATGTGGATGTGACCAAGCCCGAGCGTGTGATTGGCACCAACACGGTTGCTTGTATGCAGTCGGGGATCTTTTGGGGTTATGTCGGCCTAATCAACGGCATTTGTGATCGTATCAAAGCGGAACAGGGACGGCAGATGCGCGTCGTCTCCACTGGCGGGCTGGCCCCGTTGTTCCAACAAGGACATGCGCTATTTGACGAATATGAAGAGTTTTTGACGATGCACGGCCTGACCGTCATCTATAAATACAACAAGGATAATAATACGTTATGAGCAGCGAACGGCTGATTTACCTACCCCTCGGCGGTGCCGGCGAAGTGGGGATGAATTGCTATGTCTACGGATATGGCCCCGAACATAAAGAGCGTCTGATTGTTGTCGATCTTGGTGTGACTTTCCCTGACATGGACAGTACCCCCGGTGTCGATTTGATTTTGCCCGATGTGTCATGGCTTGTTGAGCGGCGTGACCGTATCGACGGCGTGTTCATCACCCACGCGCACGAAGACCACGTGGGCGCAGTTGGTCACCTTTGGGAGCGCCTTAAGGCCCCAATCTATACCCGTGCGTTCACAGCGAATATTGCCCGCCGCAAGATGGAAGAGCATGGCGCGGATACTGATGCGCTGCACACGGTTAGCCCTTGGCCTGAGACAGTTGAGACGGGTCCGTTCAAAGTGGGTTTTGTGCCGATCTCGCATTCGATCCCTGAAAGCTCTGGCCTTGTCATCGATACTCCTGCAGGGCGCATCGTGCACACGGGGGATTTCAAAATTGATACGAACCCCGTTGTGGGCGAGGCGTTTGATCGCGAGTTGTGGTCCTCGTTTGGGACAGTCAAAGCGTTGGTTTGTGACAGCACAAACGTATTCTCGCGCGATGCAGGCCGCTCTGAATCGACGTTGAAACCTGCCATTACGGAACTGATCGCAGAGCAAGAGGGCATGGTGGTTGCTACCACTTTCGCCAGCAACATTGCACGTTTACAAACATTGGCGGACGCAGGCATTGCGGCAGGGCGTTCTGTTTGTTTATTGGGCCGTGCCATGGGCAAGATGGTCCAAGCGGGCACAGAAACAGGTATTCTGACGGACTTCCCCAGCACGATCTCTGCAGAAGAAGCGACACAAATTCCCCGCCAAAACGTGATGCTCTTGGTGACAGGTAGCCAAGGCGAACGCCGTGCGGCCTCTGCCCAACTTGCCAACGGTAAGTACCGCGGCATTACGATGAAGGCAGGCGACACGTTCCTGTTCTCATCAAAAACCATTCCCGGCAACGAGCGTGGTGTTATCAAAATCATGAACCAGTTCAGTGAATTGGGCGTGGATGTGATTGATGATTACTCCGGTGCCTATCACGTGTCGGGGCACGCGAACCGTCCGGATCTGGAAGAGATGCACCAGCTTGTGAAGCCACAAGTGGTGATACCAATGCACGGTGAGCACCGTCACCTTCGTGAACATACCAAGCTGTGTACTGCTAAGGGTATGAGCGCAGTTGTCGCCGTAAACGGCACGATGATCGACCTGACTGGCAATGCCCCCAAAGTAGGTGGCTACGTTGAAACGGGTCGGACATATCTGGACGGCTCAGTCAAAGTCGGCATGTTGGACGGCATTGTACGCGATCGTGTTAAGATGGCGCTGAACGGCCATGTGATTGTCACGGTAATCATCGACGAAGACGGTGAACCGCTTGGTGAGCCATGGTGTGAGGTGAAGGGCATCGCCGAAGTTGGCACATCAAACGCGCCGCTGGTTGATGTCCTTGAGCAGGATCTTGGTCAGCTGATTATGCGGGCCGATGATCGTACTGTGGCAGATGATGACAAACTTGAAGAGCAGCTAAAGCGCCAAGCGCGCCGTACCTGCCAGCAAGAGATCGGCAAAAAAGTAGAGGTCACTTGCGTGATTAGCCGCCTCAGCTAATCATTGCTCAGACCAAATAAAAAGGCTGGAGACCTCGCGGTTTCCAGCCTTTCTTGTATTTAGTTCGGCTGGCCCTAAGTGTGCCTGCCGCTTTTGCTATTCTTCTTCGTCACTGGCTGCAGCAGTCTCTTTCACAGGTGCAGACTTAAACGTTTTGGCATCATTAGCACGACGTTCCGCAAAGCTTTGCGCGATGAACGCAGGAGTGTGATCGCCAAGGCCCTCAAAACGTGGACCATTGTTGTCATTCCCACCATTTCGGCCACGACCGCGTCCGCCGCGTGAACGGCGAGGGCGCTCATTTGTGTCGGCTTGGCGTGCGTTGTCTTGAGGCGCGGTTGGCTGCTCGGCGTCTTTGTCTGCATCGCCATTAGTCGCTGCCACATCCTGAGGTGTCTCGGTCTGCGTCTCAACCACGTCTACTGCAGCTGTCTCGGGCTTTTTGCGCGACCGTGACCGGCTGCGCGACCGTGACTTTGGCTTTTCATCCGCGTCTGCAGCTGGCGTTTCTGCGGCACCGTCTTTAGGCGTGTCGGCTTGTGCTGCAGTTTTTGACCCTTCAGGCAGATCACCGCGGGGGATTTCCTGCTTCACAAGGCTTTCGATATCCGCGAGGTTTTTCTCATCCCGCGGGATGCAGATCATTATTGCCGTTCCGGTGTTACCTGCGCGGCCTGTCCGACCAATACGGTGGACGTAGTCCTCAGCATGTGAGGGAACGTCATAGTTGAACACATGGCTAACGTTCGGCACATCCAACCCGCGGGCGGCAACATCAGAAGCCACCAAGAAACGCAGGCTACCATCGCGGAACGCTGCAAGTGTTTCCATACGCTTGCTTTGCTCCAGATCACCGTGGATAGGGGCTGCATCAAGGCCGTATTTCTTCATGGACTTCGCTACGATATCTACGTCCATCTTGCGGTTGCAAAAGATGATACCGTTACGGCACTCATCTGCTTCACGTTGGATCAGCTGGCGCAAAAGTTTGCGCTTTTCACTGTCCTGACGGTCACGGCGCGAGCCTTTGAACATATAGACGGACTGGGTGATATTGTCGTTCGTGGTTGCGGCGCGGGCAACTTCAACTTTGGCGGGGTTCGACAGAAAAGTGTTTGTGATCCGCTCAATCTCGGGTGCCATTGTCGCGCTAAAAAACAATGTCTGACGGGTGAATGGCGTGAGGCCAAAGATACGCTCGATGTCGGGGATAAAGCCCATGTCGAGCATCCGGTCCGCTTCGTCGATGACCATAATTTTCACGTCTGACAAGATCAACTTGCCGCGCTCGAAGTGATCCAGCAAACGACCCGGCGTGGCGATGAGAACATCGACACCTTTGTCGATCAGGATGTCTTGTTCTTTGAATGAAACACCGCCGATAAGAAGCGCTTTGGTCAGCTTGGTGTGCTTGGCGTAGGCGTCGAAGTTTTCCGCCACTTGGGCTGCCAACTCGCGGGTCGGGGCCAAGACAAGGCTGCGGGGCATCCGTGCGCGGGCGCGGCCACGTTTGAGCATCGAAATCATCGGCAGGGTGAAACTGGCCGTTTTTCCGGTACCTGTTTGGGCGATGCCTAGAACGTCGCGGCCTTCGAGCGCAGGAGGGATCGCGCCGGCTTGAATGGGGGTGGGGGACGTATAGCCGGTCTCTTCGACGGCTTTGAGGACCTTTTTATCAAGGTTCAGATCAGCAAAAGTTGTCATGTAAATCCGCGTTTAGTGCGGACACGATCTTGGCCCGCCGATTGGTCTGCGCGTGGCCCGGTTTGGCCATGGGATCAACAGCCCCTAAGATGCGCTGGCCAAGGTCTAGGGGATAAGTCCGTGTGGGTCAAACGCCTAAGCCAAGATGACTGATGGCTGGGGTTAATCCACCATGAATGGGTGATAAATGCACCATCTGGCCGAAGAATGTGGGGTAAATTTGCTCGCAGTGCGCCACTTAGACCAACAGACGGCAGGGCAAGAATCGCGCTGCCGTCTTGAATAAAGATTGGCGCGCTAAACCATCATTTCTTTGGTGCCGGTCAGGCTGACATCTGGGTAGTCGCGGCCAACGCGGTCAATATCCCACTGAAGGCGGGTCAAAAACACGGTGTCGCCGTCATTATCCGTTGCGATATGCTGTTTGTTGGCGGCAACGAATGCATCAACTGCGGGCTTTTGGCCCTGAACCCACCGCGCTGAGGTAAATTGCGATGCCTCAAAACGTACGGGCAGGCCGTATTCCATCTCAATGCGGCTGGCCAAAACTTCAAACTGCAATGCGCCAACCACGCCGACAATAAAGCCAGAGCCGAATGTGGGTTTAAACACTTTTGCAGCACCTTCTTCGGCAAATTGCATCAACGCCTTTTCAAGGTGCTTGGCTTTCATTGGATCACCGGCGCGGCAGGTTTGCAGCAACTCCGGGGCAAACGATGGGATGCCCGCAACGCGCAATGCCTCGCCTTCGGTCAACGTATCACCAATCCGCAGCTGGCCGTGGTTTGGAATGCCGATGATGTCGCCGGCCCATGCCTCTTCCGCCAATTCACGATCGGACGCGAGGAATAGCACGGGGTTTGAAATTGCCATCGGTTTTTTGGAGCGCACATGGGTCAGTTTCATGCCCCGCTTAAAGTGCCCCGACGCCAGCCGAACGAAGGCCACGCGGTCACGGTGCTTTGGATCCATGTTGGCTTGCACTTTAAACACAAACCCTGCCACTTTCTTTTCATCTGGTGAAATGGCGCGCGGGTCGGCCCTTTGGGGCTGTGGCTCTGGGCCGTATGTGGCGATGCCGTCCATCAGTTCCTGTACGCCAAATGAGTTGATCGCAGAGCCAAACCAAATGGGTGTCATCGTCCCTTCAAGAAGTGCTTGTGCATTCAGTGGCGGCATCAATTCGCGCGCCATCTCGATTTCTTCCAAGAACGTTTCCAGCAGGTCAGCGGGGACCAGTTCTGCCAGTTTTGGATCGTCGAGGCCTTTGATCTTTACAGCTGAGGCGACTGTGTTTCGGTCTGCGCGGTCCATCAACTGCAACTCGTCGCGCAAAATGTCATAACATCCGATGAAGTCACGGCCGCGCCCAATGGGCCACGAGGCAGGGGTAACATCAATCGCTAGGTTTTCTTGAATTTCGTCAATAATCTCAAAAGTATCGCGGCTTTCTCGGTCCATCTTGTTACAGAATGTCAAAATGGGCAGATCACGAAGGCGGCATACTTCAAACAGTTTTTGGGTTTGGCTTTCAACGCCTTTTGCCCCGTCGATCACCATCACTGCCGCGTCAACAGCAGTTAGGGTGCGGTAGGTGTCCTCGGAAAAGTCCGAGTGACCGGGCGTGTCCACAAGGTTGAACCGGTAGCTGTCCTCGCCTGTGGCAAAATCGAACGACATGGCCGATGCGGAAACCGAAATGCCGCGGTCTTTTTCCATCTGCATAAAGTCTGAGCGGGTGCGGCGCGCTTCACCTTTTGCCCGTACTTGTCCCGCCATCTGGATCGCACCACCATATAGCAGAAACTTCTCGGTAAGTGTGGTCTTACCAGCATCGGGGTGGCTGATGATCGCGAAGGTGCGGCGGCGCGCAATTTCGGGCGCAAGGACAAGCGGTGTATCTAACATAAGCCCGCTATAGCGCCCCTAGGGGGCTTGGGAAAGTGGGATATTGTGGGGCGCGTTTGGCGGCTAGCCACCTGAAGCGCGGCGCAGTAACTCAACGGTATTTCCCGTGAGCATCCCTTCGGCAATTTCAAAGCTAAGGTCTGTTGCAGGCCCGTCGGTTATATGCCGGTGCATCAGTGTTTCGGCCAAAGGTTTCGGGATCATACCGCGGGCGCTGGCATCCATTTGCATGGATTCTGCCGCGATGCCTTCTGCATAGATTATGTGGTGCTGATCAAAGAGAAGTTGATAATAATCCGCAAAGCCGCCTGCCTCTTGAACAACGGATGTACCGTTGATGAGGTGGCGTGCTTGGACCATCACTTCGGCGCGCCCTGTACCAATTTCGTCATGGCGTTGATAAATGAATAGGCGGTGATGGGGGCTGATGCGCAAATCGGCTGAGTTATTCAGCACACCTTTTTTGATCAACACCGGCGCCATCGTGCTGTTGGCGCGTTCCGTTCGCTGACCGATCCAGCGGATTTCTTGCGCTCCGCCATCCCGCGTCAAAACACGGTCGCCCGCCGCCAGCTTCTCAACCGCACGCTGTTCGCCCGAGGCCATTGTGATACGTGTGCCGCTGAAAAAAGCAGCTGCCATCATTCGGTTGAGGCGTTGATATAGATCTGTGCGTGTGGTGCCTACTAAAGTGTAGGGGGTTTTTCGTTCAATTATGCCAAGTGGCAAAAGCAGGATTTGTTCAAGCCCGCCGTCGATGACTTCGACCAGAACAAGCAACTCAAGGGTGTGACCATCAGGTGCCATCAGCGTCATGGCGCTGTCGATGGCAAGTGTTGAGCCTGCACGTCCCAGTTTTGAGGTTGCATGGATGCTTGAGGTGCTTTGTCGGGCCGCGTGTGTGTTGTGCACCGTAAGTGTATGCAGTGCTGCATCGCTGACCAGTTCATAGACATCTTCCAACAGCACATCTTCGGCCAAGCCCATTGCCTCGCCGTGGTTAACGCCGGAAGTGACGCGTAACGCCGCTGCTTTCAGGACCGAAAATGATTGAACGCGGGCAGGCATTTGGGTGAGCTCTCTACTCATTAGAACGTTGGGCGCGGGCTAATTGTCCACCGACACGCCGCATCACTAGCTACAGTACCTTGCTTAAGATTTTGTCAGCTTTAGGACAATGCAAAGGCATATTTTTTGACGTGCGGTTATAAATTGAACGCGCGCGGGGAAATAATGTTCAATTCGGTGTAAAACACCACTGGTGTGCCGCGCGCTCAGATGAGAAGTTGCCAGCCATTGCAACACAAATCTAAAGGCAGAGATGACATGGATTTAGGACTACGCGGAAAGCGCGCGCTTGTATGTGCCTCCTCCAAAGGGCTGGGGCTTGGATGTGCCGAGAGTTTGGCTGAGGCTGGTGTTGATTTGGTAATGAACGCACGGGGTGAAGAGGCTTTGGAAGCTGCTGCCGCCGATATTCGTGCGCGTTTTGGTGTGAGTGTGACAACAGTCGCGGCAGATGTGACCACGCAAAACGGCCAGGCTGATGTTTTGGCCGCCTCTGAAGGTGTCGATATTTTGGTCACCAACGCCGGTGGTCCGCCTCCGGGTATGTGGACCGTTTGGGAGCGTGATGATTTCATTGCAGCACTTGATGCAAATATGCTGGCGCCGATAGCGTTGATGAAGGCACTGCTGCCCTCAATGATGGAAAAAGGCTGGGGCCGTGTGGTCAACATTACGTCCGTATCTGTCAAAGCGCCGATCGCTGTCTTGGGACTGTCGAACTCTGCACGCGCAGGTTTGACGGGGTATGTGGCCGGTACGGCACGTCAGGTAGCGGGCCACGGTGTGACCATCAACAACCTTATGCCCGGTATCCACGCTACTGATCGTGCGATCGCCCTTGATACGGGCGTGATGAACGCGCAGGGCATATCCATGGATGAGGCCAAAGCGCAACGCGCAGCGACTATTCCAGCTGGCCGCTACGGCACTCGTCAAGAGTTTGGTGCTGCCTGTGCGTTTATGTGTTCGCAGTATGCGGGCTTTATGGTGGGGCAAAACGTCTTGCTTGATGGTGGCGCGGTGAACGCGACCCTCTGATGGTCTGATCCAGTCTGAATTTTGAGAGGGGCGGGGTGTCAAGCATGGCATCCCGCCTTTTGCGTTTAATACACAGGCTTTCATTCGACTGCGTGCGACATGTTGAAAGGCCGCAATGTCTTGGCAAGGTGCGGTGCGGTTGCTATGTGCGGAACCGAGCCTGATTGTTTTGCTCGGAAATAGGATACATCGCATTCATGCCCACATCCGTAGCCACCGATGCGCCGCGTCTTGAAGTGACAAACCTGAACCGCAGCTTTGGCGGTCGCAAGGTTGTGGACGACGTATCCCTTAGCGTCGCGGCGGGGCAGGTGACGTGCCTTTTGGGGCCGTCCGGCTGTGGGAAATCTACGACCCTGCGCATGATTGCCGGCGTTGAGATGCAAGATAGCGGCAAAATCATGGTCGATGGTGAGCTGGTGTGCGACACCGTCACACGTGTTCCGGCCGAGGCCCGCTCAATCGGGCTGATGTTCCAGGACTTTGCTTTATTTCCGCACCTTACTGTTGCTGGCAATATCGCCTTTGGCCTGCGGGGATCGCGCGGGCAAAAGGCCGAGCGCGTTCATCATCTGCTAAAACGCATTGGCTTGCCCCACTACGCGGATGCTTATCCGCACCAACTGTCCGGTGGCGAGCAACAGCGCATCGCTTTGGCCCGTGCGTTGGCGCCACAGCCAAAAATCATGCTGATGGATGAGCCGTTCTCCGGCCTTGATAACCGCTTGCGTGATGACATCCGCGATGAAACCCTTGAGGTGCTTAAAGAAGAAGGCACTGCCGTTTTATTGGTCACACACGAACCTGATGAAGCGATGCGCATGGCCGATGAAATAGCCCTTATGCGCGATGGGGTGATCGTGCAGCGCGGTGCGCCTTATAACGTGCACATGCGTCCTGTAGACAAAGACGCAGCGGCTTTTTTCAGTGATCTTAACATCGTACCGGGGCGCGTGCATGGCGGATTGGTCGAGACCGCCTTTGGGCAGTTTCTTGCCCCCGCAGTGCCTGAAGGTGGTGAGGTCGAGATTGTTATTCGCCCACAGCACATCAAAATTGATTTCGACCGGCAAGGTGCTGGGCCGAACCCGACGCCCCAAACCGGCGTCCCTGCGCGCGGCGTGGTTGAGCGAGCACGGTTTATGGGCAAAGATTCACTCGTTGAATTCCGGATGGATTTTGATGGCTCAATCCTAAAGGCGTCCGTGCCTTCGGTGTTTTTGCCCAAAAAAGGTTTGCCTTTATGGCTGATGCTGCGCCGCGATCGATGCTTTGTATTTCCCAAGTAACGATGTGTCGCGCCTCTAGAGCGTAATTTTGCGTTCTGCATAATCCGCAAGGGTTTTGCCTTGTTCCTCCACGAAAAGCCCCGGAAGAATTGAACATTCTGCAATAAGATCAGCGCGCAACTCATTGAATTCATGAGAAGTTTCATTCCATACGACGCACGTCCAAACGCGCCCCCAATAATCAAGCTGTAGGGGGCGGACCACGATGTCTGTGCCGTCGTAATGTAGCTTCAGCTTTTGACGGGCACGAATGGCTTGGCGTAGTTGCGGCAAATGCTGAAACCCACGGGCGGCATCTGCGAACGGATATATGGCAAAGCCCCAAGAGGCCGGCGCGCTGGTGCGTTCTTCGGGTAACACAGCGTCGATCTTCGCGGACAACGTCCGTGCTGCTTGGGACAGATCATCGTCCGCAGCTTCGCCCACAACTTGAAGGCCCACGTGAAGCGCCTCAAGCTCGGTCAAAGACAGGTTCAGCGGGGGAAGCGTAATGGCCGCCGTTACCCAATACCCCACACCGCGCTCCCCCTGAACGGGCACGCCGCTGGCGGCAAGCGTTTCCATATCGCGGTAGATAGTGCGCTCTGAGACATCCATCGCGCGGGCCAAATCAGCGGCACGGTGTAATTTCCCATCGCGCAGATGGGTAATCAATCGATAGAGGCGGTCCTTGCGCATGATTCGTACTTTCTTCCTCAGCGGGTCGTAATTTTAGGAATGAAATCTGCATTCCTGACATTTACCTGACAGTTGACAGGTTTTTGTCATGAGAAACACCAAAAAGGTAATTTAATGGCCAGTTTATCGCTGGCGAGGGCGTGTAAATGCGCGTATTTCTTGAGGCCGAACATAGATAGATGCGCAACCAAGCGCGAAGGAGTTTAGACATGTTGAACAACATTGGCCCCATGGGTTTCTTGCTGATTGCAGTCGTCGTGTTGGTTCTGTTTGGCCGCGGCAAAGTCTCGTCATTGATGGGCGAAGTAGGCAAAGGCATCACCGCGTTCAAAAAAGGCGTCAAAGACGGCACGGAAGAGCTTGAGCAAGAGCAGGCGGACGCAGCAAAAGACGTCACACCTGAGACTGAAAAAGACAAAGCCTGATCCGCGCGTGCGGGTAATGCTTGTAAAGGAATTGTAGATGTTTGGACTTGGCTGGGGCGAAATGATCGTCGTGGGTGTGGTGGCGTTGATTGTGGTGGGCCCCAAAGACCTGCCGCAGATGTTCCGCACGTTGGGGCGCTTTTCCGGCAAGGCCAAAGGCATGGCGCGCGAGTTCACATCGGCGATGAACCAAGCGGCGAACTCAACAGGCGTTGGGGATGTGGCCCGCGACTTTCAGAACATGACAAGCAAAAAGGCGCTTGGTTTGGACAAGCTTGATCAAGCCTCTCGCGCGTTTGAAGCATGGGATCCATTGAAAGACGGAGACGAGGGTGAGCCGTCACTCTCGCCCGAACGCAGTGATGCGGCTGCTAAAATTCAAGCTGCCACCAAAATTAAAGAAGCCGAAAAACGCGCAGAGGCGGCGCGGGCTGCGCTGGCTGAGGCCGAAGCAGAAGTGGCCGCAGCAAAACCTGCGACCAGTTCGACGCCAAGCGCGCAAAGCAAAACCGAAGGTGACGCATGAGCGATACATCCCAAGCCCACGAAGCCGAGATTGATGATAGTGCCGCACCTTTGATTGAACATCTGACTGAGCTGCGTACGCGGCTCATTCGCAGTGTGGTGGCTTTTTTGGTGGCGATGGTGGCATGCTTTACGATCGCCGAACCGATCTTGGAGTTTCTCGCCGAACCGATCGCGGACATTCTGCGTTCACGCGGTGAAGACCCGCGGTTGATCTTCACGGCACCGCAGGAAAAGTTCTTTGTATTGATCCGAATTTCGGTCATCGCGGGCTTTGCGTTTAGCTTCCCCGTAATCGCGTTCCAACTTTGGCGCTTTGTTGCGCCAGGTTTGTACAAGACCGAGAAAAACGCGTTTTTGCCATTCATCATAGCAAGCCCTGCGCTTTTCATGTTGGGGGCTTCGTTTGCGCACTACGTCGTGACGCCGCTGGCGATGAATTTCTTTATCGGCTTTTCTGATGTCATCCCGTCCATCGCAGGATTGGTCACCGGTGAGGCGCCACAGGCTAACAATGAGCTAAGCACAGTCTTTCTGGGCTCTGTGCGTGAAAGCCTGGATGTATCTTTGAAATTTATCTTCGCCTTCGGCCTGTGTTTCCAGTTGCCCGTTTTGTTAACCTTAATGGGCAAGGCTGGCTTGGTCAGCGCCGCTGGTCTGCGGGCTGTGCGCAAATACGCAGTTGTGGGCATTCTGGTTTTGGCGGCTTTGGTCACGCCCCCTGATGTTGTGACACAAGTTATCTTGTTTGTGGTGGTCTATGGTCTTTACGAGATTTCTATCTGGTTGGTTCAGGGCGTAGAAAAGCGCCGTATTCAGAAGATGAAAGACGAGGGTCTCTGGGACGAAGAACTGCACGGTGACGGCGGGACGGACGAAGAAGAGAACCGGTGATGACGGCGAGTTTACCAACTGATGCGCTTGAACGGATTGCGCAGGCACTCGAGCGTATGTCGCCCCCGCCTGTTTCAAAACCTGATTTAGGTGCCGCAAGCGCGTTTGTCTGGTCGACCGAGCCTGATTGCTTGGTCCCCGTCGCAGATGTCTCGCGGGTGCCGTTAGAGCTTCTGGTTGGGGTCGATCGGGCGCGGGACACTTTGTTGGCCAATACAAAGCAGTTTGCGAACGGCATGCCAGCAAACAATGCGTTGCTATGGGGCGCGCGTGGCATGGGAAAATCCAGTCTTGTCAAAGCTGTACACGGCGCTGTTCATGCTGAAAAAACTTCGTGTAAGCTGGTCGAAATTCAACGCGAAGACTTGCCAACAATCGGACGTTTGCTTGAGCTGCTGCGCGATGCCCCTGAGTGTAGGTTTATTCTGTTTTGCGATGATCTCAGCTTTGGCCACGATGATGCGCATTACAAATCGCTCAAGGCGGTGTTGGACGGCGGGGTGCAAGGTCGGCCTGATAATGTGGTGCTGTATGCGACGTCAAACCGTCGCCATCTGATGCCGCGTGACATGATCGAGAACGAGCGTGGCGGTGCGATTAACCCAGCCGAAGCTGTAGAAGAAAAAGTCAGTCTGTCGGACCGTTTCGGACTGTGGTTGGGCTTTCATGCTTGCGACCAAGATCAGTTCCTCGCGATGATCCGCGGATATTGTGATGCTTTTGGTGTCGATATGGGTGATGCAGAGTTACGTGCCGAAGCCATTGAATGGCAAGCAACGCGCGGCAGTAGATCTGGGCGCGTTGCCTGGCAGTATTTTACCGATCTTGCGGGACGCAAAGGCGTCTCGCTTGCAGGCTAAAGCTGGTTAACTGCGCACCTGATTAAGCCGGCTTACTTCGGCAAATACGGCGCGGGATTAACGCTGTCGAAGCCTTTGCGGACTTCAAAGTGCAAAAAGCTTGGGCTTGTGGCCCGCACTTTTGCGATGGTCTCGCCGCGCTTTACTTTGTCGCCTTTTTTGACCCGCAGACCGTCCACATTTGCATAAACAGTGATTAGACCATCGCTGTGGCGCATGATGATAATTGGGATTTGGTCCGTGTCTTTGCTGATCAAGATCACCTGACCTGCGTCGGCTGCCTTAACATTCGTGCCTGCGGGCGCACCGATGTCGATGCCTTCGTTTACGTTCTTTTTGTACTCGCGAATGATTGAGCCGCGCACAGGATACAAAAAGCGCGCCGTGGCGGCAGCCGGTGTTGTGCTGGTGCCCAAATCTGGCGCTTGGGGTGTTGCGTCTTGTGCGTCGGCAGCACCGGGCACATCACTTGGCAGGGGGGTCGCTGCTGATGGTGGCGTCGGGGCGTTTGAACCCGCACCTGGTTTGGTGGCGCTTGCGGCTACTGGGGCAGGGGGTGCTACGGGGATCAACAAAAACTGGCCCTCGCGCACGGCCAAGTCCGATCCAAGGCTGTTCCAATCTGCAAGTGAGCGGACGTTGACGCCGTAAAGGCGGGCAACAGAAAATGCAGTTTCGCCACGTTCAACACGGTGGCGGATAGGTTCTACGCCCGTTTGAGGCAATGCAGATGCCGTTGGTGCAGCGCCTGCTTGGGCCTCTGCTTTATCGATCGCGCTGCCGGCAAGTGTTGTCACGTCAACCGATGATGGTGCTCGGATTGGCCCGGTGGCGGATGCACCTGTGGCGGGGGAAGGCTCTGCCACGCGATTGGACAGGGCCACAACCTCACCACTGCGCAACGGGTCGCTAGGTCGAATGCCGTTAAAGCGCGCCAGCTCATTAGCATTAACGCCAATGCGGTCAGCGACGGCCTGAAGTGTGTCGCCGTCACGTGCAACAGCAACTTGATAGTTGGGATAACTGATGATGCCACGGTTATCAGGTTCGGGGCGGGATGCCGAGGCACCACGCGTTGCGGATGATGTATCAGCGCCGTTGCCAGTAAGTCCGCGCAAATCAAAATCCCATTGTTTGACCTGCTCGCAACCTGCAACAAGGGCGAGGGTCGAACATAAGACAATTGCTTTTGCCGGCATTGAAAATTTGATGGCGTACATGGCCTGTTCCTCAATATGCTGTGCCATGGTCGTTCGCCATAGCGTAACTGCTCAATTTACGGGCCTTTTGGCCTCTGTTTTAGTGTGCCGCGCCACTTTAGTCGCGGCTGACCCCTTCAAGTAGAGGTACGAACCGCACGTCGCGCAGTTCGGTATAGTCAAATCCATCTTCGCCGCGAACAACCTTTACGAGGGTCTGAACCGTCTCCGCCTGTCCGCAGGGTACAACCATGATACCCCCGATTTTCAATTGCGCCAAGAGGGGGCCCGGGGGGTCTTCGGCGGCGGCGGTGACAATGATGCGATCAAAGGGCGCTTGGTCAGGCAAACCACGGCTGCCGTCCGCGGTGACGGCCGTAATGTTGCGCAGGTCTAACGCCTCAAAAGTCGCGCGCGCATCATCGACAAGGCGCTTGTGACGATCAACGGTGAACACCCGCCGCGCCAGATGAGATAGAATTGCGCCTTGATAGCCAGAGCCCGTACCAATTTCGAGAACGTGATGGCGCGGACCTAGGTCAAGTGCTTGGGTCATCAGACCAACAACGGAAGGCTGGCTGATGGTTTGGCCACACGCAATCGGTAGGGGCATGTCTTCGTATGCGCGGTCTTTAAAGACACCGTCTTGGACAAATTGTGCGCGGTCCACCGCCTCCATGGCATTGAGCACGCGAGCGTCCGTTAACCCGCGAGAGCGGAGCGCAAAGAGAAACTGCATCTTCTGCTCGGGGGTGTAACTTGGCGCGTTCATGGGCGGTCAAATGCCTGTGATAGGCGGTCAAGCTCATCTGTCGCTGTCAAATCTGCGCGCATCGGGGTGACGCTGATGTAGCCTGCAAGGTTTACCGCCGCGTCGGTACCTGCGGCTGACGGGGCACGCTGATCGCCACCTTTCACCCACATGAACTGTCGACCTGTGGGGGAGTTTTGGGGGGACACGCTGAAGCTTGTGCCTTGCCTGCGACCTTGGCGTACGACTTGGGTGCCTTTGACATCTGCTGCGGCAACGGGCGGGAAGTTCACATTATAAAATGTGCGGTACCCGTGTGCATCTGGTGTCTCAAATCCTGTTTTCAAAAGCTGCTTAACAACCTCCGCGCCAAACGCGGCTGCCCCTTCGAACGGATCGTCCAAGTCTTTCATGGCAGGCCCGTAGTATTGCGACAGCGCAATTGCGGGCAGCCCTTGAAGTGCTGCTTCCATCGCAGCACCAATGGTGCCTGAATAAAGCGTGTTCTCGGCTGAGTTGTTCCCACGGTTCACGCCGGATAAAACCAAATCGGGCGGGCAGTCTGTCATGACGTGGTGCAGTCCTGCTAAAACACAATCTGCGGGCGCGCCTTCGGCCGCAAAGCGCTGTGGCCCCAATTCGGAGATCATTGTGGGGTGGGTATAGTTGATGCAATGGCCCACGCCTGATTGTTCGAACGCGGGCGCTACGGTCCAGACATCACCATCAGGGCCCGCGACGTCGCGCGCAATGGCCTCCATAACCTTGAGGCCGGGGGCAGCGATGCCGTCATCATTTGTAATTAAAATACGCATACCCCGCGTTAGGCGAGCAAAGGGCGTGGGGCAAGCAGAGCGGTGCTGCGGGCCTAAAAAATATCTGCCAAGATGCGTTTTGCTTCATCTGCGGGATCTGTCAGCAGGTTCCTGTCCTCACCGGGGTGAAAACGCGCGCGTGTGCTGGTGGGCATTGGGGCAGGTGTTGTGATGTGAATGTGTGGGCCAATATTGGCACTTTCCGCCTGCCAGCTTTTGGCAAGCGCAATCTGTGCGGCTTTCGTTGCACCATAGGCGCCGTAGAATTTCTGACCGACAGCAGCATCATCGAAAAACACAGCATGCGCGGTTGGACGCAACAGGGGCGCAACCATCGGGATCAACTGTGCTGTGGCATTCACGTTGATATCAACGGATTTTGACCAGTCTTTTGGTCCCATCGCATTTGCCGGTGCCAAGGGGGCTGCGTGAATTGCTGTATGCGCCCAAAAATCAATTTGCCCCCACCGATCGTGGATAGAACGGCACAGTTGCTGCATGGCGGCTTCTGTCTGAATGCTCATCGGAGCCAAAGTTGCCTGACCACCCTGTGCTTGAATTAGATCATCAAGCTCTTCGAGGGCCCCAACGGTTTTGCCAACGGCAATGATGTGATGGGTCGGCGCAAGGGCGAGCGCAAGCGCATGGCCAAGGCCGCGGCTGGCACCGGTGATGAGGGCGATTTTTGTGTCATTCGTCATATGCGTGGTGTGCTGCGTGAGGGCTGGAACGTCAAGATGGCAAATAGGCCGCGCGCCACATGGCATCAAGACGATCAATCTCGTCTACGTCAAATTGTGCTGAGCTTTCCCAATAACGCCCCGAAGCCACAAAATAGCCAATTGATTTTTCTGCACTAAGCACATCCGCCATCGCCACATCAGAAGGTGGGGGCGGCGTGGTTTGCAGGTGTCTGATGTCTGCAAGTTTGGCCCGTGGAAAGACTTGCCGGCTTGGCGCATCTGACAAGTTTACGACGTTGCAGCCTTGGGCGTTTGCATGAAGTGCTAAGCGGGCGGATTTAGCTTCAAGCGAACGAAGGCTTATGTCCTCGCGTAGAGGGTCAGAGGTGCCCTTGCCATAAAAGTGGGTGTTGCCTTGGGCGGCGTACATCATGTCACATCCAAAGAATGCCATCACAGACGGGCGCAGCGCACCCAACGCCCAGTATCCAGCAGTGAAAGCCATTGTCCCACCGGCGTAAACAAAGCCGCCGTATGTATTTTGCACCGCGACATAGTCATCTGCAGTAATGATCTTTTGGAGTGGCGACACCGTTGCGGGACGTTTGTCCGCGGAAAAGTCTTCGGGATGAATAAGATGCGACCAATCAGGGCGGACCCGCCACGCGTTGTTTATCACCACTATGTGGTCGAAAATACCGCGGTCCCAATTGGCGGCTTGTGTCGCATCCGGACCACTTCCAAGGATCAGGATGCGCGGGCCCATGGCCTATTCAGCAGCCTTCATTTCAAAGCCTTTTTCGATCATATCAGTCGGCTTAACGGGATATTCACCGCTGAAACACGCGTCACAATACTGCGGATGCTGCGGATCGCGGCCCTCTGCCTCGCCCACGGCACGGTAAAGACCATCGAGTGAGATGAATTTCAGGCTGTCCACTTCAAGGTGCTGGCGCATCTCGTCCTCAGACATGGTTGCCGCAAGTAGCTTTTCACGCTGAGGCGTATCAACGCCGTAAAAACAAGGCCAAGCTGTGGGGGGCGACGCGATGCGGAAGTGCACTTCTTTTGCGCCAGCATCCAAAATCATCTCTTTGATTTTGCGGCTGGTGGTACCGCGCACAACGCTATCGTCGACCAAGATCACGCGCTTTCCTTTGATCAGCGCGCGGTTGACGTTGAGTTTAAGGCGGACACCCATGTTGCGGATTTGCTCCGTGGGCTCAATGAATGTGCGGCCCATGTATTGGTTGCGGATGATGCCCATTGCATAGGGAATGCCGCTTTCAAGGCTGAAACCAATCGCCGCAGGGGTGCCACTGTCAGGCACAGGGCAAACAAGATCGGCCTCAACCGGGTTCTCTTTTGCTAACTCGCGGCCAATTGCCTCGCGGGTTTCATACACGCTACGCCCGCCAAGAATACTGTCTGGGCGGCTGAAATAGACGTGCTCGAAAATACAGAAACGGGGGCGTTGTGGGCGGAAGGGGTAAGAGCTTTCAACGCCATTATCGGTAATCACGACCATCTCGCCGGGTTTGATCTCACGGACGAACTCTGCACCGATGATATCAAGGCCACAGGTCTCTGATGATAGCGCGTAGCCATCCCCAAGTTTGCCAAGTACCAGCGGGCGAACGCCAAGTGGGTCACGCACGCCGATCAGTTTTGTGCGGGTCATTGCAACAACTGAAAACGCACCTTCCACGCGGCGCAGCGCATCTTCCATCCGTTCGGGGATCGTGCGCTGAAGCGAACGCGCCATCAGGTGCAGGATACATTCACTGTCGGACGAGCTTTGGAAAATGCTGCCGCGTTCGGTCAATTCACGGCGCAGCGCATCGGCGTTGGTGATGTTGCCGTTGTGGGCAATGGCCGCACCGCCCATGGAAAACTCACCAAAGAAAGGCTGCACGTCACGGATTGACGTCTGGCCTTTGGAACCAGCGGTTGAATAACGCACATGCCCGATCGCAACAGGCCCGGGCAGGGTTTCCATCACAGAGTGAGACGTGAAGTTGTCGCGGACATAGCCAAAACGGCGCGCGTTGTTGAAACCGTGTTCGGGGTGATGCGCAACGATGCCACCTGCTTCTTGGCCGCGGTGTTGCAGGGCGTGCAGCCCGAGTGCCACAAAGTTTGCGGCATCTTGTTGGCCGTGTACACCAAAAATGCCGCATTCTTCTTTTAGCTTATCATCATCAAACGGGTCGGCCCGAAAGACTGGCTCTTGGGCCAAAGATGTTGGGGTGCTCTCAGGGCGGGAGGTGTGAGGTGTCTCAGTCACAACGGGTGCATCTCCGAATCCGCGTCAGGTGTGGCCGTTGTAGCCACTCGCTTTGTCGGTGTCACGGAAGTTTCCTAACAAGCTACGCGATTTCAGGTGTAAAATGAACGGTCGGGTAACTATGCCGCGCGCGCGATTACAAGTAGCTGCCCAAAAGGCTGTCGAGTTCCCCCATGTGCACGGGCTTGGGAAGCGCGCCGGTTAGTCCCAAGTCATGGGCGGCGCGGGGGCTGTGGTAGTTTTGATCCGCTGACATCAAATAAATCGGCAGGTTGCGGGGCGGGTCTTCTTGCATATCGCGAATGCGCGCAGACGCCTCGATGCCCGAAAATTTAGGCATATGGATGTCCATCAGAATAAGCGCAAATCTGTGGCTTTCATTGGCCAGAAGATCAAGGCAGATGTCCCCATCCTCAGCCAACTCATAGCTATAGCCCAAGGCATCCATGAACTCTGCCATCATGAATTGCGTCGCGGGATCGTCTTCTACAATCAATACTTTTTTAGTCACGGTATTCGCCGTCGGTTCGTGTATTACGGAAGGTTCATCAAGCAATTTCTGCATCGACTTGTCGCCAATCATATAGTGTCAGTGTAAATATGCTGCCCTTGGGGCTGTTAGGGCGAACGGAAAGGGTGCCCGATAATAGGGCGGCGACTTCCTTGCTGATCGACAGGCCAAGGCCGCTGCCCTCTGCGCGACGTGCGACGCCGTTGTCGATTTGATAGAAACGCTTGAACAGCTCGGCCTCATGACTTTTCGAAATGCCTGGCCCCGTATCACAGATGTCAAAGATCAAACCATCGGAGTCTTTGTCGATGTGAATATGCATGCTGACTTGGCCGCTTTCGGTGAATTTGAAAGCATTGTCCAAAAGGTTCGTCAAAATTTGTGAAACCCGCTCCAGATCAATGCAAATACTCTGCGGAATGGCAGGGTCTACGGTAAGTTCTGTTGATATGTTGTTGCCAGCGCGCGCCTGAAAGCCGCTAAGCTGTGAGCGCAACTCCTCAATGGCTAGGTTTGTGCGTACTTTGGTGGGGGTGATGTTAACGACCTCTGCATCAAGGCGCGACACATCAAGCACTTTGGTGAGTTCTGCAAACAAGCGTTCTGCTGAGCGGTGGCCACTGACCGCCTGACGTTTTTGGCGTTCCGGAATGTCTGCCCGTTCGATCAATTCAAACATTCCCATGATTGCGTTCAAAGGCGTGCGGATTTCGTGGCTCATCACCGCTAGGAAGCGCGATTTGGCATCATCGGCTTTTTTAGCAGCTGCCTCAGCAGATTTTCGGTAGAGGACTTCGTCGCGCAACTGTGCGTTTTTGTACTCCAACTCGTCTTGGTCACGGATGCTGGCTATGCGTGCATTGCGCAAGCCGTTCGCACTTAGCAGCAAAAGCCCGCCCATCAGTGTTAAAATACCTGCAAACATGGCCCCGATTTCGGGCGTATATGTTTGTTGTGCTTGCAAGAAAGCCGCACGAGGTTTCAGCGCGACGTTCAATTCATTGCCAAGGTATTGTGCGCTGGCGGTGGCAATTTTCGTTGCCGGATTTGAGGCAAAGTCTGGTGACGCAAAGATTTGCTCTCCGCTGAGGGTCAAAGACGTGCTGACATCTGCGGGTGCTAGCTCCTTCAACCATGTTCCCACCGAGAACACGGACACAATGCCGCCCATGAATTGACCTGCATTGAACACCGGCTCAAACACCAAAAAGCCGATGCCATCACCGTTCAAAAGGGGCACTGGGTCTGTCATTGTGGTTTGTTTGCTGTCGCGGCCCGCGAACAATGCGCGGCGCCTGTCGGGGCTGACTGCAGAAATATCACGACCGTTGGCAACTGTGTTTGTAATGGGCGCAGTTGATCGCGCGATAAAGTTGTTGTCGAGCCAGCTCATAGCAAGATTGCCGGGCATGTCATCTAGGTGATTTTGGGCATCATCCAAGAAAGCATCGGTGTCTAGTTGCCCCGCAAAGGCAATCCGTGATGCCATACGTTTGGCTGCCTCTTTGCGGTTTGTCAGATCAGCTTTGAGTGTTTTGGCAAAGGCATCTGCGCGGGCTTGGGTTGCGCGGATCGCTTGGTCATTGCGTTCTGCATTCAGGTAGACCCAAGTCACAGCGGCGACAACGATGGTTAATCCCATCACGCCAGCAAATGTTTTGCGTTGATTGTATTTTTGAACGTCCGTCATATTAAGCCCGCTCAGCTTTGGGCGAGTGCGACATCGCAGCGTAATCAATAAGGGCTGCAAGATCAGGAAGTGAAACCGGTTTGCGTAAAAGCCAATCCACCCCAGGCATTTCGGCCATGTGGTTGCCATGTGCAAAAACGCGTTCACCGGTGATCATGATGATCCGGCAGTCGGGTAGGGCTGTGCGAGCGTAATGTGACACACCGATTGAGGTGCCGCGTTCCAGATGCAGGTCGAGCATAAGCAAATCATAGGGTTGCTCGTGCATTGCCGCCATCGCGCTTTCAGCGTTGTCGACCGCCGTTACGGCGTGCCCTTCGTCCTCGAGAAAATCACACCAAACCTGACGCAATTCTTGTGAATCTTCGAGAACCAAAACATCCATTACTGTCACCGACTAAATAAGTTGTCAGATACAGATAACGCGATTTGTATGAACGAAACCTAAACGGTTTACATAAAGTAAATATCTTGTGGGTTAAGTGGCAGCGCCGCATTCCCCGACAAGGTTCTCATATTGTGCTGTAACCCAGCCCAATGCCTGCTCTGGATTGCGCTCTTCGACTTGCCCTGTAAGCTTGCCGAACACGGCCGCCGAGCGGGAGTTGTCGATCATATCGAGGTTTTGACTGGTCAGCACCACGTCGTAGACAAAGAACGCGACAGCCACCAAAACGATGCCGCGCAATACGCCAAACAAAAAGCCGATGCCCTGATCAAGCCCGCCCAAGACAGATCGCTGCACAAGGGATGAAAAAAGTGGGGTGATGATCGACATGATCACAAGGGCAAGCGCAAACACGGCTGCAAAAGCGGCGATGATGGCCAACTCACAGCTTTCACCGATAAATCCGCCAATGACGGGCAGCTCTTTGACCAACGGTTCAGCTTGTGAGGCAAAAACAGACGCCAAGATAGCAGCCCCGATCCAACCTGCGATGGAAAGTGCCTCGCGGACAAAACCACGGGAGTATGCAAGCAACGCGGAAACCACGATCACAAGCGCTACAATTCCATCAATCAGAGTGAATCCGTCCATTTACACTTGTCCTTCTTGCTGGCGTTACCTGTCGCCAAAGATTTCAGTCACGAAACTCGCTAGATCTGGCATTTGCCGCAGCGCCATACCCTGTGTCGCAGGTGGTTTTGCAGTTTGCGCCGTAATGGCACCGCTAAAACCAAGTTTTTGGGCTTCTTTCAACCTATTTTCGGTTTGGGAGGCCGGTCTGAGCGCACCGGACAGGCTGATTTCGCCAAATATGACACTGTCTGCAGGCAGTGTTGCGTCCTCGCGTGCGCTCACCAAAGCGGCGGCCACGGCCAGATCTGCTGCGGGTTCGGTCACGCGCATCCCACCGGCCACATTGAGATACACATCAAGTCCGGTGAACGGCACACCTGCGCGCGCCTCCAGCACGGCCAAAATCATAGCAAGACGGCCCCCATCCCACCCCACAACTGTTCGGCGGGGTTGGGCATGTGGAGAAGGGGCCACGAGCGCTTGGAATTCACACAAAACGGGCCGTGAGCCTTCTATGCCCGCAAAAACAACGGAGCCCGGTGTTGGTTTGCCCCGTTCGGATAGAAAGAGGGCAGAGGGGTTTTTGACTTCCGCAAGACCGCGGCCCGTCATTTCAAAAACACCGATCTCGTCTGCAGGGCCAAAGCGGTTCTTAACGGCGCGCAAAATCCGGAACGGGTGGCCGCGCTCGCCCTCAAAATAAAGGACTGTATCTACCATGTGTTCAACAACGCGCGGCCCAGCAATTTGCCCACCTTTAGTGACGTGACCGACCATGATCACGGCGATGCCGTTGCGCTTGGCAAAACTTGTCAACTCATGGGCCGCTGCCCGCACCTGACTGACCGATCCAGGTGCTGCCTCAACGTGATCGGCCCACATTGTCTGGATTGAATCGATGATGCATAGATCAGGCTTTTCGTCTTCGAGGGTGGTCAGAATATCGCGCAGGTTTGTCTCAGCGGCTAATAAGACAGGGCTGCTGGTAAGTTTAAGACGCTGAGCGCGCATGCGGACTTGTCCCGCTGCTTCTTCGCCCGAGACATAGACAACCTTGAGGCCGTTGCGCGCAAACCTTGCCGCCGCTTGCAGCAAGAGTGTTGACTTACCGATGCCTGGGTCGCCGCCCACAAGCAGGGCAGAGGCCTCGACCAATCCGCCCCCCAAAACGCGGTCAAGTTCTTCGACGCCCGACAAAGTTCGCGCAGGTGGTGTGTCTTGTGCTGCCAGATCGGTCAGGTTCAAGGCTTTGCCACGACGCATGCCAAGGGATTTGGAGGCAGGTCCCGAGGACAAGGCCTTTTCTTCTTCAATCGAGTTCCACTCGCCACAGCTATCACACTGCCCCGACCATTTGGACGTGACGGCGGCGCATGATGTGCAGCGAAAGCTGGCTGATTTGGCCATGTTACGTCCTTTGCGAGCCCTTGCGTTTCGTTAGTGCCGCAAGCTGCGCGCGGTTGCAATGGACAGGCACAATGAGGCGAGGATTGTAGCAGTGAAAAGATATAATCCCCAAGCTGGCTCAACCCGCCCAAAGCCCGCGCCTTTCGCCAAAACAATGTAGAGCGCGATCAAGAAGACATCTGCCATCGCAAATTTGCCCAACACGCCGATCAATGGCAGGGCGGTTGGTGCCATAATGCGCAACTGAACAAGCAACAGACCAAGCGTTTTTGCGATTGGGGCGATGATCGCAAAGATAATAACAACCAAAGCAAGAAGCACATCGGTCTGCCAAAGGCTTGCAATGCCCGACCAAAGTGAAATTTCGTTAAGACCGAACAGCGGCAGCAGACCTGCACGCATGAGGGGCGCAAACCACGATAGGGGGAACAGGATCAGCAAAAGGGCATTTGCGGCAATCAACACCTTCATCACACTCGAAACCTCCGCCGCTGTCGATTTAGTTCATCCCTGAAGAAGTACCTCAAGGGCTATGGTTGACAGTAGCATATCCTTTGGGCGCGTCGTAATTCGCTTGAAAATAAGCCCAGGCTAGCGAATTGCCGCAATGGGACCTTCGCTTAGTCCGTTGATAAACTGATGCACGTAAGGATCGCCCGTCGTGTCCATTTCCGTAACCGTGCCGGTCCATTTGATCGTCCCGTCGTGCAACATTGCAACGCGGTCGGCGATGGCGCGGACTGATGACATATCATGGGTGATGGTCATCGCGGTTGCGCCCATTTCCACGACAATTTCACGGATCAAATCGTTGATCACACCTGCCATAATTGGGTCGAGACCGGTGGTGGGCTCGTCGAAGAAAATAATCTCGGGGTCGGCGGCGATGGCGCGCGCAAGCCCTACGCGCTTTTGCATGCCGCCGGACAGCTCGGCCGGAAACCGGTCTGCGACATCAGGTTTGAGGCCGACGCGTCGCAGCTTTTCAATTGCCAGCGCACGGGCTTCGTCGGTTGAGACGCCCGATTGAACAAGGCGAAAAGCGATATTTTGCCAAACCGGCATGCTGTCAAAAAGCGCGCCGCCCTGAAACAGCATTCCGAAACGCGACAGCAGCGCATCACGGTCGCCGTCTTTGATGTCTTTGTCCGCCACCGTAATGGTGCCGATATCAGGTTTTACCAGCCCAAGAATACATTTCAGCGTTACAGACTTGCCTGTGCCTGAACCACCAATGATCACCATGCTTTCCCCTTTAGGGACATGAAGATCAACTCCGTTTAGTACGGCATTGTTTCCAAAGGCTTTATGAACGTTTTTGAGGCGGATCATGCTGTGAAAAACGCCTCTGTTAGAATGTAGTTAGCAGCTAAGATAAGCACACTAGCCGCCACCACAGCCGCTTTTGTTGCGGCACCTACACCTTGCGCGCCGCGTCCTGAAGTCATGCCAAAATAGCAGCCCATCAATGCGACAATGAACCCAAAAACCGCGCCTTTCACAAGGCCGCTCGCAATGTCCCAAAACTCCAGAAAATCAGCGGTGTTTTGCAAATACGCGGCTGCGTTGAACCCAAGCCTGCTTGTGCCAACAAGATAGCCGCCCATAATCCCGATGATGTCACCGATAAGCACCAATACAGGTACAGTCAGTGTGGCGGCCAGAACCCGTGGAACAGTGAGGTATTTCATCGGGTTGGTCGACAGGGTGACCAGTGCATCAATTTGTTCGGTTACTTTCATTGTACCGATTTCGGCGGCAATCGATGAGGCAACACGCGCCGCAACCATAAGACCACCCAAGACGGGTCCCAACTCGCGGACCATTCCGATGGCGACAATCGACGGTACCACTGCTTCTGCGTTAAACCGCGCGCCGCCGGCATAGATTTGCAGCGCAAGAGCCCCACCTGTAAACAGCGCCGTTAGTCCCACAACAGGCAGGCTGAAGTATCCAATGGTGATGCAGGCTGAGACAAATTCACGCCAGTAAAATGGGGGGCGTGCAATTTGACCGATTGTTTGAGCAGCAAACAGGGCGACCGCGCCAATCGCGCCAATCGCGTTTAGAACAGCGCGGCCTGTGCTGCCCAAAAGTAATGTAGCGGACCGGATCACGCGTAGCGTCTTTCGTAACGATGCCCGAGCGATGTCAGGATTTCATAGCCGATGGTGCCAGCACTGTCTGCCAGATCATCGACGGTTTGGTGCGGACACAAAATATCAAGTGCATCTGGGGTGCCGGACAGATCAGTAATATCCACGGTGATCAAATCCATTGAGACACGGCCAATCACAGGGCACACCGTGTCCCCTGCATATACTTTTGCATCGTTTCCAATAGCGCGGATCAACCCGTCCGCATAACCAGCGGAGACAGTGGCAACGCGGCGTGCTGATTTCGCGATATAGGCGTTGCCGTACCCAACGGCCTCGCCTTCAAGCACATCGCGTACCTGAATAATTGGCAGTGATAGATGCACCGTCGGTGTGGCATCTGCGAAAGGCAGTCCGCCGTAAAGCCCGATACCAGGGCGGACCATGTCGAAGTGAAACTTTGGCCCAAGCAACGTGCCGCCAGTAGCGGCAAGCGAAAGGGGGGCTTGGACACCGGCGGTCATCTCTAAAAAGACGTCGCATTGAAAATCGTTCATCGGGTGATCAGGCTCGTCCGCACAGGCCAGATGGCTCATCACTAAGGCGGGGCCTTGACCAAGGGCAACGTCGCGCACCGCGGCCCATTCGCCGGGTTCCATGCCAAGCCGGTTCATTCCGCTATCAAGCTGAATGCCAAAGGGTGCGGATGGCAGCGCTTCAAAGTGGCGGGTGAGTTGTTCGACACTGTTCAATAAGGGCGTCAGGTGCAGATCATTGATGATGTCTGTGTCGCCGCGCATGTGGCCACCAAAGACCATGATCTCGAGGCCCGGGCCAAGCGCTTGGCGCACTTTTGCGCCTTCTTGCGCCGTTGCTACGAAAAACGTCTTTGCACCTGCATTGGCGAGAGATTTTGCAACGCGGTCCGAGCCAAGCCCGTAGCCATCCGCTTTGATCACGGCTGCCGTTTGCACCCCTGATTGGGACATTGCATCCAGCGCGCGCCAGTTTTGGACGACAGCGTCCAGTGAGATCGTGAGAGTTCCTGTAGCCATAGTGAACGGGTGCCTAAGCTTACGGGTAAGGTCAAGGCCAAATAGAGACGGGCATTTACGGATGCTTAACTGCTTGCGGCTTAGGTTGCTGTCAAAACACACCAGAACGGAGTGGCCTCATGTCGCAAATTACGCAATTTCCAAGCCAAACACCTGCCTCAATCGAGGTTCCCGCCGCAGTACCAAACACGGAGGCGGTGAGTTCCGCAAAGCTGAGAACCAAAAAGACCATCCTTGGCAATGTGATGCAAATGTCAGCCGCAGGCGATGTTCCGCGCACGATGACAGAAGTTGCGAAAGCCTCAGGCCTAGGCCGTGCCACAGTTTACCGCCATTTTCCGGATTTGGGCGCGCTTGCTGCTGATATTGTTCGGCCTAAGCATGATGCGATGGTTGCCACGTTGCGCGCAGCAGAAGGCATTAATGATGTTTTGGTAGCACTGTTGAAGTATCGCCGCATGTTGTCGAGTGAGCGTGCGCTTTTATGTTCTGATGCGGTGCGTGGAACGGGCGCAATTGAGGCATTAAAAGAAGATGTAGCAGATGTTCTGGCTGATTTTGTGGATCAGGGCAGCGATGCAGGGGCGTTTTATGGGCGCGTGTTGGTCGATGCGCTGTGGCCGCGCGGCGAGGACACACCAGCCCTAAGTGCAGGGCTGGATGATGTTGTTGTTATTGCGCGCATTTCGGGCCTGATCACACAGATCGAAGCAGTGATCGCAAATGATCGCGCCCCAACGACTGTGATGAGCTAAGCTGCTGATTAATATTCGCTGCCTTGGTCGCCTTGCCACGGTTTGGCAAGGTTGCCGAAACGTGTGAACTTACCCTCAAACGACAAGTGCACATCGCCAATCGGACCGTGGCGCTGTTTGCCGATAATGACATCTGCTTTGCCGTGAAGCTGTGACATCTCATCTTGCCACGCAGCCATCTTGTCTAGCTCGTGATCTGCGGGTTTTTCACGCTCTTTGTAATATTCAGCACGGTACACAAACATAACGATATCGGCGTCTTGCTCAATTGAGCCGGATTCACGAAGGTCCGACAACTGCGGGCGCTTATCTTCGCGATTTTCCACTTGTCGCGACAACTGTGACAACGCGATGACCGGAATATCAAGTTCCTTAGCAATCGCTTTAAGACCCTGAGTAATTTCCGAGACTTCGTTCACGCGGCTGTCTTTTGCGGTCGCGGGGCGAAGAAGCTGCAGGTAGTCTACGATGATCACGTCCAACCCATGGGTCCGTTTCAAGCGGCGCGCCCGTGCGGCAAGCTGCGAAATGGGTAGGGCAGGTGTGTCATCAATATAAAGCGGGCAGGCCTCAAGCGATTTGGCGGCATCCACAAAACGGCGGAATTCGCCTTCTGTCATGTCGCCCTTCCGGATCTGTTCGGATGGGATTTCGGAAGCTTCGGACAAAATCCGCGACGCTAGCTGTTCGGCGCTCATCTCAAGGCTGAAAAAGCCCACAACACCGCCATCTTCAGCGCCTTCATGTCCTTCGGGCGTGATGCCTTTGCGGTAGGCTTTGGCGATGTTGAACGCGATGTTCGTGGCAAGAGATGTTTTACCCATCGACGGGCGTCCCGCCAAAATGAGTAGGTCAGATCGGTGCAAGCCGCCCAACATCTTGTCCAAGTCGACCAACCCAGTGCTGATCCCCGCCATGCCACCTTCGCGTTGATAGGCGGCGTTTGCGACATTCACCGCGTCAGTGACGGCTTTCAAAAACGATTGAAAACCCTGTTCGGCCTGACCTTGTTCGGCAAGTGCGTAGAGCTTTTGCTCGGCTTCGACGATTTGCTCTTTGGGCTCGCTGTCCACATCGACTTTGCCTGCTTTCGCAGCGATATCGCGGCCTACGCTGATCAACTCACGGCGGATCGCCAGATCATAAATCATTTGCGCGTAGTCCCGCGCGGCAAACCCCGCAACGGACGCACCTGCCAGCTTGGCCAAATACGTTGCACCGCCAAGCTCTTTTAGCCCTTCGTCATCTTCCATGAATGATTTGAGCGTAACAGGAGACGCAAGCGCATTCTTGGTAATCCGTGCCTTTGCCGTTTCATAGATGCGCGTGTGAACGGGGTCGTAAAAATGCTCTGGGTTCAGAATGGCGTCGATGCGGTCAAAGATATCGTTATTGGTAAGGATCGCGCCCAACAGCTGCTGTTCAGCCTCAATCGAGTGCGGCAAAAGTCCTGCGTCCGCGCCAGCGTCACCATTTTGCGCACCAACGGGGACCACTTGGCCCATGTTCGATATCTCGTTCATCATTCCCCCAACTGCTGTCGCAGCGCGTCAAACCCACTTAGATGCTGCTCTTGCAGAGCCTTCACCTTTCACATTTTGCCAAACCCGCATGGAGAGGGCAAATTGTATAATCCTGTGAATAACTTATTCTTAACAAAATATAGCAGCGCAAGCAATCTGCGCCGCTATATCTATGCGTGTGGTGTCGTAAGATAGCGCGAAAAAAGTCGCGCTAGACTTTGTCGGCGTTGGCCTTCTGCCATTCGCGTGGGGCGTTCAAAAACGCCTCAACTTCTGTCAATGTGGCGGAGTCGAATGCGCCTTGGGCTTTTGCCTCGGCCAATACATCCCACCATGTGCATAGGCTGATCAGACCAACCCCATGATCGCCAAGTGTTTTTTCCGTCTCTGGGAAGATTCCGTAGTAGAAAATTACCGCAGTCCATGCACAGCTCGCGCCGGTTTCGCGGATTGCGTCGACAAAAGACAGCTTGCTGCCCCCATCGGTTGTCAGATCTTCAACCAAAAGCACGCGCTGGCCTTCGCTCATGTCGCCTTCGATTCGAGCGTTGCGCCCATAACCTTTGGGTTTTTTGCGCACGTAGGTCATTGGAAGTGCCATGCGCTCGGCTACTAAGGCCGAGAACGGAATGCCCGCGGTTTCGCCACCGGCAATGTTATCAAATGCCTCGAAACCTGCTGTGCGCATGGTTTCGACCACCAAGAAATCCATCAACGTGCTGCGGATGCGCGGGTGGCTGATAAGCTTGCGACAATCAATATATGTGGGGGACGGAAGCCCTGATGCCAGCTTGAACGGCTCGGCTGCGTTAAAGTGGACGGCCTTAATTTCCAGCAACATACGCGCTGTGAGACGGGCGATTTCGGTGCTGTCGGGGAAGGAAGAAGGGATCATCTATGCCTCAATATGCCAGTGAAGGGGGAAGCCCGGATCAAAGAGAGTGACGGGACCCTCGCCGGTGTTCAGTTTTTCAGGATAGCCAACGGGCGTATCGCGCTTGGTCAGCGTAATCGTCGTGTTATTTGCCGGCAGGCCGTAATGCAAAGGACCGTTGAGCGAGGCGAAAGCCTCAAGTTTATCCAGCGCGCCCGCGACTTCAAAAACATGTGCGAGGCACGACATCGTGTTGGTCGCAGAGAAAACGCCAGCGCATCCGCAGGCCTGCTCTTTGTTCGGATCCGTATGGGGCGCGGAGTCCGTGCCCAAGAAGAACCTCGCATCACCGCTGGTGGCGGCCTCTACCAATGCCACGCGGTGACTTTCGCGCTTTGCGACAGGCAAGCAGTAGTAGTGGGGTTTGATCCCGCCAACCAAGATGTGATTGCGGTTGATGATCAGGTGATGGGTTGTGATGGAACCCGCAAGATTTGCATCCGCGCTGCGCACATATTCAACGGCTGTTGAGGTTGTGATGTGCTCCATTGTGACACGCAATTGCGGTACGTCGCGGCGCAATGGCTCCAGAATGCGGTCGATGAAAACTGCTTCACGGTCGAAAATATCAATGTCCGCATCAGTGACCTCACCGTGACAGCACAGGGGCACACCAGCTTCGGCCATGGCTTCAAGAACAGGACGCACTTTGTCCATATCACGCACACCGGATGCAGAGTTTGTGGTGGCGCCTGCGGGATAGAGCTTCACGCCGGTGATAAGCCCTGCTTTGTGGGCGGCTACAACATCGGCAGGATCGGTTTGTTCGGTCAAATAGAGCATCATCAGCGGATCGAACTGCATGCCTGCCGGCAAGGCATTCATGATGCGCGCACGGTATGCGTTTGCGTCGTCTGCCGTTACCACTGGCGGAACCAAGTTCGGCATAATGATTGCACGCCCGAAATGACGGGCTGTTTCGGGCAAGACGGCTTCAAGCATTGCGCCGTCGCGCAGGTGCAGGTGCCAATCATCGGGGCGGCGGATGGTCAATGAAGTGCTCATGCAGGCGCGATACATCAAAACCCCACCAAAGGGCCAGAAGAATTGAATAGGTCGATGCAGCAAAGCAGCTGTACGCAATCGGTGATAATACGCTTATTGCGGGCGGCATGATCTGGACCTGTGGGCTCGTGTCGGTCATTTTGGTGCTGAGTTAATGAGTTACGCGTGAGGTTGAGAATATGATGTTAACATTTTTTCTTGGAATTGGCTGCGGACTTGCTGTGCCGCGTGTAGAGCAGCCGCTTCGGACAGCGATTGAAAAAATTAGCCTGATCAAACTTAACCTTGAGCCGGCGGAAATGGATGTGATCTCTGTACTGGTCTTGATGATTGGGGCATCGCTGATTTGCGGACTGCTCGATATCTCGTCGTCTGCATTCCTGCTGGCGCTCGGCACTCTGATCGGCCTTTACGGGCAACGCATCATTGCAGGATTTCGGTCGGGTGAATAATGCCGCGTGCGCAGGTGCTCTGGCATTTATTGTTGGTGGCCTTTGTCTGACTCCACATAATGCCCAAGCGGATCAGGCTTATGGTGCCGATGTAAATTGTGACGATCCGCAAAACCAATTGGAAATGACGTATTGCGAGGGGGAGGCCTTTGCACGTGAGGATGCGCGCCTCAACTTGGCGTATCGAGGTGCGATGGAGCGCGCACAAAACCTTGAGAGTGATGAGACAGCGCGCCTGTTGCGTCAGGCACAGCGCGCGTGGATCAAATACCGCGATCTGGCCTGCGCGTCCGAGGCGGCAACGGCCCAAGGCGGTAGTATCTCCGGACAGCTTTATCTTGGCTGCAAGACGTATTTGACCCGCCAGCGTGCCGATGATTTAGCTGTTTTTTTCGATGTGATGTAGGTTTAGCTCATTTGGTAACTGAAACCTTTGTCTCTAAAGTGAAGTGAAATCAAAGAGGTAAGTATCAGCCCTGCGTTAGATGCATGGCGGGATTGCGGATTTACCGGCTACTCTGCGCTGCAGCATTTGTCTACATCTAACTCAACAGACAAACGCAGCTCACCGTAGGAATATCGAAATGGCTTTTTACACTGACACCGTCGCATCCGCTCCTCGCACTGGCTTTTTTGCCGCAATTGGTTCCTTTTTTACATCCATCGCAGTTGCACGTGAGGCGTCTTTGAATGTGCAAGGTCGTGTGGCCAAAATGGATGAGTTGCGTGCGAAAACTGACGAAGAACTCGCCGCACTCGGCATGACACGTGACACTATCGCGCTGCATGTTTTCCGCGATCTATACTACATCTGATTACCAACTCGTTCCCTGACTATGAGTTTTGATGGCCCTGCATTCTGTGCGGGGCCTTTCTCTTTTCAGCGGTCTCTGTGAGGAACGTTGAACTTAGAGTGCGTGACCTGCTGTTAGCGCGGCGGTCGCAAGGGATCGGGAAGGGCAATGCCCTTGTCCATCAACGCGCTTAGTCTGCGGCGGGCGATCGGCATGCGGTAGTGTTGGCCGATGGCGCGGCAGAGTTTTGCAAGGCGCATGGGTTTTTCTTGCGCTTCAACTGCCAGCACTGCGCGGCGCAAGAAAGGCACATGCTTGCGGCGTAGGCGCATCAGTTTATGCAAAGATTGTCTGTTTAGTTTGCCGGTGCCCGCTTGTGCCAGCATGCGGTAGAGAACCTGCATCTCAATCAAATCAGCCTCTAGGTCACCGCTCATATGGCGCAAAGGCACCATGGTCGTGTGCGCTTTGTGAAAAAGTGACGCCTGCGCAAATTCATCCCTGACCGACGGGTCATAAAGAACAAATACATCTTCGGCGGCATCAATCATATCGGGCGCATAGCCGTAGCGGTCCTCAAAACTTAGCCGCCTGTGGGGGGCAAAGCGCTTGTCCCATCCAGTGATGCGTGGATTAAGCGTGGCCTGCGGCTGCAGGCAGATGACAGTGGCGCCGGGGGAGGCGACGCTAAAGGCAGCGGCCGCATAACCGCACATGTCAGCGCCGTAAAAGATCACGCGGTCGTAGGCGTCAAAAAAGCCGTCATCACTTAATTTGTCAAAAAACTCGTAAACGGCGGCGTCGCGAAACCATGTATCAGCCGATGTAAGCAAGCACAGATGCGACCAACCCGCCTCACGGACCAACTCAAAGCCAACGGGCTCGCCGGACTCGTAGGTGTTGCGGATGTGCTCGACGGCTTCAAAAGTGACAAGCAACGTCGGACCATCATCGACGAATAGCGACGCGTGCTGCTGGCCCAGTTCTTCATACATCCCATATTGCCGGCCCAGCTTTCGCATCGCTTGGGTCCAGTCCTTCAGGGACAAATCGCTTAGCGGGGGGCGAAAAAGGTTCGCGTCGTCCTGCATGGTGTGCTCCGGCCAGTCTTGCCCTTCGGCGAAAGGCGGTGTTGGGCCACAGCTACCGGTCGAATAGGGCGAAAATGCGGAGCCACCGTGCGCTTTTTAAGAGGGTTTAGCTTGCGTTAACCGTGCCTAGAAGAACGCCTGAAGCCCCGTTTGGGCACGCCCCAAAATAAGCGCATGGATGTCGTGCGTACCTTCATAGGTGTTCACAGTTTCCAAATTAACCATGTGGCGCATGACAGGGAACGCGTCCGAAATGCCGTTACCCCCGTGCATGTCGCGGGCGTGGCGTGCCACATCCAGCGCTTTGCCGCAGTTGTTTCGCTTCATCATGCTAATCAATTCGGGGCTTGCGCTGCCGCCATCCATCATGCGTCCCAATTGCAATGAACCCTGCAGTCCAAGCGCGATTTCTGTTTGCATGTCAGCCAGCTTTTTCTGGAAAAGTTGCGTCTGAGCCAGTGGTTTACCGAACTGATGGCGGTCCAAACCATATTGCCGGGCTGCGTGCCAGCATGCCTCGGCAGCGCCCATCACACCCCAAGAAATTCCGTAGCGCGCGCGGTTCAAACAGCCAAATGGTCCTTTGAGACCTTCAACATTCGGCAGCAACGCATCTTCGCCCACATCTACATCGCTCATCACGATTTCACCTGTGATAGAGGCCCGAAGCGACAGCTTACCTTTAATCACAGGCGCGCTGAGCCCCTTGGTTCCCTTGTCCAACACAAAGCCACGAATTTTGCCGCCGTGGGCTTCTGATTTTGCCCAAACAACAAAAACGTCAGCGGCGGGGGCATTCGAAATCCACATCTTTGCACCATTAAGGCGGTAGCCTGTCGGGGTTTTTACGGCCGTGGTTTTCATTCCGGCGGGATCACTTCCTGCGTCCGGTTCGGTCAGGCCAAAACACCCGATGCTTGTGCCTGCCGCAAGGCCGGGCAGGTATTTTTGCCGCTGTTCTTCGGTTCCGTAGGCGAAAATCGGATACATCACCAAGGATGACTGCACTGACATCATGGAGCGATAGCCACTGTCGACCCGTTCAACAGCGCGTGCGATCAGTCCGTAGCTGACGTAGCCAGCACCAAGCCCGCCGTAGCTTTCAGGGATGGTCGCACCAAGAAGGCCCGCGCTGCCCATTTTCTCAAAGAGTGAACGATCAAAGCTTTCGTCGCGGTAACTGTCCGTTACGAGCGGGGCGAGGGCGTTCTGGCTGAATGTTTCTGCCGCTTCTGCCAGCATACGCTCTTCTTCGGTCAGCTGCGCATTCAACAAAAACGGCTCTGCCCAGTCAAAACGGCTAAGTTCGGGGCCGTGACCAGCGGGGTGTGACTGGATTGGATCGACGGGGTGTTGCGCGTTCATTGGGGCCTCCACAGATCAGACATGCTCTTTTGCGGTAGCCTAGTGTGGCAGCCAGCGGACAGCAAGCGCAACGAATAGACCAAGAATGGGGCAAATGCGGGACAAAGAAAAAGCCCCCACGCGGTTGGCGTTGGGGGCTTTTTGATCGGTGTTGTGGTCTGTTGAACCGCAAATAAGATCGTCGCTTATTTCGGCATAGGTCCGATAAGCATAACCATCTGACGGCCTTCCATTTTTGGGAAGTTTTCTACTTTGCCGTGCTCTTTTGTGTCTTCTGCAACGCGCTCAAGCAATTCACGTCCAAGGTTTTGGTGCGCCATTTCGCGGCCACGGAAACGCAGTGTTATTTTTACTTTGTCGCCGTTTTCCAAAAACTTGAAAACATTACGCATTTTGACGCTGTAATCATTGGTGTCAGTGTTCGGGCGGAACTTGACCTCTTTGATCTCAATCGTCTTTTGTTTCTTACGCGCTTCGGATTCACGTTTTTGCAGCTCGTATTTATACTTGCCGAAATCCATAATCTTGCAGACAGGTGGGTTCGCGTTTGGCGAAATCTCAACCAGATCGAGACCAGCTTCTTCGGCCAATGCCATGGCTTTCGCGGGTGAAACAACGCCGCCGTTTTCACCATCAGCGCCAATCAGGCGAATTTCGAGTGCTTTGATGCGGTCATTGACGCGGGGGCCGGTGTCGCGCTGTGGAGGCGCATTATGTGGTCTGCGGGCTATGGGTTCATTCCTTAAATGGTTGGTCGTAATTTCTAGTTGCGCAAACTAGGCGTTAAAGTCGCGCGCTTCAAGCGGCAAATGCGTGTTTGCAAAGGGTGTTTGGCGTATTTTTGGCTGTTGTGGCGTTTTGTGGCTTGTGTCCTTTTCAAGCTGGCGTGAGCGTGTGATATGTTGAGTACTGCTCTGCGGAGTTAACGAGTGTTTTGTGAATGGGGACGTGACGCAAATGAATAAATTAGTATTGGGTGCTGGCGCTGTGGTGATTGCGGTGGCGGGCTATGTTTGGGTGTCTGGCTCAAACGTGGAAGAGGTTGCGGATAGTGCGACTGGCGCTGCTGAGACTGCTGTTGAAACCACAACCGAAACCGTAAGCGAGGGCGCAACAGCTGCCACTGAAACGGTAACTTCTGCAACAGACAGTGCGACCACTGCGGTTGAAAGTGTTGTTGAAGAAGCCAAAACGGCTGTGGATGATGCTGTGGATACGGCAAAAGCCAAAGCAGAAGAGGCCGTTGAAGCTGCAAAAGAAGCTGCGGAAAATGCGGTGTCCGATGCGTTGGGGCTTGCGAGTGACGGTACAGATGCGGCGGCTGATCTGACCGAAGCGGCGACTGACGCTGTTTCTGGTGCAGTGACAGAGGTGACAGAAGGTGCTGCCACTCTTTTGGAAGGCGCGACCGAGGCCGCGTCTGACGCGGGTAACGCCGTGGCGGATGTGGCGACACAATCCGCGGATCCAGTTTCTGACACGGCAACGGATGTTGTAGAGGGCACCGCGGACGCGGTGTCGCAAACTGTGGAAGAGACCAGTGAAGCGGTAGAGACAGCAACTGAAGCGGCTCCTGAAACGGCCGCCGAGGCACGCCCGAGTGCTGAAGCTGATCCTGTGAGACTGGGTGATCTGCTAACGGCTGAAGGGCTGAATACGGACGCGGCGCTGCAACTTGTTGAAGGCTCTGAGATTTCTGGATTTGCGAAAACAGCGCTTAAAACTTTGATTGAGCAGGCGGAGAATAATCCTGAAATGGCCAACCAAGTTATCGATGCCATCAAAGCGCAGATCGGTGGATAGGCTGTTTTGATTGGTAAAATAGAAAAGGCCGCAGAACTCTGCGGCCTTTTTTAACAATGACTTACTGATAGTTTTTAATGTTGATCAGCCAACAAACGCTTTTTCGACCACGTAGTGTTTCGGATCAGAGTTAGCACCTTCCTCAAGCCCGTGGCTTTCAAGAATTTCTTTGATATCCACATTAAGCCCCATAGACCCACATACCATGGCGCGGTCCGTTTCGGCCGACAGACCGTCTTCAATGCCGAGGTCTTTGAAAACCGTCCCGTCCTTCAAAAGGTCGGTGATGCGGCCCATCTTTGGGCTCTGCTCACGGGTTGTGGTTGGGTAGTAAACCAGCTTGGCAAGGTTCTCTTCACCAATCAACTCGACCAGTAGCTCGTCTGTTTTGATGCTCTCAATCAGATCTGCACCGTAAGTAAGCTCGGCTACATCGCGGCAGGTGTGCGTGACGATGACTTGGTCATACAGCTCATACGTCTCCGGATCGCGCAGCAAAGATGCGAAAGGCGCAAAGCCTGTCCCTGTTGAAAAAAACCAAAGACGCTTACCTGGCAGCAGGGCGTCGTGAACGAGCGTACCTACAGGTTTGGGGCGCAAAATAATTTCATCGCCTACCTGAACGTGCTGAAGTTTCGATGTCAGCGGTCCGTCCTGAACTTTGATCGAGTAGAACTCCAACTCCTCGTCCCAGCTTGGGGAGGCGATGGAGTAAGCACGCAAGAGCGGGCGCTGTTTGCCGGTTTTTGGGTCCGGATCGCCCATCAAGCCGATCATGACAAACTCGCCAGAGCGGAACCGAAGCGACGCAGGGCGTGTGACACGGAACGAAAACAGCCGGTCGGTGTAATGCTTAACGGCTGTCACGACTTGCGCGTCGGGAAGGGTTGGTGTGGCCTTTGCGGCGGGGGCGTCGGTCATGGGTGTTTGATCATTCATAAGTGTCATTGCGCGGGTCATGCCCACGCGTCCTGTCATAGTCGTTGATTTGGATCAGTTAAAGGCGCTGTTTAGCCGCGTAGGCGGGCTTGATAGTCGTGCTTGGTCCAATTTGCTCGAAAAAGCCACTCTGCTTCGGGTTGGCGGGCGGCGAGGGCGTCATCAATTTCGACCTCGTCAAAACCAACGCGGCGGGCCATGGCGTATTGATCCGAGATCACATGACCCTTGGCGCGCAAACGACCCTTGTAGCCCATCCGGCGCAACTCGGCTGCAATGGAAAAGCCGCGACCGTCCGCAAAACTGGGAAAGTCCACGCGGATCAGGCTTAGCCCATCAAGACGCGCGCGCAGGTCTTCTGGCTCAGCGTCTGAGGGCAGGTCGACGCCCGCGCAATCATTTGCAGGCAGGCTATCGAGCGTGCAAAATCCACCGTTCCAGTCGTCCGCGGCAAAACCGCTGTCGGTTACAATTACTGTCATAATATCAGGTCCTTATGCCGCTGATGCTTTGCTGTCGGGATAAAGCGCCGCTTTGAACGGCCCCATGCCAACACGGCGGTATGTTTGTAAAAATGTCTCTGCTTTTTCGCTGCGCACGTCGAGGTATGTCTCGATGATCCGCTCGATTGCTGGCACTAGCGCCTCTGCGCTAAAGCCCGGACCTGCGCGCTCACCAATGGCCGCATCCTCGGACCCGTCACCGCCCAAGGTGATCTGATAGTTTTCGACGCCGGCGCGGTCTAAACCCAGAATGCCGATATGGCCCACGTGGTGGTGACCACAGGCGTTGATGCAGCCAGAGATTTTGATCTTTAGCGCGCCAATTTCATGCTCAAGCTTCAATTCATCAAAGCGCTCAGCAATTTCTTGCGCAACAGGGATCGAGCGCGCAGTAGCTAGCGCGCAGTAATCCATGCCGGGGCACGCGATGATGTCACTGATCAGACCAATGTTTGCTGTCGCCAAATCTGCCTCACGCAAGGCTGCATAGATGGCGGGCAGGTCTGATTGGTGCACGTGGGGCAGGATAACATTCTGCTCATGGCTGATGCGCAACTCGTCATGGCCATAAGTTTCTGCCAACTCTGCCATGACGCGCATCTGATCTGCAGATGCGTCACCTGGTGTCGCGCCGTGCTTTTTCAAACTGATCGAGACAATTGCGTAGCTATCGTTTTTGTGTGCGGTGATGTTTGTGTCCGACCAGCTTGCGTAAGCGGGGTTGGCCAGACGCATGGCTGTGTGCGCATCAACGGGCGCATTGCGATAAGCTGGCGCGTCGAAGTTTTGTTGAATTTGTGCAAATAGATCGCGATCAACACCTTTGAACGTAGGCTTTATTTGTTCGAAACGTGTAAGGACGCGGGCACGGATGTCATCGATGCCATGCTCGTGAACCGTAATTTTGATGCGTGATTTATATTTATTATCGCGGCGTCCAAGACGGTTCCAAACATTGACCGTGGCTTCAACAAACGGCAGTAAATCCGCCTTTGGCAAAAATTCTGCAAGTGTTTTACCAATCATCGGGGTGCGGCCCAAGCCGCCACCAACAATAATTTTATAGCCGATTTCGCCATCTTTTTCGACGATCTGAATGCCAATATCATGGGCGCGAATGACAGCGCGGTCCGCCGCAGAGCCGGTCACGGCAAGTTTGAACTTGCGCGGCAAAAACTGAAATTCGGGGTGATCTGTTGACCACTGACGTAGTAGCTCCGCTGTTGGGCGCGGATCTTCTACCTCATCCGCCGCAGCGCCTGCAAAGTGGTCTGCGGTAACGTTACGAATGGTGTTGCCGCTTGTTTGTAGTGCGTGCATCTCCACCTCGGCCAAACGGTCAAGGATATCAGGGACGTCCTTTAGTTTTGGCCAATTGTACTGGATATTTTGGCGTGTGGTAAAGTGACCATACCCTTTGTCAAACGTCTCGGCGATCATTGCGAGTTGGCGCATTTGGGCACCGTTTAGTGTACCGTAGGGAATGGCAACGCGCAGCATGTAGGCGTGAAGTTGCAGATAGAGACCATTCATAAGGCGAAGTGGTTTGAACTCATCCTCTGTGAGGGCGCCAGAAATACGGCGTTCAACCTGCGCGCGAAACTGGGCGTTCCGTTCTGCGACGAAAGCCGCATCAAAATCGTTGTACTGATACATTATGACAACTTCACTTGCTTGCCGTGTGCGTAATTGGATGGGCCGCGTGTGCGGAATTCTTCTCGGAAATGGATTGGGGTGGGGCCATCGTCCGTAATGGCAACATCCGCGAGGTACACACCCACCGCGACTGCAGGCTGGCTGCTTGCGGTCAAAAGCTGTTCTTGCGCAACGGCTTCATCTTCAAACACTTCGGCGCTTGATAATGTGCGAACCCAAGTCCCTTCAGGTGACCAATAGATGACATCGCCTTCAAGAAGCGCGTTGGCGGTAATAACTTTTGGGGTGAAGCTGCGGCTCATTGGGCCACCTCCTGTATGGAAATATCTTGTGCCACTTGCAAAGCGGCGCGTGGTGCGAGGCCAAGCAACATAAGCGCGGGGCCTGTTAAATTGGCTGTCTCAAGGTCATCGGAAAGCGTCCCGAGGCGGCAGGTCAGTGTGCGTTGTTCCACGCGGCTGACGTTCTCGACGACGGTGATGGGCGTTTCAGGGTGCGCGCCATGCATCAAAAGGCGCCCCTGCACGAACCGCGCAGCGCGTTTGCCCATATAGATCGCGGCAACTTCGCCTGCACGTGACAACGCACGCCAATCGTGATCCGCATAGCCTTTCATGTCGTGACCTGTGATGAAGCGCACGGACCCGTTGCGATCACGCTTGGTCAAGCTTTGGCCGATGCCAGCAACGGCAGCAGACGCGGCCGTAATGCCGGGCACGATACGCCAAGAAACGTCCGCGGCGTCACATGCGTCAATTTCTTCATCCAGCCGCCCAAAAACTGTTGGATCACCGGACTTGAGGCGCACAACTTGGTGACCGTCTTTGGCGTGGCTGACGATAAGGTCATTGATTTCAGATTGGCTCATCGCCTTGCCGAAACCTTCTTTTCCGGCGTCAATCATGACCGCTTCACGGCGTGCGAGCTCAAGAATTTCTGCGCTTACGAGGCGGTCATAAATCACCACATCCGCTTTATCCAAAGCCTTGCGCGCCTTGAGGGTGAGCAGGTCAGGATCGCCAGGGCCAGCACCGACTAGGTCAACATGACCTGCTTTTTCGCGCGTATCCGTCAGGTAGGTGTCGAGCAGGTTTTTAAGTGCCGACTGAACGCCATTTTCACCATCTTCTTCAATGGCTTGGGGGCCTTTATTAAAGTAATACTCGGACCAAAAATCGCGCCGTTTACGACCCATAGGAAGGGCCTCAACAGCGCTGCGGAAAGACTTGCCGATCCGCGCAAGCACACCCAAAGACGCGGGGAGTTTTGCTTCCAGATCTGCTTTGATCGCGCGGGCCAAAACCGGTGCTGCGCCTTCGGTGCCGATGGCGATGGTAACCGGATCACGGTCAACGATCGCCGGTGTGATGAATTGGCTGCCGTGTAAATTATCGACCATATTCACCCGCGCGCCATCACGGTGGGCAAGTGCTGCCACGCGCGCATCTTCGGCGTCGTCACCGTTTGCCGCGTAAAACAGGACCGCGCACATGGCGTCCCCGGGCTCCATCGCGCGGCTGATCAATGTCAGTCGCCCTTCTTGGGCCCACGCGCGGATCTCTGGTGCGGCGTTTTCTGCCACGACTGTTAAATTGGCCTCGGTTTTCAGCAATAACCGCAGCTTGGCTAGGGCTTCTTCACCGCCACCGGACAAGACAATCCGACGGCCTTCGACGGCGACGAATATGGGAAAATGTTTCATGCGGCGGTGCTCCAGCTACTCAACTACCGCCCAATATAGTATATTTTCCCACTATTTTGCTATATGGTGGCTATGCTAAGAACGTATGTTCTGTATATTTATCCTGTATGGAAAGATTTAGTAACTCGACAGGAAAAAGCAGATGGCTGTTCAGATAGACGACCTAGACCGGAAAATTCTCATACAGCTGCAGCAGGACGCGAGCCTGTCACTTGATGAAATTGCCGCAACAGTGGGCAGTTCCAAGACCCCTGTGTGGAACCGGATTCGCAAAATGCGCAACGCGGGCGTCATTGGCACACAGACCGCGCGCCTTGATGCGGATGCCCTTGGTTTTGAGGCGTGCTTTTTTGTGTTGATCCGCACGTCCGAACATGAAGCCGAATGGCAAGCGGCGTTTCTTAAGGCGCTTAAAGAGCGTCCAGAGGTGCAAGAAGCGCACAGGCTTGCAGGGGATATCGATTATATTTTGAAGGTCCGTGTGCAAAACGCGCGCGCCTACGATGCGTTCTATCAGGCACTTATCAGCGAAGTGCGCGTATTTAATGTCACGGCGCTTTTGAGCATGGAGGAAATCAAATCAACCAGCGCTCTGCCGCTGTGACTGTTGCGCAAAGCCGCTTAGTCAGCACAGACAATTAGTTTGCTGAGCCCATGGAAATGATATGCCGGTTTATATTCTGGCCGCTCCGCGATGCGCAGCTTAGGGCACCGTTGAAACAAGGTCCCAAGCGCAATTTCCATTTCTAACCGCGCAAGCGGAGCACCGACGCAAAAATGAATGCCGCCTCCAAAAGATGTGTGCACTTTGCCTGACCGGTTTGGTTCAAAAACATGTGGGTCTTTGTAGACGTTCGGGTCGTGATTGGCGGCGCCTAACAGCAGTCCAACGGCATCGCCTTTCTTGAAGTCATGGCCAAAAACCTCAACGTCACATTTCGCCCATCTTTGGAACATGTGCAAAGGCGGATCAAACCGTAGGATTTCCTCCACGAGTGGGCCGATCGGAGTGCTTTCATTCGGAACATGTCCCGTTTCAAGACACGCCTTGATGCCATTCCCAAGCGAATGAACTGTTGCCTCGTGCCCTGCGTTTAACAGCAAAATACACGTGGTTATCATCTCGTCGGTTGAGAGTTTATCGCCGTCTTCTTCTGCTGCAATCAGTTCGGATATCAAATCATCTGCGGGCGTTGTGCGGCGCTCATTGATGTAGCTGCGCATGAACTCTGTGAATTCTGTTGCGGCTTGGGCCGCTTGCTCTTCGATTTCACGGGTCCGGCCTGCCACATACATGGCCACCATGGCGTGTGACCACCGCAAAAGTTGATCTGCCATGCTGTCGGGCACACCCAAAAGGCGGGCGATGACCAAAACGGGAATTGGGGTGGCGAAGTGTTCCAAGATGTCAAAATTGCCTTGTGGGAAAGCATCGATCTTTTGCGTTGCCAGTTGTTCGATCATCGGTGCCAGTGTTTTGATCCTGCGCGAGGTAAACCCATGCAGGACCAATTTACGCAGACGGGTATGGCGGGGTGGCTCCAGCTCCAACATCGAGTGGGCTTCCACCGCGTAGAACGCCTCGAGATAATCTGGTACGTCAAACCTGGGCCCCTCGCGGCCAAATTTTTTGTCGCGCAGCAACGCCGATACTGCCGCATGGCTACTGGCCACTGGCATATCGAACTCCTCCCAAAACACCAACTCACCCATCTGGCGGAGGCGGTCATAGAATGGGTAAGGGGCTGCGTTGAGGGCGGGGTCAGTAAGAGACTGCGAGATACGTTTCATTGCGATGACTAATCCCAAAGAGTCTGGCCATTGCAAGTACCATTTTCTAATGTCCTGAAAGATGATCAGATTACTTTCCTCACGTTTGACTTTGCTGCTGGCGGTGCTGGCGCTGACGGCGGCCATTGGCGGCGCAGTCTATTTGCTTGGCTTGCGTCAGGGCATTGTCGATCTGTCCAAGCGCGGCACGTCTGATTTATCTTTGGCGGCGGACCGTCTTACGACGCAGCTGCAACGCTACGGACAACTTGCGGTGCTTTTGACGGACCATCCTGCTGTACGCGCTACGTTTGAAGAACCTTTGCTCAGCAATGATCTGACGGAGCAAACCGCCGCCGAGGTGTTGCGCGCCACCGCTGATAAAACAGCCTCGCACAATATTGCTGTGCTGGATCGCAACGGCACACCGATTTTGCGATCCGATACTGAAGGTTTGGGTATTGACCACATTGAGCGGCCGTATTTCAAACGCGCGATGAGTGGTGCTTTGGGCAGCTATCATATGGTTGGTGACGATGGCCGGCGTTTGTTTTTATACGCAGCACCTGTTTTTTCGGCACAGGGGCCGGTGCAGGGCGTGGTCTTGGTTGCCGCTGATATCGAAGTGATTGAACGGGACTGGCGTGGCGATACGGCGGCGGTTTTTTTTACCGATGAGTTGGGCGTGGCGTTCGTGTCAAACCGGTCCGAGTTGGTGTTACGTCAGCTTGATGCGCGCGGGGGGCTGCGCAGTGGTACTGCGGAATATTCCCGTGACCGTTTGACGCCGTTTCCACAGATCAACATCGCAAAACTTGCAGGGCAGGAGGTCTGGGAGGTGCCGCTTGGCCCGTATATCCCCGAGCGCGCGCTTCACTTGGTGCAGCCCTTGCCGGTGATCGGACTGACCGGAGAGGCGTTGATTGATATTGCGCCGGTCATTCGTGTGGCGGGGCTACAAGCGGCTTTTGCCTGTGCGGTTGTTTTGCTGTCGGGCTTGGCGTTGGTGGCGTTACAAGACCGCCGCCGCACGTTGGCCAAAGCGAATGCGGCCCTTGAAGACCGCGTGCACCGCCGTACTGCGGAATTGCAGCGCGTAAACAGTAGTCTTCGCGCGCAAATCATGGAACGTGAAGAGGCTGAGTCTGCTTTGCGCCGCGCACAGGCGGACTTGGTCGAGGCGGGCAAGTTAAGTGCTTTGGGGCAGATGTCTGCGGGCATCAGTCATGAGCTAAATCAACCGTTGATGGCAATTGGCAGTTTCGCGGAAAACGGACAGGCGTTTTTGGCCAAGGGGGACGCGGAAACCGCCGCGCAAAACCTCAGCCGCATTGCGGAGTTGTCGCGCCGCGCGGGGCGGATCATTAAAAACCTTCGCGCTTTTGTCCGCAACGAATCCGAGCCCCTGTCGGACGTGGTCCTGCGCGACGTGTTGGATGCCGCGCTTGATCTATTGGGGCCGCGTATCACGACCGATGCCGTTGCGATTGAGATTGATGACGCCGTGCCATCGGCCAGTGTGCGTGCAGGCGACGTGCGGCTTGAACAGGTTTTTGTGAACCTGATCGGCAATGCGCTGGATGCGATGAGCGATCAGGCCGAACGCAAGCTACACATTTCGATCAGCGTCCCTGAGGCATCGTCCGACAGCATTAGCATGGCGTTTCATGACAGCGGTCTGGGTCTTGATGGGCCAGACCGAATATTTGAACCTTTCTATACCACCAAAAAAGTTGGTGAGGCCCAAGGTATGGGGCTTGGTCTTTCGATTTCATATGGGTTAATTCAATCTTTCGGTGGGCAAATCAAAGGCAGCAACCATCCAGCGGGGGGCGCTGTTTTGACTGTCACTCTTCCACGGATTGAACAGGTTAAGGCTGCATGAACACCCCAGTTTTGATTATTGATGATGATGCTGACGTGCGCGACGCATTGGGTCAGACATTGGCCTTGCGTGATTTCGCACCGATCGCATGCAGCTCATTCGTAGCGGCCAAAGATCACATTGCGCGTGGCTTTGCGGGCATCATTGTGACGGATATCCGGATGCCCGGGCGTGATGGCTATCACGTTTTGGACTACACGCGCAGTATTGATCCTGACTTGCCCGTAATCTTGCTGACCGGTGAGGCCGATGTGCCCAAAGCCGTGCAGGCCATTCAGCTTGGCGCGTTTGGCTTTTTGGAAAAACCCTGCGCGGCAGATGTCCTTTGCGCCGAAGTCACCAGGGCGGTGGCGCACCGAACAGCGGCGTTGAATTTGCGTGCACACAGAGCAGCCCAAGAGGCCGGTGATGCAGCGGCGCGGATGTTGGCGGGGGCGTCGGCGCAATCAATGGCCATGCGTCACCAAGTACGCCGAGTGGCAGCCACTAAAGGCGATGCGCTTATCACAGGTGAGTTGGGGGTCGGCACCTCACGTGTGGCGGAAGTTATCCACTTGCTGGCCGCAGGGTCCGACGCGCCGTTTGTAAAGCGCGTCAGCGGTGGATTGAGTGAGGCAGATGCCCACAAAGCGATTGAGGCGGCAAAAGGCGGCAGTCTTTTTTTGGATGAAGTTTGGGCGCTAAGTCATTCTAATCAGGCAATTTTTGCCGAAACCACGGCGCCGATGCGCTTGATTGTTGCCAGTTCGCGTGATCTGCGAGGCGAAGTGGCAGGCGGGCACTTCAATAGCGAGCTATTTTACCGCACAGAACTTCTGAGCGTGCATATTCCGCCGCTGCGGGAGCGCAAAGATGACATTCCGGTCCTGTTTCAGCACTATCTCGATCAAGCGTGTGAGCAAGGCGGTTTGGCACGTCCGGACGTGCCACCCCATGTGATTGCGCGCCTGATGGCCGATGATTGGGCAGGCAATGCGCGTGCGCTTCAATCGGCAGCAATGCGCTATGCGCTTGGCGTGAGTGATCTGGCGGCGGGGGATGTGATGGGGCTGAGCGACCAGATGGCGCAAGTTGAGCGATCTTTGTTGGATCAAGCGCTGCGGCGTCATGCTGGGCGCGCGGTTCATGTCGCAGAAACTCTGAAACTGCCCCGAAAAACTCTGTACGACAAATTAGCAAAACACGGGCTTAGGCCTGAGGATTACCGCACGGATTAGGCTGTGCGGATTCTCGCACGTGAGCGGTAACCGTTGTGCGAAATATCGCATAATGCTGCACGACGCACATCACATACATCCGTTAAGCTACTGATAAATAATTATATATCTTATTTCATGCAGTGCGCTTGCGAGCTCTTTTGTTTGCCTCTCAACTATCCGTGATCGGTACGGCTTGGCCTGTGCTGTGACTTAAACGTTAAAGGTTCCAAGGGAGGATACCATGAAATTTCTTACTGCTGCTGCGACCGCTGTCGCGTTGAGCTTTAGTGCCACTGCTGGCCTTGCTGCATGTGACGACGGCGAGATCGTTATCAAGTTTAGCCACGTGACCAACACTGACAAACACCCTAAAGGCATCGCCGCATCACTGCTTGAGCAGCGCGTAAACGACGAGATGAACGGCACAGCCTGCATGGAAGTGTTCCCGTCTTCAACGCTCTACAACGATGACAAAGTGCTCGAAGCAATGCTTCAGGGTGATGTTCAGTTGGCCGCTCCGTCGCTGTCAAAGTTCGAGAAGTTCACAAAGCAATTCCGTATCTTTGACCTTCCGTTCATGTTCACAAACATTGAAGCGGTTGATGCGTTCCAAGGCTCGGCGACTGGCCAAGCGATGAAAGACAGCATGCAGCGCCGCGGTTTGCAGGGCCTTGCGTTCTGGCACAACGGCATGAAGCAAATGTCAGCCAACAGACCATTGGTTCAGCCTACAGACGCGAACGGCCTAAAGTTCCGCGTTCAGTCATCTGACGTTTTGGTTGCACAGATGGAAGCAATCGGTGGCTCACCCCAGAAAATGGCGTTTTCTGAAGTATACGGCGCGCTGCAACAGGGTGTTGTAGACGGTCAAGAAAACACATGGTCAAACATCTTTGGCCGTAAGTTCTTCGAGGTGCAGGACGGTACCACCGAAACCAACCACGGCATCATCGACTACCTCGTTGTGGCAAGTGTTGACTGGCTCGACAGCCTCGATGCTGACGTACGTGACCAATTCTTGACGATCCTCGATGAAGTCACAGAAGCACGCAACAAAGAGTCGTTTGCAGTTAACCAAGCTGCACGTCAGTCAATCATCGATGCCGGTGGCACCGTTCGTGAACTGACTGCAGAGCAGCGTCAGGCATGGGTCGACGCGATGAAGCCAGTTTGGGCGCAATTCGCAGGTGACGTAGGCCAGGAAAACATCGACGCAGCACAGGCGATCAACGCAGGTCTGTAAGACGATCCCAAAGTGCCCCCGCCTGACGAGTGTCGGGCGGGGGCATTAATTTATCCCGACATCAATCTTGGTCGTCCGCAAACGGGCGCAGGATGTGTCGTGTATCAAGTCACAATTCAAAAGGGGGACGCGGCGTGTCTCAAGGCGCATCAAAGACGTCGGGCGGGTTTATTGATACATTGGAAGAAACGCTGATCGCGGCTCTGCTTGGAGCCATGACAGTTGTGACTTTTGCCAATGTGATCGCTCGTTTTGTATTCAATTCTAACATTTTGTGGGCGCTAGAGCTTACAGTGTTTCTGTTCGGTTGGCTGGTTTTGCTGGGCGCAAGCTATGCCGTAAAGAAAGGCGCACACCTTGGAGTGGACGCGTTGGTAAACATTTTGTCGCCAGCTGCGCGGCGGATCGTCGGGCTGATTGCGGCTGCTGCGTGTTTGCTCTTTTGCCTGCTATTGCTCAAAGGCTGCTATGACTACTGGGCGGTGTTTGCAGATTTACCACCAACTACTGGGCGCTGGTTCCCAACAGGGTTTGAGGAAAAGTTCCGTAGCCAGTCGTTCTATGAAGTTGACGATATTCCCATGATCGCGCCGTTCCGTTGGCTCGAAGGGGCAATCAATTACAACGAAGCCTATGAGAAGATCCCCAAAGCTATCCCGTATTTTGTACTGCCGTTGTCTGCGTCACTTTTGATGCTGCGGTTCGTACAAGTGACCTTGCGGATTTGGCAGGGCACAGAGGACCGTTTGGTTGCAAGCCACGAGCTTGATGAAGACGAAATCTCCGAAGCGGCCGAACGCGCCGATAAGCTAGAGGGCTAAATTATGGACGTCATTCTTCTATTTAGCATGGTCATCGGCCTGCTGATGATCGGGGTGCCGATTGCGGTGTCTCTCGGTCTGTCCTCCACGCTCTTTTTGCTGTGGTTCTCGGATACATCGTTGGCCTCTGTTGCGGGCACATTGTTCGAGGCGTTCGAAGGCCACTTCACGTTGTTGGCAATTCCGTTTTTCATCCTTGCCTCGTCCTTTATGACCACAGGCGGCGTTGCGCGGCGGATCATTCGTTTCTCGATTGCGTGTGTGGGGCATTTGCCCGGCGGCTTGGCGATTGCGGGTGTTTTTGCGTGTATGCTTTTTGCAGCGCTCTCAGGCTCGTCTCCGGCGACGGTTGTGGCCATTGGCTCTATCGTTATCGCGGGTATGCGTCAGGTCGGCTACACCAAGGAATTTGCGGCCGGTGTTATTTGTAACGCGGGCACGCTTGGTATCTTGATCCCACCATCCATTGTTATGGTTGTATATGCTGCAGCCGTTGAGGTCTCAGTAGGTCGAATGTTCCTTGCGGGGGTGATCCCGGGCTTGATGGCTGGCTTGATGTTGATGGTCACCATTTACGTGATGGCAAAGGTCAAAAACCTGCCCCAAGGTGAGTGGCAAGGCTGGGGCGAGGTGTTTACTGCGGCGCGCGAAGCGGGCTGGGGGTTGTTCCTGATCGTCATCATTTTAGGCGGTATCTATGGCGGTGTCTTCACCCCGACAGAAGCGGCGGCCGTTGCAGCGATTTACTCGTTCGTGATCGCTTGTTTTGTCTACCGTGACATGGGACCACTTGCGACAACGGGCCCTGAGGCGAACACATCTTTGTTCCGCAAGCCATGGGCTTTGGTCACAGCGATGATCCACCCGGACACCAAGCAAACGTTGTTCGATGCAGGCAAGCTGACGGTTACGCTTTTGTTCGTGATCGCGAATGCTTTGATCTTGAAGCACGTGCTAACGGACGAGCAAGTTCCGCAGACAATCGCGGGTGCTATGCTGGATGCGGGTTTTGGACCGGTGATGTTCTTGGTGATTGTGAACATCATTCTGCTTATCGGTGGTCAGTTCATGGAGCCATCCGGCCTGCTTGTCATTGTGGCACCACTGGTGTTCCCCATCGCGATCGAGTTGGGCATTGATCCAATCCACCTTGGGATTATCATGGTCGTCAACATGGAGATCGGGATGATCACACCACCTGTTGGTTTGAACCTCTTTGTGACCTCAGGTGTGGCCAAGATGCCGATGATGGCTGTGGTGCGCGCAGCTCTGCCATTCCTTGCAGTGCTGTTCGTGTTCCTGATCATGGTCACATATATTCCGGCAATTTCCACATTCCTGCCAAATGCAGTGATGGGGCCGGAGTTGATCATCAAATAGCGATCAATCTTTATCTGCTATTGAAAAGGCCCGCTGAGTGTTTCAGCGGGCCTTTTTGTTTATGCGATTTTGCATGCAGAGCTTTGCTAACTAAGCTGATGCCTCAAGAGCTGCCACAATCGGTGCAAAGTCTGCAGCCGTCAGCGACGCGCCACCAACCAATGCCCCGTCCACATTTGATGTTGCGAATATCTCTGCGGCGTTGCCTGCTTTGACGGAGCCGCCGTAAAGAAGACGGATCGCACCGGCGGTCTGTGTCCCAAAGCGGTCTGTAAGTTCAGCGCGCATGAAGTCATGCACCTCAGCGATTTTGTCCAATGACGCGACTTTACCAGTTCCGATGGCCCAGACTGGCTCATAGGCGATCACAATGTTGGCGCCGGTTGCTGCCTCGGGCACTGATCCGACCATTTGGGAGGCCAACACCGTGAGGGTCTGCCCTGTATCGCGCTGCTCAAGTGTCTCGCCAATGCACACAATCGCCGTTAGCGAGGCGTCCCATGCCGCCAGTGTTTGATCCAAGACATCAGCATTCGTCTCGCCGTGGTCTGTGCGGCGCTCCGAATGGCCCGTGATGACATACCGCGCACCCGCATCGGCGATCATTTTTGCGCTGACATCGCCGGTGTGCGCACCGGTTTGATTTGGGTGGCAGTATTGGCCACCTACCTCAAGCGCGCATGTCCCAGCACGCTCTACCATGGGGGCCAAAAGGGTCGCAGGCGGGCACAAAACCATATCCACAGAAGCCGCAGGATGAGCTTTCAATAGGGCATCGACTTGCGCCAAATCCGCGCGCGTCCCGTTCATTTTCCAATTACCTGCGGCCAATTTACGTCTCATGTCGCACCCTTCTTACAGCGTCGTTGAACCATACCAACGGGTGTGGCCTGTGCGCCGCGTTGCGTCAAGCGCCGCTTGGATGTAGCAACGAAAGCAGACAGAAGTGAGTAGCGTGATGATCCCGAAAATTGATGCCCAAGCATTGTTCGACGCAGATAAAGAGGCGCTTGATGCAGTGCGCAGAGCTGCTGAGACGACGGGTTTTATGACGCTGCACAACACGGCCCTATCAGGTGCCGAGGTTGCCGCTGTCATTGAAAGCTATCGTCAATTCTTTAAGCTGCCGGAGGCCGCCAAAGAACCAGTTGATATGGCTCAAACCGGATCAAACCGGGGATGGGGGCGTGCGGGATCAGAGCAGGTCGATCTAAACGCCAATCCTGATTACAAACAGTTCTTTGATTGCGGTGTGTCTGTGCCAAGTGAGCATCCTTGGGCGGACAAACAGTTTTATGCGCCCAACAAATGGCCCAAGCAGCCAGCGGGTTTAGGTGCTGCGGACTTCAGGGCCGACGTTCTGGCGTATTTCACCAAGGCGCGTGCAATATCTATGGATTTGCTCAGCGCACTTGCACGGGCGATTGGCGAGCCTGCCTCTTTCTTCGAGGATAAGTTCGACACTCCGATGGCGCTTTTGCGGGGCAACTATTATCCCGAACGCCCCAAGTGGGCAGGGGAAAAGGACTTCGGAATCGCGACACACACGGATTATGGCTGCCTTACGTTCTTGGCGCTTGATGGCAGTCCTGGGCTTGAGGTGCGCCAGCGGGGCGGTGGTTGGATCCCTGTACGCGCAGAACCGGGCACATTCGTGATTAACTTTGGTGAGATGTTTGAAATGTGGACAAACGGACGGGTGAAAGCCACACCCCACCGGGTCGTCGGCGGTACGAACGAGCGTATTTCTATTCCGCTGTTCTTTAATCCAAACTATGACACCAACGTTGCCCCCATTGGATCAGGGCAGGTCATCCTTGCGGGAGAGCATCTAAGCGCGCGCTATAACGAGACCTACGTGCATTTACAGCAAACCAGTAAAGGCGGTTAAGCCGGTCCTGAGCGCGTGTTAAGCTTTGCCCGCTAGGGTCTCATCAAACTTGATGCTTTCACCGCATCCGCAGGCATCCACAACGTTTGGGTTGCGGAATTTAAAGCCAGCTTCAAGCAGGCTGACTTCGTAGTCGATTTCAGTGCCAAAAAGGAACATCTGCGCCATAGGGGCGATCATTACGCGCGCGCCGTCGATCTCAACGACTTCATCCATTGCGTTGATCTCTTTGACGTATTCCATGGTGTATTCCATTCCTGCACAACCGCCTTTCTTGACGCCTACGCGCAGGCCCTCTGTGCCGTCCTTTGCCATGAGCTTCACAATGTGAGCCACCGCAGCGGGGGTCAAAGAGACAGGAGGTTTTCCAGGAATGCCAAACATCAAAGTTTTCCTAAGCTACTGAAGGTTACATAAAGCCCAGTTCAAGGCGCGCTTCGTCGGACATCATGTCCATGCCCCACTGTGGCTCCCAGATCAGATCGACCTGAACTTGTTTGATGCCAGCCAGCGGTTCAATCGCATCCGCAACCCATCCAGGCATTTCGCCAGCAACAGGGCAGCCTGGTGCGGTAAGAGACATCAAAACATTCACTTCGTTCTCATCGTTGATCTCAATCGTGTAAACAAGACCGAGGTCGTAGATGTTCACGGGGATCTCTGGATCGTACACGCTGCGGCACGCTTCGACGACATTGTCATACAAAGGGTGATCCGTGCTTGACGGTTTGATGAGGGGAGTACCTTCCATCGGGGGTGTCGCGTCGGTCATAGTGGTCCGTTCGTGCTGTCTGAGATGATTTCTTACGGTTTAGATAGGGATTTGCACCCACCACGTCTAGGGGCTGGGCGCAGGTTTTGCCGCACAAAGGCTGTGCGATGATACGGACGGTCGCGGATTAGCCCACAAAAAGGGGCGTCATGTTGATTTAACACAGCGCTGCGCAGGTATTAGTCGGTCTTACGCTTGCGGATGGGAACAGGGCGGACCCGCTTTTCAATAGAGTCGTAGAGCAAGCTGGCGATATTCTTGCCAGTGGCTGTCTCAATACCCTCAAGGCCGGGTGATGAGTTCACCTCAAGCACTTTTGGCCCATCGGATGAGCGCAGCAGGTCAACACCCGCAATCCCCAAGCCAAAAGTACGTGCAGCGCGTACAGCAACATCGCGTTCTTGTTTGGTGATGCGCACCACTTTGGCAGAGCCGCCGCGGTGCAGGTTTGAACGGAAATCTCCATCCGCACCGGTGCGTTTCATTGCGGCAACCACCCGCCCACCGATGACAAGACACCGAATATCCTCACCGGCAGCTTCTTTGACAAAGTCTTGTACCAGAAAGCTGGCCTTTAGACCGCGGAAGGCATCAATCACGGATTCAGCAGCTTTTTTGGTTTCAGCAAGTACGACTCCTTTGCCTTGGGTCGACTCGAGCAGCTTCACAATAAGCGGTGCGGTTCCCACAAGGCCAATAAGGTTGGAGGTGTCCTTGGGGGAGGCCGCAAAGGCAGTTGTGGGCATTCCGATACGCGCGCGTGCCAGAAGTTGGTGCGCGTATAGCTTGTCCCGCGAAGAGGCGATCCCCTCTGCGCCGTTCACGCAATAGGTCCCAAGTGTCTCAAACTGACGGGTAATCGCGGTGCCGTAGCTGGTGATTGAGGCGCCAATGCGCGGAATGACCACATCAAAGCGCGGCAGACGCTTGCCGTCGTAGTAAACCTCGGGCGAGGTGGCGTTGATGGCCATGTAGCAACGGGTGGTGTCGATGATCTCAACACCGTGGCCGCGTTTTTCACCTTCCTCCACCAACCGGCGGGTAGAGTAGTTATCTTCACGGGACAAAACAGCAATGCGTAGCGCGCGCTTGGGCGCTGCTTCGCGTACTTTGGCAGAGGCGTATACATCGTACGACAGCTCTGGCTGACAAAACCTGTCTGAGGGCGCAACGGTCAACCGGTCCCCAAGAGCCTGACGACCCAGCAACATATGATAGGACATATTCGTGCGGTTGGTGAGCGTGACCTCGATTGGCCACATTTCATCACCCATTTTGACATTGGTCTCGATGACGTAGCGCATTTCGCTTTCACCATTCGAGGATGTGACCTCGCGTTGATCCACAATGTCAGCGGAACACGCAATAACCAGATCGGGCCGCGCAGGAATAGGTTGCACCATAAAGCGCACCCGAGGGCGGGTCCGGCCAAATGGCTCTATATCGAAGGCATGCAGCGCGGATGTTTTCGCGCCTGTGTCTACTTTTGCTTTTAGCGCAGGAAGGCCCAATTCAGGTAGCGAGAGCCATTCTTCCCAGCCTACGCGGATTTGGGTGTTGTCGGTGTCGGTCATGCTTAGCGCATCCTCATTACTCAATGTGACCCGTAACAGGGTAACAGTCAGGCCGTACTCTCACAATCTTTGCTTGGCAATCACCTGTGTATCATCTGCAAACACTCTTGGGTTGGGCGCCGCTTTGGCCTAAAGAAGCGCAGAAATGGTAAAGGGCAATGATATGGCACAGACTTTCGGGTTTGATCTTCTGGCAACAGATGGGCGCGCACGCACGGGGCGCATCAGCACGCCGCGGGGCGATATCCGCACACCTGCTTTTATGCCCGTTGGCACGGCTGCAACAGTAAAAGCGATGATGCCTGAAAGTGTTGCGGCGACCGGTGCGGATATTTTGCTCGGCAATACGTATCACTTGATGCTGCGCCCTACGGCTGAGCGGATTGCGTCGCTTGGTGGGCTGCATAAGTTCATGAATTGGGACAAGCCCATTCTTACTGATAGCGGTGGGTTTCAGGTGATGAGCCTAGCTGATCTGCGCAAGCTGACAGAAGACGGTGTGACGTTCAAAAGCCATATCGATGGTTCCAAACATATGCTAAGTCCCGAACGCTCTATGGAGATCCAAAAGCTGTTGGGCAGCGATATTGTGATGTGCTTTGATGAATGTCCCGCACTGCCTGCAGATAAGGCGCGGATTGCACAAAGCATGGAATTGTCAATGCGCTGGGCCAAACGCTCGCGGGATGCTTTTGGCGATCGTCCGGGGTATGCGCTTTTTGGTATCCAACAAGGTGGGCTTGAAGAGGATCTGCGCGCGCAAAGTGCCGAGGCCCTGCGGGATATCGGCTTTGAAGGGTATGCGGTTGGTGGTCTTGCCGTAGGAGAGGGACAAGAGGCGATGTTTGGTTGTCTTGATTTCGCACCTGAGCAACTGCCCAAGGATAAGCCGCGTTATTTGATGGGCGTTGGTAAGCCTGATGATATCGTGGGGGCTGTGAAGCGCGGCATTGATATGATGGATTGTGTTTTGCCGTCACGCTCAGGGCGGACCGGACAGGTCTTTACTCGCCACGGGGTCGTGAACATCAAAAACGCACGGCACGCAGATGATCCGCGCCCGTTGGACGAACAATGTAGCTGTCCCGCCTGTCAGAAATACTCGCGCGCCTATTTGCACCATGTCTATCGCTCGCAAGAGATGATTTCGGGCATGCTTCTGACCTGGCATAACCTGCATTACTTTCAGCAGATCATGCAGGAAATGCGTGACGCCATCGCAGAGCAGCGTTTTGATGTATGGGAAAAAGGGTTTCACGAAGGGCGTGCCCAAGGGGATATCGAGCCGCTTTAAGAAAAAGTTGGCCACACACCCTTTATAGACTGACCCTTTGTAGAATGAAAAACGGCGGCTCCCAAAAGAAGCCGCCGTTTCGTGTTTTAAGCGCCTGCGCTGGGCTTATTGGATATCAGCTGCGCGGCCCGCGTTGATTTTAGCCTCAGCTTCAGCAACTGCCGTTTTGAGAGCGCTCAAGATGCGCTCACCACCGTCAACGTTGTCAGTGAACCATGCTTGTACAGGCTCGGCGGCTGCGGCGAACGTAGCTTTTTCGGCTGGCGTCGGCACATACAGATCACCGCCACCTTCAACAAAAGCTGCGTAGGCCTCGATTGATTTGCGCTTTGGTGAGGCAAATGTTGCCTGTTGCAGCGCATAGAAGCCATCCACAACCACGCGGCGCATGTCTTCTGGCATCGCCATAAACTTGTCGTTGCTCATCCACCACAGCGCGCCCATGTAGGCGTGACCGTCAAGCGTGACGTATTGCAGACCTGCATCGGGGAATTTCATGCCCATGATGTCGGTGATGCCGTTCTTTGATCCGTCCACAACACTTGTTTGGAATGATGTGAACAGTTCTGGCCACGGAATTGGCGTTGGGGATGCGCCAAGTGCACGAACCAGCTCTTGGGGAAGGTCTGCAACGACTGTGCGGATCTTGAGGCCTTCAAAATCTGCTGGCTCAGCCAAACGGCGTTTTGTGTTGGCAAAGTTGCGCCATCCGCCCGTGTTACCAATGGTCATCAGACGGATTTTATCGTCACTGTCCTCAAGGGCCATGTCGCGCATTGTGCGCACAAAATCACCAGACAGCACATCTTCCGCGATACGGTCATCAGCCATCAGATAGGGAAGGTCGAGCACCTGCACATAGGGGAAGATGCTTGCAGCACCGCCGGACGTGGAGATGTAGACATCAATAGAGCCGTCAGCCACACCTTGCAGACACTCCGCGCCTTTTGAGCAAAGCTGTGTGCCGATGAACAATTCAACTTCGATTTTACCGTTTGAGGCTGCTTCGACGTAGTTTTTGAACACAACCAAACCGTCATAGTCTTCGTCGTTCTCGTTAGAGTTGGCGGTTGCACGGATTGTGTACTCCGCGTGACCTGCCGCATAGCTTGCAAGGCTTGAGCCTGCGAGTATGGCTGCGCCCATCGCGGCGGTGGTTAGGTGTTTCAGCATGATGTTTCCTCCCTGGAATATTATTGATGCTGGTTTATTGAACGAAGCCCGTCAATCGCGGGATCGTCATCGAAATGGCCGGAATGTAGGTAATCAAGAAAATCACGATCACCTCCACAGCCAAAAACGGTAAAATTGCTTTTGAGATGGTTTCAACTTTTTCGCGGCTCACGGTGGAGGCCACAAATAGAACCAATCCCATGGGCGGTGTGGCAAGCCCTACGGTCAGGTTGACGGACATGATGATGGCGAAATGCACGGGGTGCACGCCAAGCTCTGTAAAGATTGGCCCCAAGATCGGCCCAAGGATGATGATCGCGGGGCCCGCGTCCAAGAACATGCCCACGATGAACAAGAGCATGTTGATCAAAAAGAGCAACACCAACGGGTTTTCCGAAAGGCTTAGAATAGCCTCAGTCAGGATTTGTGGAGCGTACGACAGTGAGACAACTGTTTTGAACGCTACGGCTGCGCCCACCAAAAGCAATACCGCTGATGACGCAAGCGCAGAGCGTGCAATGACGGGCCACAAGTCTTTTAGAGACATTGATTTCAAAATGAAAAAGCTGACGATCAACGCGTAGGCCACGGCAATCGCAGAGGCTTCCGTGGGGGTCATAACGCCTGCCAAAATGCCGCCCAAGATGATGATCGGAGTTTGGAGTGGGGCCACGGCCTTTTTGCACACAACGCGAAAATCGGCACTGACTTGAGATTTGATATAGGCACAGATGCCATGCGCAACCAAGAGAAGCACGGCAAACATGATCCATCCATTGATCTGATCACCGGCCTCAAACAGCCCCGACAGACCATAAAGAAGGCCTGCGATGTTGATCCGGATAAGCCCCCACGCCACATAGGCTTCACGCGTTGTGATGGTCTGGCCTTTTTTGACGATCCGCTCGGCTTTGGGCAGGTCATAGCGGTCAGCCATGAGGCGAACCATAACCATGAGCCCCACGCCAACCATGATGCCCGGAACGATGCCCGCCAAGAAAAGTGCGGCGACGCTTTCACCCATGACATAGGCATAGATGATCATGATGCCTGAGGGGGGGATGATTGGGCCGATTACGCTGGAGGCGGCGGTGATGGCTGCGGCGAACTTCCGGCTGTAGCCGTTCTTTTCCATTGCGGGGATTAGCGTAGACCCAAGCGCTGAGGTGTCCGCCACCGCAGAGCCAGACAGCCCCGCAAAAAGGATTGATGACAGAATATTCACATGGGCCAGCCCACCGCGCAGGTGGCCCATGAACGCTTGGCTGAACTCAACAAGACGGGTCGTGATCCCACCGCGGTTCATGATTTCACCGGCCAGCATGAAGAACGGCAGCGCCATCAGCGGAAAGCTGTCGATACCGTTATAAAGGTTGCGGTAAAGCACGGGCAGATCGCGAGCCGATCCATCAAGAACCAGCAACGCACCGGGCGCAAGCAGTAGGCCAAAGACAACGGGCAGGCCGATCATCAAGAGCACCAAGAACACAGGCAAGAACCAGATCAGCATGACAGGCGTCCTTGTGTGCACGCGCGCAGCGCGGTGGTTTGCAGGTATGACATTGGCTGATAGGTCATGCTGCTCATTCCACAGGCCCCACATCATCAAGTTGCTTAAGTGCTGCAGCGCCACCAAACATTTTGATCACTTGGCGCAGTACCAATTCAACGTTCACAACACACAGACCCACAAAGCCCACAAACAGCGATGCATAGGCGTAAGAGTTGCGGAACCTGATGTCGCGCATGTCAAAAAGGTCCATTGGAATGCGCAACGTTGCAGACCGCCCTCGGCCAGTTAGGCTATCGACGTTGTCCCATCCAAGCTGCGCACAGATCACCAACACGATCATCGCCATAAGCAACAGGACCAAAATCAGGATAGATGACAGTACGCGGGGCAGGGCACGTTCGAACATATCGATGGCCACAAACCCGCCTTGGCGGTAGGCCAGCGGCGCGATTAACCCGGTCATCCAGAGCATCAAAAAACGCGCCCCTTCTTCTGACCAATTCAGCGCGTCACCCATAATGTAGCGGAAGAATACCTGCGCCAAAATGAAGACGACCATCAGTGCTAAGGCGGCGATTGCCAGTACGCGGCCAACCGCCAAAGCGATGTCATTGAACTTTTCTACGGGCCAGAGGGCTGCAAGAAGCAGGGCCATGGCGTTCCTCCCTTTCGTGGTGCCTGCGTCCCGCTCGTTTAGTGGCGGGAAACATCAGGCGGGGTGCGTCAAAGCCCTTGGATCAGGGCTGTGATGCAAACTCTTTATAAGCGCCGCTTTGAAACATAAGCGGTGTGCCGTCACCGATGTGCGCTGCATGCACGCGACCAACAATAATTGCATGATCGCCCGCATCATGAAGGGCGTCCATCTCGCATTCAAAACGCGCCAAGCACCCCTCAAGCAGCGGCACCCCATGGGCGTTCTGGGTAAAGTCCAGATCCGCAAAGGCGTTTGCCTCGCGCACAAAACCGTTTGCAATATGCGCTTGATCGGAGGCCAGAACATGCACCGCGTAGTGTTGTGCTTCGCTGTAACATTCAAAGCGGCGGGCAGATTTCGCGGGGCACCAAAGCACAAGCGGTGGATCAAGGCTGACGCTTGAAAAGCTGTTTGCCGTAATGCCTACCAATTGTTGTTCGGGGGTGCAGGTGGTGATTACGCAGACACCTGTGCCGAACTGCCCAAACGCACTGCGCAAAGCGCGCTGCGCGTCCGGCTCAGAGGTTAGGGGAACGGGGCGCATTGCCATCTAAGCGACCTCGCAGCCAAGAGCAGCGGTGTAAATCTCAAACCATGTCTGACGGCCAAGGTTTACTTTAAGAGCATCGGACAACGCATCGATGCGGCTGATATTATTTGTTCCCATCACTGGCGCAATACGGGCCGGATGACGCAGCAAAAAGGCAACGGCAACTGCGCTTGGCTCAACGCCTGCCTCGCCTGCCACCCGGTTCAACACATTCATGACGGCGGCGTTGTCAAAGATCGATCCGCCACCAAGTGGCGACCACGCCATGACGGGGATGTCGTTCTCTTGCAAAAAGGCCAAGTCACCGTCTGTGAACGGAGTATGGTTCGTCGCCGACAGCTCAATCTGGTTGGCGACCAACTCATTCTCCATGGCAGATTGCAACAGCGAGAAATCCCACGGCTTGAAGTTTGACACGCCAACGGTGCGGACTTTGCCCGAGGCAATTAGGTCATCAAGGGCTTCACCGGTTTCCATTGCGTCCATCAGCGGATCCGGGCGGTGGATTAGCAAGCAATCAATGACATCGATGTTCATGTCGCGCAAAGACGCCTCAACGCTGGCGGTGATGTGTGCAGCAGACGTGTCGTAATATTTCACGCGCGCGCCACTGTGACGGCCAACTGGGGCGATGATATCGCATTTTGTGACAATCTCGATCTGGTCACGCAAAGCAGGCGCCGCTTTCAGGGTCTCACCAAAAAGTGCCTCGGCGGTGTAGCCGCCATAGATATCCGCTTGATCCATGGTGGTGATGCCTTGCGCCAAACAAGCCTCGACTTTGGCTTGCACATGGGCCTGGCTGGTGTCGGTGTCATCGCCCAAGCGCCACATTCCGTAGATGATTTGGCTAAAGCTGAGATCGTCGGTGATTTGAATGCGGTCCATTAGCGGCGCTCTCCTGTCCCAAGGGGGGTTGGGGGTGTTGTTGCGGGCACGCGGCCATAAGCATCTGGCAGCGATACGGTTTTCAAATTTGGCAAAACACGTTTGCCAAAGGACTTACACTCGTCAATGTGGGGGTATCCTGAAAAAATAAAGGCTCGGATGCCCATTTTTTTGTATTCTTCGATTTTTGTCATGACCTGATCGGTGCTGCCGACCAAAGCGGCGCCACAGCCTGAGCGCGCGCGCCCAACGCCTGTCCACAACCCTGGCTCAACGTAGCCGAATTTATCGGCCAGTTCGCGGGCTTTGGCCTGATGGGCGACCCCAAGCGAGATGCTGTCATGGGCGCGGTCGCGGATAAGTTTGCCGTATTCGTCATCAAGTTTGCTGACGATGTAATCTGCGTATTCACGGGCCTCGGCCTCAGTGTCGCGGACAATCATGTGAACGCGCAGTCCGTAATCTAGGGTGCGCCCGTGTCGTTGCGCAACTGCGTGCACATCACGCATGCGCTGTGCAAGCTGCTCTTTGGGTTCGGGCCACATCAAATAGACGTCGCAATGCTTGCCGCACAACTCAAGTGCCGCAGGTGAGTAGCCGCCAAAATACAACAGCGGCCCGCCGTTGATTTGATAGGGGCGGGCGGGGTCTGTTGGCACATTCTCAAAATTATAGACGTCACCTTTGAAGGTGATTTCATCTTGGGTCCACGCTTGGCGCAAAATCTGCACAACCTCGTCACTGCGTTTGTAGCGGTATGCGCTGTCCGCCACTTCGCCGGGGAAGTCAGACGATATAACGTTCAGCGTCAGCCGGCCTTTGAGCATATGATCCAGCGTTGCCAAAGTGCGCGCCAACATGATGGGTTGCATTTCGCCGCACCGAATTGCGGCCAGAAAATTCATACGCTCCGTTAGGGGCGCCATGCCCGCCACAAATGACAACGTATCTTGGCCGACCTGATAAGATGATGGTGCGAGGATGTTGCGGAAGCCTTGGGCCTCGGCCTCAAGGGCGATGTCGCGGCAATGTTCCCAGCTTGAGCGCAAATCACCGTCGGGGACGCCCAAAAACTGGTAGTCATCCGAGCACAGGGCAGAGAACCAGCTGACCTCAGCGGCATCCAGATCGGCGGATGTGGCTGGTACAATTGAGGCCATTCGAATCCCTTCCCAAGCTTTGAGTTGACAAAAGGCTAGCAGTGTCTTTGATGTGTATCAATAGTGTATCAATTTTTGTGTGACGGTTCTTATGATGCTCCCTTTGGGACGCCTGAGAACGCACATGATTAAGGAGCGGGAGGGCCGTGTGGTGCAAAATGAAGCGTATATATCGCCAAGCACGATACGTGCTGCGGATGATACCGCGCTGCCCAAATACATCGCCCTGAGCGAGTTGCTAATCCGTGAAATTGCGGCGGGGCGGCTGGCTGATGGACATAAGTTGCCGCCAGAACGTGACATGGCCGCAGAGCGCGGCGTGAGTGTTGGCACTTTGCGCAAAGCACTGATCATTCTGGAAGAGAAGGGGCTGTTGGAGCGTATCCAAGGCTCGGGTAACTATGTGCGTTCGCGCGGGGGCGTTGAAAGCATTTACGGGTTGTTGCGTCTTGAGTTGCTAACAGGCGGCGGCTTACCCACGGCAAGGCCGATCAGTGTTGATACGATGGACGCGCCCGCTGATGCGCCCTTTGATCACGGGCACCGTATCCGCCGCCTTAGGCTTTTGGATGGCACCGCCGTCGCCATTGAAGAGATTTGGGTCAATACACATGCAATCACAGCCCTTGGGATTACTGACCTGCAAGATGCCCTGTATCTGATGTATGAACAGCGCTTTGGCGTGCGTATCGCGCGTGCTCAAGACAGTGTCGGGATGGACCGGGTGCCTTCTTGGCGGCACGTCGAATTCGGACCGCAAATTGATGATGCTGTAAGCCATATCACACGGGTGGCGCGCGATCTTGAAGGGCGTGCCGTTGAATATTCACAAACGTGGTTTGATGCGAAAAAAGCCGCCTATATCAATCGTTTCTAACGGGAAGCTACTATGACTAAAGTTCGTTACGGCATCATCGGATGCGGCATGATGGCGGGAGAGCACATCCGCAATATTGCGCTCATTCAAGGGGCGGTTGTGACCGCCACTTATGACCCGGTGCGCGAGTTGGCTGAGCAGGCGGCTGCCCTTGCAGGCGGGGCTGAGGTAGCTGAAAGTTTTGACGCGCTTTTAGCCCGCGATGATGTAGACGCGCTTGTTATCGTCAGCCCCAACCATTTGCACATTGGCCAGCTTGAGCAAATCGCGGCCTATAAGCATCGGCCAGTCTTGTGCGAAAAGCCGCTTTATACCGACCCTGCGCAGGCGGCACAGGTGCAGGCATTTGCGGCCAATTATACAGCGCCGGTTTGGGTCGCGATGGAGTATCGCTATATGCCGCCAATTGCGACGCTGCTACAAGAAGCAGCATCGGTAACAGGTGGTGTCAAAATGCTGACCATTCGCGAGCACCGCTTTCCGTTTCTGCCCAAAGTGGGCGATTGGAACCGATTTAATGCAAACACTGGCGGGACGCTGGTGGAAAAGTGCTGTCACTTCTTTGATCTGATGCGCCTTGTCATGGAGGATGAGCCTGTGCGGATCATGGCCAGTGCAGGCCAGTCAGTGAACCACCTTGATGAAACCTACGATGGTCAAACGCCGGATATTTGGGACAACGGCTACGTGATTGTGGATTTCGCCAAAGGCGCGCGGGCAATGCTTGAATTGTGTATGTTTGCGGAAGGCTCAAAGTACCAAGAAGCCGTAAGCGCCGTGGGGCCGAACGGTAAAATTGAGTGCCTTGTTCCGGGACCACGCCGTTTCTGGCCGGATCATTTGGGGCCTGCACCGATCCCGCAGGTGTTGGTCAGCCCGCGCAACCCCGCAGGTGAGACGGTCATCGATGTGCCTGTTGATCCGACTATTCTGGATGCGGGGGATCATAATGGCTCTACGTTCTATCAACATCGCAAGTTTTTCGACGTATGTCTTGGGCACGGCGCTGTTGAAGTGACACTTGATGATGGCGCGCGCGCTGTTGCTATGGGGCTTGCGGCGCAGCAATCTGCGCGCGAGGGCCGTGCGATCTTGCTATAACGCTGCCGGCATATCTGTCGGCTGGGCAATAATCAGGATGCATTGCTCAAACGCACAGGGTAAACGCAGCGTATGACACGACCCGATCAAATGACTTTGCTGAAATCAGCCCGCCTGTCTGTGGCCCCGATGATGGACTGGACGGACCGCCATTGCCGTACGTTTCACCGTGTGCTGTCAGACCACGCGTTGCTCTATACTGAAATGGTAACGGCGCCGGCGTTGGTCCGGGGCGGGGCGCGGCATTTGCTTCGCTTTGATCCGTCCGAGCACCCAGTGGCCTTGCAGCTTGGAGGGTCTGACCCAAAAGAGCTGGCTGAGGCGGCCGCCATGGGCGCGGATGAGGGCTATGCTGAGATTAACCTGAATTGTGGTTGTCCTAGTGACCGTGTGCAGTCCGGCAGCTTTGGCGCCGTATTGATGGAACGCCCGGATATTGTTGCTGAATGCTGTGCTGCAATGATCGATGCGCAGGACGTCGAGGTTACAGTCAAATGCCGTATCGGAGTAGACGACCAAGACCCCGCCGAAGTGCTGCCTGATTTTCTTGCGCGGGTAAGTGCAGCTGGTGTGGGACGCTTTACTATCCACGCGCGCAAAGCTTGGCTTCAAGGGCTAAGCCCCAAGGAAAACCGCGATATTCCGCCGTTGGATTATGAGTTGGTTGTGCGGATGAAGGAAATGTTCCCCCATCTGCATCTTTCTATCAATGGCGGTGTGGCAAGCTTGGATGAAGCCGAAGCGCTGCTTGAACGTGGTTTGGACGGTGTCATGGTGGGGCGCGCTGCATATCACGACCCTGCCGCGATCTTGTCGCAGGCGGATCAGCGCATCTGGGCCAAGCGCGGACCGCGCCCGATGGATGATGTGATTGAGGCGATGGCCGGCCGTATCGAAGCGCACCTCGCCGACGGCGGTAAGCTGCACCAGGTCACGCGTCATATGCTGGGGTTATTTTCTGGACAACCCGGTGCGCGTGCATGGCGGCGCTATCTGTCCGAGCATGCCCCCAAAAACGGAGCGGACGCGCAAGTCCTGCGCGACGCTTATGATCTTATCAAACAAGCGGCAGAAACTGCACAGAACGGCGAAAATAAAGCCTTAGAAGATATATAAAAAGACACATGAGAAGGGGCGCCTAAATGCCTGACGTAGCTGAATTAATACCGTTGGTGACGACTCTTTTGGCGTTTAGTGCCTTTGCGGGCGTGCTTGCTGGTCTTTTGGGGGTTGGTGGGGGCATCGTACTGGTCCCTGGGTATTTTTACCTGTTGTCGTCGCTTGGCTATGATGGCCCTCAGCTTATGCAGGTCTGTGTAGCCACATCGCTTGCGACGATTGTTGTTACATCTGTGCGCTCGGTCCAAAGTCACCATAAAAAGGGCTCTGTAAACTGGGAAATGCTGCGGGCTTGGACGCCCGGAATTGCGCTTGGCGCAGTTGTCGGCGTTTGGATTGCGTCAGAACTTAAATCAGTCACCCTGCAAGGCATTTTTGGCAGTTTAGGGCTTTTGGTGGGTCTCTACATGGCGTTTGGTCGGCCGCATTGGCGATTGGGCGATGTTTTGCCGCGCGGCGTTGTGGGGTACGTCACTTCGTTGGTCGTTGGGTTTTTGTCAGTGCTTATGGGCATTGGCGGCGGTGCGTTCTGCGTGCCTTACCAAACCTTGTTCAACGTCCCGATCCACCGCGCTGTGGCGACGGCGGCCGGTTTGGGTGCGCTGATCGCAGTGCCGTCTGCGATTGGATTTCTGTTCATTGAGATCGAGCCAAGCTCTAAGCCGCCGCTCACTTTCGGGGCAATAAACGTGGTCGCCTTCGGTCTGACAATTTCGATGACATTGCTGACCGCGCCACTTGGGGCGAAGCTTGCCCACTGGATGGACCCCAAGCCATTAAAACGTGCATTTGCGTTTTTCCTAATTTGCGTTGCGGGCAATATGTTGCGCGGCGTGTTTTTGACATAACTTGTAGGTTATGGGGCTGCTTGGATCATCTGGCTTTGTGATTTACCCGCACGATCCGCGGGTTGCTGAATGGTCTGACAAAGCAGCAGAGGTCATGCGCCCGATCGCACGTGATCCCGCGGTGCAGGCGGTTAATTTGCGGCACGGCAATACGTGGTTTGTCGGTGTGGATGCGCTTCCAAATACGCCAGACGGGGCCGTTGGTGATGTGCCCCTGATGGGGGCGTGGCGCGATGCTGTTCCAGCGCTGCCTTTGCACCGCGCTCAGGTCTCGATCATTTATCCCGGCTACCCCAAACAAGACGTGGGCGAGAGTGACGCCAACCACCGCTACCGTTCGAACCGATCAGCCGCCCATGTGGATGGCCTGCTGCCCGTTGGGCCGCAAAAACAACGCTTTGCAATGGAGTATCACGCCTATATTTTGGCGATCCCGCTGGGTAAAGTCGCTGCTGCGCCAACGGTCGTTTGGGAGGGAAGTCAGACAATTATGCAACGTGCCCTACTTGAGGCGATCGGTGATGCGGACCCCTCACAGGTCGATATTACTGACGCCTATCAAGCGGCTCGGCGCGAGGTATTTGACTGCTGCCCAAAGGTTCCGCTCAATATCATAAAAGGGCAGGCGGCTTTGTTGCATCCGTTTTTGCTGCACGGCACGGATCCTTGGGATCCAGAGGTTGGTGATCCAGACGGACACGGTCGCATGACAGCATTTTTTCGTCCAGATTTGGGCGATGGGCGTGCTTGGTTGGATATTGAGCTATAAAGTTCGTTGCCTGTTTCGCACCGGCAGCGAAAGCCTGCGGCGCGGATATTTATCAACAAAAGAAAGTGGGATTAGCGCTTTAAACGTGCGGCCCGTCCGCCGCGGCGTTGCTTTAGCAGGGATGCGCGGTTTGGCAGGTCATCCATCACATTTTTACGCGCGTCGGCAGACAGGGATGACCATACACCGATCTCTTCAATTGATCGCAAGCAGCCTGTGCACAGCCGCGTTTCAGGGTGGATAACGCAAATATTTACGCAAGGACTTTCGATCTCGGCGCGTTGCCAAACGGGGGCATCTGTCGGCATGGTTTTATCCCTTTAAATGGCGCAAACGATCCAGCGCGCCTTGCAAGATATATCCAGCGGCAACGTGGTCAATGACTTCTGCGCGTCGTTTGCGTGATGTGTCCGCCTCAATCAGCGCGCGTTCTGCTGCGACGGTCGACAGTCGTTCGTCCCAAAAGGTGATGGGGACTTTGGCAAAAGCCTCAAGCCGTTCAAGGTTGCGGGCGAACGCGCGTGTAGATTGGGCGCGGGGGCCTTCTGTTCCGTCCATGTTGCGTGGCAGGCCCAGCACAATACCGCCAACTTTGCGGTGGGCGCAGATTTCTGCCAAGGATGCAGCGTCCACGCCGAACTTCTTGCGCTTGATGGTTTCCAGTGGGGTGGCCACTGACATTAATGTGTCACTGACGGCGACGCCCAAGGTAACTGTGCCCAGATCAAGACCCGCAAGGGCCGTGAAATTCGGCAGCGTCTCTGCAAACTCTGCGATGTCTTCAAAAATCATTGGGGTATCCCTGACGCGTCTGCGGCGCGTTTGATAATGGCAAGTGCTTCGGGCGCGTCCGCAAAGCTTTCTTGGGCGTTTTGCCAAATTGCGGTGGCGGCGTCGATCTCGCCCAAAACGCCGTATGCATTGATCAGACGTGCCCAATCGGCGGGTGTGCCGCCTTCGGTTGCAAGGCGTGTGTTGAGCGTGCTGACCATGCCACGGATCATTGTTGTGCGGTCCTCAGCCGACATATCGCGCGCAGCGGCGATGGCTTCGGCAGAGGGGCCAGCGGCATCAGGTGGCAGCTGATACCGGATGCCCGCACGGTCGGCTAAGTCTTCAATCTCGGCGCGGATGGGAACAACCCAAGGGTCCACGGGGCTGCTGGCGTCCAAGAGTTGACGCCAAAGCTGGAACGCCCGGTCCGGCCTACCTGTTTGGGCAAACATGCGCCCGATGTAAAAGCGTGACTGCGGTTGGTTGGAGTCTTTTTGCAGCGCTTGGGCAAAGGCGTTCTCGGCCTCGGGCGAGACATAACCGCCTGCCGCAAGAACCATAAACTCACCCGCCAATGCCCAGTCTTCGGCTGTGGCGTCACTACCTTGGGCACGGATCACGTTTTGTTGGGCCCTGTAAGCGGCGGTGTAATTGCCAAGCCTCGCTTCTGCGTTTGCCAGCAGGCTTTGGCCGCGTGCGTCATCTGGCCGTTCCGCGACTGTGGTGCGCAAAGTCTCAACCAACTCAAGATAGCCTGAGGGCAATTGTTCGGCTGTGGGCTTTCTGAGTGTTTGGCTTGCCTGGCTCTGGGCCATCTCTTGGCTGGGACGCTCGGCGCGCAGCTGTTCGGCGATGCGTAGGCGTTCCGCGTGCGGTAGGTCCCCGTAGCCGGGCGCGCCGATCGTTGCATAAAGACCCAAAGCGCCTGCAATAACAGCGGCACCGCCCAAAACTGCGGCAGCCTTGGTAACCGGTGCTGGTGCGTCGGGGGCTGTCCCGTTTTGGGCCTGCGCAGATGCGTCGGCGGCCAAAAGACGGCGCGAGATTTCAAGGCGCACGGCGTCTGCTTGGTCTTCAGTGACAATGCCGCGTGCCAAGTCGCGGTCAACTTCGGCGAGCTGTGCTTTGTACACATCCACATCATAGCTTTTGGAATCTGCATCACGATCGGCCGTGCGCCAAAACGCCGCGACGATCCAAATCATCGCACTAAGCGCAAGAATGCCGGAAATTGTCCAAAATATAAGCCAAATCATGGTTTTTCTGCCTTTTTCATGCTGGACTATCTAGCGGCTGCGGAACCAAACAAAAAGAGGTCTTGATCATCTGTGCGCAGTTGTCGCAAAACCGCAGGGAAGCGACGCCGCGCGGCTTTCAGCGCATGTTGACCCGTGGCATCACTACCTCAAGATCGATCCTTTCTGCGCCACTTATGTATGAGGCTGCCCGATGAAGAAATATTCTGCCTTCGCAATCGCGAAAGAGGCTTTGACATATCACAAAGGGTGGGGCCGTGCGTGGGCAAAACCTGCGCCCAAAAGCCATTATGATGTGATCATTGTTGGTGCTGGTGGTCATGGATTGGCCACTGCGTATTACTTGGGCCGCAACTTTGGCATCACAAACGTAGCGATTATCGAGAAAGGTTGGCTGGGTGGCGGTAATACCGGCCGCAACACGACGATTATCCGATCAAACTACCTGCAAGACCCATCTGCTGCGATTTATGAAAAAGCGCGCAGCCTGTACGAGACCTTGTCGCAGGATCTGAACTACAATATTATGTTTAGCCCGCGCGGTGTGATCATGCTGGCGCAGACCCATCACGAGGTGCGCGGCTATAAACGCACGGCCCATGCCAATGCGTTGCAGGGCGTCACGACAGAATGGATCGAGCCTAAGCGCGTCAAAGAACTGGTGCCGATCATTAACTTGCATGGCCCCCGATACCCTGTTCTGGGTGGCCTGTGGCAAGCGCGTGGCGGTACGGCCCGTCACGATGCGGTTGCGTGGGGCTATGCCCGCGCGTGTTCCGACATGGGTATGGACATTATTCAGCAAACCGAAGTGACAGCGGTGAAACGTTCGGGCGGGAAAGTGACAGGCGTTTCTACGACGCAAGGGGATATCAGCTGCAACAAGCTTGGTGTTGTCGTTGCAGGACATTCCGGTGTGCTTGCGGATATGGCGGGCTTCCGTTTGCCTATTGAATCTGTGCCGCTGCAGGCTTTGGTGTCAGAGCCGATTAAGCCATGCATGGACGTGGTTGTGATGGCCAACACGGTCCACGGTTACATGAGCCAATCCGACAAAGGTGAGATGGTCATCGGTGGTGGTACAGACAGCCATAACGCCTACACACAGCGTGGTTCTTTCCATCATGTTGAAGAAACTGTGCGCGCGCTTTGTGAGACATTCCCAATGATCTCGCGTCTAAAGATGCTGCGCCAGTGGGGCGGGATCGTTGATGTAACGGGAGACCGTTCGCCTATTTTGTCCAAGACGCCAGTTGAAGGTATGTTCATCAACTGCGGTTGGGGGACAGGCGGGTTCAAGGCAATTCCGGGATCTGGCTGGGGTATGGCAGAGTTGATCGCCAAAGGACATTCACCTTTGACTGATCAGTTCGGCTTAGACCGTTTCCGCGAAGGCCGCTTCATCGACGAAAGTGTTGCCGCAGGGGTGGCGCACTGATGCGGATGATGTCAGGTCTTTTTGTCGTCGCGTTCGGCTTTTGCGGCAGCGCTGCCAAAAGCAATCAAGTCGCTCACGTCAACCTCGCGCCCGCCTCTGGCGGCTTTGCGGCGCTTGATAGCGGCCTGTTCGCGCAAAAACATGATAACGGCAAAAGCAACAACTGCTGCGCCGATACACAGCAAAATAGTGGTCTGATCCAAGAGTTCACTCCTTTCGTGGTGCGTGTACTGAACGCCCTTGTTTCAAGCCTAACAGTAAACCCCATCGATTTCGCCCTAAATAACGGAGCTGCCCGATGCTGATCCTTACATGCCCATATTGCAGCGTCGCCGCAGATGAAACAGAGTTGTCCGCTGGCGGCGAAGCGCACGTTAAACGTGAAACTGTTGGCGCAGATGACGCGGCGTTTGAACAGTATTTGTTCCAGCGCGAAAATCCCAAAGGCATCCATTTTGAGCGCTGGCGTCACGCAGCCGGTTGCGGCAAGTGGTTCCACGCGGCGCGCTGCACAAATACGCTTGAAGTGTTTGGCACTTACAGCGCGCAAACGCTTGAGCCTCCGAAAAACATTACTGACGCGATTAGCGCCGCCCGGCCGGGTTGGACATGGAGAAACTTTTCATGAGCACACGTTTGGCAAATGGCGGCCGTCTGATTGACCGAAACGCCAAAGTAGATTTCACACTTAACGGCAAACGCCTGAGCGGTTTTGCAGGTGACACTTTGGCTTCTGCCCTTTTGGGGGAAGATCAGATGTTGATGGGCCGGTCTTTCAAGTATCACCGTCCACGTGGTGTAGTTGCCTCAGGTGCGGAAGAGCCGAACGCGTTGATGAATTTGGGCGAGGGCAATACGTTCGAACCCAACGCGCGCGCCACAACCACACCGCTATTCGGGGGCCTGAAGGCCGCTAGCCAAAACCACTGGCCCAGCCTTGAATTTGATGTCGGTGCCATCAACAAGCATTTGTCGCGTTTTCTGCCTGCGGGTTTTTATTACAAGATGTTCATTCACCCGCGGCCTTTGTGGAAGCATGTCTACGAGCCGTTTATTCGTCGTTCTGCGGGGCTTGGCCGCGCACCTGAAGCTGAAGCGCGTGATCCCGATACCTATGAGCATTTTTACCATCACACGGATGTTTTGATCATTGGGGGCGGCACGGCGGGTTTGAGTGCTGCTCTTACTGCGGGGCGTGCCGGTCTTGATGTGACCTTGATGGAACAAAACGCCGAGTGGGGCGGCCGCGCACCTGTTGACGCAACCTGTGGTGGGCCGTCTGAAATTGACGGTGTTTCCGTTGACGAGTGGATCAATAACGCCATTCAAGCCCTAGAAAAGATGAAGAATGTCACTCTGCGGACCCGTACAATGGGCGCGGGGGTGTATGATCACGGGTATGTGCTTTGCTATGAGCGTCTGCGGGATCACGCGCCGGAACTGGATGGTCCGCGTCACCGTTTGTGGAAAGTCCGCGCGCAGCAGATCATCACAGCAACCGGTGCGATTGAACGGCCTTTGTCTTTTGCTGGCAACGATATTCCGGGAGTTATGTTGGCGTCCGCGGTGCGCGATTATGCTGTGAATTATGGCGTCAGTGCGGGCGACCGTACGGTTGTTGTGACCAACAATGACGATGCGTACCGTACGGCGATTGCCATGGTTCAGGCGGGCTTGTCCGTGCCTGCCATTGTTGATGCGCGCACGATGGCCGATCAGGGGCTGGTGTCCCAAGCCCGCGCTTTGGGCATTGAAGTAAAGCAGGGCATGGGCATCGCCAAAGTCAAAGGCACCAAACGTGTGACCGGTGTCGCGCTTTGTTTGCAAGCAGGCGAAGGTGCCGTCCTTGAGGAAATCAAATGTGATGTGGTTGCAATGTCAGGCGGCTGGAGCCCCGTTGTGCATATGTGGTCACATTGCGGTGGGAAGCTGACGTGGGATGAGGACGGGCAGTTTTTCCGCCCTGATCCAGATCGCGCGCCAACAAGCCACGACGGCAAAGCGTTTGTAAGTGTTGCTGGTGCTGCGAACGGACATATGATGCTGGGCGCAGGCCTTGCTGACGGTGCAAGCTGTGCAGCCAAAGTCGTTGCTGCGTGCGGCAAAAAGGTGAAGGCCAAAGATCCTGTTCCGTCTGCAACTGACGTGACTGAGGCGCCGATGGCACCGGTATGGATTATGCCCCAAGGCGCGAATATCTCGCTGCGTGCGAAGATGTGGTTGGACTATCAGAACGACGTGAAAGTGAGCGATGTTCAGCTGGCTGCCCAAGAAGGCTATGAGAGTGTTGAGCACACCAAGCGCTACACCACGCTTGGCATGGCTACAGATCAGGGTAAGCTCAGCAATATCAACGGTCTGGCGGTTCTTTCGGGTGCGCTTAATGCGCCAATTCCGGCTGTCGGCACCACCACATTCCGTCCGCCTTACACGCCAATTTCTATGGGATCGATCGCAGGTGAGGCGAAGGGTGATATTTTCCAACCCATGCGCCGAAGCCCGCTTCACGATTGGCATGACGACAACGGCGTATACTGGGAGCCAGTGGGTCATTGGCGCCGTCCATATTGCTACACGCGTGATGGCGAGAGCCACGCAGATGCAGTTAACCGCGAAGTGAAAAACACGCGTGAAAACCTTGGTCTGCTGGATGCCTCAACTTTGGGTAAGATCATTGTCAAAGGCCCAGATGCGGGTCGTTTCCTCGACATGCTCTACACGAACATGATGTCGAACCTGAAAGTTGGCCGCTGCCGCTATGGTTTGATGTGCTCAGAGAACGGCTTTTTGATGGATGACGGTGTTGTTGCCCGCATCGATGAGGACACGTGGCTGTGCCACACCACATCCGGTGGGGCGGATCACATTCATCAACACATGGAAGAGTGGCTTCAAACCGAATGGTGGGACTTGAAAGTCTACGTTGCCAACGTGACTGAGCAATATGGTCAGATCGCTGTTGTTGGCCCGAACGCACGCAAAGTTCTCGAAACCCTTGGTGGGATGGACGTGAGCCAAGACGCGCTGTCATTTATGGGATGGGCTGATGGTACGCTTGCGGGTATTGATGTGCGCATTTTCCGCATCAGTTTCTCGGGTGAGTTGTCCTACGAGATTGCCGTGAAGGCAGGCCAAGCCCGCGCCCTTTGGGACGCAATCTATAAAGCGGGCCAAGGCTTTGGGGTGATGCCCTACGGTACTGAAACCCTTCACGTTCTTCGTGCCGAAAAAGGCTTCATCATGATCGGTGACGAGACTGATGGCACGGTCATTCCGCAGGACCTGAACCTGCAATGGGCGCTGTCGAAGAAAAAAGAAGACTACCTTGGCAAGCGCGCACATGAGCGTAGCTTTATGGCCGATCCTGCCCGCTGGAAACTGGTCGGTTTGCTGACTACGGACCGCAGCGTGATCCCTGATGGGGCGTATGCGGTTGCAGACGGGGTCAATGATAACGGTCAGCGCAACACTCAAGGACGCATCACATCAAGCTACTACTCCGCCACAATGGAGCGGGGTATTGCCATGGCGTTGGTTAAGGACGGTCCGGACCGCATGGGCGAAGTGTTGACCTTCCCCAAGACGGACGGAACCGAAGTGCGTGCGGAAATCGTTGATCCTGTATTTTACGATAAAGAGGGGGCTAAGCAAAATGTCTAAGGCGATCTCGGCCCTGAACGGGCAACGTTTTGAAGGGGCGGTTACGGTCAAAGACCTTGGCCCGCGCGGCATGATTACACTGCGCGGCGATCTTTCATCTGCCGCTGTGAAAAAAGCGGCAACAAGTGTTAGTGGCGCAGAAATGCCCCAAGCCGGCATGTGCACGATTGCGAAAGATCAAGGCATCGCTTGGATGTCGCCTGACGAATTGCTGGTGGTTCTGCCCTATGCGGATGTGGATGGTGCGATCGCGAAGATGGGCAAAACGCTAAAAGATACGCACCACTTGTTGGCGGACGTTAGTGACGCGCGCAGCATTATTCGCGTACAAGGCACCGGCGTGAGAGACGTTATTGCGAAATTGAGCCCCGCTGATATGCGCCCAAGCAGTTTTGCTGTTGGCACGATGCGCCGGACGCGGATGGCCCAAGTTGCTGCTGCTTTTTGGATGCGGGATGCGCGGACAATCGACGTGATCTGCTTCCGCTCTGTGTCCGAGTACGTCTTTGGTATCTTGAGCGCTGCCGCAGCCGAAGGTGCAGAGGTTTATCCAAAGTAGTCTGCGCACAAAAATAAGCGGCTCGCATTTGAACGCGCCCCTTGACGTAGGGGCGGTGTCGCCTCATTTCATGCGGTAGCGAACCGTAATATCAATTGACGAGAGAGGAGCCTCACAGATGGCTTTTGAACTTCCTGATCTTCCCTATGCACATGATGCGCTTGCTGCGCACGGTATGTCTGCAGAGACGCTTGAGTACCACCACGACCTGCACCACAAGGCTTACGTGGACAATGGCAACAAATTGATTGCCGGCACCGAGTGGGACGGCAAATCTATGGAAGAGATCATCGTCGGCACATATGATGCGACTTCTGTTGCCCAAAACGGCATCTTCAACAACATTAGTCAGCTTTGGAACCACAACCAGTTTTGGGAGATGATGGGCCCGAATGCGTCTGCAATGCCGTCCGAGCTTGAAAAAGCGCTTGTGGAGAGCTTTGGTTCAGTCGACGAGTTCAAATCCCAATTCAGCGCTGCTGGCGCAGGCCAATTTGGTTCTGGTTGGGCATGGTTGGTGAAAGACACCGACGGTGCGTTGAAAGTGACCAAGACAGAAAACGGAGTGAACCCGCTTTGCTTCGGTCAAACTGCGTTGCTTGGTTGTGATGTATGGGAGCACAGCTACTACATCGATTTCCGCAATAAGCGTCCTGCGTATCTGACCAACTTCCTTGATAACTTGGTCAACTGGGAGAACGTCGCTTCACGCATGTGATAGCGCACTTGTTTTTTGAATAATTGAGCCGCCGCCTGAGGATATCAGCGGCGGCTTTTTTCATTTGACCCGCCGCTGGAATGGGCGCACTGCATGCGTCATGAATGAAAGTTTCAAAGGTGTTGCGGCCATGATTGCCGCCTGTGTCGTGTGGGGGCTGTCGCCGCTTTTCTACGCACAGTTCAGCGATATCCCGACCATTGATATTTTGGCGCACCGGACTCTTTGGTCGCTTTTGTTGTTCGCGGGCGTTTTGATGTTTCAGCGCCGCTTGTCACAAATCCCCAAGGCTCTTTCGACCCCGAAGAACATCGCGATCATTACGACTGCGTCGGTGATGATTGCAATTAATTGGGGCCTGTTCATATGGGCGACAAAAGTGGGGCGTGTTACTGAAACATCGCTTGGATATTACATCTTCCCGCTTGTGGCGGTTGTTTTGGGCATGTTGGCTTTTGGTGAAAAGTTGAGCCGCGCCCAAGCCCTTGCGGTTGGCCTTGCAGTGGTTGCAGTAAGCGTGCTGGCCATTGGGACACAAACCCCACCGTGGATTGCTTTGGCTTTGGCTGTGACCTTCGGGATTTACGGATTAATCAAAAAGCGGCTTGAGGCAGGTCCTGTTGTTTCCGTGGCGTGCGAAGTGCTGTTATTTGCGCCGCTCGCTGCTATATGGTTGATCTGGTTTGGTGATCTGACGGTTTTTGGCAATCTTGCGGAGCTGCTCTTTTTGGCGCTTTGCGGGCCTATGACAGCCATTCCACTGATGTTTTTCTCATATGCGACCAAGCGTGTTCGTCTTGGAACAGTTGGCTTGGTCCAATACTTGAACCCCACATTGCAGTTCGTCTGCGCGGTTTTGATTTTCAAAGAACCGTTTGGTGTCTGGCACGCGGTTGCGTTCGGCCTCATTTGGACCGCTCTTGCGCTGTACTCGGCCGCATCGTTGCCCAAAAGTCGCGCTCACCGCGCGGCGTAGTTGGGTTTTGACCCAATATGTAGGGTAGGCTAAGAAGATGTGGCACACACTGCGTTGGGTGCTACAGGACAACGAAGAGGGCTGTCATGGCTGGAACTGCATTGAACACTTTAGAGAAAGTCGCGATTGCTGGTGTGAGCATTGTGACTGTTGGGGTGCTATACGCGTTCTATCCTGGTGGTCTGAACGAACCGCTTAGCAAGATTGCAGCGCAGCCACAGACCGCTGTGGAACAGCCGGAAACAGCTGTGAGCGCCGAAGTGGCAGATGCCCCAGCTGAGACGGTTGTGACACCCGCACCAGCTGTTGAAGCCCCGGAAATTGTCGTGATTGAGCCTGCCTCACCAGAAGTTGCCCCTGCAGCCACGCCGCTGCGGGTTGGGTTCAGAGTTGATCCCGAAGGTATGGCGTTAATCGCTGGCACGGGGCAGGCGGGCAGTACGTTGGCCGTTATGCTGGACGGTGCGGAAGTCACACGCGGTTCAATCGACGCGTTTGGCAACTTTGCGATTTTTGCGGATATTCCACCGTCTGAGGATGACCGCGTTCTGAGTGTGATGAGCGACCCCGATGGCGCGCAGACCGAAGACCCAAACCGTTTCATCATTGCCGGCGTTGTTGTCGCGCCCCAAAGCGATGGCGACAGTATAGATGAGCAAGTCAGCGAGGACCCAGTGGTGATCGCCGCACAAGAAGACACAGTGAAAGTTATTCAAGGCCCAAGCACACAGAACGCACCTGCGCCCTCAACAGTGCTTGTGGATAGTATTGGCTATGACAGCACTGGCGAAGTGCAACTTGCGGGTCGTGCGCCTAACGATGGAAATGTGCGGATTTACATAGACGGTGCTATTGTAAGCGATGCGCCTGTTGCAGACGGTGCATGGGGTAGTGATCTGCCCAATGTTGATCCGGGAACTTACACTTTGCGCATCGATGAGGTCAGCGCAGATGGAGACGTCACAAGCCGCGTAGAGTTACCATTTAAGCGTGAAACACCAGAAGTTTTGGCCGAAGTAGCGCAAAATCAAGCGAGCTTTACAAGTAAGACAGTACAGCCCGGAGCCACACTTTGGGCCATCGCCGAAGAGAGGTATGGCAATGGTGTTTTCTACCTGAAGGTGTTTGAGGCCAATCGTGCTGCAATTGACGATCCGGACCTCATCTATCCTGGGCAGGTATTCACAATCCCCGAGTAGCTTAGAGGCTGCTTAGATTTTGATCTAAGGCCTCCGGCGGGGATATTTGTGAACAAAAGAAGTGGGCTTATCCAAGCTTGATTAGCGCATGGCGTTTTTTACCGGCACTTAGTTTGATGGGGTTTGCAAGTGCCGTTCCATCAATCATCATGCCTGCATCTTCAAGTGGTGCATCGTCAATCTTTGCGCCACCTTCTGAGATAAGGCGTTTTGCGTCTTTGCCAGATTTTGCAAGTCCAGATTTTACGATCAGTTGGACGATACTGATGCCTTCTGCCACGTCCGCTGCGCTGATTGTAAGGGTAGGAAGATCATCCCCGACGCCACCCTTTTCAAAGACCTCACGCGCAGTTGCCTCTGCCGCCGCGGCAGCTTCTGCGCCGTGAAGTAGGGTGGTGACTTCGTTGGCAAGGATTACTTTTGCCTCGTTGATTTCTGACCCTTGCAAAGCACCAAGACGCTCGCATTCAGCTACGGGAAGTTCGGTATAAAGCTTGAGGAACCGTCCAGTATCTGCGTCTGTTGTGTTGCGCCAGAACTGCCAGAAAAGGTAGGGGCTGAGCATATCTGCGTTTAGCCACACGGCACCATCTTGGCTTTTGCCCATCTTTTTGCCGTCCGAAGTGGTCAGCAGTGGCGAGGTCAGGCCGTAAACTTCCTTGTCGATCACGCGGCGTGTTAAATCGATTCCGTTGACAATATTGCCCCATTGATCTGAGCCACCCATTTGAAGCGTACAGCCATAGCGGCGGTTCAGTTCCATGAAGTCATAGGCCTGCAAGATCATGTAATTGAACTCGAGGAACGACAGGCTTTGCTCGCGGTCAAGACGGGATTTGACGGACTCAAAGGACAGCATGCGGTTCACTGAAAAGTGGCGACCGATGTCACGCAAAAATTCCAAGTAGTTTAGGGTATCAAGCCATTCCGCGTTGTTCAGCATCAGCGCGTCTGTGTCGCCATCACCGTAATCAAGATATCGGGCGAATACTTTTTGCATGCCTGCAATATTTGCATCGATCTGTTCAGGTCCCAAAAGTGGGCGCTCGTCTGAACGGAATGACGGATCCCCGACTTTGGTCGTGCCGCCACCCATAAGGGTGATCGGTTTGTGCCCCGTTTTTTGAAGCCAGCGCAGCATCATCACATTGAGCAAATGCCCCACGTGAAGTGACGACGCAGTCGCATCATAGCCGATATAGGCTGGAACAATCCCGTTGCTCAGCGCCTCGTCCAGCCCTTGATAATCGGTGCAATCGGCCAGATAGCCGCGCTCCATCATAATGGCGATGAACTCCGATTTTGGGTGGTATGTCATGGCGCTTCCTTCACGTATTTTCAAACCGTATAAGGGGGGAACGCCACGGCGGTAAAGGGGCTGAGGGGCACACAGTTTGAAAACAGGTATGATAAGATCCGTTGGTGCAATGTCTGGCACGTCTTTGGACGGTGTGGACACGGCTATGGTGCTCACGGATGGGGTTGAAATAGCAGGCTTCGGCGAGAGCGGCTTTCGGGCCTATACCGCAGCGGAGCAAAATGTCTTGCGTTCTGGTTTGGGGTGCTGGCCAGAGGATGATCTGGCGGATGTGGCTGAACTGGTCGAGACTGTTCATGCCCAAGCGTTAAGCTATTATGGCGATGCGGAGTTATTCGGGTTTCATGGTCAGACCCTAAGTCACGATCCTGCAAACCGCCGGACATTTCAAATTGGCGATGGTCAGGTGTTGGCAGATGTGTTGAATGCGCCGGTCGTCTGGGACTTCCGCTCGGCAGATGTAGAATTAGGCGGACAGGGTGCGCCACTTGCCCCTTTCTATCATTTTGCGCTGGCCAAACACATCGGCGCACAGGAGCCCGTGGCATTCCTGAATCTTGGCGGTGTGGGAAATGTAACATGGGTTGATCCGCTACGCGCAAAGCCTGAGGACAGCGGTGCACTTTTGGCATTTGATACCGGTCCGGCGAATGCGCCGATAAACGATGTCATGCAGCGCCATTTTGGTAAGACATTTGATGAAAACGGTGAAACAGCACGTTCGGGCACAGTTGATGATGAACTGGTGCGGGCGTTTATGGCGCACCCTTATTTCAGCCAACTGCCGCCGAAGTCACTTGATCGCGACAGCTTTCGCGGCGAACTTTCAGACATTGAACAGCTTCGCCCCCAAGATGCTGTTGCGACGCTGACGGCGTGCGTTGCAGCGGCGGTCGCGCGTGGAGTTCAGTTTTTTCCTGAACCGGTGAGCCATGTGTACGTGTGCGGTGGCGGACGGAGAAACACCTATTTGATGGAATTGTTGGCGCAATCCCTTGATGCAGAAGTAGTGGACGTGGATCACATCGGAATTGACGGAGATATGCTAGAGGCACAGGCATTTGCCTATCTGGCGGTACGTGTCGCGCGCGGAATGCCCACATCATGTACGGGCACCACAGGTGTGGCTGCTGCTGTTGGGGGGGGGATTGTAAGTAAGCCTACAGCCGCCACTTAGCGTGGAATATCAAATTCCGGCGCGGCAAGGGTGAAGCCGTCAAAGGTGAAGCCCGGCGTGACAGTGCAGCTGACTAATGTGTAATCGCCTGTGGTGCGTGCGGCTTGCCAAGCATCTTTGGGCACCGTGAAATGCCCGTGCTGCCCTGCCAGAACATCACCGCCCAGAATGTGATCTTTAGCTGGCCCTTCGTCTGCCTCAGCAATGCTCAACACAAGTGGCGCACCCGCGTGATAGAACCAAATTTCGGTTGCGTCGACTTTATGCCAGTGGCTGCTTTGGCCTTCTTTGAGCAGAAAGTAGATGCATGTGCCCTCAGGTCGATCACCAGACGCAGCCGTATTTTCAGCGGCCCAAGTCTGGCGGTAATATCCGCCCTCGGGATGTGGCTGAAGCTTTAGGTGGTCGATAATTTGATCGGCTGTCATGGCTGTCTCCTGTCATGAAAAAGGCGCCCCTAGATCAAGGGCGCCCTAACTTCTTTTGTTCTTAAATATCCAAACCAGAGGGGTTTCTCAGGTCCTTCAAGACTTCAGGATTGAGCGGCCAGCAAATTTGGCGGCCTCACCAAGCTGCTCTTCGATGCGGATCAGTTGGTTGTATTTGGCCAACCGGTCAGACCGTGCAAGGCTACCTGTTTTGATCTGACCACAGTTGGTGGCAACTGCCAAATCTGCAATCGTTGCATCTTCGGTCTCGCCCGAACGGTGTGACATCACGTTAGTCATGCCCGCACGGTGCGCCATGTCGACTGCTTTGAGAGTTTCGGTCAATGTGCCGATCTGGTTTACTTTCACAAGCATCGAGTTGGCGGCCTTACGCTCAATCCCCATTTCAAGGCGCGCAGGATTTGTGACGAAAAGATCATCCCCAACAAGTTGGCAACGACCGCCAAGAAGTTCGTTGAGCGCAATCCAGCCTTCCCAATCATCCTCTGACATACCATCTTCGATCGAGAAGATCGGGTAGTCATCAACCAATGACGCAAGATAAGCGGCATTCTCTGCGGACGTCAGTGTTTTGCCTTCGCCAGCCAACACGTATTTGCCGTCTTTGTAGTACTCGGTCGCCGCACAATCGAGCGCCAGCATGATGTCATCGCCTGCTTTGTAGCCAGCTTTTTCGATAGATTTCAAAATGAAATCAAGCGCATCACGGGTAGAGCTGATGTTGGGGGCAAAGCCGCCTTCATCGCCGATACCTGTTGAAAGGCCGGCGGCAGACAACTCACCCTTCAGTGTGTGAAATACTTCTGAGCCCATGCGTACAGCGTCGCGAATGTTTGTGGCAGACACGGGCATGATCATGAATTCTTGAATGTCGATCGGGTTGTCTGCGTGCTCACCACCGTTGATGATGTTCATCATTGGAACAGGCAAAACGCGCGCTGATGTCCCGCCCACATAGCGATACAGCGGCTGGCCTGTGTAGTCAGCGGCGGCTTTCGCAACTGCCAATGACACCCCCAAGACGGCGTTGGCACCAAGGCGTGATTTGTTTGGTGTTCCGTCAAGTGCGATCATCGCTGCGTCGATTTCAACTTGCTCTGTCGCATCAAACCCAAGCAGTTCTTCAGCGATCTCGCCGTTTACGGCCGCAACTGCCTGCAATACGCCTTTTCCCTTGAAGCGCGCTTTATCACCGTCACGCTTTTCAACGGCTTCATGGACACCAGTTGATGCACCAGAAGGCACCGCAGCACGGCCCATCGTGCCATCTTCTAAGATCACGTCCACTTCCACTGTTGGGTTGCCGCGGCTGTCGATGATTTCGCGGGCGTGGATGTCGATAATTGCACTCATAATAAGGCGCCTTTCAGTATGTCTGGGTTTAGCGTGCCTATACCAAGCATCACTATGGTTTGGAAGTCCGTTTCAAACGCGCTTCACGTAGAAGGGTGTAAATGCCGGATATAACAATAATTGCGGCACCAATAAGGGTCAGCAGGTCAGGGCGCTCACCAAAGAACGTTGTAGCGATCACCAATGCAAAGATCAGCCGTGTATACCGAAATGGCGTGACATAGCCCACATCGCCCACACGCATGGCGGCGACGATCATATAATAGGCAGCAACGCCAATCACGGTCGAGCCAAGCAAAACAGCCCACTGGACAGCGTCAGGCCGGATCATTCCATCGCTGAAGATCAACATAAGCGCACCTGCAGGGATGAGCATGAAAAACGCATAGGTGCTAAGTTGGAGTGACGTGATGGATTTTGGCACGCGGCGGGTAGCGATATCGCGGGTGGCAAGGCCGATGACGCCCTGAACGGCAAAGAGTGATTTAGCATCAAAGCTTTCTGCGCCAGGACGAATGATCAAAAGCACACCGCAAAAGCCCACAAAAATAGCCGCCCACCGACGCCAGCCCACTTTTTCTTGTAAAAAAAGCGCGGCCCCAAGCGTTACCACAAGCGGGGTGGCCTGCAGAATGGCAGATGCGGTCGATAGCGGCGTGAGGATGATCGCGGTGACAAAGCCAACCGTGCCGATCAATTCGCCGACATTGCGGATGATAACGGCCGGATGCAGCAGCGCTTGGGTCCAAAGGCGCTGACCTTGTGCCCAAGTCATCACAGCAAACATTGCGCCGCCCAAAAAGCCGAAGATAACAAGCAGCTGCCCTACGGGAAGGGTCCCAGCCAGCGTTTTGATCAGTGCGTCCTCAAGGGCGAAACCAAACATCGCGCCCACCATCAAAAGGGCGCCGCGCAGGTTATCGTTCAGGCGGACGAGTGCGCCGCTGGCCTTGGGGCTGGAAAAGGACATGCTCGCATCCGTTTTGTTGTGGTGTGGTTGAGGCGGGGCGTTGTGCGCGGGCCTCATGATTGAAAGCCTAGCCCTTTTTGGGAACCCCGTATAGCTCCAAGCGGTGGCCGCGCAGCTCGTATCCAAGTTTGGCCGCGATTTTTTCTTGCAAGGCTTCAATATCGGGGTCCATGAACTCGATCACTTCGCCAGAATTCATATCGATGAGATGGTCGTGATGACTACGGTCCGCGGTTTCATATCGGGCGCGGCCATCTCCAAAGTCATGTTTGTCGAGAATGCCCGCTTCCTCAAAAAGTTTCACGGTCCGGTAAACGGTTGCCAGCGAAATTTTAGGGTCTTCTGTCACAGCGCGGTTGAAAAGTTCTTCGACGTCCGGATGATCGTCCGCCTCTTGCAAAACGCCAGCGATGGTGCGGCGTTGGTCGGTCATGCGTAGGCCTTTTGCCTCGCAGCGCTCCAAAACGGTGGTGCCCATCGCCATGTCATCCTTTTATTCGTGCGGGTCCATGCTTAGCTGTTGTTTGTCTGAGGCAAAAGGGGGCAACGCATTTTTGCGTCGTTAAGATCTTGTTCAAGCGAGCGCGCAAATCAGCTCTGCTACTGGACATGCGTCAAAACGCCCTAGTCTCTTAAGGATACGTTAATTTTCAATACCAAGGGGAATTGCATCATGGCCGCAAGTAACACGACAAATACCTCCAACCGCCGTATGCGCATTATGGATCGGGCGGAATATGCGAGCAAACCCAAACCGCTAACATTCGGGCCGGATGAATTGGTAAAACCTGCCGTCGCGGCCATGTCCGAGATGAACTACGGCTCCGTGATGGTCATTGACGATGACCGCAAAGTCATTGGTGTCGTAACCGAACGTGACATCATGAAAAAGCTGGTGAACGGCGCGTTGGACCCGTCTAAGACGAAACTGTCAGAAATTATGACCCGTGAGCCGCGCTTGGCCAAAGAAACTGATGATCTGGTGGATTGGCTACGAATTATGTCGAACGAGCGTTTCCGCCGCTTGCCAGTGGTGGATGAAGACGGGCGCATCAAGGCTGTTTTCACCCAAGGCGATTTCGTCAGCTACACGTGGCCGGACCTGATGGGGCAGGCCAAAGAGTTGGCGAAAGCATCTGTTTTCAGAAACTGGCCGCTGTTCCTCATCGGCGGGGGCATCATGCTTTATTCGCTGTTGATGATCATTGTAGTGCGCTCAATCTAAGGTCGCGTTTAGGTGCCGCAAAATGTTGCGGCGACCTTTTCATAAGGCTCAGGGGGGCGGCGCAATGCGTCGTCATTTTGTGGATCAAAAGGCGTTTGTAGCGCGGTATTGAGGTATTTTATCGGGCTCAGGTCACCGTTTACCGCAGAGGCGATCATATTCTCAATTTGATGGTTGCGCGGAATAATAACTGGATTTGCCGCCTCCATCACCTCGCGCGCGTTAGGTTCGCGCGCGACACGGTCGGTCCAAGAGCTGTGCCATTCAGGGCGCGCATCAAAACTGTCATCGGTCAACGCGCGGAAGGTATTTGTGAAATCGGCGCCCTCTGATTGCATTGCGCTTAAGACCGTCTCAATCAGATCGGCATCTTCGGCTATGGGCGTGGACAGGCCAAGTTTGGCGCCGAACACTTTAAGGTAATCAGCCATAAATATTTCGCCAAAAGTGCCGATCTCGTCTTGGAAGGCCTCAATCGCGGTATCGCGGTTGGGTTCAAGGTTCAGCAACGCGGTGGCAAGCTGCGCACAATTCCATGCGGCCATATTGGGTTGGTTTGAATAGGCGTAGCGTCCGGTTTGATCGATGCTGGAAAAGACCTGCATACCGCGGAATTCATCCATAAATGCACACGGACCGTAATCAATTGTTTGTCCTGCGATGTGGCAATTGTCTGTGTTCATCACCCCGTGGATAAAGCCGACGCCCATCCATTTTGCGACCAGTTCTGATTGTGCCTTCAAGACAGCGCGCAGTAATTCAAGCGGCGTGCCGACGTGCGGGTAATGACGAGCGACAGTGTGTTCAAACAGCACCCGAAGGTTCGGGTTATCACCCGTGCTTGCAAAATATTGAAACGTGCCGACGCGGATGTGACTTTTGGCAACACGGCTCAGTACCGCGCCCGGCAACGGCCCTTGCTCGCGTAAAACAGGTGCGCCGGTTGCAACCGCTGCAAGCGCACGGGTGGTCGGGATACCCAAAGCGTGCATTGCCTCGCTGACAACGTATTCGCGCAACACAGGCCCTAGCCATGCACGTCCGTCGCCTCCGCGCGAAAACATTGTGCGGCCTGCGCCTTTTAACTGGATGTCTTGGCGCTGGCCTTCGCGGTCAATGACTTCGCCAAGTAGGATTGCGCGGCCGTCTCCCAATCGTCCGGCCCAATTACCAAACTGGTGACCTGCATAGGCCTGAGCAATCGGGTCCGCGCCATTTGGAATTTCATTGCCACTGAAAATCTCTGCGATATCAGATGGTTCAACTTTAATGTTAAGGTCATTTGCGAGGATTTCATTGAAGACCAACAGCTCAGGCGCTGGTGCTTTTTCAGGTGTCTGCCGCGCATAGAACGCCTCGGGTAGGCGCGCGAAACTGTTGTCGAAGGGGATGTTAGTTTCGGGTTTCATAAGGTGCGCACCATTGTTTGATAGCCGTCGCGCGCGACAAAGCCCAAACGCTCATAAAGGCCGCGTGCACGTGTGTTTGTTTTGCCAACTTCCAGATGAATGGCGGTCACTCCGGCATCGGCCAGCGCACGCGGCAGGCTAATCAACACGTCACTGCCCATCCCACGTCCGCGTATGTTTTCGCGGATGAAAAACTCATCGATCATAGCAATGAGGCCGCCAAATTCAACTGACCATGTGAAAGTCACGATGACATAACCCACAGGCGCAACTTTTGGCCCGATCAAATACACGCAGCCAAACGGACTTCCATCAAGAAGCGGCGCAATAGTTTGGCCGATCTGTGCCTCATCCGTGATGATACCTTCACTTTGATAAAGCGCCGACACCATGGTGGTTAGTTTGGGCAGAGCCTCAGGCCCTGCAAGATGTAAAGATGTGCTCACGATGGGGCCTTTGATGCGGTGTGGGGCAGGGTGGCCAATCGCTCGGTCAAAAACGCGAAGAAGCCATCTGCGTCAATGTTTTGCATGAAGGTTGCATTGGCTGCGCGTTCGGTAATCCGCCAAAAATCAACAACTGTCATACCAAGGGTCAACTCAGAGCCTGTTTCAACAGTTACGTTCACATGGCGGCCCTCAAAAAGCTGAGGCGCAATGAGATAGGCAATCACGCACGGGTCATGCAGCGGCGCACCGTCTGTGCCGTATTTTTGGGTGTCGAAGCGTTCAAAAAAATCAAGCCACTCGGCGACTGTTGTGCCAAGGGTAGTGCCCAAGGCGCGAAAGGCCTCGATGCGCGGTTTTGTGGCAAGCGCTTTATGGGTGACATCCAGCGGCATCATCGTAATCGGCACGCCAGAACGCAGCACGATGTCAGCGGCCTCAGGATCTACGAAGATGTTGAATTCTGCCGCCGGCGTGATGTTACCCACTTCAAAATAGGCACCCCCCATAAGCACGATTTCTTGAATGCGTTCCGTGATATCTGGTGCTTGCTGCATGGCTTTCGCGATGTTGGTTAGCGGCCCAAGTGGGCAGAGCGTTACGGTTTTGCTAGGCTTGGCGCGCAAGGTCTCAATGATAAAGTCCACGCCATGCTCAGGGCGAAGCGTCATGGCCGGCTCTGTCATCACAGGGCCGTCCAGCCCCGTGCCGCCGTGCACATGTTCGGCTGTAATGAGCGGGCGCGATAGTGGGGCTTCACACCCTGCATAAACGGGCATGTCAGCGCGTCCCGCTAGTTCACACACCACCCGCGTATTTCGTTCTGTCAGGGGCAGTGGGACGTTGCCAGCCACGGCTGTTATCCCCAGCACGTCAATTTCGGGGCTTGCCAGCGCCAGTAAAATCGCGATTGCGTCGTCTTGGCCGGGGTCCGTATCGATGATGATTTTACGGGTCATATTTAAACACCTTTTACCGTTTGTGCGCGCAGCGCCACTTTGGCCGCGTTCCACAGGCTGTCCATTTCGTCCAGCGTGCTGTCCTCAGGGCTTTTGCCGGCTTTGGCCAACTCTGCCTCGATCCACGCGAACCTCGTGGTGAATTTGGTGTTGGTGCGCCGAAGAGCCGCCTCTGGGTCAACGCCAAGATGGCGGGCCAGATTTGCCATTACGAACAGCAAATCGCCCATCTCATCTTCAATTGCATCGGCATCTTTATCTGCTGCGGCGTCCACCAGTTCAGCCGCTTCTTCTTTCAGTTTATCCAGCACTTGCGTTGTTTCGGGCCAGTCAAACCCTACACGCGCGGCGCGTTTTTGCAGCTTTTGGGCGCGTAGCAGGGCCGGCAGACCCAAAGCGACCCCGTCCAGAACACCGGCTTCCCCGCGCTTTTCGCGCTCGGCGGCCTTGATGTTTTCCCAGTCTTTCTTCTGCTGCTCTGCTGATTTATCGCGGCTTTGATCGCCGAATACATGGGGGTGGCGGTCCAGCATTTTTTGCGCAATAGCGTCTGCCACATCGTCAAACGTAAAGTGGCCAGCCTCCGTGCCGATTTGCGTGTGATAGACGGTCTGTAGTAGCAAATCGCCTAGCTCTGACTTCAGATCATGAACGTCATTGCGCGCGATGGCGTCGGCAACTTCATAAGCTTCCTCAATGGTATAGGGGGCGATGCTGTCAAAAGTTTGCTCTATATCCCACGGGCAGCCCGTATCTGGATCGCGCAAACATTCCATGATGTGCAATAAGCGTTTGATGCCGCCGTTTGGCGTGTGGATCAGCTCATGATTTTGCATTATGCACCTCCTCAAGCGCCTGTTTGGGGCAACATATGCATTCAGCGCCCAGAGTTCCAATGCATTCGGGGCGCAACGTTTGATCAACGGACTTAGCGGGCCCGCATTCGGCAAATAGAGGCTGATATGAAGCGAAAAGGAAAAGCGAAAGTGATCTCCAGTATTGTGATTGGCATTGTGGCAAGCATCGTGGTTGCTGCCGCCTATATTCGTTTGGCGCCTGTATCTGTGGTCCGCGCGCCGGTTCCTGCGTCATTGACGGTGGGGGAGTATCCCGTTGCGGGGGGGGCATTATGCCGTGCGCAAAGTCACGAATGCCGAGGCCGCATTAGCCGAGATTATGTCTGTACTATCGGCCTTGCCGCGGACGCGCAAAGTTGCGGATGCACCGGCTACATTTGTGACCCGAAGCGCGCTTTGGGCGTTTCCGGATGTGACGCGTGTTTGGATTGAGGGCGACACAGTGCATATCGCAGGGCATTTGATTTACGGCAAATCTGATATGGGCGTGAATAAAGCGCGGATCACGGCGGTCTTGGCGCGCGTGGGTCTCTAAAAGCTTGCGCGCCGTTCTGGCATTGGGCACATAGGGCGCATGATCCCAGCTGATACCCTCGCGCAAATTTTGCAACGCCACGAATACCTTGAAGCCGCCATGTCTGAGGCGGGCGCAGATATTGCGACTTTGTCCAAAGAATACTCTGACCTTGGTCCCGTTGTGGCACAGATCAACGCCTACCAACAGCTTTTGCAGAACTTAAGTGACGCAGAAGAGATGATGTCTGACCCAGAAATGCGTGAGCTTGCAGAGATGGAATTGCCAGACCTGCGGGCGGCTGTTCCCGATGCGGAGCGTGACCTGCAACTTGCGCTCTTGCCAAAAGATGCGGCCGATGCGCGGCCAGCAATGATTGAAATCCGCCCAGGAACAGGCGGCGACGAGGCTGCACTTTTCGCAGGTGATTTGTTGCGCATGTATCAACGCTATAGCGAGGCGCAGGGCTGGAAATTCGAAATCATCGAGCATCAGGAAACTGAGCTGGGCGGCATTAAGGAAGTGACTGCACACGTGCAGGGCGCGGGTGTTTTTGCCAAATTGAAGTACGAAAGCGGCGTGCACCGCGTGCAGCGTGTTCCGACCACTGAAAGCGGGGGGCGTATTCATACCTCTGCGGCGACGGTGGCCGTATTGCCCGAGGCTGAGGATGTAGATGTACAAATTGATGCAGGCGATCTGCGCATTGATACGATGCGGGCCAGTGGTTCAGGCGGACAGCACGTTAACACAACCGACTCTGCCGTGCGGATTTTGCACATTCCCACCGGCATCATCGTGGTGAGTTCGGAAAAATCGCAGCATCGTAACCGCGAAATTGCGATGCAGGTTTTGAAAACACGCCTTTATGACATGGAACGCCAGCGGGTCGATGATGCACGCTCCGCTGACCGCAAAAGCCAAGTTGGCAGTGGTGACCGGTCCGAGCGCATTCGTACTTATAATTTCCCGCAAGGGCGTATGACAGATCACCGGATCAATCTGACGCTTTACAAGTTGGACGCGATTATGGGCGGCGATCTGACCGAGACCATCGACGCGCTGACTGCTGAAGCACAGGCAAATCTTCTGGCCGAGATGAACGGATGAGCACGCCCGCAACGGTGCAATCTGCTTTGATGGCAGCAATTGTGCGGTTGCGTGAAGCGGGAATTGTTGAGCCTGCACCTGATGCGCGCCGCCTAATGGCCCACGCACTTGGCATCGCTGCATCGCGCCTTACACTTCACAGCCATGATACAATTTCCGCGCAGGCGGCGGCAACTTTTGAAGCCTACGTCGATGCGCGATTGGGCCATCAACCTGTGGCACAAATCATCGGTCGACGCGCATTTTATGGCCGCGAGTTTATTGTGACCAAAGATGTGCTCGACCCGCGCCCTGATACTGAAACGCTTATTGAGCGGGCGTTATCTGCGCCTTATTCAAAAGTTCTTGATCTGGGCACAGGGTCGGGGTGCATTCTGGTCACTTTGCTTGCTGAAAATCCGGCGGCGACGGGCGAGGGGGCTGATCTTTCTGCGGCAGCTTTAGCTGTTGCAGAGCAAAATGCCATCGCCTGCGGTGTGGCGGACCGTGCTGCATTTTACCGCTCGGACTGGTTGGGTGGGGCGAGCGGCCCGTATGATCTCATCGTTTCAAATCCGCCTTATATTGCCGAAGATGAAATGGCAGGACTTGCCCGCGATGTGCGCGAGTGGGAGCCGCATATGGCGCTGACACCTGGCGCCGATGGGCTGAAGGTTTATCGCGTTTTGGCCGCCGATGCGGCGCAATTTTTGACAGCAGATGGGCAGATCATCGTCGAAATTGGCGCAGGGCAGGGGCCAGATGTGGTTGCGCTGTTTGAGCAGGCGTTATGGGCAAATGTCGGCTTGTTTAAGGATATTAACGGCAAAGACCGCGTTGTGTGTGCTCGAAAGTCACCAGCACAGGTGATTTAAGGCATTAAATACATAAAATTTGTGTCTTTTGGCTTGCGACTGCCTGCGCCAAGTGCTTTTGTCTATTCAGCGACGGGATTGGAACCATTTCGATCATCGCTGTTAAGCTGACACTGCGAATATTGGAAGCCGCGACGCGCTTCTTTACGCATGTATCACGTATAAAATGGACTGCGCCGATGTGAGGCGCCACTAAACGGGCCATCGATACCTTATGAGATCATCTAAAAACCGCTCGCGGAACAAAAGCCGCAACACTAATCGCCCGTCCGGTGGCAACGTCATTAACCGTGTTTTTGACAGCTCTGGTCCCGAAGGCAAAGTGCGCGGCACCCCTCAGCAAATCATTGATAAATACACACAACTTGCGCGCGATGCACAGCTTTCCGGTGACCGCGTTGCCGTCGAAGCGTTTCAGCAGCACGCTGAACATTACCTGCGTATCCTTGGCGAAGCGCAGCGTGAAGTTGAGGCAAAGCGCGAAGAGCAAGAGCGCCTGAACCGCGAGCGTCAAGAGCAACGCGACCGTGAACGCCAAGAGCGCGCCGAGCGTCAGGAACGTGAAGGCGGCCCTGTTGAGACATCGGAAGATGCCAGTGAGCCACCCGCTGAGCAAAATGCGGATGCAGATGCGCCAACTTCTGAAGATGCACCGGCTGAGCGCCCTAAGCGTATCCGCCGTCCGCGCAAGCCTCGTGTTGCGAAGACAGATGAAAATGGGTCGGCAGAGGCAGCTTCAGAGACTGTTTCAGCTCCGTCAGAGGCCCCTGCGGCTGAGCAAACGCCCGACACATCTGCAGCCGAATAAGCTGTTAAGCGTCTACAGACTGCGCTGAATGCGGCCAAGCTGAGCTCAGCATCACGATATCCTAGTCAACCAGCAGCTACGGCGCGGGCAAGGGCACAGAATTGTTCTAGCCCAACAGTTTCAGCGCGCTCGGTCGGTTTGATACCTGCTGCAATAAGGCGGTCCTCGATATCGGGTGCCACGCCTTTGAGTGATGCGCGCAGCATTTTGCGGCGTTGGTTAAATCCTGCCGCCACAACCCGTGATAACACTTTGGCGTCCGCCTCAAACCGTGGTTTGGGAAGGGCTGTCAAATGCACCACTGCTGAATGCACTTTTGGTGCGGGTGTGAACGCCTCTGGTGGAAGTGACATCGCGATGCGCGTATCTGCGCGCCACTGGGCCAAAACGGCCAGTCGTCCGTAGGCTTTGCTGCCCGGTTCCGCAACGATACGCATGGCGACTTCGCGCTGGAACATTAACGTGAGGCTGCTCCAGAACGGGGGCCATTCAGGTGGGGTTAACCACCGAACCAACAACTCTGTACCCACGTTATAAGGAAGATTTGCCGCAATTCTGATGGGCGGCGTGAGGTGCTCAAGCGGGTTCACGTCAAGCGCGTCACCGATGACATAGGACAGCCGGTCGGGGTAGGCGGCGCTGATTTGATCCAGTACGGGCCCACAGCGGGGATCTTTTTCAATTGCCAAAACGCGGCGCGCCCCTTCGGCCAGCAACCCACGGGTTAACCCGCCGGGACCAGGTCCGATTTCAAGAACGTCGCAATCTGTCAGCGAGCCTGCTTGCCGCGCAATTTTTGCCGTAAGATTCAAATCCAACAAAAAGTTCTGCCCAAGGGATTTTTTGGCAGACAGTTGGTTTTCCGCAATCACATCTGCAAGCGGGGGAAGGGTATCTATCTGGGCCATTAGCTATTTTTCTGTTGTAGCGGGCGCGGCGTTGCCCGTTTTTGCATCGGCCATTTTGCGTGCCATGTTCAGGGCAGCGATAAGACTATCCGCATCTGCAATACCTTGGCCCGCAATGTCAAAAGCGGTGCCATGATCAGGTGAGGTTCTGATGAAAGGCAACCCAAGGGTGACGTTGACGCCGCCCGAAAAATCAAGCGTCTTGATCGGGATAAGCGCTTGGTCGTGATACATGCACACCGCCACATCATAGTTTTTGCGTGCTTCTGCATGAAACATCGTGTCGGCCGACAAAGGCCCCGTGATGTTCATGCACTCACGGCGCAAAGCATCCAGAACAGGGGTGATCATGTCGATTTCTTCGCGCCCCATGGCACCACCTTCGCCCGCGTGGGGGTTTAGGCCTGCCACCGCGATCCGCGGGGCGTCTATACCAAGGTCACGTCTTAGCGCGCGGTGGGTGATCAACAGCGTGTCCGTTAATCGCGCCGCGGTCAGCTGGCTTGGGACGTCCTCAAGGGGGATATGAATGGTGACAGGCACAACGCGCAGTGCGTCGCACGCCAGCATCATGACGACCTGATCGACGCCTGCCAATGCTGCAAGATATTCTGTGTGACCCGGGTAGGCAAAATCTGCGCCGTCTTTCAGCGCTTTTTTGTTGATGGGCCCTGTGCACAACCCGCTGGCTTCACCCGATTGAACCAAGGACACACCACGCGCGATGGCTTCAATAACGCCGGCTGCATTTCTGGGATCTGGCTGTCCAGCAGTGTTTTCGGCAGGAAAAGTAATCGGCAAAACAGGTAGCGCTTCGGCACTTACGTGCACTGCGTCTTGGGGGGTATGTATCTCGCGGATGGGAGTGCCGACTGGAATGTGTCGTGGGTCACCGATGTAGAAAAACGGCTGTCGGCCCCGCAAACGGTCCCATGCCTTTGCGGCAATCTCGGGGCCGATACCAGCGGGTTCACCGCAACTAAGCGCGATTGGGGCTTTTTGCTGTGTGGTTTGGGTCATTGCCTATTGGTCGGTGATGATCGCATCTGCGCGTAGTTCGGCCAAGAAGCCCTCGGCCAAGCGCTCAACACGTTCGTTCAAAAGCGAGGTGCGGATGGCACCACGGTCTATGTCCTCGCCCAGTTGGGGCGTGCGACCGCATAGCATCAAAAACACCAAGGTGTCGCCACCGGCGCGCGTTAGCGCAGTTGAAACTTCGTTGTCGTCCAGTTTGGCTAGCTCAAGCGCGATGTCGTTGGGGATATCTGATGGTGCCAGCGCACCGCGGTCCAAGACGCGCGCAGGTTGGCCTTGGGCAATGCCGTAGAGATCATCGCATGTATCGACGCTGGCACGGATTTCTGCCGCGCGTTTGAGCCCCGCTTCAGAGCGCCCGCCAGCGATGTAATAGGCCGCATAGTCGATTGCTTCGGGGGCAGGGCTTGGGGCGCTTGTTTCTTCAATGCCGCGCAGTTGAAACAGCACAACTGCTTCACCGGATGAGATGGGCTGTGTGACCGCACCGTGCTGCAGGGACAAAAAGCGCTGTGCGATGGCAGGCGGAAAGTCCGAGAGGGCGCGCCAATTAAGACGGCCACTGTTTTCGCGGCTGTTGGACAGTGAATACTGTCGTGCCAGCGCTGCGAATTGTGCGATTGATTGAACTTGTGCGATCTCTTCCGCCCGCGCGCGTGTCTCGTCTGCAACTTCTGGTAAATTCGCCAACACGATCTCGGACAGCAGGACCCGTACGCCACCCACTTGATTTGCGGATGACAGGGCGATGCGGCGCTCGATCTCGGTGTCGCTGACTGCGGCGCGGGGCGCAAAGCGTGCCCGAACAAACTCGCGCCAACCGATGCCGACTTCGACGAAACTGCGAAATGATTGCTGGTCTACGCCGTCTTGGGCAATTGCGGTGATGAATTGTTCAAGTGTGAGCCCACCGCGACCTGCAAATTCTGCCATCCCTTCCAGAACCTGCTCGTGGTTTGGGGTTATCCCTGCTGTTGCGAGCGCGTCTTGCTTTAGCCGGTCATCAATGAGTTGCTCGCGTGCCAAGTCTGCTGGGTTGCCCGGCGCATTGAGTACCTGCAAAAAGCGCGCCCGTTGATCCAACTCGTAGCCGGTGATGACGCGGTCATTCACTTTGATCGCCGGCGCAAATTGATTTTGCGCCAGTGCCGCCGAGGAACAGATAACAAAAGCAAAAGCCACCTGTGAGGCGCTCTTGGCGAAACGGGAAAACGATTTGATCATTGTGCTGCTGGCCTCAATTACACCTGTGCGATTTTTCCATTGTGCCACGAGAGCGGCCCGTGCTGAACCCTTTAAGTGACACGGTCAGGTCGAAATCGGTCGTAGGATCTAAATTTGTCGATGAGGTGAAGCGCCGTGAGACTGCGGCACCGACAACGATGCATTCATTTTCGTAACTTACGCCAAAACCGGCGCGCGCTGCGGTGCTTTCGTTGAAGTCATAGCGCAGGTCACCCTGGGCTGACCAATAGCGGTCAAAGCGGTAGCTGCCGTCTAATGTCAGTTCTGCAAAATCGGTGTTGGGAAGGTCTGTGTCCGCTTGGGACCAGTAATAACTGCTGGCCAAACGCCAATCCGCGGTTTGATTCGACAGGCGCAGATCATTGCGTTGAAATGTCAGATCGTCTTGCACGACAGCGCGGTTGGTCAGTGTCAGCGCATCGTTGAATTTGACTTGTGCTGCTAGCAGCCAGTCTGAGCTACGGTTTACCAGCCCTGTTGTTGCAGCAAAATCATCATCTGTATCCGCGCGGAAACTTTTGCCCGCACTAAGTGCGTAATGCCAGCCATCCTTTCCTGTACGGGAGTAGTTCAAGCCAACCGTTGTGCGTAAACCCGTCTCAACGGCATCTTGCCCGCTGAAACGGCTAAAGGACAGCAGATTACCTTCGTCGAATTCTGAACGTGTGCTGTCTTCGTTGCGCGGCGTGTCACCCAAAGTGTCTGCCCATGAAATTTGTAGTACTGGCTCAAGGATATGCGTCGCTTGGTCCGTGTTTTTCGCAAGTGGATACCGCAGGGTGATCGAACTTGCAGGTGTTGCACGGCTTAGGGTGTCAGCCTCGCCAAGATCGTCTCCAGAGGTGTAGATATCCGCGCCAATGCGTGCATCAAAATCAATCGAAAGGCCGTCCATGACCCAACCTTTTTGATAGAGGGCAGCAGCGCTGAGACGTGTGACGTCGCGGCCAGCGGGGGCAAAACTAAACGGCGTTGCGCCTGATTGAACCGTAGCATCGGTGCCCGAAAATCTTTGATGTGCGTGAATATCGCCGCTGAGATCAAGCGTGCCACCGCGAACATTTAGGCGCTTTGTATAGCGCAGATCGCCAACAAGGGGCGGAAGAGTTGACGTTTGCTCGCCTGAGCGAAGTGATTTGAAGTACGTCAATGTTGCATCAAAAGCATCATCAGCGCGTACCCTCTCAAGGCTGATGGCGCTGTCGAGGCGGTCTTTTGCGTTATAGCCGTAGTCGATCAAATACGTGTCGTCGGATGTTTGTTCGATATCAAAACTGAGCGTGTAATCCCGACCTAAGTCGAATGATCCGTCCGCAAAAAGATAGCTGCGTTGCCCTGAAACAAGATCATCGTCGGTCAGCGCACCACGCACGTTCAGATCACCACTGGCAAAGGCTTGTCGGTAGCGAAATTCGATTGTTGCGGTGGATGACGAAAAATAGGGCGTCAGCGTGAGGTCTTTGTCGTCTCCGATCGGTATAAAATACGGCAGCTTCAGGCCGGTTCCAAGCTGGCTGTTCGTGCGCAGGCTTGGCACCAAAAAGCCAGCGGCCCGATCAAGGGTTGGATCAGGCAGGCGAAGTTTGGGAAGATAGAACACAGGGATATCCAGCACGCGCAACTGAACGCTGTCGAAGTAGAGTTGTCGCGCGTCTTGGTCGTGCACAATTCCTTTGGCCCGTAATTGCCAAAGGGGCAGGTCATCTGCTCCGCAAACATGGCAACTGGTGACTGCGACTTTGTAGAGCTGAGTGTAACGGCCGCTTACGCGGTTCACTTCGGTCGCTGCAAGTTGTAGCTGTTCGGCCAGAACCACCCGCGCGCTTTCCAGTACACCGTCACGCAAATCCTGACTGATTTCGGCTTCGTCTGCCACAACGATTGTGTCGCCGTCGACCAAGGTCAGCGGTCCTTCAATGCTCAGCTTGTCAGTGGCTTGATTGTAAACAACCCGCGATGCCTTTAGGCGCGTTGAGCCATAAAGAACTTCAACGGCCCCCGATGCGACCAGCCGATTTGCGCCGTCAAAACTGATGGTGTCGGCAACTAATGTTGCGTTTTGTGCCGCGGCAGGGCCCAGAGTAGAGAGCAAAATGCCTGCGGATAGGCTCAAAACACGCAACATCATCCGTCCTCCAAATGAAGCAGCATCGCAATTGCCAAACAGATCGCAGCAATTGGGGGTGCCCATGCGGCAAGGATAATCGGGATTTGACCGTTTTCACCAAGCACCTGCGCCAAGTTGCGCAAAAAGAACGCACCAAAACCCATCATGATTGCATAAAGCACCATCTGACCGGTCTTGCCAAAACGCACATGGCGCATGGTGAACACGGCCCCAATAAGGACCATTGCGATCAAAAATAGCGGAAGCGCCAACTCCATATGATACCAGATCCTGTAGGATAGCGCCGAAAAGCCAGCGGTTTCGAGATCTGCGATGAAGCGCGGCAGTGCCCAGATTGGGACAGCGCTTGGGGTGCCGAAACTATCTTGAATTCGGTCGCGCGTGAGGTCCGTTGGAATGGTTAACATTTTTGCAGTGATCGCGGTGCGTTCGGGGTTAGGGTCGTTTAGGCGCCACGTCTTTGCATCCCGCAACTGCCAAGCCCCGTCTGTCAAAACCGCTTCAACCGCATTGACCCGCGTAAGGGGTAGGCCGTCCTCGGAATAAGCCAAGAACATCGCATTGACCAACCGCGTGCCGTTGGCGCTTGATTGCTGTGCGTGGATCACGGTTTGTCCGCGCAAATCGCCCTGACGTAGCCAGAGCCCTTCGTCTGAAACAGATAAAACTGAGGCCGCGCCGTCTGTGTAGCGCGCAGCGTTCTCCTCGTATTGTTTGGAAGTTGCAGCAACCAGTGGGTTCAGGACGCTCACGGAGAGCGCACCAAGCCCCGCGGCTACGACGATCGGTGCAAGAAGGGACAGCAACGCACTTCGCCCCGCCGCCCGTGTGATCACCAGCTCAGATGTGCGCGCAAGGCCCAGAAACAGCGTCAGTGTGGCGATGATCGTGATGAGCGGCAAAATGGTGTAAAGACCCGACGGCACGTTTAAAGCGGCCAGCCCAAGGATGCCTGCAAAAGACACATCCGCATCGCTGAAACGGCGAACCTGTTCGAGCACATCAATCAACAGCAGGACTGCAAAGAAAATCGCGCCAACCACCAAAAAGCTGCGCAGGAATTTCATTGCAAAGTATAGGTGCAGCGTCATGTGGTGATCTCCCGCGTGCCGCGGCGCAGCAGGCTTGGGCGAGCCGATAGCCACAAAAGGGCGATTGCAATCACGGTGCCCCCGAACGCTGGAACATACATAATTGGCCAGAGGTTTGCCTCTTCCAGTACTTTTGCGGTGACAATGTTCTCGCCGAGTTTGGTCAAGATCAATGCGATGGTCGCCCATACGACGCGGGGCCAGATGCCAAACCTGCTGAAGCTGCCCACCATCAAGAACGCAAATCCCATCAGTGCAGAAACGGGGGCCAAAAGTGGGCGCGCAAACCGTAGATGGGCTTCCGTGATCAAAGTGGCGCGCGATGCGCCTGTTTCGTCTTGCATTTCAGGTGTCGCCGCGAGCAGCTCTGCTGTGCTTAATTCATCCACTTTGCGTTTACCTGTTGGAGCCGATGAAATCAGCCCGCCGATATCGTATGCGAAATCAGCAAAAGTGGTGATCGATATCTGATTGGTTGAGGCGCGACGCGTTTGCGCTTGGCCATCGAACATCACCAATTTTGCGCCGCTTTCCCCCCGCACCAGAAGCGCTGATTTGGCGGTGTAAGTCACGCTGCGTTCCGAGTTTCGCGCATCTGATAGGAACAAACCAACCAGTTCGCCACGCTCTGTGATGTCACTAATGAATAGCGTGACATCTTTTGCTGGGTGTTGGAATTGTCCCGCACTAAGTAGTTTGGCGGTGATGTTTTGCGACACTTCCGCAGTGCGATCCAAGAGGCGTTCAGTGCTCATAGGCATCAAAACATGCGATAGCAGTGACATCAAAACCGCCACGACCATCCCAAACACCAAGACTGGTCGCACAAGCCTGAAGCCGGAGTAGCCAGTGGCTTGAACCACCACCAACTCGCTCTCTTGGCTCATTCGGTTTGTCACATATACCGCCGCAGCAAAGCACGCGATGGGCAGAACGGCGGCGATTGCTACGGGTAAAGTAAGTGCTGAAAATTCAAGGAACACCAACGCGGTTTGCCCGTCACCGATGAGTTGGTCGAATAAGCGCACGGCGCGGTTGACCCAAAGCACAAGCACCAAAACAAGGCTGAAAAACCCGAAAAGCACCATAAGTTGGGACAGCATGTAGCGGTCAAACCGGGGCATTGGCGCGCACGAGGCTCCTGATCTTGATGTGGGTGTCGGCAGACTGTTGCTGCACACTAGCCCATGCACACGGCAGACGAAACTCGTTTCTGGTCAATCCTATGTCTGCACGCTAGCTATAGACAAAGGTCGGCGTGAATGCCGCATGAGTTTAAAGGGACCCCAGCCATGACTGATTTGATTACCGTCACCGCATCTGAAACCAATCTAGACGCGATAGCCGCACACACCGGCCGCGTCGTCATTTTTGTGGATGCAGGAGGCAAGCTTGATCAGGCGGGGCGCCGTGTGAACCGGCTAAGCAAAGGGGCTGTTGAGCGGTTTGTGGGCTCGGATGCGTTTTCTGACATGAAAGCGGCGGACACTACGGATTTGGCATGGCCCGCAGGTATGGCCGCAAGTGCGGTGCAAATCATCAAGCTGGACCGACGTGCGGATGCAGCTACGGCGCGCAAAGCGGGTGTGCAAATTGGCAAAGCAATTGGTGCAGGTGATGTTTTGGTCATGGCGGGAAGTACCAAGCACGCAGATCAGATCACGCTTGGTGCGCTGCTGCGCGCATATCAGTTTCAGGACCACAAAACTGCGGAACCCAAAACTTTTGGTGCATTAAACGTTATGCTTAATAAGCCAGAGACACTTGATGGTCAGTTGGGTGAGTTGCGTGCGATTGCCGAGGGTGTGTTTTTCACCCGCGATCTGGTGACGGAGCCTGCGAATATTCTGACAACGACAGAATTTGCCGACCGTCTCGCCGCGCTGACGGCCCTTGGCCTTGAAGTTGAAGTGCTTGAAGAAGACGCTCTTGAAGAGTTGGGCATGCGCACCCTGTTGAGCGTCGGCCAAGGCAGTGCATCGCCGTCCAAAGTGGTTGTGATGAAGTGGAACGGCGGCGGTGATGAAGCGCCCTTTGCCCTTGTTGGTAAGGGGGTTGTGTTCGACACGGGCGGCATCAGCTTAAAACCTGCAGGCGGCATGGAAGACATGACGATGGACATGGGCGGCGCGGGCGTCGTGGCAGGTGTGATGAAGACGCTGGCCATGCGTGAGGCCAAAGCCAATGTGGTGGGGCTGGTCGGGCTGGTGGAAAACATGCCAAGCTCAACAGCTACGCGCCCGGGTGATGTTGTGCGCTCGATGAAAGGCGACACAGTTGAGATCATCAATACTGATGCAGAGGGACGCCTCGTTTTGGCGGATGTGCTTTGGTATGCTCAAGAGCGTTTCAAGCCAACGGGCGTGATCAACTTGGCGACCCTAACGGGTGCCATCATTGTGGGCCTTGGCCATGACAACGCAGGTGTGTTTTCAAACGATGACACGCTTTGTGCAGACTTCTTGGCTGCCGCAGGGCTTGAGGGTGAAGGGGCATGGCGCATGCCGATGGGCCCCGAGTATGACGCCCAGATTAAAAGTGCTGTTGCGGATATGAAAAACGTAGGCACACGTGCGGCAGGTAGCATCACTGCGGCGCAATTTTTGCAACGTTTTATCCACGACGGGATGCCTTGGATTCATCTCGATATTGCTGGTGTGGCAAGTGTGAAGGCGGATACGGCTCACGCGCCCAAAGGGGCAACGGGGTGGGGCGTGATGGCTCTGAACCGTTTGATTGCAGATACTTACGAAGCATAACGTGGGCGAAGTTTACTTTTACCATCTAACCCGCGCGCCGCTTGAGGTTACGTTGCCAACACTGCTCGAAAAAGCGGTGGGGGCGGGAATGAAATGCGTGGTGCGCGGGACTGAAGCCACTGATCTGGAGGCGCTGGACCTGGCAATTTGGACCGCGCGCGACGACAGCTTTTTGCCCCACGGCGTTGCCGGCGGGGATCATGATGCAGCGCAACCAATTTTGCTGACCAAGGGCGCACAGGCATCTTATTCGAACAACGCCAACTGTCTGATGTCAGTTCACGGCGCTGAGGTGACCGCCGATGAGGCTACTGCGCTTACGCGGGCGTGCATCCTGTTTGATGGCAATGATGGTGCAGCCCTTCAGCACGCGCGGGAGCAATGGCGCAGCTTAACCGGTGCGGGCGTGACAGCACAGTATTGGTCTGAGGAAAGCGGTAGATGGGAAAAGAAAGCCGAGCACAAGCCTGACTAGACGTCTGTAATATCTTTGGCGCCGTGCGTGGCTATTTTGGATTGGTAATATTGCAGCACATACAGACGAATTGCTGAGGCGAGCCCAATATCGACACCGCGTGTCGCATCAATTTCAGCCGCTAACACATTGATTGGTTTGTTGTTTTCTGCAGCTATTTGGCGAAAGCTGTTCCAAAAAGCATCTTCAAGCGACACCGAAGTGCGGTGCCCACGCAAGGTGAGCGAGCGTTTCGTAGGCCGCTCAGCCATCAGTTTTATGACCGTCCAAATGCTTAGAGAGCTGTGCTTTGCGTGCGGCAGCGATGGTTTTCTGGCTTTTGCTTTGGCCAAACTTTACAGCGTTTTCATCAGCGCGCGCCTTTTTGTCGGCGCGCGCCTTGGCCTTGCGGGCCTTGTTTAGGTTGATGACACTCACTTAGGGCCGATCATCAATTCAGGGCGGACAACACGGTCGAAAGTTTCGGCGTCTACAAAGCCCAACGCGATCGCTTCCTCTTTCAGGGTCGTGCCGTTTTTATGCGCTGTTTTTGCGACGGTTGTTGCGTTGTCATAGCCAATTTCGGGGGCGAGCGCCGTTACCAGCATCAGCGATTCATTCATAATGCGCGTGATGTTGTCGGTGTTGGCTTGGATGCCCGACACGCAATTATCGCTGAAGGCAACAGAGGCGTCGCCCAGCAATTGCATGGATTGCGACACGTTATAGGCTATCATCGGTTTGTAGACGTTCAACTCAAAGTGACCTTGGCTGCCTGCAAAACCCACGGCTGCGTCATTGCCGAACACATGGGCACACACTTGGGTAAGAGCCTCGCATTGTGTTGGGTTTACTTTGCCGGGCATGATGGATGAGCCGGGTTCGTTTTCGGGCAACATCAACTCGCCCAAACCACAGCGCGGACCAGAACCCAAGAGGCGTATGTCGTTTGCGATTTTGAACAGGCTGGCCGCAACGGTTTTTAACGCGCCGGACATCTCGACCATCGCGTCATGTGCGGCGAGGGCTTCGAATTTATTTGGTGCTGTTACGAAAGGAAGGTTCGTGATGGCCGCCATGTTAGCTGCGACTTGCTCGCCCCAGCCTTGCACGGTGTTCAAGCCAGTGCCTACAGCTGTGCCACCTTGGGCCAGCTCATTTATGCGGGGCAGGGCAGATTTGATGCGCTCAAGCCCCATCGCAACTTGATGCGTATAGCCAGAGAATTCTTGCGCCAACGTCAGCGGCGTCGCGTCCATAGTGTGGGTGCGGCCAATTTTAATGATGCCGTCAAATTCTTTTACTTTTGCTGCCAAGGCCGCGTGCAATTTCTCAAGGCCGGGGATCAATACGTCGCGCGCTGTCATCGCGGTGGCAATGTGCATCGCGGTCGGGAATGTGTCGTTTGACGACTGGCCCATGTTGCAGTGATCATTCGGGTGCACGGGATCTTTTGACCCGATGATGCCGCCCAAAATCTCAATTGCGCGGTTTGCGATCACCTCATTGGCGTTCATATTGGACTGCGTGCCAGAGCCGGTTTGCCAGACGACCAGCGGAAAGTTGTCATCGAATTTGCCCGCAACCACTTCGGATGCGGCTTGGATGATGGCATCGCCCAATTCTTTGGGCAGCTTGCCGTTGTCCATATTGGCTTGTGCGCAGGCTTGTTTGATCACGCCCAATGCACGCACGATCGCGATTGGTTGCTTTTCCCAGCCGATAGGGAAGTTCATGATGCTGCGCTGTGTTTGTGCGCCCCAATACTTCTCGGAGGGAACTTCTAATGGGCCAAAGCTGTCGGTCTCGGTGCGGGTGGTGCTCATGATGAAATCCTGTTCGTATACTGTTGTATGCCGTTTAGCGCGCTAAGATGCGCCGCGCAATAACTAGCAGCCGTTACTGGCTGTCGTTGGCTTAGGTCTTGCGGAAACTATCAAGGCTCACAACGTCGGCCTTGGTTTTGGGGGCGTCACTGTCCGTGGCACGGTCGGCGCTGCTTGCTTGGGTGACAGGCAGCAAGTCGACGTCATCTGGTAGGTCCAAATCGGTGTCTTCTAAATCATCCTCGTCATCGTCTTGGCTTTCAAAGCGCAGGCCAAATTCAACGGACGGGTCCACAAAAGTTTTGATCGAGTCGTATGGAATATAAAGCGGCTCGGGGCTGTCGCCAAAGTTCAAAGTGACCGCAAAGCCTTCGTCGGTGACGTTTAGGTTGTCGAACCAATGCTGCATGACGACGGTCATTTCTCCCGGATACCTGTCTGATAGCCAGTCGGCAATTTCCACGTCCGGGTGCATAGTGTCGAACGTGATGAAAAAGTGGTGCTCACCGGGCAGGCCGTTCGCTGCCACATCGTTCAGAACGTTCTGGATCAAGCTGCGCATCGCGCGGTGCATCAGGTTTCCGTAGTCAATTGAGCGATCCATAGATGCGGTTCCTTTGAGGCCATCTGTCAACTGGCTTTTACCCTACGTCCCCTTGCGGTGAAGTAAAAGGGGCGGGGTCACAATTGATGCAAGATTTGCTGCGGCGCTTTGGCAAGGCCGCGAAACAGGCCCTAAACCATGACTTGATCAAAAGTATCATTTAATTGTATCTTTTGATCAACGCTGCGCAAGATGTTGTGCAGCACCATATAAGGCCACTGCCAAATTGGCCTATTGTCTTTGGGGGACGCAGTAATGGAAAAGCAAGGTTTTGCTTCGGGGTTAAAAGGTTTCGGATTGGTTGGTGTCGGGGTAGCATTTGGCTTGGGCAGCGCTTTTTTGATGACAGATCAGCGGGTTGATGGATCAGCGCCGCTAAGTGTGCAATCAGATTTAGAAGTAACTCGACAGCAAGCGGACCCGCTGACACTGAGCACAATCTCAACTTTGCAGTCGGTGGTTGCCAACAGCCAAACAGAGCTGAGCCGCACAGATGACTTGTCACCTGAGCAGCTTGAAGTGGTGGCTTTTTTCGAACGCTCCGCACGGCAATTGAATGAAAGCGTAAAATCCGAGCGTGGCCAACTTTTGCACTTTGATAACATGACAATCGATAAGCTGAATGTGCGGTATTATTACACGTATAACTCCCGCTACGATCAGATTGACCGTGAAGCCGCGTTGGCCGAACAAGCCCGTCTGGTTTATGACAACATTTGCAGTGACACTGCTATTCGTACTCTGATGGATGAGTATGGGCTGAATTATACGTACCGCTATATTTCAAGTGATTTTCGCCATGTGGGTGAGGTGAACGGCAGCATTGAAAGCTGTGCATCCTAGCATTCAAAGTGCCGTATATGGATAGGATGTAGAAAGGTAGGGAAGTGCAGGTTTCTGTTGCCAGGTACCTGCGAACCCCGCCTAAAGCTGCTAGGCCTTAGGACTTAGAGTTCAGTATTACGCGCTGCTTACGCTGCGAGTGCTACTGGAGCTTTGTTGTCATTTGCAACTAGCTTAAATGTACCGATAACGGTGGTAACTCACCGAAACAAAGCAAACCCCTTTAGACGTTCGTCGATCCTATTTCGACCCCACAATCCCGAATGACCTCCCCAAATGAAGGATGCCGCCGGTGGTAATATGGTGGAGTCGCCGGGTACCGCCCCCGGGTCCGATCCGCTTATTACGAGCGCGTTTATGTCCATAGTCCCCAAAGAGACAAGTCATACATAATCGGCTGGCTGTGGTTTGCAACAGGTAGCTGGTGTGATCGCAGGATTTATCCGCGCGTCTTCAGGTCAGGCTATGCGCCCAAAGCAAAAAGCCGGCGGGTATCGCCTCAAAAGCGAAGAACGTCAGGGCTTTGCGAAAAGGGGGGGCGTCAAGAATAAGGGATAGCGCACGGCCCGTTGCAGCACCTGCGTATACAACCCCAAGCATAAAGTAGGCGGACGCGCTGCCAGTGAACAGGCACGCAAACCCAACGGCCACAAACAAGGCGCCAACGCTGGCGCGCATTTCTGACAGGCCCATTGTTGTGTGGGTGGTTTCCAGATCAAGTGCGGAGGCGGTGTAACGGGGGGCCAAAAAGCCAAACGCCCCAAGGCCGATGGTCAACAGGGCCAATCCGATCGAAATATACTCTACCATGACATCCTCTGCGTTTTTGCTCTGTGGTATGACATAGAGGTGATCTGGCAGATGGCGAGGGGCGCGTACGCCCGTCGCTGTTCTAACGGCTCAAACGCTGCGCTTAAAAACCAGCTTTGATTTTCTCAAAGGACGCGACCATCTGCTCGCGGATTGCGTTTTCAAGAGGCAGTTGACGCAGGATCGGAGCGTCAATTTTGCCCATGCCAACTTCATCAAGGATCGTTGTGTCAAAGTCTGCCATAGCCTGTGCGTTGCCGTGGCCATAGCCCCATTCGTTGACCATGTAGTCAGTCACCTCTGGCTGAAGCCATGCGTTCATAAAGTCATGCGCTTTTTGCTCAGAGCCGGGGCCGTTTTGCAGGTTCACGTAGCCACAGAACCACAGTGATGATCCCTCTTTGGCTTCGCGTTGGTAACCGATGGGCGCGCCGTCAGCTGCCATAGTCACTGGAGTTTCGTTCCACGCCCATGAAATCAGAACTTCGCCAGTTGCCATCAGCTGCGCCAATTCTGCACCGTCTGCCCAATAGGCGCGGACATTGGCGTGGGCCTTGCGCATCCACTCAGAAGCGGCATCGACTTGCGCAGGGGTTGCGGTTGTCCAGTCAGTTACACCAGTTGCCAAAAATGCCAGTGAATAGGCATCGTCTACGTTGTCAGGCAAAGATGTGCGGCCTGCATATTTTGGATCAAGGAACACCTGAAGGCTTTCGATATCTCCGGCGGGAACTTCTTCAGTGTTATAGGCGATTGCGGTCGCACCTAGGTCAGCGGGGATAAAGTAAACGCCTGTATCATCTGCAAAGATCGGGTTTTCTTTGTAGGCCGCATCTACATTTGCGTAGGCTGGAATTTGTGAAATATCCCATGGCTCAATTAGGCCGGCATCACGCCACTTCTCAACAGATTGCGAACACGGGTGACCGACGTCTGCGCGAAAGCCAGAGCGCAACTTTTGAAACGCTTCTTCTTCTTCGCCAAAGAACGCAAACGTTGGGATATCGCCATGTTTGGCAGTGTAATCGGGGTAGAACCCTTCTTCTTCGTAGCCGGACCAATCAAACACGATCAATTCAGGATCAGCGGCAAAAGCAGTGGTGGCAAACAGCGCAGCGGCTGAAGTCAAAAGTAGGCGTTTCATTGGAATCCTCCGACGGGAAAAATCAAAAATAGTGGGTCGCGACAATGAGTAGTTTAGTGCGCTGGCCCTACATGGAAAGTGGCGCGCCGTGCAAGTGATTAGCGTCCTGCGCGGGCAGTAAATACTGTATCTGCCATGGCGTTGGTTTCGCTGGCCAGAGTTTGCAGCACACGGTCTGCTTCCACGGCGTTTTCTTGCTCAATGGCGTTCGCTAAATCAGTGTGTAGGCGAATGATTTTATCACGGTCGCGCGCGGTGAAAGTGATCATATTCATCAAGGGCTGCATGGCCTCTACGGCGCCGGCCAGTTGATACGACAAAACCGGATTATGGGCTGCATCCACGAGCGCACGGTGAAACGCCACGTCCGAGGCGCAAAAAGCCTCGTCAGAAAGTCCGATTTGTCCTTGGCGGTGAATTTCAGCCCGCATTGTCGCAAGGTGATCGGGCGTCCTGCGTTTGGCGCTAAGCGGCGCGCAGGCGCGCTCAAGCGTAAAACGCGCTTCGCAGGCCGTGGCAAAATCAACTTCGTTCATCGACAGCAACAGCGTGGATGTTGTGATCTGCTGTGCATAGGCATCCGCATAGTTCAGCCGTTTGACAAAAGCGCCGCCTGTGGCGCCCCGCTGCGTGCGGATCAGTGATTGCGCCGCAAGCCGCTTGAGGGCTTCGCGCACTGTTGATCGTGACACATCGAACTGCTCGCAAAGCTCAATTTCCGAAGGTAATCGCTCATCAACGGGCAAAGTGCCGTCGATAATGGCATCGCGGATCGCAGCGGCAATTTGCGCCGACAGATCAGCAGAGGGATCAAGCTTTGTTTTCATATGTCTGACAATTATCTATTGCGTAATTTCAAAAGTCTGACATTTAATTTTGCACAGGTCGAGTCGCTTCGACATAAGTGAAAGACAAATACGAAAGATCCGCGTCATGGTCGCAATCCGCAGCATTCTTTGGCTCTCGTTTTTTGGCGTTATTTTGGCGTCATGGGCGTTTTTGTACATGATGGCGATGATGTCTGGTGTTGACCTTATTGGCCGCCCCGTTGGGATGAACATGATGCCGATGGAGACGTTCGGCCCGCTTTTTGCGATGTGGGCAATCATGATGGCGGCGATGATGTTGCCCACGATGGTGCCAACTTTGCGCGCCTATGAAGACCTGATGCAAAGCGCAAACGGCACACGCGCAGGCTGGCTTGGGGTGCTTTTAGGATATGCGATCGTTTGGGTGGCGTTCGCGGCACTGATTACGGCCGCACAATTGTGGCTGGCATCTGCCGGACTGGTCGACGAATTGGGCATTGCGCCTACATGGCTTTCCGCAGGGCTGTTGGTAGTCGTCGGGGCTTTCCAGTTCACCCGCGTCAAAGAGGTTTGCCACGGGGTCTGCCACGCGCCGACGATGTATTTCTTAGGCCACTGGCGCACTGGTGCGCTTGGCGGTCTGCGCATGGGGCTTGGTCTTGGGGCGTTTTGTGTCGGGTGTTGTTGGGGCTTCATGGCGCTTGGCTTTGTGGGGGGCGTGATGAGCCTTTTGTGGATGGGGGCGGCAACGCTCTCTATGGTGATTGAAAAATTGCCACAGCTGGGCGCATTCGTGACGCGCCCGATGGGATATGCGCTGATCGCAGCAGGCCTTGGGCTTGGCGTCAGCAACGTAATGTAGCGCGCATCTTTGCGCAGATGATTTGACCGCGCGATTTGCGCACAAGCGAGGAGGGCTACGTCGATGGCCACGACAGAACAACGGACCGAAAGTGATCGCATCGCGATTTCCCAACGGATCGACCAGAAGATGGAAAATAACCCTCTGCGCCGCAAAATGCGTCCGACGGATTGGGCCATTAAGGGCGAGCTTTTCCTCAACTGCTCATGCACGGTATTTTGCCCCTGCGTCGTGAGCCTTGGCGCGCACCCCCCCACCGAAGGGCACTGCCACGCTTGGATGGCTATTGCCATTGATGAGGGTCACTTTGAGGGTGAAGATCTGGCAGGGCTTAACGTAGGCTTGTTGGTCGATATCCCGGGTCGTATGGGCGAGGGGAATTGGAAAGTTGCAGCCTACGTTGATGAGCGCGCAAGCCAGAAGGCCTATAACGGCATCCTCAAGATTTTCAGTGGTCAAGCGGGCGGTACTACCGGTTTGTTCACGTTCCTTGTCTCTGAGATCATCGGTGCAGAGCGTGAGAAAGTTGAAATCGTTCGTGATGGCACAAAACGTGGTCTGTATATCGGGCGCAAAATTGCAGGCGAGATCGAGATGATCGACGGCGCCTCACCGGATGAGCCCGTCACGATTACCAACTCCAAATACTGGATGGGTCCAAACATCATCGCCGCCAAGGGCCTAAAGTCCAAAGTGCGCGACTATGGCCGCGTTTGGGATTTTGGCGGCATGTCCGCTGAGATTTGCGCAATTGACTGGGCCGGTCCAAAACCAAAATAGGGCCGGAATTTACGACATTATAGCTTCGATAAGCCAAGGATAAGGAACACGATATGGCTTTGATTACTGCTTCGCGTCGGCTTCGCCGCACGCCGTTCTCTGATGGTGTGGAGGCGGCAGGTGTAAGTGCCTACACAACTTATAATCACATGCTTTTGCCAACTGTGTTTCGCAGTGTGGTCGAAGACTATCACCACCTTAAATCGGCTGTTCAGGTCTGGGACGTGTCCGCTGAACGTCAAGTCGAAGTGCGCGGCCCTGATGCAGGTCGCTTGCTGCAAATGCTGACGCCCCGGGATTTGCGCGGGATGCTGCCGGGCATGTGTTATTATGTCCCCATGGTTGATGAGACCGGCGGGATGCTGAACGATCCGGTCGCGGTTAAATTGGCCGAGGACCGCTATTGGATTTCTATTGCGGACAGTGACTTGCTGTTTTGGGTCAAAGGCATTGCGTATGGCTACCGCCTTGATGTGATGGTCGATGAACCCGACGTAAGCCCCTTGGCCATTCAAGGTCCCAAGTCTGATGATTTGATGGAAAGGGTCTTTGGTGAGGCCGTCCGCAACGTGAAGTTTTTCCGCTATGGCGTGTTTGAGTTTCAGGGGCGCTCGCTTGTGATTGCGCGCTCTGGCTATTCAAAGCAGGGCGGTTTTGAGATTTATGTGGAAGGCAGTGACATCGGAATGCCGCTTTGGAACGCGCTTATGGAGGCGGGCAAAGACCTTGATGTGCGCGCAGGTTGTCCCAACGGGATTGAGCGGGTCGAAGGTGGTTTGCTGTCCTATGGCAACGACATGACCCGCGATAACACCCCCCACGAAACAGGACTTGGTCGTTTTTGTTCGACCCAAACGGCGATTGGGTGTGTGGGCCGTGACGCATTGCTGCGCGTCTCCAAAGAGGGGCCAGTGAAACAAATCCGCCCTCTTGAGATTGAGGGGGCAGTGCCGCCCTGTGATCGTGCGTGGCCCTTGATGGCGGGCGATAAAGTTGTGGGGCAGATCACATCCGCAGCCAACAGCCCCGATTTTGGCACAGGCGTCGCTATCGGCATGGTGCGTATGACCCATTGGGATGCAGGCACTAAGCTGACGGCCCAAACACCCGATGGTCCGCGGGCCGTCACGGTGGCTGAAAAATTCTGGATTTAATGTATGTCGCGGCGCTTCAGCGTGCCGCGACTTTGAAAAGACTGAAAAGATGTAGGGAGATGAACATGTTTAAAGCTCTGGTGGTCAACAAAGACGACGAAGGCAAAACACACGCAGCCGTTGAGGAGCTGAGCCTTGATCAGCTTCCGGCTGGTGATGTGGTTGTGGCCGTAGAATACTCGACAGTGAACTACAAAGACGGTCTGTGCATCGGACCGGGCGGTGGTCTTGTGCGCAACTACCCCCATGTGCCGGGAATTGATTTCGCGGGCACCGTCGAAACGTCTGATGACCCGCGTTATGCTGCAGGGGATAAAGTTGTTCTGACAGGCTGGCGCGTTGGTGAGGCCCATTGGGGCGGCTACGGGCAAAAAGCGCGCGTCAAAGCGGACTGGTTGGTGCCACTTCCCAAAGGTCTCGACGCACGTCAGGCTATGGCGGTGGGTACGGCAGGCTTTACAGCGATGCTGGCCGTTATGGCGCTTGAAGATCACGGCATCAAAGACGGGCCGGTTCTGGTCACTGGTGCGGCTGGTGGCGTTGGGTCTGTGGCTACGGCCATTCTAGCAAACCTTGGTCATCAAGTTGCGGCTGTGACGGGGCGGCCCGAAACTGGCGCGTATCTTGAAAGTCTTGGGGCATCTCAGATTGTAGCCCGTGAGGAGTTGAACGAGACCACAAAACGCCCCCTTGAGGCGGAAACATGGGGTGGCTGTGTGGATGCGGTCGGTGGCGAAATGCTGGCCCGCGTGCTTGGCCAGATGAAATACGGCGCATCGGTTTCGGCTGTTGGTCTTGCCGGTGGTGCGGGTTTGCCGGCAACCGTTATTCCGTTTTTGCTGCGCGGCGTGAACCTGCTGGGGATCGACAGTGTGATGCAGCCCTTTGAGGCACGTCAGCGCGCTTGGCAGCGTATCGCCACCGATCTGCCGCTTGCAAAACTGGAGGATATGATTGTTCCAGCGACGCTTGCCGATCTGCCGTCCCTTGGACGTGACATTTTGAAGGGCCAAGTCAAAGGACGTGTCGTGGTGGATGTTGCCGGAAGCTAAGAAGCTTCAACGTATGTACAGCGAAGAGGGCGCCCACTGGGTGCCCTTTTTGGTTGGGCATAGACCACTCTTCACTCAGGGCTCCGAACAGTTTTGTGCGCGTAAATGAACGGTATCTTCTAAATTGTCGCAGCTTTTGCAGTTACGCACTAAAATGTGGACATTATTTGGTGAAAGGTCTCGAGCTTTCGGCTCTACCCCATTGTATTCAAATACATAAACTGAAACCACGCAGCATATTGAATGTTTTATTTGTGCCACCAAGTGGCTCTGCTACGCTTTGTCGCATAAATAATAAAAACCGGGGAAGACAATGTCTATTCAAGAACCATTAACAGAGTTACCGATTAAGACCGCAGACACAGGTTTTTATCGTGGTTTCAGTCTCAATGTGACTGTAATCAGCAAAATAATTATCAGCATTTTGGTTGTGTGGTGTATCGTATGGCCCACTGACGCAGGCCGCATTCTAGGCGAGTGGAACAGTGTCATTCTGGCGAATTTCGCCGCTTGGTACATCTGGTCCGTCGGCTTTTTCATTATCGTATGTCTGGGCTTGGCGATCTGGCCGACCGCAGGGCGCCTCAACCTTGGACAGCCCGGGGAAAAGCCGGAATTCTCAAATTTTTCATGGTTTTCTATGATGTTTGGGGCTGGGATTGGCGTGGGGATGCTAACTTGGGCCGTCGCAGAGCCTGTTGCGCATTTTGGCAATAACCCAGAGGTCATTCAGGGCATCACAAATGGGGGTGCGGCGGATAACGTACGCATGGCCTACAAGTGGTCGTTTCTGCATTGGGGGCTAAGCGCGTGGGCCTGCTACGCGGTAGCTGGCCTGTCGCTTGCGTTCTTTAGCTATCGTCGTGGGTTGCCGCTTACCATTCGCTCATCGTTGACACCTTTGTTTGGTACAGCGCTGTCTGGTCGCTTGGGGCATTTGATTGATATTGTGGCTGTTGTGGCGACGATACTTGGTGTTGCGCAAACGCTGGGTTTTGGCGTGGAGCAATTTGTTGCGGGCCTCACACGGATCGGAATTAGCGGTCTGATGGCTGAGGACGGTGGTGCAACGGGTATGGGCATTGTCGTGGCTTTGGTTGTCATCATGGGCGCGTCTACGCTGTCGGCACTGTCGGGGGTTGGGAAGGGCATCAAGTGGCTGTCCAACATCAACATGGTGCTGTCGATCATCTTGCTAGGCTTTTTCATCATTTTCGGGGCGACCTTCTTTGGTGCGCAGGCAATGGTGCTGGGTGTGTTTGACTACCTGATCGCCTTGCCGGAGATGAGCTTCAACGTGTTCCGTTCGGACGGTGTTGAAGGGTCAGAAGATTTCTTGTTGTCGCAGTGGCAGGGCTGGTGGCCGGTGTTCTACTGGGCTTGGTGGATCGCATTTGCGCCCTTCGTTGGGATGTTTCTTGCGCGCATCAGTCGTGGTCGGTCTATCCGAGAGTTTGTACTTGGTGCGATGATCGTGCCTGCATTGATGTGCTTTGTCTGGTTTTCATGGGCGGGCGGCACGGCCATTGATCTTGAGTTGAATGGCGGTGCGAATGGCGTGATCTTTGGTGCAGCAAACGGTGACAAGATCTTTGCGATGACCGAATTCATGCTTGCGCCGATTGCACAAGCATTGGCGTGGGGCATGGCGTTGTTGATTGTTGTGTTGCTGATGACGTTCTTGGTAACCTCTGCTGACTCGGCGGTGTTAATTGTGAACACAATCAATGCGGCCGGTGACGAAGGCCCAAAAGCACGTCCGCACATTATGTTTTGGGGTGCGGCACTGGCGCTGGTGGTTGGCGGTTTGCTTATCTCAGGGGGTACATCTGCGATCCAAACAGCGATGGTGATCGGCGCGCTACCATTCTCGGTGGTGATGGTGTTGATGTGCATCGCGCTGATCAAGGCGATCTATAATGACGGTCGTCGTGAGGCTGCTGGTGTTGCCACAACGACAGCTGAAATGAGCTCAACACCGGCTGAGTAATTGTCCTGCAAGAGCCATGTTTACGCCCTGTCGTTATTGACGATGGGGCGTTTTCATTTGACGGTATTCACTTGCATGCCGCCTTTTATTATGCAAGTTTCTGCATATGATAATGGACCTTGATTTTGTGCGTGCGCAGTTCCCTGCGTTTGCCGAGCCTGCCTTGCGCGGGCGAGGGTTTTTCGAGAATGCGGGCGGTAGTTATACGTGCAGGCATTCGGCGTGGCGGTTGAACCGTTTTTACCGCGAGCGCAAAGTCCAACCTTATGGTCAATACCCCGCCTCTGAACTTGCCGGCGCCGAAATGGATGAGGCACGCGAACGGCTTGCACGTCTGCTTGGCGTGCAAACTGATGAGGTAAGCTTCGGTCCGTCGACCACCCAAAATACCTATGTGCTGGCCCAAGCTTTCGGATCGTGGCTTACCGAGAAGCAAGCAATCATCGTCACGGACGCAGATCATGAGGCCAACAGTGGCGTCTGGCGGCGATTGGCTGACCGCGGCATCGAGGTGCGCGAATGGAAAATGCGCCCTGAGACGGGCATGCTTGAGACCGATGATCTTGAAGAGCTGATTGATGAGCGGGTCAAGCTTTTGTGCTTTCCTCACGCCTCTAACGTTGTGGGCGCGCCGCATGATGTGTCGGCCATTTGTGAAATAGCGCGTGAGAACGAGATATTTACTTGTGTGGACGGGGTCAGTTTTGCACCCCACGGCTTGCCAAACATCAAAAAGATGGGCGCTGATATCTATCTGTTTTCGGCCTATAAAACATACGGTCCGCACCAGGGCATCATGGTGATAAATCGTAACCTTGGGATGGCGCTGCCGGGGCAGGGTCATGGCTTCAACAACCATGTCCTTTACAAGCGGTTTACGCCAGCGGGTCCAGACCATGCGCAAGTCGCGGCCTGCGCGGGGATCGTGGATTATTTCGACACGGTTTATGAACATCATTTCAAAGCGGGGCGTGACGCGACAGGACGGGCGGAGTCAGTTGCAGCCTTGATCCACGAGACAGAGCAAACAGCGCTTCGCCCCTTGATGGCCTATCTTGAGGGACGTGCCGATTTGCGGGTCCTTGGGCCGATTGACGCGCAAAAGCGGCTGCCCACTGTTTCGGTTGTTGTTGACGGTCAAAGCGGCGCAGACGTGGCGCGGCGTTTGTCGGATAAACGCATCATGGCCGGTGGCGGGACGTTTTATGCCGACCGTGCACTTGAGGCACTCGGCGTTGATCTGGCCCAAGGGGTCCTTAGGCTGAGTTTTGTGCATTACACATCCCCCTCCGAGGTTGATTTGCTGATCCAAGCCCTAGATCAAATGCTGTGAAAGCGGCCTTGCCGCGCGAGTTGACGGCAGGGGGCTATTTTGAGCGAGCAGACACCAATCATCATGTGGTTCCGGCGTGATTTGCGCCTTTCAGATCACCCGGCACTGACGGCTGCGTGTAAAACAGGGCGGCCGGTTGTGGCCCTGTTTATTCACGATCAAATTGTTGAAACTCTTGGTGCGGCGCCGAAGTGGCGTCTGGAACAATCGCTTGGCGCGTTGCAGGCGTCCCTTGAAAAGATCGGTGCGCGTTTGATTTTGCGCCGTGGGAACGCCCTTGAGGTTCTCAAAAGCGTGATCGCTGAAACCGGCGCGGGCTCTGTCTACTGGTCGCGGCTCTATGATCCTGATGCGAAAGAACGTGATACGGATGTCAAATCTGCGCTCAAAGAACAGGGCATCGATGCGCGCAGTTTCGCAGGGCACGTGATGTTTGAGCCATGGACTGTTGAGACGAAGACTGGTGGGTTTTATAAAGTATACACCCCGATGTGGAAAATGGTGCGCGATCGCGACGTGCCTGCGCCCCTGAGTGCGCCAACCAAGCTGGCGTCGCTATCCCAAGATGTTGCGTCCGATGCGCTGTCTGACTGGGGGCTTGGGCGTGCTATGCACCGTGGTGGGGCGATCGTTGCACAGTATGCTCGTGTGGGTGAAGATGCCGCCCGCGCGCGTCTTGATAGCTTTATCGAGACACGCGTTCAGGGCTATGATACCAACCGTGACCTTCCTTGGAAAGACGGCACAAGTGGTTTGTCTGAAAACCTTTCTTTGGGTGAGATCAGCCCGACGACATGCTGGCACGCGGGTCAAGCCGCACTGCATCAGGGAAAAGCAGGCGCAGAAACATTCCTCAAAGAGCTGGTTTGGCGCGAATTTGCGTATCATTTGGTGCACCACACCCCACAGATTGTCTCGCAAAATTGGAAACCGGACTGGGATGCATTTCCGTGGAATACAGACGAGACCGCTGAAAAAGTGCGGGCTTGGAAACAGGGCCGTACGGGCATTCAATTCGTAGATGCCGCGATGCGTGAGATGTATGTGACGGGAAAAATGCATAACCGTGGTCGTATGATTGTGGCCAGCTACCTGACCAAGCACCTGCAGTGCCATTGGAAGATTGGCCAAAAATGGTTCGAGGAATGTCTGACGGATTGGGATCCTGCATCAAACGCTATGGGTTGGCAGTGGTCATCGGGGTCGGGACCGGATGCGACGCCGTATTTTCGTGTGTTCAACCCCGTGACGCAGCTCGATAAGTTCGATAAAAACCGCGACTACGTCAGTGCGTGGATCGCCGAAGGGCGTGCGAACCCCGCAAAGACTGCGCTCCAGTATTTTGACGCGATCCCACAAAGCTGGGGTCTGGCCCCTAACGCGCGTTATCCTGAACCGATTGTGACGGCTGAAGCAGGGCGTAAAGCAGCACTTGGGGCGTATGAAAACCGTGGTTTTTGATGATCGGGCTGAAAAACACGTCATTGAAGAAGTTACCCAGCGTTAATGCACTTGGCTTTGTAAATGATTGCAATAGGTTACACTTCCAATCCCGGCGCCTGTCAGGCAAAGTGGACACAACCGATATCAGCTAGGAAGCACGTATGATCCTGACCACGACACAAGGGCAAGCAAATCTGCCCCGTTATTTTACCCAAGTGTTTTCTATGGCTCAAAGCATGTCTCGCGGACAGCTTGATATGATTTTGCCAGACGGCCGTCATTTTCGCGCAAGCGGTACGGCGGCGGGTTTTGTGGCGACAGTTCATATTCACAACAACGATTTGTTTGGCCGGCTGATCCGTGAAGGCGATCTTGGATTTTGTGATGCGTATCTCGACGAGTGGTGGTCCACGCCCGATCTGCAGGCCTTCATGGATTTGGTGCATGACGGTAACGAGGAAATGTACGACGGGTTTGCGGGGCAGGCGCTTGTTCGGATGTACGAAAAACTGCGGTTTTGGTTGCAATCAAACTCCAAAGGCCAAGCGCGTAAAAACATCAGCTATCATTATGATTTAGGCAATGATTTTTACGGGTTATGGCTTGACGATACGATGACGTATTCATCGGCTTTGTTCAAAACAGGGCAAGAGAGCACGGAAAAAGCGCAAGAACAGAAGTATGCCCAGTTGATTGATGAGATGGGCGTCAGTGCCGGTGATCATGTGCTTGAGATTGGCTCTGGTTGGGGTGGTTTTGCCGAATACGCCGCCAAAGAACGCGGCCTAAAGGTAACGGCGCTTACGATCAGTCAGGAACAGTTTAACTATGCTCAAGAACGCATTGAAAAAGCAGGTCTTTCCGATCTTGTGACGTTTAAGCTGCAAGACTACCGTGATGAGCAAGGCACGTATGATGGCATCGCCAGTATTGAGATGTTCGAAGCGGTGGGTGAAAAATATTGGCCTGTTTATTTTGAGACGCTGCACAAGTGCCTGAAGCCCGGTAAACAAGCGACGCTTCAGATCATTACCGTCGCGGACGAGCGGTGGAGCGTTTATAAACGTGGCCCAGATTTTATTCAGAAATATATCTTTCCCGGTGGCATGTTGCCCGCGCCGCGTATTCTTAAATCACACGTTGCCCAAGCGGGGTTGACCGTGGCCAAGTCAATTGAATTTGGTGAGAGCTATTCGATTACATTGCGCCGCTGGTACGAGGATTTCAACGCCCGTTGGGCAGAAGCGGCGGCCATGGGTTTTGATGAGCGGTTCCGCCGGATGTGGAACTTTTACCTGACCTCTTGCGCGTCGACATTTGATAGCCGAAACTGTGACGTAACGCAGATCACTGTGGGCAAACCTGTTTAAGGTTTTGGATCACGGCAGGTTGCAGCGTGCCGTAACTCGTGCAGTAAGGAGTGTTCGTGATGCCAACAGCCGGTCGTCTTGTTGCAGCGGCGGTGTTGGCCGCGATGGGGTGGTGTGCATCGTTTCTGATCGCACCGCTGATGGTGGAAGATCCCCCGTTTGAATGGTTTGCAAAGATCAACGCAGCAGCAGGGTTTGTGGTTGGCTGGATGGTGATCGGTCCTCGGGTCAAGCCCGCTGCAAAAGGCATCGTTGTTCACGGTCTGACTGGCGCATTTGCATGGGTCTTTTGGGCATTGTTGGCGCACTCAACGATCAAAATGCTCGAGCTATCTTTGCGCAAGCAATACGATCAAGCGATGGAAGCGGTCATTGCTGTTTTTGAAATCGCCTTTGAAGACCTGCAGGTTATGGCGAGTGGTAGCGTGATTTTTGTTGTGCTTGGCGGAGGTGTTTTGGCGGCTTATCTGGGCGCAAAAGCGGCGCAGGCTTTTGACAAACCGGGCTTGCCGTAATGCCTGGTGAAGTAGACAATGAAGAAGATATGCCAACTCCGAACGGGTCTTTGATTGTCTACGGCACGCTGCGTGACGCCGCATTACGCGAAGTAATCCTAGGGCAGACTGATCATTTGCGCCTTAGCGACGTGATGCTTGAGGGCTATCGGGTCAGCCAAGTTAAAGGCGAAAGTTTTCCAATCATTGAAGCTGCAAAAGGCCAATCGGCGAAAGCGCTACGCATTGATGGCCTTAGCCAGAATGACCGAGCGCGTTTGGATTTTTACGAAAGCGGTTTTGCCTATGATATGGTGCAAATTGATGGGGCGGACATCTACATGCCTCCGCGTGGTCAATGGCAGGCAGAGGGGGCGTGGTCCCTAAGTCAGTGGCAGCACGACTTTGGCGAAGTTAGCCGAACCGCTGCTGCAGAAGTGATGAGTTATTTTGGCCAGCTGAGTGGTGCGGACGTGGCCGCGCGGTTTGGCATGATCCGCGCACGGGCTGCGTCAAGATTGCGGGCCGAAGCGGGGAGCGGGCCTGTAGATGGCCGCCTGTCGCGCGATGATGTTTCACTTTTCGGGCACCGCACGCCGTATTTTAATTTCTTCGCGATGGACGAGATGGATTTGTCGTTCAAGCGTTTCGATGGGTCAAGCAGCCCTGTTGTGACTCGTGCGGCGTTCAAAAGTGCTGATGCTGCGATTGTGCTGCCCTACGATCCGGTGCGCGATAGGGTCGTTTTGGTTGAGCAATTTCGCGTCGGTCCGTATCTGCGCGGTGCGTCTGATTGCTGGTCTATGGAGCCAATTGCGGGGCTTATCGATGCGTTTGAGGCACCCCAAGATGCGGCACACCGCGAGGCTATGGAAGAAGCGGGGCTAAAGTTCAGCGCGCTTCATACTGTTGCTGAGGCCTACCCAAGCCCCGGTTCATCGACCGAGTTTTTCTATCTTTACGTGGGAACAGCTGATTTGCCGGATGACATCACGGGCGTTGGCGGAGAAGTAGGTGAGGCTGAAGATATCGCCTCGCACCTTCTGAGTTTTGATGCGTTTATGAAGGTAGCTGACGGGGGTGGTTTGAAAAACGCACCGACTTTACTCTTGGCTTTGTGGCTGGCGCGGCACCGCGATGAGCTTCGGGCAGGGATTGCATAGGCACATTCCTAATCGCTTGCGCTTACGCGGTTCAAATCGCGCGCTAATTGGTTGAGATCGCGCCCGCGCTGGCCTACATCTGAGACAACACCAAAATAGAAGGGACCGCTCGATGCGCGTTGTAAAAGATCTCGCTGACGCAGTCGGCAACACCCCGTTGATCCGCCTCAAAGCAGCAAGCGCTGCCACGGGCTGTGATATTTACGGCAAAGCCGAGTTCCTGAACCCCGGTCAGTCGGTCAAAGATCGCGCGGCGCTTTACATTATTAAGGACGCCGTTGCCCGTGGTGATCTGAAACCGGGTGGCACAATCGTTGAGGGTACGGCGGGCAACACGGGCATCGGACTTGCCTTGATGGGCGCCTCAATGGGCTTCAAGACTGTCATCGTGATCCCAGAGACCCAAAGCCAAGAAAAGAAAGATATGCTTGAGCTGGCTGGAGCGACTTTGGTTCAGGTTCCTGCGGCCCCTTACAAAAACCCGAACAATTATGTGCGTTATTCAGAACGGCTGGCGAATGAACTGGCCAAGACAGAGCCAAATGGCGCCATTTGGGCGAACCAATTCGACAACGTTGCAAACCGCCAAGCCCATATCGAGACAACGGGCCCCGAAATTTGGGAACAAACCGGCGGCAAGGTTGATGGCTTTATCTGTGCGGTAGGCTCTGGTGGTACGATGGCCGGCGTTGGTATGGCGTTGCAAAGCAAGGGCGTAAAGATTGGCCTTGCGGATCCAGATGGTGCGGCACTTCACAGCTTTTACACCACTGGCGCGCTTGCATCTAGCGGGGGCAGCATCACCGAAGGGATCGGGCAGGGGCGCATCACGGCCAATCTTGATGGGTTCACACCCGATATGTCGTTCAACATCCCGGATGCAGAAGCAGTGCCGATCGTGTTTGATTTGCTCGCAAACGAAGGTTTGGTTCTTGGTGGCTCAAGCGGTGTTAACGTCGCTGGCGCGATGCGTATGGCTCGTGAAATGGGGCCGGGCCATACGATTGTGACGATCCTGTGTGATTACGGCACACGCTACCAATCCAAGCTCTTCAACCCAGCGTTTTTGCGTGAAAAAGGCCTGCCTGTACCAGAGTGGCTTGATCAAAAGGCAAGTGATATTCCCTCGGTCTTTGAAAGCGCTGAGTGAGCTTGAACGACATTTACCGCAAATCATTCGGTGAGACATGAATACAGAGCCTCTTTTTCTAACAGATGCCTATTTGCGTGATGCAACCGGCAAAGTTGTGAGCCACACGCCTGAGGGCGGCATTGTGGTAGATCAGACAAATTTTTACGCAACGGGCGGCGGCCAGCCCGGCGATAGTGGTCAAATCACATGGCAGGGCGGTGCAATGAAGATCGCGACCTGCATCAAAGGCGAGGGGGCCTTGATCCTCGTACCTGCTGAGCCGACTGCCCTACCTGCTGTTGGCACGCAAGTTACGCAAACATTGGACTGGGAGCGTCGCCACCGGATGATGCGTGTTCACACGCTTCTACACCTGCTGTCCGTAGTAATCCCGCTGCCTGTGACAGGGGGGGCAATTGCGGCAGATAAAGGACGGCTGGACTTTATGATGGAGACCCCGCCTGAGGATAAAGCAGCGATTGAAACAGAGTTGAACCGTTTGATCGAAGCCAACTTTGCTGTGACAGATGCGTGGATCACAGCTGCCGAATTGGACGCAAACCCCGATTTGGTGAAGACCATGTCAGTCAAACCGCCCACCGGTGCGGGAATTGTCCGCTTGGTTCGTATCGGTGATGAAACAACGCAAATTGATCTGCAACCTTGTGGTGGCACTCATATTGAACGCACCGGCGAGATTGGTGCGATCCGGCTGGGTAAGATCGAGAAAAAGGGCAAAATCAACCGCCGTGTCTATGTGCATTTAGCGGATTGAGGCGAGGGCATCAGAATAAACAGGCTGCTATGTTGGCCTGCGCGGCCGTATTTGTGAACAAACCCTAAGAAACCCCTTGATCCTCCCCACTGATTGCCGCTATTTGCCCCTCACGGACAGGTGGCCGAGTGGTCGAAGGCGCACGCCTGGAAAGTGTGTAGGCGGGAGACCGTCTCCAGGGTTCGAATCCCTGTCTGTCCGCCACCTACTGCCTCACTAGCAGTGGCATATCCCAGATAAGCATCAGTTATTACTCACTTATTTAGGCTCGGCACTTGTCATGCCGTACGTGAGTACTGACCAAATTGCTGACCAAAACCATCCCCCATACTTTCATTCGTAATGGTTACTATTACTTTTCTCGTCGTGTCCCGTCTGACCTTCGAGATCACTATTCTTACCATCGTATTGTCCAAGGGCTGCGCACGACGTCACCACAGAAAGCGAAGGTACAAGCCTCCATTATTTCTGCTAAGTTAGAAGCGTATTGGAGCCAGGTACGATTGGCTAAGTCTGACGTGATTGGCATGTCCTTAGTTAAGGATTCATTTAGTGGCAGCTTAAAACTAGATGCAAAGCAGCCACAGAGCGATTGTCCGTCCCTCCTAGCTGCCTTGGAGGTTTATCTTGAGCAGAAGGGTAAAGGTCGCCCTAAGACCTTCCGTGTGGCTGCTGAGCGATCCTGTAATTATCTGATTGGTCTATGTGGCAACAAACCCTTGTCAGATTATACACGCCAAGATGCGCTTCAATTCAGGGATTGGCTTGTTGCACGTGGACTTACAGGTTCCAGCATTACCCGTAACTTCTCTTATCTTAAGGCTGTCATTAACTTTGCCTTGTCAGAGTATGCACTGGATGTCCGAAACCCCTTCATCGGTGTCTATCATGACCGTAATGCAGGGGTGTTGGTTCGTAAGCCAATTCCGATAGATGATATTCGAAACATTCAATCAGAGTGTCGTGTAATCGACGACGACATGCGGTGGTTGATAGCTTTAATTTCAGACACTGGCATGAGACTGGCTGAAGGGGCAGGGCTGCTTAAGCAGGACTTCATAGGTTTGGATACTGATCTCCCCTATGTCTGTGTTACCAAGCAGCCTTGGCGTAATCTGAAGACTGCCAGTAGCGAACGTAAGATACCCTTGGTCGGCGAAGCGTTGTGGGCTGCTAAACGCATAATAGAGGCAGACAATGGATCAGATTTTGCTTTCCCAAGGTATAACAGGGGATCAGCTACAACAGCTAACTCAGCGAGTGCAGCACTTAATAAGTGGTTAAAACATTACGTTCCTGATGGATGCACTATGCACAGCTTCAGACACTCAATGCGAGACAGGCTGAGGGCAGTTCAGTGTCCATCAGATATTACCGACCAAATAGGTGGTTGGGCGACTGACGGTGTAGGGCAGGGGTATGGTTCAGGATATCCTATGAGTGTGCTGCAGGAGTGGTTAGTCAAAGCTATTTAGACATTTGCTCGATCTGCCTTGCTCCTTTAGATCACACCGGAACCTCCGATTTTTTGTTAGCCCTTATTCAAAGGCGTTGAGCCTGTCTCAATTCTCCGCATCAAGCCGTTTTCTTTTTGAATGTAGTAGAGAACAGCATCCTTGGTTCCATTTGGAAATGGTATCAAAAAGTGCATGATCAGTACGTCTTCATTTTCGTATAAGCAGCGCCGATTTTCAGGTTTTATTTTCTGCATCATTGGCCCAAGCCGTTCAATGTATTCCGCCTTAGAGACGACCGTGCCTGAAGAGTGCATGATCATCTCGAGATTTGGATGACAAAGGCTGCCCAATAAGTCGGCGTTTTGTGTGTCCCACGCTTCAGCATATTGTTCGTAGATCATTGTGTCTATTCTCCTGTATCTTGCCGGATGTTTGAACGGCTAACAGGCGAGTGCAGGGATCAGTTCAGCACAACGTTAAGGGTGTATAACGCCATCAGGACCACGATCACGGACCCGAGTGTATAGAAGGTTGCCCGCACTTCATGGCTACGTTGTGTGGCGTAAGCGATCGAGTGCAAAAGTCGCGCAACAACGAAACCATACAGCAGGATTTGAGCGAGTATTAAGCTTGGCTCAGCAAATACAAACAGTAACCCACTGATCCAAAACGCAGGGATATTCTCCAAATCATTACGGTGCATGCGACGTGAGCGTTCCACATAGTCGTTTGACTCAAGCTGCGAAACGTCTGGTGCTTTGTTGATCATACCTGGGCGCAAGTCTTCCGGGCTTGCCCAGCCTCCATTGACTTTGAGCATGCGGTAGACTGTCATCCACCCTTGACCCATTATCTTTAAGACCATGAGGGACGCTGCAACTGTATATACCAGAAATACAGGGTTCTGGAGGTTTAATAGGTCCATGTTTATTCTCTAATGTTTTGTTTTGGGGGACTATAATCGGAGCAAAAAAGGCAAAACGTCTCTAATCTAGCATATTGGTTCTAATTGATTGCCTTGGACGATATTTATGGGTCAGCCATAAATAATGTCGGACATCGTAGCCATAATATAGATGTGCAAAGCTAACATTACCGCACTTACAATTATGGGTTCGTTGGATGCATTGACACCCTCGATCTTGGACCATTCACTGTTGTTTGTCTGGATGGAAATGTACAAAAAAACTGCAGACCAAATTGTAGAAAACGCAAATAATTCCCAAGCTCCGGCTGGCGACGTAAGTAAAATTACTGCGTACATTATGCCTTGTGCGAGCGCGTATGCGCCCGTGACTTTTACCATCTGTTCGGCTGCGGGACCTATGCCCCACTGGGCGATTGCTTTGTCGGTTTGAACCAGACACCTGAACCCATAATAAAGCGCCATTAGTGTAGGGATTAGAATTGCAGTGAAATTTAATGCCCCGCCGGCTGCTTGAAACATGGCAACTTCCTATTCTGGTTTGATTTTACTTAGGTAAGGCGGATGGCCTTACATATCTAACATCCCTCAACCACCTATTTGCTACGCGCGGCTGTCGAAGAATAGCTCAGGCAGTGGAGGCGGTGGCGCATTCACATCTAACCCATGAACCTCAGCGGCAAATTCAGCAAATTCAGGCGGCATGGTAGACATAATTTGTGCCCAACTCGCAGTAGGATCGTCACCTTCCATGGTAATAATTAGGAAATCACCATTTGGTGTTTGCTGAAAGAATGATCGTTCATGAACACCTGCTTCCTCTCGCGACTTAGCGAAGTCAGGTGTTGAATTGACCTGCTCCATCATCGCTTTCCACTTGTCTAATTTGCCGGGTAAGATTGGCATACACATAGCTAGCATTGGCATTGTGCTCTCCTTGTTACGGTATCAAATGAATTGGTACTTATCACTTACCAATGGTAGGTTGATTTCAAATGCTTAATCAAGAAAATTCTATGGCTGAAATGAAAACGAATAAAAAAATACTGAATGCAGCACAGGACCTCCTTTCTAAGGGAGGCGCAAATGCAGTTTCTTTTGACAAAGTGGCCGCCGAATTGGGCATCACCAAACAGGCCGTGCTCTATTGGTTTCCATCCAAAAGCGCTCTGTTGGCGGCAATGTTTATTGATTGGCTTGATACAGAAGCTCAAGCGGCGGAAAAAGCGGTCAAATCGGCGAAAACGGCCAATGAAGCGATTAGCGCTTTTGTGACCGAGATTGTTTCCTTCCATGCCGAAAACTTTGACCGATTTCGAATGATGTACTTAGCGCCGCAAACGTTAAAGGTTGGCTCGCAAGTCAGTCGCAAAGAAGGAGCGATGGACGAAATCCATCAGGCTACCTCGAAATTGTATGGCTACTTGGCTGAAAAACTTGATGGCTCTGCCGCGGAGGCACGGCAGACTGCCTTTGTCATTCATACTTCAGTCTTGGGTTTGGTCATGATGCTGGCTCTCGCTGACAGTGTTTCGGACCCGTTAGCGCATTCCGAAAGCGAACTGGTGAACTCTCTTGTTGCCCGATTAATTACCTAAATTACTAGGGCAAGTGGAGCACTGATTTCATCAATAAGCTCGCAGGACTGTCCTTGAAGACTGGAAAACATCTATAGTTCATGAAGCCTAACAGCATCAGTCAGCAATTTGGTCAGTACTCACGTACGGCATGACAAGTGCCGAGCCTAAATAAGTGAGTAATAACTGATGCTTATCTGGGATATGCCACTGCTAGTGAGGCAGTAGGTGGCGGACAGACAGTGAGTTTGGCTCCTATCTCATCCACCAACAATCAGTTAATACCCTGTAATCATTGGATATAGCATACCTTAGTTCACTACAATAAGGCGCATATTGGTCAGTAATCTGGTCAGTAATTGGTTGAGATGCATTTGACTTAGTGTCCTTATCCTACGGGCTTCTAAGAAGTTTCATTTGAGAGGTGGAAATAGCGATCTTTGTTGATGTTAAATCAGGTCGTTGTAAGCAAGAATTATTTTAACAATAACTTCGGCTTTCATGTCGATCGCAAGCGTTTAATCCAGGGCTCAATACAGCATAAAAACTTGACAAAACAGTGACTTGATGCTATAATAGTGGTACACTCGATGAAACCAATACTGTCACTTTGCTGCTGACTAACGATATATACCCCAAGGTCTACTGAGGCTACATAACAGTCAGCTTAGCCTTATCAAATATAACAGATTAGCAGTTCTTAATCTTGATAAAGATTAAGAGTTAATACCAAAGGTGTTAACAACATAGTCTCCCATAGGTGTTTGAAAAGTCTACTATTGGTCAGCTTTTAGGCTACGCCAACAGCCTTGTATCTATCAGCAGATA
>NZ_CVPC01000004.1 GCF_001049735.1 Nereida ignava
TTAAATAATCGAGGCTCTCTTTCAAGATCAGCTTGTCCAGTTGGAGGTCCGCAACGATTTTCTTCAGCCGCTCGTTTTCCTTCTTCAGTGCTTTCATTTCTGAGAGCTGCGGTCGCCCTAGACCACCGAACTTCTTGCGCCAATAGTAATAGGTCTTGTCCGAAATACCCGCCTTGCGACACGCGCCCACAACATCCAACCCATCATGCAAATGAACATCAATCTCGCGCAATAACTTCAGTGCATCCTCATGTGAATACCGTTTCCGTGCCATTCTCTGTCACTCCCTTAGTCAACAAATAGTGGCACAGTTTTAGGGGGCCAAGACATGGCCGCGGCCGCAAGCCAAAGTGGCTAGTGGCACAGCTTGATCAAGGAAAGTCAGTCGAGGACTTTGCTCTTTAAACCTAGTGCGCGTCATAGGGCTGCTCGCCACTGCTACAGACAGTCAAGCGAGTAGCGGGCAGTCCTAACTTTCAACTTCTCAAAAATTGCACCAATATTTAGGTAAAGTAACTCGCTATCCGCATCTACCGCATAGTATTGAGGCAACATGATGAAGTACGTCTTCTATGACTTTGAAACCACTGGGATAAGCCCAGCATTTGATCAACCGCTTCAATTTGCTGCTATCGTGACAGACGAGAGTCTTAACGAACTTGAGCGGATCGATATACGGTGCCAGGTTGCTCCTCATATACTACCATCTCCATTTGCTCTGCATGTCACCAACATCAAGCCGGAGCAAACAACCAATAAAAACCTACAAACGCCATTTGAGTTTGCACAAACATTACAGGCTTTTACAGAGGCTTGGGCCCCAGCTTGTTGGCTAGGATTTAATACAATCGCATTTGACGAACCGATGATGCGACAGATGTTTTATCAAAATCTTCAGCCAAACATATTTGCCACGCAAATTAATGGAAACACTCGCCTTGACGTTATGAAAATGGTTTTTGCCACCTATGCTGAGGCAAATAGTACGTTAGCTTGGCCAACGAATAATAAAGGTAAGCTGAGCTTTAAACTCGACCAATTAGCTCCTCATAATGGATTTGCGCATGAGAACGCCCATGATGCATTGGCAGACGTCGAGGCCACGATTTATATTTTCAACAAAATCAAAGAAGGTGCACCTGAACTATTTGGAAAGCTACTCCAAGCTGCTGATAAAACATTTATTGCGAGCTCGCTTCGAGGGTTTGTCCCAATGGAAGTCACTCTCAGGTTTGGTGCCCACCCACCAAAAACTTATCAAGGATGCTTTTGTGGCGCGAGTAAAGGCAACCCGAACTCAATCGGCTTCGTAGATTTTGAACTAATGGGAGCAAACGAATTTTCCATCGCATCTCCAATTGCGATTACGCAGGCAATTGAAGCGTCACCAAAGAAAATTCGCAATCTAGCCATAAACAAATCTGAGACTTTTCGAGTTATAGAAAATCCTACAGAGGAAATGCTGCACACTTGTGATCAAGTTAAAGCTGCTACTGAGGTACAAGGTTTTGTTGCTGAAGCATTTACCGCGCGTTTTAGTCAAGAAGAACCGGCTGAACTCGAAGTTGAAGACCAAATCTATTCCAACTTCACTAGTCAACAAGACAAAAACTTACTTGAGCACTTTCAGACTGCGACGTGGCCAGAGAGGGCTACTATTATCAACAAACTTAGTGATCGACGCTTACAACAGTTGGGCAAACGCTTAGTGGCATTTTACGCACCAGAACTTTTGACCGACCAACAACGCATAGACTTTGATAATTTCCTTAGTCAGCGATGGTTAACCCCCGGTGATCAAGCGCCATGGATGACTGCAGAAGAAGTGTGGATTGCGCTTGAGAAGCTCGGCTCAGATATTGAAGTCAGTGAGTGGCGCGAGTTTTATCAAGCTCGGATAGATGCTATTTTGAATTAGATATGCGCGCCGCATAGCTCGAGGTTCTACGGCGCTGTTAGTCTCGCTTAAACAAAAAGGAGCCGGCGTGAGTGTTTCAAGGGTAAAAGAACTTTTCTATGATGCGACTAATTCTAAAGTTTCAATTGGATCAGGGGATGATGAGTACTTACAACGGAAGCTCAGAGAAGCGCATAGGCTAGCGGTATCGCTACAAGATCAAGTCTGGCAGTATATTCCCGCCTACCGCCTGTCGCATTTGCTCTTTCGAGAAGCAAAAACTGAGAGTGACTTCACCGAAATAATGGAGCTGCTCGAGCATGCCGAGAAATCAGATTCCAATTATATCAGTTTAAACTCAAGCCTGTTAAAGTTTGCAGCAATGCACAGGCTGCGCTTACTGGGAACTGACTTTCCAACAGAAACACAATCGGAATGTGCTGAATCAATTGTGAGGAAAATTTCCACTGCAAGTAATCAAAACCAACACTGATCAGCCCCACCTGAGTGGTCCAATTTGATTGTTAGTGCATGATCGGCCTTTGGTCCACCTGCACGATGGCTTCTGGCGCTGGCGGGCGGTAGCCCAGAGCGCTGTGTGGTCGTTTGGTGTTGTAGTGTTTCCTCCATTCCTCAATCAAGACTTGGGCTTCGCGCAGGTTATAAAAGACTTCTCCATTCAAGAACTCATCGCGGAAACGGGCGTTGAACTTTCGCAATATCCGTTCTCCCATGGGCTGCCTGGTTCGATGTAAGCCGTCTTTGCGCCGACGGCCTTGATCCAATCCTGTACAGCCTGCGCGACGAACTCTGGGCCGTTATCGGAACGTATAAACGATGGCACACCGCGCAGGATGAACAGGTCACTCAAGACATCGATGACATTGCCTGAGTTAAGCTTCCTGTCAACGCGGATCGCCAAGCATTCTCGGCTATACTCGTCGATGATGTTGAGCGTGCGGAACGCCTTTCCGTCGTCAGTCCGACAATGCACAAAGTCGTAGGACCAGACGTGATCGCGATGCTTCGGTCGAAGTCGAACGCACGATCCGTCATTCAGCCAAAGTCGCCCCTTCTTTGGTTGTTTCATTGGCACTTTTAGCCCCTCTCGTCGCCATAGCCGTTCCACGCGTTTGTCGTTCACATGCCAGCCGGCATCTCTCAACAGCGCCGCAATCCGACGATAACCATATCGGCCATACTGCCGGGCAAGCTCGATCATATCCGCAACAAGACGCTCTTCATCGGCACGTCCCACAGGAGTTTTGCGTTGCGTGGAACGATGCTGTCTCAGAACACGGCACGCACGGCGTTCAGAGACTTTCAGCTCAGCGCGTACGCGATCAATACAGGCGCGACGACGAGCGGGGCTCAGAAGTTTCCCTTTGCCGCCTCCGCCAGGATCAGCTTGTCCAGCGTCAGATCAGAAACGGCCTTGCGCAACCGCTCGTTCTCTTTCTGTAGACGCTTCAGCTCCTTCAATTGGTCCGTGCCCATTCCACCGTACTTTTTCTTCCAGCGATAATAGGTTTGTTCAGTCACACCAATCTGCCGGATCGCATCAAGACGAGGCATGCCTTGCCCCGTCAGTACCTCAACCTGCCGTAACTTCGTGACAATCTCTTCGGGCTTAAGTCGTTTGTTGGCCATGTGTTTCCTCCGTTTTCCTAAACATAGCGGAGGACCACTTCAGTGGGGGAGGATCATTGGTACGTCCGCTCATGTGACCACGAAAACAAACGATGCCACTACACCGTTCGTGTCAGCGGGTCACGCGCGTCTTGGCCGATCAGTTTTGACAGTGAAAACAATCAGACAATTCTGTTTCCGCAACGCAGCGGCCGGAACCATTCATCCCACCGTGCGGTGATGATTGAATACGGTGATTTCGAGGGCAACATGGATCACACTGAGTGGTTTTCTTACTAACTGCGTTCAGGTGAATTTAGGGGATGCTTTATGATTTGAACTTCTATCTCTGATTTTTCAACGCAATCAGGGCGGATAAACCACGCCCGCGTTACTTGGCAGTTGTTCCAGCGATAATCACGCCAGACCACTCTAGAAGAACCTGAAATTTCCGTGACACCTTCCCTGATAGGAAAGGCTGTTAGGCGCTTGTTACTCATGAAATGACTTACTTGTTACGTGTTAGGTGAGATTTACTAGGTACGGGCCCGGGGTTTAACCAACTCGCTCGGATCAATGCCCAGGGCCAGGGCGATGCTTTCCAACGCGGAAATAGACATGGCATTTCGGCCGTTTTCGAGCTTGCCCATATAGCTGCGACTAAGGCCCGCTGCGAACAACAGAGCTTCCTGGCTGAGCCCTTTGGCCCGCCGAGCATCTTGAATGTTTTGTCCGACGCGCTCTTGCAAATTCATGACCAGATATCGGCCATGTGGAACGCGATTTAGCCACGCAATATAGTGCGCATTCAGCATGTGAGTGCTGAAGCCTTGGATTTTATCATGGGCGCTCCGCTGTCATTGACAACGGCATCGAAAAGGCGCCCCAGAAGGATATGCCTATAAGTTAGATTATGTTAATTTTGTAGGCTTCCGACATGGCCCACCAGCAGTATTTTCCGGAAGCAGCGAAGCAAGGGTACATCTTAGCCAGACCGAGTGTTTCACTTTCTGTGAGAATACTTTGGAGATCAGTGACAAGGATCCTCGCTGAGACCTTTCAGAATGGGGCAATCTGGGCGGTGATCGCCTGCACATGCATTGGAAAGATGTGTGAGTGTTTCATACATGGCTTGGAGATCGGTAATTTTGGCCTCGATTTCTTCCAAATGTTTGCGTGTTATGTCTTTCACCTCAGCGCTTGCGCGAGTTTCGTCCTCATAGAGCGCCAGTAAATTGCGGCATTCGTCGATAGAAAACCCCAAGGCGCGGGCGCGGCCAAGAAAAACCAACTTGTGGAAGTCGGACTCACGGAAGACACGGTAGTCGTTTGTGTCGCGTAGCGGTTTAACAAGCCCAATGTCCTCATAGTAACGGATGGTTTTTGCCCGCAAACCGGTGCGTTTGGATACTTCGCCAATGTTAAGGTTCATTTGGCCTCCTAACTAAGACAATTCTAGGAACTCGATGGGGTGACGCGGCGTCCATTGACTGCCAGGGATCTAGTCGTTCAATACGGGCTTTACCCATCGTAAGCGAAGTGCATTCGTTAGCACAAATACGCTGGATAGCGCCATCGCTCCGGCCGCCAACACCGGTGATAGGAGCACGCCAAAGGCCGGATACAAGATACCTGCTGCCACAGGGATAAGCAGCGTATTGTAGCTAAAGGCCCAGAACAGGTTCTGTCGGATGTTACGCATTGTACGCGTCGAGATGTCAAAGGCATTGACCACTCCAGTTAGCTCGCCAGACATCAATACGACATCGGCCGCTTCGATTGCCACATCTGTGCCAGTGCCGATCGCGATGCCTACATCTGCGGTAGCCAACGCTGGCGCATCGTTGATTCCGTCGCCAACGAAAGCCAGCTTGCCACGCTTGCGCAACTCCTCCAACGCGGCAACTTTCCCCTCAGGTAGTACCTCAGCGACAACAATATCAATCCCCAGTTCAGTTGCAATTGCGTGGGCGGTGCCCTGATTGTCCCCGGTGATCATTGCCACGTTCAGACCAAGTCCATGTAGAGCTGAGATGGCTCGAGGGGTCGCGGGTTTGATCGGGTCTGATACCGCGATTGCCGCTGCTATTTTCCCGTCAATGGCGGCATAGAGCGGCGTGCGGCCTTTGAGCCCCAATGCGTTACCGGTTTGGGCAAGTGTGCCCATGTCGATTCCCTCGCGCTTCATGAGCCGATCTGCGCCGACAATAACCTGTTGACCGTCAACAGTTGCCTCAACGCCGTAGCCAGTGAGGGAGGAAAAGGCAGTAACTTCGGCGCTCTTCAGCCCTTTCTGAACGGCCGCGCGCGTAATGGCTTCGGCGATCGGGTGTTCGGATTGCGCCTCAAGTGCAGCAACAAGGCGAAGTACCTCATCTTCGTCGAAGCCGCCTGCAGCGACCAGGTCCGTGAGCTCGGGACGGCCCTGGGTCAACGTACCGGTCTTGTCAAGCGCCACCACTTTTGCTTCCTGCAGCATTTGCAGAGCATCACCCTTTCGAAAAAGAACCCCCATCTCTGCGGCCCTACCTGTGCCGACCATGATTGAAGTCGGCGTTGCCAGACCCATTGCGCAAGGACATGCAATGATCAACACAGCAACGCCTGCGATCAAGGCAAAGCTCAATGCGGGATCTGGACCAAATAATAGCCATGTTCCCACAGTTATGGCGGCAACCACCATAACCGCAGGAACGAACCACGATGTAATGCGGTCGACAAGACCTTGGATGGGCAATTTGGCCCCTTGCGCCTGTTCGACCATCTGGATGATTTGCGCCAGCATTGTATCTGCGCCAATCTTGGTCGCCCGAAAGACCAAGGCGCCTGTGCCGTTCACGGTCGCCCCAACGACCTCGGCGCCTACACCTTTCTCGACGGGCACGGGTTCCCCGGTGATCATACTTTCATCAACATAAGATTTGCCGTTGGTTACTGTGCCATCCACGGCGATTTTCTCACCGGGGCGAACATGGATCAGATCACCGACCATAATCTCTTCGATTGCTAGCTCGACGACCTCGCCCCCCCGTTCAACACGCGCGATTTTCGCCTGAAGCCCGACCAACTTTCGGATCGCCTCGCCTGTGCGCCCTTTGGCGCGAGCTTCGAGGTAGCGACCCAAAAGTATCAACACAACAATTACGGCCGCGGCCTCATAGTAAACGTTGACCGTGCCCTCAGGCAGAAGGGCTGGGGTGAATGTCGATACTAATGAGAACCCGTAGGCCGCCGAAGTGCCCAGCGCTACAAGCGAGTTCATATCCGGCGTACCTTTCAATAGCTGGGGAAAGCCCTTTGTGTAGAAGCGCAATCCAGGGCCGAACAATACGATTGTGGTCAAAAAGAATTGTAGAAGCCGGCTATTTTGCAACCCAATATTTTGCTCAATCCACATATGCATTGATGGTACTAAATGGCCGCCCATCTCGATCACAAACACAGGGAAGGCCAATAGGGCTGCAAAAAGCGTAAGTCGTCCCAGTTTTTTGATATCAGCGGCTTTGCGGTCCTGTTTGCTGAGGTCTTCGCCATCTTTGACCTTGGCCGGATATCCGAGCTCGGTTGATATCCTTGCCAATTCCGCCGGAGTGATTGCGCCGTTAACATAGCGGACCGTCGCCGCCTCTGTCGCCAGATTGACTTGCGCGTCGATGACCCCCTCGCTGGCTTTGAGTTTGCGCTCAACCCGACCAACGCAGCTGGCACAAGTCATGCCTTCGACATCTAACGTAATCTCGTTTGTTGAGGCGGGATAGCCTGCCTCCCCAAGAGCTTCGATCATGTCAGTCAGACTGGCCGGTTCGGAGTATTGCACCTGTGCAGTTTCATTTGCCAGATTGATCGCAGCTTCGCTCACACCGGCGATGCTCGACAATGTCTTTTCGACACGTCCGACACAGGACGCACAGGTCATCCCTTCAACCGAAAATGTAAGTACTTGAATTCCTGACATGACACACTCCGCGATTCGTCGTTTCAAAACCGACTAAGGGGGGTTCCAGTGAGGGTAGGGTCAAGCGCCGTAAGCCGAATAATTTGTGCTTGACCCTACCCTATGGGAACCCGCTCCTCTTTCTTTGAATCTAAAAAGGAGACAACTATGAGTAAGTTCAATGTACCCGATATGACCTGTGGCCATTGTAGGGCTTCTATTGAAAAGGCCGTTGGTTCGGAAGACGGCGACGCTGTTCTGAATTTCGATTTGGAGGGTCGCACAGTGGAAATCACAAGCCGGCTCAGCGATGATGAATTGGCGCGTCTACTGGAGAAAGAAGGCTATCCAGGAACGACCGCCGCTTGATCCGTGGCTTACTTCTTTAGCGTCGGGACAAGAATTGAGGGCTTGAGGGCGCCTGTTTGGCACCCTCAAGCCCTGATAGAGACTGCGGCTGTCTATGCCGCTTCGTATTCGGTGAAAGTCTCAACTGATCCGTCTTTTCGGATCAAATACACTGTATAAGCATCACGCTTGTTTTCGGGACCCATACCAGGCGACCCCCATGGCATACCAGGCACTGCCAAGCCAATAGCGTCGGGACGCTCGGCCAGCAGCCGTTCGATATCCGGTGCGGGTACATGGCCTTCAATAATATACCCGTCAACATGAGCCGTGTGGCACGATGCCATTTCGTCACTGATCCCGCTGTCCGCTTTCAACTGAACCAAATCATCGTAGGGAACGTCGCGAACCTTAACGTCGAATCCAGCGCTCGCCATGACGTTGATCCAGGCACCGCAGCACCCACAATTCGGATCTTTAACCACTTGCATCAACGGGCCCGTGGCGGCGAGGGCTGGGACAGCCATTGTGAAGCCAGTGGCGCATAAGCCACCCAACACTGCGCGGCGGTTAAAATCTAACGTAGTCATGGTATTTTCCTTTCTGACCAGACATGTCTGGCATTTTTTGTCTCACCTGTATCGAATTGGTTCGATCTCATTCTAACGAAGGTCAAGAGGTGGCCGTTCATGTGCCGTCTTCCATCTGCTCCCCTAATGTCCGCCCTCTTTGGGTTTCGCGCATTCGCTCCGGCCAAGTGGATTTGATAAAGGCCAAAATATCCCAGATCTCTTGGTCGCTGAGAAGGTCCGCAAAGCTCGGCATGCCGCTGTTGAAATTTGTCACGCCACTTGCCTCTAGAGCCGCCTGCCCCCCAAACTTCGTGTAGTTGAACAATAGAGCATCTCCATGGTGCCATGTATGGCCCGTTCGATCGTGCGGTGGGGCAGGAAGCGAGCCGTCATCTTTCGGGCTGCGCCAATTCGGCTCCCCTTCCAGCTGCACACCATGGCACGATGCACAGTTTTCCGCGTACAGCATCTCACCCGCTTCGACGCTCGACTTTTCGGGCTGTTTGGCAATGTTTGGCTTCTCAAAGGTAGCGCCAAGGGTGAAAGCAAGTACAGAAACGCCCACAATGAGTATGAAACCAAAAGTCAGAATATGTGACCGAGTCAATGTCGTGCTCCACGATAGAATGATTGAAGGGGAAGGCCAGTTCTCATGAAACTTCTACCCAGGTTGCCATGCCATCTGCGCTGTGACTAAGCATATGACAATGGAGCAACCAACGACCTGGATTGTCGAAAACGCATACAATTTCGCGCGTCTCTCCCGACGCCACCAAGAGTGTGTCTCGCAAAGGGCCTAGTGTCCCGTTGTCAGTGATTTCGCGGAAATGGTGACCATGCATATGAATTCCATGGGAAAAACCGGTTGGGTTCAACAAAATGAGCCGGGCAGTTTCACCCCGCCGAAACTTACCAAAAGGTCTGTTGGGAAGCCCTGATACCCCGTTGAATGCCCAGCTGCTATGGCCAGAGTGATTTCGATCGCCCTCCCCTCCCCGCATCAAGAGTTCGAGAGACTGACTAATTCGACCGGGTTTGCGGAGATTATGTTTCGGCAACGCGGGAATTGGACTTCGATCAGGTGAAGGGTTTTGACCTTCCAGTGAAATGGATGCGACTGATGCTTGGGAATTTCGATTTCTCAGATTGAATGAAATTTCAGTTTCAGCGATCCCAATAATGTCGATCCGCTGCGCAGGTGCTAAGATGAGCGGTTGCAATTGTGTTGGTGTTTCCAAGGGCATGCCATCAATCGCGACAATTGCCCCAGCAATGCCTCCAAGATCGAGACGAAACACTCTGTCGATGGCGGCATTGACCAACCGCAATCGAACGCGATCCCCTTTTTGAACTGAGTTCCTACTGAGAAAAACCCGTGTCATGTTTCCAAGGCGCCCTTCGCGACCAAAGTCATCCAAGGCGCTGAAATCGGTGTCGAGCATCCCATCGGCGGATGTTCTGAAGTCAGCCAACATTGCTATAATATCGTGATCAACAACAGGGGGGTCGTGTTCTTCAACAACTAGAGGGCCAAACAATCCACGGCCAACTTGCTCATAGGACATGTAGTGCGAATGATACCAAAACGTACCGGCGTCAGGCAAAGCGAATTTGTAGTCATAGTGCCCCCCTGGTGGAACAACCTCTTGCGATAGAATTGAAACCCCGTCCATTTGGTTGGGAACTCGAACCCCGTGCCAATGCACCAGCGCCCCGTCCTCCATCCCGTTTTCTAGACGAACATCCAGTTGATCGCCTTGTCGATATCGCAGTTCGGGTCCGGGAACGGACCCATTGAAGCCGAGAAAGCCAGACATTCTGTTGCTTTTTCTGCCCCACCGAACACTCATTGGAGCTGGGCGCAATGTATGCTTGGGGTTGGAAGCAGTTGATGATCGCGGCAATGAAAAACCGGCAATTGTGCCCAAAAGCATTTTGCGACGAGAAATCAGCATTAGTCTGCAATGAGTTCCAAATTTTCAATTGATGCAAGGATGCGCCCGCCTGTGTCGTCGCTATCGGCCGATACTCCGACGCCGACAAGAGTACCTATATGAGAGTCAAAAGCGGCAGAATAATCAGCTTCTAAGTCGACATTTTCTGAGTGGTATCCGATATCGCTAGGGCGAAGAACGAGCGTTGACATTCGGGAATGATACGGGCTTTTTAGGATGCTACCTGATGCATGCGCGCCGCCCCATACATAGACCAAAGCATGGGTATTGTGATTGCGTAGCAGCCGCCTTGGTGTCGTCTGGTCCAGTGAGCTGACGGTTTCAGGGTCCGTGAAAACGAAGTAAATTGCCAGATTTCGATCGTCCCCTCCCTTGCGTCTCAAGTCAGTGCCGATGACACCTTCGCGCACTTCCCAAGTCCACTTTGCCGATCGCGAAGTTCGCTGTTTGGCTTCCAAAACACGCCACAATAATGAGACCGTTCCATTTGAAGCTACGTCTAACTTTGAGCCCTGAAGTTTGTAGTCGTTTGACCGCAGGCGAAGAAAACTTTGCTCCTTCCAGGAGCCATCAAAGAGCACCGGCTCAGAATGAGCCGGGCTCATTGAAGCCGCGAACAGAAATACGGCGATAATTCTGCTGCGGGTTAGAGTCATTCTGTGGCTTTTCTTGCCGTGTCGACAATTTCCACCAATTGAGATTTTTTCACGAACCCTGGCACCAGTTCTTCTCCGATGACAAATGATGGTGTTCCGTTGAAGCCCAGTGACTGCGCCAGGCCCATGGATGTCTCAATGTGTTCTTCCACGTCAGGTGCTTCCATATCTTTGCGCAGCTGGGCAACATCCAATCCGACTTCACCCGCGATGCGAATGACACTTGCCTCTTCGGCACGGCCTGACATGCCCATCAACGCCCAGTGAAATTCCTCGTATTTCCCCTGCTTACGCGCGGCTAAAGCAGCCTTTGCCGCGAATACAGAACCCTCCCCTAGGATTGGCCATTCCCGGTAAACAAGGCGGACATTCTTGTCGTCCTCGAGCAATCCTTGGACCTCGGCCATGGCGCGACGACAAAAGGAACAATTGTAGTCGAAGAATTCGACCACCGTCACGTCACCTTCAAGATGCCCCAAAACCGGAGCATTCGGATCTTGTTCAAGTAAATTGCGCTGGTTGGTCAGTACGTTGGTGCGAGCAATATTCTCAGCTGCAGCCTGTTGCTGTTCCAAAATCGCGACGGCTTCCATTACGATGCCCGGGTTTTCACGGATTGTTTCGAGAACCAAATCCTTAATACGATCTTCATCGAGCCCGTCAGCCAAGGCCCCAAATGGCAATGCTAGGAAGGCCATGGCGAAAATGCCGTTCGTCAATCTCATGTTTTTCTCCGTTGTCGTTTTCTTCATGTCACGTTGATCCATGTTGCCATGCCAGAGGCGGCATGGGCCAACATATGGCAATGGAACAGCCATTTTCCGGGATTGTTTGCGACAAAAGCAATCTCTCGAGTTTCATCACCGAAAACCAAAATTGTATCTCTGAGTGGTCCCATCTCGTCATTTTCAAGGATCTCGCGAAAGTGCATTCCGTGCAGATGCATAGCGTGGGGGAAAACTGTGTCATTGTGAATTTTGACACGGGCGGTTTCACCTGATGAGAGCTCTGCAAGCGGGGCATCAGTCATTCCGACTACACCGTTGAACGACCAGAATTGATTGGCGGCAACCATTTTTCGGAAGCTCGTTTTTTCACCCTCCAACGTTGCGCTTCGAAGGCTGCCCATTGCGCCGCCTTCCATCTTCAGTTCAAAACGCTTGGCCGACTGGGTCCCAGGCACGGACATGTTGGGATTTGCGGGCAATGAGACCGGGCTTGTTCGCCGTGGTGTCGAGCTCTCGGCAGCCTCAACCGGAAAGGCCGCTTGGGAAGCTCCGGTTTCATCGTCAAATCGCACCAAATGGGCGACCTCACCGACCTCGGCGGTTACATCAACGAATAGGTCGACTCGCTGGCCCGGCGCCAACAAAAAGTCCCCTTCAACCTTTTCGGGAACCTCCAACGGCATACCATCATAAGCCATTACCCATCCGTCAAACCCCGACAAGCCGAGCAGGAAAATGCGCGCATTAGCAGCGTTAATGAGGCGCAAACGCAGCCTTTCATTTGCTTTGACAGGAAGTTCCGTTTCAGCAGTTCCATTCGTTGCGATGTAGTTCCCACGACGTCCGGCGTGGCTGCGGTCATGGGGGGCATCGAACTCAGGGTCCAATTGCGCTGTCTCAGGGTTAAGCAACCAGTCGTCTAGAATAAGAACTTCTTCTCGGTCGACGTCGACCGGTTCGGTTTCTTCGACGATCAATGCGCCATAGAGCCCGCGTGCGACTTGTTCCATCGATCTATTATGCGCGTGATACCAATAGGTTCCAGCGTCGGTTGCGGCAAACTCGTAGTCAAATGCCTCCCCTGGTGGGACAGCATCCTGAGTAAGTCCAGAGACACCATCCATCGCGTTGTCAATTCGAAGACCATGCCAATGTACGGAGCTCGCTTGCGGGAGTTCGTTCACAAAACGTCGCACTATCCGGTCGCCTTGTTTGACACGAATTTCGGTGCCGGGCATTTGTCCGTTGAATCCCCAGACCTCTGTCTTCGGATAGTCAGAAGGCGCGAGTTGAACGTTTGCAACGCTAGCGACTATGGAGATGGGGGAAGACGTTGCCGCAAGAAGTGTTCTCGGCACTAGCGCGCCAAATCCGAGGGATGCCCCCATCCTCAAAATGTCTCGTCGGGTCTGTGACATTCTATGTCCTTTTGTTGAAGGGGCTAAGGCCCCATTCTTTGTTTTCAACCTCAACCACCTGAGTGATCGTCCATCAAATAGGTCGCCATCGCGTTGCGGTCGGCATCCGTCAAAAAACTGGTTCCATACATCACAACCTCACCCATGGAGCCGCCAAAGGCGTCGCCGTCAGGTTTGATACCTGTGCGAAGCGCATAGGCGAGGCTCTTTACACTCCAGTCATTCCTCTGGAGGGCCTCATAATCGATGGCTGGAGCCTTTCCTCCGTCGGGCAGGGAACTACTTCCTTTAAAATGCTGACTGTCTGATTTTCGCGCGCCAGCAAAATTTCGAGCGGTGTGACAGGCCGCACAATGCGTCGCTCCTTCCACGAGCTCGCGACCCCGATTCCAAACGTCGTCGTTCCCTTCAATCGGCTCAGTGTTTGGGGCGTTCAAAAACGCGGCGCGCCATAGTTTCAAACCCCAGCGTTGGTTGAACGGGAAAGCCATCTCCTGCTCTTTGGAGGGCTCAGCAACAGCGGGTACAGTTTGGAATGCGGCCCACAGGTCGGCTATGTTCTGGTCTGTGAAGTTGGCGTAGAATGGATAGGTGAACGCAGGATAATAGGGTTTGTCTTCAGGCGAGACCCCCTGTCTTACGGCGCGGGCAAACTCGTCAATCGTCCAATTACCAATCCCGTGTTCAAGGTCGGTGGTCAAGTTAGGGGAGAAAAGCGTGCCAAATGGCGTTTCGAGTTTTACCCCTCCGGCCAAAGGCGCACCGCTTTCCTCTACATTTGTATGGCAGGCGATGCAGCCACTGGCGCGGGCAAGGTAGGCACCGCGGCCCGCGTCGCCTTCCAAATTTATGGGCTCTTGGAATTGGCCGATAGGCCATGCCATGAGCGCTACGATTGTGACGGTGCCAATAGCCGCCACCCCGAAGGCTATTTTCAAGATACCGCGCATTGGTTTAGTTTTCAGCGCGGAATTGTGTATGGCAGGCTGAACAGGCTTGGGTAACCATTGAGAAAGCACCATCTACAGGCATTTCAGAAATCTGTGCGACGGTCATGGCGTCACCCATTGCGCTGGAGCCCCCCATCATGTTGGCACCGCCGCTCATCATACCCGATCCGCCGCCCATCATTGTATCTGCGTTTGTTTCGCCCGCGTTGCTCCCCATCATTGGGTTATCGGCGGCCGCGGCCAATCCCTCGGCGGCAATCCCGAGCCGTTCAGCAAGAGCCGAAAACTCGTCCCAATTGCTCCAGACTGTGTCCTTGGCCTCAGAAGGCGTTCCACCTGTGCCCTCGGGGAAGAGCTTCGTCATTGAATCCCCAGCGTGCCGGGAGAAGGTTTCTGCAGCCTGACGCATGACTTCTGCATCATATGCGACGTCCCCACGCATCATTGGTGTGACTGCTTTAACAGCCTTTCCCATATCCGCCATGGCATCCATTCGTTCTTTAACAATACCTGTCGCACCCCCATGCGCAAAAGCGGCGAGAGCGGTTGACGTTGCGAGAAGTGTTGCGAGAATTGTTGTCTTTTTCATTGTCGTTATCCTTGATCGTTCATTCATGTTTGCGTTTTGTAATCAGGATTCTCGGCGGGGCGGTGGTTTGTCAAATTGTGGGCTCCACCTGGCCCCTCCTTGGAAGGTGGACCAGAGATGTAATTTGCCAGACCGTGCCCGTTCCGGCAGCAAGATAGGGCGGAGCAAATAGTTAGCGGCGGTCAAACAATCTAGCCCTGGATGACAATGGCCCTTTAGTGCGGTGAGTTCATTATTGTGGCCACGGACGGTGTCGTCATGGTCGCTTTCGTAAAAACCACTGGAATCTTCTGCGTGTTCGCTAACAGAATCGGGCAAACCCGCGATGGAGATCAGTGCACCTAGAATGGCGACGCCGATCAATCGAAACAGGGTTTTACCGAGATCTGAAAGCATCAATTGATTCCGTTTTCTCTCTGAAGCTCTCTCACATATTGGGCGATAAATTTAACATCCGCACGCGTCAGGCCTGGCACTGGGGGCATATTGCCGAATTGCCAGTGGTGCGCACGAACTCCATTCTTTGCAGCCGATTGGAATGATTCATCCGAATGGTGCCCCGGCTCGTAGATTTTGTGCACGAGGGGTGGAGCAACGCCATTTTGGCCCGCGGCATTTGCGCCGTGGCAGGGCGCGCAATTAATATCAAAAGCACGTTTTCCAATTGTAGCATCCGACGATAAAGTGGCGGGTAGCTGGACAACTTCAATCGGGTCGCCAATAGCGATGTCGCTCGTGTCGGGCGGTACCATGGAATGACCTTGTGGCGTGGGCGCTGGTTGAAGCGCTTGCCAACCTATGACTGCAATACCTGCAAGTAGGACGCCACCTACGAAAAGTCCCCATTTACTCATTTTCATATCCTTTAGTTTCTTCCCGAGTAGCGCTCAAATCAACTTAACCTGTGTCCCTACAGGAGTTCGGCCGTAGACTTCTTCGATTTGATGATTGTAGAGGCCTATACATCCGTTCGAAGATCTTCGGCCGATTTTTCGCGTGTCATGCGTGCCGTGAATTCGGTAGTACTGCCAAGAAAGGTACAGCGCTCGAGTTCCCAATGGATTGGTTGGGTCTCCACCTTTGACGATCAATGGCCATTCTGGATTTCGTTCTCTCATAGCCGGCGTCGGGGCCCAACTTGGGTTTTTGCGCTTCTCGACGACCTCGGTGTAGCCTCGTTTCGTCAGCTCGTCCGTTAAAGGAACTGAGGTCGGATAAACGCGCATTTCGCCATCCGCGGTCCAATGTTGCAAGACCTTCGTATTCATGTCTGAAAGAAGAATCCCTCGACCTAACCTGTCAAAGTGATCCTTCCATTCGTGCAAGTAGAAGGACGATATATTTCGCCGCACGGTGGGGTCTGCGATGTTTGAAGGCACTTCTTGAGCCCGCAATACTGAAGGCGCTACTAAAGCAGACGCAAAACTGCCAAGGAGCACACGTCTGTTTATTTTGCATTTTCTATCCACGTCGCCTCTCCGGTTACATCATTGGCGCTTTTTGCAATATTCCTAAGCCTGACCCGCCCTGGTCATCAACAGCTACGAGCCTAGAGATTTGTATCGAAATGTATCCTTGACCTTTCTGTGGGTCAGGCCTGCATATGGAGGCAGAATTGTAGAAGAGGTACTCAATGCGTACAGAATCTGAGAACAACTCCCGCGAGAAATCACGATCGGGACCAAAAACTATGCACTTCGCGATGATGGCCTGTTGCGTCATCATGGCAGTGCCCGTTGTAGGATTTTTTCTTGCCGGTGGGACGCTTGGAATAAGCGGGTCAAGCGTCATGGCGTTTGCACCGCTGGTGCTTTGCGTGGGTGCACATTTGGTCATGCACAAAATGATGGGAAAGAGCTGTCACTCGAACGCTTCCGAGCATGACGCCGAGGACATAAAGGTCGTAGCCGAAGATGTGGTGTCGACGGTGCCGCAGGTCAGACGGGGCTGACCACGTGCCAGTGTTTGGTGTGGCGCGCATTTTGCTAGCGAGGCTGGCTTTGAGTGGCTGCGCGGCCTCCGTCAAGCAATGTACCAACCCAGAACGCGCACCTCTTTCGGAAAGTGACACGGTTCAAAGTGCCCCGGAAGGCTGTTGGTTCTTAAACGACGAAAACAACCCTGTGCGCATAATTGCGTGTCGCGACGGTCGACAAGGTTTAGCTGTCGGCAACGTCTCTGGACTCTCGATGGGGGTCACTAATTGAGCATAGATATTGTGAGAAATTGGGTCCGAAAATGCTACCAAGCATAAGGTTGCGCGCTTGCCTCATTGCCCGCATTTTTGTTTTAGGGATAGGTATATTTATAAGCGGCCACGTCGTTGCGGCGACGTCCAATGACTATTCGACTTCAGCCATTACGGTCAGACTGATCTCGGCGCAAGATGGTGTCCCCCTAGGAGCTGAAACGCTTTCAGCAGGTCTTGACCTGACGCTTGAGGAAGGGTGGAAAACCTATTGGCGCTCGCCTGGCGAGGTTGGCATACCCCCGCAGGTCGAGTGGAGTGGCTCTCAAAATGTCGCCGATGTTGAATTGCTTTGGCCCGCGCCTGAGCGGTTCACAGCATTTGGTATAGAAAACTTTGGGTACCATGACACTGTGGTGTTCCCTCTTCGGATCACCTTAGAGCGGGCAGGTGAACCAGTGGACCTGACAGCTAACGTGAAGCTTCTAATATGCTCCGAGGTTTGCGTGCCAGAGGTGTTCGATTTAACCCTGTCACTTCCCTCGGGGTCGGCAATCGATACAGTCTCCGCGTCTCGCATAAGCACGTATTTGTCGCGCGTTCCCGCCGAAGGAGATCAGATCGGCGTTTCGGATGTGGTCGCTTTTGTCGACGAGAAGAAGACAACACTTACCCTTGAGATGAATGGTGAAGTTCCGTTTGGCGAACCGGATGTTTTTGCGGAACTTGGAGCTGGGACCGCATTAGGGAAACCAGATATCCGCCTTGGGGAAGGTGGACGTCGGCTTTGGGCGCAAATTCCAATCCTGACGGTTCTCGATGAGCAGTATCACGACCCAGTATTGACCGTTACGGATGGGGTTGAGCGCGCGTTGACCGTGACCCCAGAACTCCTCTTAGCCCGCCCTGCCCCACCTTTTAAACTCGAGCAGCTGGTGCCGGGTTTGGACAAACTTGCTTGGATTGCGCTGGTCGCCTTTTTAGGGGGGCTGATTTTGAATGTGATGCCCTGTGTTCTTCCCGTTTTATCGATTAAACTGTCTTCCGCAATAAAGGCCCAAACGAGGGGTGCGGGCGCCGTTCGCACCGGCTTTTTGTTCGCCGCGGGTGGTGTCATGAGCTTTATGTGGTTTCTGGCCGCGGTGCTTTATGCATTACAATTGTCTGGCGTGGCCGTTGGTTGGGGACTTCAGTTCCAAAACCCCTCCTTTCTCGCTTTGATGTTTATCGTCCTTGCGATTTTTTCCACTAATCTTTTTGGCCTGATTGAGTTTTCCCTTCCCTCACCACTTCAATCCCGCTTGTCAAACGTAGGGAGCGGTTCAAGGCATGGGGCGGATTTTGCAACTGGATTTTTTGGCGCGGTATTGGCGACCCCATGCTCCGCCCCGTTCCTTGGAACCGCAATCGCCTTCGCCCTCGCTGGACGCGGTGTAGATATCGCGATTGTCTTCACTGCATTGGGCGCGGGGCTTGCTCTACCCTATCTCCTTGCGGCTCTCTTTCCCGGCCTTGTGTCTGTTTTTCCCAAGCCCGGGCGCTGGATGGTTGCCGTAAAGCTGCTACTCGGCGGGCTTCTACTTGGGACAGCGCTGTGGCTCTTGTGGGTCCTGTCTGGCGTCGCTGGTCCATTGCCAACGATCGTGATCCTTGGCCTTTCACTCGCCTTGCTTGCGATCTTGATACGTCGCCCCTTCTCCCCTGCCCCACGCTATTTGGCGGTTGGGGTGCTCGTCGTTCTGCCATTGATTTCGGCGCATTTCCTAATGCGTGAAAGCTTGGGGTCCCAGCCACCGCAGAAGGGGCAGATCAATTGGGTTGCTTTCGATCGCGGAGGAATTGCTCGGCTCGTGTCGCAAGGTGAAGTGGTTTTCGTCGATGTCACGGCTGACTGGTGCCTGACCTGTAAAGCCAACAAGGCTTTAGTTCTGGAACGTGACCCCGTACTATCCACACTAAACGGGGACGCAGTTGTTGCGATGCAAGCCGATTGGACGCGACCCGACGACCGTATATCGCGATTTTTAGAAACAAATGACCGTTATGGCATCCCATTCAATGCGGTCTATGGCCCGAACGCGCCGAACGGGATTGTTCTTTCTGAAATCCTTTCCTCCCAAGACGTATTAGAGGCTCTCAGATCTGCCGGCGCAGTTGGAACCCAGAATGTGATATTGGGGAATGGAAATTGAAGCGAGAATAGTCTGAATGAATAACAAAGTTGGGGGGGAATGTGATGATGTCAATGAATGCACCGTGGCCGAATGTCGAAGAGCTGTGACACGTGTAAAGGTCTCAATATCGCAATCACCTTCTTGTAACCACGGCTATGTTATTGGTTTCACGGTTGATCATACGTAACCTAGTACCCAACCAAAAAAAATGACTGACTTAAGGAACGCACATTTATGTTAACCCGACGCCACTTCATTTGCTCGACTGCCGCCCTATTCTCTACACCAATCGCGAGCGCCAGTTTTGCATCGCCGATATCTGATCGTTCTAAGTGGTCCAGATGGGATGCGCAGATTACGCCAAAAAACTATGACCCGGAGACAACAAATCTGTGGGGGCTGCATCCACGTTTTTTACCTAGAATTGTTGAGGCTAATCCCGGTTTGAAAGTCGGTGATATCCACGTCGATGCTGTAGCGAGGTATTTGTATCACATTCGTGAGGATGGCACTGCGATGAGATATGGTGTCGCGATTGCGCGAGGAAATCTCTATGAGCCTGGGACCTATACGATTCAACGAAAGGCTAAATGGCCGACTTGGACGCCAACTGCAGCTATGATCAAGCGAGATCCAGGTCTGTACGAGCGTCATGCGGATGGTATGAGTGGTGGGCCGACAAATCCGTTAGGCTCGCGCGCTTTGTATCTATATGTAGGTAACAGAGATACCTACCTCCGCATCCACGGAACTCCCAGCCCTCGGTCAATTGGAGGCCGAGCCAGCTCGGGCTGTGTTCGTATGGTTATGGCCCATATCAATGGCCTTTATGATCATGTCTTGAAAGGGTCGACTGCTTACCTTTATCCGCCTGATGGGACGGTATCGGCTCGAAGCTGATCCGAATTGATCAATTGGGTGCAGTCCCATCGGAATCTAGACGCTGGGTGCAAATCGGTTGTTCTTTTACCGATCTCAGTGGGAGGAAGGTTGTTTCGACTGGACCAATGTGGCGGTATTCAAGGCACCCATCGGTTGGATCAATGCGCACTGCGGTGAGGTCTTGGTTAGGCGCTACGATAGACAGAACACCTTCGGGCAGTTCCTTGATGAAGCCAGTCGACGAGATTAGCATTCCGTTTTCGTAGGTCTCACAAGACGCCAGTAGGATGAGCGCTCCTCCCAACAGAACAGATGATTTTTTCAGGGTTTTGATCCTTAATGTGCCATTCTTACAGTGCTTCGTTTTTGGCCAAAAAACCAGTGCTTTCGGAGTGAAGACCGCAAAATTTCAACAACTTGGATGTCCCAATGCGAGGCATTTTGTGTGCGATTAATTGACACTAAAGTGGGCACCATAGTCTTGGCGCGTCAGCCGCGAGAGTCACTGCCCAGTGCACTCCTGAGCGCCCTACTCTCGCAATGCGTATAGCGCCTGCTCAACAATTTTGTGGCGAGGGTCGCTTGCGGCAAAACCTGAAAGCAATCTTGATGCGCTTTCATAGGCGGCTATCGCATTCTTCTGCTCCCCTAAGACCGTATAGGCATTCGCCAACCGCAACCAACCATCTAGGTCGTCGGGGCTTTCTTCGAGCCGTTCTGCCAGTCGATTTACCATGGCTCGAATGAAATCTCCGCGCTCCTCAGCACTCATCTCACTGGCCGCAGCAACGTCATCCGCCGAGGGGCCGGTACCGCCGTTCAATGCTGGTGCGTAATCCGCGAGAGAAATCGGCGCTTTTCCCGCTGTTTTGGCAATGTCGTTGGCTTGTTCTACAAATGCTTCCATCCAGGGTTTGAACCCATCAGCGGAATCTAGATGTGACACTAAGAGCGCATGAGCCTCAGCTTCCTCGCCTAACTGTACCATGGCCATAGCCTTGTAAAAGGCGCCGGCGGGGTTTTCAGGGTTCAACTCGATCGATCTATCAATCGCAGATATAGCTTTCGGCGTAACGATGCCCTTTTCTTTGCGGATCAACGCTTCTGCCATCATGGAAAATGTTGTCGAGGTCGCGTCATCACGTTTGGATACGGTCTCGAACGCAGCTGCAGCCTGCGTGTATTCACCCATTCGGTAATAGGTCTGTCCGAGCAACATCCAACCCTCTGACGCGCCACCCTCGGGATCGGTTATCAGACGCTCATAAAGCTTCTCCGTTAATTCGGCGATCTTTCGCTGTTCGATGCGCTCATCCTGACGATCCACGAAGGCAAGACTTGCAACATTTGGAGACCCCATACTAGCGTAGTAGCCTATGGCCAAAAGGGGCACGAAAATTGCGGCGAGAAGTAGAGCGCTGCGCCCACTTGTATAATCTAGCATGGGTTCAGATGTGGCACGTCGGGCCGCGGCCAAAATGCGTCTTTTGATTTCCTGCTGCGCGGCTGTGGCCTCTGACGCCGATATCAAACCTCGGTCCTGATCGCGTTTGACCTCCTCGAGTTGATCAACCAAGACAGCAGGTGTTGAATCTTGACGTGCGGGCAAAGAGTGGCTCATTTTGGCAAGTGGCAAAACAACAAAGCCAATCGATAATGCAATCAGTACAATCATCCATGCGAAGATCATTTGTTGTCTCCTTTCTTCTGGCGTTCGATGAACTGTTTAACCTCATGTTCTTCGGTAACATTCAGTCCACGAAGTTTTGGTGTCTTCCGCCGGCCCAATAAAGTTGCCAATCCCACCCCCAAAGCGATCAAAAGCATTGCTGGGGGGGCCAACCACAATACATATGTTTTTGCGTTGTACGGAGGTTTCAGCAACACATAGTCTCCATAGCGTGCTTGAATGAAGGTCAGTGCTTCGTCGTTACTGTCTCCGGCGACAATCCGTTCGCGAACGAGCAAGCGCAGGTCACGCGCAACTCCCGCGTTTGAACTATCGATGTCCTGGTTTAGGCAAACGACGCAGCGAAGCCCCTTTGATACCTCACGTGCACGCGCCTCCAAGACTGGGTCGGATAGAATTTCGTCCGGTTCAACCGCAGCGGATGCAAACGGTAAAACTAAAGCAACAAGTAGAATAAGAAGTCTCAACATTATAAGCCTCCACTGGGCAGTGCGCCCGCTTGAAGCAAAGCTTCGCGAAACTTTCCAATGGCTCCCTCGCCCACGATCGGGCCTACATGCCGAAATAGTACGGTACCGTCTGTGTTAATTATGAATGTTTCAGGGACCCCGGAGATTCCCCACTCAATTCCGGCCCGCCCTGAAAGGTCGGAGCCAATACGTTCATAGGGGTTACCCAGCTCCGCCAACCAACGGATCGCGTCTTCAGGCTTGTCTTTGTAATTAATCCCAAAGAGGCGGATGCCGTCTTTCTCGGCCAAACTTGTGAGAACCGCATGTTCTGCCCGACAAGGCACACACCAAGACGCAAAGACATTCATGACCACTGCAGTTTCAGTTCCGACGAGGTCAGATCGTGACAAGCCGGGGGTGTGCAGCCCGACCACCGGATCTAGCTCAAATGCTGGCGCTGGTTGTGCGATTAGTACAGATGGGACTTCGTTTGGATCCCGATCCGGGTTTAGCCCCCAAAGAAAGAAGCCCCCAAAGATGACTGCAATTGATAAGGGAAGCAACGCCAGTATTCGTATCATGCCTTTTCCGCCTGCGTTGACGGCGCTGACGATGCGCTAGTGCGTTTTGGTGCGCCTACTCTAAGTCGCCGATCTGAAAGGGATAGCGCCCCTCCAATGATTAGAAGGCTACTTCCCAACCAAATAAAATTGACCAAAGGCTCATACAGGATACGAAGAGTCCACGCGTCACTTTGCTCGGCATTCTCTGTCGCGGGCTCGCTGATTGATGCGTAGAGATCGCCTGCAAGCGTTGAGCGAATTGCGCTTTCAGTCGTCGTACTGTCCGCAATCGGATAATAGCGTCTTTCTGGACGCAACGTGTCAATGCTCTGCCCATTGCGAGAGACTGCTAACGTGCCGCGATCCGCTAAATAATTTGGGCCCCTCACCCGCTCCACGCCTGAGAAAGTGACATCAAATCCAGCAATCTCGATCGTGGTTCCCGGAGCTACAAACACGATTTCTTCAGACTTCCAGGCACTGGATCCAATCATACCGAGCATCGCAATCGCCAGACCCGCGTGGGCCATAGTCATTCCATGAGATGCTCGTGGTAAATTGCGAGCCCGGCGCAATGTCTCCGAAATAGGCGCCTCAAAAAGGCGAATTCGAATGCCCCATTCTCGTAGCGTCGCGAGCAAGAGCCAAGTCGCCAACATGATCGAAAAATGCGCTAAAAGCGGGCCCCCTTTCTGAATGTACCAAACAATCGGGGTCGCGATGATCGACGCCAGAGCAACGTATTTTAGGCGCTGGTACACACCGGCCAGGTCGGCGCGTTTCCAACTTAGGAATGGGCCCACCCCCATGAAAAGTACAAGGGGCAACATCATGGGAACGAAGGTTGCATTAAAGAAGGGAGCCCCGACTGAGATTTTGTCTCCTGTGATGGCTTCAAGAAATAGTGGGTAAAGAGTGCCGAACAGAACAGTTCCTGTCGCGGTGGTGAGGATCAGATTGTTCACCAACAACCCAGCTTCGCGACTGATTGGTTTGAAAATCCCACCAGCCTCCATCATTGGCGCACGCCATGCATAAAGTGCCAACGAGCCGCCGATCGAGAGGGCGAGCAGAGCCAATATGTAAAGACCGCGCTCCGGATCTACCGCAAAAGCGTGGACCGAAGTCAATAGACCAGAGCGCACTACGAAGGTTCCCAGCAATGAGAGTGAAAAGGTTAGGATCGCAAGCAAAATTGTCCAGCTTTTGAAGGCGTCACGCTTTTCGGTTACAATCGCAGAATGAAGGAGCGCGGTACCAAGAAGCCAAGGCATGAAACTCACGTTCTCAACCGGGTCCCAGAACCACCAACCACCCCAACCGAGTTCATAATATGCCCACCAAGAGCCAAGAACGATCCCGGCCGTTAAGCAAATCCAAGCCGCGAGTGTCCACGGGCGTACCCAACGGGCCCACGCCGCATCGACTCTGCCCTCAAGTAAGGCGGCTACGGCAAAGGAAAATACAATCGAAAACCCAACATAGCCTAGATAGAGAAATGGTGGATGCAGAGCTAGGCCAACATCTTGCAAGAGAGGGTTTAGATCATTCCCGTCCGTGGGTGGTGGAAATACGCGCGTAAACGGATTTGATGTGAACAGCATGAATGACAAAAAGCCAACGCTTATCCATGCTTGCACAGCGAGCGTTCGGGCTTTCAAAGAGCTAGGAATATTGGAACCAAACAAGGACACAGCGGCGCCAAACAAGGTCAGGATTAGGACCCACAACAAGAGAGATCCTTCGTGGCTACCCCATGTCCCAGCAATTTTGTACAGCATGGGTTTGAGAGAATGAGAGTTTGAAGCAACGTTGAGAACGGTAAAGTCGCTAACGATAAAGCTGCGCATCAAGGCGCCAAAAGCGACGCCAACCAGAATAAACTGTCCGATAGAGGTCGTGCGCGCGGAGTGCATCCATAGGAGATTTCCTCGATTGGCGCCAACAAGCGGAAGTACGCTTTGGACCAAAGCCAATGCAAAGGCGAGAGCAAGTGCAAAGTGGCCGATTTCGGGTGTCATATTGCTATCCCAATTCTAGGTGAGTTAAGTCCGATGAAGAAAGGCAGCGATTGCCGCTTAGCGTGTGTCAAGAACTGCGCTGCCTAGCTCTCATTTTTACAACGGAAGTTGGAAATGCTTATTCCCTGCGAGGATGACGTTCTGTTTTGATTGGAGCAGCACAAAAGTGCATCGCCGCCGAAACCAATGCGATCATTGCTCCCCAGAGAAGAAGAATGGAGAACGCGCCCAATCCTCCCTTCCAGAAAATGTGATCTGCCACTTTGACCAGATCTATGGTGTTATTCGCGTAAGCCACGTTTGCGACCAAGGCAGCAGCAAACGAAAGTGCAATGGGTTTCTGTATCATTTCTGTCCCTTTTCAATCGGTTGGTCGTTCGCCAATGGGATTGCGATCGTAGCGCGCAGTCCCCCCTCATCCCTGTTTGACAATGAAATATCGCCGCCATGGGCGCGAACGATTGTTCTTGCAATGGATAGGCCCAACCCATGCCCACCCGTTTCCAGAGAACGGGATTGTTCAAGACGGAAGAAAGGATCAAAGACACGTTCTAGTTCTGGAGCGGGGATTCCTGGGCCGCTGTCGTCTACCGCAATGATGAACTCGTCGGATCGACTATGAAAAGTGACGCGCGTTTTTCCACCATAGCGATCAGCATTTTCGATGACATTGCGCAAAGCACGCCTGAGTGCGTGAGGTCGGATCCGGGCCTCAATGACAGGCCCAACCTCTAGGTCGAATTGTGTAACCATGTCCGATTTCAATGCTTTCAAAAACTCACCAACGATCACATGTTCGGGCTCCTCAGAGCCTGCGAGGCCACGCGCAAATGTTAGAGTGGCTTCCACCATCGACTGCATTTCCTCGACAGAAGCCACAAGACTATCTCGGGTTTCTTCGTCATCCACCATTTCGGCTTGGACTCGCATTGCAGTTAGGGGAGATCGAAGATCGTGGCCAAGGGCTGCCAACAGTCGGGTTCGGTCTGCTACGAAGCGGGTAAGCCGCTCCTGCATGCGATTGAACGTTGCAGTTAGGTCTCGCACCTCTGTTGGACCAACCATTGGCAAGTCTGTAATGTCTTCGCCTCGACCGAGCCGGTCAGCCGCGCCAACCAAGCGCCTCAATGGCCCGGTCAAGCGAGTCATCAAGAACCAGAATATTGCGACCAAGATTACTGCGGCTGATAGCGCGAAGGTCAACATCGAGTAGACAGGCCATTGGATTGGGGGGCGTTCGAAGCGGGTCCCCACATTCAACCAAGATCCACCTGCAATCGCGATAGACAGGTTCATTTCAACTGCCGAGAGCTCACCGCGCATCATGGCCATATGCATCTCGGCCATTTCTTGCGAAAGATGCGGCAATGGAAGAATTTGGCCCTCGATTTCGTGCAGTTCAACGCGTATATCTCGACTGTAGCCATCATCCAGCAATGCGCGAATTCTAGCTTCAACCAACCCGCCATCCGAATGTTCCGTGTGTTGAACGATTGCTTCACTGGCGAGGTCAAATCGTACAAGCGGCGAATTTGCAGCGCGCAGTACAGATAGACGTAGGTCTTCGGGTGCTTCTTCTATGAGGCGCGCAACATTGGCAGCGCGGCCTGCGGCTTCAAACCCGAGGGCCGCACGGACAGCTAAACTGCGTTCGTCGGCGAAAAACCACAGGCTTATGAGTTGAGCCGCTGTGAGCGCTGCGACCACCAGAATAACCAGCTGAACCCGCAAAGTGTTTATTAGGCCTAGCTTCATCCTTCCACCTCAACATCAACGGAGAGGCAATACCCACCATTGCGGATAGTCTTGATGATTTTGGGTCGCAAGATGTCGGGCTCTATCTTGCGCCGGAGACGGCTGATTTGGTTGTCTATTTTGCGATCCATGGGGCCTGCGGCGCGGCCCGCAGCTAGATCTAGAAGTTGGTCGCGGCTAAGGATCACTCGCGGGCGTTCTAGAAGCACCAAAAGCAGTTTGAAATCGGCGCTTGTCAGAGCAGTTTCTTCACCTTCAGCACCCAGAAGGACCTGTCGATCAACGTCCAAGGTAAGATGGGCAAATTTTATGAGTTTGCCCGCGAGGGCACCTGCCACCGTTTCAGCCTGAGGTGCTCGGCGCAATACAGCCTTGATCCGCGCCAAAAGCTCTCGCGGATTGAAGGGCTTTGCTATGTAATCGTCAGCACCAATTTCCAATCCCACTATTCGGTCGGTTTCTTCGCCCAATGCAGTCAACAAGATGATCGGAAGGCTCTTGTCGGATGCGAGCCGTTGGCAAACCGAAAGCCCACTTTCGCCTGGCATCATGACGTCCAGAACCATCAAATCGAAATGTCCATTAGCTAGTTTCACGTCCATATCCTGCGCATCTTTCGCAGACGTGGCCCGTAATCCGTTCTTTTCCAGATAGCGGGTCACGCTGTCACGAATTTGCTGATGATCGTCAACGACGAGGATGTGTGGTGGATTGGTCATGGATACTTTCTACATCATTCACGTAAGCGTGGTCAGACCCTTTTTTGTCGCCGTTTGTATCAATGACGGGTGTTGCGACACACGGATACAATCAAGAGGGTGCGCGTTCTTTCATTTCGAATTCTTATGCCAATGTGAATGAGGCCAATAAATGAAAAGAGAGGCTCAGATGTCTAAGTTTACCAACACCACACTTGCCCTTGCTTTGATTGTCACATCACCAAGCTCCGCATTTGCCGATGCCGGCCATCACGATGGTGAAGATGCCGACGTGGATAAAGTCGTAACCCAAAGTCCCGCTGAAATGGGAGGCGCCGCAGGCCAAATGGGCATGATGGAGGGCGATCATCACGCCATGATGCAAGGTATGATGAAAATGATGATGCAGATGCACGGCTCAATGATGGGCGGCGGCATGGGTGCGGGTGGCCAAATGGGTGCGATGGATCAGGATATGATGTCGCTTATGAAAGGGTCGATGATGGGCCATTCTCGTGCTGAAGGCGTTTCACTGCTCTCAATGCACGCCGAGGCTGATACGGACGGCGATGGGGCGCTGAACCTCGAAGAATTCGAGACCCTGCACGGCAAGATGATGCACGATCGAATGGTTGATCGGTTCCAGTTTCTAGACAAGGACGGAGATGGAGCAGTGACCCCTGACGAAATGAAAGCGCCCGCTGAGCGTATGAACACCCCCTCCTCCTCCTCTGACGAAAAGATGGACGATGAAATGGGCGCTCAGGATAACTGAGTTTTGCAATTGGGAGGGCACGGTCCTAGTGCCTCCTTCGCCCCGACCGGCATCCCTTCCCCGTGGTTCGGTCGGGGCATTTTCAACAGGAGAAACGTGATGACCTACACGTACAACCGGCTGCTGTCGGGAGTTGCTATCGATGATGCGCACATGCGTGTCTGTGATGCCCTCGGCATGCAAGGCTTTGGCGTGCTTACTGAAATTGACGTCAAAGAGACGCTAAAAAAGAAGATTGATGTGGAAGTTGATGGCTACCGGATCCTCGGCGCTTGTAACCCTACTATGGCTCACAAGGCCATCGGCCTGGAACCTCGTATTGGCGCGATGCTGCCGTGCAACGTCATTTTGCGACAGATGAAGGATGGCACTGAGGTGAGTGCCATCGACCCGGTCGCCTCGATGGCCGCCGTCGAAAACAATGAACTACATGCCGTGGCAGGTGAGGTGCGCGACATGCTTCGTGCGGCGATTGATTCAGCGTAAATTCACCAAAGGAGTACAACAAATGACACTAACTCGCCGTCACACTTTGACAATTCTGGCAGCGTTCCCTGCTCAGGCCATTGTGACCCCCGTATTTGCCCAGAGCCGCGATGTCTGGACCGTTGCCGAAGCATTCGATGCCCTGCTGCAAGACCGTATCCGGCTTCTGGATATCCGCACCCCGAAGGAATGGCAGCAAACTGGAGTCGCCAAAGGAGCTTGGCCTGTGAGCCTCAATGACAAAGGCTTCTCTGAACGGTTGTTTGCAGCGCGCGAATTGGCCGAACACCGCGCCGTTGCCTTGATCTGCGCGACCGGCGGGCGTTCCGGAAGCGTGATGTCTAGTCTTCGAGAGGCTGGTTATGACGGTTTCATAGATGTGTCCGAGGGAATGCTTGGGTCACGCAAGGGGCCGGGTTGGGTCGAGTCAGGTTTGCCAATTGTCTCCGCCCAAAATGCCATCGACGCGTTGCCGTCCTCCCTCAAACTTTGAGGGGTTTTCGAATGCGGTCTGGCGCGGAAAATCAAGACCAAGTCACTGTCGACGGAATGATCGAATTTCACGCCGCATTTAATTCTCTCCCAAAGGTCCCGTGGCATGGCTGAAAGGTTACGTCGCAGCTCAATGCTCTATGCCTTTTTGTTGATTTGCCTCCTTGGGCTTGCCGGGTATTGGTTCTTGAGTTCGCCTGCTTGGCAAAGGCCCAGTGCATTTGAGATTTCGCAGTGGATTGAACGACTTGGCGTCTTTGGTCCATTTGTGATTATATTCATGATGAGCCTAGCTGTCGTCGCAAGTCCAATTCCAAGCGCGCCGATTGCTCTTGCCGCTGGTGCTGCATTTGGACAAGTCGCAGGCGCGATTTATGTCGCGATTGGAGCTGAAACGGGCGCTTTGGTGGCTTTTGCGATTGCGCGTGTATTGGGTAAAAAGACGGTCGACCGGCTTGTTGGGGCTCGAGCTGCCTCAGGCTTGCTTGGGTCGCAAAACGCTTTGACCTTTACTGTTTTTGTAAGTCGGTTGATGCCTTTTATTTCTTTTGATGTGATGAGCTACGCCGCCGGATTGAGCCAAATACATCCTTGGCGGTTCATTCTAGCCACGCTGGCGGGCATCCTTCCAGCAAGCTTTGTCTTAGCCTATCTGGGCGCCGAGGCCATGTCAGGCGGGTTCGGTTCTGCCAGATGGGTCGCCATCGGGCTCGGCCTGATGACGGGCGTACCCGTCCTTATCGTGGCGCTGCGCCACAAGTCAGGCGCCCTCCCCCTCTCCCCCCAATTGAAAGATTCCGAATGATCGCTGCTGGCCTGCCTTTTCCCGATATCTCCCCTGACATTTTTTCCATCGAGATCGGGGCCCTAACCTTGACACTAAGATGGTACGCCCTCGCCTATATCGTGGGTCTGCTCTTGGGGTGGCGGCTTTGTATTGAGCTCATCCGACGCACGAAGTATTGGCCGGATCAAACGCCACCGATGACAAGCCAGCAACTCGAGAGTTTCTTGAACTGGGTGATCTTCGGGATCATTTTGGGTGGGAGACTAGGGTTCGTCCTGTTCTATCAACCCGGGTATTATCTGTCCCAGCCTTTGGAAATCCTAAAGATTTGGCAGGGAGGGATGTCTTTCCATGGTGGATTCTTGGGGGTTTCGATTGCGGCGGTGGTCTTTGCCGTGCGCAACCAGATCTCCATTATGAGTCTGGCCGACCTTCTTGCGTTGTCCGCCCCTCTTGGTTTGTTTCTGGGACGTCTAGCGAATTTCATCAACGCTGAGCTTTGGGGCCGTCCGACCACCCTACCTTGGGGTGTCATTTTTCCTGGCGATGCAGCCCAGTCGTGTGCCGATATCATCGGACAATGTGCCCGCCACCCTTCGCAAATCTACGAGGCCTTGCTGGAGGGGCTGCTTTTGGGGGTCGCCTTGATGATCCTCGCATTGCGTCGCAAGTGGCTTCATAGTCCGGGCGCCATTACTGGTGTTTTTTTAACAGGTTATGGCTCTGCCCGTTTTCTTGTCGAGTTTTTCCGCCAGCCGGATATGCAATTCGTAACACTTGAAAACCCTGTAGGTCACGCGCTGCATTTTGCCGTTGGTGGACTGACCATGGGGCAAATCCTATCCCTTCCCATGGTATTGGTTGGAGCTGTGCTGATCTGGGTCGCGCGGTCGCGACGAGGTCCCATTTATTCGGGAAAACAGATCGAAATGGATTGACCTTACCCCCATGGGAACCTTCACGCATATTCCATAGATTGGAGAATACGATGTCTGATAATATGAATAAACATCATCACGGAACAAGCGCCGTTGACCCTGTTTGCGGAATGAATGTGGAAGTGACACCGAAGACTCTCACTGATGACTTGGAAGGTGAAACCTATCACTTCTGCTAAGAGCGCTGTCAGACCCAGTTCAAGAACGACCCGTGGCTCTACGCTTTTGTAGGGGGCTATGATGGTCGCGCTCATGAGGGTGCCCCCGGGGTGTCCACCGCAAATATTTCTCAAGGGGCTCAATGGACCTGTCCCATGCATCCAGAGGTGATCCGCGACGAGCCGGGCGCCTGCCCAATTTGCGGAATGGCATTGGAGACTGTTGTCCCCAATGACGAACAAAGCGAAGAACTCACGGATTTTACCCGCCGTATGTGGATCAGTGCCTTAGCGGCTGTTCCTTTAATTGTTCTCACGATGGGAGAGCTCGTGGGATTGCCCTTCAGGAATTTGGTTGGCCATCAGATTGCGTCATATGCGGAGTTCTTGATCGCGACCCCGATCATCCTTTGGGCGGCAAGACCGTTTTTTGCACGTGGTGTGGCATCGGTTCAAAACCGATCCCCAAATATGTGGACCTTAATTGCTCTCGGGGTCGGCGCTGCTTATGTGTATTCCCTATTTGCGACTTTCTTGATTTGCGACTTTCTTGCCAAATCTGTTTCCAGACCAATACCGGACCGACGGAGGGGTCGGAACCTATTACGAAGCCGCGGTCGTTATCATCGCGCTCGTCTTCGTTGGCCAGGTCCTAGAGTTGCGTGCACGTGAACGCACTGGTGACGCAATCCGCGCCCTATTCGACCTCGCACCCAAAATGGCTCGAGTGATTTCTGCGGAAGGGTTGGAAAAAGATGTCCCTCTCGATCAGGTTACTATCGGTGACTTGCTGCGTGTTCGTCCCGGCGACAGCATCCCTGTGGATGCGATCGTTGCTGAGGGGCATTCATCAATAGATGAAAGCATGATTACTGGCGAACCTGTGCCGATTGAGAAAACTGAGGGGGACCGTGTAACCGGAGGTACAATCAACAAAAACGGCACGCTTGCTATCCGCGCGACACAAGTCGGAGCCAACACCGTTTTGTCTCAGATCGTTGAAATGGTTGCTGGAGCACGCCGCTCACGCGCGCCAATTCAAGGTCTCGCAGATCGTGTTTCCGCGGTATTCGTGCCCGCAGTTGTGTTGATAGCACTCATCTCCTTTTTCACTTGGCTGTTCTTTGGTCCCAATCCCGCGCTTGCTTTCGCGATCGCGTCGTCAGTGTCGGTTCTGATCATTGCTTGCCCCTGTGCCCTTGTGATCCTCCCCCACTGAAGTGGTCCTCCGCTATGTTTAGGAAAACGGAGGAAACACATGGCCAACAAACGACCTAAGCCCGAAGAGATTGTCACGAAGTTACGGCAGGTTGAGGTACTGACGGGGCAAGGCATGCCTCGTCTTGATGCGATCCGGCAGATTGGTGTGACTGAACAAACCTATTATCGCTGGAAGAAAAAGTACGGTGGAATGGGCACGGACCAATTGAAGGAGCTGAAGCGTCTACAGAAAGAGAACGAGCGGTTGCGCAAGGCCGTTTCTGATCTGACGCTGGACAAGCTGATCATGGCGGAGGCGGCAAAGGGAAACTTCTGAGCCCCGCTCGTCGTCGCGCCTGTATTGATCGCGTACGCGCTGAGCTGAAAGTCTCTGAACGCCGTGCGTGCCGTGTTCTGAGACAGCATCGTTCCACGCAGCGCAAAACTCCTGTGGGACGTGCCGATGAAGAGCGCCGAAACATTGGTGTCATTTGGGTATGTAGGACCGGACGAGGGTGAAACCTCTGATATGATAGTGTCCGATATGTTTTCACGAACAGATAAATTGCCAAATTGGATTGAACTAGTTGAGGTGCAGTTTTTCGATGACAATCGAGCGCCGACCCAAGCGTGGAAGATGAAGGATTCAGGTGTTTATGATCTTTTTAACTTTGAGTCTAAATTAGATTTGCCCAGAAAAGGTTATCAATGTGACTGGCCTCCGCTTATCGGGAAAATCAGTTGAGCTTGCGTGGATATGAAGAAAGTTACGGTGCCGGTATCAGTCGCAGTGTTAAAAAGGACGGCATTAACCCCAAACACCCAACAACACACTTCGATAGACTTATTGAAACGCCTGCTCGCAAATGTCCGAAATGTGGCCATATAAGAATGCAGATTCATTACCCTAATTACCTACATGACCTGACACCCCACGCTATCATTAGCCTAAGAGATAATTGAGAATGACATTGCGACCGCACAATCCGTTCATGACAATCTATTTTCAAATTGCCCAAGACTACTTTCATCGTATGGGGGGAGCGGGTCGGTATGAAGGCTTCCAAGAGTGGCACCCAGCATTACTCACACTCGCGTGCGCATTAGAGGCGGTTGAAAATCCGAACTTGGGCGCGGTTTGGTCTCGTTTGCCAAATGCGATAGTTCAGAAGTGCGACGGCTTGCGATCTAAAATCATTCAGTCGTTCAGGCGAGACCTTGAACCTTTTGAGCATAAACTTGATTGCGTCCGAACAGGCGCTGATCTGTTGGTGCAAGAGTTGAGCACGAACCACAGAGGAAAGCCCCTAAGCCACACAGACATTGAGCTGTTAGAGCGTGTTAAGTTGGAATTCAACTTAGCTTTATCTGGTAAGAGCGAATCCCACGACTTTGTTAATCGTGGAAAATGAAATCACTGCCTAATGAATTTAACGCCCTAATACTTCAGGCCCGTGGTCCAAGGCGCAGGGCTCGTGCTCCGGGGTCCCCGGGTCTGCCCCAACACTTCTGCGACGTGAAACAGGCTAAGTAACCCCCAATCGAAGCTGAAGAGATCAGTGCTTTTGTTGTGGGTAGGATTGAGGGTAAAATTTTCCTAATTTAATAATCTAATTATAAATCAATAACTTAAAGGTATAAGATGGCGGAGGCTCAGGGATTCGAACCCTGGGTACGCTCTCACGTACGTCGGTTTTCAAAACCGGTGCATTCGACCACTCTGCCAAACCTCCGCGTTTGGACCGTGTAGCGTGCAAATTTTGATTCGAAAAGTGGGGAATGTTACCTAAAGCATTTCCGTCGCTTTTCAAAAGCATGACCTTTCGATAAGGTTGCGGAAATTAGATAGCGAACAGGGCCAACCTTGTCGCACAGCAGGCACACAGGACGGACAGAATTATGGCTGTAAAACGCATCACGACAGTGCATTCCGTTGGCGCTTTTTTGGCAGCGGCGGTGCTGCTTTCGGGATGTGACGAGAACGGTCAGTTGTCCCTGAAGGCCCTGCAAACAAGCCCCGATGCAACCGTGACGCCCGCAACTACCGCGCGACTTGTTGAACGCGACGTCGAAGCACCAGACGTGTTTCAAGTGACAGAAACGGGCCTTTGGGATGGACGCCCAAGTTTGGGTGGTGTCTGGGTGGCCCACCCTGATGTGAAAGATCCCGAGCGGGTTATTATCCGCAATCAAGCGAACGGAAAATTTGTTATCGGTGCTCTTTTTCGCCGTGAACGCGACAATCCCGGCCCCAGCCTTCAGCTTTCCTCAGATGCCGCAGACGCGATCGGGGTGTTGGCGGGACAGCCGGTGCCACTCAATGTGACGGCTTTGCGCCGTGAAGCAGTGGAAGAACCAACGCAAACTACGCCTGCGCAAACAGCCATTGAAAAACCAGCCGCAGTTGAAGCGCAGCCTCTCGATGATATTGTGACCACCGCTGCCAACGCCATTGATGCATCAACGGCACAGCCGCCAGCGGCCAAACCAACACCACGCCCCGTTGTATCGACATTAAATAAGCCGTTTATTCAAATTGGCATTTTCAACGTTGAGCAAAACGCCAAGAACACTGCTGAGGCGATGCGTCAGGCGGGCATTATCCCGCAGGTTCTTCAAGGTACCAGCAATGATAAAACTTTTTGGCGCGTCATCGTTGGGCCAGCGACCAGCACGTCTGAACGCGCGGGGCTGTTGAAAAAGGTCAAATCACGCGGTTTTAATGACGCCTATTACGTCACCAACTAGACAGCACGCGCCAAGATCACGGCGCATGCTCAGATCAGCAATGAGGCACATATGACCCACCGGTTACTCATCGTTTTGGCATTTTTGATACTGCCCCTCAGCGCCGCCCATAGCTTTGAAACGCGCGCTACAGCAGCTTACGTCATTGATCAGACAACCGGCACGGTACTGCTCGCCAAGAACGCATCGAAACCTTTACCACCGGCGTCAATGTCCAAACTGATGACACTTTATATGGCGTTTGAAGCTGTAGAAGACGGCAGGCTCAACATGGATGAAGAGCTGCTCGTTAGTCAAAACGCGATGAACTATGGCGGCTCTACTTTGTTTCTCAGACGCGGCGAACGCGTCAGTGTCGCGGACCTCATCACGGGCATCATTGTTTTGTCGGGCAACGACGCATGCACAGTCATTGCCGAAGCGCTTAGCGTAGACGGCACCGAGGCTGGCTTTGCTAAAATGATGACTGCCCGCGCGCGCCAATTGGGGATGATGGACAGCAATTTCACCAACTCCAACGGATGGCCCGCACCCGACCACCGCATGTCGATGCGCGACCTTGGCACGCTTGCGGACCTGCTGATCAAAGATTTTCCACAGCACTACCCACTTTTTGCACAGCGCGAATTTTTATTTGACCCAACAGAAAGCTCAAACAGGTTGAACCGCAATCCTTTACTGGTGCTTGATATTGGGGCAGACGGCCTGAAAACCGGGCACACACAAGAAGCGGGTTACGGTCTTGTAGGTAGCGCAAAACAAGGTGATCGCCGTGTGATTTTTGTAATCACTGGCCTCGAAACCGCAGCGGGACGCGCCGAAGAAGCTGAGCGGATCGTTGATTGGGCTTTTCGTCAGTTCGCCCAGAAAGATATCATCACAGCTGGCACCAAGGTTGCCGATGCTGAGGTTTGGAACGGTGATTTGCCGCTGGTAGGTCTTGCGGTTGCGCAGGATCTTTCCATGCTGCTCCCCGTCTTGGCTGCAGATCAGGTCAAAGCTGAAGTCGCCTACACGGGCCCGATCGAAGCACCAATCTTTAAAGGCGATGTTCTGGCCGAATTGGTGGTAAGTGTTGATGGCCTTCCCGACACCCGTATCCCGTTAGTTGCCGAGCACAACGTTTCTGCAGGTGGCTTTCTGAGCCGCATGCGCACCGCAAGCCGCGTTGTCATCCGTAAAATAGCCGGACCAACAGTTCCCCTTATGGCGACGAATTAATTCATGACTGCACGTTTCATTACTTTTGAGGGTATCGATGGCTCTGGCAAATCGACCCAAGCGCGCCGCCTTGGTGACGCCCTGCCCAACGCAATTTTGACCCGCGAACCCGGTGGTTCAACCGGTGCCGAAGAAATTCGCCGCCTTTTGGTTGAGGGGGAGCCAGATCGCTGGTCCGCTGAAACCGAGCTTTTACTATTCACAGCGGCCCGCCGTGACCACCTTGAAAAGACCATCCGCCCTGCCCTTGAACGCGGCATAACGGTGATCAGTGACCGCTTTGCCGACAGCACACGGGTCTATCAAGGTGCGACCCGTGGCGATTTACGCAGCAAGGTAGATGCGTTGCACAGTTTGATGATTGAGCGTGAACCTGACCTGACGATCTTGATCGACATGGACCCAAAAACAGCGCTGCAACGCGGCTTGGCCAGATCAAGCGGCGAAGACCGTTTTGAGGACATGGGCCTCGAGTTTCAGCAGGCCCTTCGTACAGGGTTCCTTGATCTCGCCAAACAGGATCCTGCCCGTTGGCGGGTGATTGATGGAAACAGGTCCATTGAGGACGTCTGGCGCAGCGTCCAAGCCGCAGTCCTTTAGAAGGCGCAATTAGCGCTTTTACCTGCCCCAGACCCGTGGCACACCTTTGACATGTCTGATCTGCCCGAACCCGACCGCATTGAAGGTGCGCCGCATCCGCGCGAAACCACACGCCTGTTTGGGCATGGGGCGGCTCAGGCTGCGGTACTTGATGCATTCACCTCTGGGCGGCAACATCACGCGTGGATGCTGCAAGGCCCGCGCGGTACCGGCAAAGCGACATTCGCTTATCACTTTGCAAGATTTCTGATCGCCACGCCCCCAACGGGGAAGCCGGATATGTTCGGCGATACGGCGGCGCCAAGCACATTGCACATTGATCCAGCGCATCCCGTTGCACGCCGAATGGCCGCCGGATCCGAAAGCGGGCTGTTTGTCTTGCGTCGCGCCGTGGATGAGAAGGACAAAAGCAAATTTAAGACTGTAATCACCGTCGATGAGGCACGCAGGCTCAAAGAATTTCTGACTATGTCTGCGGCCGACGGCACGCCGCGCGTTGTGATCATTGATGCGGCGGATGAAATGAATGTTCAGACCGCGAATGCCATCTTGAAGCTGCTTGAGGAGCCGCCCGCAAACACCACGCTTTTGCTGATCTGCCATCAACCCTCGCGCCTGTTGCCAACCATTAGGTCACGGTGCCGTACGCTGTCTTTCAACAGGTTATCTGCAGAAGACATGACCCAAGCCTTGGCGCAAGCGGATGTAGCACTTCCCGCGAATATGGATCACCTGAACGCACTCGCAGATGGCTCTGTTGGGGAAGCGTTAAGGCTGCTCAACCTTGGCGGTCTTGAGACATATGCCCGACTGGTGGAGTTACTCCAAAACGCGCCGGGCCTTGATCGAGCTAAACTCAGCAAACTTGGCGACGGTATGATTGGGCGCGCCAAGGCACCCCAGTTTGATCTATTTTTGAACCAGATTGACACGTTGTTGTCACGGATCGCACGTACTGGCATTGCAGGTGCACCATCCGTGGAGGCAGCACACAACGAAGGCGCGCTGTTACAACGCCTTAACCCCAATCAAGCTGCGGCAAAGGCATGGGCGGCACTTCACCAAGACATTGGCGCACGTCTTAGGCATGGCAAAGCAGTCAACCTTGACCCTGCGGTGTTGGTCGTTGATACGGGCCTAAAGATTGACCAAGAAGCCGCCAAATGGGCCGCAAAAAGGTAGCCATCATGATAGTCGACAGCCACTGCCACCTCGATTTTCCAGACTTTGACGAAGAACGCGCAGATATCGTGGCGCGGGCCGTTGAGGCCGGTGTGGGCAAAATGGTAACGATCTGCACAAAGTTGAAGAACGAGCCACAAGTGCGCAAAATCGCTGAAGAATTTCAACCCGTCTACTATGCGGCGGGTACGCACCCAATGTCTGCCGCGGATGAGCCGATGGCCACTGTGGAACAGCTCGTTGCCCTTGCGCAGCACCCCAAGTTTGTAGGCATCGGCGAGACCGGTCTAGACTATCACTATACGGCCGACAGTGCTGAGGTACAAAAGACCTCTCTTGCCGTACACATCGATGCCGCCCGCGAAACAGGGTTGCCGCTGATCATCCACTCTCGCGCGGCAGATGAGGACATGGCCGATATCCTTGAGGCGGCCTACGCCAAGGGTCCGTTTGACTGTGTCATGCATTGCTTCTCAAGCGGGCCAGAGTTGGCGCGCCGTACTCTCGATTTGGGATTTTATCTGTCCATGTCGGGCATCGCGACATTCCCCAAATCGCAAGAAGTGCGCGACATCTTTGCCGCTGCTCCACTGGACCGTGTCTTGGTGGAAACTGACAGCCCGTATTTGGCACCAAAGCCGTTTCGCGGGAAACGAAATGAACCCGCCTACACTGCCCACACCGCCGCGGTTGGCGCAGAGGTCTTCGGCATATCACTTGATGATTTCGCCAAAGCGACCACGGACAACTTTCATCGCCTCTTCTCAAAGGCCGCCTGAATGGAGCGGGTGTTTACCATACTCGGTTGCGGCTCATCGGGAGGCGTTCCGCGATTGGGGCCCAATGGCGGAAACTGGGGGGCGTGCGATCCAGGTAATCCTAAAAATAGGCGTCGCCGCTGTGCGCTACTTATTGAGCAGCACACAGATGAAGGCGCCACTACGGTCCTGATCGATACTGGACCCGATATGCGCAGCCAGTTGCTTGATGCGGGTGTCGGCGCGTTGGATGCGGTTGTCTTCACCCACAGCCACGCAGATCATGTCCACGGCATCGATGACCTGCGCCAGATCGTTTACAATATGCGCAGCCGCCTTGATGTGTATGCCGACGGCGACACGACAAACGACCTCATATCACGGTTTGGCTACGCCTTTGTCCAGCCTGCTGGATCGAGCTATCCGCCTATTTTGAACCTTAACACAATCGATGGCGATGTTACTGTGTCGGGCGATGGCGGCGAAATTATTCTATCGCCAATTCGCGTGACGCATGGCTCTATCGAGGCGCTTGGCTTTCGCATTGGCAACGTGGCCTATATGCCTGATGTGTCCAGCATGGGTGAAGACGGTTTTGCGATGCTGCACAACCTTGAATACTTCATTCTTGATGCCCTGCGCTATGAACCGCATCCGACACACCTGAATGTTGAACAAGCACTTGAATGGGTGGGGCGCCTTAAACCGTCCCAAGCGGTGCTGACCAACATGCATCTCGATCTTGACTACGACACACTCAACCGTGAAACCCCTGATCACGTCACACCAGCTTTCGACGGGATGCAGATAAAAGTTCAGCTCTAGCTTTCTTTTGTTTTCAAATATCCCCGCCGGAGGCCCACGACGCTGCCCACCCACGCCGGACCCGCCATGCAAGCTCTGATTGACGTCATTATTCCTGTCTTTTTGTTGGTCGGTTTCGGCTATGCAGCCTCGTGGGGTGGGTTGTTTAAGGCAGAATATGTCGACGGGCTGATGAAGTTCGCCCAAGGATTTGCGATCCCGTGCTTGCTGTTTTCAGCCATCGCTAACCTCCGATCTTGGCCAATCCTTCAACTGGCCCATTCTGCTTAGCTTTTATTCAGGCGCGTTTGTGTGTTTCACCTTGGGGCTGATCGGTGCCAGAGGACTGTTCAAACGCGATTGGGAAGACGCAGTTGCCATCGGGTTTGTGGCGCTCTTTTCAAACTCCGTACTTCTTGGCCTGCCAATCACAGAGCGCGCCTTTGGGTCCGAGGCCCTAACCGGTAACTACGCCATCATCGCCATTCACGCACCACTTAACCTAAGTATTGGCATCATCGGGATGGAGCTTGCCAAAGCCCACGGCGCGCCTGCCCGTGACGTTGCGCGCACCATATTTACCTCTACGATCAAAAACTCACTGATCATCGGTATTTCGCTTGGCTTTATCGTGAACCTCACCGGATTGACTGTGCCGAGCGTGCTGCAAGACGCCATTGATTTGATGATCCGTGCCGCCCTACCCGCTGCACTTTTCGGACTTGGCGGCGTGTTGCACCGCTATAAACCCGAAGGTGATATGACCACGGTGCTTTACGTTGTGGCGCTATCGTTAGTGGTGCATCCCGTGATCGTTTACAGCGTTGGGCAACTGGTAGATTTGTCTACCTTCGAGATGCGCTCGGCTATCATTACCGCCGCCTCCGCCCCCGGTATCAACGCCTACTTATTTGCAAACATGTACGGGCGCGCAAAACGTGTAGCCGCCACATCGGTCCTTTTGGGCACTGCAGCGAACATGGGGTCTATCTGGGTCTGGTTGTTGATCTTGTCGTGACGCCTAATCAAGCGGTTCAAGAACTTCGACGTTGAGATACCCCTGATCAGGCCCCGCCCATTGGCGCGATTGCCACGCAAGCCCTGTACGCTCATCTACAAAATAGAGGTTGCGGAATCCGGCCCCTCCGCCCTCGCAAGTTTCGATCATTTGACGGGTTGTATAATTCAGCTCAGCCAATGTGATGCGCACCATGTCACCGGCACTGTAGCTACATCTGACATTCCAAGACTGTCCGTCAGGCCCGCGACCGGGGGTGAAATATGTTCGGCTAATTGCCTCTGGCCACCTATTTGGCGGGAGTGGAAAAGCGATCGGGTCGTTGCTTTCGACCTGCATTGGCAGCAAGTCAAACCCAAAGCCCTGAGTTGCCACGACCAATCCGCCTTTGAGGGTAATTTGGCGTTTAGACGGTGTAAGGTATGACACACGGTTACCGCGTGCACGGTTGGCCAGCGCCAGCGTTCTCAGCTTTTGATCAGGTGCCTCGATGCGGATAATCGCAAGATCAAGCGCGTCAATTTGGGCACGCGAAATCTCAGCTTTTGAGACCTGCTGGTTTGACCCCGCACGTCCATCCCGAAGCTGCTCACTGGCCAGCTTCCAAAGCTGGCCGTTGCTGCCCCCTGATGAGCAAGCGGTAGATAACAGCAGACTTGCTCCAACAATCGCGCGCATCATTTCCAGAACTCCCCCCAGCTGTCGTATACGCGCTGATCACCCGCATCACGCACCTTGGGATAAAGCCGGTCAGACACATTCAACCGCGCACCAGCATCTCCGGAAATACCGCCCAAGCGCAGCGTACTTTTCTGTGCGGTCGTCGTCGGTGCGACCCAACCCAGCGGGATCGAAACCCGCAGGCCCAACTTGAGTTGTTCGTCTTTGTTGGCTTCCGTGAGTGTCGCACTCAGCGACGTGTCCCAGCCGTTTGCATGATAGCGTGAAAGGGTCACTGTGCCACCCCAATCTCCCGCTAGGTATTTACCAACATCCAATTGCGCAGAAACGCCCTTATACCCTGTGTCCCAATAGACCGAGCCGTGGCCCGTTGTGGCCGTGTAATCCACAAATTCGAACGGGTCGTCATAGTCACGTTTCTTCACTTCGTTCACTTCAAGACCGAATGCGAAATTGCTCGCGTTTAGGGTCCACAAGATTTCGGCACTCGCCCCGCCGTAACCACGCTCTAGAAGGCCAAACGAAAAACGGGAGTAAACCGTATTGGAAAGTTTGCGCTGATAGACAGCCGCAAGTTGCGTGAGCTGTACCGAACTCCGGTCATACGAGCTGTTGTCGCTACGCGCCGTTGGCAACACGGGTGCGGGGTCTTGATTTTTGTCCCCCGCCAACAAGTAATCAAGCACGCCCACAAAACTCAGGGATGGCGACACGGTGTATTTACCGAACGCATTTAGAACCGCCACAGGATCAAACTCATTGTCGGAAGTCACATCAAGCTGGATGCGCGGTGCGACAGACCAATAAAACCCTGGCTGCTGTTGTTACTGCCAGTCCCACGTCTGGGCCCTATCAGACGCGCCTGTGATCCCTGTGTTGGCCAACACTTGCGAGCCACCCAGTGGCTGATCAATCAATTGATGGATGTCGTTACGCCGGATCGTAAAGGTTTTCGTGGGTAGATCGTTCAGGGTTAGTGATATATCAAATACGTTGACGCTTTGCGGTGAGGTCGCCGCCAAGACACGCGCCGTACGTCCAATCACTTTGGGCACTGCTGAATTGCTCCAAGACACAACACGGACTGCCGCAACGTCCCCGTCTAACTTTGCCTTTTGCAATTGAATGCCTTGTTCGGACAGCAACTCCGCCAAGCGGTCAAAATCAGGCGACGCCGCACTACCCCATGTTTGCGCCGCACGACTGCGCGCGCCAACAAATACAGGCTGAGCCCCAACAGGCTGTGCAACGCGTGGCCGGTTTGGGTTACCAGAAAGGGTCAGCGTCACACCGACGGTATCACCACCGCGCTGATAGGCCCCAAGGGTCAGCCCTTCGCTAACCTCGTAACGCGCACCAAAATTGAACCGGCTATCTGGCATCACTGCTTCGTTGGCAAAAGTATCACTGCTGTATTCAGCGGCCAGTGAAAGCCCGTCTACCGGCGTGTGCCACAACAGGCCGGCAAAAACGCCAGCGTCCCCTTTGAACAGATGATCAAAACTGGCGCGCTTTGCGGTGTCAAACGCTGGACGCTGACCAAATGGTGCGGAAACATCTGCCGCCCCCCCGTAGCGTCCCCACCCCAGACCGACGCTGGCCTCAACGGTCTGGGCCAGTGTTTTGCTCGCCACAATATACTCTGCCGCATCACGATCGTTTCCAAACAGCCCGTCAATCCCCACGCTGATCGCAGGCAAAACCCGACCTTCATCTGTCAGTGCATATTTCAGGTTGAGCGAGGTATTCTCGGACGAAACCCCTGCTCCAATATCGTCGTACGTCGCGAAGCTAAGCGAGGTTTGAAGCCTTGGCAGCGCTTGGAACGTGAAGTTAAGCGTAGAAAGGTCCTTGTCACGTGCAATGCTTAACGCGCTTTCTGCATCCGGCAACATGAACGCATCGGGCATATCAACAAGCCCTGAAATACCCCGTGGCGTAAGGTTTAAGTCCGCGGCCCCCAGAACAGATGGGACCAAAATACACACCAATGTTGTTGATAACCGCTTCACCTGCGCACCCCTTACATCACCCCGCCGTCAAGCGTATACTACACCTGTAACGTAGCCCATGGATTGCAGACACGCAATTCAGACTTAACGAGTACTCAGTAATGTCGCCCACTTCTTCGTTGGATATTTTCATCGCTGCCGAGGCCGGTGAAACCCCAAAAGATATCGAAACAACGTTGCGCCATTTTGAGGCTGCTCTGGAAGGCTGCGGCGGACGGGTGCACCTGATGGTGCTCATCAGTGAAGGTACATCAGAGGCAAGGTTTCAGGCGGATACGGTCGTCAATAATATCAATTGCGCCCAGATCGAGATTGTCTGCGTAGCTGCGTCCGATTGGCACGAAACATATCGCACGGCGCGCGCACATTTTGGCGAGAGTGGCCGCGAGTGGTTTACATTCTTTGCGTTCGGTTTAATACCGAATCCCGACTGGCTTGCTGAAATACAAAAAGCGGCAAGCCTTTGGCCTGACAGAGCCGCGTTTTTTGGTCCCGTAGATAACGACTGCAAGCAAACATCTGGGATTTACGATGGCATTTCCTACGGCGAGGAAGCCACTGTGCTGTGGCAGGGCAATCACGTCATAAAGGCCCCATTGCTTCAGCTGGGGCCGCTTGGCGCAGATAACGCCACTTTTGTCCCGTTCGCACGCGTCAGGGATCACACCTCGACGAAAACCATACGGCACCTTCAACACCTGTCGGTTCATGATCCACAAATTGAACAAAACTCAAAACGCCTAAGAAACGAACCTCTCAAAATATGGATGAGCGTTGCGTTGAAAGGCTTTAACTGCGGCTGGAAACTAACTGAAGAAACAGGATTTTATATTGTGCGAGGTCGATGGAGAACGGCCTATGTAGCCCGTGAAAGACTGAGATTGACCCGCGCATGGACGGCAGGTCTAGCCGTTCTTTGGCCGCAACTTCAATTGCGAAAACTGCCCTCAGCAGACCTGCCTGTCGCAGTGCATGCCCGTCGCCCGTCAAAAAAACGTGGCCAAATCAGCATTGTGATGTGCACCCACAATCGCCCCGAGCTTTTCAAGCGTGCAATGCGCTCACTTTCGATGATGATTCAGTGCAGAGATCACGACGTGGATGTCATCGTGGTTGAGAACGATCAACACCCAAAGGTGCAGCAGTGGATCACCGCGCAAGCGTGGCCTTGGCCGGTCATTCATGTTTTGGAGACCAAGCAAGGGTTAGCGCACGCACGCAACAGGGGCTTGGACGTGGCGGATGCCCGAGGCAGCCACTGGGTCGCCAGTTTCGATGATGACCAAGAAGCTGACCCTGCTTGGCTGCTCGAGTATGAGCGCGCAATCGCGTCATATCCGGACGCCCGTGCATTTTCGGGGCCGTATGTGTTCCGATACCCAAAGGGCCTATCGGCATTTCGGCACAGAACAGAAATGTCTGGCTATCGGCTTGGCCAGCCCATGACGATTGCCGCAACTGGAAACGCGCTCTTCCACCGCGATCTGTTTGGGGCAGAGGCTGCGGGGCTTCGATTTGATAACCGCTTCAACAAAACGGGCGGTGAAGATACCGCGTTTTCCAAGTCGGTACTCAAAATGGGACAGAAGATACATTGGGTGCCATCTGCAAAAATATCCGAGGACGTGGACAGAGGTCGGACAACGCTGCAGTATCTCGCGCGCCGAACAACTCGCAACGCTCTAAACGCCAGTGTTATTCGTAGGATCAATTATGGAACCGCCCAAGGATTGCTGCGCGACATACTACAAATCTACCGATCTATAATCCTGACCCTACTCGCCGTTTTATGTGCGCTCATGTTTTTGCCCTTCTACCCCAGACGGGCAAAAGCGCATTTGGGCGACGTAGTGATCTGGCTCTCGCGCACTAAAGGCATCGCGCTAAGTTACTTTGGCAAATCAATTGAAGCCTACGGCACAACCACCGACAAAAATTAAGACTTGGAAAAACAGGCCTATCTGATAAAGTTAACAAGGTATTAACGAGTTGGTGAGCAAGATGAAGAAACTACTATTGATCTCTATTGGATTGGGAATTGCAGGTTTTGCAGCATATGCAGGCGGCCTCGCGGAAGGCCTTGTCGATCCAGAAGTGTTAGAACCAGAAGACGATGGTATCGGTTGGCTCTTGCCAACGTTGCTGTTGATCGGGGTAGCTGCACTGGTGGCGTCAAACGACGACGGCACCTAAGGCCGTCATCACAATACAATCCATTGCTTTGGCCCTGACGTTAAATCGTTGGGGCCTTTTTGATGGGAAACTACTTTGGAAATCTACAATGGTGCGGTCGGGGGGACTCGAACCCCCACGAGTGTTACCTCACAGCGACCTCAACGCTGCGCGTCTACCAATTCCGCCACGACCGCATGTTCATGTGCTTGGTATGGGCGCGGCTTAGACAAACTGCGGCGGCCTTACAAGTCAAAAAATGCGCATCACTCATGACAATCTCAACATGGCCTGATATTGCCATACAAAATTGCCGCTGCGCCATTGGATTGTCAGCAGGCAGGGACATGCAAGCTAGGAAATTCTAAATGGTCGAATGGATTACCTCCACGTCTTTGGTCTCATATGACGCGGCTTGCGCAGAGATGGAGCGACGCGTTGCAGGGATCATCGACGGCTCGATGAACGAGGCGATATGGCTGCTTGAACACCCCCCTCTTTACACTGCAGGCACATCGGCGGACCCAAGTGATCTGACCGACCCAAACCGTTTTGACGTGTTTGAGAGTAAGCGTGGCGGACAGTATACATATCACGGCCCGGGACAGCGGGTCATCTACACGATGCTTGATGTGAACAAACGGGGCCGTGATGTGCGAGCATTTGTGCAATCTCTAGAAGCTTGGGTGATTGATGCATTAGGCGAGTTCAATGTGACCGGTCATATTCGCGACGGTAGGGTTGGCGTTTGGGTAGAGCGGCCTGAAAAGCCGCTTGGCCCGAATGGTGGCATGGCTGAGGATAAAGTGGCCGCGATTGGAATTCGCCTGCGCAAGTGGGTCAGCTTTCATGGCATTTCAATCAATGTTGAGCCGGATTTGTCCCACTTTGACGGTATTGTGCCCTGCGGAATTACGGATCACGGTGTTACATCGCTGGTTGATTTGGGCCTTCCTGTTACGATGGATGACCTCGACGTCGCATTACGCAAAACGTTTGAGACGCATTTTCCCGCGATTATTTAGAAAGAACAAAGCACTGAAACCCCCAAAAACAAGCCGCTGCTACTGGTCAGATTTCCAACGTATACAATTGTTTACAATTCTAAACTGGCGGTAAAATCAGATGTTTAGATCGTTCCAGCTTGAATGACCTGCGCCATTTTAGCCCACATTTTACGGCGTATTAACATTGCTCTGATAGCGGCTGTGCCTTAGTAACGGGTCAGAATACCCTCTACGAGTCGCTTCGTGGGGTGATATACATTGGGAACCAACAAAAACGGAGGCACCGGACATGGCAGACGCCGCCATTCACGGCCACGACGCTGAGCACGAAGACAATCGCGGGTTCTTTACCCGTTGGTTTATGTCTACAAACCACAAAGATATCGGCATTCTTTACCTATTTGCAGCAGGTATCGTCGGTTTCATTTCCGTAGCATTCACAGTTTACATGCGCCTCGAGCTCATGGAACCTGGCGTGCAATACATGTGTCTTGAAGGCGCACGTTTCCTCGCATCTGAGGCAACTTGTACGCCAAACGGTCACCTGTGGAACGTCATGATCACCTACCACGGTGTTTTGATGATGTTCTTTGTTGTTATCCCCGCCTTGTTTGGTGGTTTTGGTAACTACTTCATGCCATTGCAAATTGGCGCGCCAGACATGGCGTTCCCACGTTTGAACAACTTGTCATTTTGGTTGTTCATCGCAGGTACGTCACTGGGTGTCGCATCAATGTTGGCACCAGGCGGCAACGGCCAATTGGGCTCAGGCGTTGGTTGGGTTTTGTATCCACCGCTTTCAACTTCAGAAGCCGGCATGTCGATGGACTTGGCAATCTTTGCTGTACACGTTTCCGGTGCGTCATCGATCCTAGGTGCGATCAACATCATCACCACGTTCTTGAACATGCGTGCGCCAGGTATGACACTGCACAAAGTACCACTTTTTGCATGGTCGATTTTTGTAACCGCATGGTTGATCCTTCTGGCACTGCCCGTGCTTGCAGGTGCGATCACAATGTTGCTGACAGACCGTAACTTTGGCACATCCTTCTTCCAGCCTGATGGCGGTGGCGACCCTGTTCTCTACCAGCACATTTTGTGGTTCTTCGGACACCCAGAAGTGTACATCATCATTCTGCCGGGCTTTGGTATCATTAGCCACATCATCGCAACATTTTCGCGCAAGCCGATCTTTGGTTACCTGCCAATGGTTTACGCGATGGTCGCAATTGGTGTCTTGGGCTTCGTTGTCTGGGCGCACCACATGTACACAGTCGGCATGTCACTGACGCAACAGTCATACTTCATGATGGCGACGATGGTGATTGCGGTACCGACCGGCGTAAAGATCTTTAGCTGGATCGCAACGATGTGGGGCGGCTCAGTTGAGTTCAAAACACCTATGCTTTGGGCGTTCGGCTTCTTGTTCCTCTTCACTGTCGGTGGTGTAACAGGCATCGTATTGTCACAAGCCGGTGTAGACCGCGCTTACCATGACACGTACTATGTGGTTGCTCACTTCCACTACGTGATGAGCCTTGGTGCGGTGTTCTGCATCTTCGCAGGTATCTACTTCTACCTGCCGAAAATGTCCGGTCGCATGTACCCCGAGTGGGCTGGTAAACTGCACTTCTGGGCGATGTTCATTGGTGCAAACCTGACATTCTTCCCGCAGCACTTCCTGGGCCGTCAGGGTATGCCTCGTCGCTATATCGACTACCCCGAAGCGTTCGCGACTTGGAACTATGTCTCATCGATCGGTGCATTCCTGTCGTTTGGTTCGTTCCTCTTCTTCATCGTAGTTCTGTTCTACACATTGCTTGCAGGACGCCGCGTGACAGAAGCGAACCCATGGAACGAGTATGCAGATACGCTGGAGTGGACACTTCCATCACCACCCCCAGAGCATACATTTGAAATTCTTCCAAAGCAGGAAGACTGGGACAAAGGCCACGCGCACTAAGCGCTGTAGCCAGCGACTAAACAAGAAAGCCCTCGCCCTTATCGGCGGGGGCTTTTTCTTTTTGACCAGATCGAAGTCATCTATTCTGAACTGCGGCAAAACATACAATGGAAAAGCGGTGGCCAGCATTGCTAACTCGCAAGAGCAGCCTAACTTCTGGGCAAGAATAGACACGCAAGCGACAGACGACATGCCCTATCAAATTACCAATCAGAACCCTTGCACCATAACACTTTGGCCTCACCAATCGATGACACCACAAGGCTTCGTCTGGTTCATCGGCATTACCAGCAGCCTCATTTTTCTGCCCGCAATCGCCATTCTGGGCAGCCCCGTTGTTTGGGGTCTGCTGCCATTCTTTATCATCGCACTTTGGGCAGTCTGGAGCGCGATCCGCCGCAACCAGAAAGACGCCGCGGTGCGCGAAACGCTTACAATTGATTGTGAAACAACTGCTTTGTCGCGGATAAACCCACGTGCACCGGCCCAAAACTGGCAAGCAAATACTTACTGGGTCAGCGCACACATGCACACCAAGGCCGGACCCGTAGAAAACTATGTTACGTTGAAAGGCGCCAACCGCGAGGTCGAGCTTGGCGCGTTTTTATCAGCTGATGAGCGCGTCACGCTCTATGATGACGTGCAACGCCTGCTCAAAGAACACCGTGAAGCGACCCTTAGCTATTCAGCTGATCCTTGACCATCGGGCCTACACTGCCAAAGTCCATCTGGCCGGTGTAGGTAGCTTTCAACGCTGCCATCACTTTACCCATATCGCGGATGCCCTCGGCCCCGGTCGTGCGAATGGCTTCTTGAACCGCTGCTGCGGTTTCGTCCGCATCAAGTTGCTTTGGCAAATAATCTTCGATGATCGAGATTTCCTGCAGTTCTTTTTCCGCAAGTTCCAGACGCCCGCCCTCTTCATAGGCTTTAGCACTTTCTTTGCGCTGCTTGACCATCTTGCCCAGAATAGACGTGATATCGGCATCGCTCACAGAGACCACCTCATCAGATCCACGCGCAGCAATCTCACGATCTTTGATCGCGGCGTTCACCAACCGCAGCGTTGACAAGCGGGCAGTATCTTTCGCCTTCATCGCCTCTTTCAGCGCAGCAGAAATCTGTTCTTTCATTGTCATGGCAGGACCTAATATGTCAGTTAAGTTAAAGGACTAAGGTATAGGCGTAACAGCGTTACAACTCAAGCCCGATGGGAACCCCCCCAAGCCATTGATAAATATATGTAATTATATATTCACCCAATGCACAGACCGCCTGTTGACGCCCTTACGCCAAGTGCCTATGTTCCGCCAAGTTTGACCTGATGAACCGGAATCTGCGCCATGACTGACACGTCTCACCCCACAGCTTGCCTCGCCCTTGCGGATGGAACGTTGTTCTACGGATTTGGCTTCGGTGCAGAAGGCATCGTTGAAGCTGAACTTTGCTTCAACACGGCAATGACCGGCTACCAAGAAATCATGACAGACCCGTCATACGCGGGCCAGATTGTTACTTTTACGTTCCCACACATTGGCAACACAGGCATCACACCAGAGGATGATGAGCATGCAGACCCAATCGCGGCCGGCATGGTTGTGAAGTGGGACCCCACGGACGCATCGAACTGGCGCTCGACACAAGAGCTTGGCGACTGGCTTAGCGCCCGCAACCGCATGGGGCTGGGCGGCGTTGATACACGCGCCCTCACCCGCGCGATACGCCACCAAGGCGCGCCACATGTGGCGATGGAATACCGCGCTGACGGGAAATTCGATATTGAAGCGCTCGTTGCGAAAGCCCGTGATTTCAAGGGCCTCGAAGGGCTTGACCTCGCAAAAGACGTCACATGTGCACAAAGCTACACTTGGGATGAAATGCGGTGGGCTTGGCCCGATGGCCACGCAAAACGTAGCGAAGCTGGCTTCAAAGTAGTCGCGCTAGATTTCGGCGCAAAACGTAACATCTTGCGGTGCCTTGCGTCTGCGGGATGTGATGTAACTGTTCTACCCGCAACAGCGACAGCAGAAGAAGTGTTGGCACACAAACCCGACGGTGTGTTCCTGTCAAACGGTCCTGGCGATCCGGCAGCGACGGGTACTTACGCTGTACCAATGATCAAAGACGTTTTGGCGCAATCTAACATTCCGGTCTTTGGTATCTGTCTGGGTCACCAAATGTTGGCTCTCGCCCTTGGTGCACAAACTGTGAAAATGAACCACGGGCACCACGGCGCCAACCACCCTGTTAAGAATTTGGAAACCGGGAAAGTTGAGATCACCTCAATGAACCACGGCTTCACGGTTGATAGCCAAACGCTAACCGACGGTGTGCTTGAAACGCATGTTTCTTTGTTTGACGGGTCTAACTGTGGCATCCGGATGGCTGATCGGCCCGTGTTCAGCGTCCAATACCACCCTGAGGCAAGTCCGGGCCCGATGGACAGTTATTACCTGTTTGAGCGGTTTGTAGAGCACATGTCTGAGCAGGCAAAAACATCTGCTTGAACGGCTTGGGTTTAACCACTCTTTAAGGATCAGACGCCATCACTAACACGCAGCTTATTGCGGCTGTGCGTTAGTAAAGAGTTGTCATGTCATCCCATCCACTTGCCCTTGTTGAGGGGCAATCACGACATTCGTTTGGTTCGGTAAGAAGCGGCTCTCATGACGCAAGTAGCCCCTTGCTTGATGTGATGCTTGACATCGGAACACTTGCACCAGCCGATGCGCAAGAAGTTGCTAACAATGCACGGCATGATTGGGCCCCAATCTGTGAATATGTTAATGCTATGTTCATGGTTGACGAGGCGGATATCCTGCGCGCTCAAAGCCTCAAATGCGGTGCACGTATAGTTGATCCCGCGACTCCGTTCCGCCAACCCGAGTTGCTTGAAGATGTAGACGTCAGGAAATGTATTAAGAAAGCCATCATTCCACTACGTAACGTAGGCTCCGCTACTTTAGTCGTGACATCGTCACCTACAAGCTTTGCCGCGGACACTGCACATTTACCCGATCACCTGCATCCGCTCAAAATGGCACTGGCAACACGCCATCAGATCACAGATGTCATTGCCAATGATCACAAAACACGGCTGGCTGAACTAGCCGAAAGTCGTGTTCATTCCGAAGATAGTTGCCGGCATTTAAGTAAGCCCACATCAAAAACAGCAAAGATTCTCTGGCTCTTGAGCTTTGCCAGCGTCGCTTTGTTTATGCCAAAAGTCTTATTTGTAGCGCTCATTGGCTGGGCCATTCTCAGCATGTTCGCAGTTCTTGCGCTCCGCGTTTGGGCCAGCATTGTTTACCTGTGCCAAAACCTCAAACCGCGGGAGGAGACCGCACTCTTTCAATTACCAACAGTATCAATTCTTGTTCCCCTTCTGAATGAGCGCAACATCGCCGGACAGCTGGTCAGACAGCTTAGCCGCCTCGATTATCCCCGTGAAAAGCTTGACGTCTGCTTGATCACCGAAGCCAGCGATAAGGTAACCCAAACCACATTGCGCGAGACGATTTTGCCCCATTGGATACGGGTTCACGAAGTTCCTAAGGGCAGTCTTAAAACCAAACCACGCGCCATGAATTACGCACTCGATTTTTGTCGTGGCAGCATCATCGGGATTTATGATGCTGAAGATGCGCCTGAACCAGATCAGCTGCTCAAGATTGTCCATGGCTTTGCCAACCGGCCTGCCGAGGTAGCATGCCTGCAAGGTGCTCTCGATTTCTATAATCCAAAACAAAACTGGATGTCGCGCTGCTTTACCCTCGAATACGCCACGTGGTTCAGACTAATCTTGCCAGGCTTCCAAGCCCTCGGGCTGCCAATTCCACTGGGTGGCACAACAGTTTTCTTTCGCAGGCACGTCCTTGAGGAATTAGGCGGATGGGACGCGCACAACGTGACCGAAGACGCCGAACTCGGCATGCGCTTGGCCAAAGCAGGCTACAGAACCGAATTGATTGACACCACAACCTATGAAGAAGCGTGCTGCGCGCCGCGCGCTTGGATCCGTCAACGCTCAAGATGGCTAAAGGGATACGCCGCCACATATATGGTGCTAATGAAGGATCCAAAGGCGCTTTTCACGCAATTAGGATGGCGTGGATTTTTGGGCGTACAGCTCATCTTTTTGTGTACGCTTAGCCAATTCGCATTGGCGCCCCTGATTTTGGGCTTGTGGCTTCTGCCCGTTCAAGAGGTGGCTTCAAGCACGGGGATCAGCTGGCTGACAAGTGCAATCGTGGCGATGTTCATCATGGCTGAAGTTGCCAACATCACCGTCACAGCACTTGCAACCCGAAGGGCGGAACATCGCCGGTTTTGGATATGGATACCCACACTACACGCCTATTTCTTATTGGCGTCACTGGCCTGCTACAAGGCCCTGTGGGAGCTCATTCGCGATCCGTTCTACTGGGATAAAACAAGCCACGGCAAATCCCTCAGACGTGCCCAGCCATCGCCGTCAGGCGCTAAATCCCCGTTGCCTCGACCGCTTCGGCGTCCGCACGTAAGCGCGTCTGAAACGCCACCGAAATATGTTCGCGCAGAGCCTGATAAGCACGGTCGCCGTCACCGGTTTCAATAGCCGAAACAATCGCATCGTGTTCTTCAAGGGCAAGCTTGTCGCGCCCCTCAATCGCAAGTGATGTGGTCGCCAACAGCGCCATGGAGCGGTGAACTAGATCAAGCTGACGCACCAAAAAGCGGTTATGGCTGGCCAAGTGAATTTGCTTGTGAAACCTACGGTTGGCCCGCGACAACGCAGATGGGTCGCCCATCAGCTTATGATCTTCGTCGACCATCTCACGCAGAACTTTCACTTCTTCAGGCGTGGCATGGCGTGCGGCCAACTGCGCGGCCAAACCCTCAAGTTCTGCCCGCACCACGTAAAGCTCTGCTAACTGGTTGTGATCCAGCGAAGCAACAATCAGGCTTCGCCCATCACGGGTCAAAAGGCTTTGCGTCTCAAGGCGCTGTAACGCTTCGCGAATAGGTGTCCGAGATACGCCAAAACGGTCAGCCAACTCACTCTCAACCAAGCGCGATCCGGGCTTGTAAACGCCTACATCAATCGCATCGAGGATCATGTCATATGCATCTTTTTGATTTGGTTTCAACATTTTGGCGTCCGTTCTTCGTGCGTTCCCTGACCCTAGCCCGACAGCTCGCACGCTGGCAACCCGTTTGCCATTGACCCACAGTTTGACACAAGTACGGTCCGCCCATGACACACAACCTTCGCGACACTTTCAGTGATACCCAGACTTGGGTGTTTGACCTCGACCACACGCTTTATCCGCCCGATGTTCCGTTGTTTGCCCAAATGGAAATACGCATGGTGGACTACATGTGCCGGATTTTGCATCTGGACCGTGACACAGCGAATGCCCTGCGCACCGACTACTGGCGCGATCACGGGACCACATTGGCGGGCCTCATGGCAGAGCATCAGATTGATCCGGACCCGTTTCTTTGGGACGTGCATCAGCTTGATTTCAGCGTTGTTCCCCAAAGCCCAAACCTACGCGATCTGATCACGCGGCTGGATAACCGCAAGATCATCTACACCAACGGAACCGCCTCTTACGCCGAAGACGTGACCGCTGCGCGCGGCATCGCGGGGCTGTTTGATGCAATCTACGGCGTCGAGCACGCGCATTACCATCCCAAACCCAACCGCGCTGCTTTTGAAGCCGTTTTCTCACTCGACGGGTTTGACCGAGCGAAAGCGGTCATGTTCGAGGACGACCCCCGTAACCTTGAGGTCCCGAAGGAAATGGGGCTTACCACAGTGCTGATAAGTCCAACGCCCAACCACAGTGCCTTCATTGATTATCAAGCCGCTGACTTGGAAGAATTTTTGTCGCAGATCACCTAAGGCACCTTTCCCTCACCGCATCGCGGGCCTACTTTACAGGTATGGAACGTACAAAAATCGACATTCTCATATCAGGCGCTGGCATCGCGGGCCTGACGGCTGCTGCTGCATTCGGCACGGCCGGATTTTCTGTAATTTGTGTCGATCCAACGGCCCCAGTTACCGAACGCAACACAGATGGAAGCGATCTGCGCAGTACCGCACTGTTGCAGCCCGCCCGCGACTTTTTGAAAACCGCAGGTATTTGGGCCAAACTCAACCCCCACGCCAGTCCCTTGCAAACGATGCGTATTGTGGATGCGGGCGGCGAAGTTGCAGAGCCCCGCCTCACCCGTGACTTTGACGCCTCGGATATTTCTGACAGACCTTTTGGCTGGAACCTGCCTAATTGGTTGTTGCGCCGTGAAATGTTGGTCCGCCTTGATGAATTGCCGAACGTCACGTTTCGACCGGGCGTCGGCACCAAAACACTACTTACACGCCAAAGCGAAGCGCTTGTCAGCCTTAGCGATGACACTCAGATATCTGCACGTCTGGTGATTGGCGCAGATGGCCGCAACAGCGCTGTGCGCCGCGCCCACGGGATTGGGGTACGCACAACTCGATATGGTCAAAAAGCGCTGGCTTTTGCGGTCAACCATCTGATCCCGCATGAAGGTGTCAGTACCGAGGTGCATCGCACTGGTGGACCCTTCACGTTGGTGCCACTGCCGGATTACAACGGGATGCCGTCCTCGGCGGTGGTTTGGATGGAGCGCGGCGCGCGCGCCAAAGAGCTTTATGAGCTGCCCGAAGATGCGTTCAACGATGCCATGTCAGAGCGGTCCTGTCACCTGTATGGCCCGCTGACCCTTGCAAGCCGGCGCACAATTTGGCCGATCATCAGCCAAATCAGCGATCGTTTTTATGCAGAACGCACCGCTCTTATTGCAGAAGCCGCCCATGTGGTGCCGCCGATCGGTGCGCAGGGTTTGAACATGTCCATCGGGGATATGGCGGCGCTGTTGGAGTTGTCTCTGAAGGACCCGTCCAAGCTGGGTGAGCCGGAGATGCTCGCGCAGTACGAACGCAAACGCATGACCGAGGTCAAAGCGCGGGTAACCGGTGTCGACGCGCTTAACCGCGCCTCAATGATGTCAGCACGGCCTTTGCGCGATGCGCGCGCCGCGGGCGTTGCAACGCTTTATTCGCTGGCGCCGGTTCGTAAAACGCTGATGCAGCTCGGTCTTGGGGCGCGCGGCTGATACAGCAGCCAAGCGACATGTCACAACGGACCGGGCAAGCGCTCCTCTGACAGCAACACGTTGGCCTCAACATCACCTGCACCTGGAAGGGTCATGATGCGTCGCCGCAAGATACGCTCAAAATCCGCCAAATCCCGCGCAACCACCCTGAGCCGGTAATCATAAAGCCCCAACATATGCTCAGCCGTTTGCACTTCGGGAATTGCGATAACAGCACGTTCAAAATCATCCAGGCTAACCCGCCCTTTGGTCGCCAACTTAACGCCCAAAAACACCGTGACACCAAAGCCCAACTTTTCGGCATCAAGCTTTACGCGCCGCCCTTTGAAAACGCCTGCCGCCTGTAGTTTTTGCAATCTGCGCCACGTGGCTGGTTGGCTCAGCCCCAAATCACGGCCCAACGCACCCGCAGATTGCGTCGCATCCTGCTGCATCGCCTTGACCAAAGCCATGTCGATCTCGTCCCAACTCACAACGGCAACCTTTCATCTGATTTAAGCGTCGACACCAACATCAACGCCTCAATATCCGAGATATGTGGCAGTGTTAGGATGCGGTCCCGGTAAAGCATCTGATAGTGTGCCATATCCCGCGCGACCACGAAAAGCCGAACATCTACACGCCCCAAAAACGTCTGAATTTCAGTGACTTCAGGCACATCACGGGCGGCGGCGTGAAATTCATCAAACGCACGCGCTTGGGTTTTATCAAGGGTGATGCGCAACGAAACGGACACTTCAAACCCAAGTGCCGCCCAATCGACCACAGCCTCTTGCCCCCGGTACAGTCCAGCATCACGCAACTTATCAAGCCTGCGCGTCACTTTGGCAGCCGTCAGACCACACCGGTCAGCAATTTCATGCATTGCAGCATCTGGCGTGTACTGCAATGTGCGCAGAATGCGTCTATCAAGGTCATCAAGCATGAATTTATCTATAAAGTAATTTTTGACGAATGAAACTGTCGGAAATAGTTACAAAAATTATATTTCTAACATCGCAATTGCCTTGGACAGGTCGTAGAAGGTACGCAGACATTCACCAAGCACTCAGACCAAAGGAATTTGATATGCGCGTTTATTACGATCGCGATTGCGATGTTAACCTGATCAAAGACAAAAAAGTAGCCATCCTCGGTTACGGCAGCCAAGGCCACGCCCACGCGCTCAACCTGCGCGATTCAGGTGCGAAAAACCTTGTTGTTGCTTTGCGCGAAGGCTCACCTTCCGCGAAGAAAGCCGAAGGCGAAGGCCTAAAAGTTATGGGCATCGCCGAAGCCGCAGCTTGGTGTGATGTGATCATGTTCACAATGCCCGACGAACTTCAGGCAGAAACATACAAAAAATACGTCCACGACAACATCAAGCCAGGCTCCGCAATCGCGTTTGCCCACGGCCTGAACGTACACTTTGGCCTGATTGAGCCAAAAGAAGGCGTCGACGTGATCATGATGGCCCCCAAAGGCCCAGGTCACACAGTACGCGGCGAATACACCAAAGGCGGCGGCGTACCATGCTTGGTAGCGGTACATGAAAACGCATCAGGCAAAGCGCTTGAAATCGGTCTGTCATACTGTTCCGCAATTGGTGGCGGCCGTTCAGGCATCATCGAAACCAACTTCCGTGAAGAGTGCGAAACTGACCTCTTTGGTGAGCAGGCAGTCCTTTGTGGCGGCCTTGTTGAGCTGATCCGCGCAGGCTTCGAAACACTCGTTGAAGCAGGCTACGCACCAGAAATGGCGTACTTTGAATGCTTGCACGAAGTGAAGCTGATCGTTGATCTGATCTATGAAGGCGGCATCGCCAACATGAACTACTCAATCTCCAACACAGCTGAGTACGGCGAATACGTCAGCGGCCCACGCGTGCTGCCATACGACGAAACAAAGGCCCGCATGAAGGCGATCCTGACAGACATCCAAACAGGTAAATTCGTGCGTGACTTCATGCAAGAAAACGCTGTTGGTCAGCCGTTCTTCAAAGGCACACGTCGCATCAACGACGAGCACATGATCGAAGAAACCGGTGCGAAACTGCGCGAAATGATGCCGTGGATTTCTGCTGGCAAAATGGTCGACAAAGAAAAGAACTAAGGTCTCTTACCTTGTTCACTTTGGCCTCCGCATCTGCGGGGGCCTTTTTCGTTTATGCTTGCCTGCACAGGCGCATTTAACTCTCGCCACTGGACCAAAGCGCGCCTAGTGTCAGCCCATGAGTAACACCATCCCCACCCCCGAAAATCCCGGTGCATTTAACTGGTTCCTGATCTGCTTTTTGGGCGTGATTTGGGGCAGCGCATTCATGAGCATCAGCGTAGCGTTACAAGAATACCCGCCATTTACTCTGGCAGCGCTGCGCGTCTTTTTTGGCGCAATTGTTTTGTGCATCATGGGCGTCATCATGGGCCAGCCAATCACACGCATTCATCAGACCGCGGGATTATCTGGATGGGGCTACAGCGCCGTCATTGGTTTTATCACCGTCACCGCGCCATTTTTGCTGCTGTGTTGGGGTATTCAATACGTGCCATCCGCGTTCGCCGGCGTCGCGATGGGGGCCATTCCGCTCATTATCCTGCCACTTGCGTATATCTTCTCACCTGAGGAAGGCATCGGCCCACGTCGCATTATCGGTGTGGTGCTGGGCTTTGCTGGATTGGCACTGTTGTTGGGAAAAGGCGCGCTTGAGACCACATCTGCCCAGACGTTTTGGGGCCAGCTTGCCTGTCTTGCAGCGGCTGCGTGTTACGCAGTTGGCTCAATTATTACCCGGCGTGCGCCGCGCATCCCGCCCGTGGCATTCGCCAGTGGCACGCTAGCTGTCGGTGCTGCGATGCTAATCCCATTTGCGATTATTGCCGAAGGTATGCCGCGTCTCAGCTGGAGTTTTGAGACCCTAACGGTCCTTTATCTTGCTGCCCTGCCAACCGGCTTGGCCGCAGCAATCCGCGTGATTGTTGTGCAATCAGCAGGCTCCGTCTTTATGTCACTGACGTCTTATCAAGTGCCAATCTGGTCAGCCGTGTTCGGGATCGTACTGCTTGGCGAGGCCCTGTTAGCACAGCTGTTCATCGCCCTCGCGCTCATCCTTTTGGGTATCGGGATCAGCCAATGGCGCAGCTTGGTTCTGGTCGCGCAAAGTATCCGCTCAAAGAAGTAACAGCCTAGGCCACTTGTGCCGTGATCTCATCGACAACGCCCTGCACCACTGTTTCAAGAAGTGTAGAGTCTTCGCATTCGGCCATGACGCGGATCAACGGCTCTGTCCCTGATTTACGGATAAGTAATCGCCCCTTGCCAGCAAGATCAGCCTCAGCCGCAGCAATCGCCTGCTGAACTGACGCGGCTTCAAGCGGCGCTGTTCCACTCGGGTAGCGCACGTTTTTCAAAAGCTGTGGCACAGTCTCAAACGTGCTCGACAAATCAGACGCGCTGTGACCGGTACGGATCATTTCACACATAAATTGGAGCCCCGCCAACAAGCCGTCGCCGGTTGTGGCATAGTCCGTCATCACAATGTGGCCCGATTGCTCACCGCCCAAATTAAACCCGCCTTTGCGCATCGCTTCAACCACATGCCGGTCACCAACCGCCGTACGCAACAAGGTCATCCCGCGATCCGCTAGGTACCGCTCTAGACCAAGGTTCGACATCACTGTGGCCACCAAAGTACGCGCATTCAAACGCCCTGCAGACGCCCATGAGCCTGCCAAAAGCGCCATCAACTGATCGCCGTCTGCGATGCGGCCCTTCTCATCGATGATCATCACGCGGTCTGCGTCACCATCAAGACAAATGCCCAGATCCGCACCGTTTTCAATCACCGCTTGCGCCGCCATATGCGGTGCCGTTGAGCCGCAGTTGTCGTTGATATTAAACCCATTCGGCGATGTCCCAACGGGGATCACATCAGCGCCAAGTTCCCATAAAATCTCAGGAGCCGTTCGGTGCGCCGCACCATTCGCGCAATCAATCACAACTTTCAGCCCTTGCAACGAAATACCTGCAAGCGATGTTTTCAGGCGCTCACCGTAGCGGAAACGACCCTCATCAATACGCTTGGCACGGCCAATATTGTCAGGTTGCGCGGGGCTGGTGCCTTCGTGAACCAGTTGCTCAATCGCGGCCTCTGCCTCATCTGACAACTTGAAACCATCAGGACCAAATAGCTTGATACCGTTATCCATATGCGGGTTATGGGAGGCGGAAATCATCACGCCCACATCCGCGCGCATCGACGTGGTAAGCATCCCTACCGCCGGTGTGGGTACTGGGCCTAGCAAGAAACAATCCATGCCTGTGCTTGTAAATCCGGCTGTCAAAGCGTTCTCAAACATGTAGCCCGACAGGCGGGTATCTTTGCCGATCACGACGCGGTGACGTTTGTTATCACGGCGAAAGTACCGCCCCGCTGCCGCGCCAAGGCGCAAAGCCATCTCGACGGTCATAGGATATTGGTTCGCCGTGCCGCGCACCCCGTCGGTGCCAAACAGTTTCGTAGTCATATTTAGTACCCGTTAGCTACAAAATTACGCCGGCCATATCAAAAGCTGCGCGTGTCGCCTCTATATCATGAACGCGGGTGATCTGAACCCCTTGCCGAAACCCTTCGAGCGCCACCGCGACAGAGCCAAAAACCCGCTGGTCCGCTTGGGGGGCATTTGTAATTGTGCCAATAAAACGTTTGCGCGACGCCCCGAGCAAGATCGGGCACCCAAGGCCATGCAAGACGCTCAGCCGTTTCAACAGCGCCAAATTATGCTCAAGCGTTTTGCCAAAACCAATGCCGGGGTCAATCCAGATATCTGTGCGCGCAATCCCGCACGCCAGAGCCGCCTCAATGCGCTCAGACAAAAAATCATACACATCAAGCACAACGTCGTCGTACTGCGGATCATCCTGCATCGTCTCCGGATCCCCGCTTGCGTGCATCAAGCAGATCGGCGCACGGGACGACGCAGTGACTGCGCCCATAGCCGGATCATGGGTCATCGCGTAGACATCATTGACCAAAGTCGCACCGGCTGCCAAAGCCGCCTCGGCAACATCTGCTTTTCGTGTGTCGATGCTGATTGGCGTGTGTGTTGTTGCGTCGTGGTTTCGCAAAGCTGAAATCACGGGAACCGTGCGCCCGATCTCAACGTGGCTGGGCACATAGGCCGCACCGGGCCGCGTGCTTTCCCCACCGATATCCAGCATATCCGCGCCAGCTTCCTGCATCGCAATCGCGTGGTTTATTGCTTCATCAAAGCCTTCAAACTTACCGCCATCGGAAAAGCTGTCTGGCGTGACATTGAGAATACCCATGATGTTGGCACGCGCCATATCAAGCCCCGCAACCTGCCCACGCGGTGACGTAAGACGCGATAGAACGTGATCCGGCACGTCAGCCGCCGGAATAATGCGCGGTGTCGCGCTGCGGTTCAGAACTTCTACGGTGTCGAACCACGTCCACCCACCCGCCAAAACATAGGCGCCGTTCGGACGGGCGATATCAGTCTGAACGATTGGGCGAAAATAGTCAGTCATGGCCTTCGTGACGCTCAAAGCTGTGACGCATCGGCGGCATGACGTGTGACACGAATATCGCCAACTGCGGCATCCGCGGGCAACTCAGCGCCGATAAGCATCAATTCAGACGCGCTCATATGGCGGGCAAACCAGGCCGCCAATGAAGGGCCATCCGATGGGGCCGTCGCGGGTCCTTCAACAGCATCGAGCACAATTTTAGACGGCGCCCATACGGCGATTTGTCCGTTTTTCATTGACCAATCAAGCTCGGTCAACGTTCCAACCACCACACATCGCGCATCACGGGCGGCGAGCACCCAAGCGTTTTGTTCAATTGCCAGCAAATCAATCCGGCGTTGCGGCGCGCCAAGTGATACGGCCGGCGCGGCAGTCTCGCCCATGCCCACGCACAAGATCAAAGGTAATTCACGCTTTGCAAGTGTATCAATCCAGCCACTTAGATGCGTCGAATGCAGTGCCTCGTTTGACAGATAAACAACACAAGGGTGAACCGTTTCCGGCGCGTCCTCAACTACACTCAGCGACCGCGAGCGTACAATCTCAACCCCAAGGGCGAACGGCCCACGGTCCAGTTTTTGAATGCGTACAAAAGCACGCATCGCCTGTGGCTCAAGCAAAATACGGTCCGCAATCCGTTCTGCCAAGGTTTCAAGCAGGTTCAACCGCTCGGCGGCCAGCTCAATGGCAACGGCCTCAGTAATGCGGTCATAGGACAAGATCCGGTCCACATCATCGCCGATGGGCCCCTCAAGCGGTTTCACTTCCACCACGATATCAAAACGAACGCGCTGTGTTGTGCCTCGCTCAAGCTGAAACGCGCCAATCTCAACATCCACAATATGGTCGCGCACAGAAATACGGTCGAGCGGCTGAACCGCAGTTGTCGCCTCGGAACGCTCGGACGGATGGGCAAAAGCCAGATGGATGTCGTTTGTCATGGCCGTGGGCATATCGCGGATAATTGCGTAGAACCAGACAGATTGCGACATGGGGGCAACCGTATACGGTGTTTGCTGGCCCGCGACCCAGATGCTAAGCAACCCCATGACCCAAGCGCCCCCCTCTTCCGCCGTGGCAACTGTGATCGTTGTTGCCATCGGCATTCTGTGGGGGTTTTACTGGATGCCCGTCCGGTATTTACAAGACGCAGGCCTGCCCGGGGCATGGGGTACATTTGGCATCGCCCTTGCGGCAACCTTTGTGTTGGGGATTTCAGTCCTGATTGCGCGCCCGAACGTTCCACGTGATTGGCCCACTTACGGAGCATTGGCATTGGGCGGTGCAGCCTTCGCTATGTATTCAGTGGGCTTTGCCTATGGGCGTGTGGCAATCGTCATCCTACTTTTCTTTTTGACGCCGGTCTGGAGCACATTGATTGCACGTTTCATTCTGGGTCGTACAACCAGCGTAACGCGCCTTGCAGCAATCGTGATCGGTCTGCTTGGGCTTTTTGTGATGCTCGGCGCGGATGGTGGGGTACCGTTACCGCGTAGCATCGGGGACTGGCTTGCGCTGGCGTCTGGCATCTGCTGGTCCCTTTCGAGCACGATCATTCATGAACGCGAACCGATCAAACCGCTGCTTGCCGCTTTTGCATTTGCCAGCGGTGCGGCAGTGCTTTCGGGTGTTTGTATCTTGGCCCTGCCAACGCAACCACTGAACCTTAACGTGCTAACCCCGCCGACCCTTTTGATCACAGCTGTTACCGGCACGCTTTGGTGGGGTGTCTCCATGGCAGGTCTGATGTGGGCAACGGCCCTGCTCGACCCTGCGCGCGTCGGCATCTTGCTGATGAGCGAAGTGCTTATCGGCGCGCTTTCTGCCGCTTTTTTGGTGGGAGAGCCATTGTTACCGTTCGAGCTGATCGGCGGCGCGTTGGTCCTGAGTGCTGCAATCCTCGAGGTCTGGCCTACAAAGGCCAAACAGCCCTAGCTGCTGTAGCTTTGACGATAAAAATGGTGAAAGCCAATTGTCGCGGTACGCGGATAGACCCGTGCCCAATTCGGCCGCACGCTTTTGGTATGGTAATGGGTCGCACCAGCGGTGAGTGCTGGAAGATTGCCTTGCAACGTTAGCTTTGCGATCTTGCCAACACGGGTCCATGCCCGCGGCTCGCCGATGATTTCTTTCTTGCCGTCGCAAGTATAGGTGAACTGACACGCAAACTTACGGCCAGTCCCTTGGTTAATAACGCCACACACAGTGTCGGGATATTTCGCAGACTTAACGCGGTTCATAATGACCTCGGCCACTGCAAATTGGCCTTTCACGCTTTCGCCGCGCGCCTCAAAATAAAGCGCCTCTGAGAGACATTTCCAACTTTCACCCCCTGAAGCGGCAGGCAGTTGCGCCAAATAACTGCGCTCATAGGCGACGCCGCGCAACCCGCTGGGCCGGCGCTTTGGCAGCAAAGACACCTGAGGGGCAGCAGTCAGCGTATCAAGCCGGTTTGATGGGACCATCTGAAAAGCTGCATTTTCAGTCTTTAGAAGACCAACAATATGCGCTGAAACCTTGAGCGCTGTGCCATCGGCCGCCTCAGCATCGCGGGTCTCAGCGATAACGCCAAAACCGGCAACGAGGGCCAAAACACTGCAAACGCGCTGAGCGCGTGAGATCAAAGAAGTTCGGGGCATGCGCCATCCAGAGTTGTTTCAAGGGCAGACAGCACAGCCAATACATCTATAAATAAGGCTTAAATGCGCGTCTGAGGCGGGCTGTTAAGCCAATTCAGCACACAAATCTACCCCCCGTTCCTGACTAGGCGGTATGCACGGGATGCAAATCGTCGCAGTGCAGCAAAAGGTTTAAGAAAACCAATGCGTTCCAAACAAGAGCTGGAAACTTAGCTTGGGCGACCCAACGCCAATTGCGCCGCGATCAGCCGTGCAACAGGAACCCGAAACGGCGAACAGGACACGTAGTCGAATCCCTGCGCACGGGCAAATGCCATGGCTGGCGCCGATCCACCGTGCTCGCCGCAGATGGACAATACCACGTCTTTTGCAGTCGCCCGCCCGCGGTCTGCGCCAATTTGCACCAACTCGCCCACACCTTCCTCGTCGAAATATTGAAACGGATCTTCTGCGAAAACTTGTTGCTGCACATAGGTCGACATAAACCGGCCCGCATCGTCACGGGACAAGCCATAGGTCATTTGTGTCAGATCGTTCGTCCCAAAGGACAAAAACGCGGAATGCTGGGCGATGTCGCCTGCGCGCAAAGCCGCGCGCGGCGTTTCAACCATCACGCCCAGTTTATAATCGAATGTCTGGCCAGAACTGACCATCACGGCCGAGGCAACCGCATCGATGCGAATTTTTAACAGCTCAACTTCGCGTTTGGCACTGACCAAAGGCAACATGATTTCAGGCGTCACTGCATGGCCGCGCTTATGCGCTGCCGCCGTTGCCTCAAAAATCGCTTGGGCTTGCATATCGTAAATCTCGGGCAGCGTGATCCCAAGGCGCACCCCGCGCAACCCCAACATTGGGTTGAACTCTGACATCTGATCTACCCGCGCAATCACGTCTGACAGCGGCAGGTTCATCGCTTCTGCCAAATCGCGCATGCCATCCCGATCCGACGGTAAAATTTCATGAAGGGGCGGATCAAACAGCCGGATACACACGGGCAAGCCCGCCATGATCTCGAACAATTGTCCGAAATCATCCCGCTGCATTGGCAACAACCGCTCAAGCGCCGCACGACGGTCCTCAGAGGTGTCTGCAAAGATCATCTCGCGCATCACGGTAAGGCGGTCACCGTCAAAAAACATATGCTCTGTGCGGCAAAGCCCAATGCCTTCCGCGGCGAAATTACGGGCGGTTTGCGCATCCGCAGGGGTGTCTGCGTTGGCCCGCACGCCAATATCGCGCACCTCATCGGCCCAACCCAGCAACGTTTGAAAGGCCCCATCGAGAGAGGGCTCCACAAGAGTGACCTCACCCACCAGAACTTCACCCGTGGTGCCATCGATCGTGATCTTGTCACCGGCCTTCAAGACAAGTCCGTCTTGGGTGGTAAGCGTTTTATCCCGGGCGGAAATACTCAGGCCCGCAGCCCCAACAATTGACGGCAGGCCAAGACCGCGGCCGATCACAGCCGCGTGGCTCGTCATGCCACCCCGCTCGGTCAAAACACCCGCAGCCACGTTCATTCCACGAATGTCTTCGGGCGCAGTTTCACGGCGCACCAAGATGCATTTCTCGCCTTGCGCCGCAAGCGCCTGCGCCTCATTGGCAGAAAATGTGATTTGCCCCATTGCAGCACCTGGCGATGCAGCAAGGCCCTTTGCGACCACATTCCGGTCAGTGCCAGCCGCAACTTGGCGGTGTAGCAATTCTGACAACATGTTGGGCGGAATACGCAGCAACGCATCCTCGCGTGCTATGATTTTGTCTTGTGCCAAAGCCACCGCCACATTCACTGCGGCGCGAGCAGACCGTGTTACGCGGATACCATCAAGGATGAACAGCTCTCCGTCTTGGATGGTAAATTCATGCTCCATTTCCTCGCGCAGCTTACCGCGCGAAGTCTCCATATGCGCCAATAGCTGCGCATATAACTCGGGATGACGCTCCTCCAGAGAGGGGCCGCGCGCATCTCGCGTCAGGTATATCGCACGGTCCGCATCCATTGCATCGCGGCCTTGGCTTTGCCCCAAGAACCGACCGCAAATCATCCGCTCACCGGTCGTTTGGTTGATGCCCATGATCACACCCGAGCCGCAATTGCCGCGACCAACGCCAAGCTTCATCTCTTGCACAACAAGCCCCAAGCCCGCATCCGCCGGCGCGCCTTTTGCTTGGCGCAGCAAATGTGCAGTTGTGCCTTCCCACGCACGCGCCATGGATCGCAGAACCTCGCCCAATTGTTGCTTGGGGTCTTGGGGGAATACTTCATCAGTTTCAGCAAAATACGCGCGCAACGCATCATCAAGCGCCTCGCGCGGGCGCTCAATGGGTTGGGTGAACTCATCAGGATCAAGGCGCGCCACATTGACCGCATAGGATTGCACGAACCGCAAATACATCAGCGCGGCGGCGTCTGTGCCAATCTCATCAGACAGTCCCGTAAAACGCGCATCATTCATACCGATGTTTAGAACTGCTGAGGGCCCACCCCAATCACTGTCTTGGCTCGACGGGCGCACACTAAAAAGCGCGTCTTGCGCAAACTCCGCCAGAATAGCACCCAAGTCTGGGCCCATACCGTTGGCAATCGCGCGGACAGTTTTGAACGGTAGCGCCACAGTGCGCGGCACAGGCATGTCAAGGCGGATCAGACGCTGCAAGCATTTTGCCCGCCCGCCATGGGTATCGGCGGCCATCGTTGCTTGCGCTGAGATGACCGTGAAGTCGTTGATTTCTATAGCTTGCTGCATCGCCGCATCCCGTTCAGTTGGCCGCAGCATAGGGGCTTTTTGGCAAGGAACAAGTACTTGCTCCTTGCCGTTTAATCAGACAGTTCCGGCCACCCGAGCCGTACGGCGCTACCCTTCGATGCGGGTCAGGTCAGCCACCGCACCGCAGGTTGTACGGATACGGCTTAGCAAGTTCAGGCGGTTGCGACGGATAATTTCGCTATCAGCATTAATTTTCACATCGTCAAAGAACGCATCGATTGGTGCACGCAACTGCGCCATTGCCGACATTGCAGCGGCAAAATCACCACTTTTCATTGCCGATGCAATAGCAGCGTCAGCCGTATCCAAGGCTCCGAACAAGGCTTTCTCTGTGTCGGCTTCAGCAAACTTGATGTCCGCTCCGAAGGAGTACTCCACCCCGTCTTTTGCTTCCGCTTGGCTTAGAATATTGTTGGCGCGCTTGAACCCTTGGATCAGATTTTCTCCGTCATCGGTTTTTAGCGCGTCCGACAACGCGCGTGCGCGTTTGACCAACAAGTTCAAATCATCGTTGCCGTCCATAGCCGTGCACGCATCAATGATGTCATGGCGAATGCCTTGATCGCGCAAATAGACTTTCAGGCGGTCGTGGAAAAAGGCCAATAGATCAGAGGCATCTGCATCTGCGTGCGCTGCAGAAATGATATCGCCAAGGGGCAAAGTCAGGTCGTTTTCAAGGATTAGACGGGTCACACCCAATGCAGCGCGCCGAAGGGCAAACGGGTCTTTAGAGCCTGTCGGTTTTTCATCAATCGCCCAGAAGCACGCCAGCGTATCCAGCTTATCTGCAAGGGCAACGGCCACTGATACAGGCGCAGTTGGCACCGCGTCAGTCGGACCGAGAGGGGAGTAATGTTCTTGTGCTGCAGCTGCGATTGCCTCGGACATGCCAGCGGCCTTGGCGTAATACCGCCCCATAAGCCCCTGCAATTCGGGGAACTCATAAACCATTTCCGAGCTTAAGTCAGCTTTGGCAACACCTGCTGCCTGTTCTGTCTCATTGGCATCAGAACCAGTTACATCCGCCAAACGGCGCGCTAGGGCGACGATCCGTGCAATACGGTCTGCCTGTGAGCCCAGCTTATTGTGGAACGTCACATTGCTTAGCGCCTCTGTCCAAGGTCCCATGCCTGCTTTGGCGACACGCAAGTCATTTTCCCAAAAGAATTTTGCATCAGCCAAACGGGCCGACAGCACTTTTTGGTTGCCCGCCAAGATAGTCGCACCGTTGTCAGCTGTTGCGATGTTGGCCACGGTTACAAACCGTTCAATGCGGCCCGTTTTGGTACTGCGAACCGAGAAGAACTTTTGATGCTCGCGCATGGAGGTCTGCAAAACCTCTGCTGGCAATTCAAGAAAGTCCTCATCGATTGTGCCCATCAACACAACCGGATGCTCTACAAGGTTTGCAACTTCGGCCAACAGGCCCGCATCTTCGATAACTTCAAAACCGCCCGCAAAGGCTTGGTTAGTGGCATCTTGCCAAATCGCGTCAGACCGCTCAGCCGCGTCCAAAACCACGTGGGCGCGTGCAAGCTTGCTTGTGTAATCATCGAATGACGAGACAGCAAACGCGTCCGGCGCATGAAAGCGGTGACCCCGTGTGGTATTAGAAGAAACGATCCCCTCAACCTCAAAAGGGACAACACGTGCCCCCTCTTCATCGCTGAGAATACACAGGATTGAATGAAGTGGCCGGACCCACTTCAGATTGCCAGCCCCCCACCGCATGGATTTTGGCCACGGAAAGTTGTGCACCGCAGCTTCAAGAACTTCAGCAATGACATCTTCTGCCAAACGCCCTGGTTTATGGATTGCCGCAAAGTAGACCTCTTTCTTGCCAACAGTCCGCACTTCAAGATCATCTTTGCTAACGCCAGCACCGCGCAAAAACCCTTCGATTGCTTTGTCGGGTGCGCCAACGGCGGGACCTTTGCGTTCTTCTACAGTCGGTTTGCTTTGCGCCAGTAACTCGCCCACAGCCAAGGTCAAACGACGTGGGGTGTGAAAAGCCGCCGCCCCCGCATAAGTCAGCCCTACCTCAACCAAGCCATCTGTAATCAGCTTTTGCAGGTCCTTTGCGGCACGCGCTTGCATGCGCGCAGGAATTTCTTCGGAAAAGAGTTCAATCAACAGATCGGGCATATCGGGTCCTTAATCGCGGGTCGCGAGGGTATCTTTTCGTTTCGGATCAAAGGGTAGCAAACTGCGGAATTCCGCGCGCGCCCAAATAAAATGGTGTGGCCAAAATCACTGAAGGGTCTCCGGCGGGGTTGGGCAACCCTCGGGCGCGCGCCGACCGTCAAAAACCACCTCGCCACAGCCGTTGATCTGGTGCCAGACAAAGCCACGCCCATCAGACATGATGCCCACCACACGGTCGATCCCGTATTGCACGTTTTCTTCGCCCAAATACGCCGTTGCTGTGCCATCTTCCAGGGCAGCACCAATCGCATCCGCATCAAAGCACTCAAACCAATTGGGCGCCACACGGGGCTCGGCCGCATCATAGACTTTGTAGGTTTCCGTCAGCATCGCCTCTGACATCTGCGTGGTAAAGCATGCACGGTACCGAAGCGGCGAGCTGTCTGCGTCAATTGCTTGAAAGTCTGCAAACAAAATAGGCTCGGCCACATCACTGGTCACAGGGGTCAGTTCAACACCGCCGTCCGTGACCTCATCATAAAAAGCGTAAACCTGAAGATAATAGAGCGCGATCCCCGCGATGAGCGCACTCACGACAATGGCCGATATTGCGATGCGTGCGCCATTCATGCCTCAGCCGCCTTGTATCCACCCGCCTCAGTTTGCACGAACGCATCTGCGCATTGCTTGGCCAACGCGCGCACTCGGCCAATATAGGCCTGCCGCTCGGTCACCGAAATGACGCCGCGCGCATCCAGCAGGTTGAAGACGTGTGACGCCTTGATGCACTGATCATAGGCGGGATGCGCCATCACGATGCGCTTGCCCGTTTTTGGGTCCTCATGCGGCTGTGCCAAAATCGCTTCGCACTCGGCCTCGGCATCTTTGAAATGCTGCAAGAGGGTTTCGGTGTTTGCCACATCAAAGTTCCAGCGCGCATACTCTTCTTCGGTTTGCTTGAAGATGTCGCGGTAGCTCAGCGGGATTGGCGCGGAGGGGTCGTTGAACGGCATATCCATCACGTGATCGATGCCCAAAATATACATGGCCAAACGCTCAAGCCCGTATGTCAGCTCGCCTGAAACCGGCTTACAATCATGGCCGCCAACTTGTTGGAAATACGTAAACTGCGAAACTTCCATACCGTCGCACCACACTTCCCAGCCAAGACCCCAAGCGCCCAGCGTGGGGCTTTCCCAGTCGTCCTCGACAAAGCGGATATCATGCAAGCTCATGTCGATACCGATTGCCTTCAACGAGCCGAGGTAGAGGTCCTGCAGATCAGAAGGCGATGGTTTGATCAGCACTTGATACTGGTAATAGTGCTGCAAACGGTTCGGGTTTTCACCGTAGCGCCCATCTGTTGGCCGGCGCGAAGGCTGCACATAAGCCGCTGCCCACGGTGTGTCCCCAAGGGCGCGCAGCGTTGTGGCAGGGTGGAACGTGCCCGCGCCTACTTCCATGTCATAGGGTTGCAATATCGCGCAGCCTTTTGAGGCCCAGTAATTTTGCAGCCGCAGGATGATTTCTTGGAACGAACGCGGGGTATCAAGCGCTGGTGTGGTCATGGCGAACCGCCTATCAAAACAGAGTTGCCTGACCCATAAAGCGTGCCCCAACAAGGGTCAACCGGCGCCCGCAAACTCGGTTCTACGCGCACCTTGTGATCTGGATAGATTGCGGGCAATCTTGTGCGGATACGTAGCCGGACCGCTGGTCCAATTTTCAAGAGTGAGACCCTATGCGCCCTATTACTATGCGCCCTATTACTGCCGCCTGTTTTTTCGCATGCTCAACCGCCTTGACTGCCCCCCTGCCCGCGTTGGCACAGCAGACTATTTCAGGGCAAACCGCACCGGCTGCACAAGTCACGCCACAAGAAAGCAGCTGGATTCAAATTGAGGCGCAATCAACCCTTTTGGGCGCGCAAGACCGGATACGCGACTACGGACAGACCTTCCCAAATGTGGCGGGCTTCGACCTTGGGTCGGGCTGGTACGGTATTTTGTTGGGGCCATACACCGCTGAGGACGCCCGCGCGGCCCTGCGCCAATTGCGCCGCGATGGGTTGGTGCCCCGCGACAGCTTTGTGCAATTTTCATCTCGCCTTAAGCAGCAGTTTTTTCCAATCGACGCACAATTTGCCGAGACTGCGCCCGCGGCTCCGGCCACTACCCCGAAGGTAAGTGAGCCGGCCCCAACACAGGCGCCAGCAGTAACTCCGACACTTGAAACAGCTGAGCTTACCCCAATTCCAAAGGTATACATTCCCGATGAAACGCGCGCCGAGGCGCAAAGATCAGAACGACTTTTATCACGGGACGACAAAAAAGAACTGCAACGCGCGTTAGCCTGGGCAGGTGTTTACGCAGCGGCAATTGACGGATCATACGGGCGCGGCACACGTGGTGCGATGCGCGCATGGCAAGCACAGCAAGGATTTGACGAGACTGGCATTTTGACCACCGGCGAGCGGGCCATTTTGCTTGAGCAATTCAATGCGGTTTTTGACGGCCTTGGCCTTGAGGTGGTGCGCGAAGCAAAAGCGGGCATCGAAATGCTGGTGCCTACGAATATTGTGAGCTTTGACGCCTACGCGCCCCCTTTTGCCCGTTTCACAGCGTCGGGCGACATAGAGCAAGCCCAGCTTTTGATGATCTCGCAGGACGGTGCCGAACCTGAATTACGCGGGCTTTACGACATCATGCAGACCCTCGAAATTGTTCCGTCTGAAGGGGCGCGGCAAATTCGTGACGACACTTTTGAGATGGAAGGCATCGGGGATGATTTCATCAGCTACACTTTTGCTGAAACGAAACGCGCCAAGATCAAAGGCTTCACGCTGATCTGGCCCGCCGGTGATGAGCCGCGCCGCGCGCGGATTGTCCAGCGCCTCAAAGACAGCTTCACACCGATTGAAGGGGTGTTGGACCCCACTTTGGGTGATCCCGCCGAACAAGCAATTGATCTGGTCGCGGGTCTTGAAATACGCCAACCGCTGCGGGCAGGGTCAGGCTTTTTCATCGATGATCAAGGCACCGTGCTGACCCATGCCGCAAACGTCGCGGGATGCGGTCGTATTTCATTAAATGATCGCTATACCGCAACAGTGGCGAACCCAAGCGCCACTGGCACTGGTGAGCTTGCCGTGCTCACACCCATTGAGCCGCTTGCCCCTGCATCCTACGCGCAGCTTACGGGCGAACCCATTCGGCTTGGGCAAAGCGTTGCGGTTGCGGGATACCCCTATGGCGGTGTGTTGCGCGCGGCGACACTGACCTTTGGAACCCTGCAAGACCTGCGTGGATTGCAAGGTGAGGCTGACCTAAGTCGCCTGTCTATGCTGGCGGCAGGGGGCGATATCGGCGGGCCCGTTGTCGCAAATAACAACGCGGTGATCGGCATGCTGGCCCCCCGCCAAAGTCCAAGCGCGCAAGCCCTACCTGCAGATGTGCAGTTTGCCATCAACAGCAGCACTTTGGTTGATCTTGCAAACGCGGCTGATGTTACGATTGAGGCCCCAAACAGCACAGCGGGGCGCCTTTCGCCAGAGGAGCTGACGCTACAGGCCCGCGAATTTACCGTTTTGGTGCAGTGTTGGGAATAATCAGTTGCGCCAAAAACGCAGGGTCAGCATGGCATAGACCGCCATCAACTCAAGGCGTCCGATGACCATCGCCGCAATCATGATCCATTTTGCGGCCGTGTTGATCTCAGCATAGTTGCCCGCAGGTCCAATTTCGTCCCCCAAGCCAGGACCAATATTGGCCAAAGTTGCAACGGCGCCTGAAACCGATGTGGTGAAATCCAAGCCAGTCAGGCCAAGCAACACGGCCACAACGCCCAACGTTACGACAAACACCATGAAAAATGCCATGACCGAGTTTACCACGTCTTCCTCAATCGCACGGCCTTCGTAGCGGGGCGTGAAAATACCGTGAGGCGAGTGGATTGCGTTGATTTGCGCACGTATCGAGGCAAACAGCAGCTGGAACCGGAACACTTTGATCGAACAAGAGGTCGAGCCAGCACAGCCCCCGACAAGTCCGATAAAGAAGATTACCGCAATGGGAAAACTGCCCCACTGCATGTAATCGGCGCTGGAATAACCAGTGCCCGTCATGATGGACGTGACGTTGAAAAGCGCCTTGCGCAACGCCTCTTCGGAAAAGCCGCCCTGTGACCAGAGCCACATCGTTACGGCCGCCACGCCAACAGCCAGAATGATCAAGAAGCCGCGGATTTGCGCATCCCGCAAAAGTGCAAGATTATCACCTGAGATAAGCTGTACATAGCGCACAAACGGCAAAGCTGCAGCGATCATGAAGACGACGGCTACATACTCGGCAGCGGCGGGAAGTGCGCTGAACGAGGCGTCATAATTCGAGTGCCCGCCCGTGGAAACCGTTGTCATGGCATGCATAAACGCATCCATCCCGGACAAACCACATGCTAAATACGCAATGATCGCAGCGGCTGTAATCGAGATGTAGATCACGGAAATTTTGCTCGAAATCTCTGTGGCGCGGGGTAGGATTTTGCCAAAAGTATCAAAAGACTCTGAGCGGAAAATCTGCATGCCCCCAACACGCAACTCAGGCAGAAAGACCATTGCCACAACAATAATCCCGATGCCCCCAAGCCACTGCAACGCACCGCGCCAAATATTGATCCCCACAGGCAGATCGCCCAAGCCAGAAAAGACAGTGGCGCCCGTGGTTGTCAGGGCAGACATGGCCTCAAAAAATGCATCGGTGGGGCTTGCTTGGGTTGCGCCGAAATAGAACGGTAACGCCCCGAACAGTGGCAATGCCAGCCAAACAAAAGTGGTCAGAATAAATGTCTGTTGGATGGTGAGGCCGCGATGATCCGCATTAGCGCAGCTTTGTGCGATAAGCCCACCTGTGAAAACAGTGATGATCGCGCTTTCCAAGAAGGCCATCCAATTGCGGTTACCAGCGTACAAATCAACCGCCATGGGAAGCAGCATCGCGCACCCCAAAGCGGCCACCAAAAGGCCAATGACATAACCGATAGGACGCAGATCCAACATGGTCAGAAGGGTTGGACCCTGCGCCATGGGGTGTCAAGGCAGCATGCATGACTAGGGTCGCAAGCGGGCACCACAGCTTTGTTCTAGCCTACGTGAAACAGCGTAGCGAAGAGCTTGGGATCGATGCTGTCTGACGCAAACGTATCGCCTTCAAAAAGAACACTGACCGCATCGTGGCTGTGCAGGCTTTCTTGGTGGCTGGCAATCACACGGAAGTCGCCAACACGCGGGTCAGCTTGCAATTGCTCACAAAAAAGCCGCGCGGCGTCTTCAACAAAAATGGGGTTGGCCGCGTTGAGTTCAGCAAAAGCTTGTTCGTCTTCACGCTTGACCATAACTTGCGTCTCAGTTGGCACGGCGCGGCGGGCCATTTCGATCAAATCCTCAAACCACAATACCTGCGCGTCATTTTCAAGCGCCACAGAAATACGCGCAACCGAACGTTGGCTATGCGGAGTTGCCAGTTGTCCGCGGGTTTGGCGGGCATGCTCTGACAACTCAAGCGAACAAGGGCATGTTGAGGAATAGACGTAATCCAGGTGCACGATCTTTTTGCGCGCGCCTGCTTGTTCAACCAACTCAAGCGCGATGTCGTAATACTGATAGCCAGACAGCCCCGACCGCAAAGAGGTAACTTTCATAGGGAACGAAAAACGCATCTGAATACGCGCATCGAAGCTTTCCAAGTCGGTTTTATACGCATCAAGGGTACGGTCGATCACATCAAAGCTAAAGGTCTCATCAGCGGATTGATAGAACGTGCGCATAATGCGCGACATGTTGATGCCTTTTTTCTCGGCATCAAGGCTGACAGTGCCCGTAACAGATGTCTCAAGAGTCAGATCGCCGTTATCACGGGTACGAAACCGAATTGGCAGGCGGAAGTTACTAATGCCCACGTGCTGAATTTGACGTTTGGCACCGCGGATAAGGGATGTGGGGCCATTTTGGAGATCAGGCAGCGATGCTTTATACGCCGCGTCCACCTCAAACTCGGCCGGATACTGGCGCGACAAGTCTGGATAATCGGCGGGGGCATCAACAGTCAAACGCGCGACAGCCGGATCAAGATCGCTGCGTTCAACATCTGTGGCGCCACCGGCCCACCGCCGCAAAACGGCAAGGGCCGCTTCGGCTTCTTCTCGGGTAGGCTCACGGTCCATATCGGGCGTGTGAAAGTTCATCTAAAGTCCCTCCCCCTTGTTGGTTATCGGGCAACGCGAACCACTCTGACATAAGGGGCGTAGCACATATTACCAAACAATTACGTGACACAAACGGCTTTAGATCAGTTAAATGCGGAGTCTGACGCTTAAATTTGCGCCAACGCCTGTTCAAGATCAGCGATCAAATCGGCAGTATGTTCAAGCCCGACCGAGATGCGAACAAGCCCCTCAGTGATGCCCAATGCGTCTTTTTGCTCTTGGGGCAAACGCTGATGCGTCGTGAAAGCAGGTGGGGTGACGATTGATTTTGCATCGCCCAAGTTGTTTGAAATGGTAAATACTTCAAGCGCGTTCAGCATCGCATAGCTAGCGTCTTTGCCGCCCCGCACATCAATGGCTAAAACTGTTCCACCCGCGCCAAGCTGTTTCATGCAAATGTCATGCTGCGGATGACTGGGCAAACCAGGGTAGATAACCCGCTCCAGACGCGCATCACCTTCCAGTACCTTAGCAATTTCCAAAGCACTTTGCGTTTGTGCGCGTACACGCAGATCCATCGTCTCAAGCCCTTTAAGCAGCGTCCACGCATTGAACGGCGACATCGCACCGCCTGTGTGCTTTAGATACGGCTCAAGTGTTTTGCGAATGTAATCGCGACTGCCCAGAACGACACCCCCCAGAACACGGCCCTGCCCGTCAATGTGTTTGGTCGCGGAATAGACCACCACGTCTGCCCCCTGCGCCACAGCGTCAGAGAAGACAGGCGTTGAGAACACATTGTCCACCACAACATAGGCGCCCACCGCGTGGGCCAGTTTGGACACCGCAGCAATGTCGATCACTTCCAGCGCAGGGTTCGAGACAGTCTCAAAGAAGGCCATTTTGGTATCCGGACGCAGGGCCTCTTCCCATGCGTTCAGGTCAGTGCCGTCAATCAACGTGACCTCAACTCCAAAGCGCGGCAAAATATCGTCAAGGATATAGAGACACGACCCGAACAACGCACGCGCGGCCACGATGTGATCGCCTGCTTTCAGACCGGCCATCACGGCGCCGTTCACCGCAGCCATGCCGCTGGCGGTAGCAAAAGCATCTTCTGTGCCCTCAATCGCCGCGATGCGTTCTTCGAACATCCGCACGGTTGGGTTGCCATAGCGGGCATAGATGAACTCGTCCTCACCAAGCGAGACAAAGCGCGCCTCGGCCGCTTCGGCTGTGGGGTAGACAAACCCTTGGGTCAAAAACATCGCCTCTGAAAGTTCGCCGTATTGGCTGCGGCGGGTGCCTGCGTGAACGGCGGCAGTGCGAGGATGTTTCTTTGTCATGTCATTTTCCTTCGGTGGGCCGTGGCCCAAATAAAAAACCCCACCGGTCAAGGGCGGGGTTGCAACGCTGGCACCTGACCCTCTTTAGCGGCATATTTAACGTGGCCCGCAATCCGGTAACAAATCGCCACGAGGCTGTTCTATGCCAAGCCCGCTTGAGCCGTCAAGCATGGCCCTTGCACAATGCATCAAATCCGCCATTGTCTTACTAAATTGTGATGACAGGAGCTTGCCCATGATTGATCTGTACTACTGGCCCACCCCCAACGGATGGAAAGTCAGCATTGCACTTGCAGAGATGGGCTTGCCGTTCAAACTGCATGAAATCAATATCGGCAAAGGCGATCAGTTCGATCCCGCCTTTTTGCAAATTGCCCCCAACAACCGCATGCCCGCAATCACCGATCCTGATGGACCAGACGGTGCGCCGATTTCTATTTTTGAAAGCGGTGCTATTTTGCAGTATCTGGCGCGCAAGACTGGCAAGTTCGGCGGCCCGACTGAGCGTGACCGCATCGCAGTAGATCAGTGGCTAATGTGGCAAATGGGGGGCTTAGGCCCCATGGCCGGACAGGCGCATCACTTCCTAAAATACGCCCCGGCGATGAATCCGCCCCACGATATTCCTTACGCCAAAGACCGCTACCGTGCTGAAACCGGACGCCTTTACGGGGTGCTAGACAGGCAGTTGGCAAAACACGAATTTGTGGCAGGGGATTTTTATTCAATCGCCGATATGTCGATTTGGGGTTGGGCGTCTTTGTGGGAAGGCCAGCAACAAACGCTGGATGATAAGCCCAACTTACGCCGCTGGCTTGAGACCGTCAGCGCACGGCCTGCTGTTATTGAGGGGCGTGCGCTGCTGGCTGAAAAGCGTGGGGATCATTCCAGCAAGGACGCACAAAAAGCGCTGTTCAAAACGAAGTAGGCCGCCGCGTTCAAAAATATGGGCGCGCCATTCAGTCTGTTTGATCTGGCTCGTCCATATACTTTTGCAGTAAGATAATCTGCACCCAAAGAAACGCAAACAGAGCAATCGGAAACCCGAATGTCTCGATCTTGACCCAAGCGTCCGTGGACATGGTCCGCCAAACAACTTCATTCGCAACTGCCAAAAGCACAAAGGCCGCTGTCAGCCGCTTGGTCAAAATCATCCAGCCCTCTTGGCGCATTGGCATCGCATCACCCAATACATAAGCCAGCAGGCTGCGCCCACGCAAAAGGCCGCCGCCCAGAAGCACTGCAAAGACACCGTAAACAATGGTCGTCTTCATCTTGAAGAAGGTCTCATTGTTGAACCACGCTGTCAGCCCGCCGAAGAAAATGACCATGAAGGCGGTGAAGACCTGCATCTTGCTCAACTCACCTGTCAGCACCCAAAGCGCACCCATCGCTGCCAGCAGGATTGGAATGAAAATCACTGCGGAGACGATAAAGCCTGAGTATTCAGTGCCCGCAAACATAAAGCTGTCGTCTTTGATGCGAAGATAGATCAGGAAAAACGCGATTGTCGGCCCTAACTCAAGCACCTGTTTCACGATTGGATTGATTGGTTTTCCGGCCATTTGTTAGCCTCCCATTTCCACAATAACTGCACCAAGCGCGATCAGCGCCATCAAGCCTATCCGTCTTGGACCGACTGTTTCTTTTAAAAATATCCAGCCAATGAAAGCCGCAAAAACCGCTGAGGTTTCGCGCAGCACAGCCGCCTCGCCTACTTTATCAAGGCGCGTGGCCAACATCACCGCCCCAAAAGAGCCGTAGGCAATAAAAGCCCCCATCACCGAGCGCCCCATCAAACCACGCACATCAGGCCAGTCACCTTTACGGTAGCGCCACAGCATCAACAGCGGAAAATCCATCGATGTGAGCAGGAAAAACCATGCGATAAACGTAAACGGATCAGGCAATGCACGGATCGCGTAAGCATCATAAGTTGTATAGATCGCTACAAAAAGCCCCGTGCAGACTGCAAACCACAAAGCAGGGATGAGCGTATCGCGGCCACTATCAAGCCGGAAAAAGTTATACGCAGCCAGTCCAAAAATACCGGCCACAAGTGTGAAGACACCCAACCACTGAACGATTGTGAAGACCTCACCAAAGATCAAATAAGCGCCGATTACAGTAAAAAGCGGCCCCGTGCCGCGCATCACAGGGTAGACAACCGTGTAGGCGCCGCGTGTGTAGGCCATGGCGATAAGCACTTTGTAAATCAGGTGGATCACCACTGCACCGGCCATCAACCACCACGCACCACCTTCGGGCCACGGCACCAAAAACAGCGCGACGGGCAGCGAAATAACAACTAAACAGACATCAATCGACGCACGCGACAGCCATGGATCAAAGCGCCCTTTTTGCAACGCTCCAAAGACCGCGTGCAAGAACGCCGCAGACAGCGCAAGAACAAGCGCAAGTTGATGCCCCGCTTCTGTTCCCTCCAGCGAGACCAACCATTCACTCATATTTATTTTTCGCTTCTAAACATCCGCGCCGGTCAAGGCCGCCGCAAATTCTTCGGGGTCAAACGGGGATAAATCATCAATTTGTTCACCAACGCCAATCGCATGAATAGGCAAGCCAAATTTATCGGCAAGCGCGACTAAAACACCACCCTTTGCGGTGCCGTCCAGTTTGGTCATCACAAGGCCGGATACATCAGCAAGTTTTTGGAAAATCTCTACTTGGTTCACCGCATTTTGCCCCGTGGTCGCATCAAGCACCAACACCGTGTTATGCGGTGCATCAGGGTCTTTCTTACGAATGACACGCACGATCTTTGACAACTCTTCCATCAAATCAGCGCGGTTTTGCAAGCGACCAGCAGTATCAATCATCAACAAATCAGCACCATCGGCCTCGGCCTTGGTCATTGCGTCAAACGCAAGCGAGGCCGGATCAGACCCTTCGGGTGCGATCAAAACCGGCACATCAGCCCGTTCACCCCAAACCTGCAATTGCTCAACGGCAGCGGCGCGAAACGTATCACCGGCGGCGATGACCACTTTTTTACCTGCATTTTTGAACTGAAGCGCCAGCTTGCCGATCGTCGTGGTTTTGCCAGACCCGTTTACGCCGACGACCAGAACCACTTGGGGCTTTTTGGCATAAAGCGGCATGGGTTTGGCGACAGGTTCCATGATCCGCGCCACTTCAGCGGCCAGCAAGGACTTGATCTCAGCGGTCGAAAGGCGCTTACCAATGCGGCCCTCCGCCATGTTTGCGGTGACGCGCAGAGCCGTATCAACCCCCATATCTGAGGCAATCAATAACTCCTCAAGCTGTTCAAGCATATCGTCGTCGAGCACACGCTTGCGTGCGGAAGTTTGCTTGGCGCTTCGGCCAAAGACACGGCCCAAAAAGCTTGGTTTTTCTTGTGGGGCAGCAGGTATTTCGGCCTTGGGCGCCGCAACAGGCTCAGGCTCAGGCTCAGGCTCAGGCTCAGGCTCAGGCTCAGGCTCAGGCTCAGGCTCAGGCTCAGGCTCAGGCTCAGGCTCAGGCTCACGAGTTTCGATTTTGACAGCTACGTCAACAGGTTCGTTGACGAACTCCACCTCATCCCGCACGGCCTCATCTGGCACAACTTCATCCGGCGCAGATTGCTCTGACCCTACTTGTTCTGGCTCACTAACCGGTTCCGCTTCAAGCACGTCGCGGACTTGAACTACAGCCTCTGCAGCAACGGCTACTTCGGACTGCGGTTCTTCTTCAACCGTGCCACCATCCTCGACAATCGCATCCAACCCCTCCTCAAGTTTGGAGGAAGACTTAAAAAGCTTGGATTTCAGCTTATTGAAAAAAGACAAATCGGCTCTCCGAAAAGGGTTCAGTTAGTGATCTAACCCTTTGGCAGCGCTTTTGAAAGACGCCCGTTGCACCGCAAGGGCCAGACGCGCATTAATTTTGCGCACTGGCCCTACAGAAGTACTCAGATTTCGTCTTTGAAGTGTTCCATGACCAATTTGATCGGGTTTGGCGCCGCTTGTCCCATACCACAAATTGAGGCATCGACCATTGCGGTGCTCAACTCGGTCAGAAGGCCCTGATCCCACGTATCGGCCTGCATCAGCTTTACAGCCTTTTCGCAGCCCACACGGCACGGTGTGCATTGACCACAGGACTCATCTTCAAAAAAGCGCAGCATATTCAGCGCCGCATCACGAGCACGATCCTGATCTGACAACACCACCACAGCAGCAGAGCCAATAAAAGTGCCAAGCGGCTGCAACGTGTCAAAATCAAGCGGCACATCGTGAATGGAAGCAGGCAACAACCCAGAAGACGGCCCGCCCGGTTGATAGGCTTTGAAAACGTGCCCGTCTGCCATGCCGCCAGCCGCTTCAATGATATCCGTGATTGTAGAGCCAGCGGGCAGCAAATAAACGCCCGCGTTCTTCACACGTCCCGACACAGAATAGCTGCGCAACCCTTTGCGGCCATTCTTCTCAACGCTGCTCAAAATCTCGGGGCCTTCACGACAGATGCGCGCGACCCAATGCAGGGTTTCGACGTTATGGACCAGCGTTGGCTGGCCAAAAATGCCAACCTGAGCCACAAAAGGAGGCCGGTGCCGTGGCATGCCGCGCTTGCCTTCGATGCTTTCAATCATCGCGGATTCCTCACCGCAGATATACGCCCCCGCACCGCGGCGCAGGTCAATATAGCCTGCCTCAACGATACCCGCATCCTCAAGTGCCGCAATCTCACGGCGCAATATTTCAAGCACTGCAGGATACTCGTCACGCATGTAAATAAACGCCTTCTCAGCCTCAACAGCCCAAGCCGCGATCAACATGCCCTCAAGGAAAAGATGCGGTGTACTCTCAAGGTAATAGCGGTCTTTGAATGTACCGGGTTCGCCCTCATCACCATTTACAGCCAAGTAACGAGGTCCTGCGTTTGCGCGCACAAAACCCCATTTTGTGCCCGACGGAAAACCAGCACCACCCAAGCCGCGCAAACCCGAAGACAGCACTTTTTCTTGTACCGCCTCCCAATCGCCACTTTGGCGCAGTGATGTCAGGCTGTCGTAACCACCGGCGGCGCGATAGGCATCTAACGCTTCATAATCAGGCACATGGGCGTGTGTGTCACCCGCCGCGATTGCAGCTTCGACTTTGGCTAAATCAGCGTGGTCAATGTGGTTATGACCCAGCTCAAGTACCGGTGCCGTATCACACCGCCCCATGCATGGGGCGCGTACCACGCGAACTTCATCGGCATTAAGTCCCTTCTCCAACGCATCTTGCAGCGCTTGGGCGCCTGCAAGCTCGCACGAAAGACTGTCACACACCCGGATGGTCAGCGCAGGCGGCGGGGTCTCGCCTTCTTTGACAACATCGAAGTGGGCATAAAACGTCGCCACCTCATAAACCTCGGCCATGGACAAACGCATTTCCTCGGCCAAAGCACGCAGGTGCGCCGCGGACAAGCAGCCGAATTTGTCTTGGATCAAGTGTAAATGCTCGATCAACAGATCACGGTCGCGGGATTTCCCGACAAGCAGGCTTTGCACTTCGCCCCACGCAGCATCATCAAGCTGACGGCCTTTGGTGTGGCGGCGGCCCCTGCCTTTGCCCGATTTCCAAACGCCTTTGCCTGCGTCCATATCCTTGCTGTCCAATGCCATTTTGCGCATCCCCCGAAAAATCTATTTTCTTGTAGCCCCGTTCACAAACTGCGGTCAGGGGCAAAAGCGACATTTAGCAGGGCCAAGCGGACGCGGAGCGTGTCAAAGCAACAGCCAACGCCGCGAGCGCACCAACCACGGCAATATGCACACCTAAAGCAGCGTGCCTTGTTCAGGCGGGGTGTCATCCTTTTTGATCCGTTTTTTGGGCGCAGTAGATGGCTTTTTCACAATCGCTTCCGCACCCCGCGATCCCGTGGCGGACCCCAGGGAAACGCGGCCATCTTTGAACTGAATTTCCAAGGCGTCAGAAGCGCGCGCATCATCCACTTGCGTAATGACCGCACCTGCGCTGCGCACCACAGCAAAGCCGCGTTCCAACGTGGCCTCATACCCCAATGTTTTGCGCAGTCTTTCAAGCCCATCAAGCGTCGCACGCGCAGTTGTGATGCGTTGCGTGGCCCCACCGCTCATCTTGATGCCAAGCATCCCAGTGCGTTCGCGCTGGCGCGTGATTTCACTTGCAACCACCGCAGGGCGCAAACGCGCACTTACGCCAGCCAATGCCTCGCGGCGGCGTTCCGTTTTACGCGTCAACGCAGGCACCAATTGGCGCGCGCGATCATCTGTGCGCCTGCGTGCTTCGCCGATCCGCGCGCTCAGCACTGTGGGGCGCACGCCACCAGCAACATCAGCCAGAGCAACCCGTTTAGTACTGACAAAACGGTTCAGCGCGCCATCCAATCTGTCAGAGGCCGCATCCAAACGTTGGCGCTGGTCTTCGGTCAACCGCTCGGGCCGCGGCAGACCACGGGCCAGATCACGCAGGCGGTCCGCACGACGCGTCATCCCGTTTGCAAGGCCGCGTGACAAACGCCCGCCGCATTCGTTTACAAAGGCCAGCATATCAAGGCGTACAGGCACCGCCATTTCCGCCGCCGCCGTTGGCGTGGGCGCGCGCCTGTCCGAGACATAATCGATCAATGTCGTGTCAGTTTCGTGCCCAACAGCAGAGATGAGAGGAATATCACTGGCCGCAGCCGCGCGCGCCACATTTTCCTCATTAAATCCCCACAGGTCCTCAATGCTGCCACCACCACGTGCGACAATCAAAACGTCGGGCCGCGGAAGCGCGCCACCAGGCGTCATGGCGTTGAACCCCTCGATCGCACGGGTCACTTCAGCAGCACAATTCGCACCCTGAACGGCCACAGGCCAGACCAGCACTTTGCGTGGAAAACGATCACGCAACCTGTGCAGAATGTCACGGATGACAGCACCGGTTGGCGAGGTCACAACCCCGATAACATCTGGCAAAAATGGAATATCGCTTTTGCGCGCGGGATCAAAAAGCCCCTCAGCGGCCAGCTTGGTCTTGCGCTTTTCAAGCATGGCCATCAACGCACCAACACCGGCCACGCTGACGTCTTGAACGTTCATCTGATACTTTGACTGGTTCGGAAATGTCGTCAGCCGACCAGTGGCCACAATTTCCATACCCTCTTCGGGGATCACATTCAGGCGCGCGACTTGGGCTTTCCAAGTGGTGCAGCCAAGCACGGCGCGGTCATCTTTGATGTCGAAATAAAGATGTCCTGAGCGCGCATGCATCACACGGCCCACCTCGCCTTTGACGCGAACATGCCCAAACGCGCCCTCAACCGTCTTTTTGACCGCGCCCGAAATTTCGGAAACGCTAAACTCTGGTGCGTTTTCACCGCTACGGGGGTCGTCGATCAAATCCATCACAGGCCGTTCCTTGTGCATCACTTCACACCAGCTTAGAACGCACGCAAACCAAGGCCAAGGGGAACTGCGCGATGAACATTCTTATTCTGGGAAGCGGCGGACGTGAGCATGCGTTGGCGTGGGCTGTAAAGCAAAACCCCAAATGTGACCGCCTGATTGTGGCCCCCGGCAACGCCGGCATCGCACAGATCGCCGAATGCGCCAACTTTGATATCAACGACGGCCCGTCGGTTGTGCAATTTGCCACAGATCACAGCGTTGATTTTGTCATCATCGGCCCCGAAGCCCCTCTTGCGGCGGGTGTGGGTGACAGCTTACGCGCGGCGGGCATCTTGACCTTTGGCCCCTCTCAAGAAGCGGCAAAGCTGGAAGCGTCCAAAGCCTTTACCAAAGAGCTATGCGATGCATGTGACGCACCCACCGCGGCCTATGCACGTTTTGACAGCGCAGCACCGGCCAAAGATTACATCCGCGAGAATGGTGCCCCTATCGTGGTCAAAGCTGATGGGCTTGCGGCAGGTAAAGGCGTGATTGTCGCAATGACCGAGGCCGAAGCCCTTGATGCGATTGATGATATGTTCAGTGGCGCATTTGGCGGTGCTGGTGCCGAGGTCGTGATCGAAGAATTCATGGAGGGCGAAGAAGGCTCTCTATTTGTGCTTTGTGACGGGGAAAACGTGCTGAGCGTGGGCACTGCGCAGGACCATAAGCGCGTAGGCGACGGGGATACTGGCCCGAACACTGGCGGCATGGGCGCCTACTCGCCAGCGCCTGTTTTGTCCGCATCTGTTGAAGCGCTTGCGATGGAGACGATCATCAAACCCTGCGTCGCCGAAATGGCGAGACGCGGAACGCCTTACCAAGGGGTACTTTATGCGGGCCTGATGATTAAAGACGGCCAGCCGCGATTGGTGGAATATAATGCGCGCTTTGGCGACCCGGAATGTCAGGTATTGATGATGCGCCTTGGGGCGCAAGCACTGGATTTGATGCTGGCTTGTGCTGATGGCACGCTTTCGTCAGCACAGGTCAACTGGGCCAATGACCACGCAATGACCATCGTGATGGCCGCAAATGGCTATCCGGGCGATTATGCCAAAGGCACAGAAATTCGCGGCCTAGACGCCTTACCTGAAAGCAGCACGCAAATGTGTTTTCACGCTGGAACCGCACAGAAAGACGGTGCGATTGTCGCCAACGGTGGACGGGTGCTGAACATCACAGCGCGCGGCGCAACATTGGCCGAGGCTCACAAAGCGGCTTACGCGATGCTGGACAAAATCGATTGGCCTGAAGGGTTCAGCCGGAGCGATATCGGTTGGCGCGCCCTTTAAGGCGCATCATAATTTAACAGCCTTCAAGACTTTGGCGCCCAGCAAATGGGCCCAAATCACGACTAACGAGCGTGCCCGCCTGAAGCACGGTCCCCATGCGACGTGACCAATCTGCGTTGGCGGTAACGATCGTAGGAATGCCCTTACACTGGATCAACGCGCCGGAAATAAAGTCTTCGCCGATGCGGTGATTGGTCAAACCCGACGCGCGCGCCAACGGGCGAAGATCACCGTTCACAAAAGACCAAACTCGCAGCTCTTTGGCCAAATGCGGGCGGTCAATATAAGCAATCTCGATTATTCCGTCGTCGTCCAAATCAGCCGCGCCAATTGGGGCAAGCCACCTGTTCGTGCGCCCGATATGAGGCGTCTCAGCCAGTTTGCCAGCAGGGCCATAAACCGCAAGCGCCGCACCGAGTGCGACATCTGTTTCAATCACCACAACCTCGGGCAAGCCGTCTCCGGTTACATCCCAAAGCCGTGGGGCAATGTCTTCAAACACGTGACTGACGGGTAACGTAATGCTGCGTGTCAGGCGCTTACCGCTGCTCGATAGAACGGTGATCTGCAAGCCACCGAATTCAACCGCATCCCCAAGCACCCCATGAGCGTAGCGTGTTGTGGGGTCGGTAAAGCGCGCCGCTTGGATTGTCTGAGCCGCGCCACTGCCCGCTAAGCAGATAAACGTCGCGACCAACCAAGCGGCGCGCCAAATCATTAAACTTGCTTTTCAGGCATCCGGACAATCAGCCCGTCCAGCTCGTCAGTCACTTTCAACTGACAGGTCAAGCGCGACTGACCTGGTTTTGCTTCAAACGCAAAGTCGAGCATATCTTCTTCCATCCCGTCCAAAGCAGGCAACTTATCAGCCCATGCAGGGTCCACATAAACGTGGCAAGTTGAACACGCACACGCGCCACCACAATCCGCTTCGATGCCTGGAATGTTGTTGTCACGCGCACCTTCCATAACCGTAAGGCCGTTCGAAACTTCGACAACATGCTCGGTGCCGCCAAATTCAATATAGGTAATTTTCGCCATGAGATGGCCTCCAGTTTAAATATCTGGCGTAAGATGTAGCGGCGCGCTGAGGGTTTTTCTAGAGCGAAGGTCATAGGGTTTGCGATGAGGCCGCAGATTACCCTATCATGTGCCAAGATTTATCTCGGATTTAGCCGTCAGGACCCCAAATGCGTCTTTGTCACTTCAACAAATTGCCTAACATTCTGGGCCTTGGAGTGCTTGCAATTTCTGCGGCCTGCACGCCTGTTGAACAGCCTATTCGCGCAGACCAAGCTACCGCCGCGTTTGGCATTGGGCCACCCAACGCCGAAGATGGGATTTGCTATGGCCGCGATGTAAGCCCCGCTGTGGTGGAAACAGTGACCCAGCAAGTTCTGGTGCAACCCGCACAGCTCAGCAGCGATGGAACTGTGCTGTCACCGCCCATGTATCGCTCTGAAACATTGCAGCGGATTGTAACAGAGCGCAAAGAGTTATGGTTTGAAGCGTTGTGTAGTGACGAACTAACCCCGACGTTTGTGTCTTCAGTCCAGCGCGCCTTAGCGGCACGCGATATCTACTCAGGCGCAATCACAGGCAGTCTGGATCTTAGGACACGCATGGCGATCCGGCGCTATCAAAAAGCGCAGGGCCTTGATAGCGCACTTTTGTCCACCGCCGCCGCGCGGCAGTTGGGGCTCGCCCCAATTAAACGCGAACTACGGTGATCCATAAACCAATAAAAAAGGCGCGCCAGAAATTGACGCGCCTTTTCAATTTTTCACATCGTGCGATGATTAGTCGTCTAGAGACAACGCCAAAAAGCGAGGCTGCCCATCACGACGGATGAGGAGCAGTAGTGACGTCCGCCCAGCATCGCGTGCATCTGCAACACGGTCTTCAAAATCACCGACAGTCTCAAGCTTTTCTTGCCCAGCCTCGGTGATCACATCGCCCGCACGTAGTCCCTTCGAAAACGCCTCAGACGCCTCATCAAGATCAACGACAGCCAGACCCGCCGCACCTTCACTTAGTCCAAGCTCTTGACGCATATCATCGCTCAGTTCTGACAAAGTCATGCCGAGAATGTCCAAGCTGTCTGGCTCTTGCGGTGTATCATCGCCAGATGCGCTAGCCGCTTCCGCCGCCTCACGACGGCCCAAAGTGACACGCAGCGTTTCACGGCTGCCGTCGCGTAGCACAACCACGCGGACCGTCTTGTCCACGTCGGTGTTGCCCACACGGCGCACAAGGCCACGGGTGTCCTCAACTTCATCACCGTCGAAATTCAGAATAACGTCGCCTGCTTGAATACCCGCGTTCTTAGCCGGGCCATCTGGCACATCCGTGACAAGCGCCCCTTTCTCATTTTCAAGACCTTCAATCGCCGAAACCATATCAGGCGCGATGTCTTGGATACGCACACCCAACCAACCGCGACGGGTTTCGCCGTATTCTTTCAGTTGCGCCACAACGCGGGTCACAACGTCAGATGACATCGCAAAACCGATCCCGATTGACCCACCGTTTGGCGACAGGATCGCTGTGTTCACGCCAATCACTTCACCGTCCATATTGAACAATGGTCCGCCCGAATTGCCACGGTTGATCGCCGCATCTGTCTGGATGTAGTCATCATAGCTTCCCTGAAGGGCACGATTACGCGCAGAAATAATGCCCGCAGAAACCGAGAACCCCTGCCCAAGCGGATTACCCATCGCAAGCACCCAATCACCCACACGCGCGATGTTGCTGTCCCCAAACGGCACATGGCGCAGTGGCGTATCTGCATCAACTTTCAGAAGGGCGATATCAGTGTTCTTATCTGTCCCAATCAGTTCTGCGTTCAACAACTCGGTCGGCTGGCCGTCGCCGGGGAAAAATTCAATCTGGATTTCATCAGCACCCTCAATGACGTGATTGTTGGTGACAATGAACCCGTCCTCGGAAATCACAAAGCCAGATCCCAACGCAGACGATCGGCGGGGTCCGTTATTGCGGGGGCGGTTGTTGAAGAACTCTTCAAAAGGCGAGCCTTCAGGTACGATCCCTTGGGGACCGGTCCGGCCCGCGATAACTGTGGACGTGGTGATGTTGACCACTGCGGGGCTAATTTTCTCTGCCAAATCAGCAAAACTTGCAGGGGCGCTGCGGGCATTTGCTGGCATCGATGCCAACACAATTGCGCAGAACGCCAACAATGCCGTCAGGGCGACAGCAAACATCGGCAGGGACATTTTTAGTTGGGTCGCTACTTTGACAGCACTTCGGGCAGGCTGTCTGCGGCTAGGAAGGTTTTTCGCCAAATACTGCAATGTAAACTCCTCGTTCGACTGCATGTTTTGCATAGGTCAGATTGCATCAAATGCGGGGACCGTTCCCGCTGTGAACTTAGAAGTAGGGACGTTTGTGCAAATGGCCAAGTCTTTGGGCCGGATATAACGGTGCTGTGACTATTGTTGCGCGGATTTACGCCGCGCAAAATCCGCCATTGTCACGATAAAAACCACAACAATCCAAGGCCACTGAGCATGGAAAGAAGGCCAATCAAACGGCGTGCTTCAAGGGGCATGTCGCGCAGCGCCTCTAAAAGTTGCTCCACTATTTTGGGAAAGAGCGCATAGACCAGCCCCTCCACAAAAAGCAAAAGGCCCAACCCCAAAAGAAGGAGCTGGGCCAATGTTAAATCAACAAACACGAGGCGTTCGCCTTAGTTTGCCGATGCGCCCGTGTCGGAGCGCAAGTAGTTGAAAAACTCACTATCGGGAGACAACACGAGGGTCGAGTTACTGCCCTTGATTGCTTCTTCGTAAGCGGCAAGTGAGCGGTAGAATTCAAAGAACTCCGGGTCCTTCGTGTAGGCTTCCGCAAAGATGCGGTTACGTTCCGCATCTGCTTCACCTTCAATGATCCGCGCATCTCGTGTCGCTTCAGCAATGATCTCATCGTATGTACGATCAGCAAGCGCACGCACACGTGATGCGGCCTCACGGCCACGGGCACGTTCGTCGGTTGCTTCACGGTCACGCTCGGCGATCATACGTTGCAGTGTCGCGTCAAAGTTTTGCTCAGGCAGGTTTGTCTGACGCAGGCGCACCTCAACAACCGCAAGACCCAACGCGTCCGCACGTGCGGCAGCTTGAACGCGAATGTTTTCCATCAAGGCACTCCGTTCAGGTGACAGAATAGTGTTGGATGTCACACCTTCTGAACCCAAAACCGCACGGATCTGACCGTCAAGAATGTTTTCAAGCTGTGCTTCTGCTTCGCGCAGACCGCCAAATGAAACCGCTTGACGGAACTGGATGATGTCAGCAATCCGGTAGAGAACGAACGCATCTACCTCCAAACGCCGGTCATCCGCAGGGGTGACCTCGATCGTGGGTGTTTGCAGCGACAAAATACGATCTTCGTAGCGCACGACTTCATCAAGAAGCGGCACTTTGAAGCCCAAACCTGGCTCTTCAACCACGTTCACGATCTGACCGAACCGCAGCACGAGTGCTTTGTTACGCTCATCAACAATGAAGATCGACGAAAGGGCCGTTGCCACGACGATCACGAGAATAGGCAAGATATAAATATTCTTACGCATTAGTTTGATCCTCCACGGCGCAGGTCATTGAGAGGCAGGTAAGGCACAACGCCTTGTCCACCACCGCTGCTGGTGTCTTCAAGAATGATCTTATCCACGTCACCCAAGACGCGCTCCATCGTCTCAAGGTAAAGACGGGTGCGGGTCACATCGGGGGCTTGCGCGTATTCAGTCAAAACGGATGAGAAGCGTGACGCCTCACCGATGGCGCCGTTCACTTGGCGCGCGCGATACGCTTCAGCTTCCTCTAGAACCCGCGCAGATTCACCACGTGCATCCGCAAGGCGTGCGTTTGCATAGGCGTCTGCTTGACGCTCAACGCGGTCACGCTCTTGTTCGGCGGCCTGAACATCGCGGAAAGCGTCAATAACGCTGACATTTCGGGTGTTACCGTCATTATCAGTTAGGGCGACCTGCTGGCTTGGCGGGTCCACTTTGTTGAAGTTGACACGCACAATGTTGATACCACTGTCGCGGTCATCAAGGGTACCTTGGATACGGGTGCGCACCTCGGCTTCAATCGCTGCACGGTCACGGTTCAAGATTGGCGCAAGTTCCGACTGTGCAATAACTTCGCGCATTGCCGCTTCCGAGATTGAAACGACTGATTGACGTGGATTAGCCAAGCTAAACAAGAAATCTTGCGCGTTCTTGATGTTCCAAACCACTTGGAAATCAATATCGACGATGTTTTCATCAGTCGTCAGCATCAAGCCATTGTCGCCGTTTGTGCCACGACCAACGCCAATGTCTTCGGTGCGGTTTGTGGTCACGTTGAACACTTCTGCTGTCACAAACGGCCATGGGGCAAAGTTTAGACCTTCGGTGCCAACACCGCGGAATTCACCCAAGAAAAGCTCAACGGACTGTTGTTCAGGACGGACCGTGTAAAACGATGCCATGCCCCACAGAACCAAACCAGCCAACGCGGCAAGGCCAAACGTACCGCGGGTCAGCATAGGCCCACCGCCTCCGGTGCCGTTGCCGCCTGAACCAGTGCCACCGCCTTTGCCACCCATCAGGACGCGCAACTGCTCTTGGCCTTTTTTCATCAGCTCATCAATTTCCGGGATTTGCGCGCCCTCGTTTGGACGCCGTCCACCGTTCCCACGGTTTCCGTCATTTCCCTGTCCACGGTCGTCGCCGCCGCGATTTCCGCCTCCGCCACCCCAAGGGCCGCCGTTATTTCCAGCCATGTATGAAAAGCTCTCTTCGTTAAGTAATGGGTCGGTATGCCACTCTATGTGGGCGATTGTGGCGTGATTTCAAGCAACTTCCGCCGATCAAGTGCTGCGCACAGGCGTTTTCATTGTCACCAGTTCTTCCGACATGGTCGGGTGAACGGCGCATGTTTGGTCAAACTGCTCTTTTGTGGCGCCCATTTTCACGGCAATACCTGCCAGCTGGATCAACTCACCCGCGTGAGGCGCGACAATATGACAGCCCAAAACAACCCGCGTTGCCTTTGAAACCACCAGTTTCATAAGAACTTTGCCTTGCCCTTCCGCGAACGCGGTTTGCATCGGACGGAACGAAGTCGAGTAGACCTCAATCGGCTCTTGCTTGGCCGCATCTTCCTCTGACAGGCCAACTGTGCCCATCTCAGGCTGTGTAAAGATCGCCGATGGGATCAACTCGTGATCTACGGCAGTTGGGTTGTCATTAAACACGGTTTCCACAAACGCCATACCTTCGCGGATCGCGACTGGCGTTAACTCTACACGCTTTGTGACGTCACCTACCGCATAAATATTTTCAACACTGGTGCGTGAAAACTTATCAACTGTAATCTGACCGCTTGAGCCTGTGGCAACCCCTGCCGCGGCGAGACCCAAGTTATCTGTCAAGGGCCGGCGGCCCGTTGCAAACATCACCACATCAAACGTCGCATCAATACCGTGGGTGCCTTCGACAAAAATTCCCGCATCCGTTTTCTCAAGCGATGCAGCACTCGCGCCGGTGACCAAATCAACGCCTTTCTCGCGCATTCCTTCCGCCACCAAGTTGCGCGCTTCTTCATCAAAGCCGCGCAGGATTTGCTCGCCGCGATACCACTGGCTGACCTTTACACCGAGGCCGTTCATAATGCCCGCAAATTCAGACGCGATATAACCGCCGCCGATGATCAGCATCGTCTTGGGCAATGTCTCAACATGGAAAATATCGTCGCTGACAATGCCTAATTCGGCGCCAGCAATATCAGGCCGCGTTGGCGTACCGCCGGTCGCGATCAAAATAGTCTTTGCCGTGACACGTTCACCATCATTCAACTCAACTGTGTGCGGATCCACCAGCTTTGCAAAAGCGTCAAAGATTTTAACATCAGAATTGTCCAACAAGCGGCGGTAAATGCCCTCAAGGCGATCCAACTCCGCAACTAATTTGCCGTGAAACGTGCTCCAGTTGAAATCACCAGCGGTCACATCCCAACCATAATTGCGCGCGGCTTCAAACGTTTCGGGGTACTCTGATGCAAAGACCATCAGCTTTTTGGGTACGCACCCGCGGATCACACATGTACCGCCCAATCGAGACCCTTCGGCCAAAGCCACTTTGGCACCTGTTGCCGCCGCAACCCGTGCTGCTCGCACGCCGCCAGAACCGCCACCAATGACAAACAAGTCAAAATCATATGCCATTCGACGGCCCTTTTCTTTTTGTTCAGTAACACACAAGCAGTGTCACCACCTGCGCGTTTTCATTTTATGTCCTGCACCAGTGTGCACACGGCCGCTTGGCAAGCGCAAGCCGCGCGCGCTATCGATCACAGAGTTGAGAGCGCGCCATGCACCCCGTCATTTCCGAATAGGGCTAACAATTAGCCCAGATCGGCAAACAGGTTTTCATGTTCCATCAGATCGACGCTGTCATGTTCAACGGTACCACTAGAAATGTCTGTCACCTCAACGCGGCCATCACCGTGCCCCACGACAACGACATCACAAATATCGATAAACAGCCCGTTTTCCACAACGCCCGGAATTTGGTTCATCACAAGGCTCAACTGGCGGGGATTGCCGATGCGCTCAAGATGCAGATCAAGAATGTGGTTGCCCTCATCCGTTACGAACGGCGCGTCACCATTCATCCGTAGCGCAGTTGTGCGACCCAAAACGTCCATGCCAACCAGCGTTTCTTCCACGAGGGTTTTTGTGGTTTGCCAGCCGAACGGGATCACCTCGAGCGGCAGTGGAAACGCGCCGAGGGTGTCTACTTTCTTGGCTGCATCCGCAATCACGATCATGCGGTCGCTGGCCGTGGCCACAACTTTTTCCTGCAAATGCGCGCCGCCGCCCCCTTTGATAAGGCTTAGGTCCGCATCATATTCATCCGCACCATCGATGGTCAGGTCCAACCACTTGGCCTCATCAAGGGTGACCACTTCAATGCCCAGACTTTGGGCAAGTGCTGCGGTTCTGCTTGATGTGGGAACGCCCTTAATTTTGAGACCGTCGTTTTTCACGCGCTCTCCAAGGCAACGCACCATCCACGCCGCAGTTGATCCGGTCCCCAGACCGACACGCATTCCGGTTTCAACGAAATCACTCGCGCGCTTGGCCGAGACAAACTTGGCCTTCTCGATGGGTGACAATTCAGCGGGCATGGCAGTGCTCCTTATCTTTGCTGTTGCGCCGTCTATAAATCGCATCGGCCAAAGGTGCGAGCGGGTTTTGTACACAGCATTCAACAAGTCTGCGCCGCGCTTGATCCAAGCCCTCCGCCTCTGACCGAATGGCCCTTTGAAACGTCGCAATCAGACGTCCGCTTCGCCCTTAAGCAAGTATCACTTACATATGTTTTTATCTGTCTTTGATATGTTCAAAGTGGGCATCGGCCCATCTTCGTCTCACACAATGGGACCGATGGTTGCGGCTGCGCGCTTTTTGGACATGCTGCGCGCGGCTCCGTTCACAGCTCACGGGCTTAAGGCCTCTTTGCACGGCTCACTCGCCTTTACAGGCGCAGGTCACGCAACAGACCGCGCGACCATTCTTGGGCTGGCGGGCTTTTTGCCTGACACCTACGACGAGGCCAAAGCCGAGGCGGCGCTTACGGCGATCAACGCGGACAAGGAAGTCATCAATGATGGCCTACCAAATTTGCATTTTGATCCTGCCTCGGATCTGATTTTTGACTATGACACCCGCCTGACAGGTCACGCCAACGGAATGCGCCTGCAAGCCACCGATGCGCAGGGCGATATTATCTTGTCGCAGGTCTTTTACTCTATTGGCGGTGGATTTGTTCTCACCGAAGAAGAGCTTGCAAGTGGTGCTGCGACCGAAGAAGGCGCGCCCGTGCCCTACCCGTTCAAATCCGCCAACGAGATGATGGAAATGTCCGCGCAATCGGGCAAAACCATCGCCCAAATGAAAGAGGCCAATGAGCTTTCGCGCCGCCCCCGCGCGGACCTTGAAGCAGGCCTTACGCGCCTTTGGGACGTTATGAATGACTGTATTGATCGCGGGCTTGCCCGTGACGGCATCTTGCCCGGTGGTTTATCTGTGAAACGACGCGCCAAAAATATCCATGAAAAATTGTTGGCCGAACGCGGAATGAATCTGAATGCGCCGCACACGATCAACGACTGGATGAGCGTCTACGCAATGGCCGTAAATGAAGAAAACGCGGCCGGTGGACAGGTGGTCACAGCGCCCACCAATGGGGCCGCCGGCGTTGTGCCGGCAACCATACGCTACTACCTCGATCACGTGCCTGGCGCATCTGTCAGCCGCGTACCGGAATTTTTGCTGACCGCTGCGGCGATTGGCGGTTTGGTGAAATTCAATGCGTCAATTTCGGGCGCAGAAGCGGGCTGTCAGGCCGAAGTAGGTAGCGCCGCCGCAATGGCCGCCGCTGGCCTGACGGCTGTTTTAGGTGGCACGACTGAGCAAATCGAAAACGCCGCAGAAATCGCACTTGAGCATCACTTGGGCATGACCTGCGATCCGGTGCGTGGCTTGGTTCAGGTGCCCTGCATTGAGCGTAATGGCCTTGGCGCGATCAAGGCCGTGTCTGCGGCATCACTATCGATGCGCGGCGATGGAACACATCTCGTCCCGCTTGACGCGGCGATTGAGACCATGCGCCAGACGGGTGCGGATATGTCAGAGAAATACAAAGAAACGTCTCTCGGCGGTCTGGCCGTCAATATTCCGAACTGCTGACCACAACCCGTTTCAAGCACCTACCAGCTGGGTGCGGCACGTAATGCATCCGCCAGCACATAGATCAGCGTACGGGGCAAAATAAGCAACATTTTGGGATCGTATGTTTCGATTGTGACGGCGCCGCCCAAAGCCTCGTTCGAGGTGCCGATAGCGCTGTCGGGACTAAAACGAATGCCATCAAGCGCCCACTTCAGCCCAGTCGAGCTTGCCCGTGCGGGTCCCATCGGAAACAGTGAAACCCGCGTTTGCGCCGTCACATCCCTAAAATCAAGACGCGCTGGCGCAAGACAAACCGTATCGACCTCGCCCACCACGATGCAGCGAGACTTGGGTGCTTTTACAAGGCCGCTAAGCACAGCAAGGCTGTGATCCATGCGCGCGCCCGTAAACCCGATGGCATAGATAAGCGGCGCATCGATATTGCGCAGCGCTTTGTCGAAATCCGTAGTGTCTTGCTCGGACACTGCAATGACCCGATCCGCGAGTTTGTCATGGCCGGCTCCGCTGATACTGTCCAGATCGCCGATCACAAAATCAGGTGTCACGCGATTGGCCAAGGCTGCATCCGCCCCGCCATCCACAGCCACAACGCAACCACACTTAGACGCTAAAGACCAATCATCGCGATGAGTCGTACCACCACCAACAAGTAAAACGGGAGCGTTTTGTGAAACAATTGCTTTGGACATTTAACATTACTGCCTAAGTTGGAAACAGATCACAATTCTGCCTTGAAATAATACCGCCATCAACGCGGCATTGTTCAAATTTGACACATGTATCACGTTAAACCGTTCCCCGCTGGATTACAAAGAAAGCGAGTACACCATGGTAGGGCCAAATAAAATTCTAACAGTCTCATATGGGACGTTTTCATGCACGCTTGAGGGGTTCGACGACTCCTTCAATGCGATGAAAGCGATTGCGGAGTATTTCCGCGACCTTGCGGCTGAGGATCGCTACTTTGGCGCAGAACCACCCGTACCAGACGCAGAGATGCTGGCCCGTATTGCAGAGCGTGAAATTGAGCGGCGCGTGATTGGTCGCATTGAAGGCAATGACGTCAAACTCAGCGCTAGCCCGAGCAGCCCTGCCCCCGCACCAGCTGCCCAGCCCGACGTAAGCAGCCCGCAAAACGCGGCGACGGTGCCCAATACAGCCACAGCAAGCGGCCAATCACAGACTGATAGTGGCGTTGCAAGCGCTGCCGAAAAGCTCAAGCGCATCAGGTCCGCGGTCCAATCGTCTGCAGCAAACAAAAGCGAGGCCATGCGCAGCGCAGCACCAAACACCGCTGCGATTATACCCAACCCCAGTGAATTTATCGAAGATCAGCACGCCGATGCAGAACGTAGTATCGACACTGCCTTTGCGGATTTGCATACCAGCGATGACGCCCCAACAACAGATAACGCCGCCCCCGTCACATCAGTTGAAGCACCGACTGAAACCGAAACAGACTTAGCTGCGGACGATTTCGATATCGATAGCTTCATCTCGACTGTCGAAAACGATGAGGCCAACGACGCAGTTGCGCCCGCCCCCAAAGTTGAGGCCGCAACCAGCCCCGTTGCACGGGTTATCAAAGTCAAAAAAGCAGATCTTGAGCGCGCATTGGACAGCGGCGAGTTGGAAGAGTTGTTCGACGATGAAAGCGATGAACGGGAAGAAAACGAAGTCCTGCAGGACAGTAAGGTTGAAGCCGCCAGCCCAGCAGACGAGAGCGCCCAAGACGATGCTGATCTGATGGATGACCCTCTCGATGCAGAGGACGAAACTGACTTGGAGACAACAGACACCGCGACGGACAACCCGAAAATTATGCTCACAACACCCTCTTCCCTAAGCCCCGAGGATGAAGCGGATTTGCAAGCCGAACTCGCGGCGGCTCTTGCGGCCGAGGACGAAGTGCAAAACGTGGCCGAGGCGACCACCCCAGAATTCACTCCAGAATCTAAGCCGGAAACTGAAGCGCGCGCAAAGGACCCACGCGTGTCTAACCTTGCGACTAACACGCCTGACGAAGCCGCCACCGCCGAAAAAGATGACGCAGCAGACGCTCTTGCAGCAATGCTTGCCGAGGCGGAGGTCGATGCCCGCAAAGAAGCGGCTGCCCAAACTCGTGAAGACGCGCCAATTGATATGGAGCGTTTGATGCAGCAAGCGGACCGCGAGTTGGCTACCGCCGAAACCGGTCGCAAGCAAAACGCTATTGCGCACCTGAAAGCAGCGGTTGCATCAAAAGCAGCTGACCTCGCCGCGGGCTTTGGAAATGGCAATGCTGATCAGACGGATGAGTACCGTGCAGATTTGGCCGACGCCGTGCGCCCAGCGCCCGCAGCCCCGCTTAAGTTGGTGGCCGAGCAACGTGTAGACATTCCGCAAGCACCGAAACCTGAGATGCAAGATGAGGATACGACACTCCCTGTGCGTCCTGTCCGTCCGCGCCGTGTTGTTCGCGGGTCAAAACCCGTTGCCCAGCAAACCTCCGCTATCAATCCACAGACGGCCCCGCCCAAGGCACCAATAAGTCCGACCACTACGATTCCGGCATTTCAGGCCGAAAGCTTTTCAGAGTTCGCCACCCAAATGGGCGCACATGGACTTCCCGATTTGCTTGAGGCAGCGGCAGTTTATCTTGCAGTCGTCGAAGGGCAGCCAACGTTCTCGCGCCCACAGGTCATGTCAAAAGCAAGCAGCGCAAGTGACGACGGATTTAGTCGCGAGGACGGGTTACGATCGTTCGGACAGTTGTTGCGCCAAGGTAAGTTCCAAAAACAAAAACCAGGGCAGTTCGTGGTCCAAGAAACCAGCCGGTTTAATCCCAACCAAGAATTCGCCCCCCTGCGGCGCGAGGCTTGATAACGCCATTTAATTGAAAGACGTGGTGAGCAGAAACAAAAAAGCGGCCCCTGAATTTGGGGCCGCTTTTTTTCAATCAGTGCTGTTCATCTTCCGGTGGCGCATTCGGATCAGCTTGCCCAACCCCTTTGAAGACCGCCTTTAGTGGAAACGCCCATAAAACACCAAGTACGACAAATACGCCCAGCTCGACCCAAATGGAGGGCCGTCCCATCATGTCCCGGAGCAGATCAATGAGTGTCACCGCCATAACAATGTAAATCGGCACCCCAAAAATCAGGATAAACAGTGACCAACGTCTCTTTGCTTTGTGGCTTAGCGCCATTGGTGGCCTCCGGAAATGTTAAGGTGCGAATTTTTTAGTCCGCAAAGGGGTCTGTCACGAGAATGGTGTCTTCGCGCTCTGGTGAGGTGGAAACTAGGGCGACAGGACAGTTGATCAACTCTTCGATCCGGCGGACATATTTGATGGCCGCAGCAGGCAAATCGGCCCATGACTTTGCACCAGCAGTGCTATCTTGCCAGCCTTCAATTTCTTCATAGATCGGTGTCACGCGCGCTTGTTGGTCCGCGGCTGTTGGCAGGTAATCAAGACGCTCGCCATCCAGATCATAACCGACGCAAATTTTGAGCGTGTCAAAACCGTCGAGAACATCAAGCTTGGTTAGCGCGATACCAGAAACGCCGGACGTGGCGCAGGTCTGACGTACGATGGTCGCGTCAAACCAACCACAACGACGCTTGCGCCCTGTTGTCGTTCCGAACTCATGGCCACGCTCACCAAGACGTTGGCCGTCTGCATCTTCCAGCTCGGTCGGGAACGGCCCTTCACCCACACGGGTGGTGTAGGCTTTGACGATGCCCAAAACAAAATCAATCGCCGTTGGCCCAAGACCTGTACCCGTCGCAGCCTGCCCTGCGATTACGTTAGAAGATGTTACGAACGGGTATGTGCCAAAATCGATGTCGAGTAGTGCACCTTGGGCGCCTTCGAACAAAATCCGCTGACCGGCTTTGCTACGCTCGTTCAACACTTTCCAGACTGGTGCCGCGTAAGGCAACAACTGTGGCGCAATGGCGCGCAACTCGTTCAACAGTGCTTCGCGGTCTACGGGCTCGATGCCCAAACCTTTGCGCAGCGGGTTGTGGTGCTGCAACGCGCGATCAACACGCGCAACAAGTGTTGCATCATCAGCCAGGTCAGCTACGCGAACAGAACGGCGTCCCACTTTATCTTCATATGCGGGCCCGATACCGCGGCCTGTTGTACCAATCTTGGTGCCAGCGCTTGCAGCTTCTTCACGTGCGCGATCCAGTTCGCCGTGGATTGGCAAAATCAATGGTGTATTTTCAGCAACCATCAATGTCTCGGGCGTGATTTCAACACCTTGGGCACGGACTGTCTCGATCTCTTTCATCAAGTGCCATGGGTCCAACACAACGCCGTTCCCAATAACGGACAGTTTGCCGCCACGCACCACACCGGATGGCAGCGCATGCAACTTGTAGACGTTGCTATCAATAACCAGCGTGTGGCCTGCATTGTGGCCCCCTTGGAAGCGGGCAATGACGTCTGCGCGCTCTGAGAGCCAATCAACGATCTTACCTTTGCCTTCGTCACCCCACTGGGCGCCAACCACCACTACGTTTGCCATTGCGCTCTGCCTTCATGCCTAGAGATCAAACCGTGGTCCCTATAAGACAGAGGCACGGCAGGGGAAAGGGTGAAAGGCGCGCTCAAACCTCAAAGCTGATAGAGTTACCTCGGCAGCAGCGCCAAATGAATGATAAATCCCCTACATTCGGACCTTGCGACATTGGGCCGTTCCCACTACATACCGGCCAACCTTTGATAAACGAGCGTCTCCATGGAAAACGTACTGCTGATTGTTTTGTTGTTGCTAGCTTTGGCTTTGATCGGCGTTGTGCTGCTTCAACGGTCTGAAGGCGGCGGCCTTGGCATGGGCAGTGGTGGCGGCGGTGGCGGCGTTATGACCGGCCGCTCTGCAGCATCAGCCTTGTCAAAAGTGACGTGGATTTTGGGTATCGCGTTTATGACGGTCGCATTGCTAATGACCGTTTTGACGTCCCTTGATGGCAACGGCAGCTCTGTGGTGGATCAATTGGCACCTCCTTCTGCGGAGACAGCACCTGTGGCCCCGGCGGGCGCGGACTTACTGCCTCCATCCGCGGATGAGCCAGCGACACCGCGTGCTGACTAAATAACCCAACACAACATATGCCAGCCTAAACACCTGATCTAAAAGCGGCTTTCTTACACTATCTATAGTATATGGCGATATTAATTCCGCCCTATATTGCGTTTGACTGGTTGCGCGCCTCGTCCGAATCCTGATAGGATTAAATCCCGTGATACAGCGCATCTGAGGTGCTGTTTTGCACCGAGCATGCAACAAAACACGGGGATATCTCACACCATGGCACGGTTTATTTTTATTACAGGTGGTGTTGTTTCCTCGCTTGGCAAAGGCCTTGCATCTGCCGCTTTGGGCGCTCTTTTGCAGTCGCGAGGCTTTACTGTCCGCCTGCGTAAGCTGGACCCCTACCTCAATGTCGATCCGGGCACGATGTCACCGTTTGAGCACGGTGAAGTGTTTGTGACGGACGACGGCGCAGAAACTGATTTGGACCTTGGCCACTATGAGCGCTTCACCGGCGTCGCGGCGCGCAACAGTGATTCCGTCTCATCTGGTCGGATTTACTCAACCGTTCTCGAAAAAGAACGGCGCGGAGATTATCTGGGCAAAACAATCCAAGTAATCCCCCATGTAACCAACCAGATCAAAGAGTTCATCGACATTGGTGATGATGAAGTTGATTTTATGCTGTGCGAAATCGGCGGCACTGTTGGGGACATCGAAGGCCTGCCCTTCTTTGAGGCCATTCGTCAATTCGCCAACGATAAGCCACGCGGTGACTGTATCTTTATGCACCTGACGTTGCTGCCGTTCATCAAAGCCTCGGGCGAGTTGAAGACAAAGCCGACCCAACACTCGGTCAAGGAACTCCGCTCAATCGGGTTGGCACCGGACATTCTTGTTTGCCGTTCAGAGGGTCCAATCCCGGAAAAAGAGCGTGAAAAGCTGGCCCTTTTCTGCAACGTGCGCCCCGAGAGCGTGATTGCGGCGCAAGACCTTAAATCCATCTACGAAGCCCCACTGGCCTATCACCGTGAAGGCATGGACCAAGCAGTATTGGACGCCTTTGGCATTACACCTGCCCCGCAGCCCAACCTCAAGCGTTGGGAAGATGTGGCTGACCGCGTGTATAATCCCGAGGGCGAAGTCAAAGTCGCGATTGTCGGCAAATACACCCAGCTGGAAGACGCTTATAAGTCAATCAACGAAGCTCTAACCCACGGCGGCATGGCCAACCGTGTGAAGGTCAAAATTGAATGGGTCGACGCAGAACTCTTCGACCGTGAAGACCCTGCTCCACACCTTGAAGGGTTCCACGCGATTTTGGTTCCGGGCGGCTTTGGCGAGCGCGGCACAGAAGGTAAAATCAAAGCGGCAGAATTCGCCCGCACCCGTAAAGTGCCCTACCTCGGGATTTGCCTTGGCATGCAAATGGCTGTCATTGAAGCCGCACGAAATGTGGCTGGGCTGGCGGACGCCGGTTCCGAAGAGTTCGACCATGAGGCCGGCAAAAAGCGGTTTGAGCCGGTTGTCTACCACCTCAAAGAATGGGTGCAGGGCAACGCAAAAGTTCAGCGCAAGGCAGATGACGACAAAGGCGGGACCATGCGCTTGGGGTCATATGACGCGACACTGGTCGAAGGATCTAAAGTCGCCGAAGTGTACGGCACGACGTCAATCGAAGAGCGCCACCGCCACCGGTATGAAGTTGATACGAAGTACCGCAAGCAGCTTGAAGAATGTGGGTTGTTGTTCTCGGGCATGTCCCCAGACGGCACCCTGCCCGAAATCGTTGAGTGGCGTGACCACCCTTGGTTCATCGGCGTACAGTTCCATCCGGAACTGAAATCCAAGCCTTTCGCACCGCACCCCCTGTTTGAGGGGTTTGTGAAAGCGGCAAAAGAGGCTTCTCGCCTCGTCTAAACCCGCCTTGCTTTGTTGAAATACATGAAACGCGTCCCGCACCTGCAGGGCGCGTTTTTTTGCAACACTCCCCAAGACATGATTCGCCTTTTTCATTTTTCCCTTTGGAAACCGTCACCTCTGGGCCATTGCTAACGTAATGATCGCGAACAATCGCGGCGCTAGGAGCAGATATGATAGGCAGAATTTTTGGGGTGGTTTCACGACCGGCCCGACCCGAACCCGTTTTACCAGCACTCGATGACCACGTGACCCTTGCAGCACTGCTGGTGCGGCTTGCGCGTAGCGACGGCCCTCTCAACTTGGCAGAGATAACCACGATTGATGAGGTTCTAAAACGCCGTCTGGGTTTAAATGGTATTGCCGCGGCGCAATTGCGTGCATCCGGTGAAACGCTTGAACGCGAATACCCCCACACCGAAGCTCTGGGCCGTTTGCTAGCCCATGAGACACCCGCCCATGAGCGGGACGCTCTGATGGATGATTTGCTGCTTGTGGTAAATTGCGACGGCCCAGAAACGGGCCCCGAACACAACTTGATGGAGCGGATCGAAGCGCTCTTGCCCGCACCGGCGAAAACCATTCAAATGTACGGGACGATCAGCTAGGTCGTCCCTACAAGGTGGACCGGATGCCAACTCTCGACTTCACAACCTACGACGTATTCACGCAGCGCCCGTTCAGTGGCAATCCATTGGCCATTGTTGAGGGCGCAGACGATCTGAGCACAGCACAGATGCAAACAATTGCGCGTGAATTCAACTTGTCGGAAACCATTTTTGTGCAGACGGCAGATGATACTGCGAACACGGCTAAGGTGCGGATCTTTTTCCCAACCGCTGAAATCCCTTTTGCAGGTCATCCCACCATTGGCTGCGCGCTGCATCTGGCCAAAAAGCGTGGCTTGGATCATGTAGTGCTTGAAGAAGTTGCCGGACTTGTACCCGTCACAATTACCAACGACACAGCACAATTTACCGCGCCTGTTGTACCTTTTGACTGCAATATTGCCGTCAATCCTGAATTAGCCGCCTCCGCTTTGGGCCTGACCACCACGCAACTTGGCCCTCACACGGCAGGCGTGCACGAAGGCGGGCCGCGTTTTCTTTATATTCCCGTGGTGAATGAGGCCGCGTTGCAACAAGCGCGCCCACTCCAGCCCGCTTGGGATCAACTGATGCAAGCCTGTCAGTTGGACAGTGCGTATCTCTATACACCAAGCTTTAATGCGCGAATGTTTTCCCCCACTGCCGGTATTCCCGAAGATCCCGCAACAGGCAGCGCAAGCGCAATTCTGGCCAGCCAGCTTTTGCAAAACGGTGCGCTGGACAAAGACAGCACAACCAAACTGCAATTGACCCAAGGCGTTTCCATGGGGCGACCAAGCGAGATCTACTTTGAAGCGGATGTAGCAAGCGGCGTGCTGACTGCGGTGCGTATCGCGGGCAGCGCCGTGCCAATCTCACAAGGGCAAATTACCGTCCCTTCCGCCTAATCAGCCCACTTATTCACCCCATCACAAATCGGAGAAATACATGCCCAAAGGATACTGGATTGCGCACGGAGATGTCTCAGACCCTAAAGGCTATGAAGCCTACAAGGCCGCAAATGCCGCCCCATTCGCAGAATTTGGCGCGCGTTTTGTCGTCCGAGGCGGCGAACAAACCCTTGAAGAAGGTACTGCCCGCTCACGCACCGTCGTCATTGAATTCCCAAGTATTGAGGCTGCCTACGCTTGCTACAACAGCGCGGAATATCAAGCCGCCAAAGCCCTACGAGAGCCAATCGCATTGACCGATTTGGTTATCGTCGAAGGATATGACGGCTAGACGCTGTGCAGTCTGGCACGCCACTTGAAAGCCCTTTTGAAAAGCATAGATGTCGAATATGTTTGCACAACTTCTAAACCGCCTCACGGCCGATAAACCCGCCCAGCTTGCGGATGTGGACGCGCGGCTTGCCCTAACGGGACTGCTGGTCCGGCTTGCCAAATCTGACGGGGATTACGCGCTTGCGGAACAACAGCGCATCATGTCGATCATTCAGGCCCGCTACGGGCTGTCTGGCAGCGATGCTCAAAGCCTAAAACTGCAGGCCGAAGAGTTGGAAAAAGAAGCGCCGGACACAGTGCGCTTTACCCGCGCTATCAAAGATGCAGTCGCCTATGAAGACCGCATCGCAGTCGTCGAAGCGCTATGGACCGTTGCATTGGCGGATGGTGAGCGTGATGACGAAGAAGATTCGCTTTTACGCATGGTTGTGTCGTTCCTTGGTGTCTCTGATATCGACAGCAACTTGGCGCGCCAACGGATCAGCACTTAGGAAAGCTAAAAATAGCCATAGCGGCGCCAAGTTCCGCTGGGTCAAGTTTGGCGCATACCATTGCAATTTCTGTAGAATCGAAGTGTATTAAAGGGCTAACATTTGCAGGGATAGCTGTGACCACCGACACTGTCATCGAATTGAAGGATTTGCACAAATCCTACGGAGAGCTTGAGGTTCTTAAAGGGGTCGGTATCCGCGCGGAACGTGGGGATGTGGTTTCGCTCATCGGCTCATCTGGTTCCGGAAAATCCACGCTTTTGCGCTGTGCGAACCTGCTCGAAGATAGCCAGCAAGGCGATGTGATTTTCGAAGGCGATCCAGTAAATTGGCGCGGCACAGCCCAAGCGCGCCGCCCCTCTGATGCTGCTCAGGTTCGCCATATCCGCACTAATCTTTGCATGGTGTTCCAACAGTTTAATCTGTGGGCCCATATGACAATTCTTGAAAATGTTATGGAGGCGCCTGTTACTGTGTTGGGGCGCGCCAAGTCAGAAGTTGAAGCCTCTGCACGCAAATATCTCGAAAAAGTTGGCATTGGGGACAAATGCGATGTGTATCCCGCACAGCTTTCTGGTGGCCAGCAACAGCGTGCTGCCATCGCGCGCGCCCTGTGCATGGAGCCAAAGGCCCTGCTATTTGACGAGCCGACGTCCGCCCTTGACCCAGAGCTTGAGCAAGAAGTGATCCGCGTGATCAAAGACCTTGCCGCTGAGGGGCGCACGATGCTGATCGTTACCCATGACATGAACCTTGCCCGCGATGTGTCTGATCACGTTGTGTTTTTGCACCAAGGGCTGATCGAAGAAGAAGGCGCACCTGACGAGTTGTTTGGCGCGCCAAAATCCGAGCGTTTGCAGCAATTTCTTTCTGCTGGCAGCGCATAACAACACCAGTACCGACTTAATGAGACAAGGGAGAAACCTCATGAAGACACTAATTACAGCAACCGCTTTGCTTGCAATCACCGCAGGTGCTGCACTCGCAGGTAGCCACTCTGTGGTTCGTTTGGGAACCGAGGGCGCCTACCCTCCCTACAACTTCCTCAATGACGCAGGCGAAGTTGATGGCTTTGAGCGCGAAGTAGGTGATGAGCTGTGCGCACGCGCTGAACTGACATGCGAGTGGGTCACGAACGAGTGGGACAGCATCATCCCGAACCTCGTATCCGGCAACTACGACGCAATCATCGCAGGCATGTCCATCACAGCCGAGCGTGACGAAGTCATCGATTTCACAACACCTTACACACAGCCTGATCCCTCTTCATTCGTAGCAGCATCTGCTGACGTTGATCTGGCAGGTGGCGTGATCGCTGCGCAAACTGGTACGATCCAAGCGGGCCACGTTGCCTCAATGGGCGCGACACTTCTCGAGTTCGCAACACCAGAAGAAACAGTTGCAGCCGTGAAATCAGGCGAAGCGGACGCTGTCCTTGCAGACCGTGCATTCCTCGAGCCAATCGCAGCTGAAGATGCAGACCTGCAAATGGTCGGCGATGACGTATTGCTTGGCGGCGGCATCGGCATGGGCATCCGTGAAAGCGACACAGAGCTGAAAGAGAAATTCTCTGCAGCAATCGAAAGCATGAAAGCAGACGGTTCACTGAACGTACTGATCGCAAAGTGGCTGCCTGAATCCGCCCCTTTCTAAGCGGTCAAAACATCCCGAAGGGGCGCTTGGCACACAAGCGCCCCTTTTGATATGTGGTGACCACCCCCAACCCGCCAACATTTCGGCCATAACCCGCAGAGGCCCGCCATCTTTGAATTTTGCTCAGACCCCAGCCTGTTGGCTGACTGGCGCTGGATGGCGTGTTATCTGACCACCGGTAAGCACATGTCGCTTTACTGGTCCGTGGGCACGGTTCTTTTACTGTTGGCGATTACTGCACCCGCTGCTTTGATGTTTGGTTTTGGCGGTGCGGCTGCCGCGCGATCATCTTTTACGCCACTGAGATGGTTTGGAAAAACATACATGGCGCTAATACGCGGCGTGCCGGACATTGCCTTTTTCCTCTTTTTTGTGATCGCATTAGACCAAGGTTTTGAATGGGCCCGCCACCAAGTCCTGTGCCCTGACTGGACAGATGCAATCCGTCAAGGCAACGATTTTGTCGTCTGCGCCGAGGCAAAACTGCCCCAAGGCAACGCACCGCAATGGGTCCATGAGGTCTACGGCTTTTTCGTAGCCGTGCTGACGTTTGCCATCGTTTTCGGGGCTTTCGCAGGCAACGTTTTGTTTGGCGCTATGCGTGCTGTTCCAGCCGCGCAACTCGAAACGGCGGCGGCATACGGCATGAGCAAGCGCCAAACCTTCTGGCGCATCTTGGTGCCGCAAATGTGGGTATTTGCTCTGCCCGGCCTGTCGAACCTCTGGATGGTGCTGATCAAAGCGACGCCGCTTTTGTTTTTGCTGGGCGTTGAGGATATTGTCTATTGGGCGCGTGAACTAGGCGGTACAAAAAACCCGCGCTTCACAGATTACCCCCACGGCGATTGGCGGATGTGGTATTTCTTGGCGCTGCTCGTCTTTTATTTGGCCTTTACCAAAGTCTCTGAAGTGGTTCTTGACCGCGTCATGGCGCGCTTGACCCATGGACAGGCCACAGCCGCTGGTGAAGCCCAAAGAAAGGCCACGTGATGAGTTGCACCCAAACCATCCTTGATTACGGTCTACGCGCCATCGGGTACGGCGAACGGCTTTTGCCGCGCAGTGATTTTACGTTGTGTCAACAGTTTACGCTGATCGGGTCAGGCATGATCTGGAACATCTACTTTGGCTTGTTCGCCCTGATGTTTGGCTTTTGTTTCGCGGTCGCTCTTGCTATGGGAAAAGACAGCCCAAGGGTGCTTTTGCGCAAACCCTCCGAATGGTTCATTTTTATATTCCGCGGATCACCGCTCTTTATTCAGTTCTTTTTCGGATACTTCGTCTTTTTATCGCTCAAACCAATCCATCCAATGTTCGAAAGCCTTTCGGCGGCGTGGCTCGGTGCGTTAATCGTGCTCTTTTGTAACACCTCCGCCTACTCAGCCGAGATATTTTACGGCGCGCTGAAATCAATTCCCAAAGGCGATACTGAGGCCGCAGACGCATATGGGATGAGCGGCTGGCCACGGTTCAAGCGGATCGTTTTTCCAACGATGTTGCGCCTCGCGTGGCCTGCCTACACCAACGAAGCGATTTTTCTGTTTCACTCAACCACGTTGATTTTCTTCACCGGATTTCCTGCGCGCCAACAACGCGGAGACGCGCTGTATTACGCCAGCTACTTCGCGGACAAAACGTTCAACCCGTTTGTACCCTACCCGATCTTGGCGATGTATTTCATTCTTGTGACCCTGTTGATTATTGGCGTCTTTGGCATTGCCAACAAACGACTTAATCGCCACCTTCCGTCACAAGCGCGCCCCAAACTTCGGTTGCGTCCACAGATCATCCGCTAAGCACGGATCATCGCCCTATTTTCGCAGTCAAAGGACACCACGCGATGCACATCGGTATTTTGCAATGCGGTCACACCCCTGACTTGGTCAACGCAAACCATGGCGACTTTGACGCCCTGTTCACGCGTATGTTTGACGGTGAAGGGTTCAGCTTCACGACTTTCAATGTTGTCGATGATGAGTGGCCCGAAGATCATCTAACTGCAGACGGTTGGCTGGTTACAGGGTCCAAACATGGCGCCTATGAAGATCATGCATTTATCCGGCCGCTCGAAGAATTCATCCGCGCAGTAGATCAAAGCCATCGCCCCATGGTGGGCATCTGCTTTGGGCATCAGATCATCGCGCAGGCCTTGGGCGGTACAGTTGAGAAATTTGCTGGCGGTTGGGCCGTTGGCCGCCACACGTATGATTTTGAAGGCACGGCCCTGTCGTTCAACGCGTGGCACCAAGATCAGGTCGTTAAGCGCCCTGAAACAGCCAAAGTTGTGGCCACGTCTTCTTTTTGTGAGAACGCCGCGCTGCGCTATGAGGACCGAATTTTGACAACGCAGGCGCACCCTGAAATTACTAACGCTGTGCTGCAGGATTATCTGGCCGCCCGCGGCACAGATCCTCAGTATCCGACGGCTTTGATTGAGCAGGCCAAAGCACATGTGGATACCCCAAATGATGAATGGGTCGTCGCGCGGATGCTGGCGCATTTTTTGAAAGACAACGCACCATGACATGGACTGCAAACCTTCCAACACCGTTCCACGACTACTTGGGCGAGAACCGTCTTGATGAAGTCGAATGCATCATCGGTGACTTGTCTGGCATCGCGCGCGGCAAAGCCGTTCCCGCCAAGAAATTCGCAAAACAATCCCAGTTCTTTTTGCCCAATTCGATCTTCTTTCAGACCATCGCCGGTGGTTGGGGCGAGGCCGCAGGCCCTGAAGGCTGGATTGAGCCGGACATGACCCTTGTGCCCGACATGAGCACAGCCACGGCCGCCCCGTGGACTGGTGATTGGACCCTGCAAGTCATCCACGATGCGGTTACCCGCGAGGGCGAACCTGTGCCAATGGCACCGCGCAACGTATTGAAACGGGTTGTTGCCGCCTATCACGCACGCGGCTTGAACCCTGTTGTTGCCCCTGAGATGGAATTCTATCTGGTTGGTCGCAACACCAATCCCGCCAATCCGATTGAACCAATGATGGGCCGTAGTGGCAGGCCAGCTGCCGCACGCCAGGCGTATTCAATGTCAGCGGTCGATGAATATGGCCCCGTGATTGACGACATTTACGATTTCGCCGAAGCGCAGGGATTTGAGATTGACGGCATCACCCAAGAGGGCGGCGCAGGGCAGCTAGAGATCAACTTGCGTCACGGCGATCCGGTCAAACTTGCTGATGAAGTGTTCTACTTCAAACGCCTGATCCGCGAGGCAGCCCTGAAGCACGACTGCTTTGCAACTTTCATGGCCAAACCAATCGAGGGCGAGCCCGGTAGTGCGATGCACATCCACCACTCGGTCCTTGATCAAGACGGCAACAACATCTTCTCTGCGGCAGATGGTAGTGAGACTGACGCTTTTTACCACTTTATCGCAGGGCTGCAAAACCACGTGCCTTCAACCATCGCCGTGCTGGCGCCCTACGTGAACAGCTATCGGCGGTACGTCAAAGATCTGGCTGCGCCGATCAATCTGGAATGGGCTCGTGATAACCGTACAACGGGCATCCGTGTGCCCATTAGCGATGCTGCTGCACGGCGGGTTGAAAACAGGTTGGCGGGCATGGATTGTAACCCGTACCTCGCGATTGCTGCCTCCTTGGCGTGTGGGTTAATGGGCCTTGAAGAAGCACGCGCGCCACGCCCTGAATACCGCGGTGATGCCTATGACGCGGATGAAGACATCCCCCGTGGCCTGTTCGCAGCACTTGAACTTTTTGATAGTGCAGAGCGGCTCAAAGACATTCTGCACCCTGAATTTGCACGGGTGTACTCCATCGTAAAGCGTACGGAATACGAAGAGTTTTTGCAGCAAATCAGCCCTTGGGAGCGTGAGCATCTTTTGCTCAATGTATGACCTGAATGAACTGGCTTTTTGCAAACGAAGCACAGGGTGTGATGCCCGAAAGCTGGTACGCAGCAACTGCTGATGCCCCTGCCCCGCACCCTGTTTTGCGCGGAGATCATCGCGCTGATCTGTGTATCATTGGCGCGGGCTACACGGGTCTGTCTGCTGCACTTCACGCAGCCAAAGCGGGCATGTCGGTCATTGTTCTTGACGCCCACCGTGTGGGATGGGGCGCATCGGGACGAAACGGCGGCCAAGTTGGAACAGGCTTGAATTGGGACGTTAGCGTGCTCGACAAAACATTTGGCAAACAACGCGCCGATGCACTTTGGGCCATGACCGAAGACGCCAAAAAACTCACCCGCTCACTGCTTGCCGAACACGCGCCTGACGCTGACTACACCGCAGGCTTGCTACAAGCGGCCGTTACCGCGCAAAAAGCCGATGAGCTTGCTCAAGAAGCCGAGTTAATGCGCGCACGCTTTGGATATGACACCACCATGTGCGACGCAGCACAGGTTGAGGCCCATATCGGAACAAAAGCCTACTCAGGCGCAGTCCTTGATATGGATGCGGGCTATTGCCACCCGCTTCGCTACGCCTTCGGGCTTGCGCGGGCCTGCGACGCGGCTGGCGTGCAGATCTTTGAACGGTCCACAGTTCATAAAATTGACGTCAGTACTGATCACAATTCCGCCCGATCACCCCACACCGTGCGCACAGATGCTGGCACGGTTTCGGCAAAGTTCATCTTGCAAGCCACAAATGGCTACGGCGCGCATCTAAACCGCAAAACCGCCGCCCGCGTATTGCCCATCAACAATTATATCGCGGCAACCGAGCCTCTTGGCGCGCGCGCGCCCATCAAGAAACTAATGGCCGTGTATGACAGCAAGTTCGTGCTGAATTACTTTTGGCAATCCCGTGACGGACGACTTATTTTTGGGGGTGGAGAAAGCTACGGCAAACGCTTTGGCGAGATTGAGCCGCGCGTCAGAAAGCAGCTATCTGAAATTTATCCAGAACTCTCTGACGTCAAATTTAGCCACAAATGGGGCGGCACCCTCGCCGTTACCGCAACACGTTTACCATTTGTGGGCCAAGTCGTGGACGGGCATTACAGTGCGGGCGGCTACTCAGGCCACGGGCTTGTGCTTGCCACTTTTGCGGGCCGAGCCTGTGTGAACGCGATGCGCGGCGATACCGGTGAGTTTGACATGCTGCAAAACCTTCCGTCGCCCGCGCTTCCGGGCGGCGCTGTTCTTGGCGGACTAATTACCAACGCCGCAATGCGGTGGATGGCGCTCAAAGACAGGCTGTTTCACTAAGCGCACAGCCCACCCATCTTCTGACACAGGTCCAAGACAACAACACGCCCCGGTCGTATTGCCGCGGCGCTCAATATTTATAGACCGATAGCTTTTAGTATTTTACAATTATCGAAATTAGTTTTCGGAACGTATAAAAATGCTAGATCAAGCTCAGCCCACCAAAGCGCCCTCTGACCTTCACGCAGCCGAACCCATCCCCGCCGCTGTGCGCGATGAAATCGAGCGGCTTCTTAGCTCAGGCGATCTGTTCCGCTATACATCCCAGAACGCACCCGTCACTCTGCTCGAACGAGAGTTTGCCGTACAGCTTGGCAGTACATACGCGCTGGCGGTGTCATCATGTTCAGCGGCATTATTTCTGTCCCTTAAGGCGCTAAACCTGCCGCGTGATGCGCGGGTTCTTATTCCTGCTTTCACATTCGCAGCCGTACCATCATCTGTGGTCCACGCGGAATGTGTTCCAGTCCTTTGTGAAGTTGGCGAAAACTACCGGATTGATCTGAACGATTTTGCGGGCAAACTTGATCAAGATATCAGTGCTGTCATCATCAGCCATATGCGCGGCCATACCTCTGACATGGACGCCATTATGCGTCTTTGTGATGCGCGCGATATCCCAGTTATTGAGGATGCTGCACATTCCTTGGGTACGACATGGCACGGCAAAAACATTGGTACGTTAGGGCGGGTCGGATGCTTTTCGTTTCAATCCTACAAGCTCCTCAATGCTGGTGAGGGCGGCATTTTGATTACTGATGATGCGGACTTGGTTGCGCGCGCCACCATCATGTCCGGTGCCTATGAGCACGCTTGGGAGAAACACGATATCGCCGCTGAAACCGTTGAAAAGTGGCAAAACAAACTGCCGATTTATAATTTGCGGCTGTCCAACATGTCTGCGGCGATCGTGCGCGCGCAACTGCCGGAAATTGCGCGGCGTGTTGCGGACGGGCGGCGCAATCATGACCGGCTAGCCGAACAGCTAAATCGCCACCCCAATGTGACGGTGCCCGAAAAACTTGACCCCGAAAACCGCGCACCTGACAGCATCCAATTCAATCTGACCGATATGACTGATGCTGCGGTCACCGACTTTGTCTGCCGCGCGGACGCACAAGGCATCAAAGTACAGGTCTTTGGCATGTCAGCAAACAACGCGCGCGCATTTTGGAACTGGCAGTTTTTGAATGATACCCCAGAGCTACCCAAAACCCGCGCGATGCTGATGCGCGCCTGTGATGTTAGGTTGCCCGCACGCCTGACACCGCAAGACTGCGACATGATCGGAGAAATATTGCTAAACTCATTGCCTAGCGGCGAGTTGAATTAGCCACGTAACAGTGACGCGCGCTACAAAATGGTCAGCGCATCCCTAAGCCACGGGTGCCGCTGTGATGCCGGTTTAACGATCATCTCATCAAGATGGCCTTTGAGGCGTGCAGCCGTTTGTTCAGGCATATCACGCAAAATACCGCGACGCGCCGTCAGGCTGATTGTCCGGCTTAACGCGCCAAAGGGCAGCGGGGCCACATCAACCTGTTCGCGGAACCGGTCTGCGCGCAGCCAGCCGAGGGGTGTGAAAATAGTCCAACCCTGCCCTGCAGCCACCATCGCCATGATCGCGTGATAGCTATCGAGTTCAAACTGATGTGCAAGGTTCAGCCGCTGTCGCGCCAAATGAGCCGTGATCGAGCGGCCCATGTGGTGGCGCTGCGTGTACTGAATAAGAGGCATTTTCTTAAGCGCGTCAGCGTCTGTGGGTTGGCCTTTGGGCACGGCAACGATGAAGTCTTCCCTCATCAATGGGTGCACATCCATCCACTCGCCGGATGCACCAACATCTGCAGCCACGACAATATCCAGCGCGCGGGCGTCCAGCAGATCAAACAGCCGGTGCGAGGCCCCCGTCTCTAACAAGAACTGACACCCTTTCAGATCATTGGCCATGCCAGACAGAAGGCGCGGTGTCACATCTGCATCAAAATCCTCAATCATCCCAAGGCGAAAGCTGGTCAGCGCCTGCCCATCAAGAGCCAGTTCACTGCGTGCTTGTGTTGCCTCGTTAACGATGTTTTGTGCGCGCAGCCGGAACGTCTCACCAGCAGGGGTTGGCAGCACGGGGCGATGCGAGCGGTTCAACAGAGTGACCCCGATGGCGCCTTCAAGATTGGTCAACTGCTGACTAACCGTGGCCGGAGATGTGCCAAGCCTGCGTGCGGCCGCACTGATGCTTGCCTCCTCGACAGTAGCCAAAAATACTTCGATGCCCCAGAGGGTGAAACGGTCTTGAGATGCGCGCATGGACTAGGACAGTTTGGAAAGTTTATCTTGCAGCTCTGCCAGTTGCTTTTTGATATCGCTTAGGTCTTCGCCCTTTGGCGCGGGGGCTTCGTCTTTCGCAGCAGGCGGTGTCGCAAATCCAGTCATGCCGCTGGTCATTGCCTTCATGAAGGCTTCTTGTTGGGCTTGCATCGCCTCAAATCCGGGCATTTTGGCCATTGGATTGATTGTGCTCATGCTATCAACCACTTTTGATTGCCCATCACGAAGCATATCAAACGACATCTGCAAAAACTGCGGAACAACGCTGGCGGTCTGGGTCGTATAGCTACGCACCAAATCATTGAGCACACCAACAGGTAAAACGCTTTCACCGCGACTTTCGTGATCTGCGATAATCTGCAGCAAATACTGGCGGGTTAAATCATCGCCTGATTTCAAATCGACAATCTGAACTTCGCGGCCTTCACGAATGAAGCTCGCGATATCTTCGAGGGTCACGTAATCGCTGGTCTCGGTGTTATAGAGCCTGCGGCTTGCGTAGCGCTTAATTAGCAATGTCGATTTTTCTTCAGCCACGCGACGATCCTCCCAAGATGGTTCACTGGCGATTAGCCTATGCGCGTGCAGCAAAAAAGGAAAGAGATCTTGTGATCGTTCAAAGCTGCGGCGCAGCACAGACTGCACAGGGAACGTACCGCAAAGAAAAAGCGGGCGCCAAAGCTGGCACCCGCTCTTTTGTATCCGCGTCAGTAATTTGGAGGAATGACGCGGATGAGCCTAAGGGGCTATTTACTTAGATGTGGCTTTTTTCGTTGCCGCAGTCGCATCAGCAGTCGCTTTTTTAACTGCTGCTGTTGTCTCGTCCGACATGTCTTTGCCAGCAGCCAAAACCAACTCGACTGTTTCTATCTGAACTTTTTTCGCAACTTCTGCGAAAGCTGCCATGTATTCAGCAGAGGCTTCTGCAGAAGCAGAGGCGAAATCTGTCATCGCTTTTGCGTAATCAGCAGGCTCGGCTTGTGCTTTGGTAACACCAGAAAGCTTAGTCAGCGTTTCTTTGGTCCATTTTGCAGAAATCTCGGAAGATTGGTCTGCTGCACTCAATGCAACTGCGGAAAGTTTTTCAGACAATGAAGCCTGCGTTTTGAACGCGTCTGTCATTGCGGATGTATCCACAGGGAATGCGCCCATCATGTCTTTCATTGCGGCTGTGAAATCTTGTGCCATTGGTCATACCTCTTAAATTCGCCAGCAAGACAACCCTGCTGTTTTCTGCGTCTGTAGTATTGATACATGCTGCATCGCAGCAAATCAAGCTTTTTCTGCAATGCAGCATTGGACAAAAAAGAGGTTAACAATCAAAGAACTAGCGAAACGCAGCCCCAAGGCAGGCTTCAGATGCGTAAATTATTTTGGCAGCACATATGTCCCCGGCGCGTCACAAATCACTTTGTGAGTCGCCTCGCCAGGCATACGCGCCTTGCACATCTTGCCGGAACGGGTTGCCAGCCAATCGCCCCACGTCGGCCACCACGAAGATTTCGGCGTGAACTCGGCCGCCTCTTGCCACGCTTCGGCGGTGCCTGACATGTCAGGATTTAGGTAGTGCCCATATTTGTTGCGGCTCACCGGATTGATGATGCCCGCGATATGTCCTGACTGGGACAGAATGAACGTTTTGTCTGTGCTGCCCATCTTCTGAATGCCGGCATAGCTGGATTTCCACGCAGCAATATGATCGGTCTCACAAGCAATGGCGCAAACAGGGACCGTCACATCGCTGATGTGAAGGGTTTCGCCCAACAGCTCAAACCCAGTTGAGGCAAACTCATCGCGCTGGCACAGGCCGCGCAAATACTGGATCGCCATCTTGCCCGGAAGGTTGGTGCTATCGCCGTTCCAATAAAGTAGATCGAACGCGGGCGGGGCCTCGCCCAACATGTAACTGCGGATCGCCGGACGATAAATCAGATCGTTCGAACGCAGATAGCTGAACGTGCGGGACATGTAATAGCTGTCCAAAATGCCGTCTTTGCTGCACTGGTATTCAATACCGTCAACAAAATCATCGTTAAGGAAAACACCCACTTCACCACGATCAGAAAAATCCGTGAGGGTCGTGAAAAAGCTAGCCGCGTTCACCGACGTATCGCCGCGCTTTTTCAGCAATGACAAAGTCAACGACAGCGTGGTCCCCGCGATACAGTACCCGACAGCATTGACCGATTTGACATCACAAATTTGCTTAACCTGCTCGATGGCTGTCAAATACCCGCTCTCGACATACTCCTCCATCCCGACGTCTGCATAGCTGTCATCTGGGTTTACCCATGAGACAACGAACAGCGTAAACCCTTGATCGACGATCCATTTGATCAGGCTGTTTTGCTCTTTCAGATCGAGAATATAGAACTTGTTAATCCAAGGCGGAAAGATGATCAGTGGCGTCTCATGAACCTCGTCTGTGGTCGGCGTGTATTGGATCAGCTCAAACATGCGGTTACGAAAAACCACCTTACCTTGGGATGTTCCGAGGTTTTCACCAACCGTGAATGCATTTTTGTCCGCAAGCGTAACCAGAAGATCACCGTCGTTTGCCTCAATATCGCGCACCAAATTTTCCAGGCCTTGCACCAGCGAGGCACCATCGGTTTCCACCGCACGCTCAAGCGCATCTGGGTTGGTCTGCAAAAAGTTCGTGGGCGCCATCATATCCACAATTTGCTGAGTGAAATATGACACGCGCTTGCGGTCTTCGGGGGCCAACCCATCAAGCGCGTCAACCGCATCAGACATCGCTTGTGCGTTCATCATGTATTGTTGCTTGATGAAGTTAAAATACGGATGGCTCTGCCACAGCGGGTTGGAGAACCTGCCATCAGAAGGGGTCTCGTCGGCTGGTGCTTCAAGCTTTCCTGCCGCCAGCGCACTCTGCGCCTCAACGAAATGCGCCATTGATTTGCCCCAAAAGGCAACCTGCTGTTCAAACAGTTTTGATGGATCACGAACCGCCTCGCTCCAAAAACTGGCAGCGGCCTTCAACATCAAGTCTTGGCCCGGCCCCTCAAGCGAGGGATTTACCTGCCGCTTGTGCTGCACTGCAGCAGTGAGCCGTTTGGACAATTCTTCGACTTTCGATAGGTTTTGCGCAAGTTTTGTTGAGTGCCCACCAACCAAAAGGTCATTTGGTCGATCGATTGTTTCAGAAGGACCCCCACTGATAGAAGTTTCTTTGGTTGTCATATCGATCTAAGCCCCATACCGTGCAGTCGCAGCATAACACATGCTTTGTTCCCAAAGCAGCCCCACTATGTGTTACCATACATCAACGTAGCGCATGCGTGAACCGATGCAGGAGACGAACATGAAATATATGGCAATGTATGACTGGATGGAGACGGTTCGAAACACCAACCAGTGGCTTGGTGCATCCGCGCGCGCCCTTACATCCTACCCTGCAACGGCCGCCATGCCCAACCCGATGCTGGACTGGGTCCGTGCATGGGGCGAAGTTACCGAACGCAGTTTTTCGCGCATGACCGTCAAACCTGACTGGGACATCGCGCATTTCACCAACGCAAAAGGCCAAGACCGTCTGGTTGAGCCACGTGTCGTCATGGCGCGCGATTTTGGTGATCTGCTACACTTTCATATTCCCGGTCGCAAAAAGAAACGCCACAAAGTGCTGCTCGCCGCGCCAATGTCCGGCCACTATGCAACATTGCTGCGATCAACTGTTTTGAGCCTGCTGCCTGATTGCGAGGTCTACATCACAGATTGGCACAACGCCCGCGACATTCCCGTCAGCGCGGGTAAGTTCGATGTGGAAGACTACACGCTCTATCTGGCGGACTTTATGCGCGAACTTGGGCCAGAAACACACGTGGTTGCGGTGTGTCAGCCCGTACCGCTTGCGCTAGCGGCAACGGCTTATCTTGCACAAGAAAACCCAGACGCACAGCCAGCCAGCCTGACTTTGATCGGCGGGCCTGTGGATCCTGATGCAAACCCAACTGATGTGACGGACTTTGGCCACTCGGTCTCAATGGGGCAGTTGCATGAAACAATGATCCAGCGGGTCGGTTTCAAATACAAAGGTGTTGGGCGCAAAGTATACCCCGGCTTACTGCAGCTTTCGTCGTTCATCTCGATGAACCTTGAAAAGCACGCAGCAGCATTTGGCGATCAAATCGCCCGCGTTGCCCGCGACGAGGCCGGAGACCACGACAAGCATAACGTATTTTATGACGAATACCTTGCCGTCATGGACATGACCGCCGAGTTTTACCTTTCAACGGTTGAACGCATTTTCAAAGAACGCGAAATTGCACGTAACTGTTTCACGGTGAACAGCACGAAAGTAGACATCAGCAAGATCACCGATGTTGCTGTCAAAATCGTGGAAGGCGAGAACGACGACATTTCAGGGCCTGGGCAATGTCTTGCTGCTCTCGATTTATTGACTGGCCTGCCTGATGCGAAAAAGGCTAGTCATTTGGAGCCAGGCGCAGGTCACTATGGCATTTTTGCAGGCCGCAAATGGCGCGAGAATATCCGTCCGTTGGTCATCGATTTTATGGCCAGCAACGCACGAACAACGAGTACTGACGCTGCAAATTCGAACTCTGCGGCTTAACTTTAAACGGGGTCATTCATGACTAGTGATGTAACGCTCAGCTGCAGCTGCGGCGCGCTTTCGGCAAAACTGTTAAATGTGAGACCGCAACACGGCTTTCATGCCTCCTGTGATTGCGATGATTGCCACGCCACCAACAATCACCACGGCGTACATGACCCCAAAGATACGGCGATTGATCTTTATCAAACCAGCCCGTCAAACCTGAAAATCCTATCGGGTGGTGAGAACCTGAGTGTGCTGCGGCTTCATAAATCCGGCGGGCTGCTGCGCTGGTATGCGAAATGCTGCGACACACCGATGTATAACACCATGGCCAGCCCGAAGCTGCCCGTGGTGGGCGTTGTTGCAAGCAATGTTGATAACCCGGAAGCGCTTGGCCCTGTGCGCGCACAAGGTTTTGTTAAAAAGGACGGAAAAACCACGCATAAGAATATGGTCGGAATGCTGAGCCGAATGATTGGCCGCATGGCCCGTGAGCGTATCTCGGGAAGGTGGCGTGACACGCCCTTTTTCGACGCATCCACGATGGAACCGGTTGTTACACCCTATACTCTTACCGCAGACGAACGCACCGCTGCCTACCAACCAAGATAACGCGGGCGGCTTAAGCTGCCGTAGGCATGTTCATCCAGTCATAGAGTAGGTCAATGACCTCATCAGGTGTCTCAAGCGTCGGCAAGTGGCCCGCGTTTTCCAGCACGTGAAGCCGCGCGTTTACGATCAGCTCGGCCATAAACGTGTGGCGTCGCACAGGACACAGCGCATCATGTTCGCCGCAAATGACCATGGTCGGCACATGTACACGGCGCAGGGTGCCTTGCTGGTCGCGGCGGCGCTGTAGCGCGCGAGACTGACGGATGAATACATCAGGCCCAAGGGTCCGCGCCATTTCCATCACCAGATCAAGCACATCTTGGCGTGCAGGACCCGGTGCTAAATAGTTGGGCTTCATTTCGTCGCGCATGACCTCAAGCAAACGGCCCGTTTTCGCCGCAACAATCTGCGGTTCGCGCATTGCAGCAACTTGAGGAATTTCGGCAAGCGGGTTCGTATCCAGTAAGCAAAGCCGCGTGATCCGCTCGGGCGCGCGGCGCATCAACTCCATCGCGACGATGCCCCCCATCGACAGGCCCGCCAGTGCAAACCGGCGCGGCAGCAGATCAAGAAGCGCACCTGCGATATCCTCAACCCGCTCACCTTGTGTGATGGGCGCGACCATCACAGCATGTGTTGACGACATCGCCGCCAACTGCGGCCCAAACAGCCGCGCATCACACATCATACCGGGTAAAAATACAATTGGTTCGCTCATGCGCTTTCCAACTTGGCTCCTTCACTAAGTGAACCAAGTTTTGCATATGCAATGTCCGGATCAACGGCACCAAAGCCCGCAAACGTGCCAAAGCCGCAGTCACTACCAGCGATCACACGGTCTGCACCGACGATATTGGTAAACTTGGCAATGCGTTCAGCAACCAGCTGGGGGTGCTCAACAAAGTTCGTCGTTGTGTCAACAACACCTGGTACCAAGATTTTGCTGTCAGGGATTTCAGAGACGCGATCGCGGAACACTGTCCATTCGTGGGCGTGACGCGGGTTTGATGTTTCAAAAAGCAACTGATCAGCACCAACCGACATTAGCGTGCTAAAGACCGTGTCCATATCAATGTCGCACACGTGCGGTCCCTCGTAGTTGCCCCAACAAATATGGACGCGGACACGTGACGGGTCGATCCCTTCAAGGGCGTGGTTCAGCGCCTCAACGTGGCCCGCTGCGATTTTCAAAAACTCCGCATCGGTCAGGTCTTGGAACAGCATGTGGCGCGACAAGGCCAGATCAGGACAATCAAGCTGCAGGTACAGGCCCGCATCAACAATAGCGCGGTACTCAGCGCGCATTACATCCGCGAGCGCTGCCAAATAGGCCTCGCGCGTGGGGTAGTAGTCGTTTTGCAAAAAGAGGCTGATCACACCGGGGGACGCGGCATTCATAAAGCCCTCAGACGCGCCATGCTTTTGCATCGCGGCTTTCAGGTTTGCGATATCTTTAGCCAGATCATCAACAGGTTTGGCCTTCACCTCGCCCACACACATGGGGCGGTTATATGTAGGGGTGCCGCCACCTTGGGCTTGGCGCTCAAGAAACTTGGGAAACAGCTTCAAATCAGCAGGCGCATTGCGGGGGCTGTCACCGTCAAAGCCGGTGTAGCGATCTTTGACGTAGGTCGCATAGCTGATCTTGGATGTCTCACCATCACTGACGATATCAACGCCCGCGGCCACTTGGCGCGCAACTACATCATCGACTGCCTTTGTCATGCAGTTGTCAAATGCGGCTTGATCGTATGGCTGTTCTTTTTCGCGGGCGAAAATGAAATCCACCACTTCTTGAACCCGCGGAAGTGAGCCTACGTGCGTTGTTTTAACCATCTGATATCCCCAAAATTATTCAACGCCACACTAGGCATTTTGGCCCTGCCCTCAACCCGATAGTCGGGCAAGGCCAATCATTTTACTGGACCCAAGTAAGGCCGGCAGCGTCATCCGTAGCACTCACACGGTAAAGCGCTGCCTCGCCTGTCATCGCAGGTGTGATGGTACGTGCTTTGTTGGGCGGAATAGCAAAAGTGTCCCCCGGGGCCAGAACCGTTTCAAAGCCTTCGACATTCACTTTCCAATGGCCGGTCATGCCCATAAGCACCTCATGCTTTTCCGTGGTGTATCCAGCATCAGGCAGGGAGCCGCGGCCAATCATGTCCACATCAAAGCCAGGCTTATCAATGAGCATCCCGTGCTCACCGATAACACGCGCGGGCTGTTTGTCCGCTAATGCAAGCATGTCGTAATACCGCGCCACATATCTCGGCACGACTTCGGATGTGGTGGGTTCAGGAAACGCAGCCAATTCCGCGTCACTCAGCACCGGCATCGGAACAACCCCATCAGGTAAAGTTTCCCCTTTTTTGGTGTCATAAAGACGTCCGTTGTCGCCCAGAACCAAACCGTGCGCACCCGCATCCTCAATGACTTGCGGCGCCCAAATTACGCCGCCGCCTGCATCATCACCGCCCAAGATGGCCATGATCATGCCGTAGTCGTCACCGATGTTTTCAAACCCGCGGAAAATACCTGTTGGAATATTAAAGATGTCGCCCGCTTCCAAAGTGACTTCACCTGCATCACCCCAACGGCCCCAGAAAAAGCGCCACTTGCCTTTAAGGACAAAGAAAACCTCTGCAGTGCGGTGGCTGTGCAGAGAGTTGCGGCACTTAGGCGGCTGTCCGGCAGCACCGATGTTAAAGCCGATCTGATCAGAAATATGGACGTGCTGGTCGGCGCTTTCAGACACGCCGCCCCCAATGATTGTGAAATTCTCTTTTTGATCAGAACCCGGCGTATGTGCATCAATAAATGCGGTCCGGCAGGGTTTAAGTTCGCCGTAGCGAACGATGCGATCTGACAAATCAGTCATGTTGGTCTTCCCGTAGTATAGTGGCTGGCTCAGCCTTGGTGTTTCAAAATTTGCGCCCAGATGGCGACTTCATCAATCAGCGTCCACTCGCGGCGCAGGCCCCAAGGCCCGTATTCCACGTGGGTGATGCCCATCACGTGGACCGGCGCACCGGTGGGTTTTCCGAACATGCCCCATCCGTCGTGTTTGCCGTCCAGTGACCAGCGCACCGCGGCACGTGGCGGCATCATCGGATCTTCGCGACCGATAACGTGGTTCAGTTTGAATTCTGCAGAAGGGAACGCAGAGCGAAGCCCAAGCCAGAATGCATCAGCAAACTCGTGGCTGTGACCTTTCTTATTGCCCGCGTATTCAAGCTGTGCGCCGCGATCATATTCACGACTGATTACGCTGAATTCTGCGCGCATCATCCGCTCGATGAGACTGGCGGTCTTAGCGCCCCATTCATTGTCGTTGCCGCGTCCAAGGTAGGGACCGTCTTCGTCAATCGCAGGGGTGAACGGCGTCATCTCGTTCAAACGCTCGGCTGCAAATTCCCGTGGCTCATAGCCAAGTTGCCGTACAATGCCGCCATTATCGCGGATCAGCCATTCGTCAGAGATCATGTTGTCTTGAGCAAAACAGTCTGCCAGCGCGAGGCTAACCACCTTGCGGCCCGTAGGCGCGCCGAATGCGCCGTCCCCAAGATGCGTCGCCGTTGAGCGGATCCGGTGAGACGACAACATCCCCTCTTCCGGCGTGCCGCACCAAATTACGTCTTCCCCGAGCAAAGTACGATCAGGAAACTGAACCAGCGTTGCCATCGTCGCCGCCGTCGCACCCTTTTCACCGCGCGCAAACACACCGGGCATCCGGACGTAGACATCAGGGTGGTAATAGCGCTCCATCGCTTCGCCCAGGCCGCGATCTTCCCAAACCTCTTTGGTAATGCCGATGATATAATCAGGGAAATCTTTGAATTTATTGTCGAAGCCGCGCATCAGTTTTCCTTTGGTACTTTGGCTGAAGTTCTGACCACGAGGGGTCCATCAATTGTAATTTGATCTGCAGAGGCATCTGCGTCCTCAATCATCGCTAAAAGAGTGTCGACGGTTGCATGAACCATACGGTTTACGGGCTGACGAAGGGTCGTCAGCTCATACGCCCCCCACGCCGCCATGGAGACATCATCATATCCAACGATCGAAACATCATTTGGCACAGATATCTTCATTGCACCGCGCAAATGATCCATCACTGCGAACGCCATGTGATCATTACCCACAAAAATTGCGTCGCAACCGTGCTCGCTCACAAGAGTTTCTGCCGCCTCAGCCGCAGTATCACGGCGGTACATCCCATCAATCTGATGCACCAGCTCTGATCCCGCCGCTTGTAGCCCACTTGCAAAGCCCTGCGCGCGGTCTTGGCCCGTGATCGAGCCCATCCAACCCGAAATATGACCGATCCGCCGATGCCCGCCTTTAACGAGAAACGACGCAATCTTGGCCGCACCTTGAAGGTTGTCGCTGGTGACCTGAGCCAATGCACCGCCCCGTTGACCACGGTTAAAAAGGACCAGTGGGATACCAGCAGCAGCGCATCTATTGGTCAGCTCGTCACTGATGCCCACGCTTGCAGCGATGATGCCGTCCACCTGATAATCCATTAACTGATCAAAAGTCTGTTTGACCTCTTCGCCGCGGCCTTTGGTTGTAAATATCAAGATGTGGTAACCTTGCTCTTTGAGCACATTACTAAGCCGCTCAAGCGCATCTGGATAAAACTGATTATCAAGGTAAGCCACGACCAACCCGATGATCTTTGAGCGCCCCGTAATTAACCCGCGCGCCAACCTATTGGGCCGGTATCCAAGGGCATCAGCGGCGCTGCGTACTTTGTCTTGGGTCGCCTTGCTGGCGCTGGCACCACTGAAAACGCGGCTGACAGCAGACTGGCTTACACCCGCCCGCTGCGCCACATCAAACGAGGTGACTTTACCCTTCATTGGGCACCATTGGGGCGCGCACACCTCATCCCGCAGTCCAGCCGCCGTCCACTAAAATAGACGTTCCCGTGACCATCGCACTGGCGTCCGTGGCCAGAAAAACTACGGCGCCCATGATATCTTCGATCTCAGCCACACGGGGCAGTTTAATCTTTTCTTCGATCCACGCGCGCTTTGCTGGATCTTCAAAAGTGGCTTCGGTCAACGGTGTGCGAATAAACGTCGGACAAATGGTGTTCACGCGAATGTTGCGCGGCCCCCATTCGATGGCCATCGCCTTAGTCATGCCCTCAACGGCATGTTTTGTGCCGCAATATACGGCCCGTTCCATCCCGCCGACGTGGCCCATCTGGCTGCTGATCTGGATGATCGAGCCACCGTTCTGCATGCCTTTGGCCGCTTCTTGCGCAAGAAAATACGCCGCTTTGAAATTAATCGCTGACACTGCATCAAAATCTTCAGGGCGTGCATCAATCGCGGGACCGTGGCGCGCCATACCAGCGGAGTTACACACAACATCGACAGGTGTTTTCAGCACTTCACGCACAGCTTCAAGGTCTGTCACATCAAGCTGAACTGCTTCAACAGAAAGGCCCTGAGCGGCCATTTCATCTGTGGCGGCCTGCAACTCGGACATGCCACGCGCAGCCATCACCACATGCGCGCCTGCTTGCGCCAAAGCGGCAGCACAGCCCAAACCGATACCACGCGATGCGCCAGTAACCAGTGCACGTTTGCCATCAAGACGGAACGACGGGGTGTTGGGGATCATGGCTCAGACTCACTCTTGCATAGGTTTGCAAGATTACCCTACGCCCAAGATTTACACCTGACAATCCCCTTAGGGTGATCGCCTTAAATGTCGAGACATGTAATGAGATTTCTCAGCTGATCCGCAGATATGGCGGTGCCGTTCGTTTAACACCGCCACTTTCACCGTGATACTTTTGAGGCGCGCGCCCTTACCAGGTTAATTCACGCATCCGCGCCAGAACATCCACGCCAAGCTGGGCGTAAGCATCCAGCAAATCAACAAGCACCCAGTTTTCACGAATAAGACCGTCTTTCACCCGCCAGAAATCAAGACTGCGCATGGTGATGCGCTTGCCCGACGGTGCAATTCCAAGCCATCCACCACCATCAAGCGTCATATTCATGCCGGGCCATGCAGTGAAAGCAACATAGTCGCCTTGCGCAAAATAATGCCCCTTCTCAACCTCACCTTTACGGTCAGGCATCGCATTCAAAAACGGGATTTGGTGGTGCTTGCGAAAACCTTCGATCCCGCGCGCGGTCCCAATGCCTGCTGGCCCGTACCAACTACAGCGAGGATCCCAAAACGCAGGAAGCCGCATCGCCTCTTCGCCGTCGTTGTTAAAGCTGAGATGGTGCAACATATCGCCCACCACCGCAGATGCCGCAGCACCATCCCCTTCAATGCGGAGACCGTCACAGGTTGACGGTCCAAAAACCGTCATCTCGCGGCCCAAGCTGGGCGACATCGGCCATGCACCGGCCTGCATCATCAATTCGGGAATGTCCCAAAGCGCCTGCATTTCAACGATCTGATCCCCTTCAACGCGAAAGAACTCATGAAACCGCATTGTTGCAAGGCGCGCCGTGGGCGGGATGTCCAAGAAGGGTGCCGCAAATTTACCCGCGTAATGCCCGCAGTGCCCGATCCATGTTTGACCATGGGTATCAACGCCCTGCATTTTGATAAACGGACGGCGCTCAAGATCGGGAAACGCAGTGTAGAGCGCGCTCAACGGCCCACCGCTTGAGGAACCGCCACCAACTGCTCCGTCAGCCGCGGCAAAATCAGCGACCGGCATCGTTTCAAACGGATAGGCAAGGTGCACTGTGGCGTCTGGTGCGAATTTCGCATTTACTTCAGCCTGAGCTACATCGAAAGAGCACCCCTCCAGAATGTCAAAAACGTTAATCATGCATCAAGTCCTGCAGGGCAGCTGACGCCGGTTCCGCCGATCCCGCAATATCCAGCAGGATTTTTCGCCAGATATTGCTGGTGATAATCTTCCGCGAAATAAAACGTCGGTGCCTCAAGAATTTCTGTGGTAACCGCTGGAAAACCCGCCGCATCCAAACGTTCCTGATAGGCAGATTTGCTTTGTAACGCCGCGACCATTTGCGCCTCAGTGCTACAATAAATGCCCGAACGGTACTGCGTGCCAAGGTCATTACCCTGCCGCATACCTTGGGTCGGATCATGCCCTTCCCAAAAAGCAACAAGCAACTCTTGGAACGAAATAACCGCCGGATCATAAACCACGCGCACCACTTCGTTGTGCCCCGTCTTGCCAGTGCAGACCTCATCATATGTGGCGTTCGGCGTGTGACCCGCAGCGTAGCCCACCATGGTTAACCACACGCCTTCAAGTTGCCAGAAAATCCGCTCAACGCCCCAAAAACAGCCCATTCCAAACTGCACAACCTCCATGCCTGTCGGCACGTCCATTGTCAGATCGCGGCCCGACACAAAATGTGTCGCAGCTGTTGCAATCGGATCAGCACGACCCGCAAGCGCATTTTGCGCGCTTACCATCTGCATCTTTTTTCTTTGAAATAACATCATCGCAAAAACTCCATTCCGCAGCTTCTTTGGTCAGTGATATAGGGTCAGGTCGCCGGTTCGGCCAGCACGCGACTAAACACAGTTTCGTTGCCAGGTGTCGGGTGACGCGGGATCAACAAGGACAGGCCAAGGGACAAACCAGCCATGCCCGCCGCCAAGATAAATACCAGCCCTGGTGATGTCAGCCACACATACCCTAACAGAGCAGGCAAAAAGACCGCTGCAATGTGGTTGATGGTGAACGCCACGGCCGCAGTGGGCGCGATATCTGCAGGATCAGCGATTTTCTGGAAATACGTTTTAATCGCCAACGCAAGACTGAAAAACAGGTGGTTTACCACGTAAAGTGACGCCGCCAAGACGACGCCCCATCCCAAGTAATAGATGCCAGAATATGCCACGAAAACCACGAACAGCCCCACATATTCAACTGCCAATGCGCGGCGCTCGCCGAAGACTGCGACGACTTTGCCGATCATCGGCGCAAAAACCATGTTCGCGACCAAAGTAATCATCAAAAGCCCTGTGATCTCGTCCACTTTATAGCCAAAACGCTCAACCATCATGAAAGCTGCGAAAACCACAAAAATTTGGCGGCGCGCACCGGACATGAACTGCAGTGCATAATATAGCCAATACCTTTTGCGCAAAACGAACTCCTTGCGCTGTGGGTTGGGGCTTTCAAACTGTGGATAGGCAAAATACGCAAATATCGCGAGGCACGCCGTGATTAAACCGCCTGTCATGTAGACTGCGTTATAACTCAGGCCGAGCGGCTCCCACAAAAACTGCAGGCCGATATAGACAGACAACGTGGCCGCAGACCCTGCGCCAATGATCCAGCCCAATGTTTGTGGCGCGCGCGCCTTATCAATCCACTGCAACTGAAGCGATTGGTTCACCGTCTCATAATAATGAAAGCCGATGCTGCTGAGCATCGTAAGGGTCAAAATACCGCCCATGTAGGGAAACTTTGCGGTCAAAGCTGTGGCAACGCCCAGCAAAACCAACGCCACAATTCCCAATACCTGCTCACGCATCACCATCAAAACAGCGATCACCCCGATCGCAAAAAAGCCCGGAATTTCGCGCACCGTGTGCAGCCAGCCGATGTCACTGCCGTCAAAACCCGCGACCTCAATTACAAAGTTATTGAGCAGTGCGGACCATGTGGAAAAGGCAATTGGCATCGCGGCCGCCATCAAAAACAGCAGAGCAACAGGCTGGCGCCAAACCGGCAGGGCCTTGGCTTCGGAGAGTTGAATATATTTCATACGCATTGCGATACGCCGAACCCGCATCAAAAGGAAGCCACCTTGTGCCGCGCTTATGCGTTCTCACATTAGTATATGTCCGCCAAGCACGCCGTTGCTCTTGACCAATGCATAGGCGCAGATCACCTTTGCGGATATGTTTCCAATCCGCGATCATAATCCGTCAGGCCGCCTGCCCTTCGTGACCTACACGTTGATGGCACTGAACATCGGCATTTTCCTCAGTTACTGGCCGATCATGGACGACCCGCGCGCGCTGACGCGATTTTATATGGAGTGGTCGCTCATCCCGCGTCAGGTAACGGGTGGCTTGGACTTTGCTGGGTTGGTGACGTCGATGTTTTTGCATGGTGGCCTGATGCATTTGGCCGGAAACATGCTGTTTTTGTTCATCTTTGGCGACAACATGGAAGACGCCTTTGGACATTTTGGCTTTGCTGTTTTCTATCTGGCGTGCGGTGTGGGTGCAGGTCTCGCACATGTTATTTCTGATCCACTTAGCACAATTCCCACTGTCGGCGCGTCAGGGGCAATCGCTGCTGTGATGGGGGGATATTTGCTCCTCTACCCCAAGGCGCGAGTGGATATTTTGTTGATCTTGGTGATCATCTTCAAAGTCATTCCCGTACCTGCGTGGATCATGCTGGGGCTGTGGTTTGCCTTCCAACTCTTTAGCGGGATCACAGCGCCAGCAGGCGCCGGCGTTGCCTATTGGGCGCACGCGGGGGGCTTTTTGATCGGGATGGCAGCGACTGTGCCCTACTGGGTCAAAAACGGCGGGCCGGCATTTTGGCGGGTGCGGCAGATGCAGCCGCCCCACCCAGAAGCGCAATACACATACGCGCGCAGCAACGTCCCGCGCGTAACGCGGCGCAGATAAACCTCGCGGTCAAACTTCAGGCACAGACCTTAAGAGCGGATGACTTTGGCGAAGTTGTCGAAGATTTCGTTATTTGCAGCAATCACTGTGCCGCTGCCGATAATGTCGTCACCTGCTGCTACGGCGTCAATCATGCCGCCACCCTCAGTCACGATGATCAAGCCCGCAGCGATGTCCCACGGCTTAAGGCGGCGTTCCCAGAAACCTTCATAGCGGCCAGCCGCTACATAGGCCAAATCCAACGAGGCCGCACCAAAGCGGCGCACACCGGATGTTGCAGGCAACAAACGACCCAAGTCTTGGAGTGTTTGTGGAAGGTCTGCACGACCAGCCCAAGGCAAGCCAGTTGCAAAAACTGATTCGATCAAACGGTTGCGTCCAGACACCCGAATACGGCTTTCGTTCAGCCAAGCACCCTGTCCCTTTTCAGCAAAGAAACATTCATCTTTCACTGGATCGTAAATGACGCCAGCAACAATCGCGCCTTTGTGCTCAAGCGCGATTGAAACAGCCCAGTGCGGCAGGCCGTGCAAAAAGTTTGTCGTGCCATCAAGCGGGTCAACGATCCAGCGGCGGGTTGGGTCCTGCCCTTCGATCTCGGCGCTCTCTTCGCCCAAGAAACCATAGGTCGGACGCGCTTCCATAAGTTCTTCGCGAATGATTTGTTCTGCGTTCAGATCAGCGCGCGTCACAAAATCGCCCGCCCCTTTGACGCTGACTTGGAGCTGTTCGACCTCTCCAAAATCCTTCAAAAGCGCGCGGCCCACTTTTCGGGCAGTTTTTATCATTACATTAAGATTGGCACTGCCCTGCATGGCTCAACTCCTATAAAGCTCAAGCCGCGGCTATAGAACGTCATCCACCATCGCGCAAGGAGTTGTAACCCATGACAAACAAGAACCCTCATGAAGGCAACCGGATGGACCCAAATGACTGGACCGCGTTTCGCGCCGAGATGCATCAGGTCCTTGATGCATGTGTCGATCACCTTGAAAATGCCCGTAACCATCCGTGGCGGCCCGTTCCCGATGGGTTTGATGCGGCCATATCGCTTGACACGCCAACGCGCGGGGACGCGTCCAGTTTATTGACGGACACAATCATGCCCGCCTCCACCGGCAACACGCATCCAGCGTTCTTTGGATGGGTCCACGGCACGGGCCAAGCCATGGGGCTGGCTTCGGAAATGGTGGCGGCCGCGATGAATTCGAACTGCGGAGGCCGCGATCATGGGGGTATCCGCATTGAAAAAGAATGCATCCGCTGGCTGACCGATTTGGCGGGGCTAGGCGAAAATGCAAGCGGCATCCTGACCACGGGCACATCGCAGGCCACAATCTATGCGCTGTCTGCAGCAAAAGTAGCCCGATTTGGCGCAGATGTTCGCAAAACGGGTGTTCAGAATTTACCCACCGTGCGTGTTTATATCGCCAAAGGTGCGCATAGCTGTATCAAACAGGCCATGGAAATTCTTGGCTTTGGTGGGGACGCCGTGTGCCAGATCACCCTGAAAGACGGGGCGATGGATACGGATGCACTGCAAACACAGCTGACCCAAGACGCCGCTGCCGGCATTGTGCCGTTGGCAATTGTCGGCACCGCCGGAAGCGTCAACACCGGCACTTATGATGATCTGAACACTCTTTCGCGCATCGCCCAAGAGCACAGCACATGGCTGCACGTTGATGCGGCTTTCGGTTTTTGGATCCGTATCGCCGCACCGCGCCTCAGCATCCTTGCGAGCGGTATTGAGCACGCCAATTCCATAGCACTAGACGGGCACAAGTGGTTGGGTGTGCAATACGATTGCGGCGCGTGTTTGCTACGCGATCATGATCTGCACCGCGCGACATTCTCGGATCGTGCAGAGTATTTGACCGCGCAATCTGCAGGGATCGGTGCGGGGGATTGGTGGCCCACGGATTATGGCACCGAACTTAGCCGAGGGATGCGCGCGCTTAAACTGTGGACCACGCTCAAAACCCACGACCGCGATACAATAAGCGCCGCCATCACGGACAACTGTGATCAAGCCGCGCTAATGGGCGAGTTGGTTGAGGCGTCGCCCCATCTAACGCTCGCCCATCCTGTCATCTCAAACCTGTGCGTCTTTACGCCAAATGCCGGTGACGCCTCTGATATTGCAGCGGCCTTGCAGCTGTCTGGTGATGCAGTTTTTTCGACCACGACTGTTGATGGCAAAAACTGTTTGCGCGCGGCAATCGTGAACCACCGCACTACATCGCAAACAATCCACGACGTGATCGCTGCTGTTGAGGCGCAAGTGATCGCTGCGCGCTAAACGCTGCTACTGGCGTTGAAGTTTCACCGCTTCAATGCCAGCCAGCTTTAGCAGATGGGCCATGTAGGGTAGCGTGGTCTCGTTGCTGCGTGTGGCGGCATAAAGCCTGCGCGTAATGCCTGTTTCTGTCAGTGGCCGAGTTACGTAGTCAGACGAGTATTTCACCTCGCGCACGACCCAATCAGGCAACACCGCCACACCGCGATTTGAGGCAACCAACAACAAGATCACGGCTGTCAGCTCCGCTTGACGGACCTCTGCAGGTTCAACTTTGGCGGGGATCAAGAGCTGTGAAAAAACATCAAGCCGCGAGCGTTCAACGGGATAGGTGATCAGAGTTTCGCCGCGAAAATCCTCAGCATCGACAAAAGGCTTGCTGGCCAGCGGGTGCTGGTTCGAGGCAACAAAAACCGCGTCGTAATCAAAAAGAGGTGTGAAATCGACACCAGCCAGATCCGCCGGATCCGATGATACAACAAGATCAACTTTTTCCTTTTGCAACGCGGGAAGCGCGTCAAAGGCCAAGCCGGGCAAAATATCAACATCCACGTCAGGCCAGGCTTTGCGGAATTTCTCAAGCACAGGAAACAACCACTCAAAACAGGCGTGACACTCAATCGCGATATGAAGGCGTCCTGCGCGGCCCTGCTCAATACCCGCAAACTCAGCCTCGAGCGCTGCGACTTGGGGCAACACTTGCTCAGCCAGTCCTAACAGCTTCATGCCCGCCGCCGACAATTTCAAAGGCTTTGAACGCCGGATAAACAGCTCAACTTGCGCTTGATCCTCAAGGCCTTTGATCTGATGGCTCAGCGCAGATTGGGTAATGTTGAGCCTGTCCGCGGCAGCCGACAGCCCACCGGCTTCATGGATCGCTTTAATCGTGCGGAGATGGCGAAACTCGATATGCATGCTGCCCTCATAATGATGTTGAGCGTTATGAACTTGTCTCAAGTAATGCCTACAGGCACAAAAACGCAAGCCAAAAAGGAATATATCATGCCAAGCGCATCTGTGAGTTTCGAGTTCTTTCCGCCCAAATCCATCCCCGCCGCGTTCCGCCTTTGGGATTGCGTGCAAACTCTTGCACCCCTTGATCCGTCATTCGTGTCCGTGACCTACGGCGCGGGCGGCACGACCCGCAAACTCACCCACGAGGCCGTCAGTGCGCTGAGCAGCCAGACAGACCTGACCGTGGCCGCACATCTGACCTGCGTAGATCAAACCCGTGATGAGACGTTGGAAATTGCGCGCGCCTACATAGACCAAGGCGTGCGCCAGATCGTGGCGCTACGCGGGGACGCCCCCAAAGGCCAAGCGCAGTTCACACCACACCCCGAAGGCTTTGCATCGTCCCTTGAGTTGATCAGTGCGCTTAAAGCCGAGGGCGTTGAGCACATTCGCGTTGGCGCTTATCCGGATTGCCATCCTGATGCCACGGACATGAAGGCCAACGTTGACTGGCTTAAACGCAAGATAGACGCAGGCGCCGACAGCGCATTAACGCAGTTCTTCTTTGAGGCTGACACGTTCCTGCGGTTTCGCGATCACTGCGCAGCGGCGGGCATCACCGCACCGATCATCCCCGGCATTCTGCCAATCGAAACATGGTCTGGCGTGCGCGCTTTTGCCAACGCCTGCGGCACGCCAACGCCGCGCTGGCTTGATGATGCATTCGATAAAGCAACCCGCGATAACCGTGCCGACCTGCTGGCAATTTCACTGGCAACAGAACTGTGCGACACGCTAATTACGGAAGGCGTAGAACAGCTGCATTTCTATACGCTGAACAAGCCAGAAATGACGCGGGACGTATGCCACGCCTTGGGGATCACTCCGCAACTCGAACTTGAGAAAGTCGCCTGACGCCGCGGCGCATCTCAACGGCCAGCGGGTGGATCGCCTCGGACGGATCAAGCCCGACGCGCCGACGCTTGCGAGACAAAAACACCACCGACAGCCCACGCCAGTTCCCCGTTGAGGGCGCGTTGGGGTTTTCTACAAACCGCCCGCGCCAGTCACGGGGCAACGGCACGCCGCAGTGATCCAAGCGACCCAACATCCAGTTCAGTGGGATATTCGCCAAACCGCGGTCCGCCACATACGCACCGATCTGCCCGCCCACATCACCGTGTGTGCCCCGAAACCAAACTTGCTCCATCCGCACACCGCGCCAGTCGGGCCGGGTCTCCCATTTGACCGGCATATATGCCCGCCGCGTCTCATCAAGCGCCAGCGCGTGAAACCCGTGGCGGACATTCTGGCCAAGTGTGTGTGAATGAAACAGGTGCTTCTTTTCGGTGATCCGCCACAATAAAGGCAAGCGTAGCCCAAGGGCTTTGACTGTGTCCCAAACGCCAATCATCTCAATCGGTGTCTCTGGGTGACAATGGGCATCCGAAAACGCGCGCCGCACGTCTGAATTGCTGCCACTTTCATAATGCCTATATGCCGTGCGAATATTGCGTACTGTGGCGTGTTCGCGCTGCAACAGGCCAATCTGGTCCACCATGCCCGCCAAACTGCGCACCGCATAAGCCCCGCGTGAAAACCCAACCAGAACAATTTTGTCGCCTGCCCTGTAACGACTTGCTAGATACCCATAAGCCCGCCGGATTTGCCGGTTGATGCCGCGTCCTACCATGACATCCCACGTTGTGCGCCAGTCAAACCACTGGATGCCCGGCTCATAATAAACGGATAGTTGCGGGCTTTCGCCGACTTCTTGAAGTAGCTTGAAAACATGCCCCGCGTTCGTTTCACGCCCCACGCTCAACGATGACATGGTACCATCAAGGATACTGACATGGGTCACGCTGGCGCTGTGCGTGCCCTCTTTGATTTGCTGCGGAGCAGGCCCCCGCGTAATCCACTTGAATAATCGCCTAAACACAACGCGCTCTCCTTGGACCAGCTATCGCACAAGCGGCCATCACACCCCAACCAAACTGACGTGAAAACAGTGTAATATTTCGTAACGCAGCCGCAATGGGTCAGTTGTCTGCTCACAGGCCTTTTCCTTGGGGCGCAGCTCGGCTATCTGAGGGCCAATCTGATAAGGGATCAAGATCGATGGCACTGGACAAAACTTTCAATGCAGCCGAGGCAGAGGCGCGTCTTTACAAAGCATGGGAGGACAGCGGTGCCTTCAAAGCAGGTGCGAACGCATCGCGCCCTGAGACGTTCTCTATCGTGATCCCGCCCCCCAACGTAACAGGCAATCTGCACGTTGGGCACGCATTCAACAACACGCTGCAAGACATCTTGATCCGCTGGAAGCGCATGCAGGGCTACGACACCCTGTGGCAAGCGGGCACGGATCACGCTGGCATCGCAACCCAGCTTGTGACCGAGCGTGAAATGGCTGCCAACGGCGAACCCACCCGTGCCGAAATGGGCCGTGACGCCTTCATAGAGCGCGTCTGGCAGCAAAAAACCCGCACACGTGGCAATATCATCGGTCAGTTGAAACGTCTTGGCGCGTCTTGTGACTGGGACCGTGAGGCCTTTACGATGGGCGGCGCTAAAGGTGACCCGGAAGCCGGCAACGGCGCGCCAAACTTTCATGACGCGGTCATCAAAGTCTTCGTAGAGATGTACAACAAGGGCTTGATTTACCGCGGCAAACGTCTGGTGAACTGGGACCCCCATTTTGAGACAGCGATCTCTGATCTTGAGGTTGAGAACGTCGAAGTTGCAGGCCACATGTGGCACTTCAAATACCCGCTCGCGGGTGGTGAGACATATACGTACATCGAAAAAGATGCTGACGGCGTCGAAATCCTGCGTGAAGAGCGGGATTATATTTCCATCGCGACCACGCGCCCTGAAACAATGCTTGGGGACGGTGCTGTTGCCGTAAATCCACGCGATGAACGCTATGCACCAATCGTTGGCAAGCTGTGCGAAATTCCCGTGGGGCCCAAAGAGCACCGTCGCTTGATCCCGATCATCACCGATGATTATCCCGATATGGAGTTCGGCTCTGGTGCGGTGAAAATCACCGGCGCGCACGATCCTAACGACTATCTGGTGGCAAAGCGCGCTGGCATCCCGCTTTATAACCTGATGGACACCAAAGCAGCGATGCGTGCCGATGGTCGCAGCTATGCCGAGGAGGCCGCAACTGCTTTGCGCATCGCACGCGGCGAGGAAGACTTCGACGAGGCGAAAATCGCCGCCATGAACCTTGTTCCTGATGATTACCGCGGGCTTGACCGGTTTGAGGCCCGCAAAAAAGTGATCGCCGACATCACAGCCGAAGGTTTGGCCGTGATGACCCAAGAGACCTTCAAAGATGAGGACGGCAACGAGGCAACCCGCAGCGTGCCGCTTGTTGAGAACAAGCCGATCATGCAGCCGTTCTGCGACCGCTCGAAAGTGGTGATGGAGCCTATGCTGACGGATCAGTGGTTTGTCGACGCGTCGAAAATTGTGGGCCCCGCCCTTGATGCTGTGCGTGACGGCCGCACGACAATTTTGCCCAAGAGCGAAGAAAAAGTATATTTCCACTGGCTTGAGAACATCGAACCGTGGTGCATCTCGCGGCAATTGTGGTGGGGACACCAGATCCCCGTTTGGTTTGACAGCGACGGCAATCAGTATTGCGCGGCAACCGAAGCAGAGGCTCAGGCCCTTGCAGGTGACGGTGTTGCACTTACCCGTGATCCCGATGTTCTGGACACATGGTTCTCGTCCGGCCTTTGGCCAATCGGCACACTTGGTTGGCCGGAACAAACCGCGGAACTGGCGCGCTATCACCCCACATCAACACTGATTACTGGCACAGATATTCTTTTCTTCTGGGTCGCCCGAATGATGATGATGCAGCTGTCCGTGGTGAACGACATTCCGTTCGACACAGTCTATCTGCACGGGCTTGTGCGCGATGCCCAAGGTAAGAAGATGTCGAAAACCACCGGCAACGTGATCGACCCGATCGATATCATTGACGAATACGGCGCCGATGCGTTGCGTTTTGCCAATGCGGCGATGGCGTCTCTGGGCGGGGTGCTAAAACTCGATATGCAGCGCATCGCGGGCTACCGTAACTTTGGCACCAAAATCTGGAACGCCCACCGCTTTGCCGAAATGAACGGCGCTGTGGGCAGCAACGGCACGCGCCCAGAGCCCACCGCGGCAGTCAACCGCTGGATCATTGGTGAGACGGCCAAAGTGCTTGCAGACGTGAACGCAGCCCTTGAAGCTTACCGTTTTAACGATGCGGCCAATGCGCTTTATGCATTTGTATGGGGCAAGGTTTGTGATTGGTATGTGGAGCTGTCAAAGCCGTTGTTGCAGGGCGATGATGATACACACAAAGCCGAAACCCAAGCGACCATGGCATGGGTTTTGGACCAGTGCTTGATCCTTCTGCATCCCATTATGCCTTATGTCACGGAAGAGCTTTGGGGCACATCAGACGACCGCACATCCATGTTGGTCCATGCACAATGGCCAAGCTACGGCGCGGACCTTGTGGATCCGGCCGCGGACGAAGAACTGAACTGGGTAATCTCATTCATCGACGCGGTCCGTTCCGCACGCGCGCAAATGAACGTACCTGCGGGCCTCTATATTCCGGTTCTTGCGATCAATATCGATCCGGCAGCGCGGGCGGCTTACACCGCCAATGAGGCAATGATCAAACGTCTTGCTCGGATCGATAATCTGTCTGATGCGGCAGAGACCCCCAAAGGGGCGATCTCTGTGAACGCCGGTGCATCAAGCTTTGCGCTGCCGCTCAAAGACATTATCGATGTGGACAAAGAAAACGCCCGCCTGTCCAAAAACCTTCTCAAGCTTGAGAAGGAAATCAAAGGGCTCGAGGGCCGCGTCAACAATCCAAAGTTCGCGCAATCCGCACCTGCGGAAGTGGTTGAAGAAGCCAAAACGAACCTGTCAGAGCGTCAAGGCGAGGCAGAGATTGTTCGCGCTGCTTTGGCCCGCTTGGCCGAGATTTAGGTAGGCGTTCACGGGCACTGGGGCGGCAAAGAAAGGTATTGAACATGAGCAATGATTTTCTAACGCCGCTTGCCCGTGAGTTGCCGGCCTCGGTCCCTTTTGTTGGGCCGGAGGCGCAAGAACGCGCCCGTGGTGCAGCCTTTACCGCGCGGCTTGGCGCAAATGAGTCTGCCTTTGGCCCCTCACCCAAAGCGATTGCGGCCATGCAGCACGCGGCCACTGAAGCTTGGCAATACGCCGATCCAGAGGCGCATGAGTTGAAACACGCTTTGGCGGAATTTCACAACGTCAGCCCCGATCACATCATGATCGGTGAAGGCATCGACGGTCTTCTGGCCAATCTGGTACGTCTCACAATTACTGAAGGTGACCATGCGGTCACATCACTGGGGGCCTACCCCACGTTCAACTATCATGTTGTGGGATTTGGCGGCACATTGGCGACAGTGCCATACCAAGACGACCGTGAAGACATCACTGCCCTTTGGGAAAAGGCGCGACAGACCCCGCGCACCAAGCTGATGTATCTGTCTAATCCCGACAATCCGATGGGCACGGCACATAGCGCAAAAGTGATTGAGGCAGCCATTAAAGACATTCCTGCAGGCGTTCTTTTGGTGCTCGACGAGGCCTATGCGGACACCCATCGTGACCTGCCTCAGATTGATGCCAATACCCCGAATGTCATTCGGATGCGCACATTTTCAAAGGCTTACGGGCTTGCGGGGGCACGGGTCGGCTACGGACTTAGCGCGCCGGAGGTCATCGCGGCATTCAACAAAGTGCGAAACCATTTCGGCATGTCGCGGGTCGGGATGGCAGGTGCGCTGGCCGCATTGCAAGACCAAAGCTATCTAAAGCAAACGGTAGCACAAATTGACGAATCCAAGGCGCGCATTGCTGAAATCGCTCGCGCACATGCTCTCATCTGTCTGCCCTCACATACCAATTTTGTTGCAATTGATTGCGGCCGTGACGAGGCTTTCGCAATCCGGGTGATGAACGAATTGCTCGAACGCGGCATCTTCGTGCGCAAGCCTGCCGTGGCCCCACAAAGCCGTGCTATCCGCGTGTCTTGTGGTCCGGAAGACGCCATGGACGCATTTGAAAAGGCATTTGAGGCAACTATGGCGAAGTTAGCGTAATTTGAATTAATTCTTGCCAGAGAGCTTTGTCGCCATAAAGTTATGTTTAACCATTGGCTTCTAGCGTGCAGAGTATGTCTTACCGAAAACCCATTTCTGACCGTGCAGAGCGTTATACAAAGCCGTTCTTATGGAGTTTTGGCGCGCTGCTATTTATGGCGATCTTCGCCATCTACACCCATTGTGGTGCTGTTGGCGTGATGCTTTTTGCCTACAGTTTTGACCTGTTAATCATCAGGCGCATTCCACAAAAAATCAAAGAACGCGCCTGACAACCAGTAAGCATCTTGCTGTTATCCCTGCCCCGCCAGAACGCGCGTTGCTGCGTCAAGGGCTCCGTCCCCGTGAGGCAAACCAGTGGCTACAAGCCCTGTTTGAATTGTGCCCAACGCACCCAAAATCATTTGCGCGTTCACATGGCCCATGTGACCGACACGGAAGAAACCGTCTGACTTAGGATCGTCCTCAGTTGCCATGCCCAACCCGATACCAAGGGTAAGACCCGCATTTCCGCTCACCCAATTTCGCAGGGTTGTCGCGTGCGGGGCACCGGTGCGCAATGTTGTCACCGCATGACTGCGCAAGGTACGATCTGCAATGTTCAACTCAAGAGGGCCATCTTGCGACCAACACTCAAACGCGGCCCAAACGGCTTCGGCCAACAAACGGTGCCGCGCCAAGACGTTCTCGTAGCCTTCTTCGTTGATCATATCCAACGCTTCACGCAACCCATAAATATGATGCGTTGGGGCTGTGCCGCACCAATGCAGATAGAAAAACTCTGGGTTTGTGCGCGGGCGCCAGTCCCAATAACGCGACAGGCATCCGTTCGTTTCGCGAATGTTATCAGCCTTGTCGCTGTAGAAAACAAAGCTCATCCCCGCCGGCACCATCAGGCCCTTTTGACAACCTGCGACCATCACATCGACGCCCCACGCGTCCATGCGGAAATCATCACAGCCAAAACTTGCGATACAATCCGCCATTAACAGCGCATTACTGTCCGCCTCGTCCATCAAAGCACGCACCGCAGACACGTCGTTTTTCACCGAGGTCGATGTATCAACGTGCACCATCAGGACCGCTTTGGCCTGAGGGGTCGCCGCAAGAGCCTCGGCGACACGGGCGGGATCAAAACTGCTGCGTCTGCCGAAATCCAGAACATGCGCGGTGACGCCCATCGCCTTGGCCATATCTGCCCAGCCATTAGCGAACAGTCCCGTCATAATGACGATCACCTCATCACCGGCCGAAAGCGTGTTGAACAAAGCGGCCTCCCACGCGGCATGGCCGTTACCAATGTACATCGCCACGTGATGCTTGGTCCGCGCCATCGCCTTGAGATCAGCAGGCAGTGTTTCAGTGATCTCAATCAGTTCGCCCTCATAAATGTTGGGCGACGGGCGGTGCATCGCCTGCAAAACGCGGTCTGGCATAACAGAAGGACCGGGAATGGCGAGGTAGTGGCGACCGTGGGTAAGCGATGTCATTGTAAATATCCTTGAAAGGCTCGGATCTGTTCCGATGGCTTAGAGCTAGACCGCCGATGCGCGTTGGTCAATTCGTGACCCTTGCGCCAACGTGTTTGCCAGAATAGACCGTAGGTTACGCATCTGCCCTGCCTAACTGAAAGTGCGCAACGACAGTGACCGAAACATCCCCCCCTACAACTGATATAGCCGCGCAAAGCCCTGTTGCTGCGGGCACACCTCGGACCCTCACGGACCGCGCGCTTTTTGGCTGGCTTTGGACACGGTTTTTGCGTCCCCACACAGGCTGGCTGATCATCGCGTTGATCTTCATGGCCGTCGAAGGCTCTATGCTGGGACTGTTGTCGTATATGTTACAGCCGATGTTCGACACGGTGTTTGTGGGCGGCAACAAAAGTGCGGCTTACGTCGTGGGCGGTGTTATTTTTGGCATTTTTGCGGTTCGTGCCATCACAACTGTCGGTCAGCGCGCGATCCTGACGCGCATCGCTCAAAAAACCGAAGGCACCATTAAATCCGATATGGCGCGCCACCTGATGAGCCTCGACATGGGGTTTCATCAAAAGAACCCACCGGGATATCTGATTGAGCGTGTGCAAGGCGATGTGCAAGGCGTGAACCAAGTCTGGATGGCGCTGATCACCGGTGCGGGCCGTGATGCAGTGACCCTTGTGGCGCTTTTGGTTGTGGTGCTGTCCATCGATTGGGTCTGGACGCTTGTTACACTGATCGGGCTGCCGCTTATGATCCTACCAAGCCAGCTGATGCAGCGGTTTGTGCGGCGCAAAGCCACCAATGCCCGCGATGTTGCGGCCTCTATGTCTACGCGTCTTGATGAGATTTTCCACGGCATGGCACCCATCAAGCTGAACCGCTTGGAGACGTATCAAGATGATCGCTACACGGGACTGATCTCAAAACGTGTCCGCGTTGAGGTGCAAGCCGCGATTGGCCGTGCGATGATGTCTGGTCTTGCGGATTTGGTGGCAGGCATCGGCTTTTTCGCAGTGCTGGTTTACGGCGCGAGCGACATCATCTCGGGCGAAAAGACAATCGGTGAGTTCATGTCCTTCTTTACGGCCATGGGATTTGCGTTTGAGCCCCTGCGCCGCTTGGCCGGTCTTGCAGGTATCTGGCAAACGGCTGCCGCGGGGATTGAACGGCTCAAAGAATTGTTTGAAACCACGCCGGATCAGATCAAAGCGCCAGTTTCCATAACCCCGCTACCTTCAGAAACCGGCGACATTGTCCTGCGCGACGTGCATCTTAGCTACGGTGATCATCCAGTGTTGCAGGGCGCAAGCTTTACTGCCGCCGCGGGTCAAACAACCGCGCTGGTGGGCGCATCTGGCGCGGGCAAATCGACTGTTTTCAACTTGCTGACGCGCCTCAATGACCCAAGCGCCGGTCAGGTCATGTTGGGCGATACGGACATTACCCAATTTGACATCAACGCGCTGCGTTCGCTTTATTCAGTGGTGACCCAAGACGCGCTGCTCTTTGATGAAACCATCCGCGAAAACATTTTGTTGGGGCAAAGCAACGTCACAGACGAACAGCTTGCCGCTGCCCTCGATGCCGCCCACGTCAGTGCGTTTTTGCCCAAGCTTGAGCAAGGCATTGATACCCCCGCAGGTCCAAGGGGGTCGGCGCTATCTGGCGGACAACGACAGCGCGTTGCGATCGCGCGCGCGCTTTTGCGCGACACGCCGATCTTGCTGTTGGACGAGGCGACATCGGCTCTCGACACCCAATCGGAAAAACTGGTCCAAGATGCACTTGAGAAGCTTTCAAAGGGCCGCACAACACTTGTTATCGCACACCGGTTGTCGACAATTCAAAACGCCGACAAGATCGTGGTGATGGACCGCGGGCGCGTCGTTGAGGAAGGCAGCCACGGGGCGCTGATGGCGCTTGGTGGGGCATATGCCGCCCTTCATGCTGCGCAATTCAAAGACGGTAAAACAGTCCACCGCGCACCGTATCTCAGCACCCCGTCCGAGACGGAAGAGGCCCCGAGTATTTGGACGTCACTGACTAACTTGTTCCGCCGCTCAACGTAATTAACTGTAGGCATAACCCATGACCGACCGCACCGTTTTTACAATCACAGGGCCTGACCGTCATAACTTTCTGGCAGGCCTCATCACCAATTCATTTGATGCACAGAGCCCCCTTACATATGCGGCGCTGTTGACCGCGCAGGGTAAATTTGTTGCTGATTTCTTTTTGCTCAATGACGCAGAACAAGTGTTTCTTGATGTGGCCAGCACCCACGCCAGCCTGCTGTTGACGCGGCTAAACATGTATAAACTGCGCGCAGATGTGACCATTGCACAAAGTGATCTGTCCGTATCGCTTGGCAGCGGTCATGCTGATCCGCGCCACCCTGAATTGCCCCATCGTACTTATAGCGCCGCAAGCGATAGCAACGCACCTTCAGCTATCACAGCGGACGCGCTTTCAGCCCTGAGCGTACGTTTGGCCGTGCCGCAAACAGGGATTGAGCTGACGCCCGATACCTACATTCTTGAGGCGGGGTTCGAGCGCCTGAACGGCATAGACTTCAAAAAGGGATGTTTTGTCGGGCAGGAGATTTGTGCGCGGATGAAACATAAGACCGAGCTGAAAAAGGGCCTAGTGAAAGTCGCCCATGATGGCAGCGCAAATGCCGATACCCCCATCACCAAGGACGGCAAGCCTGCGGGTCATCTTTATTCAGTGTCGGGGAATTTGGGTTTGGCGCACATCAGATTTGACCGCGCCGATGGGATGAGGGCAGATGAAACCGCCCTCACCGTTATCGATTAGGCGCGCTCTGCGTATTCCATCGTTTCTGTGTTCACGACGATGTCTTCGTCCTGACCAACAAACGGTGGCACCATTACTTTGAAACCGTTATCCAGAACTGCGGGCTTAAAGCTGTTTGCGGCTGTCTGACCTTTCACGACTGGCTCTGTCTCAACCACTTTGCACACCACTTTTTGTGGCAGCGTTGCGTTAAGCGCTTCGGCTTCGTGGTATTCGATGACGATGGTCATGCCGTCTTGCAAGAATGCGCGGCGCTCGCCCAAAATATCTGCAGGCAGTTCAATCTGCTCATAAGTCTCGGTATCCATGAACGTCAGCATGCCGTCGCTTTCAAAAAGGAACTGCTGGTCTTTTTGCTCAAGGCGGACGCGCTCAACTTTGTCGGCACTGCGAAAACGCTCGTTAAGCTTTGAGCCGTTACGAAGGTTCTTCATCTCAACCTGAGCAAAAGCACCGCCCTTACCCGGCTTCACATGGTCTACTTTAACAGCGGCCCAAAGCCCGCCGTTATGTTCCAAAACATTACCTGGTCTGATCTCGTTTCCGTTGATTTTTGGCATAGGTCGGATGTCCCGCAAGTGTTGATATACTATTAACAGCGCCTATATCCTTGGTAAAGGAAGCTGGCAAGCAAGGGCCGATTATTACAATTCAGTAAAAAGCCATGCGTTTTCATCATGACAGCCATGCAAAAAATACTTCCCCGAATCGTATTGAATGGTCCATAACGACCCAACGCCGAGAACAAGACCAACTGTATTTAGGAGACGAGATGCAAGATTTCGTTGATGGCACTGCATTTAACAACGAACAAGGCAACCGCGCACGCAAGCTATTTGCAGCGGTGGTGCTGGCCGCATTGGACGACGCGATCGCTGATGACAAGAAATACGGAAATGGTCCAGACCAAATCGCCCGTTGGGCACGTTCACGTGATGGCCGCGAAGTTCTAAGCTGCGCAGGTATTGATCCGAACGAACGTGTTGTCGAAGGTCTGATGGACTTTGTTGGCAAGGGCGTGAGGACATCCGTGGCGCTTAGCCGTGAAGAAAGCGAGCGTCGCAACGCAGCACAGGCAGAAGCTGCTTAAGCTTACTTAGCACTTCACTGAAAAAAGAGTTCATAAAATGCGTCCTAGTATTTAGGACGCATTTTTTTATAAGCGATTTACCGCGGCTGTCCCCTTTATTTGCAGGCTAGAACACAAACGCCCAGATCAAGCCGGGCACAACCTGTGCCGCCATCAAAACACCACTCAAGCCGACGATCAGTTTGCTGCCCCAAAAACGTCGTACGATGAAAACGCCAGCAATCAGGCTCATCCCCATTTCAATCGGCGCGACAATCCCAGCATAATGATTGCGATCCCAATAGCTGAGCGGGCTTTGGTAAATCCAATCCGTTAGGGGCCAGAAATGCGCCCGCCCATCATCGTGATGCAGCGGAAAATCAAACAGCAGATGTAAAAGAGCCGCGCCGCAAAGCGCAATTGCCCAATCCAGCCGCAACCAAAGCGCCGCTGCAAAGCCAGCCCCCCATAAAATAAAACTGTTATCAATCCGAAAAACGGCCTGCCAGAGGTCGGAAAAGTAAAGCTCCCCGAACACAATGCGCGCATCAATTCCCATCACAAACAGTGACCACCCTACCATCACATAAAGCGATGCATCAGGGATCAGCGCACCGGCCAATGCGGCAGCAGTGATCCGTGACGCGTTCGGCCGGCCAAATACCGCCAGTCCAAAAATCAGATGTGCCGGTGTGTTCATCGTAGCCCTCCGCTGCGGGTCAATGTAAACACAGGTAACGCGAGGGGGCACAATGACAAAAGCAATCATGATACAGGGTGCCGGCTCAAATGTGGGCAAGTCGATCTTGGTGGCTGGCATCGCGCGGGCGTGTGTGCGGCGCGGTATGAGCGTGCGCCCGTTCAAGCCGCAAAACATGTCCAACAACGCCGCTGTCACTGAAGATGGGGGCGAAATCGGCCGCGCCCAAGCGCTTCAAGCAATGGCCTGTGGCGTGGCCCCGCACACGGATATGAACCCCGTTTTGCTCAAGCCCGAAACTGACATCGGTGCGCAAGTCATCGTACAAGGCGAGCGCGTTGCCACACTTAAAGCACGTGATTACGCCAAAGCAAAGCCCAAGCTGATGCAAGCCGTCCTTGAAAGTTTTCACCGTCTCGCAAGCACTACCGATCTGGTCATTATCGAAGGCGCGGGCTCACCTGCGGAGGTCAACTTGCGCGCGGGCGACATTGCCAACATGGGTTTTGCCGAAGCCGCAGGGGTTCCCGTGGCCCTAATCGGCGACATTGATCGCGGCGGCGTTATTGCCCAACTGGTCGGCACCCATGTGGTGCTACCCTCCGAGGACCGCGCGAGGATTAAGGCATTCGGCATCAACAAATTTCGCGGCGATACGACCCTGTTTGATGAGGGGCTAACCGCAATCATGGATCACACCGGCTGGACGTCGTTGGGCGTGATCCCTTGGTTTGCCGATGCGTGGAAACTACCTGCCGAAGACGTGATGGACGTTGCCAGCCGAACCGGTGGCGCGTTCAAGATCGCTGTTCCGCGCCTTGGCCGCATTGCAAATTTTGACGATCTGGACCCGCTTTCGTCCGAGCCGGACATCACAGTTGAAATAATTGAGGCCGGACGCCCCCTGCCCGCTGATGCGCAGCTGGTTTTGATACCGGGCAGTAAATCAACGATCGCCGATCTGGCCCATTTCAAGCAACAAGGCTGGGACATCGACCTACAGGCCCATGTGCGGCGTGGCGGTAATGTGTTGGGCATTTGCGGTGGGTATCAGATGTTGGGGAGCAAAATCCATGATCCCGATGGCATTGAGGGACCGGCTTGTTCCGTCGATGGGCTGGGTCTGCTTGACGTTGAAACGGTTATGCACCCCCAAAAACGCCTTAGCTTATCATCCGCGTTTCACACAGCATCCGGCCACCCCGTTGAAGGATATGAAATTCACTTAGGCAAAACGACAGGCAAAGACTGCAACGCCGCGTGGTTGACCCTAGATGGGCGCTCTGAGGGGGCCGCATCCGCGAATGGCAGGATCAAAGGGTGTTATCTGCACGGGCTTTTTGCAGCAGATAAATTCCGCGCAGCCTACCTTGCAGAATTGGGCAGCACATCCAGGCAGCTTGATTATCAAGGCGATGTAGAGGCCACTCTTGATGCGCTTGCTGATCACCTAGAGAAGCATATGCATATCGACGCTTTGTTGGCATGCGCCGCTGATATACGCGGACCTGCGGCCTAATCCAGATCGATACTTGCCATTGCGCGGTGGATTTCGCGCCGTACCAGTTTTCGGACATTACGGCTGATCCGCTCGCCTAACTCTCCCTGAAGTTCCTCTCGGACAAGTTTGCCGATCAACTCGCGCAGAGCATCCTCATCCATCACATGCTCTTGGAACATGTTGTCATCTTCAGCTGAATTTGCCGAAGTTTCCGGACCAACCTCATCCGCCACAACTGAGGACAGATCAGCATCCGACAAAAGCGCCGCCTCAGCTTCTTGATCCTCATATGGGGGCACTTGAGACGCGGGGGATTTCGCGTCACCGGTAAAAAACGCCACTACGTTATCTTCGATCTCAGCTGCAGCCGCTGTTGCAACTGCCTGCTCAATCGGTGCGGTAGCAGCTGCTGTATCCACCGTCTCATCAAGATCCACGCGCAACGCTTCGGTCAGCAACAGCCGTGCAGCAGGTTTTTGCGCATCTGACGTAGGTTCTGCAGCTGGTATCTCCGCTGCACTCTGGCGCGCAGGTGCATCATCGGCGACCAATCGACGAATAGACGACAAGACGTCTTCGATATCTGCGTTATTGACTGTGTCCGACATTGAGTTTGCCCGTAAGTTGCTTACCCCGATACTAGCCGAGCATCCCGCGCGCGACAACAGGTTGCTGCGCCCACAGTAAATCACACGCGTAATGTGCTTACTTGTTCAGACCTTTAAGAATACGATCAAGCTGTTGGCCCTGCTTGGATTTTTTCGTCGGACCATCTTTGACCAACTCATAGTAACCAGCAGGATCATATGTCTGAATGCCAAGCTTCAGATAATCAGCGGTCAAAAGACCCATTGAAACCAGCACACCGTAGGATGCACGCCGTTCATCAATCAACGCGCTGATGCGTTGTGTGCGCGCGTTCAACAGTTCCTGCTCAGCGTCGAGCACATCAAGTGTCGTCCGTGCACCAAGCTTTGCTTCTTCACGCACCCCGTTAAATGCCGTTTGTGCCGCGCGCACCTGACGTTCGGCCGACTGAATTTGCGCCCGTGCAATGGACAAATCCGCAAAGGCGTTCTCAACTGATTGGCGCACATCGTTGCTCGCTACATGCACGTTTGCCAGACTTGCGTCACGACGCGCTTGAGCTTGGCGAACTAACGACGACAGACGCCCACCTTGGTAAATTGGTTGGCTTAGCTCGATCTGGGCGGTTTCGGTCGTGTCAAAATCGTCATCAACCCCGATACGGCCCGTCAGTGTAACCGTGCTGCCCATAGCTGCTTCGGCGCGTGCTACATTCAACTCCGCAACGGTCACTTCACGCTGCGCACGCTTTGCGCTTGGGTGGTTACGTTGTGCAAATTCTACCGCCGCAGCAATTGATTTTGCAGGGCTTGGAACAGGTTTGACCGCTTGCAAATCACCCGGCTTGCGCCCAACTGCATTTGCATATTCCGCCATTGCACGGCTAAGCGCACCTTGCGCAGACGCCAGATCACCACGCGCGCTGGCCATGCGGGCCTCAGCAAGGGCAACATCTGTTCGCGTCACTTCACCTACATCAAAGCGGTCCTGAGCGGCGCGCAATTCGCGGTTCAGCAAGGTCAGGTTATTATTGCGAAGCGCCACCAATTGGCGCTGACGCCGGACGTTCAAATATGCGTCAATCGCGCGGAACAAAATCTGCTGTTCAGCCAAAACAAGCCCTTCACGCCCCGCCAGAACAGCTTCTTTGGCGGCCTCCGCCCCAAGTCGTGAGCGGTTGTTATCGTAAAGTGTGATCTGCGCCGAAAGTGTTCCCGAAGCGCTGTAATCAAACGAATTCAAAGCATTTGCGTTTGTGCCAGTCGCCGCCGCAGAAAAAGCAATGACCGGCTTCAGCGCAGCCATTGATTGCGCCACATCTTCGTCAGCAGCACGTAGCAGTGCGCGTTGCTGTTGCAACAGACCCGAATGTTTGTAGGCCGCGATCAACGCATCTTTTAAACTATCCGCAGCAGATGCCTGAGGCAGCAGAGTCGTAAAAACGGTGATAGCAGTTGCAAGAAGATACGCTGGACGACGAGGCGTTGAGAACATTAGAAAAGCTTCCTAGAGATCAGCTGCGGGGCGCGAAAACCGCGTCCCACCTTAACTGAACTATCTAGTATAGTTTTCAGAGTGTCAAAGCTGAAAGGCAGTTGCCGCTTGAAAATCCGGCAGGATCGGCGCAGTTGCGTTGAATGCAAAACGCCAGCTCACTTTACCGTCTTGTTTGTGACCGATCATGGCCCGCCCGAGCGCGTTTTCCATCATAATCGCACCGATACGGCCGCCGTCTTTTAGCTGTGCCAGCAACGCATCCGGTACAACTTCGACGCCACCGTTGATCACGATCACATCAAACGGCCCCTCAGAAGCAGCCCCTTCCGCTAAGCCACAATCTTTGACAGCCGCGTTATCGATATTGTTTTCTGACAGATTGCTCTGAGCAATCTCGGCCATCTCGGCATCACTTTCCACACCAACAACAGCCGCGGCCATATGTGCCAAAACTGCCGTGGAGTAGCCGTGCCCGCAGGCCACGTCGAGGACAAGATCGTCAGTGTCTATGGTCAGCGCATCAAGAAGCTTGGCAAAGCTGCGTGCTTCCAACAAAACACGGCCCCCGCCCAATGCTACTTCGCCATCCATGTACGCCGCCTCACGTTTTTCGGGCGGGACATAGACCTCACGTGGGATCGACAGCATTGCATCAATAATCGGGAACTTCGTGACGTCCGACGGGCGCACTTGTGTATCGACCATCATGCGGCGGCGTGTTGCAAAATCGCTCATATCGTAGATCCCGTTGGCTGCTGGATATGTTCGTGCTTTTGCCACAGCACAAAGAAGGCTGCAATGGCGTTCGCAGTCAGTTCACAGTAGACGATTTTGGGTTGTGCAATGGCAAACGCACCGCTAAATCAACGCTACACCACGCGATTGCACTGCAAACGCACGAGGCGAGTTGGCGGAGTGGTGACGCAGCGGATTGCAAATCCGTGTACACCGGTTCGATTCCGGTACTCGCCTCCAATAAAATCAATGACTTAGTTGATTTTTTCTTCGAAAAATAGCGATACACACTTGATACACACTGTACACACCAGGGCGTAACTGCGTTTGCGGTGTTGAACAGGGTGTTTTGAGTGCTGCGTGAATCGGTGCTTTTTTCGCCTTTTCTTGTGATGGCACGCTGTGCCTAACAGGGCAAACGCACAGATTTCTGCGCCCTTTGTAATATGCGCAGTTTTCCTAAGTGCCCGTGCGCTGTATGCTATTTATATGTCACAGGATGTCCAAACCATCCGCATCAGCGAATATGTGCGCTTGGACAAGCGACAACGCAGCGCCAAATGGCAAGCCCGCGTGAAGCTCGCAGACGGCAGCTGGCATCGGTTTTCTACGAAGACTGAGGACATAAATCGCGCGACTAATATTGCTATGAAGTTCTTCTACACAGCTGAAGATCGCGCCAAGAACAACCTGCCGCAAAGCACACGTAAGTTTAAGCGTGTGGCAGAGTTTGCGCGGGATCGCATGCAGGAAGAGCTGGATGCAGGTGGCGGACACATCGTGTTCAAAGACTACATCACGGCAATCGACAAATATCTTGTGCCCTATTTTGGCGCCTATGATGTTTCTAGCATCGATGCAAAGGCACTGGTGGACTTTGGCAAGTGGCGCACGGAGAAGCTGGGACGCAAAGCGCATCACAGCACCATCAACACGCACAACACTGCCTTGAACAGGGTGTTAGATGAAGCCGAGCAGCGTGGCTGGATCACGCATGCCATTCGCCCAAAGCCTATCAATGATGGCATCAAGACCAAGAGCCGGGGCAGCTTCACTCGTGAAGAATACCGCATGATCTATGAAGAGCTTCGCGGGTTCCACAAACTCACTGACAAACCCATTACAGCCGGCACACGTGAGGTTCTGCGCAACTATGTACTGATCCTTGCCAACACTGGCATGCGGCATGGCACAGAAGCATTGGACCTCAAATGGAAGAACCTACTGTGGCTGCAAGAAGAGGATCAGACCTATCTGGGACTGTTCGTAGACGGCAAGACGGGTCAGCGGCCTTTGGTGGCGAGAGATCGTGCCATACGGCCATTTGAGCGTCAGGTTGAAATCAATCCTGATCTGTCGGGTATGACGCTGAATGAAGTGATCGAAGCCAAACTCGATGAGTATGTGTTTGTGACACGTTTGGGTCAGCAGGTGGCGCGAGCAAACCTATCGCGCAACTTCGAGAAGCTTTTGGACAAGCTTGGGCTGGTATATGGCGCAGATGGCAAGAAGCGTACCCTATACAGCTGGCGGCACTTCTACGCGACACTGGACCTACAGCGCGGGATCAGCACACATGCGCTCAGCAGACAAATGGGCAACAGCACGGGCGTACTTGACCGGTTTTACAGCAAGCTATCCCCCTTTATGAACCCAGGGCTTCATTCGGGGCGCGATTTGCGCAACGAGCAGCTTGAGCTGAAAAACACAGTGGCTTTGACTGAGCCAGCGCAACGGACTGCTTCTGTGCCCTTGGAAGCGCAAGCCACATCCGACACGGCGCAAAAGGCCCCTGCCCTGTCTGCAGCGGCTAAGGCGTTTGATTTGTTTGATGCGGGGAAACTGAGCGAAAGCGCCCTGCTGATTGCGCTTGGTGTGTCACGTGTTGATTATAAACCTAACGAGGAATTGCGCTTGCGGGCCTTGATCGCGTTTGAAAGCGAACGGCTGAGCGAAGACGGGTTGATGAAGGTTTTAGGCTAAAGAAGTTCCACAGCCTCACTAAGCTGCTCAGCGTTCACATCAATATACCTCTGGGTAGTGCTTATATGACTGTGCCCTGCCAGTTCTGCCAATAGCCGCACCCCTACCCCCTTGTTGGCCAATCGCGTGATGTACGTGCGTCTTCCCGAATGACTGCTTGCATCCTTGAGCCCCACTGCTTTGTAGATGTCCAGGAATAGCTGACACATGGTGTTGGCCGAGAAGTGTCCACCCTTTTGGCTCTCAAACAATGCGTGATGCGGCTTGGCTGTGCGGATTGATGCGCTGTACTCGACTAGGGCTTTGCGTAAGCGTTGGTTGAGATACACCGTGCGTGTATGCCCGCCCTTGCTTTGATCCGCTTTAAGGATGAACTGCGTGCGCACGCTGCCTGCTTCATCAAACACGTTGCCCACGGTGAGTGCTGCGATCTCCTTTGCTCTCAGCCCTGCGTAGAAGCTGGTGAGTATGATCGTCTCGTCACGCACCGGATGACGCCTGCTGCGGCAGTACTGTATCACCCTCCGCAACTGCGCATCGTTAAGTGTCTGTGCTTGGCGCATGGCGCTATCTCCTCAAAACCTAAGCATTTGTTAGCTTTGAGCATAAAGTCTGAGATATTGGTCTTCCTACCGGAAAGACGTCTTTCCTGAAGTCTATGTTTTACAATGACTTACGCAATAATCTCATACTATACATGTTCTATGAGGTTTTGGGCTGTGTGATTACGCTCAGTACAAGCCTTGCTGCTATGCTCCGCTGTCTACAACACATCCCTCCCAAAACATGGAGACAGCGGAGCTTAGCAGCGCCATTAGCACTGCGAAGCCAATAATCT
>NZ_CVPC01000005.1 GCF_001049735.1 Nereida ignava
CGGGGTTTCTTTACCAGATACTGTCATTATCATCTCTGGCGAAAGTGCTTTACGACCCTAAGGCCTTCGTCACACACGCGGCATCGCTAGATCAGGGTTTCCCCCATTGTCTAAGATTCCCCACTGCTGCCTCCCGTAGGAGTCTGGGCCGTGTCTCAGTCCCAGTGTTGCTGATCATCCTCTCAAACCAGCTATAGATCGTAGACTTGGTAGGCCGTTACCCCACCAACTATCTAATCTAACGCGGGCCAATCCTTTACCGATAAATCTTTCCCCCGTAGGGCGTATACGGTATTACTCTTCGTTTCCAAAGGCTATTCCGTAGTAAAGGGTATGTTCCCACGCGTTACTAACCCGTCCGCCGCTCCCACCGAAGTGAGCGCTCGACTTGCATGTGTTAGGCGTGCCGCCAGCGTTCGTTCTGAGCCAGGATCAAACTCTCAAGTTGAAACGCATTACTGCGTATCCTTGACGTCGAACCTCTGCACATCGTCCCATTGTTCAAATGGGACAGTCATCTGTTTCATGTGCTTAAGTTACAAAAGTAACAAAAGACCACATCAAACAGTGAAGCTGACACTAAATCATCGGCCGAAGCCTATTAGCGCGATATACAGACGTTGATCCATCGAATGAACCAAACCGCCCACATATCTCTTCAAATACCAGCAATTTCAAACAACGTGAGGAACAAAAGAGACCAGATGCGCCCTAAATCATACGGCGCGCCCCGCCTCAAATACCTCTAATTTCTTCTCTAACCTCAGAACCAAGTCAGCCTCTCAGCGTCTCCCTAGCCCCTCTGGCGACCCGCGCTGCATCTCTGCGCCGCCGGTGAAGTGGGGTTTAGGTCTAACAAACAAAACACGCAACCCCCTTTTTGAAAGCATATACGTTTTTTGTGCATTTTTCTGTTTTTTCGTCTGTTTACAGATGCTTGCTTAAGAATGTTGCTAGTTTACCCAGGGGTTTGGGTAATCAAATTACCCTCCCGTTAGCGCCAATACTTTGGACAGCGGAGTTATCCACAGACCTAAGCCGGTCAAACACGAATAATCGGTCCCAAAAGCCGTGAATCGCGTGAATCAGGCGGCCACTGATTTGCGATTCTGCCGTTTAGGAATCAATCGCAGCCCCAAAAGCAGCAAAATCACCGCCATATAGGCCAGTGGTTCGATCTGAATCCCTTTTACGAGCCAAATAAAATGCGCCCCGCCCAGAATCGCGGCCCCATAGGTCAATTTATGAAGCGTCCGCCAGTTTGCCCCCATGCGCCGCACAGCCCAATTGTTAGATGTAAGCGCAAGTGGCAGCATCAATACGAACGCGGCCATACCAACAGTAATATACGTGCGCTTTAGAATATCCGCCCAGATCTGACTTAGGATCTGAACATCAAGCACCAGCCATACCAGCAGGTGCGCCAATACATATGCAAACGTCACAAGACCGATAGCGCGGCGAAACTTGATAAGGTTGATACCCGTGAAACGGCGCAGCGGTGTAATCGCCAATCCGATGATGACCAACTGCAACGCAATCTCACCGTATTCATGTTCAAGCGCCTTAATCGGCTCGGCACCCAAGCCGCCCGTCAGACCAAGATAGAAGAAGTACGGCATCGGCAGCAGGTACACAGTATACACACACCACACAGGCAGCTTGCGCGCCCAGCCATTCAGACGGTCAACAATCATGCTAGGCTAGAAGTCCTTACGAAGGTCCATGCCCGCATAAAGCGACGCAACTTCTTCTTCGTAGCCATTGAACATCAAAGTAGGCTCGCGCTTTTGAAACAGACCGCCGCCAATGACGCGGTGCGATGCCTGCGACCAACGCGGGTGATCTACGTCCGGGTTCACGTTACTGTAAAAACCGTACTCCCGTGCGTTGATCGTGTTCCAGCTTGTGGGCGGCTCGCGGTCCGTCAGGGTGATCTTCACGATCGACTTGATAGATTTGAACCCATACTTCCACGGCACCACCAAACGGATCGGCGCACCATTCTGGTTGGGCATAGGCTTGCCATAGATACCCGTCGCCATCAGCGTCAGCGGATGCATCGCCTCATCAAGGCGCAGCCCTTCAACATACGGCCACGGAATAGACGGCAGGCGCTGACCGGGCATTTCCTCGGGGCGGTACAACGTTTCAAAAGCTACGTACTTGGCATCTGACTGCACCCCTGCCTTTTGCAGAATATCGCGCAGCTCAACACCGTTCCACGGCACAACCATCGCCCATGCTTCAACACAGCGGAAACGGTAAATACGTTCCTCTATATCCAGACCATCCAGCAACTCGGCCACAGAATATGTACCGGGGTTATCGACCAGCCCATCAACCGTGATTTCCCACGGGTCCGTGGTCAGGCTACCTGCGTTGGCGGCGGGGTCGCCCTTGCCGGTGCCGAACTCGTAAAAGTTGTTGTAGCTGGTGATGTCCTCAAAGCTGTTGGGCACCAACGCATCCTGCGCAGCGAAGGCGGACCCTGCGATACTGCCCGCCACACCGGCAGCGGCCATGCCAGCCATAATCTGACGCCGGTTCCAGAACGCCGCTTCCGGTGTCACATCAGCCGCCGTTAACTTGTTCTTCCAACCATAGGCCATGAGCCGCGTCCTTCATCTGTTTGAGCCACGCGCATCATGCGCCCGCCAGCTCTTTATACTTACGAGGCGCGCCACACTGCGCAAAGCCCCCCTCACGCATTGGTGAGACCCTGTCACAAAGCCGCCCGCGTCATGTGCTCTCTCTATATATAGGTATAGAGCACCGCGCCTTCGCGCCTAGATATCTTGTTTCTATGGATGCGGCGCAGTCTGCCCTTCATCGCGGGCGGGGTAAATCGTGCTTAGCCGCTTGCTGCTGCCATCTGGTTGTACGATCCGCACATGTGACCGCCGCATCAGGCGCGGCTCGGCCACACCAACAGAATGAGCAATGGTTTCCACTTCATGAACGATGGACCGCGCATAGGCCGCGACCTTCTCGAACTTTTGCTCAACCACTAGCCCCTTTTGAAAACGCGGATCATGAGTGGTGATGCCAGTGGGGCAGGTATTCTTGTTGCACTTCAGCGACTGGATGCAGCCAAGGCTAAACATGAAGCCGCGCGCAGACGTCACAAAGTCCGCCCCTGCCGCCAAAGCCCACGCCACATCACCGGGGTTCACCAACTTACCACTGGCCACCAAGCGGATGCGTTCCTTAAGGCCCATGCGATCACGTAGCGCACTAATTAGGGGTAGTGCCTCACGAATTGGCATCCCCACCAAATCCATCAACGGCATCGGAGAGGCTCCCGTGCCGCCCTCGCCCCCATCAAGGGTGATGAAATCCGGTGCGCTATCCATCCCGCGCTCAAGAATAGCCACAAAGAATTCCTCAAGTGCGTCGGGCGAGCCGACCACAGTCTTGATCCCAACAGGCTTGCCGGTCACGGCGCGCACATGGGCAATCATGTCCAGCAGATCGTACCAGTCATCTACTTCTTCATGGCGGTTCGGGCTGATGCTGTCTTGATGCGGTTCAATCCCGCGAATGTGAGCAATCTCGTCGTTCACTTTGGCGGCGGGAAGTATGCCGCCCTTACCGGGCTTTGCCCCTTGGGCCAGCTTGATCTCGAACATCCGTACAGTCTGATGAGCGGCGACTGCGCGCAGCCGGTCATCGCTTAGCTTACCATCCTTGGTGCGCACGCCGTATTTGGCCGTGCCGATCTGAAACACAATATCCGCACCACCCGCCAGATGTTCAGGGGCCAGCGCACCTTCGCCAGTGTTCATCCAAATGCCCGCCTTAGCCGCCCCTTTTGACAGCGCCAGAACCGCCGGCTTGGAAATGGCGCCGTAGCTCATCCCAGATAGATTAAAGATGGATCGCGCCACAAAAGGCGTTGCCGCCCCTTGGCCAATGATCATCGGTTCCGAGCTTGCGAATTGGTCATCAACGGGCGGGAACGCAGCGTTCACAAAGATGGGCGTGCCGACTTCTGAAATGTTGCGGGTTGAGCCAAAGGCGACCGTGTTACTTTTGCCCTCAGATGAATGCTTGATCCAGTCGCGCTGCGCACGGTTAAAGGGCAGCTCCTCGCGGTCCATCGCAAAGAAATACTGCCGGAAGAACTCACCCAATGTGCTGAAAAGCGCACGAAACCGCCCGATCACCGGATAGTTGCGCCGCACCGCATCCTCGGTCTGCCAACGATCGCGCACGAACAACACAAGAGCCAGCGCAACAACAAAACCAATCACCGTCACAAACAACAGCGCCAAGAATTGCAGCGCGTACCCCGCCGCCCCCATAAAGCTGAACATCTCCGCACCCCTTTAAGCAAATCACCTTGCGCCCACTAAACCGCAAAGCCCGCCCAAAAGGAAACCGCATAACGCGGACGTGAGCGGGCCTTGGCGTTGCGCCCCGCCCATCAGGCCCGCCCGCTGCGGTAAGATCGCGTTAGCCGTTTTGCGCGACACTCCCCAAGCGCGCAATTTGAGAAAGCATATGGTTCAAAGCCCCGGTCGAAATCTATTCGACACCGCGAAAAGGGCACCGAACCGATCCACCGCACCGGATTTCGGGGGCTTGGCACGCCCTTCTTGCACCCTCATCTTTGGCGGCCGCCAATCTCTCTCACTCGTTACTGATAGGTTCACATCCAAACAAAAACCGCCCCAGCGTTTCGGCTGAGGCGGCTCTTTGTGCTGTCGCGCTGTCAAACCCACGCGGCCCTGAACAGCGGGTTAATGAACCACTGCATCCTCGGGCGCTTCGCGGGTAGAGGCACTGATCCGGTCGCCCACCAAAAGGCCACTCGGTCCCGCGCTGATGTGAACGGTGCTGCCGTCTACGACATCCCCAGACAACAGCATCTCAGCCAGTTGGTCTTGCAATGCACGCTGGATCACACGCTTCAAAGGCCGCGCGCCAAACACGGGGTCATACCCCTCGTCGGCAAGCCATTGTTTGGCCGCCGCGTCCAACTCAAGATTGATCTTACGCGCCGCCAAGCGTTTCAGCAGCCGCGCCATCTGAATATCGACGATCCCGTCCATGTCTTCGCGGGCCAGACGGTCAAAGATCACAGTCTCATCCAAACGGTTCAGAAACTCGGGACGGAAATGACCACGCACCGCCGCCATTACATCACGTTTGGCCGTAGATGCGTCAGCACCTTCCGGCAATTCGCTCAGCGCCTGAGAACCCAGGTTGCTGGTCAGAATAATCAGCGTTTGCTTGAAATCGACTGTGCGCCCCTGTCCGTCGGTCAACTGACCATCGTCCAGAACCTGCAACAACACGTTGAACACATCTGGGTGCGCTTTCTCAACCTCGTCAAACAGCACGACCTGATAAGGCTTGCGTCGCACGGCCTCGGTCAACACACCACCTTCGTCATAGCCAACGTACCCAGGAGGCGCCCCAATCAAACGGGCAACCGCGTGTTTTTCCATGAACTCAGACATATCGATGCGGACCATTGCGCTGTCATCGTCAAACAAGAACTCCGCAACTGCTTTGGTTAATTCGGTCTTGCCCACACCGGTTGGCCCCAGAAAGAGGAACGAACCAAGGGGGCGGTTTTCATCATTGAGCCCCGCGCGCGCACGGCGCACTGCATTAGACAACGCCTTAACCGCCGCGTGCTGACCAATGACCCTGTTTCCCAGCGCCGCTTCCATCCGAAGCAGTTTTTCGCGGTCACCCTCAAGCATTTTTGAGGTGGGGATACCGGTCCAACGCTCAACCACTTGGGCGATCTGTTCGGGGCGCACGGCCTCTTCGACCACCACGTCATCCCCTGCGGTTTCCGCCTCGGCCAGGTCTTTCTCAAGCTGCGGGATCACGCCATACGACAACTCACCTGCCTTGGCCAAATTGCCCTCACGCTTGGCGATGTCCAACTCGGCGCGCGCACGGTCGAGCTTTTCTTTAAGGACCCGCGCGCCTTCCAGCTTGTCACGCTCCGCCTGCCATGCGGTCGTCATTTGTGTGGCACGTTCCTGCACCTCGGCCAAGTCGCGCTCGAGTGTGGCAAGACGATCCTTGGACGCCTGATCGTCTTCCAAGCGCAACGCCTCGGCCTCGATCTGCATCTGCAAAATCTGACGGTCCAGCGCGTCAAGCTCCTCTGGCTTGCTGTCAACTTCCATGCGCAGCCGGCTGGCCGCCTCGTCCATCAGGTCAATCGCTTTGTCGGGCAAAAATCGGTCCGTAATGTAGCGGTGCGACAAAGTAGAGGCCGCAACAAGGGCGCTGTCTGAAATACGCACACCGTGGTGCAACTCATACTTCTCTTTGATGCCGCGCAGGATGCTGATGGTGTCCTCAACCGTGGGCTCGTTCACCGACACCGGCTGGAAACGCCGCGCAAGAGCTGCGTCTTTTTCTACGTGTTTGCGGTACTCATCAAGGGTGGTCGCACCCACACAGTGCAATTCACCACGCGCCAACGCGGGCTTGAGCAAGTTCGACGCATCCATCGCACCGTCCGCTTTGCCCGCCCCCACAAGGGTGTGCATTTCATCGATGAACAAAACCACTTCACCAGCCGCGGCCGTCACCTCGGACAGGATTGATTTCAGACGTTCTTCAAATTCACCACGGTATTTCGCACCCGCAATCAGCGCCCCCATATCAAGCGATAAAAGGCGTTTGTTGCGCAGGCTTTCGGGCACATCACCGTTGATGATACGCAGGGCCAACCCTTCGGCGATGGCGGTTTTGCCCACGCCAGGTTCACCAATCAGAACGGGGTTATTCTTTGTGCGGCGTGACAATACCTGCATCGCGCGGCGGATCTCATCATCACGTCCAATGATCGGATCAATGCGCCCCTGACGGGCGGCCTCTGTCAAATCAGAGGTGTATTTGCGCAGCGCCTCATAGGCGTCTTCGGCGCTTGCGGTATCCGCTGTGCGCCCTTTGCGTACGTCATTGATCGCACTGTTAAGCTTTTGCGCAGTGACCTTGCCGGCCTCCATCGCGGTTTTCGCGCCAGAGCGCACCATGGCCAGCGCCATCAAAACGCGCTCAACGGGCACAAAACTGTCTTTGGCTTTCTTGGCGAGGTTCTCTGCCTCAGCCAGCACGCGGGTTGTGGCACTATCAAGGTACACAGCGCTCGCGTCGCCCGTCACTTTGGGCAGCTTTGACACAGCCAGATCAGCCGCACGCGCAACCGCAGGGGCATCGCCGCCAGAGGCGCTGATCAGATTGGCGGCAAAGCCCTGATCATCATCCATCATCGCCTTCAGCAAATGTTCGGGGGTCAGCCGTTGGTGGCTTTCACGTGCAGCAATTGTTTGTGCCGCTTGCACGAAACCGCGTGCGCGTTCAGTGAACTTTTCTAAGTCCATGGGTCTCTCCTTTTGCAGCATCCCACGTAAATTTCGCACCCGCCTTTGCGGCATACATCGGTGTGGGACCTTATGCAGCTTAGATGGGGCGAATGATGCCCGCGTTCAAGTGACGGAATGCCTAAAATCCGCGCAAAGCCCCACCGCGCGGCAAGGCCAGATGCCGTTTTCGGCACACCCGCTCGCTTGCATCGCGCCCCCAAAGCAACTACCCCCGCCACAACAAAACATACGTACCAAAAGGAGCCGCACCGATGGCCGACGATAGATTGATTGTTGCGATGGATGTGCCGAACGCTTTGGCAGGCCTGAAACTGGCCGATGAGCTGGGTGACGCGGTATCATTCTATAAAATCGGGTTGGGCATGTTGACTGGTGGCGGGCTTGGCCTTGCTAACGAGTTGAAGGCAGAACGCGGCAAACGCATCTTTCTGGACATGAAACTGTTCGACATCGGCGCGACTGTTGAGGCAGCCGTGCGCGGCTTGGCGCATTTTGATCTGGATTTCCTGACTGTTCACGGTGATCCACAAGTGGTTAACGCCGCAAAACAAGGCGCTGCAGGTTCGAACACAAAAATCCTCGCGGTTACTATTTTGACCTCGCTTGATCGTGGTGACTTGGACGACTGTTTGATCAAAGACGGTCTGATCCCTGATCTGGTGACTGAACGTGCGGGCCGTGCGCTTGAAGCTGGCGCAGACGGTGTGATCGCATCCCCTCAAGAGGCGGCATTGATCCGCGCGCTGCCAATTGCAGACGACAAACTGATCGTCACCCCCGGCGTGCGCCCGACCGGCGCGGCCCTTGGGGACCAAAAGCGCGTTGCGACACCGGCATCAGCCATTCGCGACGGCGCAAACCACATCGTAGTGGGCCGTCCCATCTGGCAAGCCGAAAACCCACGCGCGGCAGCGCAAGCCATCACGGATGAGTTAGCCGCGCTCTAAACGCGACTTGCACACGTCCACCGCACAAAAGACCCGCCTTACACCATTTTGGTCAGCGCCTCTGTGACGTCGGCCGCCACAAGTTGATGCGCCGGTGCGCCCCACAACTCGGTTGCGGCGGGCTGGTCCATCTCGGTGTAGCTCATCCCTTCCAGGCGAAGTGCCGCATCATGGGATGGCAAGTCCACCTCAACGATGCCTGTCACGCTTTGGCCGATTTGCTCCATCATGGTGCGGTCCACAAAAAGCGGGTCCCCACCCAGCGGGCCAACCTGTGCCGTCATTGGTGGCTTCACCCAAAGCAGAATGACTTTTCCATCAATCTTGGCCAAAAGCGAGCGCATCCGCGCAAGCCACGCTTGCCGCAACTCATCCACAACAATCTCGTATTTCTCAGGTGCCTCGGACTGCAGCGTCGACAAAAGGTGCCGCGTAAAAGTGAACTCCGTAAAATCCGTACCGCGAAAAATGGTCTGCATCAGCATTGATGGCTTCAAAAAGCGGTCGTTGCGCCGTGGGTGCACCGAATAGAACCGGTTCGACAGGTTCGCAGCGCCCATCACCTCAAGCACCGTCACACGGGCCTTGGAACAGGCGCCCGGTACGAAGGGATCACCCAGAAACACATCGGGGCCCGCATTCACACAACCAAAATTCACGCATTGAACATTAAGGCTTTGCTCGACCAAATTCGGAAACGGTTGGGGCATGAATTTGCCGTATGTCTCTGTGCCGCCCAGAAACGCCACATAATCCGTCTCAAGCCGCTTGCGTGGTCCGCGAAACACCAGCTTCGAGCGGCCATACCTGCACGGCATGTACTCAAGGGCGGTCTGCCCCGTTGATTGAATGGTCATTACGCCACCTCTCACAATTTCACCCAAAGACACGATTCTCACAAAGGTCTTTCCAAACTGCTAACCTGCCAATTTGTTGAAAACTGTCTCAATCACGGGGTTGCGCGCACAGGCTGCTCACGACACAGTTAACGCAAACAGCATCAGAGGATCCGTTATGGATATTGAGCAGGTTGGCGTTATCGGCGCGGGGCAAATGGGCAATGGGATCGCCCATGTTTTTGCAAGCGCCGGGTATCATGTGCGGCTGAATGATGTGAGCGCAGATGCCCTTGCGGCGGCGCAGGCGTTGATTGCCAAAAACATGGACCGCCAAGTTGCAAAAGGCACGATGACAGCCGAGAACCGCGACGCAGCTTTGGGGCGCATTAGCACGACGCTTGATCTGGGCGAACTTGGGCAAAGCGATCTGATCATTGAAGCCGCCACTGAAAAAGAAGACGTGAAGAACGAGATCTTCAAGGCGCTGCAACCGCACCTGAAACCTGAGACAATTCTGACCTCAAACACGTCGTCTATTTCGATCACGCGCCTTGCAAGCCGCACAGACCGGCCCGAAAAGTTCATGGGTTTCCATTTCATGAACCCTGTGCCCGTTATGCAGCTGGTTGAGCTGATCCGCGGCATCGCCACTGACGAAGAGACATTTAAAACCTGCCACGCCGTTGTTGAGCGTCTTGGCAAAACATCCGCCACCGCAGAAGATTTTCCCGCATTCATCGTCAACCGCATCCTGATGCCGATGATCAACGAGGCGATCTATACACTGTACGAGGGCGTCGGTTCGGTCACGTCTATCGACACGTCCCTGAAGCTAGGCGCAAATCACCCGATGGGTCCGCTTGAGTTGGCCGATTTCATTGGCCTTGATACCTGCCTGTCCATCATGAACGTTCTGCACGACGGGCTGGCAGATACGAAATACCGGCCCTGCCCGCTGCTGACAAAATATGTGGAAGCGGGATGGCTGGGACGCAAAACAAAACGCGGATTTTATGATTACCGCGGCGAAACACCCGTTCCGACCCGCTGATTAGTCTGCCTTAAGGGCCAGTGTTTTCTCACGAAGCCACGCCATAAAGCCGCGCGGGTTGGCAGACCACTTCTGAATTTCTGCCGGATCAAATGGTGCGCCCACCACAGGGCTTTGCGGTTTATTAAGCGCGTGAACCACCTCGTGGATCAACAGGCCCTGCCGCAAAGTGGGCGAGATTTTATTGGCAATTTGATACATCCGGCTGTTTTGCCCGGGAAAGTAAATCGGCACCACGGCGGCTTTTGAACGTTGAATCATCTTGGCCGTAAAGGGGTTCCACTCTGCCTCAACGGCGGGGCCAAAGAACGTCTGTGAACATGACACAACGCCGGACGGGAACAGCACAATCACACCACCACCAGACAAATGCGCCATCGCTTGCTTGCGCATATCAAGGCTTTTTTGCAGGCTGTCTTCCTCATGCGGAAAGGGCACGGGGATCATGAATTCTTCGATCTCATCAACGCCCGTCAACAGCGACCGCGTCAGGATTTTATAATCTGTGCGCACGCGGCCGATCAATTCCGCCAAAATCATCCCGTCGACCAAACCGTGCGGGTGGTTGGCCACCACCACAACGGGCCCAGTGGCAGGAATGTTGGCAATTTGCTCGGCGGGCGTTTCAAGGGTGATGCCCATGTGGCGGAGCGCTTGTTTCCAAAACGCCTGACCATAGGCTGCGCCCTCACGCTCGAACCGGCGGATAAGATAGAGCAGTGGAATTTTGCCCGTCATCCACTCCATCACGTGGATTACGTTGGCTTTGAACGGATTGGTAAATGTGTTGGCATAAGACAAGCGACGCTTGTCATAGGGCACCACGTCTGCGGGCGCGCCTTGGGCTGGGGGTCTTTCTTCAAGGCGATCAACCACTGAAACGATCCTTTTTGGCAGCCCCCGCAACCACTAGAATTCTTCGCCGAACTTATCAGCGATCAGTGCTTCCAAGGCTTGCGCCGCCGCATCTGCATCAGCGCCCGAAATTTCAACATTGATAAAACTTCCTTTCGATGCTGCCAACATCAAAAGCCCCATTATGCTGTCACCTGTGGCACTAAGCCCGTCTTTACTGACCTCAACGCTTGCGGAGTGTTGCTCGACCACCTCGACAAATTTCGCAGAGGCGCGGGCATGAAGGCCCTTTTGGTTAATGATCTCGAAGGTTTTGGAAATGGTTTGGGTCATAACTCGTATCCGGTTTGGCCCACGGTTCGGGCGTCCATATATTTGCGGCCAGCATCACGGGCGCCCAAAACGGCGGCCTTCAGCGGTAAGCTGCGGGTTTTCGCGAGCTTGATCAAAAGCGGCAAATTGGCGCCATAAAGGATCATGCGGTTTGCGGGGTTGCACGCGGCCAAACTAAGGTTGGAAGGCGAGCCGCCGAACATGTCAGTGACAACAACGACGCCGTCGCCTGTATCCACTGTGTTGGCGGCGGTGCAAATCTCGGCCTCTTTGGCGATGCGGTCGTGCTCGTAACTGATCTCAACAGTGACAATTCCCGCTTGCTGACCGACCACATGTTCAACCGCGCGCAAATATTCGCGAGCCAATCCACCATGTGCAACGATCACAATGCCAATCAAGTGGATGTTCCTTTGAGGGGCAGCGAGGCGCTGCGGTGTCGGTCTAATTCGCGATGCCTAACTGACATTTCCCAGCCTTGTTGCGCAAGGGCTTTGGCCAGCATTTGTGCAACTGTGACGGAACGGTGCTGTCCGCCCGTGCAGCCAAGCGCCACCGTAAGATGTGTCTTGCCCGACGCCTTGAACGCAGGAAACAGCGTGCGCAACATACCAGTCAGGTGATCAAAGAACGGATCAAAAAGCGGGTCGGCCATGACGTAATCTTGCACCGGCACATCAAGGCCAGTGTTTTCACGCAAAGCGGGCTCCCAATGGGGGTTGCGCAAAAAGCGGCAATCAAACACCAGATCAACCCCTTGGGGCAGCCCACGTTTGTAGGCAAAGGATTGCACCGTGATCGCCAAATTCGCAGCACCACCTGTGGCGAAGGAACCGCCAAGCGTTGTGATCAATTCTTGGGCGGTTAACGTCGAGGTATCAAAGATATAATCAGCGCGCTCACGAATAGGGGCAAGCAACGCAACCTCGGCGCGGATACCAAGCAACGGCGCGTCTTGCGGCGCAAGCGGGTGGCGGCGACGGGTCTCAGAATACCGTTGGACCAGCACATCTTCGCGGGCATCCAGATAGACCACCTCGCATTGAACCCGCTTCATCAGCGCAAAAACCGCATCAACGGAAAAGTCACGGTTGCGCACATCAAGACCCAAAGCCATGCGACGCGACACAGGCGGTCCATCCAAAAGGCGCGGGATCAACGACAGCGGCATGTTGTCGATTGCCTCAAAACCTAAATCTTCCAATGCCGCGATTGCGGTCGCGCGCCCCGCTCCTGAAGGCCCCATCACCAAGACTACCGGCACGGTGTCATCAGCATTTTCCGCAATTGGCGTTTGGGTAGGCGTTGCACTTGGCTCAGACATCATCGGCAATCCCGCATTTGAGAAATTGCAGATAGGCCGCCGGTGCATAATTCGCGACCACCGCAGGAAGGGCACGGCACTTTAGCCCCAAAAATTCGGTATAGCTTGGTGCGGGCAACCGCGTGGGCGCTTTAGCATCTGGTGGTGGTGCCTGATCCAGATCGACCACGGCCATGACCTGCGCTTGCGCCACAGGATTTGCGCGCAACACACCGATACCGCGCGCCTCAATCAGGCCAGAAATATTAGGGGCCGCAGTGGCCATCAGGGCGCCATCAACATTGTGCAAGGCCGTTTGATCATCAGCCACCAATTGGGCCCCAAGCGCCATCATTCGCAGCCCAAGGGCCGACTTACCACGCCCCGCGGCACCCATAATCATGAGCGCGCGTCCATCAACAGCAACAGTGGTGGCGTGGATAAGGTCCATACCCAGCCCATAGCACGCCATCTGTTCAAATTGAAGAAAAACGCGCGGCTAAATCGGCAAGCCCACCACAAAGCGCGCACCAAGAGGATCAGAGGTGACATCCGCATCAGTCGGGCGGATATTTTCGGCCCAGATGACACCGCCGTGGGCCTCAACGATTTGCTTGGAGATTGCCAAGCCCAGACCCGAGTTATTGCCAAACTGCTGTTCGGGGCGTTCAGAATAAAAGCGTTTAAACACTTTGCTCAGCGCCTGATCGGGAATGCCGGGGCCTGTGTCTTCGACAACAATCAACACGCGATTATCACGGCGGCGGACCCAAACGCGGATAGCATCGCCCTCCTCACAAAAGGACACGGCGTTGGTGATAAGATTGACGAAAACCTGCGCCAAGCGCCCCTCAAGACCGTCGATCATGATGGGTCCCGGTGGCAGGTCCGAGACCAACTCCACCCCTTTGTCAGACGCGCTTTGGCCCAGATAATCAGACAGGTTCGAAAGCATGTTCAAAAGATCGAACGGCTCTTCTGTTTCTTTGACCAACTCACTGTCCAAGCGGGATGCGTTGGAAATGTCACTGACCAGCCGATCAAGGCGCTGCACGTCATGTTCGATCACCTCAAGCAGGCGCTCGCGTTGATCATCGCGCTTGGCCACGCGCATTGTGCCCACGGCAGAGCGCAAAGAGGCCAGCGGATTTTTGATTTCATGGGCAACATCAGCGGCGAACTGTTCATTCGCCTCAATCCGGTCATAAAGCGCGCCGACCATGCCGCGCAGCGCGCCAGACAAACGGCCAATCTCATCCGGGCGGGCGGTTAAATCGGGGATGCGCACCCGCGACGGGGCACGTTTGGACGAACTTTTGTCGCGCCCAATTTCAGCAGCTGCCGCCAGATCAGACAGCGGATTCGCGATGGCCGACGCCAACACAAAACTAAGACCGACACTGACAAAAATGGCGATCAAAAACATCTGCAACAGATTTTCACGCTCGCTTTTTACAAGCTGGTCAATCTCGCCCGCCGCACTTGCCATGCCAATGGCGCCGATGACCGCGCCGTTTTGCAGGATCGGCGTGGCGACGGTGAAAATGGTTTGCCCGCTTGCATCAATGGCGGGCACGACCACGGTTTGCCCCGCAAGCGTTTGGCCCAACAATTGCCGCACAAGGTCTTGGGAGGTCACCGTATCCGCACCAGCAGGCGCGCCGCCGATCACCCGCGCGATACCGCGCCATGCGCCCGCCAGCATATCCGTGATGAACGTCCCGCCGTCTGCAGGGTTGCCAAGAGCCGCGCTGTTGCCGCGTTCCGCGCCCAGCGACTGCGCCACAAGAACCGCTGATGGGTCAAAAACGAAAACATCCGACTGGCCGCGCAGATCAAGCTCGGCCAATGTTTTGGGCGCGTTGACACCGTCAGCAGTTGCCAAGTTTACAGGCGTACCTGCGGGCACCTGTGCCTCAAACACGTCTGCGATCAACTCAACTTCTGTCAACAAAGAGGCAGCGCGTTGAAAGGCCAAGCTGTCACGCGAGGTATTGAGGTAAAGCAGCCCCGCCACCAAAATCATCAGGCCCAACAAGTTGAAAGTGATGATTTTGCGCACCAAAGGCGAGCTGGTCAGCGCAGACAAACCCCGCCTGTCACGGCGCGCGCGCAGCTCCGTGTCGACCCCCTCTTTGGGGGCCACGAAGTCTTCACCCAAGGCGATGCTGGCCTCGCGCACTGACTTCAAGGAATGAATGTCAACGTTGCTCAACGCGGGCGCTCTATTCTTCGTTGTAGCGGTAACCGATGCCGTAAAGCGTCTCGATCGCGGCGAAATCACTGTCGGCGGTACGCATCTTTTTGCGCAGGCGTTTGATGTGACTGTCGATGGTGCGGTCGTCCACGTAGACTTGCTCGTCGTAGGCTACGTCCATCAACTGATCGCGCGATTTCACAAACCCGGGGCGTTGCGCCAAGGCTTGCAGCAACAAAAACTCGGTCACAGTGAGCGAGACATCATTGCCCTTCCATGAGACCGCATGGCGCAGCGGGTCCATGCTCAACTCACCGCGAACCATGATTTTGGTTTCTTCGGTTTCGGCAATCTCAATCCCGTCAAGCGCATCCTGCCGGCGCAATAGGGCGCGAATACGCTCTACCAAAAGGCGCTGACTGAAGGGCTTTTTGACGTAATCATCTGCCCCCATCCGCAGGCCCAGAACCTCGTCAATCTCGTCGTCCTTGGACGTCAGGAAAATGACGGGCATCGCGCTTTTTTGGCGCAAGCGCTGCAACAAATCCATCCCGTCCATGCGCGGCATTTTAATGTCGAGCACAGCCATATCAGGCATCTGTTTGTTGAACGCATCTAGGGCGGCTTGCCCGTCGTTATATGTTTGAACGTCAAAGCCTTCAGCTTCGAGCGTCATGGAGACAGACGTCAGAATATTCCGATCGTCGTCGACCAAAGCGATCTTGGACATACTACTCATCCTCAATTTTAATCGTTATTGCCTACTTTTTATAGGCAACATCACCGTTTTTGCCCTGCGAATCAACTGATATCTCGCAAACGGGGCTGACAGGTGCGGGCTGAGTAAGCGCATCACTTCCTTAAATGATGATAAACGTCGCAGATGAGAAACAGTGTTTGCGCTAAACCCAAATTGGTGGCGCTAACAGGGCAAATGCGTCCTGTTCAACTCTGGAAACGTCATGTTAAGCGCCTTGTATCCCGCGCAAATACCAGCGCCAACTCTTGGAGACTTCAAATGACACTTGGACGGGTCAACCCAAACCACACCCTCGACGCACAAGGCATCACGGGGCTTGGGCAAGTCTATTACAATTTGTTGGAACCAGCGTTAATCGAAACAGCCCTCAAGAATAACGAGGGTACTTTGGGCAAAGGTGGCGCCTTTTTGGTAAGCACCGGCAAGTTCACGGGCCGGTCGCCCAAGGACAAGCACGTTGTGCGCACAGCCTCTGTTGCCGATAGTATTTGGTGGGAGAATAACGCCGAAATGTCCGAAGCGGGCTTTGACGCGCTTTATGACGATATGCTGGCCCACATGAAGGGCCGCGATTACCACGTGCAAGATTTGTTTGGCGGATCGGATCCCGCACAGCGCCTTGATGTGCGCATGGTGACCGAGCTTGCATGGCACGGGTTGTTCATCCGCCACATGCTGCGCCGCCCCGAGCGCGCCGAGTTGGACAGCTTTGTGCCCGACTTCACCGTAATCAACTGCCCCTCATTCAAAGCGGACCCGGCCAAGCACGATTGCCGCAGTGAGACCGTGATTGCGATGAACTTCGACCGTAAAATCATCTTGATTGGCGGCACGGAATACGCGGGCGAGAACAAAAAATCTGTGTTCACATTGCTGAACTACTTGCTGCCCGAAAAAGGAATTATGCCGATGCACTGCTCGGCCAACCACGCCAAAGGCAACCCTGTCGATACGGCCGTGTTCTTTGGCTTGTCAGGCACAGGCAAGACCACATTGTCTGCCGATCCCAACCGCGTGTTGATCGGCGATGATGAGCATGGCTGGTCCGACCGCGGTACGTTCAACTTTGAGGGCGGCTGCTACGCCAAGACCATTAATTTGTCCGCCGAAGCAGAGCCAGAGATTTACGCGACCACATCTAAGTTTGGCACAGTCATCGAGAACATGGTGTTTGATCCCGAAACCAAAGAACTGGATTTCGACGATGACAGCCTGACGGCCAACATGCGCTGCGCGTACCCGCTTGAGTATATCTCGAACGCGTCCGAAACGGCCCTTGGTGGACACCCAAAAAACATCATTATGCTGACCTGTGACGCCTTTGGTGTGCTGCCTCCGATTGCGCGCCTGACACCGGCCCAAGCGATGTACCACTTCTTGTCCGGCTTCACGTCAAAAGTAGCCGGCACAGAGCGCGGCGTGACCGAGCCCGAGCCCACGTTCTCAACGTGCTTTGGCGCACCCTTCATGCCCCGCCGCCCAGAAGCCTACGGCAATTTGCTGCGCGAAAAGATTGCAAGCCACGGCGCGACGTGCTGGCTGGTAAACACCGGCTGGACCGGTGGCGCATATGGCACAGGGTCGCGGATGCCCATCAAAGCAACCCGCGCACTGTTGACTGCAGCGCTTGATGGCTCACTCAACGAAGGGACTTTCCGCAAGGATCCGAACTTTGGCTTTGACGTGCCCGTTACTGTGGCTGGCGTGGACGCGGGCCTGTTGGATCCGCGCAGCACATGGGCCGACAAAGCCGCCTATGACGCGCAAGCGCAAAAACTGGTGGATATGTTTGCCGCCAACTTTGAGCAGTACGTGCCGTTCATTGATGAAGACGTAAAAGCAGCCGCAATCGGCTAACTCATAGTGCTGTGGCCCTGCCCCAAGCGGGCGGGGCCGCATGCAATCAGGGCTAACCCAGAACCCCGCGACGGATCAGGTTAAGCCCCGCCACAATCAAAACAATCAGGGTAATTTTGCGGAACTTGGCTTGATCCAGTTTTGATTGCACCGCCATGCCCGACAGCAAGCCAATGCCCGCAGGCACCAACATCAGTGCCGAAAGCGACCATGTTTGCGCATTGAAGATGCCGGACTTCAGGTGGGCCGATAAAAGCACCACAGAACCCGCGCCGTAAATCACGCCCTGCACGCGCAAGTTCTCACGCTTGGCGATATCGAGTGCGGTCAGATAAAGTACCGTAGGCGGCCCCCATGTGCCCGATAGCCCCCCAAGCGAGCCTGCAAAAAGCGCTACGCCAATCTCAACCGGGCGGCGGTTGCCCGGGTTGATGGACGGGCGCCAGCCGATCAGTTGCAACGTGGCAAAGAACGTCACAGGGATGCCCAAAATCAGATAAAGCACCCACCGTTCAAGCGATGTCACAAGCTGTGCAGTCACAAGGATCATCGACAAACAGATCAACAAATAAAGCCGGTGCTTCTTGGCCGATTCGTAGGCCGCGCGAATACCAGTGCGGAAAGCCTGCAACAAATTGGAGGCAACCGTTGGCAGGATCAGCGTGGCAATTGCCAATTCGGGCGACAACAGCGTGCCAAGGCCCGAAACCATAATCATCGGCATCGCAAACCCCACGGCACCTTTGACAAATCCCGCAAGCAGGCCGATCATCACAAAAGCGAAGATAATAAGCGCGGGTTGTTCAAATAGAATTGTCATAGGGGCAGCTTTATCGGATTGCGCGGCAAACAACAGCAGGCAAATTCACTGCCAACACTGCCCTGTAAGGCGCCAATCCACCGCGACACATTTGTGCGCAAGGTGTAATTTTTGCGAATTATTATTGCGCTGCGAGTGCAAAGTGCGTATGCAGAAACTCAGTTTTGAAAAGGATGCTTCTCATGGCCCATGACGGACAAGATATGACCCTCACGCAAGCTACTGTTCTGCCTGATCTTTTGGCACTGACGGCGGATGCTATCGCGCCCTGCGAAAAAGTGCTGGAGACCGCGAAAGAATGCCTTCGTGCCACAGTCACGGACGGCGATCGCATCAGCGGTGCGTTGATTGAGCAAAACCAGACGGCGGCGCATGGGCTGGCGTGGTTGGCCACATATGTAGAGGCCCTGCGCCAAATGCAGAACTGGGCCGAGGGTTTGCAAGCATCCGGCACATTTGGTGAGACCGAACAGTTGCTTCATCAGATCGCCTTTGGTGAATACCTGTGGCAAATCTACGGTGGCATCCCGATGAACCAAGGCGAGATCCTGCGCCTGCAAGACATCGGCATGACCCAAGAGCAAATGGGCGCGCTGATGACGCCTGCGGTGATGAAGCTGACCCAGAGCGGCAACACCCAAGCCGCACGCAGCCGCCTTGTGGAACTGATGCAGGAGCAATCCGCCAACATCACCGTTGGTGCCTCTGGGCTGGATGAAGAGCTGGAGATGATCCGCGAGCAATTCCGCCGCTATGCGGTTGAGAAGGTTGAGCCCTTTGCCCACGAATGGCACCTCAAAGACGAGTTGATCCCTATGGAGATCATCGAAGAGCTGGCCGAGATGGGTGTGTTCGGCCTGACCATTCCCGAAGAATACGGCGGGTTTGGCCTGTCCAAAGCGTCTATGTGCGTGGTCTCCGAGGAGCTTTCGCGCGGCTATATCGGCGTTGGCAGCCTTGGCACCCGTTCTGAAATCGCAGCCGAATTGATCATTTGCGGCGGCACAGAAGAGCAAAAGCAAAAGTGGCTGCCCCGTTTGGCAAGCGCTGAGACGTTGCCCACAGCCGTCTTCACCGAGCCGAACACAGGCTCTGACCTTGGTGCGCTGCGCACACGTGCGGTCAAAGATGATAACGGTGACTACGCGGTGACCGGCAACAAGACGTGGATCACCCACGCCACCCGCACACAGATCATGACCCTCCTTGCGCGCACGGACCCCGAGACAACCAACTATAAAGGGTTGTCTATGTTCATCGCCGAGAAAACCCCCGGCACCGAGGAAAACCCCTTCCCGACCGAAGGCATGACCGGCGGCGAGATCGAAGTGCTGGGCTACCGCGGCATGAAAGAATACGAACTGGCGTTCGATAACTTCCACGTCAAAGGCGAGAACCTTTTGGGCGGCACCGAAGGTATGGGCTTCAAGCACTTGATGGAGACATTCGAAAGTGCACGCATCCAGACCGCAGCGCGGGCCGTTGGTGTGGCTGCATCTGCGCTGGACGTCGGGATGCAATACGCGCTGGACCGTAAACAGTTCGGCAAGGCGTTGATCAACTTCCCACGCGTTTCCAGCAAATTGGCAATGATGGCCGTTGAAACCATGGTCGCCCGCCAGCTGACGTATTTCTCAGCCAATGAGAAAGACGAAGGCCGCCGCTGTGATCTTGAGGCGGGGATGGCGAAACTTTTGGGCGCGCGGGTTGCGTGGGCTGCGGCCGACAACGCGTTGCAGGTCCACGGCGGCAACGGTTTTGCGCTTGAGTACAAAATCAGCCGAATCCTGTGTGATGCACGCATCCTCAACATCTTTGAGGGCGCTGCAGAAATTCAGGCACAGGTTATTGCGCGCCGCCTTTTGGGATAGGCCGCTTAGCCAAACACATCTGACATGCAAAGCCCCTGCCAATGTGCGGGGGCTTTTACGTTTGCGGCGCACACAAGGATATGAACTGCCGGCACTTGCCGCCCAATGTGTCAGCAGTAAGGTGCCTGCATGAAAACCGTCTGCCCTTCGTTCTTTGTGCCTCACTTGCGGCCTGTGCTGCTAACGAAACCATTACGGCTTATGGTGCCGGTGACCGCGTTTGGCGTGTGAGCGAAATAAACGGCGCAGCTTTTGACGCGGCCGCAACGATCAGCTTTGCCGCAGCGGGAACCGTGACAGGTACGGCGCCGTGCAACACATTCACCGCACGCCAGATGGCGCCTTACCCTTGGATTGAACTTGGTCCCATCGCGGCGACAAAGCGCGCCTGCCCTGACTTGGCGCAGGAAACTACGTTCTTTGAGACCTTGAGCGCGGTAAATACTGCAGATGTTCTGGGAGGCACGATGATTTTGACGGCCATCACCGACGGTGAAACCACAGCGCAGATGGTACTGGAAGCGCGCTAAGGCGATGCCTCTGTTTGGGCTACGCGGCGCAGTGCATCCATCAGGCGGGCGCGTGCAGCAGGGACAGGCTTGCCCCCTAGGTTTTTCGCCAATTGGGTTTCCAGGAAATGCCCCGTTACTTTTAGTGCTTCGCAAATTTCGGTTGTGCTGGCGTCGCCTTCGCCCAACAGAACAGGTGGCAGTGGCAGCAATTTGGAGGCGTATTCGCCTGCTCCTTTTGCTGTCACAGCCCGCCCCGTTTTGGGGCTGACAAAGGCCAAACCTTCTTGCGCACCGGTCACAGCGCAAGCGCTTAGATCAAGCCCGTAGCCCGCTGTTTCAAGCAGCATCATTTCCCACTGAAGATAAGCCAGCGGCCACACATCATCTTGCCCCAGCAAATCAAGAAGAGCCGTGGAGCGCGCGTAAAACTCGGCGTCCCCCTCCCCTTCCGCCAATGAAAACGCCAGCAAAGACGTGACCGCCGTGAGCCCCGCCAACGCAAAGCGGTTGTTCATGGCAATGGCCGCGCGGCTGCGCTGTGGCTCAACGGTGAAGGCCCCAAGGTGTTCGGCCAAACGTGCTTTCCAAGTGACGTCAAGTTGCGCGCCAGCTTGCAACACCGGCGTCATTTTCCGGCTAGACGCGCCGCGTACCACACCTGAAGCCAGACCGTGTTCGGCGGTAAACACTTCAATGATCGCAGCACTTTCTGCGTGGCGGCGCACCGATAGCAAAACGCCCTCGTCACGCCACGTGATCATTCGCTTAGACCCGGCTCATCCAGCAAATGGCGGCCTTGCCGGTCTTCGACCTCAATCACCCAAAGGTCAGGATCAAAGCCACGCTGTTTGCTTAGTGAAGCATCCACATCACGTTCGTCGCCCTCGGCCAGAATGACCCAATTGCGGTCACCCGTCATAATGTCAAAGCTGCGTTGGTAGGCCGTGGCCTTACCATCAAGGGTATTCATCTTGATCAAAATCGCCCCTGCGGTCAGATCACCTTTGGCCACCACAAACGCGGGAATATCCATCAGGCGCAGTCGCGTCAGATACGCCCCCACCCACACATCTGCGGTGAGACGGGCCAAACTCATAGAGCGCCGTCTTTGAAATCAAGCCCCATTTCGGAATAGCGCTCGGATTCTTCAAGCCAGTTTGGACGCACTTTTACTTGCAAAAAGAGGTGCACTTTGCGGCCAACGAATTCTGTCAGCTCTTCACGTGCCGCTTTGCCAAGCGCTTTGATCGTCTCGCCGCGGTTGCCCAAGACGATGCCTTTGTGGCCATCGCGCATCACATAGATCAGCTGATCAATGCGTACCGAACCATCTTCGCGTTCTTCCCATTTTTCCGTCTCTACGGTCATTTGGTAAGGCAGCTCTTGGTGCAAGCGAAGGGTCAGTTTTTCGCGGGTCACTTCGGCTGCAATCATACGCATGGGCAGGTCAGCGATCTGATCTTCGGGGTACAAGTACGGACCCTCCGGCACGACACCCGCAAGCCATGATTTCAGCGTGTCAGTACCGTGGCCTTTTTCGGCACTGATGAGGAAAGTTTCTTCAAAGGCAAACAATGCGTTCAACTCTTTGGTCAGCCCCAGCAGAACATCCGCTTGAACACGGTCGATCTTGTTGATGGCAAGGGCAACGCGTTGTGTACCCTCGCGCTCTGACAAGCTTTCGATGATCTGGCGAACCCCGTCCGTGATGCCACGGTGAGCTTCGATCATAAGAACAACAATGTCCGCATCCGCAGCCCCACCCCACGCGGCTGTAACCATCGCGCGGTCAAGGCGGCGGCGCGGGCGGAAAATACCGGGGGTGTCCACGAACACAATTTGGCTGTCGCCTGACATGGCAACACCGCGAATACGGGCGCGGGTGGTTTGTACTTTGTGGGTCACGATGGACACTTTCGCGCCAACCATGCGGTTGAGAAGCGTGGATTTCCCTGCGTTGGGCTCTCCGATGAGGGCCACAAATCCGGCGCGTGTTGTCATGGTTTTACCTTTTCCAAAAGCGCCTTCGCGGCGGCTTGTTCGGCGTTGCGTTTGTTGCCTGCGGTGGCCGTCGCGGCCTCGCCGCTGGCCAGCTGTACTTCGATTGTGAAGACCGGCGCGTGATCAGGGCCACTACGTGATACTTCACGGTAACTGGGTGGGTTCTGCTTAAGGCTTTGCGCGTGTTCTTGCAGCGTTGTCTTGGCATCGCGGGCATCGGCCTCAACGGTTTCGACCCGCTTGCCCCAAAGGCGCAAAATAGTGCTGCGTGCGGCTTCGAAACCACCATCACGGTAAATCGCGGCAATTACCGCTTCCATTGCATCACCCAGAAGGGCCTCTTTGCGGCGTCCACCAGACAGCATTTCGGAGCGGCCCAATTTCAGCACTGCACCCACATCAATGTCACGGGCCACGGCGGCACAGGTTTCTTTGCGCACAAGCGCGTTGAAGCGCGGCGCAAGTTTGCCTTCGGCGGCGGCACGATCTGCATCAAGAAGGGCTTCAGCCATCACAAGGCCCAAAACACGGTCGCCCAGAAACTCGAGCCGCTGGTTGTCATCGCGGTTTGGCGTGGACATGGACGAATGGGTAACGGCCCGCACCAAAAGGTCGGGCCGTTCAAAGGCGTATCCCAAACGGGTTTGGAATGCTTTCAGATCTGCGCTTAGCTTCATTGCAACTTCTTAAAGAAACGGTCCGCGCGCCATGTCCAAAAGAACAACATAGAGCGACCTTGTGAGCTGAAGATAACGCGGTCGGCGCGACCGATGAGATACTTGGCGGGAACAAAACCAACGCCCCCAAGTGACTGCGGAAAGCGGCTGTCAGATGAGTTATCGCGGTTGTCGCCCATGAAGAAATAGTTGCCTTCAGGCACTGTGTAGACGGGTGTGTTATCGGCGCTGCTGACGCGCACATCCAAGATTGAATGTGACGAACCATCAGGCAGAGTTTCGATATATTTGTCTTTAATGCAATCCGCGCCAAGACCAACCGACCCCTTGCAAGCGGGCAATCGTTTTTGCGGACCTTGGGCTTCGAACACCTCAACAAACTCACCAGCGGCTTCAATGCCCACGGGGGTGTCGTTGATGTGCAGCACCGCGTTTTTCATTTGAATGCGGTCGCCCGGCATCCCCACAACGCGCTTGATGAAATCAGAGTTGTTCACAGGGTGGCGGAACACCACAATATCACCGCGCTCGGGTTCAGAACCAAAGATGCGATCTGGAATGGGGCAGGCAGAAAATGGACAGGAATACTGTGAATACCCATAGGCCATCTTGTTCACGAACAGAAAATCACCGACCAGCAGCGTGTCTTTCATAGAGCCTGACGGGATCCAGAACGGCTGAAAGAACAGGGTGCGAAAGACGCCCGCAATCAGCAAAGCATAGACAACGGTCTTGATGGTCTCGCCGATGCTATCTTTGGCTGTGTCTTTTTTGGCCATAAAAGAGGTCCGATCTGTAAAAATGAGTTGGGGCTAGATGGGCCGCGAGGGCACGACTGTCAAGGTTTGCAGCTTATCCGCGGGCGGAAACGGGCCGCGCCTCAATCACAACGAAAGCCTGTGCCCATGGATGGTCATCAGTTAAGGTTACATGAACAATCGCTTCATGCCCGTCGGGCGTCATTGCGGCGAGGCGATCTTTGGCCCACCCCGTCACATGCATCACGGGCTGGCCTGTGCGCAGATTGCTCACGGACATGTCTTTCCACGCAATCCCCATGGCCAATCCCGTACCAAGTGCCTTGGAACACGCTTCTTTGGCGGCCCACCGTTTGGCGTAGGTGCCAGCAATATCTTTGCGGCTTTCAGATTTGCGTTTTTCTTCATCCGTAAAGACGCGGTTTTTGAACCTGTCGCCAAACCGATCAAGCGTGCCTTGAATACGCTCTATGTTCGCCAAATCCGTGCCAATCCCAAGGATCATGCGCCGCACTCCCAATGGGCGAAATATGTGTCGCCGGTCTTCACAGTGTGCGCGCGACATCCATCAGGCGGCGCATTTCAGCCATCGCATCGGGCAAACCGCGGAAGATTGCCTCGCCAATAAGGAAATGACCGATGTTAAGTTCTTTGACCTCGGGCAATGCGGCGATGGGGCTGACGCAGCCATAGGTCAGACCGTGGCCTGCGTGGACCTCAAGCCCGAGGCTATGCGCGTAACTGGCCATGTCAGTCAGCTTGGCCAGTTCCGCGTCACGGGTCAGCAAATCACCTTCGGCAAAAGCGTCACAATAGGCACCCGTGTGCAGCTCAATCACCTCTGCACCAATCCGGTGCGCCGCATCAATTTGGCGCGGATCAGCGGCAATAAAGATTGAAACGCGCGAGCCAGCTTCGCGCAGCGGCGCGATATAATGGGCAAGGCGGTTTTCCTCGCGGGCTACTTCAAGGCCACCTTCGGTTGTGCGTTCTTCGCGCTTTTCGGGCACAATACACACCGCATGGGGTTTATGGCGTAGCGCGATTTGCTGCATCTCATCAGTGGCGGCCATCTCAAAGTTAAGCGGCACCGTAAGCGCCTCCATCAATGCTTCGATATCCGCGTCACCAATGTGGCGGCGATCTTCGCGCAGGTGTGCGGTAATGCCGTCGGCGCCCGCCTCTTGGGCGACAATCGCCGCACGCACAGGATCAGGCACAGTACCACCACGGGCATTGCGAACAGTCGCAACGTGATCAATGTTCACCCCAAGGCGTAGTTCCTGTGTCATCTCGCTGATCCCTCTGCACATCGTGTGATGTGGACATTAGGAGAAACCCGTGACGGTGCAAGGGGCGAAGCGAAAGAGTCACGGATCGTGAGGCTGACCTTCAACTTTTTTGGCCGCAGCCTTCTGTGCTGCTTTCTCGCGGATTTCGGCAAGTTTCTTTTTCAGCATACCCTTGCGGCGGTTCTTATAAGCCCGAATGACTGGCACGCTAAGAAAATAACAGGCGTAGGCACAGATCACGCCAGGAAAGATACCACCCACAAGATAGGGATAAAACACTTCTGCAAAAAAGACGTGAAGCCCATGCCAGTCCGCAACGCGGTCCGAAAACAGAGCCGTAAAATTGTGCGCAAGATCAAGAAACGCATCGGCAAATTTACCGCCCAGTGAGCGTTCAACATCGATGACAGTGCCAGTACCGAGCAAGAAATGCCCTGTCCCTAAGGACGCAGCCCCAATGGGGATATAGGTAAGCGGATTGCCAAAAAACGTACCCAGCAATGCCGCCAGAATGTTGCCGCGCATGGCCTTGGCAAGGCCTGCCGCGATCAAGAAGTGCAACCCGTAGAACGGCGTGAAGGCCGTGAATACGCCCGCCCAAATACCGCGGGCAATTGTTTCCGGCTCATCGGGCAAACGGCGCAAACGGTGTTTTACATAATGAAACGCGCGCGCCCAACCGCCGCGGGGCCACAAGAACTCGCGCGCAGTGCTCAGCCAAGACCGTTTATCGCGGCGTTTGAAAATCAAAATATGTCCTTCGTTGCTGGCCGATGTTCAGCACATATGTTTGGTGCGACTTTACTCAACCCACCTACTAATAACAGACCCCAGTTCGCGTTATGGGATTTGCCTTAATGGACCGTGTTGCTGGCCCCTGTCCCTTTGCCGACCTTACGCGGCACGTTATCACCGCGCATCCGTGCGATGTGCGCAACGCTGGTGTCTGCCTCAAGTGCGGTGCAAACCGCGTGCATGTGACTGACGTCTCTTAGCTCAACATCAATGATCAAACGGTAAAAATCAGGGGTGCGTTCCTCAAATGTGATGTTTGAAATATTTGCGCCGCGCTCGCCGATAAGCGTACATAGACGGCCCAAAACACCCGCATCATTGGCGATGGTCAGCTCAATTGTTGCACCGTAAATCGCAGCATGCGGCCCCTCGTGCCAATGCAGATCAACCCAGCGATCACTGTCGTCATCGGTCAGTTGGGTAAGCGTGTTACAGTCAATCGCGTGAATCGTAACACCCTCACCAAGGGTGGTTATGCCCACAATCCGCTCACCCGGAAGCGGTGCACAGCAGCCCGCACGCCGGAACGTTTGATCCGCACGCAAGCCAACAACAGCACGGTTGCCTTCGACAATTTCACCCGTTTTTGTGGCCAACTCAGGGAACAATACCTGAATGACATCGCGCGCGGTGATCTGCGCGGCACCAAGCTGCGCAAGCAATGTATCGCGTCCGCCGAGCCCCATGGTTTTAGCGGCTGTGGTCAATGCTTTATCCGTTGCTTGCTTGCCGATGTGTTCAAACCCAACGCGCGCAAGTTCTTGGCCAAGCTTGATGTAGCGCTCTGTGTCTTCTTCGCGCAACGCACGGCGAATGGCAGAGCGCGCCTTGCCGGTTTGCGCAATTTCCATCCATGTGGCTTCAGGTTTTTGGCCCTCGGCCGTGATGATCTCAACGGATTGACCGTTTTTGAGGCGGGTCCACAGCGGCACGCGCAGGCCATCAATTTTGGCGCCGACACAGGCGCTGCCAATCCTTGTGTGGATTGCATAGGCAAAATCAATCGGGGTCGCACCGCGCGGCAATTTGAACACGTCGCCCTTTGGAGTGAAGCAAAACACCTGATCGGAATACATTTCCAGCTTTACGGCCTCAAGGAACTCATCGTGATCCTCGGCCTGCTCAAAACGCTCTTTCAGACCCGCAACCCATTTTGCCGGGTCAACGGCGAAGGGGTTATTTGAGCGCACACCGTCGCGGTAAGACCAGTGAGCGGCCACGCCATCTTCGGCCACATCGTGCATTTGGTGGGTGCGAATTTGCACCTCAACGCGCTTACCATCACGTCCAGAAACAGTGGTGTGCAAGCTGCGATAACCGTTAGATTTGGGCTGGCTGATGTAGTCTTTGAAACGTCCGGGAATAGAGCGCCAGCGACGGTGGATGATGCCCAGAATTTGATAGCACTCAGCCTCGGACGCACAGACAATTCGAAAGCCATAGATGTCAGACAGGCGGCTAAACCCTTGGTCTTTTTCCTGCATCTTGCGCCAGATCGAGAACGGCTTTTTCGCGCGCCCAAAAACATCAGCCTCGATGCCTTCTTTCTTCAACTCGATGCGCATATCACCGGTGATCTGATGGATCACATCGCCAGTTTCTTTTTGCAGGCGAATAAAGCGGCGGATAATGCTGGCGCGGCCTTCGGGGTTCAGCACTTTGAAGGCCAGATCTTCAAGCTCTTCGCGCATCCATTGCATACCCATACGGCCCGCAAGAGGCGCATAAATGTCCATGGTTTCGCGGGCTTTTTGGGCCTGCTTTTCGGGGCGCATGGATTTGATCGTGCGCATATTATGGAGACGGTCAGCAAGCTTCACGAGGATCACGCGGAAGTCTTTGGACATCGCCATGAACAATTTGCGGAAATTCTCGGCCTGCTTTGTCTCGGTGCTGGTCAGCTGAATATTGGTCAGCTTGGTGACACCGTCCACCAAATCCGCCACCTCCCCAGAGAAGAGCTTGCTGACCTCCGTATAAGAGGCATCCGTGTCTTCGATAGTGTCATGCAAAAGCGCCGTGACGAGCGTGGCGTCATCAAGACGCTGCTCAGTCAAAATGGCGGCAACAGATACAGGGTGCGAAAAATAGGGTTCACCTGAATGGCGGAACTGACCTTCGTGCATGCGCAGGCCGTAATCGTAAGCCCTGCGCAGCACATCTTCGTTCGTATGTGGATTATAGCTGCGGACCAGCGCGATCAGGTCATCGACTGGGATCATCTAGCAGCTAAGCCCTTACTTTTGATCTTGAGCTTCCATCAACATGGCGCGCAGAAGGTCTTCTTCCGCCATATCGTTTTCTGCCGGTTTGTCAGTTTCCTGACCCATCAGAAGCGCCATATCATCATCTTCTGCTTCGTCGACTTCGATCTGGTTCTGGTTGCTCTCGATCAGACGCTCGCGAAGATCATCCGCTTGCTGTGTCTCATCAGCAATCTCACGCAGAGAAACGACAGGGTTTTTGTCGTTGTCACGGTCCACAGTGATGGGCGCCCCGCTCGAGATTTCGCGGGCGCGATGTGCAGCCAGCATAACCAAATCGAAACGGTTCGGAACCTTATCAACGCAATCTTCTACGGTAACGCGCGCCATCAGGCAGCCCTCCAAATTGAGAAAAATCCATGAAGAATAGGCAACTAGGGCAGATTCCCTTTATTTGCAACTGAAAACTAGCTCAAATGCGCCATTCTTCGCCAGAGCAGATCAGCGACACCTCTGCGGTGTCTTCTACAGAACAGCGCGCAAGCATCTCTGTCACCGTTTGCCCCACCACAGGGTGGCACCATGTTGGCGCAACGTCCGCGAGCGGCACAAGGACAAACGCCCGCTCGTGCAAACGTGGGTGCGGCAAGATCAATTGGTCCGGCGCGCGTAGTTTCTGGGTTTCAAGCGGCAGGTTTTGCCAGTGATCAAATGTCGCCAGATCAGGGGCAACCTGTGTTCCAAGCGCCAACAGATCAAGATCAAGCGTCCGCTGGCCCCACCGCTGCACACGCTGGCGGCCAAAATCGGCTTCTATTTTATGCAACGCCTTCAGCAGAGAGGCTGCTGGCAAATCAGTGAAAAGCGCCAGCGCGGCGTTGACATAATCAGGGCCCGCCCCCGCCGGAAAGCAAGGCGCTGCGTAAAGACCGCTTTGTTGCACTGGACCCAAAACGCGCGCCACTTCGACCGCTGCGCGTTCGATAATCATGCGGCTGGTTTCAGCCTCGGTCTGCATGTTGCTGCCCATGGCAATCAAACACACGGTCGGCTCGGTTTTGGTTTGTGTCGCCACAGTGACGGCCCCTTAACAATTCTTGTCTCTTCTAACGCACACCACAGCAGCATTTTCAATCCGCCCCTAGACGCCACCACCGCAAAACGCATAGTTTCTGGGCAATCGTTGGAGACCTTCATGACCAAAGCGCCGCTTACTTTATACCTTGCAGCCCCACGCGGCTTTTGCGCCGGCGTGGACCGCGCCATTAAGATCGTCGAAATGGCGATCGAGAAATGGGGCGCACCTGTCTATGTTCGCCACGAGATCGTTCACAACAAGTTTGTTGTCGACACCCTGCGCGAGCAAGGCGCGGTTTTTGTTGAAGAACTGGATGAATGCCCAGATGACAGGCCGGTCATTTTCTCAGCTCACGGAGTGCCAAAGTCAGTGCCTGCCGCCGCCGCAGCCCGTGAAATGGTGTATGTGGATGCAACCTGCCCACTGGTGAGCAAAGTGCATATCGAAGCACAGCGCCATGCAGACAACGGATTGCAAATGGTCATGATCGGTCACGCCGGACACCCCGAAACAGTAGGCACCATGGGACAGCTACCCGACGGTGAGGTGATACTGGTTGAGACTGTCGACGACGTGGCCCGCATCGACGTACGCGACCCCGATCAGCTTGCCTTCGTGACCCAAACGACCCTATCGGTCGATGATACCAAAGACATCGTTAAGGCGCTGAACACACGTTTTCCCAACATTGTTGGACCACATAAAGAAGACATCTGTTATGCCACGACTAACCGCCAAGAGGCCGTCAAAGCTATGGCGCCGAAATGCGATGCAATGTTGGTGGTGGGTGCGCCCAATTCCTCGAACAGTCAGCGCCTTGTTGAGGTTGGTCGCAAAGCGGGCTGCACCTATTCCCAACTTGTGATGCGCGCTGAAAACATTGATTGGCGCGCACTTGAAGGGATTAAGAGCATTGGCATCACCGCAGGTGCATCAGCCCCGGAAGTGCTGATCAACGAGGTCATTGATGCGTTCAAATCACGCTTTGATGTGACCGTTGAGCAAGTTGTCACGGCAGAAGAAAACGTTGAATTCAAAGTGCCGCGCGTGTTGCGAGAACCTGCATGATGCAAATCCCGCGTTCTGCCCTGTTGCTTGGTTTGGCTGGTGTGATCCCGTTTGCTTGGGGTGCGCTGACAACCGTGAACGCCGATCTGCAAATTTGGGGCAGCGTCAACTTAGGCCCACGCTTTGTTGGGCCTTACGTGCAGCTTTTCTATGGCTCAGTCATCTTGTCATTCATGTCGGGCGTGCTTTGGGGATTTGCGGCCAAAACAACAGGACGCATGGCAACGGCGGGATACGCCCTTTCGGTCATTCCAGCGCTTTGGGCATTTTTCATGACCGGTGGCGGGCCTACGTCTGCGGCGACATCCCTAATCTTCGGGTTCCTTGGGTTGCTATTGCTTGACTGGTTCTTTTGGCGGCTTGGGTTGGCACCAAGCTGGTGGATGAACTTGCGCGGATTACTGACCGCACTGGTTGTAGGCTGCCTTGCAGTCGGAGTTTACGCGTGAGCGACCCTGAAACGATCGCCACCTACGATGCACGTGCGACGGCCTACGCTGAGCATTTTTCCAACACTGCGCCCGATGCTGATCTGCAGGCGTTTATTGACGCGCTGCCGGACGGCGGGGACGTTCTTGATCTGGGATGTGGGCCGGCACATTCCGCCGCAATGATGCAGCGCGCAGGCCTGTGTGTTACCGCATGGGATGCCAGTGCTGAAATGGTGGCATTGGCGCGTCGATTACACGGGATTGAGGCCGAGCAGAAAACGTTTGATGCGCTTGAATACCAACAAACCTTTGATGGTGTCTGGGCGAACTTCAGTTTGTTGCACGCCCCACGCCAAGATTTCCGGCGCCACCTTAAGGCCATTCACGCGGCACTAAAGAATGGTGGCTTGCTGCATCTTGGCCTTAAAACAGGCACAGGCAGCAAGCGCGACACATTGGGGCGGCTTTACACGTTCTTTACCCCTACCGAATTGACTGACCACCTGCACAGCACAGGCTTTACGCCAATCGCGTCTCGACAGGGTCGGGAAGTCGGGCTAGCAGGCACAGAAGATCCCTTCATCATCCTAAGAGCAACGCGCTGATATGGCCCAAATCTATGCATATACGGACGGCGCGTGCAGCGGAAACCCTGGCCCTGGCGGATGGGGGGCGATCCTTATCGCCAAAGACGGTGACACGGTGCTGAAAGAACGCGAGTTGAAGGGTGGTGAAGCGCAGACCACCAACAACCGCATGGAGCTTTTAGCAGCCATTCATTCACTTGAAGCGCTAGAGCGGCCCGCCGTGGTCACGGTGGTCACGGACAGTGCCTATGTGAAGGGTGGCATCACCGAATGGATACACGGTTGGAAACGTCGCGGCTGGAAAACTGCCGCGAAAAAGCCCGTGAAAAATGTCGAACTGTGGCAGCGCCTTGATGAAGCAGCCGCCCGGCATTCAGTGACTTGGGAGTGGGTCAAAGGCCACGCAGGGCACCCTGAAAACGAGCGCGCAGATGAGCTTGCCCGCGCAGGCATGGAGCCGTTCAAGCAGCGCAGCTAAACTTTGGCCAAGTATTACCTACGCCAATGCCACGGGACAATCACCAGCGCGCCAATGCTTGAAACAATCGCATTCACGCCCGGGCTGCCGAAGCTGACACCAAACATGACCCGCAGCATGAAAAATGCCACCGTCCCGCCGATACAAATGATGATAGAAGGCACATAGCCGTTGTGCGTAAAGCCTGACTTTTCGGCGATATACCCAACGACACACGCAATAAACAAAGACCCGAAAAAGGCAAAAAACGCCATACTAGCTCCCTAATGACGAGGGAAGCGGCTTCCCTCGTAAGAACTCATCCACATCTTGCGCTGACTTGCCAGCCCTTTGCGCCCGACCGATCTGTACGGCCCCCTCACCGCAGGCAACTGTAAAGCCCCCAAGCACCTGACCGGCTTGCGCGGTATCGCGAGCGTCATCAGCAACACGGCTTTCCAACAGCTTCACACGCACACCATCCGCCATGGTCCACGCACCGGGAAACGGCGATAGGCCACGGATTTGGCGATCAATCTCGATCGCGGTTTTGGACCAATCAATCTCCGCCTCTGCTTTGTCGATTTTATGGGCGTAGGTCACGCCATCCTCGGGCTGTGGCGTCGGGATTAAATCATCAAGTTGAGCGAGCGCACTTACGATGGCCTGCGCACCGATGTCTGATAAACGATCGTGCAGCGCGCCAGTCGTTTCACCAGCAGCAATAGGTGTCTCGTGCCGCGACAACACAGGCCCTGTATCAAGCCCCGCTTCCATCTGCATAATGCACACACCGGTCTGCGCATCACCGGCCATAATCGCGCGGTGAATTGGGGCAGCACCCCGCCAACGGGGCAGCAGACTCGCGTGGATGTTCAGACATCCTTTTTCAGGCGCATCCAGCACGGCCTGCGGCAGGATCAAACCGTAGGCAACCACCACGGCAACCTCTGCCTGATGCGCTGCAAACTCGGCTTGGGCCTCGGGCGTGCGAAGGCTTACGGGATGATAAACAGGCAATCCCAAGGCGTCGGCCCGTGCGTGAACCGGTGTGGGGCGGTCTTTTTTACCGCGCCCCGCGGGACGAGGCGGCTGACAATAAACGGCTGCAATCTCGTGTCCTGCATCTACCAACGCATCCAGAATAGGCACAGAAAAGTCTGGCGTGCCCATAAATACAATACGCATGGCTTACCCCTTTTGAGCTTTGAGCGACTTCTTGATCAGCATATCGCGCTTGGGCCGTGACAAGCGGTGAATAAAGAGCCTGCCTGCAAGGTGATCAATCTGGTGCTGAACAGATGTGGCCCACACATCGACCAAGTCACGCTCTTGCGCCACGCCGTCGCGGTCAAGATATGCAACTGTCACAGCGCGCGGGCGCTTCACCACGGCACTTACAAAAGGCAAATTCGGACTGGCCTCTTCGTGCTCACGCAGCACGCCACTGGCTGCAACAATACGCGGGTTTGCCATGCAAATCGCTTGGCCACGTTTGTCACTCGCATCAACAACGGCGAGGGCCTGCATCACACCAATTTGTGGCCCCGCAAGACCAACGCCGGGCATTGCGTCCATTGTCTCGATCATGTCGTCCCAGATGCGGCGGGTCTGATCGGTTACAGCCTCAACAGCGGCGGCTTTGGTCAGCAAGCGGCGGTCAGGCCACATAACAAACGGACGGATCTGCGCCATGTCTGGTCTCTACCCCCGCGCCAATTCGCGCTTAAGCTTTTGCATCTTACGGGTAATCATTTGCCGTTTGAGGGGGCGCAGGTAATCGATGAACAGCTTGCCGTCCAAGTGATCAATCTCGTGCTGAACACAAGTTGCCCATAGACCGTCAAATTCTTCTTCGTGGGTCTGCCCGTCAAGACCAAGCCAACGCACAGTCACAACCGCAGGGCGCTCAACTTCGGCGTATTGCTCGGGGATCGACAAGCAGCCTTCGTCGTAGACACCAACATCATCGCTTTCGGCGATCACTTCGGGGTTCATCATTACCAGCGGCCGCGGTTCTTCACCCTCTTCTTTGACGCAATCCAGAACAATAATCCGCTGCAGCACACCAATTTGGTTGGCAGCAAGGCCAATGCCCGGGGCGTCATACATCGTCTCAAGCATATCATCGGCGAGCTTGCGCAGCTTATCAGTGACGGCCTCAATTGGCTCTGCCACTTTCTTAAGACGGGGATCAGGATGGATCAGGATGGGTAAAATGCTCATGTGCGGCACATAAGACATCGCCGCTTTGCTTGCAATCACCCCGCAGGCAATACAATCACGGTGGGCGCGGCTAACACTGCCAGTGTTATATGTAATCCGGAGAGACCCCCATGAGCTTTGACGAAATCATCGACCGCCGCGGCACCCATTCAGTGAAGTGGGACATGATGGAAAGCATCTATGGCGTTTCTGCTGATGAAGGCCTTTCGATGTGGGTGGCAGACATGGATTTTGCGGCGCCCCAGTGCATCCAAGACGCCATCCAGAATATGCGTGACCACGAGGTATACGGCTATTTCGGGGATGACAGTAAATATACAGCCGCCATTCAATGGTGGATGAAAAATCGCCACGGCTGGGACGTACAACCCGAGTGGATTTTCACGACCCACGGGTTGGTCAACGGTACCGCCATGTGTGTGGATGCCTTTACAAACGAAGGCGATGCGGTGGTTCTGTTCACCCCCGTCTACCACGCCTTTGCCCGCGTCATCAAAGCCGCAGGGCGGACAGTAACCGAACTTGAATTGACCCAAACGGATGGGAAATACACCCTTGATTTCGACGCATTTGAGGGGGCGATGACGGGGCGCGAAACCATGATGATGCTCTGCTCACCGCATAATCCCAGCGGACGGGTCTGGACGCATCAAGAGCTGACAGACATCGCGCATTTCGCCAAACGTCACGACTTGATCGTGGTCAGCGACGAAATTCACCACGATCTTATTTTGTCACCAGACGCCCAGCACATCCCCTATCAACACATCGCCCATGAAACAGATACTGTCGCGCGCACGGTTATGATGACGGCGACAACAAAGACCTTCAACATCGCAGGATCCCACTCGGGCAATGTAATCATTGAAGATGCCTCGTTACGCGCAAAATTTGCCGCGCGCATGGCCGCACTTGGTATTTCAGCAAACAGCTTTGGCCTGTTTATGGCGACTGCCGCCTACTCACCGGAGGGGGCGAAATGGGTCGATGAAGTTTGTGCCTATATTGCCGAGAACGCCCGTATTTTCGACGAGGGCATCAACGCAATTCCGGGGCTAAAATCCATGCCCCTTGAAAGCACATATCTGGCTTGGGTAGATTTTTCAGGCACGGGAATGACCCGCGAGGAGTTCACCAAACGGACCCAAGACGTGGCAAAGATTGCTGCCAATCATGGACCTACTTTTGGTAAGGGCGGCGAGAATTTCTTACGCTTCAACATCGCTTGTCCGCGCAGCACGGTGCATGACGCAGTCGCACGGATGCAGCGCGCGTTCAGCGACCTTCAGTAGAAAATGACGCGCAGTGCGCCCGATCAGGTTTTGACCTTCGGGCGCAGCACATGCGGTGTGGCTGGATCGTAAAGCGCGCTGTCTTTAAAGTCTTTGACCTCGCCCAACACGGGGCCCACCATGATCAACGCAGTGCGCGTGATTTTTGCAGCACGGACTTTTTCACGGATGTCTGACAGCGTGCCACGGATAAACAACTGATCCGGCCAACTGGCGCGGTAAGCAACAACCACAGGGCAATCTTCACCGTAGTATGGGATCAACTGGCGCTCAATTTCGCGTAGGTTACGAATTGCCAAATGGATCGCAAGAGTTGTACCCGTTTTGGCAAAATTCTCGAGCGTTTCACCTGCTGGCATCGATGTTGATTTCATCGACATCCGCGTCAGCACGATAGATTGACCAATCTCAGGGATGGTCAGTTCTTGTCCAAGAGCCGCCGCCGCCGCCGCGTATGCAGGCACACCGGGGATGATCTCATAATCAATACCGTCACGACGCAACAACCGGATTTGTTCTGCGATTGCGCCGTAAAGCGACGGATCACCAGAATGAACGCGCGCCACATCTTGACCCGCTTTATGCGCTGTCAGAATTTCAGCGTGCGTGTCCTCAAGGGTCATTGGAGCAGTGTCCATAACGCGGGCATCCGCAGGTGCTTCACCCACAACGGCTTCGGGCACCAAAGAACCGGCATAAAGGCACACAGGGCACCGGCTGATGATACGCTGCGCCTTCAGGGTCAACAGATCGGGATCACCGGGACCTGCCCCAATAAAATAAACGGTCATGACAGATCTCCATCGATTTTGCGTGCGTAACCTCGCGGCGTGTACATGCGCGGACCTTCACCCAATTGGGCGAGTTTTGAATGGCTTGAACCGACCAAGACAACTGTCAGCATGTCCACCTCATCTACCTCCAGATCAGCAAGATTGCGGTAGCGAATATGTTCTTCTGGGCGACCCAAAGACGATGCCAGCATCACTGGCGTTGTGGCCGGGCGGTGCTTAAGCAAAATGTCACGGGCTTCGGCCAACAAAGTGCGGCGGCGCATTGAAACGGGGTTGTAGAATGCAATCACAAAATCGCCCTCAGCCGCCGCATGCAAACGCTTCACGATATCTTCGCGCGGGGTCAGCAAATCTGACAGGCTAATCGCGCAGAAATCATGCCCAAGGGGTGCACCGGCACGCGCTGCCGCACCCTGCAAAGCCGACACACCGGGCGAGCAGACCACATCAACACGTTTGGCCGCATCACTCACCCCAAGCGCATCTGCGTCGCGGTCCAGCAATTCAAACACCAGCGCGCCCATGGCGTAAATGCCCGCATCGCCCGAACAGACCAGCGCAACATTCAGCCCCTTCGCGGCTTGTTCCAGCGCATAGCGACAGCGATCTTCCTCACCCCCCAACGGGAAGTCAGAGCGCGCTTTACCGGCCGCCAACGGACCCAGCAAATCAATGTAAAGACCATAGCCAACCAGCTCTTCCGCGTCGGCCACGAGACGGCTGACCTCAGGGGTGCGCCAAGTGGCTTGCCCCGGTCCAATACCCACAATCGACAAACGCCCGCGTGAGCGGCCACGCATCTCAGTCAGCGGTTGCGCCAGTTCTGCCACAGCGCATGTGGCGTTAGCTGTTTTACGCTTTTCTACACGCAAAGTGGCATCTGGCCCCGCTTGCGCAAGGGCTGCGCCTTCTGAAACGCCGTGGCACCCGACTTCGGCAAAAACCACATTAGACGGGTTAGCCAACCGAGGTGTCTCAGCTTCAAGGGTTGCCGCATCAAACACGCGGAAGGGCACACCAAGCTGTGCTGCAAGCTGGTTCATCGCCGGCTCATCCCCCTTCAAATCAAGCGAGCTAACAGAGTGGATCGCACCGGCTGCAATGCCCGCATCCGCAAGTGTTTGAGAAACCAGCTCAGCCAATTCCGCAGGGTCAGCATTGCGCGCGCAACCCACACCCAATGCAAACAATTGGGGGTGAAACACCAAATGATCTGGCCCACCTTTTACGTCAGCGGTTGTGCAGGAAATACGAAGGCCGTCCCCTTTGGGCAAATCAGCAAGCCACGTTGCATCAGCGGCTGCGTCTCCGGAAATAGTAGCGCCCCCGCCCGCAAGCAGACCTGCCATAGCGGCTTTTGCATCTTCGGGGTTTGCCAAGCGCCAACCAACTGGCGGTTCATCAAGCGACACACCAAGCGACACATCACCTGCGGTCGTCACTGCAGCTGTCGCCCCAAGAGCCGCTGAAATTTCGCGCGCAATCCGGTTGGCACCGCGGTGCCCACCAAGCAAAGGCACAACAACAGCCCCATCATCAGAAACGGACACAACCGGCGGCTCTGATGTTTTGTCGCCCAACAAAGGCGCCACACCGCGGATCAAGATTCCGCTGGCACAAACACCCACAATCGGCGTGCCTGCCGCAAATAAATCGCGCGCATGGTCAAGTGCATTCGCAAAGAACACGTCAGCCTTCGCGACACGACCCTCGCGGCCATGCACCTGTGCGCCAATCGCCTTGGCAACACGGTGCGCTGTGGCCTCACCAGATGCAGACAGCGCCAACACAACAGGCGACTTAGGGGAAGTTAGAGCCATGGATCGGCCCCTTTCGTAATAAGGATCATAGAAAAATAGGGCGCTTTTTCGGGCGCTTGTGCGAGAGGCAGCGTGACCTGCGCAGGTAGCGTTGCGCGCTCAATATAAGTGGCTTGGTCCAACAGGCCGAGACGTTCAATCACCGCGCAAATTTTTGGCAGATGGCGACCAACCTTCATGATGACCAGACTGTCAGATCCGGCAATGCGCGCCTCAAGGGCTGCTTCTTCAAGGGGGCCGGGAATGACCGTGAGGACCTCGTTGCGCGCCGCAAGCGGCATGCCTGTCATCGCAGCACTTGCCGTCATGGACGTAACGCCTGGCACGACCTGACAGGTGAACTCGCCCGACAAACGCGCGTAAAGATACATGAAAGAGCCGTAAAAGAACGGGTCACCCTCACACAGACACACAACATCAAGACCGCTGCGAAGGGCGTCTTCAATTTGCGCAGCGCCCGCATCATAGGCGTCTTGTGCAGGTTGGCGCGCAACGGTCATTGGCACGTCCATCACAATTTCTGTTGCGCCCTCAGCGATTGAGCCCGCCGCAATAGAGCGGGCAAAACTGTGCGCGCCAGCCAATGTTGGGTAGGCAATTACTTTGGCAGCACGGATCAAACGATCTGCTTTCAGCGTCATCAACTCCGGATCACCGGGGCCAACGCCTACGCCATGAAGAGTTCCAGTCATCTTTTGATAAGGCTCCATTGGGTCACAGGCATGGACGGTCGCCAGCCGTGATACGCGCCAACCGGCTCAGCACGGCTGATCTGTAGCTTCGCCAACTGACCGCCGTGTTTTTGATGCAGCGCGATTAACAGCGCCTCTGATTCAAGTGTCACTGCATTTGCCACTAACCGCCCGAGGGGGCGCAGGTTTTCCCAAGCAATGTTGAAAGTCTCTTCGCTCAGACCACCGCCGATGAAAATTGCGTCAGGTGCCTCAAGACCGTCAAGCATGTCTGGGACTTTACCCTCAATCAGCTCAAGTTTCGGGACGCCCAGTGCAAGTGCGTTTTGCGCGGCCATTGCACGCCGATCTGCGCGTGGCTCAATACCAATGGCTCGGGCATAGCGCGCCGCGCGCATCCACTCGATCGCGACAGAGCCGCACCCGGTGCCGATATCCCACAGCAGTGCGCCGCGCATAGGCATCAGCTTTGCCACTGTTGCCGCACGCACTTCTTGTTTGGTCATGGTTCCATCTGATTGGAACAGCTCATCTGCCAAGCCAGGCACACGCGGCAACAAAGCCGCATCTGGTGCCGCAATGCATTCGACACAAAGCGTGTTGAACGCAGGCACTTCGTGGTTCCAATCGTCAGCAGTGCCATCAAAACGTTTCTCGTTTTCGCCGCCCATGGCCGCAAGCACCGTCATTTTTGACTGGCCAAACCCGCGCGACGACAAAAACTCTGCGATCTGCGCCGGTGTTTCAGCGCCCGTTGTCAAAACGATCAACCGCTGGTCGGGCTGAATAAACGCCACCATTTGGCTAACGGGCCGGCCATGGACCGTCAGGGTCTCAACATCCGCAAGCGACCAGCCCATCCGCGCCGAGGCAAGTTGAAACGCACTCAGCTGCGGATGGTAAGTGATTTGCTCAGACGGGATAGACCGCCCAATCCGCGCACCCACAGAAAACCAAAGTGGATCACCCGTGGCCAACACAACAACACGTTGGCCTTTGTGCGCCTCAAGCGTTTCAATCAACGCATCAAACGGGCTTGGCCACGCGATGCGTTGCGCTGATACATCTGGGGTTAAGCTGTGATGACGTTCACCGCCAATGATGACGTCTGCGGCCTCAATCACTGCGCGCGTTGCGGGGGTCAGCCCGTCCATACCATCTTCGCCAATCCCGACGATATGCAACCATGGTGCCGCGTTACTCATGAGCCAAACCGCACCTCAGTTTTTGAAGATCGATCAACACTCACTTTGCAATCTCCGGCAGACCCGCAGACAGCGCATTTACTGCCGCAGACGCAATTGCCGACCCGCCACGACGGCCGCGCAAAGCCACGAAGTCACATCCGCGCGCATTCGCTGCCAACTCGGCTTTGGATTCGGCCGCGCCCACAAAACCCACAGGAAAACCCAGAATGATCGCGGGCTTTGGTGCTCCAGCGTCCAAATGTTCCAAAAGTCGGAAAAGGGCCGTGGGCGCATTGCCAATCGCCACGACAGCTCCCTCAAGATGGGGCAACCACGCATCAACAGCCGCCGCTGAGCGGGTGTTTTCGATGGCCTTGGCGTGGTCAGGGGTTTCCGCGTTGTTCAGGGTGCAGATCACGTCATTGTTTGCGGGCAGGTAACGGCGAATGATCCCGCTAGCGACCATCTCACAATCACACAGCACGGGCGCACCGGCGCGCAACGCATTAGCGCCAGCCTCATAGGCACCACCAGAAAAGGCGATACGATCAGCAATTTCAACCATTCCGCACGCGTGGATCAAACGGATGACAAGCGACTGCAACCCGTCATCAAAGCGCGCAAGGTTCGCCTCGGAGCGGACCGTGGCGAAAGACTGGGCATAGATCGCCGAGGGGACTTTTTCATATGGACGCATGGAGAGGCCTATCTGCGCGGCCCTTAACGGGCTTTGCGCGCGCTTTCGGGCCCATGCGGGTGTTTTGCATGAGGATATTCAGGGTGCGCATGATCATGATCGTGGTGATGATGATCGTGATCGTGCCCCGCATGATCATGACCATGACTGTGGTCACCATGATGATGGTGGTGATGGTTGTCCTGCATCTCAAGACGGCACATGCCCGTGCAGAACGTGTCGCAAAGCTTACAATCAGCCACGTTTGAACCCGGCGCAGACGCACCTTGCCCTTCGACGTGGTGGTGATGGCTGTCTTGAATGGCGCCAACCTCAGCTTCAAAACCCAACACCTGAGTACGGTATTTGCACAACACACATGTCGGTGGCGGTGTGTCGGAAAACGCAGGGTGGCTCGCACGCTCGGACGCGGGGATGGTGATCGGCGCTTGGCCATCAGGGGCAAGAACTTGGGTCCGATACGCGCATGTACCACAGTTGGGCGGCGGGTTTGCCCCCATCTGTTCGCGCACACGCTCCGCAAATGTTTCAAGCACTTTGGGGTGATCCCCAAGATAGCCCGCTTTGACAAAGCTGATATCAGGATGATCGGCAGCAACCTGATCCGTGAAGCCGTAAATTCGGTCGATCAAAATGCCTGAGAATAAGAAATACGGGAAGACGATGATCCGCTTGTATCCAAGCTTGGCAGCGTGTTGCAGACAAGGCTCAACCAGCGGGAACGTCACACCTGAATAGCCAACTTCAACCCAGCCGAAACCGATACCCTCGTGCAGCATCCGCGCAATCTTTGCCACGTTACCATTTGCATCAGGATCAGACGCGCCACGGCCAATCACTACCAAGCAGGTATCGTGGTTTTCCACAAACTCGGACTTGTTAGCTTCATCAACCGCTTCCTGGATACGTCCCGCAGCAGCGGCAATCATCTTGGGGTCAACGCCCAATTCACGGCCATAACTGACGTCAACACCGTGCTTAGCGGCATATGTATTCAGAACAGTCGGGATATCGTTTTTCGCGTGCATCGCGGCAAACAACATGCCGGGCACCGCGAGGATTTTCTCGCACCCACCTGCGCGCAACTTATCAAGACCATCACGAATGACCGGATTGGCGAATTCAAGATACCCGTATTCTGTCTGCCATTCAGGCGGCAAAAAAGCGGGCAGTTTATCCGCGAGGGTTGCAAATTCATCCACCGCAGACTGCGAGCGTGACCCGTGTCCACAGATCATCACACCGATTTTTGGCGTTGCATCATTGCTCATGCGGGTTCCTCCTCGGTGGCGGGCTCAACCGCATCTGCCTCTTCGGCCTCTGCCTCGTCCTTTTTGCCCTTGCGCCACCCCCAAAGTGCCGCAGCCGCTGCAGCGCCAAGCGCGCCTGCCGCAACCCAGTGATCATGCCCCGCCACATCAGCCCAGTGGCCGACGTGCGCATTTGCAGGTGCCGCAAAAAGAGGCAGCACACTTAGGATGGCAATCAGGTGTTTCATAGGGTCATCTCCCGCACATTCAGGCAGCCGTGCGGAACCTTGACGATACACGCGTTAATCCCCTGTCTGGGTCGATCATTGCATACCTTCGGTCTGGCCCCACTTGGGCGTCGTCTTTGACAGGTGTATCGGCGCGCAGGCCTGTGTGCAAACGGATAAAAGGCAGGCCAGCGCCCGTTTACGACCTGTGCAGATATGCGCAGTAGTTGCGCGCGCGTCGGGGTTTGTTGTGCATCTGCGCAACGTTAGGGTTGCTGCAACGATTAATGCGAAGGGAATTTCACAATGGGTCAGTTGGTTGACGGTGTTTGGCACGACGTTTGGTACGATACAAAATCCACAGGTGGCGCGTTCAAACGCACCACGGCTGCGTTCCGCAACTGGATCACTGCAGACGGCAGCGCGGGGCCATCAGGCACCGATGGCTTTAAGGCCGAAAGTGGGCGCTATCACCTTTATGTATCGCTTGCTTGCCCTTGGGCGCACCGCACCCTGATCTTTCGCCAACTCAAAGACCTAACGGATCACATCACTGTTTCAGTGGTGCACCCAGACATGCTCAGCGACGGCTGGACGTTTGAGAAGGACGACGATGGCGCAACAGGCGACACGCTTTTTGATCTACCGTTTGCTCGTGACATTTACCTGCGCGCCGATCCAAAAGTTTCGGGCCGTGTGACAGTGCCGATTTTGTGGGACAAAGAGCGCAACACAATTGTGAGCAACGAAAGCGCTGAAATTATTCGTATGTTCAATTCAGCATTCAATGACATCACTGGCAACACAGCCGACTATTGGCCAGAAGAAATGCGCGATGACATCGAAGAGGTAAACGACCGCATCTACAACACCGTCAACAACGGCGTCTACAAAGCGGGTTTTGCCACATCACAAGATGCATATGAGGCAGGTGTTATCCCACTTTTTGAAAGTTTAGAGTGGCTGGAAGAGCGGTTGAGCAAAAGCCGCTACCTGATGGGTGACAAAATAACCGAAGCAGATTGGCGCCTCTTCACCACGCTTGTTCGGTTTGATCCGGTGTATCACTTGCACTTCAAGTGTAACAAAAAGCGCATCATCGACTACCCCAATCTGTGGGCCTACACGCGCGATTTGTATCAGATTGAGGGCGTTGCTGGCACGGTTGGCATGGCGCACATCATCCGTCACTACCACTACAGCCACGACACCATTAACCCGAGCCGCATTTTGCCGATTAACCCTGATCTGGACTTTTTGGAGCCCCACGGACGCGGCTGACCATTCGGCCAGCCAACTTATGTCTGATCAGGCATATGATGGGTGACCAAAGCCGCTAAATCATGCGGGTTCGTTCCTTTACTCAGAAACCCGCATGCATTGGGCACGTTGCGAAAAACACTGCCATCCGAGAAGAACGTGCTTTTGGTCACCAGCACAACCTTACACATCGGATGGCGGTAGCTGATGATGTCGGCTAACCCAAGTGCGCTGCCGTCGGGCAGGTCTAAGTCCAGCACAACAACGCGGTAGTCTTTCTTGATCAAAGCATCAGTTGCCTCGTCAACAGTTGCTGCAATATCGACCCATGGCCCCATCCGCCGTAAATGGCTGGCCCAGATCTTTGCTAGATCACTATTATTCTCAACCACCAAAACCGGCATAAACTCACAACCCAAAAACACCCAAACAGAATCAACAATCGTTCTGTTCATCTTGCGTTCATAACACAGTTTGCCAGCCAACGGCTAAGTTTGTTGGTCAAAGCGGTAAACTATTCTTTACCAACCAATTCGCCTTGCAGTGCTAAGGCAATTACGGTTGTGTCTGCGCAGCAAAAACTGACAGCGGAAAAGGCAAAGATCATGACCACTTGGATTACCATTTGTGATACGTGCAAGCATGACGATTGGGACGCTGCTACCGACGCGCAAACCCACGGCGAACAACTTGCTGCCTTGATCGAAGCCGAAGCGAATGGCGATGTGAAAACACGCCGCGTCTCGTGCCTGATGGGCTGTACCCGTGCGTGCAATGTGGCAATTCAGGGCGAGGGTAAACTGGCCTACACACTTGGCAATTTTGACCCCTCTGAAGAAGCTGCCGCGGGTATCGTGGAATATGCGCAAAAACACGCCGCCAGCGAAACCGGGCAGGTACCATTCCGCGAGTGGCCACAGGCCATCAAGGGGCATTTTGTAACGCGCCACCAACCGCTTCCCAAGTCAGACCAAGCATGAGCAACGCCCGCGATCATGGGGGCGGGCTTGATGCGGCAGTGGCAACATTTAGCGGTACGCGTGATAGCTGGCTTGATCTAAGCACGGGCATCAACCCTGTTGCTTATCCAGTAAAAGACATCGCCGCGGATAGCTGGACTGCCCTGCCCGACCAAGCAGCCCTCGATGCGTTGATCAACGCCGCGCGGGATTTTTGGAACGTGCCAGACAATGCGGCGATTATTCCCGCAGGTGGTGCATCAGCAATCATTGCGCAGATGCCGATGTTGCCGGCCCTGAAGGGGCTAAGCGGCGCACAAATTCAGAACCGCACCTACAACGAACACGCCGCTGCGTTTCGCCATCACGGCTGGGATGTCCGCGCCGATGCGGGCGATGTTCACGTGTTGGTACGGCCCAATAATCCAGACGGTGACATGGGCCTTCCGAACGCTGCTGCACGCCTTACGATCATTGATGAAAGCTTTGGCGATGTGTGCCCGAGTGATAGCATGGTGCACCGTACTGCAGATGAGAATACGATCGTTCTAAAAAGCTTTGGCAAGTTTTGGGGGCTTGCAGGCGCGCGGCTTGGGTTTGCCATTGGCCACCCCGAAACCCTTGCTGGGCTGAGCGAACAGCTAGGCCCTTGGGCCATTGCGGGACCAACACTCACACTGGGTGCGCGTGCACTGTCTGATCATGACTGGGCCACGGCAACCCGTCAGCGTCTGGCTGCAGATGCACGCCGCCTTGATGATCTGATGACCCGACATAACGCCAAAGTAGTAGGCGGCACGGACCTGTTTCGGCTGTACCAAGTCGATGACGCGCAAAGCTGGCAAACGCGCTTGGCAAAGGGCCATGTCTGGTCGCGCGTTTTCCCTTACGCGGACGATTGGCTGCGCCTTGGCCTACCTGCTCCTGATCAATGGCAACAACTTGAGGCCGCCTTATGATTTTGTCTCTTGCGATGATCCTTGATGCGATTTTCGGTGAACCGAAATGGCTTTGGTCGCGACTACCCCACCCCGCCGTGTTGATGGGTCGGCTGATCGGTTGGGGCGACGAGCGCTTCAACAACGGCGAGCACAAGCGCATCAAAGGTGCGCTCATGATGATTGCCTTTTGTTGTGCGATGGGCATTCTTGGATTGCTGCTCAGCACCCTTGGCTGGCCAATTCAGGTTATTATTACAGCAATTCTTTTGGCCCAAAGGTCACTGGTTGATCACGTGCTGGCCGTCGCAAAAGGTCTGCGCACAGGACTTGAGGAAGGCCGCGCAGAAGTCGCGATGATTGTTGGCCGCGACACAGGCCAGATGGATGAGAACGCCGTTGGCCGTGCGGCCATTGAAAGTGCGGCAGAAAACCTAAGCGACGGCGTTATTGCCCCAGCGTTTTGGTTTGCTGTCGCAGGTCTTCCGGGCTTGCTGATCTATAAGATTACGAACACCGCAGATAGCATGATCGGCTATCGCACGCCCCGCCACGAGGCATTTGGCTGGGCCGCAGCGCGCCTTGATGATGTGCTAAATTTCATTCCGGCGCGGCTAACCGCGTTGTTAATTGCGCCAATGCAGATCACCAAAATTGGTCCCGACGCCCGCTTGCACCGCTCGCCAAACGCAGGCTGGCCCGAGGCCGCAATGGCCCTTCGCCTCGACATCGCCCTATCGGGTCCACGCACTTATGAGGGTCAGCTTACAGACTTTCCGTGGGTCAACGCCGCCGCAAGAAAGGTTGCAGCGCCCCGCGATATTGAGCAAGCTGTAGCAGTATTATGGAGCGCATGGGCAGCTGCCCTCGCCTTGTCACTATTGCTATGGTTAGGAATGAGTTAAGCATGAACGCCCTTCTCCGCATCGCCTTTGTCACGTCCCTTACCTGCCTCGCGCCCCTTACAGTGGCAGCACAAACGCCATGCGGCGGGTCGTTCAACGCCTTTATCGCTGATCTAAAGACCGAGGCACGCGCCAAAGGTCATAGCCGAAGGACCGTCAACACATTCTTTGACGGCACCCAACAAAGCGCCTCCGTCTTGAAAGCCGACAGAAGCCAAGGGGTTTTTCAAAAGCCATTCATCGACTTTTCACGCGCGCTCATCAGCAGCAATCGCATCAACGCAGGGGCCGCAAACGCCAAAAAGTGGGCCAGCACGTTTGATCGCGCTGAGCGTCAATTTGGCGTGCCGCGTGGTATTTTGCTGGCATTCTGGGCGTTTGAGACGGATTTTGGCGCGGTTCAAGGCAACTACAACACACGCGATGCCCTTGTGACGCTTGCCCATGATTGCCGCCGTCCAGACCTTTTCCGCCCGCAGGTTCTTGCCGCGATTGAGCTTTACGAACGGGACGGCATGGACCCAAGCACAACAACGGGCGCTTGGGCTGGCGAAATTGGCATGGTTCAGATGCTGCCCGAGGACATCTTACGCAACGGCGTTGACGCGGATGGTGATGGACGTGTCAGCCTTAAAACCTCTGCGCCTGATGCGCTGATGTCTGGCGCAAAACTTTTGGCAGACTTGGGGTGGAAAGCGAACCAGCCTTGGCTGCATGAAGTGAGCGCACCTGCAGGTTTTGATTGGTCGCTCAGCGGTACGGACAAAGAACTGACCGTTGCGGATTGGCAAAAGCGCGGCATCACGGCGCGCAGCGGATCACTGGGCAACAGCCGGCTGAAAGCATCATTGATTGCACCCCAAGGTCGTAACGGGCCTGTGTTTTTGGCCTATCCAAACTTCAAAGTTTTGTTCGAGTGGAACCAGAGTTTTGTCTACGTGACCGCCGCCGCCTATTTCGCAACACGGCTATCCGGCGCGCCGGTTTATGATGCCGGAAACCCTGACGCGGGCCTTGATGGTGACCGCATGAAAGCGCTTCAAAACAAACTAGCGGCCCGTGGATACGACGTTGGGAAAATCGACGGCATCTTAGGCGCGGGCACCCGCGCGGCCGTTCAAGATGTGCAACAAAAGCTTGGCATGCCTGCGGACGCATGGCCAACACCTGAGCTACTTGATCGCCTTTAGAATTCCGCTCAGGCAACCATCGCTTCGGCTTTTTTCAAATCGACACTGACCAACTGGCTCACGCCTTGTTCAGCCATTGTGACCCCAAACAGGCGATCCATCCGTGACATCGTCACCGCGTGGTGCGTGATCGTCAAAAACCGCGTGTTTGTGCGGCGAGTCATCTCATCAAGCATATCGCAAAAGCGCGTCACGTTGGCATCATCAAGGGGGGCATCAACCTCATCGAGCACGCAGATAGGCGCAGGGTTGGCCAAGAATACCGCAAAGATAAGTGCGAGCGCAGTCAACGTCTGCTCACCACCAGAAAGCAGCGACAGGGTCGACAGCTTTTTGCCTGGGGGCTGGCACATAATCTCAAGGCCGGCTTCCAGCGGGTCATCACTTTCCACCAAAACAAGACGGGCCTCACCACCGCCAAACAAGTGCGTAAAGAGCATGCCAAAATTATCGTTCACTTGCTCAAAAGCTGTCAAAAGCCTCTCGCGGCCTTCTTTGTTCAGGCTTGCAATACCAGTACGCAATTCACGAATGGCTGCTTCCAAGTCCTGCTTCTCAGCCACAAGTGCATCGTGCTCAACTTGGACTTCTTTACTATCTTCCTCGGCGCGCAAATTCACGGCACCCAAGGCGTCCCGTTGACGCTTTAACCGGTTAACCTCTGCCTCGATCTGCTCTGACGGGGGCATCTGATCTGCATCTACCTCAAGCTTTTCCAGCAAGGTTTGCGGCGTTACTTCCATCTCATCTTGAATACGTTCGGCGGCCACACCGACCGCTTCTTTCGCAGCATCCGCCAACGCCTCGGAACGTGCGCGTGCTTCGCGCGCTTCTGAGGCCGCACGTTCCGCGTCACGTTCTGCGTTTACCGCCGCGCGCTGCGCCGTATCAGCTTCGGCCAGTGCGTCAGCGGCGGCTCGGCGGCGTGTCTCGGCGGTTGTAATCTCGGACAACAACGTCTCACGCTTTGCAGCAAGTTCAGCAGGGGCAGCTTGCGCTTTTTGCAACTCCTGCTCTGAGGTTTCGCGGCGTTCAGCAAGTTCAGACGAGCGCTTCTCTGCTGTTTCCAGCCGACTTTTCCAGCTGCTACTCTCCTTGGCTATGTCTTGGGAACGGCGTACGCGGGCCTCGCCTTCACGGCGCACTTCATCGGACGCAGAACGCTTGGCCATCATGGTCATCCGCTCCGCTTCCACTGTCATCTTGACGTCTTCAACAGCACCGCGTGCTGCGTCCAAGTCCCCCAGTTCTGCTACGCTTTTTTCAGCCTCTGCTAAGCGGGCACGCGCGGCCGTTGCCTCATCCTCAAAGCGTTTAACTGCCAAATCTAGTGTCTCAAGCTTGCTTTGGGCGATCGATTGATCCGCTTCGGCACGTGACACTTTTCGGCCCGCATTTGATAGCAATTGATCCGCATCGCGGCGCGCCTGACGCGCTGCTTGGTCCGCCACGGTCAACTCGCGCAAGCGCGTTTGCAAAAGGGTGTGGGCATCGCGTGCACCGTCGGCGCGGGCCTCAGCCTCGTTCATTTCTTTCTTCAGCGCCTCAAGACGGTTGAGCTGTTGCAGACGCAAAGCGGCGGCAGACGGCGCGTCTTCAGCACTGGCGCGAAACCCGTCCCAACGCCACAGATCACCTTCAACCGAAACCAACCGCTGGCCGGGCGCCAAATTAACCTGCGCGGCATTTCCCCGATCCGCTTCAACCAATCCAATCTGTGACAAACGACGCGCCAACACATCAGGTGCGTCCACATGCGCAGACAACGGTGTCACGCCATCCGGCAATGTCTGAGTGCTGTCATACGCAGGCAAAACAGCCCATCCAGAGGGGTCATTGTTTGACACAAGCGGTGCCTTCAAATCATCCGCGAGCGCGGCACCAAGCGCTTTTTCAAACCCTGCGCCAACGGACAGAACATCCATCAACTGACCGCCCTCAGCGGTGTCACGATCAACCAATTTACTAAGTGCGTTCACTTCGGCACGCAGCGCGCTGACTTCACCATCCGCCTCAGACAGCGCCGCACGTGCATCCGCCTCCAGCGATTGGGTCTCGGTCCGCGCGGCTTCCGCCTCGATCAATGCCGCATCAGCACTTTGTACTGTTTCAGCCGCCTCGGATGCTTCACGCTCAGCCACTTCAAACTCGGCCTTGGCGGTTGCTTGCGCCTGCTTGGCGGCGCGCATTGCGTCACGTGATTTTTCGGCCTCCGCCTCATTTTTATCAAGCGTCTTACGGCTGTCATCAAGGATACGGTTCGCAGATTGATGGCGGGCAGCGAGGCGCGCCACATCCTCGGTCATCTCACTTAAAGCAGCTTCGCGGTCTTGCAGGATTTGCGCCGCTTCAGAAGCCGCTGTTTTGGCTTCTGCTAAACGCGCGTCATGCCCCTCAGAAGCTTTGGCGATTTCCTGCGCTTCCCATTCAAGGCGCGCAATCGTCTCATCAGCATCTTTGTTCAGGCCGGTTTCGCGCTCAATATCGCGGGTCAACTGTGAAATGCGGCTGGTCAGGGTCTCAATCAACTCGGCGGCACGGGTTTCTTGTTCAGAAAGCGCATCGCGGCCAACTTCAAGACGCTGCAACACCGCGGCGGCGATCGCCTCTTCTTCGCGCAATGGTGGCAAAGCTTCATCAGCAGCTTGCCGCGTTTTTGCGGCAGCGCGCGCCGCTGTTTCCGCTTGGGCAGCAAGCACAGTTTGCGCCTTTAGATGTTCATCTGCTGCAGCACGGGCCTCGTCCGCTTCTTTCCAACGCCGGTAGAGCAAAAGCCCCTCTGCAAGACGTAAACCCGAATTGATCTCGCGGTAGCGCGCCGCCTGTCGTGTTTGGCGGGCTAACTGACCTAACTGGGCCGCAAGTTGTTCAATCACATCATCGACGCGGCTTAGGTTGGTTTCCGCCCCGCGCAGTTTGAGTTCTGCTTCATGACGGCGTTGATACAGGCCACTAATACCTGCCGCTTCTTCAAGAATACGGCGACGCGCCTTTGGTTTGGCGTTGATCAACTCTGAAATTTGCCCCTGCCGCACCAGCGCAGGTGAATGTGCGCCCGTGCTTGCATCCGCGAACAGCATCTGCACGTCGCGCGCACGAACGTCTTTTGTATTTGCCTTGTAGGCTGAGCCGACGTCCCGCGTGATCCGGCGCACGACCTCAAGCTGATCTGCGTCATTGAAGCCCGCAGGCGCAAGACGTTCGGCATTATCAATGATCAAACTGACTTCGGCAAAGTTGCGTGCGGGCCGCGTTGAAGCCCCCGCAAAAATCACATCTTCCATACCGCCGCCGCGCATCGCGGTTGGCCGGTTTTCCCCCATGACCCAACGCAACGCCTCAAGCAGGTTGGACTTGCCACAACCGTTTGGCCCGACAACGCCAGTCAGCCCATCAGCAATGACCAGGTCTGTTGGGTCCACAAAGCTTTTGAAGCCGTTCAATCTGAGTCGTGAAAAGCGCAAGGCATGTCCTTTGGGTGATTCCATTCACGCCCATAGTGGAACGCCCACGCCGCCTACCTGTCAACGTCACACCACCGTATCTGCCCCAAACCGCCCACTTATCCACAATATATTGCGCAAAATCTTCTAAATATATTGCAAAACCGTACATAAATCAGAGCGCATCCTGCCGTTCTTGGGGCGTGGTAGGTCGGAATCTCCCTTGCTTGAACGCGTCAGAACAGTCACAACACACCGGCATGGTTCCCCGATCAGACGCAAAGCGTCGGGGATCAAATGGGAATGCGGGACGGGCCAACCCAATTCGGGGTCCAAAACCGCAGCCGCCCCCGCGACTGTAAGCGGTGAGCGTCCGTCATTAAGCCACTGGGAAACTGGGAAGGCGACGGTACGTGTTGACCCGCAAGCCAGGAGACCAGCCGTGCAGAAATGCAAACCCCTGTCGGGTGTGACAGGCAAAGGAGAATAGTTATGCATATCGAACCAGGCGTCGTCAGTGGCGCAAAAATGGCCCTAAGCTACGCAACCTTCGCGGGTGCTGCCGGATACGGCGCGAAAATGGCGTGGGAAGCGCTTGTTCAAAAAGGTGCTTTGTCGCTTGTGGCACGCAGCTTGATCGCAACGATCGCTGTTTTCATCTTTTTCGAAGTTCTGCCCCACTTCGCTGTTGGCGTATCAGAAGTTCACTTCATCCTCGGCACGACAATCCTGCTGATCTTGGGCACAGGCCCTGCGGCGATCGGGCTGGCACTTGGCCTGTTGATCCAAGGCTTGTTCTTTGCACCAACTGACCTGGGCATGATCACAGTCAACGCGACAACACTTCTGGTGCCACTCTTTGCGATCCACCACATGGCGAAAAAGATCATTGCGCCAAACACAGCTTACGTTGACCTGTCATACGGCCAGGCGCTGAAGCTTTCTGGCGCGTACCAAGGTGGCGTTGTTGCTTGGGTGGCTTTCTGGGCAATCTACGGCCAAGGTTTTGGCGCAGAGAACCTCGCAGCAGTGGCGTCATTTGGCGCGGCGTACATGCTGGTGTTGCTCATTGAGCCAGTTGCTGACCTTGCGGTGCTTGCAGCAGCCAAGCGCATGAAGGGCCTTGATGGCACAGGTTTTGTGACACCGCGCCTCTACAACGCCGCCTAAGCACTCTCATTTGCGAACAGCAATTGAACGGTTTTGACGCCGGTGGCCCCCACGGGTTGCCGGCGCATCTTTTTGACATGGAGGCCATTATGGCTGCGAAAATTCCTGCTACTGTCGTCACCGGTTTTCTGGGCGCAGGCAAAACAACACTGATCCGCCACATGCTGCAAAACGCACAAGGCAAGCGCATCGCGTTGATCATCAACGAATTTGGCGATCTTGGTGTGGATGGTGACATTCTTAAGGGCTGCGGCGACGAGACCTGTACTGAAGATGATATCATGGAGCTGTCAAACGGCTGCATCTGTTGCACCGTAGCGGATGATTTTATCCCGACGATGGAAAAACTGCTCGAGCGTGAAAACGCGCCTGATCATATCGTGATTGAGACCTCTGGGCTTGCGCTGCCACAACCGCTTGTCCGCGCTTTCAACTGGCCCGGCATTTCAACCAAAGTGACCGTCGACGGTGTCGTTACAGTAGTGGATGGAAAAGCTGTAACAGAGGGACGCTTTGCACATTCAGTTGCGGCGGTGGATGCCCAACGCAAACTTGACGATAACCTTGATCACGAGACACCCCTGTCCGAACTATTCGAGGATCAAATCGCCTGTGCAGACATGATTGTGGTGAACAAATCTGACCTTCTCACCGCGGATGAGGCCACTGCGCTTACGGACAAACTGAAATCCGAAGCACGAAGCGGTGTGCAGGTTGTCAAAGCCTCGATGGGCGCGCTGCCTGTTGACGTTTTGCTTGGCCAAGGTGTTGGTTCCGAGGGTGATATGGAAGCGCGCGCTGAAGTGCACCATCACCACCATGATGACCATCACGCAGAAGAAGGCGAACATCATCATGATGATCATGATCACGCCCATGACGATGATCAGGGGCATCACCATCATCACGATCACGACCATGATGCCTTTGAATCCTTTGTTGTCACCTTAGGCGAAATTGGTGATGCGAAGGCGTTTGCCGCACAAGTCGCAGATGTCATCCAAGCCCATGACATTTTGCGCCTCAAAGGTTTTGCTGCGGTCGAAGGCAAACCAATGCGCCTCACGTTGCAAGCGGTTGGGCCACGGGTTGATACGTATTTCGACCAGCCTTTTGGAACGGCCCCGCGTCAAACGCGGCTTGTTGTGATTGGCCAAGCGGGCCTTGACCGCAGTGCAATCGATGCTGCCCTACGCGCATGATCATCGTAGAACTAGGCGATCCAAAAGACCCACAGGCGACGGCACTGCTTACGCAAAGCCATCGTCTGATGGAAAGCCTGTTTCCACCCGAAGACAACGCATTCCTCAACATTGATGAGCTATGCGCGCCGGACATCCACTTTTTTGTGGCTCGGCGTGGGCAAGTCATTAGGGGGACCGGTGCAGTAGCTGCGCGCGAAAACTACGGTGAGTTGAAGTCTATGTTCGTTGACCCGCAGGCCCGTGGTCAGGGAATCGCAGATGCTATTTTGCGCGCACTAGAAGATCACGCGCGCTCGCTCAAACTGCCCGAACTCAAGCTGGAAACTGGCAACGCTCTGCACGCGGCGCACCGCCTTTATGCACGCCACGGCTTTGAAACATGCGGCCCTTTTGGGGATTACACCCAAAACGCGACAAGTATTTTCATGACCAAAACGCTGGCTGACATCACCACCATTTCTCATAAACCAGAGTAAACTCAATGCACCTTCTTGCCGCGACACCCGGTTCAATTGATGACGGGAAAGAACCCGTAGACCTTGGCCAAACGCCAGCGGATGTTGTGTTCATTTCAGCAGCAGACACAGAGTTGGCAGCCTTGTCTGCCGCCCGTGCCGAGATGCAGTCTCCACCTACACTACGACTGGCCAGCATGATGCATTTGATGCATCCGATGTCCGTTGATTTGCACATCCAAGACTGCACATCAGGCTCAAAACTGGTAATTGCGCGGGTGCTTGGGGGAACAGGATACTGGCGCTACGGCGTTGAGCAATACGCCGCCAATTGCCATGACAACAACATACCTTTGGCGTTGTTGCCCGGTGATGACAAACCTGATCCAGAGCTGCGCAATCTGTCGACCGTAAGCGATGAAGACTACGACGCACTCTGGGCATATTTGACAGAAGGCGGCCCGGCCAACGCCACTGGTTTTCTGGAATACACCAATGCCATGCTTGGGCGCGGGACATCACCGGCAGCAGCCGCGCCATTGCTACGCGCAGGACTGTATTGGCCGGGCGAGCAATCCGCCACGCTGGCGAGCCTGCAAGAAAACTGGACCAAAAACGCGCCAGCTGTTCCAATCATTTTCTACCGTGCACTTGTCCAAGGCGCAGGGCTGAACCCGATAAACCGTCTGGTAAAATCACTGTTGCGGGCGGGGCTAAATCCAATGCCGGTGTTTGTGGCGTCCCTAAAGGATCCAGTTAGCCAAGCCACCCTTGAGCATCTTTTTTGCAAAGCGCCGCCAGCCACCATTTTGAACTGTACGTCTTTTGCAGTGGGCAGCCCGCATGAGCAAAACACACCGCAAAACCCTTTGACCAGCGCTGCTGCCAATCAAGCACCCGTATTTCAAGTCGTGCTATCAGCAAGTTCACAAGACGCATGGGCAGATGGTTTGACGGGACTGTCCGCACGCGACATCGCGATGAATGTAGCCCTGCCAGAAGTGGACGGCCGCATCTTGAGCCGCGCTGTATCGTTCAAGGGCGAGGCCTATTTCGACGACGCAACCCAATGTCCCATCGCAACGTATCAAGCCGTAGGTGACCGAATTGATTTCGTCACACAGCTGGCAGCGAACTGGGCAAAGCTGCGGCACACCCGCAAAGCAAACAGAAAAGTGGCGCTCGTTCTGGCGAACTACCCTAACAAAGACGGCCGTCTCGCAAATGGCGTGGGCCTTGATACGCCAGCTGCAACAGTTGATGCGCTTAGCGCACTTGCACGTGACGGTTACAACACTGCGCCCCCTGCTTCATCCAAGGCACTGATGGACATGATCATGGCGGGCCCCACCAACTGGCTGACGGACCGTGCACAGACAACTGGCGGCGTGCATCTTCCGCTCAGCATCTATGAACAACACTTCAATGCGCTGCCTTATGACATCAAACAAAAGATGAACGACAAATGGGGGGCGCCAACAGACGATCCCTTCTTTTGTTCAAAAATATCCGCGCCGCAGGCACAAGAAGACGGCTTCAAACTATCGATCTTTGAGTTTGGTAATGCCGTGGTCGGCGTCCAGCCTGCACGTGGCTACAACATCGATCCTGAGGAAACATACCACTCACCTGATCTGATCCCACCGCACAACTATCTCGCGTTTTATATCTGGCTTCGCCACCATTGGGATACCGATGCAATTGTGCACATGGGCAAACACGGTAACCTCGAGTGGCTTCCAGGTAAAGCAGTAGCGCTTTCCCAAACGTGTTGGCCCGAGGTCGTCTTTGGTCCCACGCCACACCTTTACCCGTTCATCGTCAACGACCCCGGCGAAGGCACCCAAGCAAAACGCCGCGCACAGGCTGTTATCCTTGATCACCTCACCCCGCCGCTAACGCGCGCTGAAACCTACGGGCCGCTCAAAGATCTTGAGGCACTCGTGGATGAATATTACGAAGCCGCTGGTGTTGATCCGCGCCGGATCACCCATCTGCGCCGCGAGATTTTATCCCTGACCGCAGCAACAGGAATTGACCGTGATGTCGGCATGAACGGGGCCGATGAAGATACTGATCTTGCAAAACTGGACGCCTATCTTTGCGAGCTGAAAGAGGCACAAATTCGCGACGGCCTGCATATTTTCGGCACCTCCCCCACAGATACCCAAGAGCGTGATCTAACGATTGCGCTAACCCGTGTGGCACGCGGCAGCGGTGAAGGTGTGGATGCGTCGTTGATTGGCGCACTTGCCCGTGACTTTGAGCTTGGATTTAATCCCTTGAATTGCGAAATGTCCACGCCGTGGGCAGGTCCCAAGCCGGACGCACTTGGCGGCGGCACGTGGCGCACGGCAGGCGACACGGTTGAGCGCCTTGAAGAATTCGCCATCAAATTACTGGATGAAACTGCGCACGCCCCGGGCCCAGAAAGCGCGTTGGTTATGGATCATATCGCCCAAGTGGTACGCCCAACCGTTGCAGCCTGTGGCCTCGCAGAAACAAACGCACTGCTCACCGGATTGAACGGTCTGGCCGTCCCCGCAGGCCCATCAGGTGCCCCTACCCGTGGTCGCTTGGACACACTGCCAACGGGCCGCAATTTTTATTCCGTCGACAGCCGCGCGATCCCAACACAAACCGCGTGGACCCTTGGGTGGAAGTCGGCAAACCTGCTGATCGAAAAGCATCTTCAGGACAACGGTGACTGGCCCCGTGCGTTGCTACTGACCGCTTGGGGCACAGCCAATATGCGCACGGGTGGGGACGATATTGCACAAGCGCTGGCCCTGATGGGGGTTAAACCCAAGTGGGATATGGCATCGCGCCGCGTCACAGGTTTTGAAGTTATCCCACACAGCGTTCTGGGCCGGCCACGGGTTGACGTGACATTGCGTGTCTCGGGCTTTTTCCGTGATGCGTTTCCACAACAAATCGCGCTGGTGGACAGCGCTTCACGCGCAATTCAAGAACTGGATGAACCGGACAACCATGCCGCGCTAAACAAAGGGCCGCGCGTTTATGGCAGCAAACCCGGCGCTTACGGTGCTGGCCTGCAAGCCATGATTGATGAGCGTCTTTGGAACGACAAAGCCGATCTGGGTAATGCCTATCTTGAGTGGGGTAGCTACGCTTACGGCGCGAACCTTGAAGGCGCGCGTGACCGCGACGGCCTAAGCGCGCGGTTGTCACAAGTAGATGCGATTGTGCAAAACCAAGACAACCGCGAGCATGATATTCTGGACAGCGACGACTACTATCAATTTGAAGGTGGCGCTGCGGCGGCTGTGGCATCGCTACAGGGCAAAGACCCACTAGTTTATCACAACGATCACTCGCGCCCTGAACGCCCGTTAATCAGAACCCTTGATGATGAGATTGGCCGTGTTGTCAGGTCACGTGTGGTGAACCCCAAATGGATCAATGGGGTTAAGCGGCATGGCTACAAAGGCGCTTTCGAAATTGCTGCAACAGTGGATTATCTGTTTGCATTTGCCGCTACGACAGGCGCTGTAAAGCAGCACCACTTTGACCTCGTGGAAGAGGCGTTTCTGGCCGATGATGATACCCGTGATTTCATTGCGGAACACAATGACCCCGCGTTGCGCGACATCGCCGATCGCCTTCAAGAGGCGATTGACCGTCGATTGTGGGTCCCCCGCTCAAACTCGGCCCGAGCGCGCATTGATGCCTACAAACGCTAGCGCCGCTTGATCGCGTAGGTTCCGTCATCCACGCATTTTAGGCGCGCAACAGCCTTTGCCTGATCGCCGCTAAGCGTGCCCTTGCGAACGGTGCATCCAGTAGTTTGCTGGATAGCGATCAACATTTTATCAGCAACCGCACCCGCGTCCGGTGCCCACTCCATATTGGTGCGAATGACCTCTGCGCGGTCGTTTCGTTGACGAACCGTAAAATCGCTTCCGCCAACAGAAATGCGCATCGGCTCCAGCCCGATGAACGCAGGCCCACCCATATCACATCCCGCCAATACCAAAACGGCACACCAAAACAGACGCATCGCAAATCTCCTTAACTCGCTACGTCTTCACTAATCGGCAATATCCCTTAACAAAGCCCTAACGCCCATTGCCCTCCTGCGTATTTCCCTCTTAGATCGACACAACACACCAAGTGGATAGGAGCCGGACATGGATGATGATCGCCACGCAATGAAAATGGCCAAGAAGAAAGTTGCTCGTGATAAAATCATGGCGACTAAAACCGATGAAAAGGGCCTTGTTATTGTTCACACTGGCAAAGGTAAGGGTAAATCTTCCTCGGCCTTTGGCATGATCTTCCGGTGTATCGCGCATGATATGCAGTGCGCTGTTGTGCAGTTCATTAAAGGTGGCATGTCCACAGGTGAGCGCGATCTGATCCTATCCAAATTCTCCGATACTTGTGCGTTTCATACCATGGGCGAGGGCTTCACTTGGGAAACCCAAGACCGGTCACGCGACACAGAAATGGCGCAGGCGGCGTGGGCCAAGGCAAAAGAGCTGATCTTGGACGACGCAAACAAAATGGTGCTGCTCGACGAGATCAACATCGCGTTGCGCTATGATTACCTTGACGTGAACGAGGTCGTAGCCTTCTTGCGCGATCACAAACCCCATATGACCCACGTCGTTCTGACAGGCCGCAATGCCAAAGACGAGCTCATCGAACACGCCGATCTGGTCACTGAGATGGAGTTGATCAAGCATCCGTTCCGCTCGGGTATCAAGGCGCAAATTGGCGTTGAGTTTTAGGCAAAGCTGGGGGCACTCATGAAGCATCGTTTGTTGACTGAATTTGGCATGGGCAGCTCCTTGCGCCGGCTAGACTACACAGCCGCCTCTGAAAAAGCCCTGAAAGACGCACTGTGGCACAACTCGATCAACCTTGCGGAGCTCTTTGGCAAAGACAAAGAGGATATGATCATCGATGTCGAGATTGTCTGCCAAGCACCAGATACAGTGGACACAGAGCGTCTGAAATCCGTGTTCCCATACGGCCAAATCAACATAACGACACACCACGGCGGCCTTGATATTCCCCGCCCAGAGGCCGCAGGCGGCAACCCGACCATCATGGCCCACGCGGTCATTCATGTGTCTCTCGACCTGAAGGGCACCGCATGAGTATTGATCAACGTTTCATCATTGAAATGGGCATGGGCAATGACCTTTACGGTATGGATTACACAAAAGCCGCAGCGCGTGCGATTGAAGATGCCCTGCGCCATTCATCTATCCCGATGTTCGAGGCTTTGGGTATTTCCCACGACATGATGCACGTGCAAGTCACCGTTGGTGTGGCAGAGCCCGACAAGCTTGATCTTGACGCGCTAACCGCAAAACTTCCGCGCGGCAAAGCAACGGTTAAGGGCGTGAAAGGCGGACACAACAGTGCAAACCCTGCAACGGGCCAAACCATCGTTATTGCCACTGCAGCGGTTGAGGCGTTTTTACCCTTTCAAGGCTAAAGCACGGGTCGCGCTGAGCGATTGACCCGTTGAAAGCACGTCATCATCAAGCTGCACTTCGATGATTGAAACATTGCCACTGGCTTCAGCGCGCTTGAACGCTTCTGCGAATTGACCGTCATTTTGCACCGTCTCGCCGTGACCCCCATAGGCGCGGGCAAGAGCAGCAAAATCAGGGGTCGCCATATCAGTTCCGCTCACGCGCGCAGGATATGTCTTTTCTTGGTGCATACGGATGGTGCCGTAGCGCCGGTTATTCATAACAATCACAATTACGGACGCACCGTGCTGCATCGCTGTCGACATTTCGTTAAGCGTCATTTGAAAACAGCCGTCGCCCGCTAAACAAACAACCGTTTTGGCAGGGTGCTCAAGTTTGGCTGCAATCGCCGCAGGAAAGCCATACCCCATGCTGCCGCTAGTTGGCGCAAGCTGTGTGCCGTAGCTCTTGTAGCTGAAATAACGGTGCAACCACGCGGCGTAGTTCCCCGCGCCGTTCGTGACAATCGCGTCCTTGGGCAGGTTCTCCGACAGCCAGCCGATAATGTTTTCCTGCTTCGCATCTCCGGGGCTTTCCGTGGGCTGTAGCCATGCATCATATGCTGCGCGACACTCGGCCATCCAATCAGGCTGGCGTTGAAGGGGGGTGCACTTATGCAGCGCCTCGATCATCTCATCAGCACGGGCCACGACACCAAACTCTGTCGGCCAAACACGGCCAATTTCTTCAGTACCCGCATGGATATGAACCAACGCTTTTTGGTCTGCCATCAGGGAATAGCCCTGCGTTTCGATGTCGCCCAACCGACTACCAAGCGCGATGATCAAATCAGCTTTTTTGAAGCACGCTGCCAACTTGGGGTTCAGGCCCACGTTCAAATCACCGGCATACGCAAAGCTTTGATTGTCGATGTAATCCTGCCGACGAAACCCTGCGGCCACGGGAATGTTGTTAGCCTCGGCAAACTCACGCAAACTCTGTGCCGCGTCTGCGGACCAATGCGGGCCACCCACAACAATAAGAGGACGCTGCGCACGTTCGATCCTCTCCATGATTGTTTTCGCTGGTTCTGCTAGATCAGACGCTTGATGCAGCACGGCACCCTCACGCAGGGGTACATCGTTGCAGGCCGCGCTCAGCATATCTTCGGGCAACGCCAACACAACCGGACCAGGCCGCCCTGACAATGCCGTTTGAAAAGCGCGTTGGATAAACTCGGGCAAGCGTTCGGTCTGATCAACCTCCTCAACCCACTTCGCCAAATCACCAAACATCTGGCGGTAGTCAACTTCTTGAAACGCCTCGCGCCCACGATCGGATCGCGCAATTTGACCGACAAACATCACCACAGGGCTGCTGTCTTGGCGCGCGATATGAATTCCCGCAGAGGCATTACAAGCACCGGGACCACGGGTCACAAAGCACACCCCAACTTGGCCCGTTAGTTTTGCATGTGCCTCAGCCATCATCGCCGCAGCACCTTCATGACGGCAGGTAACAACTTCAATATCGTGATCAAGCAAGCCATCTAGAGCCGCCAAAAAGCTTTCGCCCGGAACTTGGAAAACCCGCTTAACACCCATCTTTGCAAGCTGCGCTGCCAAGATTTTTCCACCATGCTGCATGATCACTGCCCTTGCTCTGTCACTGATTTGCCTTACCTGACACGCGTGTCAACAAAAGGACAAGCCAATGCATGTACTCGGCATTTCTGGAAGCCTGCGTAAAGAGGCCACCAACCGTAAACTCATTCGTGAAGCTGCACGCATTGGCGGCGCTAGCACCTATGTCGAGGCTGATTTGAACCTGCCACTTTACGATGGTGATCTAGAGGCCGCTGAGGGCATTCCTGCCTCGGTTCAGGCGCTCGCGGATCAAATCAAAGCAGCAGATGCAGTGATCATTTAAACACCTGAGTATAACAAAGGCATCTCAGGTGTGTTGAAAAACGCATTGGACTGGGTGAGCCGTACGGAAGGCAGCGTATGGCAAGATAAGCCAGTTGTAATTTTATCAGCAGCAGCAGGCCGCGCGGGCGGGGAGCGGGCCCAATCAAACCTACGCCTCGCGATGAACCCGTTCATGGCCCACGTCATCAGCGGACCCGAAGTGATGCTTGCCAACAGTTCCGACGCGTTCGACGAAAACGGGCACCTAACAAACGAGCGTACAGTAGCAGGTATTGAGAAGCTAATGGCAAAGCTGCGCCCAAGCTAAATGGCGTTTGAAACCTCAATCAAGTTGCCATCGGGATCACGTACATAAACCGATAGTAACTTGGTTTGCGCGCCTGTGCGCTCAACAGGGCCATCAACAATTTCGACGTGGTGCTTTTCGAACCATTGCACCCATGTAGACACCGCCTGATCGCTTAAGAAACACAGATCAGCTGACCCTGACTTGGGGTTGTCTGCATGGGGTGCAAACTCCGCGCCCGCTTGGTGCAGGTTGATCTTTTGCACCCCAAACATCAGCGCCCAACGGGATGTGCCATCCGCTGCGTCAAACCGTACGGGCTGCATGCCCAACGCATCCTCGTAAAAGCGAACAGTTGCAGCAACATCCGCAACCGTCAGGACAAGATGATCAAGTGCTTCAACACGCATTACAATGAGGCCTCCACCCGAAACGCATCTGGAATTTCATCAACGCCGTCCAAAACCAGCGCGGCCATAGTTTCACCCACCCGGGACGCCATGCCAAAGCCAATTTTGAACCCGCCGTTGGCAACATATACGTCACCGTAAGCCCCCAGCATAGGCGCGCGCGATTTGGCACGGGGCCGCAAGCCAGCCCAGCGCTCAATCACCGATGCGTAAGCCAAGACAGGAAACAAAGACTTCGCACGCGCAATCACATCGTCCAATTGATCATCCACGTCGGTGTGCTCATAAAGCCGCTCGGACGTGGAACCGATCGCTACGGTACCGTTCCAATGGGGCACGATATGAAGCCCATCTGCAAAAAGTTGGGGCCGGTCAGAGGCATCAAAATCAAGCACCGCAGCCTGCCCTTTCACGCCATTACCCACAGGCTTGGCCAATTGCTCAGACATTTGCTGCAGACCGCGGACCCCCGTTGCCAGCACAACTTTACCTTCATCCGGACCTTCGGAGGCAATCTGCCCGCCTAAGGCAACAACCGCTTTGGCCAATGCTTGGGTCGCCGCACGCGGGTGGATGCGTGCCGTCAAAGTATCTTGGATCAGCAGCCCAGTAGGTGATTGTGGCACCCAATCACCCGCCGCTCCAACGACTTTCCATGTATATCCATCACCCCAAAGGTCTTGCGCTGACACAGCCCTTTCGCGGGCCAAATGCACTGCGCGCTCATCCAATAGGGGTTGCAAGCGGCCTGTGCGGGCGTAGCCAGTTTTCGCATCCGCCGTTTTCTCAACAAGCTGCCAAAAGCTTTCCGCCTCATGCAGGCTTTCGAACTGAAACTGCTTTTTGGAATTCCATTTGTCCGGCGCATGGGGCGCTAGCGCACCAACAACACCGCCACTAGCACCCGCCGCGACGCCGTTAGGGTCAATCACACGCACCTTTGCGCCGCGCTTGGCACAACAAAACGCCACGCTAAGCCCGAACACCCCCGCACCCCGAACTGTTACATCAAACGTTGCCAAATCTTTGCTCCTGCGCCACTGCTATCACATCTAGCTTAAGGTAACCCCATGGACCAGTCGCACGGCGATCTTGAATGGCAAGACGGCACGCCAATCGCGCGCCGCTTTGATGATCCGTATTATTCGCTGCAAGATGGGCTTGCAGAAACCCGCTTTGTTTTTCACGACGGCAATCAGCTGACCGAGCGCCTCACTGACGGTTTCCACATTGCCGAACTTGGTTTTGGCACCGGTCTGTCGTTTCTGGCGACATGGGACGCATGGCGCAAATCAGCGTGCAAAGGCACGCTACACTTCACTTCCTTTGAGGCATTCCCTTTATCGATCGAAGATACCCGCGCAGCACTTGCACCATTTACAGAGCTTGCCCCCCTTACAGAACATCTGCTGGAGTTTTTGGCTGGCAAAGCGCTTCCTTCTGACATTCAGTTAACCATCATAAAAGGCGACGCCCGTGAAACAGTTCCCAACTGGCAAGGGCAAGCGGATGCGTGGTTTCTGGACGGTTTTTCCCCCGCCAAAAACCCCGAGCTTTGGAGCGCTGATCTAATGACCGCTGTCGGCGATCACACAAAGCGAGGCGGTACATTCGCCACATACACCGCCGCAGGTCATGTGCGCCAAAAGCTGTCAGACGCTGGCTTTACTGTTGAGCGGATAAGCGGCTTTGGCCGGAAACGTCACATGAGCGTGGGGAAACGATGATCGACACCACCCGCACAGGCATCGCCATTATGGTGCTGGCACTCGCAATTTTTGCGATCCAAGACGGCATCTCACGGCACCTTGCAGGCACTTATAACGTGTGGATGGTGGTGATGATCCGCTACTGGGTCTTTGCGGCGTTTGTTCTGATGTTGGCCCTGCGCCGCGGCGGGATCAAAAAGGCAGCGCAAACAAATCAGCCTTGGTTACAGATTAGCCGTGGCCTATTGCTGGCGCTTGAGGTTTGCGTTGGGATTTTGGCGTTTACGCTCATTGGTCTAATTGAGACGATTGTCATCTTTTCGGCCTTCCCGCTTATCGTGGCTGCCCTGTCAGGCCCAATGCTTGGCGAAGCTGTTGGCTGGCGCAGGTGGGTTGCCATTTTCATCGGCTTCATCGGTATTCTTGTCATCCTACAACCGGGCTATGGTGTGTTTGCCCCTGCGGCGCTGCTGGCTCTTTTGTCTTCGGTTATGTTTGCCGTTTATTCCCTTCTGACCCGCCTTGTCGCCAGACAAGACAGCGCCGAGACCAGTATCTTCTACACAGGCGTTTTTGGGGCATTAATTACGACAGCAATTGGAATTTGGTTCATTGAGCCAATGTCACCAAGTGATATGCTTTGGATGGGCACATTAAGCCTGACCAGCCTTGTTGGGCATGCACTCTTGATCAAGGCCTACACATTGGCCGAAGCTAGTGCGTTGGCCCCGTTTAACTTTTTGCACATGGTCTTCGTAACGGGCATCGGTATCACCATTTTCGGTGAGGTTCTCGAGATGAACGTTGTGATTGGTAGCATCATTATTGTGGGCGCAGGGCTGTTCACAATCTTCCGGTCAAAGCGCGCAAACCAAGAGCCCCTCTAGACATCATCACACATCCTTGGCATTCACGCGGGATACACCAAAGGCGCGCATCTGCGCCATTCAACCAATAGGAGCGTGTTATGTTCAAAGGGTCTCTTCCCGCACTCATCACGCCGTTTCAGAACGGCCAAGTGGATCTTGCCGCGCTGAAAAAGCTGGTTGATTGGCATTTGGACAACGGCACACACGGGTTTGTACCCGTCGGCACAACTGGCGAGTCGCCTACTCTGAGCCACTCTGAGCATGATTTAGTTGTGCAGACCGTCATTGATCACACAGCCGGTCGCGCGCCCATTATTGCAGGTGCCGGTAGCAACAACACATCTGAGACCGTGCGCCTTGTGCAAGCCGCCAAAGACGCCGGAGCAAATGCGGCGCTGGTCGTGACGCCCTATTACAACAAGCCCACACAACGCGGTCTGATCGCGCACTTCACAGCCGCTGCGGACTGCAGTTTGCCGATCATCATTTATAACATCCCTGGCCGTTCTGTTGTGGACATGAGCCCCGAAACAATGGGTGAGCTGGCCAAGCATGAGATGATTGTCGGCGTAAAAGATGCGACAGGTGATTTGTCGCGCGTACCTTTGACCCGCATGACTTGCGGTACAGATTTTGTGCAACTTTCCGGCGAGGACGCTACAGCCCTTGGGTTTAACGCACATGGCGGCGTTGGCTGCATTTCAGTGACTGCAAACGTTGCACCAAAACTGTGCGCAGACTTCCAGAACGCTACTTTGCGGGGCGATTACGCAACGGCTCTAGAGCAGCTTGATGTGCTTATGCCGCTTCACAAGGCGATCTTCATGGAACCAGGCACCTGTGGCGCAAAATACGGCATGTCATTGCTGGGGCTGTGCACGGAAGAAGTACGCTCACCACTGGTTGAACTGAGCCAAGAGACAAAAGACGCAATTAAATCTGCGATGGAATTTGCAGGGCTGCTCTAAGCGTCACCTCACAAAACATTTGAAAGGGCCACTTCCAGTTTTGGAGGCGGCCTTTTTATTTTGACCAAGTTCCGCATTCAAACAGCAGCGGAATGGCTTTCGCCGACAGACGTAAAATCATCAATTCGTTTGGCGATGATACGGACCAACGCATATGCCTGATGCCGCAACATCAAGCCCTCCTTACCAATGAACAGCAGGTCCTGAAATTCGTTCATCAGGCTGACAACCGTTTGACGGATCACTGTCTCTTGATCCGGAAAAGCAGCCATCAGCTTTTTATCATCAATCGCAAAACGGCACATTAGGTCCTCAACCATTTGCGCGACCAGCAGATCATGGTCAGACATCACGTAGCCTTTATGACCAGCAAAGCCGGTGTCAGCTATTCTCTCTTGGTAGGCAGAAGTTGACGGCGCGTTTTGAATGAAGCCCTCGCGAAATTTAGAAATGGCTGAAGCGCCAAACCCGATCAAAGTGTCCGCGGTATCATCTGTGTAGCCCTGAAAGTTACGGCGAAGTTGCCCGCGCGCGTCGGCGTCAAAAAGGCTATCGGTCGCAAGGGCAAAGTGATCAATTCCAATCATACCGTAGCCTGCATCGACAAACCGGCGCTGTGCAATCTCGGCCAGCTCAAAGCGAGTAATTGGCTTTGGCAAATCTGCTTCATTGATCATCACTTGCCGCTTCGACATCCAAGGCACATGCGCATAGCCATAAATAGCCAGCCTATCGGGACGCATTTTCAAAACTTGGTTGATCGTCGCATGAAAGCTCTGATGCGTTTGTGTGGGCAATCCATAGAGCAAGTCCATGTTGATGCTCGGCACGCCCGCGGCCCGCAGATGTGTCACCACACGGGCCGTTTGTTCAAAATTCTGGGGCCGGCCAATGGCGTCTTGTACGTGCTCGGCAAAGTCCTGCACGCCGATACTGGCGCGGTTAAGGCCGAATTCGACCAGCGTATCCAGCAATTCAGTTGATGCCTCGGTAGGATCAATTTCTACGGAAAACTCATGCGTCGCCGTACGCTCAAACGCGCCAAAAATACTACCAAGAAAATCGCGCATAGTGTTTGCGGATAATATAGTTGGCGTCCCGCCCCCAAGGTGAAGACGTGCCATCTTCACACCCTTCGGTAACTTCGAGCGCACCTTTGTGATCTCGGCTTTCAGCACCTCTACATAGGCATCAACGGGGCGCAGCGTTCTTGTCCCTTGGGTTCGGCATGCACAAAACCAACACAGCCTTTTGCAGAATGGGATGTGGACATAAACAGAAATTTCCGCCCCATCTGGAACGGCGCGCAACCAACTGTCTTGATGCCGAGGCCCAACGCCGTTTTCAAAATGATTGGCTGGAGGGTAGCTTGTGTAGCGCGGAACTTTCGCGTCGAACAGCCCGTATTTGTTGAGAAGTGCTATCTTTTCCATGTGCTTTGGTATTAAATACCTTCAGCCAACAGTCCTTGATATAGATCAACCGTAATGAACTTTTCTGTCGATAACGCAGTGAGATGTAGTGAATGCCCGATCCGCCATCGCGCCGTATGTGCAAAATGCGATACGGATGAGCTTTTGACGCTTGAAGGCATGAAATCCTACCGCACTTTCAAAGCGGGTGAGACTATTTTGTGGCGCGGTGAGAAGCTAGAGTATGTTGCATCTCTGGTGCAAGGCGTCGCATCTCTTTCAAAGACATTAGAAGACGGTCGCACCCAAATGGTGGGTCTTTTGCTAGCGTCGGATTTCATTGGCAGACCCGGGCGCGACGAGATTGAATTTGATGTCACAGCGACAACAGATGTCACTTTGTGTTGCTTCAACAAAGAGCCGTTTGAGCAACTGGTCGAGACAACGCCCCATGTGGCACAACGCCTGATGGAACTGGCACTTGATGAGCTCGACGTTGCCCGCGATTGGATGCTGTTGCTCGGTCGCAAAACTGCGCGCGAAAAAATCGCAACTTTTGTTGAGATGCTTGTCCGCCGCTCACAGTTGCCCGAAGACAACGGCACCGCCAGTGTATCGCTGCCCATGACGCGTGACCAAATTGCGAACTTTCTTGGCCTCACTCTTGAGACAGTCAGCCGTCAATTAAACAGCCTCAAGAAAGACGGTGTCCTCAGTTTTAATGATCGCAAACACCTTGTGGTCGAGGACCTATCCGCCTTGCACGAAGCAACTGGCGACGACTCTGACGGCGGAATTATTTTTTAAACATATTCCAAAGATTGCGGAGACTCTTGATGTAGATCAAGGACCGACCGCACCGCATCTTCATAAAACGACCTCGCGAACAAAGGCATCACAAAGGTGCTTTGGAATTACGAGGGCGTTTCATGGATTACTTCAAAATCATAATCTTGGGCCTCATCACATTCATTGCCGCTGTTGCGGCAAGTAACGGCTATGATCTGGCGTATAAGCTGCATGCCGTGATCATCATGGTGGTGGCTTTTGGAATGCTTGTTTGGGTGCTACGCACATCAGACGAGCCACAGAAAATTGCACCGGAAGGCGCATATTTTGACGGGGTCATCCGTGCGGGCGTCATTGCCACGGCGTTTTGGGGCATTGCTGGCTTTTTGGTCGGCACGTTTATCGCCTTCCAGCTTGCGTTCCCTGCCCTAAACTTTGACTGGGGCCAGCCGTTCACAAACTTTGGCCGTCTGCGCCCATTGCACACATCTGCCGTAATTTTCGCCTTTGGCGGCAACGCCCTGATCGCCACGTCGTTGTATGTCGTGCAGCGGACATCGGGCACACGGCTTTGGGGTGGCAACACCGCGTGGTTTGTCTTTTGGGGCTATCAGTTGTTCATCGTGATGGCCGCAACCGGCTACCTTTTGGGTGGTACACAAAGTAAAGAATACGCCGAGCCCGAATGGTATGTAGACCTTTGGTTGACCATCGTTTGGCTGACGTATCTGGCCGTGTTCCTTGGAACAATTTTCAAACGCCGCGAGAAGCACATCTATGTGGCCAACTGGTTTTTCCTAAGCTTTATAATCACTGTGGCAATGCTTCACGTGGTCAACAACCTGTCCATTCCTATCAGCATCTGGGGATCGAAGTCCGTCCAAGTCTTTTCGGGCGTACAAGACGCGATGACCCAGTGGTGGTACGGCCACAATGCCGTTGGCTTCTTCCTGACAGCGGGCTTCTTGGGCATGATGTACTACTTCGTTCCCAAGCAAGCAGGCCGGCCGGTTTACAGCTATAAGCTTTCTATCATTCACTTCTGGGCGCTGATCTTTTTGTACATCTGGGCAGGCCCGCACCACCTGCACTACACCGCGTTGCCAGACTGGGCATCGACCTTGGGCATGGTGTTCTCGATCATCCTTTGGATGCCCTCATGGGGCGGCATGATTAATGGTCTGATGACGCTTCAAGGGGCGTGGGACAAACTTCGTACTGATCCAATTCTGCGTATGTTTGTGCTGTCACTGGGCTTTTACGGCATGTCCACCTTCGAAGGGCCAATGATGTCGATCCGCGCCGTGAACTCGCTCTCACATTACACAGACTGGACAATCGGCCACGTTCATTCTGGCGCACTTGGCTGGAACGGCATGATCACTTTTGCCTGCATCTACTTCCTCACTCCAAAACTTTGGGGCCGTCAGCAGATGTATTCCGTCAGCGCGATCAGCTGGCACTTCTGGTTGGCCACGTTGGGTATCGTTCTTTATGCCGCGTCAATGTGGGTCACTGGCATCATGGAAGGCCTGATGTGGCGCGAGGTCGATGACCAAGGGTTCCTCGTGAATTCCTTTGCAGACACCGTAAGCGCGAAGTTCCCGATGTATGTGGTCCGTGGTTTGGGCGGGGTTCTGTTCCTGGCTGGCGCATTGGTCATGGTCTGGAACATGTGGATGACCATCCGCGGGGCGAAACCCGCGGTGGCCAATGTCCCCGGCGCACTCAATCTTTCACCCGCAGAATAAGGAGGTCGTTCAATGGCTTTTCTTGATAAACACGCAATCCTCGAGCGTTCTCCAACCCTGCTTTTGACAGCATCTCTTTTGGTGGTGACTGTCGGTGGCATGGTCGAGATTGCACCGCTCTTTTGGCTCGAAAACACAATTGAGGATGTAGAAGGCGTGCGCCCCTATACGCCGCTCGAGCTGGCGGGTCGGGACATCTATATCCGCGAGGGGTGCTATACCTGCCACAGCCAAATGATCCGTCCGATGCGCGATGAAGTCGAACGCTATGGGCATTATTCACTGGCGGCCGAATCGCAATACGATCACCCGTTTCAGTGGGGGTCAAAACGCACCGGTCCTGATCTGGCACGCGTTGGTGGTAGATACTCAGATGCTTGGCATGTGGATCACCTCAAAGACCCGCAATCAGTTGTTCCCGAGAGCATCATGCCGAAATACGCCTTCTTGGCGTCGGCTGATCTTCAAACAAACCAGACCGAGGCAACCTTACGAACCCACCAGTTTGTGGGGGTTCCCTACTCGGATCAGCAAATTGAGGCGGCAGTTGTTGATCTGCGCAATCAAGCTGACCCCGACAGTGACTATGACGGCCTAGAAGATCGCTATCCCGGTGTCGTGGTGTCGAACTTTGATGGCCAGCCAGAGTTGACCGAAATGGATGCCCTCATCGCATATCTCCAAGTCTTGGGCACCATGGTCGACTTCTCAACATTCACCCCCGACGCAAGCCGCTAATCAAAGGAGGTCCACAATGGATACCTATTCACTGCTCCGCCAAATTGCTGACAGCTGGGTTCTTTTGGCCATGTTTGTTTTCTTTATCGGAACAGGCATCTGGGCATTTTTGCCAAGCCAACGCAGCGCCCGCACAGAGGCAAGCATGATCCCGTTTCGCAACGATGACAGCGCCAAAACCTGCTCTGGGACATGTGAAACGTGCAAATGCAACGCCGCTGCTTTGAACGCGAAAGGACAATTCGATGTCTGATAAAAAAGTAGATGATGCGACCGGCGTTGAGACAACGGGTCACAGCTGGGACGGCATTTCAGAACTGAACAACCCGCTACCGCGTTGGTGGCTCTGGACCCTTTATGCCACTATTATCTGGGGCATTGCATATACCATCGCCTATCCCGCGTGGCCCATGATCAGCGGTGCGACCGAAGGCATGCTTGGCTACTCAACGCGCGGCGAAGTCGCCACACAAATCGCTGAGCATGAGGCCAAGAACGAAGACCTTGTGGCTCAACTTGTTGCGGCTGATCTAGAGACCTTGCCCCCAAGTGATGACCTGCACCGCTATGCAGTGTCTCGGGGTGGCGCTGTCTTCCGCGCCAATTGTAGCCAGTGTCACGGCTCGGGTGCTGCGGGCGCAGTTGGCTATCCGAACCTTCTTGATGATGACTGGCTCTGGGGCGGCGACATCACAAACATCGCGGCAACAGTTGCCCACGGCATTCGAAACGAAACGGATGACGATGCGCGCTGGTCTGAGATGCCCGCCTTTGATGAAATCCTCGAGGACGCCGAAATTGCAGCAGTCGTTGAGCATGTGATCAGCCTCTCATCCCCTGATCACGATGCAAGCATTACAGATCAGGGAGCAGCAATCTTTGAAGAGAACTGCTCGGCTTGCCACGGAGACGCCGCACTAGGTAATCGCGACATTGGCGCACCAAATCTGGCTGATGCAATTTGGCTTTACGGCGGTGATCGTAGCGCCCTTGAACACTCGGTTCGCAACGCACGTTTCGGTCAAATGCCCGCATGGGGGCAACGTCTGTCTGAGGCCGATGTGCGCGCAGTTTCTGTCTATGTCCACGCCCTCGGCGGCGGCGAATAAGACGGATAGAAAGAGGCCTCCTCCCGATGGCCTCTTTCACACCTCGAAGCGGCCCTGTTCGCAAAACGCTGCCGCTTCGGGGCACATCCTTTACCCTCACAATTTTGCATATGTTTGACCCAGATCAAGGTCAGCGCACCCCTTCAGCGTCTATGTTCATCCTGCGAACAGGAACAAACACATGTCAGAAAACCCTCCCCTTTATGCCGCCCAAGAACCAGTTTTTCCCCGGCGCGTGTCAGGCAAATTCCGAAACCTTAAGTGGTGGATCATGGCCGTCACCTTGGGGATTTACTACCTGACGCCGTGGATACGCTGGGACCGCGGGCCAAGCCTACCGGACCAAGCAGTGCTTATCGACATGGCACACCGGCGGTTTTACTTCTTTTGGATCGAAATTTGGTCACACGAGTTTTACTTTGTGGCAGGGCTGCTCATCATGGCCGGTCTGGGGCTGTTTTTGTTCACCTCGGCGCTTGGTCGCGTGTGGTGCGGCTATACCTGCCCACAGACCGTGTGGACTGACCTGTTCATTCTAGTCGAGCGCTGGATTGAGGGCGACAGAAATGCCCGCGTTAGGCTCTATAATGCCAAGTGGACACTGAAAAAATGGCGTCTGCGGATCACCAAGTGGATTGTTTGGCTTCTGATCGCAGTGGCAACAGGTGGCGCGTGGGTGTTCTATTTTGCCGATGCGCCGACCCTGCTGAACCAGCTGGCAACGCTTTCAGCACATCCAGTTGCTTATGGGACGATCGCAGTTCTGACTGCCACAACGTTTGTTTTTGGCGGTTTCATGCGCGAGCAAGTCTGCATCTACATGTGCCCTTGGCCGCGCATTCAAGCCGCAATGATGGACCCCGATACCCTAACAATCGGCTACCGCGATTGGCGTGGTGAGCCGCGCGGCAAACAGCGCGTCGAAGGCGCCGGAGACTGCATTGATTGCATGGCCTGCGTCAATGTTTGTCCCATGGGAATTGATATTCGCGACGGCCAACAAATGGAATGCATCACCTGCGGGCTGTGTATTGATGCTTGTGATGACATCATGGACAAAATCGGAAAGCCGCGCGGATTAATTGATTATCTGGCTCTATCAGATGAAACAGCAGAGCGCGCTGGCAAGCCGCCCAAAGCAATTTGGAAGCACGTATTTCGCCCCAGAACCATACTCTATACGGCGCTTTGGTCTCTGATTGGTGTGGGTCTTGTGTACGCTTTGTTCGTGCGCACAGACATTGAATTAACCGTCAGCCCCGTGCGTAATCCGACATTCATCGTTCAGTCTGATGGGGCTATCCGCAACGTTTACGAAGTGCGCCTGCGCAACAAATTAGGTGAGCCACGCCAGTTTCACCTAAGCCTTTCGAGCGATGAAATTCTACGCATTGACGTTGACGGAACTAATGGTCGCCTAACTTTTGATGTGCCCGCCAATGCCACACAGCTCAAACGTGTCTACCTGACTGCGCGCGCCACAGACCCTGCCGCACGTGTTGCAAACACGCCCGTCCGCATCTGGGTAGAGGACATCTCAAGCACCGAACGCGCCTACCGCGACACCACGTTTAACGGAAAGGTTTCACAATGACCCAAGTACGCCCAAACACAGCCACGGCTTTCACGATCAAGGGCTGGCACGTCTTTGCCGTTTTCGCCACGGCCTTCGGGATTATCATCTCCGTCAACCTGACGCTGGCGTTCAACGCAGTGCGCACCTTCCCAGGTCTTGAGGTGAAAAACTCTTACGTTGCCAGTCAGTCCTTCAACCAAGACAGGGCAGCGCAACTTTCTTTGGGCTGGTCTGTCGCCGCCAAAGTACAAAACGACGAGTTAATCTTGACCATTGTGCAAGACGGCAATCCCATTGCACCGCGTATTGAACAAGCCATCTTTGGCTGCGCCACATCTGTTGCCGCAGATCAAACGCCACAGTTCGTACACGACGGCACGTCCTTTCGCGCCAAAGTGGTGGCGGGTGCGGGCAACTGGAACTTGCGCCTGAAGGCCCGCGCAGAAGACGGCACCCTATTTCAACAACGCATCATCGTAGAGACCCCGAAATGACAGCCGCCTGCCCTGCCTGCATCGGCGCAACGGGTCCCGCAGAATTTGCGGCAAGCAATGCACCTGATGCGATGCAATTTTCGTTGCCAACAATTCACTGTACCGCCTGTATCGGAAAGATTGAACGCGGACTAGTCAGCCAAAACGGCGTGCAGTCAGTTCGTGTAAATCTGTCTCTAAAGCGCCTTACAGTAACTGGTCCGGTACAATCAGACGCCATCATATCCGCCGTAAAATCGCTCGGGTTTGAGATATATCCTCTGGATGCTGCGACACTTGCAAACACAACGGATAAAGCAGGCCGCAACCTGTTAATCCGTATGGCCGTCGCGGGCTTTGCCATGATGAACGTGATGCTCTTGTCCGTGGCTGTCTGGTCAGGTGCTTCTGACGCAACGCGCGATTTCTTCCACCTGATCTCGGCTGCGATCGCCCTGCCAACCGTCGCCTATTCCGCCCAACCGTTCTTTCAAAATGCTCTGAGTGCCTTGCGTAAAGGTGGTTTGAACATGGATGTGCCAATCTCTCTGGCCATCATATTGGCTGCTGGAATGTCGCTGTTTGAAACCTTGAATGGTGGGGAACACGCCTACTTTGATGCAGCTGTGTCACTGACCTTCTTTTTGCTAATTGGTCGTTATCTTGACCATCAGACCCGCTCTGCAGCACGTTCTGCGGCCAAAGAACTGACTGCGCTTGAAAGCCATACGGCTGACCGTATTCGGAACGGTGTTGCGCAGACGGTCCAACTGTCAGAAGTGGCCGTTGATGACATTATCGCTGTCCCCGCAGGCACCCGCGTCCCAGTAGACGGCGTTCTGTTGAGCGAAGCTGCATTGATGGATCGGTCGTTTCTGACAGGCGAAAGTGCGGCCGTGCACTTGAACCAAGGATCAGAGATTCAAGCAGGTGAAGTGAACCTTGCAGGACCGCTGCAAATTCGCGCAACTGCCGTTGGTGAAGACACAACTCTGCGCCGGATGGCAGAACTGGTGGAATTGGCAGAGAGCGGGCGCAACGGCTATACCGCGCTGGCCGACCGTGCAGCCGCGATCTATGCACCGGCCGTTCATTTGTTGGCATTGGTCGCGTTTTTAGCATGGTGGGTAATCGGCGGCGACGTACGTCATGCCCTCAATATCGCGATTGCGGTGCTGATCATTACCTGCCCCTGCGCCCTTGGTTTAGCAGTTCCAGCAGTCACAACTGCCGCCATCAGCAGGCTCTTCAACGCGGGCTTTCTGGTCAAACACGCCACTGCCCTCGAACGACTGGCCGAGGTGAATTACGTTGTGTTCGACAAAACAGGGACTTTGACGAAACCTGCCGTCCACGTGCCAGAAAATCTTACAAAGACAGAGCGCGCGGTCGCGCTTGGGTTGGCACAAGTCTCGCACCACCCAATGTCGCGTGCATTGGTTGAGCAATTGCAAACGCAATCGCCCGCCCCGTTGGAGGATATCACAGAAGTTGTCGGCCAAGGTGTTCAGGGGCGGTATCTTGGTCAGGAGGTTCAACTTGGACGGGGTCAATGGCTTGGTGCGTCATTTGCGGGGTTGGGCATGCGCATCGGTGATGCAAGCCCAATTCAGTTTGAAGCACCCGAAACCCTTCGCACCGGTGTGCGTGAGGCCCTATCGGAATTGTGCTTACCTGCAGAAGTTGTCACCGGCGACGCGACCGAGCCTGCACAAAGCTTTGCCAAACGGATCGGACTGAAGATCACTGCAAACGCGCGTCCCACTGATAAGCTTGAGCGGATCAGCGCGCTGGAGGCGGAGGGTAAACGTGTTCTCATGGTGGGTGACGGGCTGAATGACACCGCCGCATTGGCGTCAGCACATGCATCAATCGCGCCGGCCTTGGCGCTTGAGGCATCGCGCAGCGCATCTGATGTGGTCATTTTGAAAGACAACTTCACCGCGCTGCCCATGGTTTTGCGCGTTGCCAAGGCGACCCAAGACCTATCCAAACAGAACTTCGCAATTGCGGCGGCCTACAACATGATCGCAATCCCCATCGCCCTTGCAGGAGCGGCGACCCCCCTTGCGGCGGCGCTGGCAATGTCAGTTTCCTCCATTACAGTTTTGCTCAATTCGCAACGCATGAGGTCCGTCAAATGAACGTATTAGTTGTCCTCATTCCGATTTCCCTAATCTTGGGTGGGCTCGGCCTTGCTGCTTTTTTATGGGCCGTGAAGTCTGACCAATTTGATGATGCCCAAGGCAACGCAGCCCGTATTTTACTTGATGATGAATGAGGCCCCGCGCCATGACGAACCTTGCCAAGCGGCATTGCTGCGCTTAGGTCTGCCCCATGGCCAAACCAAAGACAGACCCCAATTATAAAGTTATCGCCGAGAACCGCCGCGCGCGATTTGATTATGCTATCGAGAGCGATCTTGAAGTTGGCATGATGTTGATGGGGTCCGAGGTGAAATCCCTTCGTACGGGGTCGGCCAACATTGCCGAAAGCTATGTGACTGTCGAAGACGGCGAGATGTGGATCGTGAACTCCTACATCAGCCTTTATGCCCAAGCAAAAACTTGGGGCCACATTGAGCGTCGCCGTCGCAAGCTTCTGGCGTCGCGCAAAGAAATTGCTCGGTTGTGGCAAGATGTAAGCCGTAAGGGCATGACGATTGTGCCGCTGGTTGTTTATTTCAATCACAAAGGGCTGGTCAAAATGAAGATCGGCCTCGCCAAAGGTAAGAAGAACCACGACAAGCGTGATACCTCTGCCAAGCGCGATTGGGGGCGTCAGAAACAACGCCTTTTGAAGCAAGGCAGCCAGTAACTTACCGTTTGAGAATTTACAGTTTACTTGGCGCATTCTTGCGTTATGTCGCTGCGCAGACTACCTGTGCCCCGCAACATCTGGAAAGCTGACCTCATGGAAAATGATATAAAATCACTCGTGTCCACTGATTGGCTCGCCGAGCACATCAAGGACCCTGATCTGCGCATTCTGGATGCATCTTGGTATCTGCCTGACGCGGGTCGTGACCCACGGTCTGAATTTGACGCAGCACATATCAAAGGGGCACGATTCTTTGATATTGATGAAGTCGCTGATCTTCGTTCGGCACTGCCGCACACCGTACCACCAGTTGAGAAATTTATGTCCCGCATGCGCGCGATTGGCGTAGGCGACGGGCATCAGGTGGTGGTCTATGATGGTGCGGGCCTGTTTAGCGCGGCGCGTGTTTGGTGGACATTCCGCCTGATGGGTTTTGAAAACGTCGCTGTATTGGATGGCGGGCTGCCTAAATGGCAAGCAGAGGGTCGCCCCGTTGACGCCAAGCCCGCGACAATTCGTGACCGCCACATGATCGTGAAACGCCAAGACCACCTCATTAAGGACGTCACCCAAGTTGCCCGTGCCGCCAAGCTGGAAGATCACACAATCATCGATGCGCGTCCCGCACCGCGGTTTGAGGGCACAGCCCCAGAACCCCGTGAAGGCATGCGTGCAGGCCACATTCCCAATTCGCAAAATGTGCCGTTCTCGACCCTTCTGAACGATGATAAAACAATGAAACCCAAAGCTGATCTTCAGGCGATTTTTGACGCCGCTGGCGCAGATTTGTCCAAGCCGATTATCACCACGTGTGGCTCCGGCGTAACTGCCTGCGTCCTTGCGCTTGCTCTCTACCAAATCGGCAAAACCGATGCCGCAGTTTATGATGGCAGCTGGTCAGAGTGGGGCATGTACGGCGATCTTCCAATTGCAACAGGACCGGCAGATGCTTGAGAACCTCCAACCCCAAGCGGGTGATAAAATCCTCGCACTCATGGCGGCATACCGCGCTGATCCACGCGACACCAAAATTGATCTTGGTGTAGGGGTTTATAAGGACGCCACGGGACACACACCCATCATGCGGGCCATTAAATCAGCCGAGCACCGCCTTTGGGAGGAGCAAGACACCAAAACATACGTTGGGCTTGCCGGTGATCCAGAGTTCAGCGCGGCTATGGCCCGTTTGGTTTTGGGAGATGGCACAAACCTTGATCAGGTAGCGGCCGCCGCCACCCCCGGTGGTACGGGCGCCATCCGTCAGGGCTTTGAGTTAATCCGCCATGCGAACCCCGATGCGACGGTCTGGATTTCAAACCCCACGTGGCCAAACCACCCCTCTATTCTTAGCTACCTTGGCATACCCACCAAAGAGTACCGCTACTTTGATGCGCAAACACGCGGAACAGACATTGAGGGCATGCTTGCCGATTTAACAGGTGCAAAAGCCGGTGACGTTGTTCTGCTGCATGGGTGCTGCCACAACCCGACCGGTGCGAACCTGACTGCTCCTGAATGGCAGCGCGTTATTGATTTGATGCAAGATCATGGGCTGATCCCGTTTATCGATATCGCATATCAGGGCTTTGGTGACGGGCTTGAAGAAGACGCCGCAGCGACCCGCACAGTGGTTCAACAGATGCCGCAAACCCTGATTGCTGCAAGCTGTTCAAAGAATTTTGGCATCTACCGCGAGCGGACAGGTGTGCTGATGGCCATCAGCCAAGACGCCGCAGTGAAAAAAACGGCTCAAGACACGCTTGCGTTTTTGAACCGTCAGAACTTTAGTTTTCCACCGGATCATGGCGCACGGCTGGTGACGATGATTTTGCAGGACGAAACGCTGCGCGCAGAATGGGCGAGTGAGCTTGAAGAAGTCCGCCTCAATATGCTGGGCCTACGGCAACAGTTAGCTGATGAGATGAAACGTCTGACTAACTCGGACCGGTTTGATTTCATCGCAACGCACCGCGGGATGTTCAGCCGTATTGGTGCCACCCCAGAGCAAGTCGAAAAGCTGCGCCAAGATCACGGCATTTACATGGTTGGCGACAGCCGCGTGAACATTGCCGGACTAAGCGCGTCAACCGTCCCTGTTCTGGCACGCGCGTTGGTTGAAGCAGGCGTATAAATAGAAAAGGCCCCCCACATTGCTGCGGGGGGCAAGTTTTTCGAAAATACCAACGGGAAGGTGTTAGCCTTTCGAGAACTCAGGGTATGCTTCCATTCCCAACTCGGTCACGTCCAAGCCGTTGATTTCTGCTTCTTCGCTGACACGGATGCCGATCACACCCTTCATCAATGTGAAGGCAATCAAGCTTACGACGAAGACGAAGATACCGATTGCTGCAAAGCCGATGAACTGTGTCACGAATGACGTGTCAGCTGTGTAAACCGGCACAACCATTGTGCCCCAGAAACCTGCGATCAAGTGGACCGGAATGGCACCAACGACATCGTCAATCTTCAGTTTGTCGAGCATTGGAACAGCAACCACAACGATCACACCACCAACAGCACCAATCCAAAGTGCACCGAACAATGTTGGGTCAAGCGGACCAGCAGTGATAGACACCAGACCAGCAAGCGCACCGTTTAGAACCATTGTCAGGTCAGGCTTTTTGTAGAGAGCTTGTGTCAGCAACAGGGCTGCAACCGCACCGGCAGACGCTGCCATGTTTGTGTTTGCAAAGATACGACCAACGTCAGTGATGTCGCCAACTGTACCCGCAGCAAGCTGTGAGCCACCGTTAAAGCCGAACCAACCCAACCACAGGATAAATGTACCCAAAGTGGCAAGCGCAAGGTTAGAACCTGGCATTGGCACAACACGGCCGTCTTTGTATTTCCCAATCCGCGCACCAAGAACCAAGGCACCTGCGAGTGCGGCGAAACCACCAGCTGCGTGCACCAAAGTTGAGCCAGCAAAGTCAGAGAAACCCATCTCGGACAACCAGCCGCCGCCCCACTGCCAGCTTGCTTCGATCGGATAGATGAAGCCGGTCAGGACAACAACAAAGATCAAGAAAGGCCACAGTTTTACGCGCTCGGCCAATGTGCCTGAAACGATAGAAGCAGTTGTCGCACAGAACATCAGTTGGAAGAAGAAGTCAGAGGCAACAGATGCGTAATCCAATGATGCATCAGCAGCGCCTAGGCCAACTGGCTCAAGCGATGTGGGGCTAAAGCCACCAAGCCAACCTTCGATGATCCATTCACCTGGGTACATCAGGTTAAAGCCAACGGCCCAATACATGATGCCTGCAAGTGAAAACAGAGCGATGTTTTTGGTAAGCTGCGTGGTAACGTTTTTCGAACGCACCAAACCCGCTTCCAGCATCGCAAAGCCAGCGGCCATCCAGAAAACCAAAAAGCCGCCAACCAAAAACAGCAGCGTTGTCATGATGTAGGGGCCGATTTCGTCAAAGCCCGGCGCAGCGTCCTGTGCAAAACCCATGCTCGGCAGCGCAATCGCGGCTGCAGCAAGGGGGAGTGATTTCATAAATTTCATCGGTCCATATGTCCCTTAGTTGGCGCCTTAAAGCGCGTCATCGTTAGTTTCGCCGGTACGGACGCGCAGCGCGCTGTCCAGATCCAGAACGAAGATTTTGCCATCACCGATTTTGTCGGTCTTCGCTGTGGTCGCGATGGTTTCAACAACCTGATCGACCATGGATGCCGCGACCGCGATCTCCAGCTTTACCTTCGGTACAAAGTTCACTGCGTATTCCGCGCCACGATAGATTTCCGTGTGGCCAGATTGCGATCCGAACCCTTTAATTTCTGTCACCATCATTCCGCGCACGCCAATGGATGTCAGCGCCTCGCGGACCTCCTCAAGCTTGAACGGTTTGATTGCTGCAATAATCAGTTTCACGTGCATCCCCTTGTTGATCTTCTACTCAGACCGCTAAGACAGCGCTCTTTGGATGACCTGAGCGGACACCTAGCGCCCCCTTCAAACAAGAGATCGGCGGATATCTGCTGCGCCGCAGCGTGACTTACTGCCTAAATTTTGAACATTTAGGCGCAATTGTCTAAAAAATAGGCGATTAGAAAAGCTGAAAATAAGAATCACCAGCTAAACAAGACCGATAAAACCCGATACAATTGGGAAAACACCGTCAAAACGGGCAGAGCAGATGGCACCCTCAAATAAACCCCGCAAGCCTCTTGTGGCGGACAAACGCTATTCGAAGCCCGCAAAACCTGCGGCCAAGAAAGCTGTAAAGCGCAAAGCAAAACCTAAAGCCGCTCCCAAAAAACAGGCTGGCCTTTTTGGCTGGCTTAAGCGTCTGATTAAATGGGCGCTATGGACAATCTGGTCTTTTATCTGGCGCACCGGGGCAGTGATCACCTTACTGATCGTAGGGAGCGCCAGTTATTACGCTGCAACACTACCCGATATGGAGCAGCTTGTTGACGGACGCGCCCGCGGTTCTGTGACCATGTCAGATCGTGACGGCAGAACCTTTGCGTGGCGCGGGGATCAGTTCGGCGGCATGGTTACGGCCACCACAGTATCAGCACACCTCAAAAACGCCGTCGTCGCCACAGAGGACAAGCGGTTCTATCGTCATGTCGGTGTATCACCACGCGGAATCGCGTCCGCTGTGCGGATCAACTTACGCGAAGGGCGTGGTCCACTGTCTGGTAACGGCGGCTCAACGATTACGCAGCAAACCGCTAAACTGTTGTGCCTTGGCGTGCCTTTTGATCCTAATAAATGGAAATCCGAGACCGCCTACGAAGCAGATTGCCGCCGCACCACGCTTTGGCGCAAAGTTAAAGAAGCGGTCTTCGCCCTTGGCATGGAGATCAAATACACCAAGGATGATATTCTGACGGTCTATTTGAACCGCGCCTATCTGGGTGCAGGTAGCCGCGGGTTTGAAGCCGCCGCACAGCGCTATTTCAGCAAGTCCGCCGCAATGGTGAACCCAGCCGAAGCAGCCATGTTGGCAGGACTCCTAAAGGCCCCCTCAACACTTGCGCCCACGAACAACCTGCAACGCAGCCAAGATCGCGCGAACCTTGTGATTGGTTTAATGGAACAGCAAAAGTACCTCACCCCAATCGAGGCCTCGCTGGCGCGCGCAACACCGGCAGAACTTTCACAGGCGGCCAAGCGCAAATCGGGGGGATATTTTGCAGATTGGGTCATGGATAGCGGGCCTGAATTCTTCACGCGCTCTACCACGGAAGACGTCATCATACGTACCACGCTTGATCAACGGATGCAGACCGCCGCAGAAGAAGCGCTGCAATATATATTCGAGGAAAAGGTCCGCGAAGGCTCAAAGGCGCAAGCAGCCATAGTCGTTATGTCTGCAGACGGCGCGGTACGTGCGATGGTGGGTGGACGCGCCACAAACGGCACAGGCGCATTCAACCGCGCCACCCAAGCAAAGCGCCAAGCTGGGTCAACCTTTAAGCCGTTCGTCTACGCAACGGCACTTGATCGCGGATACACCCCTGAAGACGTCGTTTTGGATGAGCCCCTGTGCATCGACATCCCCGGGTCGGGCGAATGGTGCCCCAAGAACTACGCCAAAGAATTCAAAGGCCAAGTTACCCTAACCGAAGCCTTTAAGGATTCCCTCAACATTCCTGCCGTGCGCATTTCCGAAGGCTTGGGCCGTGAACGTGTCCGCGAAATTGCGCAGGGCTTTGGTATTCAGAGCGATCTTGCTGCGGGTCCGGCGCTGGCGCTTGGTGCGTCTGAAAGCACGCTTATTGAAATGACCGGCGCCTATGCGGGTATTCTAAATGGCGGCTCGTCAGTGACACCCTACGGCCTGATCGAGTTGCGCGTTTTGGGTGACGACACACCGCTGATGACGCAAACTGGCGGTATTGAGGACCGCGTGATCAGCCGTGAAGCCGCACAGCAACTCACGTGGATGATGTATCAAACAGTCGAAGCAGGCACCGGACGCCGCGCACGCATCGAAGGCCGGGAAATTGCGGGCAAAACGGGCACCACGCAAGCCGCGCGCGACGCGTGGTTCATCGGGTTTTCCGGTGATTACGTGGCTGGCGTTTGGATGGGGTACGATGACAACACACCACTTAGTGGCGTGACGGGTAGCGGCCTACCCGCCGAGATCTGGCATGAGACCATGCGCCGTATTCTTGAAGATCTGCCGGCTGTTCCCTTGCCGATGCAGCCATCAGGTGGCGCACCATGGAGCAACCCGCCCCGCGGTTCAGAGCTTAATCGCACCATCCCGCAGCAGCCTTCATCCCAAAACAGCGATGGGTTTGAGGCAACTGCTGAAAATATCTTGATCGACGTTCTGCGAGGACTTCTGGGGGGCAATTAAGCCCGTCCAACTTAGCCCACTCAACCTACAAGGAAGAAAGGTCGCGCGTCAGCTGATCCAGATTACCGTTGCGACGATCCAGAAGCGCACCGATTTCTGTCTTTTCTGTCCGCGCAAGGCTGATACCCTCAATCAACATATCCGCAAAAAGGCCATTGTCGTTCACACGGAAGGTCACATCAAACGGTCGTTCGCCGCTTAACAGTGCCTCGGCGCGAACCTCAACAAAGCTTTTCACTGATTTTGCAGATTTCACTGTGATCTCACCACCGATGAACTCACGGAAGCGGCGGCCATATTTACGCGAGATATATCCAGCAAATGCTTTGTTATACGCACGGATTTGACCCGACGATGCAGCACGTGCATCAGCGCCCAAGGTAAAGCGTGCGATCCGCTCGACATCAGCGTAGCGCTCAAAAATACCCGCAAATTCGCGGATCATAGCGTTTTCTGAACGGCCCGAGTTAATAACCTTATTGATATCCGCCACGACGCTCTGGATAAGGCGCTCGGCCTGCGCAGTGGTCAATGCCAGCGCAGGCGTGGACAATGCAGCACCCGCAAAAGCAGCAATACCAGCTGTGACAAATGTGCGGCGTGAAAAACTAGTTGAACAGGTCATCATACGTATCCTCGGTTGTACTTTCGGGGCTCGCGACGGGCGTGCCCAACTCAAAACGGCGACTTTGCAAATAGATGCTGCGCGCTTGGGCGTAACTATCGGCGCTCTCATAAAGCACCTGATCAATCACACCAGAAAATGTGTAGCGATCACCGAGACGCGCCAAACCACCGGCAACAGGCGGCACAAGATTTTCGGGCGAGTCTAGATCGTAGCTGAGCGGGTTCGTAAACAGATCAACCACCTTACCAAGCGTTTCACGTTGGGTTGAGGCGCCAAGCAACGGCAACTCAATATAAGCACCCTCGGGGGCGCCCCATGTGGCAAGTGTTTCGCCAAAATCTGCGCGCTCTTGCTCAAGCCCCGCCTCGGTTGCCGGATCCAGCAAACCGCCAAGCCCCAATGTCGTGTTCATTGCAAATCTGAAGAAATTGCGCGCGGCGCCGTCAATGTCGCCTTGCAAAAGCGTGTTCACAAACTGGGAAGGCAATGAAAGATTCGCTGCAAAATTACCAACGCCCGTCCGTACGGTTTGTGGCACAATCGTCCCGTATCCATTTGAGATCGGACGGAACAGGGCGCGGTCGACGCTTTTGTTAAACCCATGGATTTTGCGGTTCGTTTTTTCAAACGGGTCATGAATTTCCACAGGTGTTTGCGGGACTGAACACGCCGCCAGCGCCCCAATTGCGCAAAGCGCAAAACAACGCAGAACTGTATTTTTTAGGATTTTCGCAAACCGCATATCACGCCCCCATTCATTGAACTTACCAAATAACGTAAAACCACGAAATTCCCAGTATCGACGTGGGACCGACATATAAATGTGATAATTGCGCGACAGCCTCACATATCCAAACTTAATCAGCATCGCGGCACTTTGTTTTGGCAAAGCCCCCTAATTGTAATTGCCCATGCCCGCGCGCAGGGCTAGCGTTTGATCAAACGTATAGATTACCAGAACAGGACTTTGAGATGAGCAATATTGAGAAAAAGCTAACGGACTTTGGCGTAACCCTTGCAGACGCACCTGCGCCCGCAGCCAATTATGTGCCATTCGTTCAAGTCGGCGACATGTTGTTTGTGTCGGGCCAAATCAGCCGTGATGACGAAGGCTTGATCACAGGTAAAGTTGGCGATGACCTCAGCGTCGAAGCAGGCGCTGCCGCCGCCCGCACCTGTGCAATTGCACTTTTGTCTCAGGTTAAAGCAGCCTGTGGCGGTGATTTGGACCGCCTTGTGCGCGTGGTCAAATTAACAGGCTTTGTGAACTCAACCCCTGATTTCACCGAACAACCACAAGTCATCAATGGATGCTCTGACTTTCTGGTAGAAGCACTTGGTGACATCGGCCGTCATTCACGCAGCGCGGTTTCAGCGGGCGCTCTGCCGCTCAATGTAGCCGTAGAAATTGAAGGCATTTTTCAGATCAAATGACGCTGCAACGTTCCTTTTTTGATCGGCCCATAGCGCACCGTGCGTTGCATGATGTAACGGACGGGCGGCCCGAAAACAGCCGCGCCGCTATTCGTGCGGCCATCGAGAAAGGCTACAGAATTGAGATTGACCTACAGCTCAGCGCCGACAACCAAGCCATGGTTTTTCATGACTACGGCTTGGACCGCCTCGCGCACGGCAACGGACCAATCAGTATCCATTCCGCACAAGCACTTGGTGAAATAACGCTGCGCGGCGGGGATGAGGGCATTCCAACATTTGCCGAAGTTCTTGAATTGGTTGACGGACGTGTTGCGCTGTTGGTTGAGCTGAAGGACCAAGACGGCCAAATGGGGCCAAACGTAGGTGCTTTAGAACGGGCAACAGCGAATGCTGCGCACGGCTATTCGGGACCGATCGCGATGATGTCGTTCAATCCCCATTCTGTTTTGCACATGGCCGATCTTATGCCAGAAATCCCTCGGGGCATCACAACCAGCTCGTTCGTTCCTGAAAAATGGGGCCTGCCCGAAAGCATTTGTGCGTCCCTTCGTGACATCCCTGATTATGACCGCGCGAAATGTTGTTTCATCAGCCACGAAGTAGACGACTTGGACCGCCCTCGTGTGGCTAAACTGAAATCCGAAGGTGCTGCGATTTTATGCTGGACGGTTAAATCGGCCCGGCAAGAAATCACCGCACGAAAAATTGCCGATAACATCACATTTGAACAATACCTCGCTTGACGCCAATTGAACGGGCACCACCTCAAAACCATGAACAAAGCCCCAGAAATTGAAGTACGTATCGTCAGCCAAATTGCCGAGATTGGCCAAGCAGAATGGGACGCTTGCGCCACCCCTGGCCAAAAGCGCCCCGATGATCCGTTTACGACTTACCGCTTTCTTAAGGCGCTTGAAGATAGCGGATCTGTCGGAACAGGCACCGGTTGGCAACCGCACTATTTGCACGCACTTGAAGGCGGCGAAACAATCGGTGTGGCGCCGATGTACGGCAAATCCCATAGCCAAGGTGAGTACATCTTCGACCACAACTGGGCGCATGCCTTTGAACGCGCAGGCGGCAGATATTATCCCAAACTACAGATCGCCGTGCCACACACGCCCGCGACAGGCCGCCGCTTTTTGGTCAAATACGGACGTGAAGAAGTTGCACGCTCGGCCCTAATGCAGGGCGCTGTGCAGGTGGCGGGAAGTAACAGTTTCAGCAGCCTGCACATTACATTTTGCACAGATGATGAGCGCGCTTTCGGCGCAGAGTTGGGGCTTTTGGAGCGCTCAAGCCAACAATTCCATTGGCTCAACAACGGCTACGCGGACTTTGACGGTTTTCTCAACAGCCTCTCAAGCCGCAAGCGCAAAAACATCCGCAAAGAACGCGAGAAAGCCCAAAGCTTTGGCGGTGAAATCCACTGTCTGACAGGGGATCAAATCCAACCAGAGCATTGGGACGCCTTTTGGATTTTCTACCAAGACACGGGCGCGCGCAAATGGGGCACGCCCTACCTTACCCGCGCATTTTTCGATCATGCCCAACAGCATCTGCGCGATGACATGCTTTTGGTACTTGCGGAGCGTGATGGCCAATACGTTGCCGGCGCGCTTAACTTTATCGGTCGCGATGTTCTGTATGGCCGGTACTGGGGCTGTATTGAAGACCACCCCTGTCTGCATTTTGAAGTCTGTTATTATCAAGCGATCGACTACGCGATCAAACACGGCCTGAGCCGCGTTGAGGCAGGCGCGCAGGGATCGCATAAACTGGCGCGCGGCTACATGCCTGTCACTACCAACAGCCTGCACTGGATTGCCGATGAAAGTTTCAGCACAGCAATCGGTGATTATCTTCAAGCCGAGCGTGCCGCAGTCGATGATGAGATTGAAATCATGACGGCCTACGGGCCGTTCAAGAAATCCCAGCATGAGGAGCAAGAATGAGCACCCCAATTCCACGCGAAGATTTACAAACCCTACAAGACGCAGGATGGGCACACGATCAGACACGCGATGCGGTGAACAAATCGTTTCAATTCGCGAACTTCGTTGAGGCCTTTGCGTTCATGACGAAAACCGCTATCTGGGCCGAGAAGTTGAACCATCACCCTGAATGGTCAAATGTGTACAAGACCGTTGATGTTACTTTAACGACCCACGACATAAACGGACTGTCCCACCTAGACGTCAAACTGGCGCAAAAAATGGACGCGCTCGCGAAAGGCTAAAATGGAATACCTGACGAAAATTTTGCAGACCGAAATCTATAACGGCAATTCAGTCGCCGATTACCTTACGCTTGATTTCCTTGTCTCGGTCCTTGGCACAACCGTGTCAGCGGTCGTCATCCTTGTGCTCGGCTTCATGATTTCAGGGGCGGCGCAAAAGCGGATCAAACGCCTGTCTGAAGTCCACGCGCGCCTTGATGCGACCTTGTTCGATTTCCTGAGTAACATTGCCCGCTATGTCATTCTGGGCTTCACACTGCTGTTTTTACTCAACACCGTGGGCATTCAAACCACGTCAATTGTTGCGGTTGTTGGTGCAGCCGGTCTGGCGATTGGCCTGGCGCTTCAAGGCACGCTGTCCAATGTGGCCGCTGGCGTGATGATTATCTTTTTTCGGCCCGTCAAACTTGGCGATTTCGTTGCGGTCAACAACGTCATGGGTACAATCAAGGCGATCAACCTCAACTTCATTGAGCTGGCTGACATGAGCAATGTCAAAGTCATCATTCCCAACGCAGAAGTGTGGGGAAACACCATCCACAACTACTCGGCCAACAACACACGTCGGGCAGAGTGGACATTTGGCGTGGGGTACGGCGCAAATCTGGCGGATGCGCAGCGGATCATCACCGATACAATCATGGCCGATCCGCGTTCATTCCGCGATCCGGAGCCGTTCATTCAGGTAAACAATCTTGGGGACAGCAGCGTAGACTTTTTGGTCCGCGTCTGGTGCTCGGCTGATGAATACTTCGCCTACCAAGCAGATATGAAACGCGCTGTAAAAGAAGCGCTTGATGCGGGCAAGATCGATATTCCGTTCCCAACCCGCACCATCGTCAACGTCAGCGATTAAGCCATCGAATCCAGCAAGCCTTCGCCCGCAGAAATTTCACTTTCACCGGGCGAGGCTTCAGCGTTCAGGATGACAACTTTACCATCTTCCACCAACATCGCGTAGCGCTTTGAGCGCGCCAAAAGGCCTGCGGGTGGGGCGTCAAAATCCATTCCCAATGCCTTGGTGAAAGTTGATTCTGCATCAGACAACATTGTAAGGCCTGCATCAGCGGCACCCGTTGTCTCGCCCCATGCCTTCATCACGAATGGGTCGTTTACGGACACACAGATGATTTCATCAACGCCTTTTGCATCAAATTGCGCTTTTGTACGGATAAAGCTGGGCACGTGCGCAGAGTGGCACGTCGGCGTGTAGGCGCCGGGCACCGCGAAAAAGACAACTTTGCGACCTGCTGTCAGGGTCGCTGTTGTCACCTCTTCTGGGCCGTTTTCACCCAAACGAACAAACGTGGCTTCCGGAAGGGTATCGCCAACTGAAATGGTCATGAATTATCTCGCTTCATTGATTGATATAACTGGCTTAACTATAGCCGCAAAGAATGGTTCGGCCAGCGGGGGCGCAAAAGAAATGGAACATATCGTTGTAATTGGCGCAGGACAGGCAGGCGCGTCACTGGTTGCCAAATTGCGGATGCTGAAATTTGAAGGCCAAGTCACCCTGATTGGCGAAGAGCCCGTGCCCCCATATCAAAGACCCCCGCTTTCAAAAGCTTACCTGCTTGGCGACATGACCCAAGAGCGTCTCTACCTGCGGCCCGCTGATTACTATGACGAGCAAAACATCACGCTGCGCCTCAATGCACGTGTTGAGCGGATTGATACCGCAAGCCGCGAAGTCCATTTGGCAGGCGAAGTGATTGCCTACGACCAATTGGTCTTTGCAACAGGTTCAACCCCGCGCAAACTTCCCGCACAAATCGGCGGTGCGCTTGATGGGGTATTCACCGTGCGTGATCTGGCGGACGTGGACGCGATGGCCGATCCTATCAATAAAGGCGGCCATGTGTTGATCGTTGGTGGGGGCTACATCGGGCTTGAAGCCGCTGCAGTCGCCGCGAAAAAAGGGCTTCAGATTACGCTAGTCGAAATGAACGAACGTATTTTGCAGCGTGTTGCCTGCGCCGAAACATCTGCTTATTTCCGCGCGCTACACAAAGAAAACGGTGTGGATTTGCGCGAAGGTGTGGGCCTTGATCATCTGATTGGTGAGGGGCACGTGAGCGGCGCTAAGCTGACGGACGGAAGCACCTTGGATGTGGATTTTGTCATCGTTGGCGTCGGTATTGCACCCGCTGATAGTCTGGCAAAAGACGCAGGCCTCAAAATTGAGAACGGCATTTGGACGGACACATTTGGCCAGACTTCTGTGCCCAACATCTGGGCCGCAGGTGATTGCGCAAGTTTTCCATGGCGAGATGCGCAGATGCGCCTTGAAAGCGTTCAAAACGCCATTGATCAGGCCGAATTGGTTGCTGAAAACATTCTGGGCGCTCAGAAAACCTATGACCCAAAGCCATGGTTTTGGTCCGATCAATATGACATCAAACTACAGATTGCGGGTCTGAACACCGGCTTTGACCAGATCGCAGTCCGCGATACAGACGGCGGTCTTAGCCACTGGTACTATGCCGGAGACACGCTCTTGGCCGTTGACGCAATGAATGACCCACGGGCGTTCATGGTCGCCAAAAGACTGATTGAGGCCGGTAAATCACCAGCCGCTGATGTCGTACGTAATCCTGAAACAGAGTTGAAAGACCTGCTGCGCGCATGAGGATTATCGGCGGTAAAAACCGTGGCATTCGCTTGGCTGAAGTTGGCAAAGGGGACGCCGCCAAGCATCTTAGGCCAACTACCGACCGCGTTCGCGAGACGTTGTTCAATATCTTGAACAACCACATCGATTTTGAAAACCACATCGTGCTAGATCTGTTCGCAGGCACTGGCGCCCTTGGTCTTGAGGCGCTGTCGCGCGGCGCGAAAGAGTGTCTGTTCGTGGATGACGGGCGCGCTGCCCAAAAGCTTTTGTCCCAGAATATTGAACGCTGTGAGGCGGCCGCCAAAGTGATCAGCCAAGATGCAACGCGTGTCATTTTACCCGTTGGTTTTGAAGCTTCACTGGTCTTTTTGGATCCGCCCTACGGCAAAGATCTTGTGGGGAAAACTTTGCGCCACATCGCGGCACATATTGAAGAAGACGCGCTCATCGTATGTGAAGACAACTGCCCCATTGCGCCGCCTGATGGGTTCAAGCTTCGCGACCAACGCCAATTCGGCGCAACTTGGATTACGCTCTTGGACGCGCCCTAGCTATAGGTTGGGTGGAAGAGCGATTTTGGGCTTTGCGTGAAGATATCCGCGCCATCCGCCGTGATCCCGATTGAATGTTCAAACTGCGCTGACAACGATTTATCCCGCGTAACGGCGGTCCAATCATCAGCAAGCACTTTAGTCTCAGGGCGGCCTAAGTTTACCATCGGTTCAATGGTGAAGAACATCCCTTCTTCAAGCACAGCACCGCGCCCTTCACGGCCATAGTGCAGCACATTGGGCGGGGCGTGAAACACGCGTCCAAGGCCGTGCCCACAAAAGTCACGAACCACAGACATACGCTGCGCCTCCACATAACTTTGGATCGCGTAGCCAATATCCCCAAAGGTGTTACCGGGCTTTGCCGCCTCAATCCCCAACATCAACGCATCATGGGTCACTTGGATCAAACGTTCAGCCTTGCGGGGCAGTTTGCCTGCCACATACATCCGGCTCGTGTCACCATACCAACCATCTACAATGACCGTCACATCGATGTTCAGGATGTCACCGTCTTTCAGCTTTTTATCACCAGGGATGCCGTGGCAAACCACATGGTTTACGCTGATACAGCTAGCGTGTTGATACCCACGATACCCGATGGTCGCTGAAATTGCGCCTGCGTCTTCAACCATCTGCGTGATGATCCGGTCAATCTCGCCCGTGGTTTGACCGACGAAAACGTGATCCACCATTGCGTCCAAAATCTCGGCCGCCAATTTACCGGCCACATGCATGCCCGCGTGGTCATCGGGATGGTAAATGTGGATGCCGTCTTTGGTCACACGCGTATGCTTTGGATCGTTCATCAACTGGGCCTTTTCATCAATTCGAAGGGGTTCTAGGTCGCTTGCGGTGATTTGTCGATGGGCAGCGCTTTGCCAAGAACAATGTCCGTAGGCGAAATATGCGTTCCAAAGCAAAGCACCTCAACGCCAGCCTCCCGAGCGGCATCAAAAGTGCGGGCATATTTGGGATCAATATCACCCGCCAACCCAAATTCTTCACAATCCATCCGGCTTACCAAATACAACATAACCGCACGGTGCCCACTTTTCACCATCTGCTCTAGATCAGCCAGATGTTTGGCGCCGCGGGTGGTTACACTGTCTGGAAACACCGCACAGCGTCCGCGCTTCATGGTGACGCTTTTCACCTCGACATAAGTATCACCTGCGGGCCCACGTAGCAGGAAATCAATGCGGCTGTTTTCACTGTATTTTTGCTCTGGCAACACAGCATCATAAGGCAGCAATTCGTCAATCAACCGCGCCTCAAGCGCCTCCTGAACAATGCGATTGGGCAGCGAGGTGTCGATGTTCACGCACTGCCCTTCAACCTCCACAAGCCGCCAGCCATATTTCAGCTTTTTCTTGGGATCATCATTCGGCTCAAGCCAACAGATCGCCCCCTCATCCTTCAGGCCAGTCATGGCCCCGGGATTGGGACAGTGGGCACGAACGACCTCCCCATTTTCGAGCCGCATGTCCGATAAAAAGCGGTTATACCGCCGGATAAGCGTTGCGGGGATCAGTTGGGTTTGAAAGCGCATGATGGCTGGCCTATAGAATTGCAAAACACATGATAAGGAACCACGCGACATGAGCAATCCAACTGCAGCCATGCTAGTGATCGGCGATGAAATTTTGTCAGGTCGCACGCGTGATGCCAACATGCACCACCTTGCCGGCCAACTAACGGAAGCTGGCATTGATCTGCGCGAAGTGCGCGTTGTAAGCGATGATGCACCCGCAATTATCAGTGCGGTAAAGGCACTTTCAGCAGCCTACGACACAGTCTTTACCAGCGGCGGTATTGGCCCAACCCACGACGATATCACAGCAGATTGCATCGCAGCCGCGTTCGATGACCATATTGATGTGCGCGATGATGCCCGCGCTCTGCTGGCCGCGCATTACGCGAAAACGGGCTCCGAGTTAAACGAAGCGCGCCTCCGCATGGCCCGCATTCCAGACAGCGCAACCTTGATTGATAATCCGGTTTCTGTAGCGCCGGGCTTCACCGTCCAAAATGTCCACGTCATGGCCGGTGTTCCATCCGTATTTCAAGCAATGGTCGCGACCGTCTTGCCCACATTAACAGGTGGCGCGCCGCTTATGTCGCGCACGTTGCGCATTGATCGCGGCGAAGGTGACATTGCGGGACCACTAGGCGCGCTTGCAGCCGAGTTCTCTGACCTATCCATTGGCTCATATCCGTTCCAGAAGGACGGAAAATTTGGCGCAAATATTGTGATGCGCGGCACGGATGAGGCACGGTTGGAAACGGCACTAAGCCAACTAGAAACCCTTTTTGCCGAATGAATTCTGACGCGCTTTATGCTGCCATTGATGTAACTTGGCCCTCTGAAACAATCACAAGTGACGGGCCATGGGTGCACCGTAAAGCGGTTGGTGCTGGAAGCCGGTTGAACGCGACTACGTTAGAGTTAACCAGTGGTGGCGTACCGGATGACATACCTGACCGCCCATTGTTTATGGTGCGCGGGGACCAAAGCGCGCTAGACACAGCCCTTGAGAACCGCGGCTATGCGGTCAAAGATCCTGTCACGGCCTACGTGATCAACGTTGAAAAAATCGCCCAAGCATCAGGCCCAACGCGGGTTTTTACTGGATGGCCAGAACTGGCCGTGATGGCAGAAGTTTGGGCGACTGGCGGCATTGGACCAGAACGCATCGCGTCAATGGAACGGGTTAAGACAACCAAGGCAGGGTTTTTGTGCCGCGCCGACGACCGCGCAGCCGGTGTCGCATTTGCAGCAATAGATGGGGAGTTGGCCATGCTGCACGCCCTCGAGGTACTGACCCACGCACGCCGCACCAACGTTGCCACAGACATCTTGAAGCACGCCGCATATTGGGCTGCCGAAAACGGAGCGCGCCACTTGGCCGTACTGGTAACAACCGCAAACACAGGCGCAAATGCTCTTTACCAAAACATGGGCTTTGAAAAAGCCGTGGGGTACCATTACCGCATCCGAGGGACCGTATGATTTACCGAGTTTTTCTTATCCTATTTCTACTGCCCACACTTGCCAGCGCTGCAACACTGTCAGTCCCCTCGAATGCTGTTCAGACCGCACAAAACACTGCAGCAGATAGCGCACTCAGGCTGGTTGATGCACCAATAAAGGACGCCAGTGACCCAAGTGGACCGATTATTGAGGGAACAGTAACTACGCGTGCTTGGCGCATTGATGCCTCAGGGCTGACACCTAAACAAATGACAACACCGTTGGTTGAGCAACTGGCAGAGCAAGGGTTCAGTACCATATTTGAATGCAGCGCAGCCCAATGTGGCGGCTTTGATTTTCGCTTTGCACTTGATGTAATCTCCCCGCCCGCGATGTTCGTTGACTTAGGCAGCTACCGTTTTGTGAGCCTTCGCAACGACGATATGGGCGTGACGATACTGGCAAGTGCGGCCCAATCGACGGCCTTCATCCAAATTGCACAAGTCAGCAAAGATGAGTTGATCGAGACCGAGGCCACAGCAAATACGGTCACGGGAAATCCAGCCACCGCCAGCTTAGGCAAAACCACCGCACCCCTTGCGCAGCGATTGAAAATTCATGGGTTTGCGGAACTGCACGGGCTGTCGTTTATGACAGGCTCTGCCACGTTGACGGACCCGCGCGCGCCCGTGCTTGGGGCCCTGGCCGACTATCTACGCGCGCACCCTAATCAGCAAATTGCGCTTGTTGGGCACACGGACAGCCAAGGGGCGTTGAACGGCAACATCGCGCTATCCAAAAAGCGCGCCGAGGCTGTGTTGGAAACATTGGTATCCGATTTTAACGTACCACGGGCACAAATGGACGCGCAGGGCATGGGATATCTTAGTCCGGTCGCCTCGAACCTGACGGCACAAGGTCGTGAAGCCAACAGGCGCGTGGAAGTTATCGTGACATCAACCCAGTAGCGCCACAAATAACTGTGCTACCTACCACTGGTTTGGGCCTTTTTCGGCAAACGCATGGGCCAGAAAATCAATGAAAGCGCGCACTTTTGGTTGGGTAAACCGACCCGGCGGGTAAACTGCGTAAATACCCTGCGTTTCACCCGGAAGGTCCGGAATTGCTTCTTCAACCAAGCCAGCCGCTTCTGCTTCAGCGTACAAAAAGCTGGGCAAATATGCGATGCCAAGTCCACTAATCGCGGCATTTAAAAGCGATTGCCCATCATTGACCGTAAGCCACCCTGCCGTACGAACTTGGCGCTTTTCACCCGAAGGCGCGGTCAACTTCCATACATTTCCCGAGGCTTGGTTAGAGTAGTGCAGCAACTTATGGTCGTTCAAATCATCAATCTTGGTGGGCCGACCGTGCTTGGCCAGATATTGCGGTGACGCGATCATCCGCTTTGACGTTTCGGTCAGCTTACGCGCGCGTAACGTGCTGTCTTCAAGCTCTCCGATCCGGACGGCCATATCAAAACCCTCGGAAATCAACTCAACGTAGCGATTGTTCAACACCATGTTGACGGTGATATCGGGAAACTCGGACAGGAAATCCCCAAGGACCGGTGACAGGTGGTTCACCCCAAAATCCGTCGCGACACTGATGCGCAACAAGCCAGAAGGGGCCGATTGCATCGACGTCACCATCGAATCTGCCTCGCCAGCGTCATTCAACACACGGCGCGCACGATCATAATAGGCAAGCCCGATTTCCGTAGGACTGACGCGGCGTGTCGTTCTGTTGAGCAAACGCGCGCCAAGGCGCGCCTCCAGCGATGAGACATGCTTTGAGACCGCAGACTTTGAAATGCCCATTTTCTTGGCGGCATCTGTAAAACCGCCCTGATCCACAACCGTGGCAAAGGCTTCCATTTCAGTAAGACGATCCATGCGATCAACCTCAACAATCATTTCGTTGGGGTTGGGTATGGGATCGAAATCAGGCCGAATTGGGACAGTAACCCGACAATAGCGCGGTAATTACAACACCGTTTCAAGGCGGGAAACAGTAGCGTGTTCTTACAGGGTCATTGCCAATCGGGTGCCTTGATCGATGGCGCGCTTGGCATCCAGCTCTGCAGCCACGTCCGCGCCACCAATCACGTGGCACTGCTTGCCCATGGCCATCAGTTGATCCGCCAAGCTTCGTTCTGGCAACTGACCGGCGCACAACACAATCGTGTCAACGGCCAAAACCTCGGGCTTGGTGCGATCAGCACCGTAACTTATGTGCAAGCCTTCGGACGTGATCTGCTCATAATTCACACCCGCAATCATCTTCACGCCCTTCATCTTGAGCGCCGCGCGGTGGATCCAGCCGGTCGTTTTGCCAAGCCGTTTGCCAACTTTTTCTGCTTTGCGCTGCAACAGAGTTATTTCACGCGCACTCGCTTTTGGCGCCGGACCTGTCGGGGCAAGCCCGCCGCGGGTCTGCGATGGATCACCAACCCCCCACTCTGCTTTCCATGCTTCCAGATCGACCGTCGACGACGTCCCATCATGGGCAAGCGTTTCAGCCACATCAAACCCGATACCGCCCGCGCCGATGATGGCGACCCTATCGCCAACTACCGCCCCACCTCGCAACACATCCACATAGCTCACAACGTTTGGCGCGTCTTGTCCGGCGATATGCGGATCACGGGGCGTCACGCCTGTTGCAACAATAATATGGTCGAAATCAGACAGCGCCGATGCGTCCACCTGCGCACCCAGACGCACATGCACGCCAGTGTGTGCAAGCATGGCACGGTACCAATCCACAAGCCCCCAGAACTCTTCTTTGCCCGGCACTTGCTTGGCCATGTTAAGCTGCCCACCCACCTCGCTTTGCGCATCAAAAAGCGTCACCTCGTGACCACGCTGAGCTGCAGTAATCGCAGCAGACATCCCCGCAGGTCCTGCCCCAACAACGGCAACACGTTCAGCAACCTCCGCCGGCTTCATCGGTAGCTCGGTCTCATAACAGGCGCGTGGGTTCACCAGACAGCTACTCAACTTGCCGCTAAACGTGTGATCAAGGCACGCCTGATTACAACCAATGCAAGGCGCGATCTGCTCAGGCTTTCCTTCCATCGCTTTGCGGACAAATTGGCTGTCAGCCAGAAACGGACGGGCCATGCTGACCATATTGGCGGCGCCCCGTTCAAGGATACCTTCGGCAACATCGGGCGTATTAATCCGGTTTGACGTAATGACAGGAATTTGGACACTGCCCATCAGCTTTTCAGTAACCCAACTGAAAGCTGCGCGCGGAACAGACGTGGCAATGGTAGGGATACGTGCTTCGTGCCAGCCGATGCCTGTATTCAAGATGGTGGCACCTGCCGCTTCAACGGCTTTGGCCAGCATCACAACTTCATCCCATGTTGAGCCGTTGGGGATGAGATCAATCATCGACAGCCGGTAGATCAAAATGAAATCAGGTCCAACGGCCTCACGAGTACGGCGTACCACTTCAACGGGCAGGCGCATGCGGTTTTCATAACTGCCGCCCCATTCATCTGTGCGGCGATTAGTATGCGTGACCAAGAACTGGTTCAGAAAATACCCCTCCGACCCCATGATCTCAACGCCGTCATACCCCGCTTGGCGTGCGCGCGTTGCAGCGGTCACGATATCACTGATCTGTTTTTCGATACCCTCTGCGTCCAGCTCTTTGGGCACAAAAGGCGAAATGGGCGACTTCACCGCCGACGGGCCAACGCATTCAGGCGAATAGGCATAACGACCTGCATGCAGAATTTGCATCGCAATTTTACCACCCGCATCATGCACGCGGTCTGTGACGATCTTGTGATTGGCGATGTCACCATCATTGAAAAGGCCCGCTGCACCGGGAAACACACCGCCTTCGCGGTTGGGCGCCATGCCGCCAGTCACCATCAACCCAACTTCGCCACGCGCACGCTCTGCGTAAAACTCCGCAACGCGGTTCCAATCTTTGGTTTCTTCAAGGCCCGTATGCATCGACCCCATCAGCACGCGGTTTTTCAGCGTGGTAAAACCCAGATCAAGCGGAGCCAACAAATGCGGATAGGTGCTCATAGTACAGATGCCTCTCTTTACGTGCAGGTCAACCATACATTCGCAGCCCCGCCTGTCACCCCCGACGTGGCGTTAGGGGCAATGTGCCACCCTGCGGTGCTACTGCGTTTCCACGCAGTGGCGGCGAAACGCCTGTTTCAACAAATCTAACTCCGCACGCAGCAAATCCATTTCCGCGCGAATATCCTCGGCCAAGGCATCGCCTGCCATGACAGTTATCCGTTCTAGAATATTGCCAGCAGCACCATCTGTAATCAGTGCTGTATGTACGCCGTCCGACATCATTTGATGGGGTAGTGAAATACGCAACGCATATTCGCCCGCCGTTTGCGTGGACTGCAACTGCACGTCCTTAATTGGACGCTGCATATACATTACCTCAACGACTGGCTCTGCATCATCGGCCCACAAAAGCCCTTCCCACACGGCGCCTTGCAAACGGGTTTTGGTAAGTTTCATTTTCGACATGTCAAAATACTCCGTCCCTCACCCGATCAAAACTCAGCGCGCGGTTGGCGGCTGAACGTCAGGTCGCGCACAACAATTTCGTTCATTTGAGGGTCTTCGAAAATGAGATCGACCCACATTCTCTCCACCCGCTTTTCGTTCATCTTGGTGTATGCCAGATCAAATTCGACGAATATGTCAGAGCCGTTCAAGGGCAGCTCGCGTACAATCTGATCCGTGTTTGGCCCATGCTTGATGTTGAGCCGCGCGAATATCTCAAGCGGTTTCTCCATCTCAACTTTGGCATCCATCCGGATGATATGCCGCCGCCTTAGGCCATCAACGCTGGCTTTGGGCAGATCAATCACCACAGACAAAAAGCTGCCATCAAAGTGAAATACATCCAGGCGCAACCCGTAGGGCGACAAATCCGTTGCACGCTGGTTTCGCAACTGCCGAACGGCCAGTTCTGAAGTGACGCAGTCATGGAAAATCGTCGCTTCATTGCCAAAACGGGTTTTATTTTGCACTGCTGCAATGCCGCTACGCGCCTGTGGGCCGCGCCATATTTCTGGGCGCCATGACCAATCACTATCGGGGGGGACTTGCATGGCCTGCGCGCCAATCAACGGAAGCGCCAACCGGCCATCCGCCACAAACGCGAACTGATCCAAATGGCGTTTCAACTCACGCGCAGTCTGCCGTTGCGCGCGCAGTGCAGACAACGGGGCATCTGCCGCATACACAGCCGCCTTGCGCCATTTGCGCAAGACACGGCGGTTTAATGCTGCATTCCAAAGTGAGGCCGATAGTTTCACTAGTTATTCCCAAAATGAACTGATCACTGATTACCCGAAAACCGTAAACGAAATCCCACCAAGCGCGAAGCCCGCTACGCGAATTTCTTTTACCGCCTAAAACTGGTCTGGCCCTTACGGGTTGGCGTCTTTCATACGCTTTACGAAACGCTGCAAAACGCGCAATCCATCAGGTTCGGACAATTGGTTTTTGCCATAGCCCCCAACAGTCACGACCACCGATTGCCCGCCTACAACGCTCAAGGCGCGCCAATGCTCCGTGTAGCCGCGGCCAAACGGAGTGGTGCTTGTGTCTTTGATGCGCACGTAAAGCGCCTCAGACTGGGGCCAGATACCCAACACATCAACACTGCGCGGATTACCCGACCGGCTTATCGCCGTACGTCCTTCGGGTGAGCGCAACGCGGCCTCAATGGCACTGGCACGACCCAAACCATAAGGTGGAGCTTTCTCGCCCACTGACGTTGTGAACACGGCGATATAACTGGGCCAATCATCAACCTCGTTACTCAATGCCTTACAGGGCAACACTACGCTAAACCGGTCTTTACTGCTTGAGGTATCAGGGCAGTAATCCGCAGGGAGTACAATCTTGAGGGGGCCAACGCGCTCTGTCTTTGATCCGGCTAGGGACAACCCAGAGAAACTTGGCAACGCCCCCTCAAGCGAGGCGCAGGCTGCCAGTGAAATCACCAGCAGCCCGACAATGGCTTTAGAGATCCATGTATACATGACGCTCCGCTTTGGCCCCTGGGTGCGTAACCGCCCCGAGCCGTGTTGAGCCAACAAGCTGTGCGTACTTATAAAGAGCGCCACTGGCGTACAAAGTTTCTTTCGGACCTGCCCATTCCGCGCGACGTGCGGCCAGCTCATCATCCGTCAAATCGACAGACAATTCGCCGTTGATGGCGTTGATGGTAATCATATCACCATCTTTCAGCATACCAATCGGGCCACCATGTGCCGCCTCTGGACCAACGTGACCCACGCAGAAACCACGTGTCGCGCCTGAGAAACGACCATCAGTGATAAGAGCAACTTTCTTACCCATACCCTGACCAGAAAGCGCCGCAGTCGTGGACAGCATTTCGCGCATCCCCGGACCACCAGCAGGGCCTTCGTTGCGGATGACAAGTACTTCACCCTCTTCGTAAGCGCGCTGCTTTACGGCCTCAAATGCGTCTTCTTCGCATTCAAACACACGCGCGGGACCGGTGAACGACTGCTCTTCCTCACCCATGCCCGCAACTTTCACGATAGCACCTTCTGGCGCGAGGTTGCCCTTAAGGCCCACAACACCACCGGTTTTGGTGATCGGTGTTTCAATCGGGTAGATCACGCGACCGTCTGCTTCCAGCGACACCTTGTCCAACTCTTCGCCGATTGAGTAGCCAGTAACGGTCATGCAGTCTTCATGCATCAGACCTGCTTTGCGCAGCTCCTTCATGACCACTGGTACACCACCAGCCTCATAAAGGTCTTTCGCAACATATTGACCGCCGGGCTTAAGATCGACGAAGTAAGGCGTATCACGGAAAATTTCGCAGACATCATCAAGGTCGAAATCAATACCCGCTTCGTGGGCAATTGCTGGCAAGTGCAGGCCCGCGTTGGTTGACCCACCGGTACAGGCCACAACGCGCGCAGCGTTTTGCAAGCTTTCCAGCGTCACGATATCACGCGCACGGATATTCTTTTCGATCAAACGCATCACGGCTTCACCAGAAGCAACGCCGTATTGGTCACGGCTCTCGTAGGGCGCAGGCGCACCAGCCGAGTTTGGCAGCGCAAGGCCAATCGCCTCAGACACACACGCCATGGTGTTCGCTGTGAACTGACCGCCACAGGCACCAGCAGACGGGCATGCAACGCGCTCAAGCGTGCGCAGTGCTTCGTCACTCATGTTGCCCGCTTGGTGCTGACCCACGGCTTCGAATACGTCCTGAACTGTAACGTCTTTACCTTCAAGGCGACCCGGAAGGATCGAACCGCCGTAAATAAAGACAGACGGCGTGTTCAAACGCACCATCGCCATCATCATGCCGGGCAAGGATTTGTCACAGCCCGCAAGACCAACAATCGCGTCATAGCAGTGGCCGCGCATCGTCAATTCAACCGTGTCCGCAATTGCCTCGCGTGACGCCAGAGAAGAACGCATGCCTTCGTGGCCCATCGCAATACCGTCGGTGACAGTAATGGTTGTGAACTCGCGCGGTGTACCCATGGCGGACTTCACGCCCAGCTTCACGGCCTGCGCCTGACGGTTCAATGAGATGTTGCACGGCGCTGCTTCGTTCCAGCAGGTCGCAACACCAACCAGCGGTTGTGCGATCTCTTCTTCTGTCAGGCCCATCGCATAATAATACGACCGGTGAGGCGCGCGCGATGGCCCCTCTGTCACATAGCGGCTTGGCAGCTTGGATTTGTCGACCTTCGTCATTGCTCAACTCCCTAAATTCATTGGAAAACTGGATAAGGCAGGGCTAAGTGATCCACAAGTGTGAACGCATCAAAGGTGTCTAAATGTCATACCCGTTTTTCGAAGCCATGATCGCCCCCGCCCGCCCACAGCCACAAATTTGGCGCATCGCATTGGGCACAATCCTTATCGGGGCCATCTACTTCGCTGGAATTTCAGCATTTTTTGCGGTTATGACGTTTCTTAGCCCGTCACAGACGGTCCTGCTCAACACCATGAATGGCACCACACCATTCGGCATGATGCTGTTGCTCAGTACCTTCTCTTTTATGATTTTGGGCACATGGGCCGCACTTAAGCTGCATGGCCGCAGCTTTGTCAGCGTTTTGGGGCACCAGGAAATGTTCCAAAGACACTTCAAACGAAGCGTGGGCTTTTTGTTCATCTTGATGGTCGCGCTGATGTTCATGCCACCTTGGGACATATTGAGCGAGCTAAACCAGCAGTATCCAGTACTAAAATGGGCCGCTTTCTTGATCCCAGCCATCGCGCTGACGCTGGTTCAGGTCAGCGCAGAGGAACTGGTCTTTCGGGGCTACTTGCAAAGCCAGCTTGCCGCACGTTTCAAAAGCCCGATCATCTGGATGCTACTGCCTTCGATTGCGTTCGGCCTGCTGCATCATGACCCCGCAACAAATGGCGGCAACGCATGGGTGATTACGCTGTGGGCCGTGCTATTTGGTGTAATCGCTGCTGATTTGACGGCTCGCTCTGGCACCCTTGCCCCTGCGATCGCCCTGCATTTGCTCAACAACCTCAGCGCGCTTCTTGTTGTTGGCCTTCCTGGCGTTTTGTCAGGACTTGCGCTTTTCACCCTTCCCTACCGCGCTGATGACCCTGAATTGATGAGCTATATCTGGCTTGATCTGGTCGCGATGGGCCTTGCGTGGGCCACTGCCCGTTGGGCGATACGCGCCTGATTGCATTTCCTGATCCACGGGCTTATCTGGGAAATGAAGGTAGCAGGGGCTTTCTATGAACTGGATTTCCAATTACGTCCGTCCGACGATTAATTCCATCTTTTCACGCCGTGAGGTTCCCGAGAACCTTTGGCAGAAATGCTCTGAATGCGGCACCATGCTGTTTCACCGTGAGCTGACGGAAAATCTGAACGTCTGCACGCAATGCGATCACCACATGGCGATCACCGCGCGCGACCGCTTCCAAGCGTTGTTCGACGGTGGCGTATATCTGGACGTAGCGGTGCCTGAACCACTTGCTGACCCGCTCGGGTTTAAGGACCAGAAGCGCTATCCCGACCGCATGAAGGCTGCCGTCAAATCAACGGGCGAAAAAGAAGCGATGCTGGTTGCAGAGGGTGAAATCCTGCGGACACCTATCGTTGCCGCCTGTCAGGATTTCTCGTTCATGGCTGGCTCAATGGGTATGTATGTGGGCAACGCAATTATCGCGGCTGCCGAACGCGCCGTAAAGCTAAAGCGCCCCCTCGTCCTATTCTCTGCCGCGGGTGGCGCACGGATGCAGGAAGGCATTTTGTCTTTGATGCAAATGCCGCGCACAACCGTGGCGGTTGAAATGCTCAAAGAAGCAAACCTGCCCTACATCGTTGTGCTGACCCACCCAACGACTGGTGGTGTGACCGCCTCATACGCCATGCTGGGCGATGTGCATATTGCCGAACCAAACGCCCTGATTTGCTTTGCCGGACCCCGCGTGATTGAGCAAACCATCCGCGAAAAACTGCCCGAAGGCTTTCAGCGGGCCGAATATCTGCTTGAGCATGGCATGCTTGACCGCGTGACACACCGCTCAAAGCTAAAGTCGGAACTGGTGACCATCATCCGCATGATGATGAAAGACAAACCCGCAATCCACGGCGATCTGCCTGCCCCTGCGGAACAACCAGAAATCACAGACGCGAAATGACAGCCGATACATCGGACGTCATCCTGCAACGGATGATGGCGCTGCACCCCAAGATCATTGATCTGACACTGGACCGTGTTTGGGCGCTGTTGAGCGCGCTTGATAATCCGCAAAACCGCATGCCGCCTGTCATTCATCTGGCTGGCACCAACGGCAAAGGCTCGACCCAAGCGATGATCCGCGCGGGGCTTGAGGGCGCAGGTAAATCCGTACACGCCTACACATCACCGCATCTGGCACGTTTTCACGAACGCATCCGCCTTGCGGGCGAGCTGATCACAGAAGACGCCCTGACCCAAGTTCTGGACAATTGCTACACCGCCAACAACGGCGCGAATATCACCTATTTCGAGATCACGACTGTTGCGGCCCTGCTGGCTTTTTCACGCACAAAAGCAGATTATACGTTGCTTGAAGTTGGCCTTGGTGGGCGGCTTGATGCAACCAATGTGATGGATCCCGCGCTGTCGATCATCACGCCCGTTGACTTGGATCATCAGCAATTTCTTGGGGACACTTTGGGTGCCATCGCAGGTGAAAAAGCAGGCATCATCAAGCGCGGCGTGCCTGTTATTGTTGGCCCTCAGCATGATGAGGCCCTTGATGTGATTGAGGCTAAGGCAAACAGCCTTGGCGCGCCCATGCTGGTACACGGCCAACACTGGCACGTCACCACCGAACGTGGCCGCCTCATTTTCCAAGATGACAACGGACTGCTCGACCTGCCAATGCCCGCCCTGCCCGGCGCACACCAAGTGCAGAACGCAGGTGCCGCATTAATGGCGCTTCGCCACCTTGGTTTTGGTGAAGATGCCTGCGCCGCAGCAATGGAAAACGTAAGCTGGCCCGCGCGGATGCAGCGCCTCAAAACTGGTCCGCTGGTAGAGGCTGCAGGGAGCGCGGAACTTTGGCTTGATGGTGGGCACAACCCTGCCGCGGGCCGCGCGATGGCCGACCTAATCAAGACACTGCCGAACCGTTCAACGCATCTGATTTGCGGTATGTTGAACACAAAGGACATCGATGGATACCTCGCCCCACTGGCGACAGTTGCCCAAAGCCTGACCGCAGTCGACATTCCCGATGAAGTAAACACCCTGCCTGCACAAACTACTGCTGATGCAGCGCAACGTGTTGGTTTCAAGTCAAAAATTGCACCCAATGTGCAAACAGCGATTGAGAACATAACCGCCTCCGAACCGGATGCACGCATCTTGATCTGCGGATCACTATACCTTGCTGGGGCCATTCTGCGCAGCAACGGCTGAGGCTGACACCACACCAGCCACCACAGAAAAATCAAAAGAGTGATTCGAAAATCCTTTGACTACTGATTCGTTCTGTCTCTATATGTGGAGGCAGTAGCGATATTCATGGGCCTGCCAGCCCCACGCCACAACATGTGGGTGAGTATTGTCCTGCTGGGGGACTTGTTAATGATTCGTAGCCTATTTTCAGGGGCTTTAGTTGGTATTTTGTCGGCGTCCACTTTGGTTGCCCAAGCACAACAAGCCGGAAATGAAACCTCGTTTCGCTTTAACGGCGAGGCTTTCACCATCACGCGCGCCGCTCAGGTCAACGTGAACAAACTGGTCGCCTTCGCGCGACCAAGTCTGTCATGTGAGGGCAGTTGCTTATCACCTATGTCCGCAGCCGAAGGTGTCACCACCATCGGTGAGTTGGACGTGATGAGCTTCATGACCGAACAGGTTGCAACGGGATCAGGGCTTATCCTTGATGCCCGCATGCCTGAACAACGCGCAGTTGGCTTTATTCCTGCATCTGTCAGCGTGCCGGTGCCCACAATGGCCGCCGACAACCCCTACCGCGTTGATATCTTGCGCGCGCTTGGCGCCAAAACAGCCGCAGGCGTGTCCAACTTCAGCGGCGCAGTTGAGCTGGTGATCTTTGACGCAGGTCCGGGGACCACAGACGCGCAACGGCTTATCAGCACCCTTTTGGACAGCGGATACCCAGCAGAAAAAGTCAAATATTACCGAGGCGGCATGCAAGTCTGGACAGCTCTCGGCCTGACCACTCAGGAGACACCATCGTGAAAGTTGAGCCCATGACCAGTACCTCCAAAAAGACGCTTCCCCTTGTGCTTGCTATCAGCGGTTTCTCTTTCGTTGTTGGTGGTGCGCTGACGTATCAGGTCGTTAAAATGACCAGCGAACCAACGATCACGGCACAAGTCGCATCCGCATCATCGGGGTTGCCGCTGACTCCAGAAGTCACACGCAACACAAGCGAGACACTCAACAGCTTGAACGTACAATCGGCAGTCAACGCATCGCTTAGCCCCGCGCCTGTACAAACAGCCGAAGCCATTGCGGAAGAAAAAGCCCGCAAAGTCCAAGAGGCCGTGGATATCCTGAACGCCAACAAACTGCGCATGCTGGAAGAAGGCATCGTGGCGGGCCTCTACTCAATTGACGAAGATGAGAATAACCGCCTCAAGTTTAACTCAACCAACGCGCCAAGCGCGGTAACAGACGCGCAAAACCTGATCTCTGCGGCTGTGTCTAACGGGGTTTTAGTGCTGCCCAAAGAGCTTGGCACAACCGGCGGCGAAGTTGATCCAACGGCCGTATTGTTCAACGTTGTGCAAAAAGCATTGGTCGCCAAAGGTGAAACAGCCGCCGCCGCCGAATTGCAACGCCGCGCAGCCGAAGCCTCGCGCCCCATTGCGCGCGTTGAAAATGGCAACCGCGTCTATACCGTCGCCTCAGGTGATAGCTTGGCCTATATCGCGCTGAAGTTTTACGGCTCCACGACCGATTACCAAACAATCTTCGATGCCAACCGTGACAAGCTCACAACGCCCGATCGTATTTTCATCGGGCAAAAGTTGCGCATCCCAAACGTATAAAAAAAGCAGGCATCTCCAAGCCATTGAGCAAAACTTACAAGGGGTCCTTCGGGGCCCCTTTTTTTGCTCAGCAGGGTTTACAGACCGTCTACAGACCCCAGTCCGCAGATTGCATTTCGCGCAATCGGCTTGAGGTGCGCTCAAACTCAAAAGTCCCCTCGCCCTCAACATACAGCAACTCAGGCGCCGCCGCAGCCGAGCAAATCAGACGCGTGCCCGCCTCATAAAGCGCATCAATCAACGTCACAAACCGCTTGGCTTCGTTGAAATTTGACCGCCCCAATCGTGGCACATCATCCAACAGCAAAACCTTCGCAGTCTCTGCCAACATCAAATAATCCGCCGCCCCAAGGTGCTTGCCGCACAGATCAAAAAACTTGGCCCGCGCCACACCGTTATGAAAACGCGGTATCAGCAGATCATGGCCCTTCACGCGCAACGTAAGCGGTGCGCCGTCACCGTCCGCAAGTGCGGCCCAAGCTGCATCCATTGCAGCGCGCGCCTTTTGATCAACGGGGGTAAAATAAACATCCGACCCCGCAAGGCGGTCTTGGCGGTAATCCGTAGGTGACGCCAATTCATGCACCACCATTTTATCTTTCAAAAGCCCGATGAACGGCACAAACAAATCACGGTTCAGCCCGTGTTTATACAGATCATCCGGCACACGGTTTGAGGTGGTCACAACAACCACACCCGCCGCGAAAAGTTGCTCAAACAGACGCCCAACAATCATCGCATCGGTGATGTCCGTAATTTGCATTTCATCAAACGCCAAACACCGCACACTGTCAGAAATGGCATCCGCCACAGGCTTGATAGGGTCATCAACACCGCGCGCACGTGCTTCGTGAATAGCCTCGTGGATTTCTTGCATGAAGGCGTGAAAATGGACCCGCCGCGCCGGTACGCTTAGCCCGCTGACAAACAAATCCATCAGCATCGACTTGCCACGCCCAACACCACCCCACAGATAGAGGCCCTGTATCGGATCAGGGGCACGGCGGAAAAAGCCGCGCTTTACGGGCTTTGCCAGCTCGTTCGCAATGCGGTCAAATTCCGGCAGCACAGCAGTTTGCGCATCATCTGGCTTCAGCTCTCCGGCGGCGACGCGGGCGGTATAAATCTCGGATGGAACCATAACGTTTGCCTAGTCGTTCAGTTTTACAAATACCAGAAAAAGACGCATGATTTCGAGATGGATCAAGACATCAAAAAACTGGCCGCAGAGGTCGCTAAACTGAACGGCCACCGCTTTGTGACGATGCACAACTCTGTGCCCAAGATGCTGGCCTTCAATTTTGCGCGCGGACTGGCCTTTGGTTTAGGATCCGTCATTGGGGCCACGCTGCTGGTTTCTGTGCTTGTTTATTTGCTTAGCCAGATTGATTTCATCCCCATCATCGGTGAATGGGCCACAGTTCTCAGCACCGCGTTGGCAGACATCAACGGTGCGATGGACGAAAACGCTAACGGTCAATGACATATGCACAATAAGAATTGACCGGTCATTGAACCTGCGCCATCTAAGCGGGATGAAAACATCAAGCGCGCCCCTCATTACGCCGGTCCTCGTTGCGGGCTGCATCATTATCATAGTCAGCTTTGCGATCCGGGCAAGTTTTGGCGTGTTCCAAATTCCCATCGCAGAAGAATTCGGCTGGCTGCGCACAGAGTTCTCGCTTGCGATCGCCATTCAGAACCTTGCGTGGGGCATTGGCCAGCCGATCTTTGGTGCCATCGCTGAAAAGCTGACAGATCGCAAAGCCATTATTTTGGGCGCGCTAACCTATGCAATTGGCCTTTTGTTGTCATCACAGGCCATCACGCCTTTGGGCCACCAAGCCTATGCATGGCTGGTGGGCTTTGGCATCGCAGGGACAGGTTTCAGCGTCATTCTGGCTGTTGTTGGGCGTGCCGCGAGTGATGAGAACCGCTCTATGGCGCTTGCCATCGCCACCGCAGCCGGTAGCGCAGGCCAAATCTTTGGGGCCCCCGTCGCAGAGGCGCTTTTGACAATCATGTCATGGCAAATGGTCTTTATCGTCTTTGCTGGTCTGATTATCAGCACGCTGTTGTGCCTACCTTTGATGAACACGACCGCCCCCGCCAGCAAAGCCGAGTTGGAAGAGTCGATGGGCCAAATTCTGATTAAGGCCTTCAAAGACCCTTCCTATTCGCTCATCTTTCTTGGGTTCTTTTCCTGCGGCTATCAGCTTGCCTTCATCACCGCGCACTTCCCCGCAATGATTACCGAAATGTGCGGCCCCATTTTGGCGGGCGGCGTCCTGCATAACATGGGCATCACCACCACCAGCGCACTGGGCGCCATGGCCATCGCGCTGATCGGTGCAGCCAACATTGCGGGCACCCTTTTGGCCGGTTGGGCAGGCAAACGTTACTCAAAGAAATACCTACTGGCGGGCATCTATACGGGCCGGACACTCGTGGCGGCCGTGTTTATCCTGATGCCGATCACGCCCACAACAGTGATCATGTTCTCGCTTGCGATGGGCTCATTGTGGCTGGCCACGGTGCCCCTGACCAGCGGCCTTGTCGCGCATATTTACGGCCTGCGCTACATGGGCACGCTCTATGGCATCGTCTTTTTCAGCCACCAATTGGGCAGCTTTCTTGGCGTTTGGCTGGGCGGTAAAATGTACGACATCTATGGCGATTATAACATGGTCTGGTGGGTCGGCGTGGGTGTGGGTGCGTTCAGCGCAATCGTGCATCTGCCCATCAAAGAGCGTCCGTTACCAGCTGCCGTGGCAAGCTAGGGCCGCTTGTCTAAGCGGCCTCATCTGCGCTCAACAAGCCTTCGGCCACCAAACGATCAGCCCATCCTTGCGGGCCTTCAAACAGATGCGTTTGCCACCCGCGTGAAGCCGCCATTGCGATGTTATCAGCGCGGTCATCCGTAAAGAGCAACCCTTCAGGCGCCACACCACAGTCATCTTCCATCATCTGATAAATCTGCGGTTCCGGCTTGATGCAGCGCATGTGACCGCTGACGTATTGGCGATCAAAGTTTGTCAAAAACGGATAATGCGTCTGCGCGTAAGCAAAGCTCTCGATGCCAAAGTTGGTCAGCGAGAAAACTGGAACACCTTTGGCACGCAATGCGGTTTGCAAGCGGACAGAATGCTCAATAGCCGGCGCGGCCATCTCAATCCAGCGATCATGCCAAATACGGATTTCATCACGCCACTGCGGCGTTTGTTCCGCCTGCGCATAGATCACATCGCGAAAGCCTTCGCCGCGATCAACACGGTCGTTCATCCCGTGCAAATCTACTTCTGCAAACATCTCTTCACGGCGCTCCTGACCAATTACACTGTCGAAAAAGCGTTCCGGATGCCATTCAAGAAGCACGTTGCCGATGTCAAAAACCACTGCCTGAACACTCATGGTGCTGTTCCTTTTTCTGCGTCTGATTTGGCAAAGCGCACCACGCGCTCAAGCCCGTCTAAAAATCGCGATCTGTCAGCCTTGGAAAACGGTCGTCCGCCCCCTTGGCGAAACGGGTCCGCACTACGCAAATCCTGCATCAGATCCCGCGTCGCCAAAACCTGTCCGATATTGCGCGCGTCCAGAATTTCGCCGTTATGCTTAATTACGCGGGCCCCTGCCTCTACGCATTTCGCGGCCAGCGGAATGTCACCGGTGATCACCACGTCACCGGCTTTGGCGCGATCTGCGATCCACATATCCGCAACATCCGGTCCGTCAGGCACGATGATATTTTCAACCAACGGGTTCTGCGATGGGCGCAGTCCGCCATTGCTTACCACAAAAAGGGTAAGCCCGTGCCGCGTGGCCACGCGCTCTGCCTCGGCTTTGACGGGACAGGCATCTGCATCAACGTAAATCACCCGTGCAACGCCTCTGCGTGAAAGGCGATGTGATCGGCCATAAACGTCGATACAAAGTAATAACTGTGATCGTACCCTTTCTGCATCCGAAATTCGCCTGCTTGGCGGCGCGCTGTCATCGCGTGGGCAAGGCTTTCGGGGCGTAGTAAATCAAGAAACTGATCTTCGGTGCCTTGGTCAATCAACACAGGACCGGCAAATCCACGGTCAGCCATCAGTAAGCTGGCATCGTGATTGGCCCATTCGGTTTGCGGCAAATATGCACCAAGCTGCTTTGTGCCCCAGTCGCTTTGGGTTGGGTTAGCAATGGGTGCAAACGCCGAGACAGCGCGGTAACGCTCGGGCATATGCATCGCCAAGGTCAACGCGCCGTGTCCTCCCATGGAGTGACCCGTGATGCTCTGACGCTCAAGATCAACAGGCAGTTCAGCCAAAGCGCCGTGCAAATCCTTGGTGATATAGTCCCACATCTTGAAGTGCGACGACCACGGTGCGTTTTGCGCATTCACGTAAAAGCCCGCCCCTTGGCCAAGGTCATATGCCTCGTCATCTGGCACGCCCTCGCCGCGGGGCGACGTATCAGGGAAAAGCACCGCAATGCCTTCCTCAGCGGCCCATCTTTGCGCACCAGATTTCTCCATCACGTTGGCATGGGTGCATGTCAGACCCGACAAATATGTCAACAAAGGCACAGGGCCAAACGCAGCCTCTGCAGGCAGGTAAAGCCCAAATGTCATGTCGCAATCACACGCCTCAGAGCGGTGTGAATACACACGTTGCACGCCATCGAATGCACGGTTTTCAGAGATCAGTTTTAACACGGCAATTCCTCACAAAAGAGTTTTCGTAACCCACGCGATCACCACTGAAAGGCTGACCACGGAAACCACGGTTGAGACAAAAATACTGGCCGAAGCCCGCGATGGTGCAACATCATAATGCCGCGCGATGATGTACACATTGCCCGCCACCGGAAGCGCCGCTGTCGCGATCATCACAGCTGCCGAATACGGATCGACCGCAAAGACAAACAGGGCAAGCGCGCCTACCGCGACGGGGTGCAGGACAAGTTTACAGAAAGTTAACCAACCCGCGACACTGATCCGTTCGGCAGATTTATCCGCCAAGGATGCCCCAATCGCAAAGAGCGCGCCAGGCGTGGCCGCTGCCCCCAAGATGCCCAGAAATTCGTTCACGGGCGCGGGAAGAGGCTGATCCGTTGCCGACCAGCACAGCCCCAAAACGATGGACACAATCATCGGGTTTTTCACAAGACCAATCGCAATACTGCGCAAAATTCCAAGCGACATCCGCCCATCACGCGCACCTGTGATCAAAATGACGATCAGCGATCCAAACACAATTAGATCAACCGCCAACACCAGCATCACAGGCCCAACAGAACGTTCTCCCAACAGCAAAATCAGCATTGGAATACCCAAGAAACCAACATTGCCGATAACGGCGCATTGCGCCTCAACCGCCCCTTCAAGGATGCCACGCTTGCGCACCAAGGCCACAACAGTTGCCAACAAATAGACCGCGAGCGAGCCCAGAAGATATGCCCACACGAGCGGCCAATCGATGACTTCCGCAAGGCTAAGGTTGGCTGAAAAGCGGAACAGCATGGCCGATAGAGCGAAGTAAAAGACGAACTTGGTCAGATATCCCGTGGCCTCAGGCGGAAAGAACCCCCGCCGCGCCGCGCCATACCCAAGCGCGATCAACGCGAAAAAGGGTAAAGTTTTCAGAAATATATCCACCATATCAAATCGCTAGCACGCAACGACCGAGCGGGGAAGAGCAGCGTTCACCCAAATGTCTGCTTGGACAAACTAAACGAACCAGTTTATGTATTAGCTTCTGAATTTATCGCTTGGGTGGGTTTCATGAACGCCGAACTGCCGGTCATCAAAAAGGGTCGCAAGTTTGATCAAGTGATCGACGGCGCAACACGTGTGTTCATGCGCGATGGCTTTGACGGCGCCAGCGTGGACGACATCGCCCGCGAAGCCAAAGTCTCCAAGGCTACTCTATACAGCTACTTCACCGACAAGCGCGTTCTGTTCATGGAAGTTGCGCGGACCGAATGCACCCGCCAAGCAGACGCAGCACTCGATGAAATCAACATGACGCTGCCGCCGCGTGATGTGCTGCGCAAAGCGTGTAAATCCATGATGCGGTTCTTTTATTCGGATTTCGGCGTGAATGTCTTTCGCATTGCCGTCGCTGAAAGCAGTCGCTTTCCCGAACTGGGACGCGCGTTTTATCTCAACGGTCCAATGGAAGCGCGCAAGCGGTTGATCACGTATCTCAACGCGGCGATTGCCAAGGGCGATCTGGTGATTGACGACATTGACATGGCCGCGGACCAACTACCGCAACTGTGCAAAGCGGACCTGCACGAAAAACTGATATTCGGCATCCAAGACGGGTTTACCGAAGACGAGATCGACCGCATTGCAACTGCCGCGGTCGATCTGTTTTTGTCACGCTACGGCGCGTAAACGCAGCGCTTAGTACACCACAACCGAACGGATCGACTTGCCCTGATGCATCAGGTCAAACCCGTGGTTAATGTCATCAAGTCCCATTGTGTGCGTGATCATTGGATCGATCTCGATCTTGCCGTCCATGTACCAATCAACGATCTGCGGCACATCTGTACGACCGCGTGCGCCGCCAAAGGCCGTACCGCGCCATGACCGGCCTGTCACCAATTGGAACGGACGGGTGCTGATTTCTGCACCGGCGGGTGCGACACCGATGATGATGCTCTCGCCCCATCCTTTGTGCGCAGATTCCAATGCCGTACGCATTACGTCCACGTTGCCCGTTGCATCAAACGTATAGTCCGCGCCGCCCTTGGTCAGCGCCACAAGATAAGCCACCAAGTCACCATCGACTTCTTTGGGGTTCACAAAGTCAGTCATCCCAAAACGCGTGGCCATCTCAACTTTGCTGGGGTTGATATCAACGCCCACAATCTGATCCGCACCTGCAAGACGTAGCCCTTGGATCACGTTCAGGCCAATGCCGCCCAACCCAAAGACAATCGCGCGGCTGCCAATCTCGGCCTTGGCCGTGTTAATGACCGCCCCGATGCCCGTTGTGACGCCGCAACCAATGTAGCAAATCTTATCGAACGGCGCGTCTTTGCGTACTTTGGCCAGTGCAATTTCAGGCACAACCGTGTGGTTAGCGAAGGTCGAACAGCCCATATAGTGCAAAATCGGATCACCATCGAGCGTTGTAAAACGACTGGTTCCATCGGGCATAAGGCCCTGACCTTGGGTGCTGCGAATAGACTGGCACAAGTTGGTCTTGGGGTTGAGGCAATATTCGCACGTCCGGCATTCGGGCGTGTAAAGCGGGATCACGTGATCGCCTTTCTTAAGCGACGTCACATCAGGACCCACGTCCACAACAACGCCCGCACCTTCGTGGCCCAAAATCGCGGGGAACAGCCCCTCTGGATCGGCACCAGACAGAGTAAATTCATCTGTGTGACAAATGCCAGTGGCCTTGATTTCAACCACAACCTCACCGGACCGTGGGCCCGCCAAGTTTACTTCCATCACTTCCAAGGGCTTGCCCGCTTGGGTCGCTACCGCAGCACGCGTACGCATAATCCAACTCTCCGATCATTGCTTATTCGCCCTGACACTAGGCCTGCCAAGCGGCCCAATGCAATGCGCAATAGGTTGTTACGGGCTAACTAAAACATATAGGTAGGGCGCTGATAACCAGAGTTGTCGACGTAAACGCGTGGGCTTTGGCAATGGATAAAGTGGGGGCTCGGACCATTGCCATGCACGCACGCGTTTACGCCGCACGGGCAGTAGCTTCTGGGCACAAAGGGGCGAGACAAAGAACACAGCGAGACATTGTTGTGACCGCCTTGATTTTCCGCCCCATCGACGCAACTGTTGGGCATGACTTCAGCAACACCCATCACCCGCGTCACCGAGCAAGACGTGATGTTTCACCGCCTCGAGCTTAACATGATCTTGTCGCTCTATGGGCGCATGGTCGCGGCCGGTGAATGGCGCGACTACGGCATTTCTGCCATGCGCGATGTTGCCATTTTTTCAGTGTTCAAACGCACCGCAGAGCAACCGCTTTACCGTATTGAAAAGCGCCCCAAGCTACGTCTGAAGCAAGGGATGTATTCCGTTATTGGAATGGATGGGCAAATCCTGAAACGCGGCCATGAGCTTAAGCCCGTTTTGCACGTTCTTGAACGTAAACTAATCCGCGCGGTGACCTGAGCAATCAAAGCCTGCGACGCGTTGTGACAGGCCCATCCCCTTGGACCTCAATTCGCGTGATAGCTGCTGCGACGCTTTCGTAAACTGTTGCCATGTGGTGCGCATTCGCGTGGATCAGTGTCTCGGCATCGACCATCATGGCAACGTGCCCTTTCCAGAACAACAGATCCCCACGCAGATAAGGCGCGTCTAACGCTATCTGCGCGCCGATCATTTGTTCTTGATCACCGCTGTCGCCCGCACATGCCTCACCGCACGCCAGAAGTGCCGCTTGAACAAGCCCTGAACAATCAATCCCAGAACTCGAATTACCGCCCCAAAGGTAAGGCGTCCCAAAGAAAATCTGTGCAATTGTAACGGGGTCGCTAAAGCGCTGCTCAATGGGGCGAAGGTGCTTTTTAGGGATAAAGCCAACAGATGTTTCAAAGAACTTCTTGCGCTCATCCACAACCTGCACCCGTGCGCCAAAACTTAACGCGTGCCGCTCGGATGATTTAAAACTTTCGGTGCTATAGACATGGGTCGCGCGGCTTGCCACCATATGCGTAGGCGCGTTCTGCTCCGAAATCAGCCCGTCGTCGACATAACCGATGTAGCTGTCTTTAACCGATTGCACGTAATGAAACCCGTCGCCGCTTTGCAATGATCTCACCTCATCGCCCATCAACAGCTGTCGGTCCCGCCGCCCATCAGGGCTCCGCAGCAGATCGGCCACAGGGGCATTAACGCACAACACCGCTTACAGCCCCAAAATTTTAGGAAGCGCCTCAAGAAGGGCGCGCGCGCCTTGGCCAACACCACCTTTGGGCCGCGCAGGGGCCGCAGAGGGCTGCCAGCCGTAGATATCAAAGTGGCTATAGGGCGCATTTTCAACGAACCGGCGCAGGAATAATGCCGCCGTAATCGCACCCGCAAACCCACCCTTTGGGGCGTTATCCAGATCTGCGATCCCCGGTTCGATCATCGCCTCGTAAGGATCCCAGAACGGCATGCGCCAAACCGGATCATCAACGTGGCTACCTGCTTGGCTAAGGGTCTGCGCAACACTGTCGTCATCCGTAAAGAACGGCGCCAAGTCAGGACCAACCGCGACACGTGCAGCCCCCGTCAGCGTTGCCATAGAAATAATCATATCGGGGTTGTCTTCATCGGCGAAAGCAAGCGCATCGGCCAATACCAAGCGGCCTTCTGCATCAGTGTTGTTAATCTCAACAGTCAACCCGTTGCGTGCGGTCAGAATGTCTTGCGGGCGGAACGCGTTACCGCTGATGCTGTTTTCAACCGCAGGGATCAGCACCCGAAGCTGCACCTTTAGGCCCGTTGCCATGATCATATGCGCAAGGCCCAGCACTGTCGCACTGCCGCCCATATCCTTTTTCATCAACCCCATACTGCCGCCGAGCTTAATGTTCAGCCCGCCCGTATCAAAGCATACTCCCTTACCCACAAGCGTCAGCTTTGGTCCTGCATCGCCCCACTTCATATCGATCAAACGCGGCGCACTTGCGCTGGCGCGGCCAACCGCATGGATCATCGGAAAGTTCTGCTCAATCAGCGCATAACCCGTGGTGACATTGATCGACGCGCCATGTGTTTGGGCCAATTCGCGCGCTGCCGCTTCAAGGTGTTCGGGCCCCATGTCCGCCGTTGGCGTGTTGATCAGATCGCGGGTCAAACATTCACCCGCGGCAATTGCCTCAACGCGGGCGGCTTCAACACCCGCTGGCGCAACAAGCTGCGCACGGGCCTGCGCCCCATCCGCGTACCGCGTAAACCGGTAGCTGCCCAACAACCAACCAAGGGCAAAGGTTTCTGCCGCTTGGCCTTCCAGTGCGCTGGCTAATGCATAGACACCCTCGGGCAAGGCAAACGGCAACGCACCAGACAAAAACCGGTTGCGCGCACGATCCGCTTTTGTCCCTGCACCCACTGCCGCAGATGCCACACCGCCCAGCGCGCTTGGGAACGTAATCACCTGCCCATAAGCCGCACTAAACCCTTGGGCCTTCGCCCATGATTGCTCAGTCTCGGACAGGCCCTGCATCCACTCGGCCAACTGATCGACCTCAACAACATAAAGCGCAATCGCATCATCGGTGGCGGCAGAAAAACTAGGCGACATGGGAATATCCTTTTGAGATAGCTGTGCAATTCTGGCCAGCCTACCCTAGTGCCGCGCACCCGCAAGGGCACGCGTGCACCTAGCCGCCTATTCTGTACCTTCTATGCGCCCAGTATAATGCGTGCCAGGTCTGTGTCAGCAGTCGCGCAGCGCCTTCAGAACGACACGTCCTGCATTTCCCAGACTGCGGATAATGATGCCTCGGCCACGCGCTGCATTCGGGTCACTGTGGCCACAATCGCCACACCGTCCCCGCCCCCCGCTGCGTCAACCACAGCAAGGCACGCCGTAGACAGTTCAAGAAGGCCAATTTGCTCAGCGATGCTGACGTTGCTTTTGGCGGTTTTCATCAATGCAGCATGTTCACCATCAAGCATGTGCTGATGGGCACGGGCCACGCGGGCTGCCAATTCCTCAAGCGCGCGGCACACGACCCCTTCGGCCCCTTGCTGCCCAAGCTCGGCATAAAGCTGTGCCAAACAGTCACGGTCCAAGGTTGCGCGATCGCGCATGTCTAATCTTGTTATCTTTTCCACCATTTCACCCTAATTTACGTCTCACACCCCCGCCTGAGTACTCAGGTTACTGCCAGCAAATGGTATCCAAATCGTTTCGACCACCGAAAACCTAGACGCAAATATAACTCGAATAAGTCTTAGATTTTAAGTATCACGGTTCCAGAATATCGCAGCGGAGAACCCTGATGCCCCTGTCTAAACCCCTACCCCAATATCTTGTCCAACGTTTCGTTGGCTGGAAGGCGACTATATATGCCGACAACGAAGTCTGGCACCGACGCCTTGCCGAAGTGGGGCAGCATCCACGCGCGATGGTGATCTCATGCTGTGACAGTCGCGTGCAGGTCACGTCGCTTTTCGGTGCAGACCCTGGTGAGTTTTTCATCCACCGCAACATTGCCAACCTTGTGCCCCCGTACGAACCAGACGGCGATCCGCACGGCACTTCTGCGGCGGTTGAATACGCTGTGACACATCTCAAAGTGGCACATCTGATTGTGGTCGGGCATTCCGATTGCGGTGGCATTTCCGGCTGTGAACAAATGTGTAGCGGCAACGCCCCCGCCCTTGAGGAAAAAACCAGCTTCCTTGGTAGATGGCTCGATATCATCCGCTCGGGCTATGAAGATGTGAAACACATCGAGGACGCAGATGCCCGCCAAGAGGCCCTCGAGAAGAAGGCCGTTGAAATCAGTCTTGAGAACCTACAGGGCTTTCCGTTTGTTCTTGACGCTGTGAAAGCAGGCGGGCTAAGCCTGCACGGCCTTTGGACGGACATCGCTGAAGGGCGACTGGAATCGTTTGTGCCGGGCCAAGGCTTTACACGTGTTGGACCAGAAGGGCTTTAAATGGAAAATGTACTTTCGCTCGCGCTGAATAATCTGTTGTCACCGATTATTCTGTCATTCGCACTCGGACTTTTCGCAGCCCTCGCACGATCAGAATTGACCATCCCAGAAGCTGTGGCCAAGGGCCTGTCAATATATCTACTTTTTGCTATCGGCTTTAAGGGCGGCGTTGCGGTCACCAAAAATGGCCTAGACTCAACTCTCATCATGACACTTATGGCGGGATTGGTTTTATCGGCCCTGCTACCATTGTTGGCATTCGCCCTATTGCGCACGCTTACCAAGTTAGACACCGTGAACGCCGCTGCGGTGGCGGGGCACTATGGATCGATCAGCATCGTGACTTTTGTGGCCGGCACCTCCGTGCTTGAAAGCAGCGGCATCACATCAGAAGGCTACATGGTTGCGGTTGCCGCCGTTATGGAAGCACCTGCGATCTTGTCTGCTCTTTGGCTGATCTCACGGGGCTCAGGCGGGGCACGCATGGACGCGGGCCTGTGGCGCGAAATCTTGCTGAACGGCTCAATCGTTTTGTTGGTCGGTTCATTCTTTATCGGCATGGCAACAGGTCAAAAAGGGCTGGACGAAATTGGGCCGTTTATCGTGGCACCGTTCAAAGGTGTGCTGTGCCTGTTCTTGCTGGACATGGGTCTGGTTGCGGGACGCGGCTTGCGCCAAGCCAAAGGCACGATCACATTTGGCCTGCTTGCGTTCGGCATCGTGATGCCACTGGCCTCAAGCGTTATCGGCCTTGCGATGGGTGCTGCAATTGGGCTGTCACTGGGTGGTATAGTCTTGTTGATGGTGCTCTGCGCGTCTGCCAGCTACATCGCGGTGCCTGCAGCCATGCGGGTTGCGGTGCCTGAGGCGGATCCGGCAATTTACCTGACGCTATCACTTGGCGTCACATTCCCCTTCAACCTTACGGTTGGTATTCCCTTGTATCTGGCACTGGCCACAATGTTTTCTGGAGCAGCTTAATGGAAACCCACAAAGCAAAACGCGTTGCAATTATCATCGAAGAACCAATGGAGCGCCGCTTGACCGCCGCGTTGGATGGCGCTGGTGTGCAGGGCTATTCGATCCTGCCCGTACTTGGTGGTTCTGGCCGCTCCGGTGGGTGGACTGCGGATGGTCAGTTGGGCCGCTCTGGCATGCGCCAAGTGGTATGCATCATCCGCCCCGAACGTCTTGATGACCTGCTGACGGCTGCGTTCAAAGTGGTCGACCGCCACATGGGCGTTGTCACTGTCAGCGACTGTGACGTGCTACGCGCCGAGCGCTTCTAAGCCACTTACAAAAGAACGCTGCAAAAAAGAAAACGCGCGCCGCTATGTATGTAAGCGGCGCGCGTTTTGCATTTCAAACGTGAAGAGCGGCTTAGCCCTTTTTCAGAACCTCACGGCCCAACAACTCGGCGATCTGTACCGCGTTCAACGCAGCACCTTTGCGCAAGTTGTCAGAAACGCACCACATGTTCAGACCGTTCTCAACAGTTGTATCTTGGCGCACGCGGCTGATGAATGTTGCGAAATCACCCACACATTCGATCGGTGTGACATAACCGCCGTCTTCGCGCTTATCGATCACCATGATGCCCGGCGCTTCGCGCAGGATGTCGCGTGCTTCGTCTTCATCAAGGAAGTCTTCAAACTCGATGTTCAGCGCTTCAGAGTGACCAACGAACACAGGCACACGGACGCAAGTCGCGGTGACTTTGATGCTGCTGTCGACAATCTTCTTAGTCTCGGCAACCATCTTCCACTCTTCTTTGGTGTCGCCGCTATCAAGGAACTTGTCGATGTGCGGGATCACGTTGAAGGCGATCTGTTTGGTAAACTGCCGTGCTGGCTTGTCATCAGTGGGGTTGTAGATCGACTTGGTCTGATCCCACAGCTCATCAATGCCGCCTTTGCCTGCACCAGAAACCGACTGGTACGTGCTGACCACAACGCGCTTGATCTTGGCGCGATCATGAAGCGGCTTAAGGGCCACAACCATCTGCGCGGTTGAGCAGTTGGGGTTGGCGATGATGTTCTTCTTTGCATAGCCGTGCACGGCTTGGGGGTTCACTTCCGGCACGATCAAAGGGATGTCCGGATCATAGCGGTAAAGCGATGAGTTATCGATAACAACACACCCTGCAGCAGCCGCTTTGGGCGCATATTGCTTGGTGGCATCAGAGCCAACAGCGAACAGAGCAATGTCGCTTCCCGTGAAGTCGAAGGTGTCCAGGTCTTCGGTCTTCAGGGTTTTGTCGCCAAAGCTTACTTCCGTGCCCAGTGACTTGCGGCTGGCAAGCACGGTAATCTTTGCTACGGGGAACTGACGCTCCGCCAAAATGTTCAACATTTCACGGCCCACGTTACCAGTGGCGCCAACGACGACGATATTATAGCCCATTGTTGTTTCTCCAGAAAAAAAGGACTTGGCGGCCTTACTCTGTATTGCAGCATATGGAAAGTGCGCTGGCTCAATAATCGTTGACATGTGACCATTGAGCGCCCATATGCGGGCCAACCGTTAAAGTCCTGCCGCGTGAGCAGGTGGGCAAAGCCCCCCTTTGACGCCTTACCCCATGATCCCCTCACGCAGGGTTCAGACGCGGCCATTCGGTCTGGGCCATGAGGCTCCAGATCAGCAATTCGTCGCCCTGTGCGTTGCACCCCTTGGCCATATGGTCTGGGCGTTTTCGCTTTTGTGAAAGGGTCATCTTGTGACCGACTTTACCATGCTAGGGCTTAACCCCAAGCTTATGAAAAACATTGCCGATGCCGGCTTTGATAAAGCCACGCCAATTCAGGCGCAGGCTATTCCACTTGTGCTTCAAGGCACCGACGTGATGGGCCTTGCCCAAACGGGTACGGGCAAAACTGCTGCTTTTGGCCTACCGATGGCAGAACTGCTGATGGACCAAATCGGCAAGCCGATGCCCAAAACAGTCAAGGCCCTCGTGCTGGCCCCAACCCGCGAGTTGGTGAACCAGATTTGCGACAACCTGAAAATCTATGTGGCGGGCACACCGCTTAAAGTGAACTCGGTCGTTGGTGGGCAATCGATCAACAAACAGATCAACCTGCTGCAACGGGGCACAGATATTCTGGTGGCGACACCGGGCCGTTTGATGGACCTTGTTGACCGCAAGGCCGTTTATCTGGACAGCGCCAAAATGCTGGTACTCGATGAAGCGGATCAGATGCTCGATATGGGCTTTATCCATGCGCTGCGCAAAATTGCACCGTTGTTGGGCACACCGCGTCAAACCATGTTGTTCTCGGCCACGATGTCGAAACAGATGGAAGAGCTTGCGGGCGCGTTCCTGAACAACCCCAAGAAAATCCAGGTCAGCGCACCGGGCAAAGCCGCCGATAAAATCAAGCAATCGCTTTGGTACGAACCCCAAGCCTACAAAGCTGACAAGCTGGTTGAGCTGCTGTCAGAGCACAAAGGCGATCAAGCGATTGTCTTTGGCCGCACCAAACACGGCTGCGAAAAGCTGATGAAATTCTTGGTCGCCCAAGGGTATGAAGCAGTGTCGATCCACGGCAACAAATCGCAAAACCAACGCGACCGCGCCCTGAATGCTTTCAAAAAAGCCGAAGCCACTGTCTTGGTTGCAACGGACGTTGCTGCACGCGGCATCGACATTCCGGATGTGCGCTATGTCTATAACTTCGAGCTGCCCGAGGTGGCCGAAAACTACGTGCACCGCATTGGCCGTACGGCACGTGCGGGTGCGCAAGGTGAAGCAATTGCTTTGGTCTCAGCCCAAGAAATTGGCTACCTACGCCAGATCCAGAAAGTCATGAAGTTCACCATTCCTGTTGCGGGTGGCCGTGAGCCTATGGAAGAAGATCCCCCCAAGCGCGGTGGTGGCGGCGGTGGCCGTCGTCGCGGTGGCGGCGGTGGTGGTGGTGCTCCCAAGGCGGGCGGCAAGCCACGTCGCTTCGGCAAACCATCTGGTGGTGCTGGTGGCGGCAATGGCGGCCCCGGTGGTGGTGCAGGTGGCGGCAAGCCGCGTCGCCGTCGCAAACCCGCAGCATAACTGCTGATCCCTACAAGAAATTCGGTGCGGCGCGTTGCTAAAAACCCGCCTCACCGCTCTTTGACCTAAAACTTGGTTAACACGTTTTGGATAAACCTATGCGCAAGGACGTCCCCGCATTGGTTTGACACGCTGATGCACCCACAAGCTACTGACACGCAGCAGGCTTTCCACCTGATCTGACGTGTCGTCCAATGGACTGCGCGAGGGGTAAAATCCACCGCGCAAGGACACAGCATATTGGGCGGCGCCGCCTTCTTTAACGGACACTTCCCTTACATAATAATTGAGCGATGACGCAGCAACGCTACCGACAGCCGATGCCCCAAAACGGGACATGGGCCAATTGGCGTTTCTCGGTCAGGATTTAGCGGAACAACAACAGCGGCACATGGGCCGAACGCACCATTTCGGTGGTGGTGGAGCCGATGATCAAACTGCGCACGCGGCTGTGCCCATAAGCACCCATCACCAACATATCCGCACCGTCATCGCCCACCAGACCGGCAATCGCTGTCTCGGGTTGTCCGTCCACAAAAGACGCAGTGACCTCAAGGCCCGCGCCGGACAACAGCGCCGCAGCACCGTCCAGCTTTTGCTTGGCCTCGGCGGTTTGGGTGCCAACTGTTACAACTTGGCCCGGCAAGCCTTGGAATAGCTTTGCGTTCGCCACATGATCCACCGCTTTCAACGAAGACGCGCCCCCATCAAACGCAAGCGCAAAGCTTTCAACCGGCTTGAACGCGCGTGATGTAACAAGGATCGGCTTTTCGCAAGAACGCACGACGCGCTCAACGTTGGAACCAAGATGCAGCTTGGCAAAATCTGCCGCCTCGCCGCGCTTACCGATCACGACCAACTCAGCATCCGCCGCCAATGTCGCAAGCTCAGCCAGCAGATCACCTTGGCGCAAAACCGTGCTGACCGAAACGCCCGCAGCCGCGATGCGCGCCTCGGCATCTTCCAAAATGGCACGGCCCCGCACTTGGTTCAGTTTGGCGCGTTCTTCATCAAGGGCCGCAAGGTCCTCCATCAACTTGGTACGTGCGCCAAGTCCAATGTTACCCGAACGATCCGCCTTAGCTTCGCGACGTCCCAAAATATGCGCCACAACAACATGGCCGCCAATTTTGCTAGCGACCCAAGCCGCATGATCACACACGCTGTGCGAATACTCAGAGCCATCAACAAGCGCGACAATCTTTTCCAACGTATCAGCCATGTTAGTGTCCAATCATATCTTCAAGCGCGCCCGGTTTGTCAGCGACACCCAGTTTATCAACGATGGTTTCTGACGCCTCATTCAGGCCAATCACATCCACCTCGGCCCCGTCACGGCGGAACTTCATCACAACCATATCAAAGGCCGCCACAGACGAAATATCCCAAATATGCGCGTTGCTTACATCAATCGTAACACGCTCAAGCGCTTCGCCAAAATCAAACGACTTGGTGAACTGATCAGACGAGGCAAAGAAAATCTGACCCTCAACAGTGTAGGTGCGGTGACGCCCGTCATCAGACAACACACTGCGCACCCGAAAGATTTGCGCAATTTTGCCAGCAAAGAAAATGCCCGACAACAACACACCCGTCAGAACACCAATGGCCAAGTTGTGCGAATAGACAGTGACCGCAACAGTGGCCAACATCACGATAGACGATGACATCGGGTGCTCACGCAGGTCTTTCAGCGAGGACCAGCTGAACGTGCCGATCGACACCATGATCATGATCGCCACCAAGGCAGGCATCGGGATTTGCTTCACGATATCGCCCAGCACAACAATCAAGAACAGCAAGAAAACACCCGCTGCAAAGCATGACAAACGCCCGCGCCCACCGGATTTCACGTTAATCATCGACTGACCAATCATCGCACAACCGGCCATGCCGCCGATGAAACCAGTGGCCGTGTTGGCCAAACCTTGGCCGATACATTCGATGTTTTTGTCAGAATTTGTATCCGTCAGATCATCAACCAAGGACGCAGTCATCAAGCTTTCCAGCAGACCCACAACCGCAATGGCAAGCGCCACAGGGAAGATGATCTGCAGCGTCTCAAACGTCAGCGGAATGTCGGGCAACAAGAAGATCGGAAGGGTATCGGGCAACTCGCCCATGTCGCCCACAACACGCACATCAAGCCCCATGAACATCGCAAGCGATGTCAGCACAACAATCGTCACCAGCGGCGATGGAATGGCTGTGGTCACGTATGGGAACAGATAAATAATCGCCAAACCCGCCGCCGTCATCACATAGGTTAGCGTGTTCACACCCCCTGTGGCGGGGTTCAGTTCCGGCAATTGCGCAAGGAAAATAAGGATCGCCAGCGCATTTACAAAACCTGTCATCACGGATTTGGAAACAAAGCGCATCACACTGCCCAGCTTCAGCACACCCGCACCAATCTGGATCAGACCCGCCAGAACCGTGGTCGCCAACAGATATTCCAGACCGTGATCACGCACCAACGTCACCATCAAAACAGCGGTCGCGGCGGTGGCAGCACTGATCATACCGGGGCGGCCGCCTGTGATCGCGGTAATTACCGCAATGCTGAACGAAGCATAAAGACCGACCTTGGGATCAACGCCCGCAATGATCGAAAACGCAATCGCCTCTGGGATCAGCGCAAGCGCCACCACAAGGCCCGCAAGTAAATCATTGCGGATGTTGCCAAACCAATCGTTGCGAAAATTCGTTATGTAATACGCCAGCATCTTTATGTGTCCTCAGTCGGGGTTAGGCGCGATGTAACAGGGGCGCTGCGCGATGCATACCCCCCTCCTCACATCCGTCCCGTTGTGACCAAAGACGCTATGCAGTGTGCGTGCTGTTCCGGCCTAATCCGTGCGGTCGTCAGAAAAAGCGTAAATCACCAACCCGATGGTAATGGTCACAGCGAACAAACCAAAGATCACCGGATACGCACCCTGCGCGCCAAAACTGTCGTAGATGCGCCCTGTGAGCATCTGAAAAATGCCAACGCCGCCAATCCCGAACAAGTTCAACAACGTCACACCGCGCCCCGTCAGATGGGACGGGAAAAAGCTGCGTGCGTGGGCGGTAATCACCGGAAATCCGGATCCGGCCATGCCAATCACAGCAAGCAAGATCACCGCAGTCCAAATTTGTGGCACCGGATTAATCGCCAGAAACGCCAGACACAGCACACCGATGCTGTTGCCGATAATAATGACCCATTTGCGCGTGCCAAAAATGCGGTCTGCCGGTGCGTAAAGGAATGTGCCTGCCACCATAGCAAGCCCCATTACAAGGCCCGCTGTACCAATAAACGCCGGAAGCGCGCCGTGCAGATCATCGAAATACGGCCCAATCCAAAGCCCCCTGATCCCTGCGGCGGCGGCATAATTCACAAACATCAGCGGGAAAATTAGCCAAAGCGCGGGCATCCGCAAAAGCGTCAGAACAGAGCCGTCTTTGGGCGCGTCCACCTCACGCGCAGGGTCGCGGATCAGGGCAAACATCACCACAGCCGTGGCAGCCGTAAGTGCCGCAAGCCCCACCAATGTGGCGCGCCAGCCAAAGGCCTCAACCGCCCAAGCTGTTGGTGCCGCTGACAACAAATTGCCCAAACTCCCGATCCCGATCATCACGCCCGCAAGGGTGGCAAACACGGCCGGTGCATAGATTTTAGCAAAGATGAAATACCCCGCCATCAACACCGCTGAACACCCGATACCAATCAAAACCATCGCCAATTTGATGTGCAGCACCGTGGTGGCCATCGCAAAAACCACCGCCCCAAGCGCACCGATCATCAACAACGCAGGCGCTGTTTTGCGCGGCCCGATTGTATCAAGCGCCCAGCCCACGGGAATTTGCATCACCGCAAATGTCAAAAACCACAGGCCCGAAGCCGCCGCCAGGTCATCAGGCGTGGCGCCAATATCGCGGCCCAGAACACCTGTCAGAACCGCCAAAAACGCGCGGTAGAATTGCGACAACACATAGGCAAAGATCAATGCGGCGATGCCAGCTTTCATGGGGGTGCTCCGGTTCAAATTATCCTCGGGCGTACCGCTGCCATGCAACGGGCAGCCGCGCAAGTCTGCAATCAACTTTGCGGCGCAGCGCGCCTATGCCATACATCACACCATGACAGTCCTGACCCCCTCCGCCGGCCCTGCTGAACCCCGTGGCCTTTGCACAGATTGCGGCGTCTCGCGCATGGGGATCGCCAAGTCCTGCGGCACCGCGTGCCAGTTCATCAAACCGGACTACCCCGCGATGGAAACCGCCGTGCAAGGGCGCACACGGCGCGCAACGGGGGACGAGGTTTTCTTTGGTCCGTTCCAAGCCATGTACCGTGCCGCTTTGACCCCCGCGCGCGAGGGGGCGCAATGGACAGGGCTGACCACGCGGCTGGCTGAAAAGATGCTGGAAGACGGCAGTGTGGACGGCGTGATTTGTATGGTGCCGGACGCTGATGATCCGTGGAAACCCGTGCCCGCGATTATTACTGAGGCGGCCGATATGGCCCAAGCCCGCGGGATGCGGATGGGCTACGCGCCGCTGCTGGCGATGCTGGAACCCGCCGCCGAAATGGGCCTTAAACGGCTGGCGATGATCGGCATCCCCTGTCAGGTGTATGCCCTGCGCCGCATCGAAGAACAGCTTGGCTTTGAGGCCATCACCGTGATCGGAACACCGTGTTCCGACAACACCACCACCGCCAATTTCCATGACTTTCTGGCGCGTCTGTCCGACAAACCCGAGACGATCACATATCTTGAGTTTCGCGCCGATTATCACGTTGAGCTGCGCTTTGAGGATGGCCGCTCGCAAAACATTCCGTTCCTGCAGTTGCCGCTGTCTGATTTATCGCCCGACTTCTTTCCGCTGACCTGTCGTACCTGCGTGGATTACACCAACACGCTGGCTGATATCACCGTGGGCTACATGGGCGGCACCGGTGAGCAATGGGTGATCGTGCGCAATGATCGTGGCGCCCGCGCCCTTGAGGCGATCCGCCCAGAGGTCAAACTTTCAGCCCCCGCCGATAAGGGCAAACGCGCCGGTGCCGTGGCCGGTTTTCGCGACAATACTGCGCGCGCGGCGGGCGGGCTTCCCCTGCGCAAAATGCCCAATTGGTTGCGCCCGATTGTGGGCTGGCTCATGCCCCGTATCGGACCGCGCGGCATCGAATTTGCCCGCGCGAGGCTTGAGATGAAAGCAGTTGAAACCGTGCTGCACCTGCGCCGCGAAGAGCCTGCAAAGATGAAGAACATGATCCCCGATCATGTCTGGGACCTTGCCGCGCCCTATGATGTGACCCCCCAAGAGGGCGAGCGTCAAAAGCCGTAAAGCCGTGCAGGTGTATCGACCAAAATGCGGCGGCGGGTATCCTCATCCGTAACGATCCCCATGAAGTGGTTCAACAAGACGCCCGCATCCGGCAGTTTCGCATCCGCCAGCATAATGTGGGGCCAATCGCTGCCCCAAACGCAGGCGTCAGGGTTGGCGCGCGCCAGTGTTTCGATAAAGCTGCTAGCCGCTTCATACGGCGCATCGCAAAACCTGTAAGGGGCGCTTAGCTTCACGTGACAGGCCCCATCGGACACCAATTGGCGCAGTGTCTCAAAGCCTTCTTGCTGGGTGCCAAGGCTTAGATCAGGCCAACCGATGTGGTCAAAACATACGGGCACTGGCATGGCGCGCACATCGTCCGCCAGTTCTTGCATGTGTTTGTGGGTGTTCATCAGCATCTGCACGTGCATCCCGCGCGCCGCAAGCATCGGCGCGATCCGCTTCACGCCGTCCCACGACAACACACCGCCGTGCACATAGTTCAGCCGCACGCCCACGATACCCGCGTCGCGCAGATCATCCAGATCCGCCTCAGTCGCCGCATCCGTGACAAGCCCAATCCCCCGCGCCGCATCACCCATCGCCGAAACAGCAGCCTTGGTCACATCATTGTTCGCCCCGTAAAGAATGGAGTGCACGATCACGCAACGCTCCATGCCCAGCACATCCATATGGTGGCGGTAGCGCGTGACATACTCATCAAGACTGCCGGCAGCGGGGTCCTCAACACGGCCATCCCACAAGGGCATATCATCGCCCACCATATGAATATGCGCATCACACGCCCCACGCGGCACGTTTCCAATGGGCGACGTTGGTGTGTCGATCGGGGGCAAGGCAGTGGGCAGCATGTCGGCTCCTATCGGATTTATGGCGTTTCTTAGCTTTGGAGTAGCCCAGCAGGTTTGGTAGAGACAAGGGATGGAAACATTTGCCGACATACTGCTGCGCGCCTTTGCTCTGATCGCCCAAGGGGATCCGGTGCTGCGCGGTGTTGTGGGGCTGTCGCTTTATGTCACCCTAAGTGCGACCGCCATTGCCTGTGCGATTGGCCTGCCATTGGGCGCGGTTGTGGGCGGCACACAGTTTGCCGGACGCGGCGGCGTTATCATCTTTCTGAACGCGCTGATGGGCCTGCCGCCTGTGGTCGTGGGGTTGGTAGTGTATCTGCTGTTGTCAGCAAGTGGCCCGCTTGGGGTGCTGGGCCTGCTTTACACCCCTGCTGCCATGATTATTGCGCAGACCATTCTGATCACGCCGATTGTTGCGGCCCTAACGGTGCAAGTGACGTCGGATATGCACCGCGAATACCGCGAGCAGTTCCGCTCGATGGGTGTTGGACGGCTGGCACGCATTGGGGCGCTGATGTGGGATGCGCGGCTGGCGTTGGTGCCTGTGGCGCTTGCGGGTTTTGGCCGTGCGGTGGCCGAAGTGGGCGCAGTTATGATTGTGGGTGGCAACATCAACCACGTCACCCGCGTCATGACCACCTCGATCGCGCTTGAAACCAGCAAGGGCAATCTTGAGCTGGCGCTGGCCCTTGGGATTGTGCTGTTGTTGATCGCACTTCTGGTGAATGCAGCCGTGATGACACTGCGCTCTGCCTCTGTGAGGGCTGCTTATGCGTGAGCCCGCAAATATCATCCGCGCTGATTTCGGCGGCACCCTTCTTGAAACACGCGGGCTTACCTACCGCGCCGATGGCACGCGCTTTGTGGATGACGTCTCGCTTCGTCTGCGCGAGGGGCGCATCACTACAATTTTGGGGCCCAATGGTGCGGGCAAAAGCCTGTTGCTGCGGTTGATCCACGGGCTGATCGCGCCCACATCTGGCGATGTCATCTGGAACGGGCGCAGCCTTGATGCCCCTGCCCGCGCGGCCCAAGCCATGGTGTTTCAGCGCCCCGTGATGATGCGCCGCTCTGTTGCGGGTAATTTGCGTTTTGCATTGAAGGTGAAGGGCGTGCCCCGCCACGCGCGCGCCGCCCAAGTAGAGGCGCTGCTGACCAAGGCAGGCCTTCAGGATATGGCAACACGCCCCGCACGGCTTTTGTCCGGTGGTGAGCAACAAAAGCTGGCGATTGTGCGCGCCACCATTGGTGCGCCGCGTATGCTGATGCTTGATGAGCCGACAGCCAATCTTGATCCATCAGCGACGCGGGCTGTCGAAACATTGGTGCAAGATGTGCAGACCCAAGGCACCACGGTGGTGATGGTCACCCACGACCAAGGACAGGCGAAACGCCTTGCCCAAGATGTGGCGTTCCTGCAAAGCGGCCGCCTAGCCGAGGCCGGTCCCGCAGCGCGCCTTTTGACTGAACCACAATCACGCCCCATGAAAGCGTGGCTGGATGGAGAGCTTTATGTGGACTAAATGCGCAGGTCTGATTTTTGCGTTGGCACTGTCTGTGTCGGTGATGCCGACGGGCGCAAAAGCTGAGCAATTCATCGTGGTACAATCCACCACATCCACACAAAACTCTGGACTGTTTGATGCGATTTTACCGGTATTTGAGGCCGCAACCGGTATTGAAGTCCGCGTCGTGGCCGTTGGCACAGGGCAGGCGTTGCGCAATGCCCAAAACGGTGACGGAGATGTTTTGCTGGTGCACGCCAAAGCCGCAGAGCAGGCCTTTGTGGATGCGGGTTACGGCCTGCCGCGCCGCGATGTGATGTATAATGATTTCGTGCTGATCGGCCCAAAAGACGACCCTGCGGGCATTCGCGGAACACGCAGCGCGGCTAAGGCGCTGGCCCGTATCGCCGCCCAAAAAGCACCCTTTGCCAGCCGCGGTGACGACAGCGGCACCCACAAAGCCGAGATGCGGATGTGGGGCGCGCTTGACCCAACAGATGCCTCGGGCACGTGGTACCGCGAAACGGGCAGCGGCATGGGCGCGACCCTGAACACCGGCATCGCCATGGGGGCGTATGTGCTAAGCGACCGCGCCACGTGGCTGGCCTTCGGCAACAAAGCAGACCACGACGTGCTGGTTGAGGGCGATCCCCCGATGTTCAACCAATACGGCGTGATCGTGGTAAACCCCGCGCGCCACCCCCACGTTAAAGTGGCCGAGGCCCAACGCTTTGCTGATTGGTTAACCCAAGATGGAGGACAGAGCGCCATCGCAGCGTTCACCGTTGCGGGCACCCAGCCTTTCTATCCAAACGCAACACCGCGTTAAGGGCTGTCATTTGCCACGCGATGGTGATTTATCACGGCGGAATTTGACGGACGTTTTACAAGGGGCATCCAAATGGACAAAGATCTCAGCTTTTTCTTGATCATCGGCCTAATGCTTGTGGTCGGTGTGATGGTTGCCCTTCAAGGGCCACTTAACGCCAAACTTTCACAAAACATCGGCAGCTTTGTTCTTGGCTCAGCCATTTCATTTGCTGTTGGCTTAGTCGCGCTGATCATCTTGTGGTTTGCGGGCGGCGCACAAGGCAGCCTTGCCGCAATCAAAGTGCAGCCGCTTTATCTGTTAAGCGGTGGTTTGTTGGGGGTATGCTTTGTGTGGGCCTTCACATGGGCAGTGCCGCAAATTGGTGTGTTCTTCGTGGTGATCTCTGCAATCATCGGACAGATGATCGGCGCAGTTGTGATCGCGCGGATCGGCATGTTTGGGGTCGCCCCCAGCTATCTCGGCCTATCGCAGTTTGTCGGGCTTGGCTTTTTGACTGTGGGCGCCGTACTGATCTATCGCTAGATCATCGAGCCTGTTGCGACCCGCCTTTCAAACAGAAATCACTTCTGATCGATAATCCCACGTTTGCGCAACGTGGGGCTAAGACGGGCGGCCGTACCTGTTTCAAACCGTGAACGGGTGCGCAGAACCGGCGTCGTTTCAGAGGCGTCTTTTGTGCCCTCGCGGAACACAATCATCAAACCACTGGCAATGATGATCGCTGCACCAAGTAGGGTCATCGCGTCAGGGAATTCCGAAAAGAGCAGCACGCCAAAAATGGTCGCCCAAATGATTTGGCTATACTGCATCGGCGCGACGATTGCCGCGTCCCCCTTTTTGTAGGCCACAATCATGCAAAGCCCCGCAAGGTTCACAAGGATAGACATGGCGAGCGTACCGACCAAATCAGGAAGGGTCATGGGAACATAGACAAACGGCAGGGCCACGCCCATCAACACAAAGTTGGCCATCATGGGGTACAACATCAAAACAATCGTACGTTCGTCCTTACCAATTTTGCGCACGATCACGGAGGCCAGCGCCCCGCCAAACGCACCCGTCAACGCAGCGGCATGGCCAAGACCCAGCTCGGTCCCCCCCGGGCGCAGCACCACCAAAACACCGCTTAGGCCCAGCGCAACCGCAACCCAGCGCCGCCAGCCGACAGTCTCGCCCAAGATCGGAATAGACAGCACGGTAATGATCAGCGGACTTGCGAAAATAATGGCGTAGGTCTGGGTCAACGGCAGCACAGAGAAGGCGTAGAACACGCTGATGCCTGTGGCGACTGCGGCAAGCGTGCGCAGGGCGGTCCACCATGGGTGACGCGGAATAAGGTTGGCTTCGGTCTGATCGCGCATCAGCATCATCATGACCATCGGAAAGCCGAATAGCCCGCTGAAAAACAAAATCTGGAAAGGCTGATAGCTTACGCCCAGTACTTTCACGATCACATCATGGGTCGAGAAAATAGCAAAACCCAAAAGGGCATAAAGCGCGGCAGATGTATTGTTGGACATAAAAGCGGCCTGACTGGTTTCAGTCATGGCTAAAACAAACGCCCGCCCTGTGACAAGATGCATCAGGGCGGGCGCTGTGAATTGTTGTGAAGCGTGCCCTTAAAGGGACGCGTCCAAAGCGGCTAAGATAACGTCGCCCATCTGGATGGTGCTGATTGGGGTGCCACCGTCTGGGCCCATCAGATCACCTGTACGCGCACCATCGGCCAGCACTTTTTCAACCGCTGCTTCAAGGCGAGCAGCCTCAGCGCCTTGGTCAAACGAATAGCGCAGCGCCATCGCGAAGGACAAAATACACGCGATTGGGTTCGCTTTGCTTTGGCCTGTGATGTCAGGTGCGGAACCATGTACCGGCTCATAGAGCGCTTTGGGGCGACCGTTTTCGCCAATTGCCCCAAGAGATGCAGAAGGCAGCATGCCAAGCGAGCCAGTCAGCATTGCAGCACAGTCAGACAAAATATCACCAAACAGGTTGTCTGTCAGGATCACGTCAAACTGCTTAGGCGCGCGGACCAACTGCATTGCGCCATTGTCTGCGTACATATGGCTTAACCCAACTTCGGGGTACTCAGCGTGCACTTTGGTCACGACTTCACGCCACAAAATGCCACTTTCCATCACGTTCGCTTTTTCCATAGAGCAAACGCGTTTGTTACGGCGCATAGCCAACTCAAACGCAGAGCGCGCAACGCGGTCAATCTCGGCTTCGGTGTAGCGCTGGGTGTTGATGCCTACGCGTTGGCCGTCTTCTTCGAAGATGCCCCGTGGCTCGCCGAAGTATGAACCTGATGTCAGCTCACGAACGATCATGATGTCGAGGCCAGATACGATGTCACGCTTCAGGCTTGAGAAGTCAGCCAATGCGTCAAAACACTGTGCCGGGCGCAGGTTTGAGAACAGATCCATCTCTTTGCGCAGGCGCAGCAGGCCGCGCTCGGGCTTCACGGAGAAGTCCAGATCATCATAGGCAGGGCCACCAACGGCACCGAGCAAAACGGCGTCCGCGGCATGTGCTTTGGCCATCGTGTCATCGTGCAAAGGCGTGCCGTGAGCATCATAAGCCGCGCCACCGACAAGGTCGGTTTCAACGTCAAACGACAGGTCGCGCTTATCGCCGAACCACGCGATAACGCGCTCAACCTCGGCCATGACTTCGGGGCCAATGCCGTCACCGGGCAGGATCAAAAGGGAGGGGTTCGCCATTGCAACAAGTCCTTCTTAAAATTGGTTGCTTAGCGGGTAGCCCGTTCGCCCCCAATGGTCAAGAAATCAGGGCCTCAGGGTAACGTCCGCCCAGACCAAACCGTGCCGCCCCATGCCAGCAGGCGGCCATAAAACACCGCTGCTGCGCGGTGTAATATCGGGCGAGGCCAGAACATAACTAAGCCGTAGGCGGTAGGCGTTTCGAAATTCAGCTGTGTGGCCGGTTGGTGCTGCATCCTGCAGATCAGCGCGCGCAAACATTTGCCCCATCAGTGGGTCCTGCGCCGGATCAAGATTAAAGAGCCCCGCAAGAATGAAGGGCTGAGACATGCTTGCGGACCCGCTTGGCGCACCACGCTCGGCCAAGGCGGTATCAAGGCGACCATCCAATAGATGCGCCCAAAGGCGGATCTCATCTGCGTTGCGTTTGCCGTTGCGGTCTTCGTCCCCATCAAAAATGGGTGGCGTTGCCTCAAAAGTAGCTAGGGTAAAGCCATCAAACGGCACGATCCAATGCACTTGAGATGACAGCCGTTGCGCCGCTTGGGCGCGCGCAGACGGAAAAGGGGCGCCATCGGGGTAAGTTGGCAAATCAGCATCAGGCAAGTCGCGCCATAACAGATCAGACAGATCGATCACTGGCCCAGCGATCGGGCGTTTTGAAAGCACTGCAACACCGCCGTGGCCCGCAAAGCGTCCGTCCCCTTGGGCGTCGCGGGGTTGGCACAGCTTACTGTCGCCGTCCATATCAAGCCCCGTAGCCATGCCCGCGTTAGGCAAGCTGGTAAACATATGATCAAAACCAAGATGGGCGTTCAGCGCGGTAAGCGCGCGGGCGTCATAATCCCAATCAATGCCCTGCAAGATCAAAACATCCGGATTTGCCTGTTTGATCAGCGCGACGCGGGCCATGACTTCATCAGTTTCGCGTTTGATATCGCGGAGCAAAAGCGCGGGACCACGGGCCTGAAGTTCTGTTTGATAGGTTGCAACGCGCAGGGTCTGAGACATCGCCAAGCTCGCGCAAACTGTTACCCAGATACAAAGCGCCGTCAGGATTGGTTTCGCAAAGCCGCTGAGGCCTAGGCCACCAGAAAGTCGTCCGCCTCGGCGACTTCTGCGGCATAGGTGCGGCGGCGTTGGTCGGCGATCATATCGGCCACACGGCTCGTCGCGATGCCACGCATAAACAAAGATGCCGGTAAAAATGCCCACGCTGCCATCGTCCATATCAAGGTCTGCGGATTGGTCATTGCCATCGGGCCAAAGAAATCAGCCGCAAGCTGAACCACCACAGGGATGATGAATGGCAGCAGAAACACTAACATAATGTTAAAACGCGCATCCTTGTTGAGGCGGCGCACCACATCACCACCGGCGGTTGGATCGAACATAGGCAGGTTAATCCACACGTTGAACGTGCCCGAATTACTCGGCCAACGGGACAAACGAAGCGCGGCCAAAAATACCGCCAGCGATAGCAGCGAGGTCAGATAGCTGATGCCTGCGGCGGTGCGCACGGCAGTGACAATCTCGGCGGGGCTGTCCACAGGAAGCATGCCCACCACCAGACGCACGGGCGAGAACGGAAAATCAATCGATGCGCCAATCCGCTGGCCGATGGCGGCGGTAAATTCGGTTACGGGCGTGGCGTCGTACTTCCCACTACAAATAATCGACAGAACCAAAACGGTAAAAAACAGAGAACCGAAACGAATCCGATTAAAAGGCGGTGCAAAGCGGAACTCAATAAGCGAGGGATAGTCCGATTTATATTCGATGAACGTCAGAATGGCGGCAGCGATGGCGATGAAGGATACAATTTCCAACCCACCAGCGATGGTTGCGGGCAACATCACTGATGGCAACGCGATAAGCAGGATGACACAAAAGGCGCGAATAGCTGCGCCAGCAAAACGGGAAAACATCACCAAAACCTCAAACTCGTTATGCATAAACCAAGTATACACACGCTTATTTACGCGCCCTTTTGCTCGAAAACCTGCGCTTGGGCATCTAGTTAATGATCAAGATATGCCCATATTCAAAAATCCAAACAACTGTTTTGCATCTGTGATGTCTGATTTTGATACTACTTTAGGAAGGAAGTAGTGCGGGTTTGCACCACGTTTGGAAATCCGTAAAAACAAGGCACAAGATGTTGCGAGAGGCAAAAAAGGAGGCACAAGTCCGTTAAGCCAAGATGAACAGCAACGGTCAGCTATTTACGCAAACTTGCCCAAACCCGCGGCCCAAAACGAAAAACGCCCACCCAGAAACCACTGGATGGGCGCATAATCTGAAAGCCTAAGGGCGTTAGACCCAAGGACGGCTTTTGGACAGCTCGGCCTCGAATGTGTCGATGGAGGCGGCCTTTTCCATGGTCAGGCCAATGTCATCAAGACCGTTCATCAGGCAGTGCTTTTTGAACGCATCAACTTCGAAAGAGAACGCTTCGCCGTCGGACGACGTGACGGTTTGCGCTTCGAGATCGATGATCATGCGCGCGTTCGAGCCTTTCTCCGCGTCTTTCATCAACACATCAACCGCCTCTTGGGGCAGCACGATTGGCAGGATGCCGTTCTTGAAGCAGTTGTTGAAGAAGATGTCTGCAAAGCTGGTTGAGATAACAGACTTCACACCGAAGTCTTTCAGCGCCCACGGCGCGTGCTCGCGCGAAGAGCCGCAGCCAAAGTTATCGCCAGCGACCAAAATCTCGGCGTTCCGGTAGGCATCTTGGTTCAGAACGAACGTCGGGATTTCCGCGCCACCGTCATCATAACGCATCTCGTCGAACAGGTTCACACCAAGGCCCGAACGTTTGATAGTTTTCAAAAATTGCTTCGGGATGATCATATCAGTGTCGATATTGATCAAAGGAAGCGGCGCGGCGATCCCTGTAAGGGTTTCGAATTTATCCATAATGGTCTCCTTCGTGAGACAGAAATTTATGTGGCACGCTGCTGCGCATTTTGCGGCGAGCAGCGGGCGAAAGACTTAGCTAAAATCCCGAACGTCAGTCAGCTTGCCGGTTACAGCAGCCGCCGCCGCCATGGCAGGTGACATCAAGTGCGTACGACCACCGCGACCCTGACGGCCTTCGAAGTTACGGTTGGACGTTGCCGCACAGCGCTCGCCGGGGGCGAGTTGGTCGGGGTTCATCGCAAGGCACATAGAACAGCCCGCAAGGCGCCATTCGAAACCGGCTTCTTTGAAGATGTCCGCAAGGCCTTCTTCTTCGGCTTGTGCACGCACAAGGCCGGAACCGGGCACGACCATTGCGCGCATACCGTCTTTGATCTTTTTGCCTTTGAGGATTTCCGCCGCTGCGCGTAAATCTTCGATACGGCCGTTGGTGCATGACCCGATGAAGACTGTGTCAATCTCAACGTCAGTCAGCGGTGTTCCTGAGGTCAGGCCCATGTAATCAAGCGAGCGTTGCGCTGCATCAACTTTGCCGCCTTGGAAATCAGCCGCCGCTGGAACATCTGCGGTGATTGGCAGCACGTCTTCGGGGGATGTGCCCCATGTGACAACCGGTGCGATGTCTTCTGCTGCGATGGTCACAACCATGTCCCAATGCGCGTCATCGTCGGAATAAAGCGTTTTCCACCACGCAACCGCGGCATCCCAGTCAGCGCCTGTTGGGGCGTTGGGGCGACCTTTGCAGTACTCGAATGTTTTCTCATCAGGGGCTATGATACCCGCACGCGCACCGCCTTCGATGGCCATGTTGCAAACCGTCATGCGGCCTTCCATAGACAGATCGCGGATCGCTTCGCCGCAATACTCAATCACGTAGCCAGTGCCACCTGCCGTACCGGTTTTGCCGATGACAGTCAGGGTGATGTCTTTTGCAGTTACGCCCGGGCGCAGTTTGCCTGTGATCTCAACCTTAAGGTTCTTTGACTTTTTCTGGATCAACGTTTGTGTCGCCAGAACGTGCTCAACCTCGGATGTACCGATGCCGTGGGCCAGCGCACCAAATGCGCCGTGGGTGGCCGTGTGGCTGTCGCCGCACACAACAGTCATACCCGGCAGGGTCCAGCCTTGCTCGGGGCCGACAATATGCACGATACCTTGGCGCACGTCAGACACGGGATAGTAGTGGATGCCGAATTCTTTGGCGTTGCTGTCCAACGCGGCCACTTGAATGGCGCTGTCTTCGGTCATGTTTTTGGGATCATCGCGGCCCGGCGTTGTTGGCACGTTGTGATCCGGAACAGCGATTGTCTTTTCCGGTGCGCGCACAGTGCGGCCGGTCATGCGCAGACCTTCGAACGCTTGGGGTGACGTTACTTCGTGCACCAAGTGGCGATCGATGTACAAAAGGCACGTGCCGTCTTCGGCTTCATGGGCCACGTGGGCATCCCAGATTTTATCGTAAAGTGTTTTGGGGGACATGTTGGTCCTCTCCCGTAATAAATGTGTAAAGAATAGAAGGTGGATAGAAAATTGAGGGCTGGCGCCTAGTGTAGTCGCGCAAGCACAGTCATGGATGCGCCGTAAAAGCGTTCGCGCAGGCGGGCTCGATCTTCCATGATGTATCGTTGTTCCATAGCGATCAGATACAGAGAATCGGCCCTTCTCGCAAGAAGTTAGGCTTGAGATATCTGTATGCGTGGCGCAAACTCACCCCCATGGCAGGACATATTGGTGAGACACGGAGCGATTGGGGTCCAGGCCCCGAGACGGCAACTGCCGCCTCTGACCCGTTTCAACCCGCAACGATCGAAGTCATAACAGACACCGCGACGGGCATTTTGCGCCAAGCCGAAATTTTCGCCCAAGGGCTGCTGCGCCCCTCAAGTCTTGTGCAGATCGCAGTTGTTGTTGTTCTGCTGATTATTGCCGAAGTATTGCGGCGGCTGATTAAGCCCCGAATGCAGGCGTGGGTGCGCGGCAAGCAGGGTATTCCCAATTGGCAATTAAGGTGTTTTTGGTGATCCAGAACCGTCTGCGCGGCATCATGTTTGTGCCCCTTGCCTACGGCGCTGTGGCGATCATGCAGGATCTCTACCGCTTTCCATCAAAATATTACCTGTTGGTTATTGTTGCCAACCTTGCCACGGCTTGGCTGATCGTGGCGTTTGCCACACGGCTTATTAACAACAACCTCTTGCGGCGCGTGGTGAATTGGGCGGCTTGGACGTGGATCACTTTGCGCATCGTCGGGCTGGATAGCGAGATCCAACAGATGCTGGAAAGCGCGCGCATTGGCCTTGGCGAAAGCACCATCAGCGTCTGGCAGATTTTGCAGGGTCTGACCCTGTTGGCGCTGCTTTTTGTTGGCGCGCGCTTTCTAACCCGAACGACCACAACGCGGGTAAACAGCAACGAGGAAATGTCGCCCTCAATGCGGGTGTTGGTGGTAAAGGCCACGCAGGTTGCCCTGTACGGTGCGGCGTTTTTCATTGGGATGCGGGCAGTTGGAATTGATCTGACCGGGCTCGCAGTGCTATCTGGTGCCATTGGTGTGGGGCCTGGCTTTGGGCTTCAAAGAGTAGTCTCGAACCTTGTGTCCGGCGTGATCATCTTGCTGGATAAGTCCATCAAACCATGCGATGTGATTAGCCTTGGCGACACATTTGGCTGGATCAACAGCCTTGGCGCGCGGTACGTCAGCGTCATGACACGCAACGGCAAGGAATACCTCATCCCGAATGAGGATCTGATCACCGGCCAAGTGGTGAACTGGTCTTACTCAAATGATTATGTGCGTCTCGATATTTATTTTGGCACCGCCTATCACGATGACCCTCACAACGTCCGCACCCTTGCGATTGAAGCTGCCAAGAGCGTGGACCGCGTCCTTAGCAGCCCGCGTGCACCGGTCTGTCATATTGTTGGTTTTGGGGATTCGTCCGTTGATTATATCCTGCGGTTTTGGATCTAAGACCCCACAGGCGGGCTGACAAACGTGCGCAGACAAGTCTTTTTGGCCCTGTGGGACACCTTCAAAGCCAATGATATCTCTATTCCGTTCCCGCAAAGGGAGGTAAAGATGATAGAAGGGTCACAGTTAAGCACCAATGCGCTTGACTAGGCGACAGACCGTCACGTTTGTGTTTACATCCTGATTATTGAGATTTAGCAGGCCCGATGCTACTCTGATAGCAGGCCCAGCGTCGGGGCTTTGGCGACGCGTATAAAGGAGGACAATGTTCTGTCTCTTTCTACAGATGCGGCCCATACGGGTGCCGCAGGTGCAGGTGCCCCGATGAGCACTAAACCCGATACCGCCAAAAGCGATGCGCTGCTGGTGACTATCCTTAAATCCCTCGATGACATGAAGGCCGAAGACGTTGTGCAAATTGATCTGCGCGGCATGTCTGAGATGGGTGATTACATGATCATCTGCTCGGGGCGTTCAAGCCGTCAGGTTGCTGCGATCGCGCAGAACCTTGTGACCGACGTAAAAGCTGCTCACCGTCGCAACGCCAAGCTGGAAGGCAAAAGCGCAGGCGATTGGGTGTTGGTCGACACTGGTGACATCATTGTGCATGTGTTCCGCCCCGAAGTGCGCGAGTTCTACCAGCTTGAAAAGATGTGGCTTAGCCCAGAAGAACAAGCAGAACGCGGCATGCCAACAGGTCCGTCCACACACGATCCATCCGCCGAATAGCACCGCCCGATGACGCGCGTGCATCTATGCGTTGTGGGCCGGCTGCGTGCTGGCCCTGAACGCGACATGATCCAAGACTATGTTGACCGCTTTGACAAAACAGGGCGCAACATGGGGCTTGGACCGATCACCATCACCGAAGTCGATGCAAAAGGTGCCGGTCAACAGGCCGAGCATGAGTTGCTGTCGCGTGCGTTGCCCAAAGGGGCCATGTGCTGTGTTCTGGATGAGCGCGGCAAAGTGATGAGCTCGCCCCAGTTTGCCGAAAAGCTATCGGGCTGGCGCGATCAAGGAGCGCAAGACATTGCCTTTATCATCGGCGGTGCCGATGGGTTGCTGCCCGAAATGCACGCAAGTGCTGAAACAAAGCTTAGCTTTGGCGCGATGGTTTGGCCCCATATGCTGGCACGGGTGATGCTGTGCGAACAACTTTACCGCGCCGCATCAATTTTGGCAGGCAGCCCCTATCACCGCGTCTGACATGGCGAGGCTTTCGCGCATCGGTCAGTTTGCCAGTCATTGATGAATTTTCAGCGCCACTATTAAATGGGGAACCCGTCAACTGTGCGCAACTCACCTGTTTTGGTGCCACGCCAGTTCGTAATGTCACCCCCGATACGGCGCAGCGCAGCAGGATGTGCGGGATCAAGGTGACCAAGGTGGATAAGTAAGGTCGCTATCATCGCCTCTGCGGCGCGGGTTGTGCCACAGGTTGCTTTCACTGCAATGCCCATCTTGGCCTCGGGGATAATGGCAATAAACACGCCTTCTGCACCCGTTTTAATCATTACTTTGCCGCCCATGGCGCGCATCAATTCAGTACAGGCGCGCCCCTTACCCGCGATTAATTCGGGATGCAGAGCCATCGCCTCGCGCAGCGAGACTATAGCGCGACCACGGCTATTGCCTTCGGTCGCAGATGCAAATGTCGCCATGCCGCGCGCAAGACCGTGCATCGTGGTGGCAAAGTTAGGCGCAGAGCACCCATCGATCCCAAAAGTAGGGGAGGCAACTTCCGTCACTTCTTCAAACGCACCTTTGCAAGCCTGCTGCACAGGATGATCAAGCAACTCGTAATCCGCATCCCCGCGCAGATGTTTATTCAACAGCAAGAACCCCGCGTGTTTACCAGAGCAATTGTTGTGCACTTGGCACGGGCTTGCATCTGTTTTGATCAGGCGCGCGGCCTCTGGTTTGTCGGCGGGGTGTTGTTGGCCGCAACGCAAATCTTCATCGCCCAAATCCATTTCGGACAGCCATGCCTGAACACGCTCCACATGGATGGCCGCACCATTGTGGCTGGCACATAAAAGTGCGCGTTGTTCAGTGGTCAGATGATCCGCTGCACCGCTTTCCAAAAGCGGAAGTGCTTGGATCATTTTGCATGAAGAACGCGGGAATATCACCGCATCCGGATCGCCCCATGCCTGCACGATATCGCCTTTTTCGTCGCAAACCACCGCATGCCCCGTGTGCAGGCTTTCGAGCAAATCGTTGCGCCAAAGCGCGATCATGGGGTGAGGAGCCATCAGTTAAGACCTTTTTGGGGCGGTTTTCCGCGTAAATGCTGGGCGCAAGGGGTTTTCCCATTGGCTGGTTTCAGGCTAATGTTGCACCATCGAGTTGAAAACCCGCCAATTGCGATGACCCAAGAAAAATCTGGGCCGCAGCGGTGGATCCACAGGCAGAACAGCTTGGAGGCTGTGAACATGATTTCGAAATTGACGACTGCATGCGCGGTACTGGCCCTTTCGGTTACAGCGAGTTTTGCGCAGGAATCGAGTAACCAAGTGGCGGCCAAAACGGACTGGAGCGTCTTTGTTGAAAGCAACCCGACTGAATGTTGGGCAGTCTCGGCCCCTAAAGAAACAGTAAACACCAAAGATGGCCGCGTCGTTGCGGTGCGCCGCGGTGACATCTTGTTGTTCACATTCTTCCGCCCCGGCGCGTCTGTAAAAAACCAGCTGACCTTCACGGGCGGTTATCCTTTCGCAAACGGATCGACTGTTTCCATGGAGATCGGTTCTGCTTCATTTGATCTGTTCACTGACGGCGAGTGGGCGTGGCCCGCAACACCCGAGGATGACGCTAAGATCGTGACAGCCATGAAGCGCGGCGCAACTGCAACGCTTACGGCCCGCTCATCACGCGGCACGATCACCAAAGACACCTTCAGCCTGTCTGGCTACACCGCCGCAGTTGATGACGCCGCAAAGCGCTGCGCAGGCTGATCCCATAATCGCCCATGTGGGCTTTGAAACAAAGGACTGGTGCGCGCACTGGTCCTTTTGCGTTTTGACAGGCAGTGACGTATGAGATGCGTCATATTCCAATTCGGAGATTCCCCAGCATGGCCAATGCACCCGTTACGCAAGATGTATTGACGATCCCGCGCAAGCAAGTGGACGGGCCGGTTAACCTGATCGGACTGACACGCCCTGCGTTGCGCGAAGCGCTAATCGCAGCGGGTGCGCCCGAGAAGCAGGCCAAAATGCGAGCAGGCCAGATTTGGCAGTGGCTCTATCAATGGGGGGTGCGCGACTTTGATGCGATGACAAACCTGTCCAAAGCATACCGTGCCGAACTTGCAGAGAATTTCATAATTGAGATCCCCGAAGTTGTATCAAAACAAGTAAGCAGCGACGGCACCCGCAAGTGGTTGGTACGTATCGCAGGCGGCCACGAAGTTGAGGTAGTTTATATCCCCGAAACCGATCGCGGCACCTTGTGCATCAGCTCGCAGGTTGGCTGCACGCTGACGTGTTCATTCTGTCACACGGGTACGCAAAAGCTTGTCCGCAACCTGACCGCTGGCGAAATTATCGGCCAAGTTATGATGGCGCGGGACGATCTGGAAGAATGGCCAACACCGGGTGAAAAGCACGTTGAAGGGCGATTGCTGTCGAACATCGTGCTGATGGGCATGGGTGAGCCGCTTTATAACTTTGAGAACGTCCGCGACGCGATGAAGATTGCGATGGACCCAGAGGGCATCCAGCTGTCACGCCGCCGCATCACTTTGTCGACCAGCGGCGTGGTCCCAGAGATTGCCCGCACCGCCCAAGAAATCGGCTGTCAGCTGGCGGTGTCTTTCCACGCCACCACAGACCCCATCCGTGATACCCTTGTACCGATCAACAAGCGGTGGAACATCGAAGCGCTTTTGGATGCGTTGCGCGCCTATCCAAAGGCAAGCAACTCTGAGCGGATTACGTTTGAATATGTGATGCTCAAGGGTGTGAACGACAGTGACGAAGATGCGCATCGCTTGGTAAAATTGATCGGGGGCATCCCCGCCAAGATCAACTTGATCCCGTTCAACGAATGGCCAGGCGCACCTTATGAACGCTCGTCGAACAACCGCATTCGTGCGTTCGCAGATATTGTTTACAACGCAGGCTACTCAAGCCCAGTGCGCAAACCGCGGGGCGAAGACATCATGGCAGCATGTGGTCAGCTAAAGTCCGCAACCGAGCGCGAGCGTAAATCACGCAAGCAAATTGAGGCCGAAGCGGGCATGGCCGCGCAGGATTGATCTAAAGGTCAATCTCTAGCACCCCATCTTTTTCAGCAGCGCGCGACTGGCACAAAATAATTGTGTCTGCGCGCTGTGCTTTTGACAGCACAAAATCACGGTGCTCAACATGACCGCTTTTCACACCGCATTTACACACGCCACAAATCCCATCCAAGCATTTCACATCCACACGGATACCGTTTTCATTAAGAACATCCGCCGCCGTTTTATCTTTGGGCACCGCAAGCGTGCGGCCGTCATTTAGCTTAATGGCAAACGGCTCATTCACGTAATCAGGCTGCTCTGGCACACTGAAATACTCCAAATGTCGCGCTTCTTCCGGAAAGCCCAGCGCCGCAGCAGATTGAATGACAGACTTCATGTAAGCCTCACTGCCGCAGGTATAGATGTGCATACCTCGTTCATAGGCGGGGATGCTTTCATCCAGATTAACCCGCGTACCTTCGTCAGTGATGTGTAGTTGTACATGGCTGGCCCATGGCACATTTACCAGATCATCCAGATACGCCATCGAAGCGCGCGTGCGGCCAGAATAGTGCAACGCAAACGGGCGGCCTTCGGCGTGTAATTCATGGGCCATTGCGATCATCGGCGTGATGCCAATCCCGCCACCAAACAAAAGCGTGGTATGTTCTGTCTGCTCAAGGGCAAAGTGGTTGATGGGGGGCGATACAAAGACCCTTCGGCCTTCCTCAAAAATGCGGTGCATCAACTTAGATCCCCCGCGGCCATCATCCTCGCGCAGCACACCAATTTGATAGGTGCTCCTGTCAGCGGGATTACCAGACATGGAATACTGGCGAAGATATTCTGGGGATACCAACACGTCCAAATGCGCACCCGCCTGCCACGCAGGAAGGGGCGAGCCGTCTGCGGCAGTGAATTCATATTTCGCAATATCGGCCGTCATCTTTTCGACTTTTGAGATGCGCATCTCAATCACAGGGCTGTCCCCATCGGCGGTGTAGGTGTGCGCAACCTCGGCCACTTCGCCGCCCGCCAGCTTGGCCTTATAGGCGTCTGCGGTGATCATATCGCGGTAGGCTTTAATCCCGGCTTCTCGGTCCATCTCAAAAGGATACGGATAGGGGTGCGGCGCAAGGTTGGCCGGATAAACCGCAAGGGTTTGGTCTTCGTATTTCAGATCAAGATCCTTTTGCAGATCGCGCGCATTGACAGGTTTATCTGTCGGGCGGTAGCCGCCGTCCTCAGTAATTTCGAGATCCCACCACCACTTTTTGACGCTGTTCAAACCGCCATTACCAACCGCATCATCAAGCTTTGCTAGTAACGGTGCTGCTTTTGGCACATTCATCGCAGCCCACCGAAAGGGCTTTTCCTTGAAGACCCCCTCAAGGTTCCACGGGCAAGTTTTCATACAGCGACCACACATCGCGCCACCCGGTGTTGTAACGCGGTATGTTGTGCATTTCTGGCTATCAGATTTCCAAATCTCATAGCCGTTGAACATCAGTTTTGGTCCCGCGGTGATCGCCCCGCTTGGACACTCGCGCGCACATTTGTTGCACGCGTTACAAAAGTTCTGCAGCCCGAAATCAATCGGCTTGTCGTGACTAAGCGGCAGGTCCGTGGTCACCACACCAGATTTCAGCCGCGGCCCCAAAAAGGGGTTAAGGATGACTTCACCAATGCGGCTGACCTCGCCCAACCCTGCCAAAAGCAACAGCGGCGGCTGCAATACCTCACCGTCCATCACCGTGTGGGCCTTGGCGGAATACCCAAGATTACGGATTTGTTTGGCCAACACACCGCCCAGCAAAGAGAACCGCAAATATGCGCGCATGGATTGCGCGACCGCAATCCAATCATCCCCCGACGACCCCTCCATCGACGGATAGCCCTGATCAACAATCGTCGAAATTGCCTGATCGTGGGTAGGCGTGATCGGTGCACCCGTTGCATCGTGCGAATACCACGTCCAATCAGGGCAGCGCGAAATGCCAACAGCGTCGACGCCCAAAAAGTAGCTGGTGGCTTTTACCAAATTGGCGGCCTCAGTCGGGCTTAGCTGCGCTTTTTCAGCCGCTGGCACACCGTCTTGCAACAGAACAAACGCCCCAAGCGCACGGCGCTGCGCCGACGACGGAGCCGATTTTCGCACATACAAGCCACCCGTAGAGGCCTTTTGCAGCGGCTTACCCATATCGCCGAACTGCGCACGCGCAAACATATCTGTGCGCTTTGGAACGCGTGCCACCCGCGCTTCGTCAATGTAAGTTGTAGGATCATCTACACGCTTCAGTGTCTCGAACGGATGTGCCCCATCTACAAAGCGCCGCTTGGCAAAAGGCGCCGCGTTCAACGCATTTTTCGCTGATTTTGTGCCAAGCTTCCAACGGATGCCAAACGCACTTTTGGGTTGCTCGGCCAAAGGGACAAGCGGGCGATCAACCGCAAGATCAAGCGAGGTTGTCACAACAGCCAGACCAAATCGCGTGCCAACGTAAGGATGTGTCAGCGCACCATTTTCGACAGTTGTCAGGCCCGCGCTGACCGAAAGACGGCCAAGGTCCACATCACTTGTGCTGGCCGTATGCGCGCGCGCCGACTGCCCCAAAACGCGTAAGTAATTGGCAATGACAGTCGCAGACTCAGCCGCCAGCAAAGCCGCGCGGTGGGCATAGGCGCCCTCGATCCATTCTGTGCCAATTTCATCCGGCAAAATATCCCGCGGATTTTCGTACAAAAAGACAATGGCGTGGGTGTGATCATCGATTGAGGTTACAGGCGCTTGGACCGAGTCTTTCAGATCGGCCATGATCATATCAATGCCCGATGCCAGCGATTTGGTTTGCCGCGTTTGCAGGTCATGGGCCAAGCGGTCGATGTCAGGGTTGCGGAACGGCGCCACAAGGCGGTCCGTATCCGTGATGCGGCAAATACCGACAGCGGCTGCATCGTTGAAAAAGCCAAAAGCCTTAAGGTGATCCGCACGCTCTTGAATATCCGATGGGATATCGCTTTGCCCGCGGTTGATCAGCCCGTCCCGGATGGCATCTAGCATTGCTTGATGTTCGCGCATGGCATTGATGACAGAATGCGGCTTATCAGACGTGAACGTCAGTTGGGTTTGCTTTGGAACACCACGCAACATCGGCTGCTCGCCCCGCGCCAAAAGCTCTGAAGGGTATGGCCCCATATGAATGGGACGCGTTTTGTCAGAGAAGAAGCGAACGGTCATAAAGCTGTGATCCAAAGGTTGTTTGAAACAGTGGTAGCAGCATTATGTGAAGAAGTGGAATGCCTTGCGGCGGTGTCCGGTGCCTCGCGTGTTCACGCATCACTCTCATGGTAGAAAAGAGAGAAAATGGTGAGCCCTACAGGGTTCGAACCTGTGACCTACTGATTAAAAGTCAGCCGCTCTACCAGCTGAGCTAAGGGCCCACACAAGGCGCTTATCTAGAAAGACACTCCGATGGGGTCAACCCCGTTTTTTCAGAATCTCTTTCCCTTTTATTATGAAATCCCTATATCCGCTCAAATGACCAAAAATACTGATCATATGCCCGTCAATTTTATGAAAATGCACGGTGCCGGAAACGATTTTGTCGTAATCGACAGTCGTAATGGTGGTCCTGTGGTGTCTGCAAAGCTGGTTGCGGCCATCGCTGACAGGAATCGCGGCGTGGGATTCGACCAACTGGCCGTCATCGAGGACGGGCTGCGTCTGACATTTTACAACTCGGACGGATCTACATCGGGGGCGTGTGGAAATGCTACCCGCTGCATCGCTGCGCGCGAAATGGCAATGACGGGGGTGACAGAGCTTGCGCTTCAAACGGACCGCGGCGCACTTCGGGCGGTGATGGTTGACGGTGAAACATGGATCAACATGGGCCAGCCGCAACTTGAATGGCACGACGTGCCGCTTGCCGAGCCACTCGATACCTTGTCGCTTCCGATTGATGGCAGCCCTGCGGCAACTGGCATGGGCAACCCGCATTGCACTTTCTTTGTGGATGATGCCGAGGCAATTGATCTGGCTTCTTTCGGTCACAAGCACGAGCACAATCCGCTTTACCCCGAACGCACCAACGTCCAAGTCGCCCATGTTGTGGGTCCTGACCATCTGCGGATGCGCGTATGGGAACGCGGCGCAGGTATCACGCTTGCCTCTGGTTCGTCTTCCTGCGCCACGGCTGTTGCTGCGCATCGCCGCGGATTGACCGGACGCAAAGTGCGAATTGATCTAGATGGTGGCACGTTAGTGATTGACTGGCGTGATGATGGCGTGTGGATGACAGGCCCGACCGCCCATGTTTTTGACGGTGTTCTGACAGCCGGTTGGTTGGCGGGCTTATGAGCGCACCTGTTTTCTCAAACCACGGATGCCGCCTGAACGCCTATGAGACCGAGGCGATGAAAGAGCTGGCCCAAGGTGCTGGCCTAAATGATGCAGTCATCATCAACACCTGTGCTGTGACCGCCGAGGCTGTGCGCAAAGCGCGCAAAGACATTCGTAAGCTGCGTCGTGAAAACCCCGACGCCAAGGTTATCGTGACCGGTTGTGCCGCACAAATTGACCCCGACAGTTTCGCCCAAATGGATGAAGTCGACGCAGTTATCGGCAACACCGAGAAAATGGACGCTGGCACATGGTCAGGGCTTGCGGCGGACTTTGTCGGTAAGGTTGAGCCCGTTCAAGTTGACGACATTATGTCTGTTACGGAAACCGCTGGTCATTTGATTGATGGTTTTGGAACACGCAGCCGCGCCTATGTGCAGGTCCAGAACGGATGCGATCACCGCTGCACATTTTGCATCATCCCTTACGGTCGCGGCAATTCACGATCCGTTGCCGCAGGCGTGGTGGTTGAGCAGATCAAGCGGCTTGTGGGGCGCGGATATAACGAGGTCGTTCTGACTGGAGTTGATCTGACCTCATGGGGTGCAGATTTACCGATGGCACCCAAACTGGGTGACTTGGTGATGCGCATTTTGAAATTGGTGCCTGACCTGCCCCGTTTACGTATTTCAAGCATCGATAGTATTGAGGTCGACGAGGCCTTGATGGAAGCCATCGCAACACAGCCGCGTCTGATGCCACATCTGCATCTTTCGCTGCAGGCGGGGGATGATCTGATCCTCAAGCGGATGAAGCGGCGGCACCTGCGTGGTGACGCGATTGCGTTCTGCCAAGAAGCGCGCAAGCTACGCCCCGATATGACTTTTGGCGCCGACATCATTGCAGGCTTTCCGACCGAGACCGAAGAGATGTTTGAGAATTCTTTGAAGCTGGTTGAGGAATGTGATTTGACGTGGCTGCACGTCTTTCCCTATTCACCACGCCCCGGCACGCCTGCTGCGCGCATGCCTGCGGTGCAAGGTGGCGCAATCAAAGACCGTGCGGCGCGGCTGCGGGCCGCTGGCGATGCGCAGGTCAACGCGCATTTGGCTCGGCAAGTGGGCCAGACCCACAACGTGCTGATGGAAAACCCACGGATGGGACGCACGGAGCAATTCACCGAAGTGCATTTTGAGACAGATCAGCCAGAAAGCCAGGTCGTGAAGGCAGTGATCGCAGGGCACACGGCAACACATCTGGTCGCATGACACCTATACTTTATTCATTCAGGCGCTGCCCCTACGCGATGCGCGCACGCTTGGCGATTACACTGTCGCAAACCCGCGTTGAGCTGCGCGAAATCATTTTACGCGATAAGCCGGCGGCAATGCTTGCTGCATCCCCCAAAGGCACAGTTCCCGTTTTGGTGATTGGCGATGAGGTGATTGAGGAAAGCCTTGATATAATGAAGTGGGCCTTGGCGGATCATCCGCTTGGTGCACTGTCAGACAAGGATGCCGAGTTAATCGCGCTCAATGACGGGCCATTCAAATCGGCCCTTGATCGCACGAAATACGCAACACGCTTTCCGGGTACCGACCCAAACGCCGAGCGCGAGAAAGGCTGCGCATTTATTGCAACGCTTGAGGCGCGCCTGTCAGGACCCTGGCTTGGCGGTGATACAGCATCGCTGGTGGATTACGCTATTCTGCCGTTCATCCGGCAATTTGCGAACACTGACGCGACATGGTTCGCCGAGCAGCCCTACCCACGCGTTCAAAAATGGCTTGGTGATTTTTTGGCGTCGCCCCTGTTTCAATCGATCATGAACAAATACGAGCGGTGGGACGAGCTAAGCCCTTCAGAGCCCGTCTATTTCCCTTCAAATCCGTAAACACATGCAAAAAACAGGTATGTTTGTGCGACATACTGGAGCAGTTTGGCGGGCAGACTTCAATGTGTGCTGGACGGATTGCAATCTGCGTTCTAAATAGCGTGTCGATAGCGGCTGCAGGATTCCCTGTGGCCTGTTCATATTTGATCGACCCATTCGGCCGATCCGCCTAACGGAAACAAGGGGAGAACACGATCGTGTCTCACGCAGAAAATACGCAAGGCACCCGCCGCGACTTCATCTACTACGCCACCGCTGGCGCAGGTGCTGTGGTTACCGGCGCTGCCGTTTGGCCATTGGTCAACCAGATGAACCCAAGTGCTGACGTTTTGGCATTGGCATCCATCCGCGTGGATGTGGCCGATGTTGAGCCTGGCACGCAAATCACAGTTCTTTGGCAAGGTAAGCCTGTGTTTATCCGCCGCCGCAACCCAGAAGAAATCGCCGAAGCACGCGCGGTTGATCTTGGTGCCCTGCCGGATGCGAACGCTGACAACGCAAACCTCGCTGCAGATGCGGATGCGTCCGATGAAAACCGTGCTCTTGATGAAAACGGCGAGTGGTTGGTCATGATGGGCGTTTGTACCCACCTTGGTTGTGTGCCTCTTGGCGACGGTGCTGGTGAGTTCAACGGCTGGTTCTGCCCATGCCACGGTTCACACTATGACACCGCAGGCCGTATCCGTAAGGGTCCAGCGCCACGCAACTTGCCTGTTCCAACGGCATCGTTTGTCGACGAAACAACAATCCAACTCGGTTAAGGGAGATACCATATGTCTGGAATTCCACACGACCACTATGAACCAAAGTCAGACGGCCAGAAATGGCTGCACAAGCGCCTTCCCGTTGTAGGCCTGCTTTATGACACGCTGATGCTTCCCACACCAAAGAACCTTAACTGGATGTGGATCTGGGGTATCGTTCTGACGTTTACTCTGGCACTTCAAATCATCACCGGCATCGTGCTGGTTATGCACTATGTACCGCACGTTGATATGGCGTTTGCCTCTGTTGAGCACATCATGCGTGACGTGAACGGCGGCCACATGATCCGCTATTTCCACATGAACGGTGCATCGCTGTTTTTTGTCGCTGTATATGCCCACATTTTCCGTGGCCTATACTATGGCTCGTACAAAGCGCCACGTGAGGTTACATGGATCATCGGCATGCTGATCTACCTGTTGATGATGGGTACAGCATTCATGGGTTACGTTCTTCCTTGGGGCCAAATGTCGTTCCACGGTACGGCGGTTATCACTGGCCTGTTCGGTGCGATCCCGTTCGTTGGTGAAAGCATCCAAACATGGTTGCTTGGTGCATCCGCTGTTGGTCAGCCTGCGCTGAACCGCTTCTTCAGCCTGCACTACCTCATGCCGTTTATCATTGCCGGTCTGGTGATCGTTCACATTTGGGCGTTCCACACAACTGGCAACAACAACCCAACTGGTGTTGAAGTACGTCGCACATCCAAAGAAGAAGCAGAGCGGGACACACTCCCCTTCTGGCCATACTTTGTGATCAAAGACTTGTTCGCACTGGCAATCGTGCTGGTTGTATTCATGGCAGTCGTTGGCTTCATGCCCAACTACCTTGGCCACCCAGACAACTACATTGAAGCGAACGCGCTGGTCACACCTGCGCACATCGTTCCCGAGTGGTACTTCTTGCCATTCTACGCAATCCTACGCGCCTTCACAGCGGAAGTATGGGTTGTGCAGTTGGCTGATTTCGTAACATTTGGCATTGTTGATGCGAAGTTCTTCGGTGTTCTGGCCATGTTTGGTGCGATCGCTGTGATGGCATTGGCACCATGGTTGGACACATCATCAGTCCGCTCTGGCCGCTACCGCCCAATGTTCAAATGGTGGTTTGGCCTTCTGGTTGTCGACTTCTTCGTGCTGATGTGGGTGGGCGCACGCCCTGCTGAATTCCCATATGATGTCATCTCGCTTATCGCGTCGACCTACTGGTTCGCTTACTTCCTCGTCATTCTGCCGTTGCTTGGCATCATCGAGAAACCGATGACACCGCCAACGACAATCGAAGACGACTTCAATGCCCACTACGGCAAAAAAGATGGCGCTGCAGATGCAGTAGCCACACCAGCCGAGTGAGAAAGGACTACCCAATGTTGAAGAAACTCGCCCTTACCACAGCAGTTGCCCTCGGCCTTTCGGCCGGCGGCGCGCTTGCTGCTGGTGGATCAGACGCAAAAATTGAAAACTATGCGTTTTCATTTGAAGGTCTGACAGGCTCGTTTGACCAGAACCAACTTCAGCGTGGCCTTCAGGTTTACACTGAAATCTGCGCAGCTTGTCACGGTTTGAAATACGTCTCTTTCCGTAACTTGTCTGACGACGGTGGTCCTGCGCTTCCTGAAGATCAGGTGTTTGCGTACGCCGACGAATATGAAGTCTTTGATGCCGCTATCGATGATTTCCGTTCTGCGACGCCTGCCGACAAATTCCCAGCATCCGCACTGGCTAACGCACCTGACTTGTCCTTGATGGCAAAAGCGCGCGCTGGCTTCCATGGCCCTGCGGGTACAGGCATCAGCCAGCTTATCAATGGCATGGGTGGACCAGAGTACATTGCGTCTCTCTTGGCTGGCTACACCGGCGAAGAAAAAGAAGAAGCGGGTACCATCCTTTATGAAAACACTGCCTTCCCAGGTGGCTGGATTTCAATGGCGCCCCCTCTTTACGGTGATGATGTTGAATTCGCGGACGAAGATGCATCAACCGAGTTGGAAGACATCGCTCAGGACGTGTCTGCGTTCTTGATGTGGACAGCTGAGCCTAAAATGATGGCGCGCAAGCAAGCAGGTCTTACCGGCTTGATCTTCTTGTCTGTGCTTTCAGTCCTGCTTTACCTCACAAACAAGCGTTTGTGGGCGGCAGCAAAGGGCAAAAAATCTGCATAAGCCTATCAATTAGGTTTTACGAATTTAACGCCCCGTCCACCGTGATGGGGCGTTTTTCTTTGGGCGACACTTGAGGCCGAGCCGCCCGCGCTTTATGCAATCTCAAAAGGGGAGTGCACCACCGATGAGCATGAACAGCTTTGGACATTTGTTCCGCGTGACAACTTGGGGCGAGAGCCACGGCCCTGCCTTGGGTGCTACTGTTGACGGCTGCCCACCCCAAGTGCCCGTAACGCCGGAAATGCTTCAACATTGGTTGGACAAGCGCAAACCCGGCCAAAACAAAAACACCACACAACGCCAAGAACCGGACGCAGTAGAAATTCTATCTGGCGTTTTCGAGGGCCAAACAACCGGTACGCCAATCCAGCTGATGATCCGCAACACGGATCAACGGTCGCGCGATTATGGCGATATCGTTGAAAAGTTCCGCCCCGGCCATGCAGATATTACCTATTGGCAAAAATACGGCATCCGCGATTACCGTGGGGGTGGCCGATCAAGTGCGCGTGAGACCGCGTCACGAGTTGCTGCGGGTGGTGTCGCGCGTGAGGCGATTAAGGCGATGGCCCCTGATATGTCTGTGACGGGCTACATGGTTCAGATGGGCGAGAAGAAAATCGATCGCGCAAAGTTTGACTGGGATGCGATTGGGCAAAACGACTTTTGGTGCCCTGATGCGGATGCAGCAAAAGAGTGGGAAGACTATCTAACATGGTTGCGTAAAGACGATCACAACAGCGTCGGAGCAATCATTGAAGTGGTTGCACGCAATGTTCCCGCTGGCGTTGGTGCGCCTGTTTACGGCAAACTTGATACAGATTTGGCCGCTGCAATGATGTCGATCAACGCAGTCAAAGGCGTTGAAATTGGTGAGGGGATGGCTGCCGCCGCGCTTACCGGACGCGACAATGCAGACGAGATTTTCATGGGCCTGAACGGCCCAGAGTATTCAAGCAATCACGCCGGTGGTATCCTTGGTGGTATCAGCACGGGTCAAGATGTCGTGGTACGTTTCGCCGTTAAGCCGACTTCCTCCATCTTGTCACCGCGCAAAACAATTACAAAAGCCGGTGAAGAAACCGAGATCATCACCAAGGGCCGTCACGACCCATGTGTTGGCATCCGTGCGGTTCCTGTCGGCGAAGCCATGATGGCATGTGTGATGCTGGATCATATGCTGCTGCACCGTGGCCAAACCGGCGGCAATCGCGGCACAATCGGTTAAGGCAAGCTAATCAAGAGACAGTTCCAGCAGTTCCTTAATGGCGCTGTCGTTCATAACTGCGCCCTCAACGCGGCCAAGCTCGCGGCTTCCACGCAACAGCAAAAGTGTGCCGTTTTGTGTTACCTGCCGTTTCTCAGCCATGCCCGATTCACCGTAAGTATCGTAGTCCACAACAATGTAGGTGATCGCCGCGCGTAAAGCTGGATTTTTCTCTTTGAGCATATCAATGATGGACGCATGCCGCGCACAAGCGATACACCAATCGGTCCGAAAATCGAGTAACACCGTTGCGCCTTGCGACAGCTTATCTCGGTCCAGGCGAGGCTGATATTCAAGACCCCGCGCCTGCACCACGGATGCGGCCAAACACAAACCCAACGCCACCCACGAAACTTTCATACTCGTAACCCTCTACTTAGTTTGCTTTGACACCTGCACAGCAAAAATTCCTGCAGCGATAATGGCAACGCCAAGAACGTCGATCAACCCTATCTGTTCTCCCAGCAAAACTGCTGCCAATGCGACACCAAAAAACGGGTTAAGAAAATGGAAAGTCGCGGCGCGCACAGCACCAATCCGGCTGACCAAGACGAACCAAATTACCGTCGCCGCCAAACCGGGCACAAGGGTCGTGTAAACAAATGCGCTGGCAAGAAGCGGGGTGATCGTGACATTCCACGTTTCAAAAAGTAGCGCAGGCACCGTAAGCGCGGCAGAGCCTACAAGCATCTGAAGCCCCACAATCATCAGGACCTGCCCACTGGAAACCGCGTTACGGACCGATAGTGTTGCAACCGTCAGGGACGCCACACCCAGCACACACAGCAAAACACCCCACGGATCAAGCCCGCCGTGCAGCCGTGGCACCATGATGACCAGAACACCGACCAGGCCCGTGACCAAGCCAAGCAGCGCAACAATAGGCAGACGCTGGCGCAAAAATACCCACCCAACCAAAGCGACCAAAAGAGGCATGGTAGACGCGATGATCGCGGCAATAGACGCTTGAACCGTTTGCATTGCGATAAAATTCAGACCCAAATACAGGGCATTTTGGCATAATCCAAAAACAACAATCGCGCGCCACTGCGCCTTAGTCAGCCGCCAGCTTTGTTTGAGTAGCAATGCAATGCCAACAGCAACCGTTCCGGAAATGAAGAAACGCAACGACAGCGTCATGAGGGGCGGCGCCTCAAGAACGATGATGCGTGCAGATGCAAACGCCGACGACCACATCAGAGCAAAAGACAGCCCCAGAAAAACCGAACGTAGATCCACGCTACTACACTCCTGATGCAATAGGGCCGAAACTAAAAAGGGGCCGCATCATGGCGACCCCTCTATTCACGATAAAGTCTGTGGTCGACTTAGCCGTTAACGCTGTCTTTCAGCGCTTTAGCGATTGTCATTTTGACAACTTTATCCGCATCTTTTTTCAGCATTTCGCCAGTGGCAGGGTTGCGCACCATACGCTCTGGACGCTCGCGGCAATAGATTTTGCCAACGCCTGGAAGTGTCACAGCGCCACCAGCACTTACTTCGCGTGTAATAAGCGAAACAACCGCTTCAAGCGCGCCGCCAGCAGATTTCTTGTCTACGCCCATTTCCTCAGCAAGTGCTGCTACGAGTTGGGTCTTTGTCATTGGTTTCGCCATTTTACAGGTCTCCTCATTCCGCCCGATTTTGGGCCTCATGGGCGTAATCTAACGGTATATAGTGTCCCCACACAACTCTTTGTGATTGGAAAAACCGCAAAAAACCGCCTTTTTTCGCCTATTTTACAAGAATGCGGTCTCTTCAAAGCTCCGGAGCTTGCGTGAATGGATGCGTTCAAGAGGCATATCGCGCAAGTATTCCATCGCGCGAATACCAATCATGAGGTGCCGTGCAACCTGAGTTGTGTAGAAATCAGAGGCCATTCCCGGCAATTTCAACTCCCCGTGCAGCGGTTTATCCGAAACGCACAGCAGCGTCCCATACGGCACACGGAAGCGGAAACCGTTGGCGGCAATTGTTGCACTTTCCATATCAAGCGCGACTGCCCGCGACTGCGAAAGGCGCTGAACGGGACCTTCTTGATCGCGCAGTTCCCAGTTACGGTTATCAAGGCTGGCAACCGTTCCTGTGCGCATGATTTGTTTTAGGTCATAGCCTTCAAGCTTCGTGACCTGCGCTACTGCTTTTTCCAGCGCGATCTGAATTTCGGCCAGCGGTGGAATGGGCACCCAAACAGGCAAATCATCATCCAGCACTTTGTCTTCGCGCAGATACGCATGGGCCAGCACAAAGTCGCCCAAGGCTTGGGAATTTCGCAAACCCGCACAGTGACCAACCATTAGCCACGCATGCGGGCGCAGCACTGCGATATGATCCGTGGCAGTCTTTGCATTGGACGGACCCACCCCAATATTGACCAAAGTAATCCCACCGCCACCGGCACGCTTAAGATGGTACGTTGGCATCTGCGGCAGCTTCGCAGGCGGTGTGCAGGCCGTATCGGGGTCCGTAATCACGTCATTACCGGGACCAACAAATGCGGTATAGCCACTTGCAGGATCGCGCAGCATTTCGCGGGCGTAGGCTTCAAACTCCTCGACGTAAAACTGATAGTTCGTAAACAGGACATGGTTCTGAAAATGACCGGGGTCCGTAGCCGTGTAATGGGAAAGCCGAGCCAGCGAATAATCCACCCGTTGCGCAGTGAACGGCGCAAGGGGCATTGCCCCATCTTCATAAGTAAAGCCAAGGCCGTTTACGATGTCATCGTTGGTTGTCGACAAATCTGGAACATCAAAAACATCGCGCAGAGTAAACTTGACCGCCCCGTCTTGGGGGACATTCAGCCCACCTTTGTTAGCGACAGCAAAATGGACGGGCATCGGCGTTTGGGACGTTCCAATTTCAACCTCGCCGCCGTGATTGGTCAGCAAAAGATCGATCTGCTGTTCAAGGTAGCTAGCAAACAAATCAGGCCGCGTCACTGTCGTAGCGTAGATACCTGGACTTGGTACGTGACCAAACGACAGGCGACTGTCCGCCTGCGCGAAGCTTGTCGAATGCAGTCTGATTTCTGGGTAGAAGGCGCGGAACCGTTGGGTGGGGCTTTCACCAGTCAGACTGGCTTCGAAATGGGCGCACAGAAACTCCACTGCTTCATCATAAAGCGCCCTAAGTCGGACCACCGCCTCAGCCGCATTTGTAAAGTGCTGCGGCGCACCTTGTTCGGGCGAACATACCGGTAGCATTCTGGTAGGGTCAATCATCACTGGTCCGCCTGTTCTCATTTGTTATACCGTGCAAATCGTTGCACCCGAACTTAGCAACATCAACCAGATTTTCGCGCGTCGCTTAACGTGCCCTGTCCTGCTCACTTTCGGACCATTGCGGTGGATCAAGGAGTTTTCACATGCCGACCCTACTTTCATTTGGCCATGGATTTTCCGCGCGCGCCCTAAGTCGAATTTTGCCCAATGACTGGACCGTTTACGGCACCACCCGCACCGAAGAAAAAGCAGAAGTTTTGCGGGCTGCGGGGATCAAGCCAATCATATGGCCCGGCGAGGCACTTGATACCGCTTTGAAAGAGGCGACACACCTGCTGATCAGTGCGGGCCCATCTGCGCAGGGCGATCCGGTTTTGAACACCCTTAAAGACGAGATTAAGGCGCTGGCACCACGCCTTGAGTGGGCAGGTTACTTATCGACCACAGGGGTTTATGGCGACCATCAAGGGGATTGGGTGGATGAAACTACGGCACTGACGCCCGCCACAAAACGCGGGCAACTGCGTGTGAGTGCCGAGGCAGAGTGGCAAAGCATCCCTAGCCTACCGCTTCATATCTTTAGGCTGGCCGGCATTTATGGGCCCGGTCGTGGCCCTTTTGCCAAGGTCCGCAACGGAACCGCGCGGCGGATCATCAAACAAGGTCAGGTGTTCAGCAGAATTCACGTAGAGGATATTGCGCAGGTGTTATGGGCATCAATCACGCGTCCGAACATTGGTGCGGTGTACAACCTTTGCGACAATGATCCTGCACCCCCCGAAGACGTTATTGAATACGCAGCGCAATTGCTTGGCGCACCAGTTCCACCCGCAATCGACTACGAGACAGCAGAAATGACTCCGATGGCGCGCAGCTTTTACGCAGAGTCTAAGAAGGTCTCAAACGAGCGGATCAAAACGGAGTTGGGCGTTAAACTGAAATACCCAGATTACAAAACCGGCCTACGGGCGCTGTTAAAGTTAGAGCAGGACAGTGCTGCGCAACCATTGTAAGCGCCGCATAAGCACACATATCACGTCCAACCAAAGGACCATAATCATGCACCAGTTGACTGTATTTCTTGAGCGCCCACTGACACGCAACATCATCATGGGCATTATCATTTTCAACGCAATCTTGTTGGGAATGGAAACGTCAAACGGGCTGATGCAAAACTATGGGACGCTGATCACAACGCTCGATAGCGCGTGTTTAGCCGTATTCGTAATTGAGTTGCTGGCAAAGCTAGTAGCCTATCGCGGCCGATTTTTTCGGTCGGGCTGGAACTGGTTCGACTTCATTATTGTAAGCATTTCCCTTGTCCCAGCCGCGCAAGGGCTTAGCGTTTTGCGGGCCATGCGGATCTTGCGAGTGCTGCGCGTCATCACAGTGGCTCCATCGTTGCGACGGGTCGTCGAAGGTTTTGTGAACGCACTACCCGGCATGGGCAGTGTCTTTTTGTTGATGGCGCTGATCTTCTACATCAGCGCAGTTATGGCGACCAAGCTATTCGCCTCTGCGTTTCCGGAATGGTTCGGCAGCTTATGGCTGTCGCTATATTCACTGTTTCAAATCATGACGCTGGAAAGCTGGTCCATGGGCATCGTGCGCCCCGTGATGGAGGTCTACCCCTATGCGTGGCTCTTTTTCGTGCCATTCATCATGGTCACCACATTCGCCGTGGTAAACTTAATCGTAGGTCTAGTTGTGAACTCGATGCAAGAAGCGCACGCAGAAGAAACGAACGCTGTCACAGACGCCTACCGCGATGAAGTTCTTGAGCGGTTAAAGTCAATCGAAGAGCAATTAAGCAAACGCTAAGCGCGTTTGCTATCAAGCTTTGTAATCCCAAGAACATCGAGAACTTTTGCCTCAATGTCTGCTGCATTAAGACCCGCCATCGCGTACATATCCTCGGGGCTGGACTGATCGATAAACGTATCGGGCAACACCATGGAACGGAACTTCAGACCAGTGTCAAAAACAGCCTCATCCGCCAAAAGCTGCGCAACGTGTGATCCGAAACCACCAACAGCACCTTCTTCGATGGTAAGCAAAGCCTCGTGCTGTTCCGCCAAATCCAAGATCAAGGTGCGATCAAGTGGCTTTGCAAAACGGGCGTCGGCGACGGTTGGGGTTATGCCACGCGCCGCCAGCGCTTCACAGGCAGCCTCTACTTCCGCCAAGCGGGTCCCGAAAGACAAAATGGCAACGCGTGCGCCCTCACGGATCATGCGACCCTTACCAATTTCAAGCGCTTCGCCGCGTTCAGGAAGCTCAACCCCAACACCCTCGCCCCGCGGAAAACGGAAAGCGATAGGGCCGTCATCATAAGCCGCAGCTGTGGCAACCATATGCACCAACTCTGCCTCATCAGCAGCCGCCATAACGACAAAGTCAGGCAGATTGCTGAGGTAAGCAACATCAAACGCGCCCGCGTGCGTCGCCCCATCCGCGCCCACAAGCCCTGCGCGATCAATCGCAAAACGAACAGGTAGGCGCTGAATGGCCACATCATGAACGACCTGATCATAACCGCGCTGTAGGAACGTTGAATACATCGCGCAAAACGGCTTCATGCCGCCCGCCGCGAGAGCCGCTGAAAACGTAACCCCGTGTTGCTCGGCAATGCCCACATCAAAGCACCGGCTTGGGTAGCGTTCTGCAAATAAGTTCAACCCAGTCCCATCGGGCATCGCGGCGGTTATGGCGCAAACTTTATCGTCACGGCTGGCTTCATCGAGAAGGGTTTGTGCGAAAACCTTGGTATAGCTTGGCGCATTGCTGGGTGCCTTTTTCTGCTCGCCTGTCACAACGTTGAACTTGGAGACACCGTGTCCTTTGTCACGCGCCTGCTCAGCAGGAGCATAGCCTTTACCTTTTTTCGTAATGCAGTGGATCAAGATTGGGCCAGTCGCGCGGTCATGGACAGTGCGCAACACTGGCAAAAGCTGATCAAGGTCGTGACCATCAATCGGGCCAACATAGGAAAAGCCCAACTGTTCAAACAATGTGCCGCCCACAGTCATGTGTTTCAGCATATCTTTCGCGCGCTTCGCCCCTTCGCGGAAAGGTTCCGGCAGCAAACTTACTGCACCTTTTGCGGCGGACTTAAATTCTTGAAACGGCGCGCCGGCATAAAGCTGGCTTAGGTACGAAGATAGTGCGCCAACAGGCGGCGCAATCGACATCTCGTTGTCGTTCAATACAACGATCATGCGTTTCTTCAGATGGCCCGCATTGTTCATCGCTTCAAATGCCATGCCCGCTGACATGGATCCGTCACCAATGACAGCAATTGCATCGCCATTTCCTTCGGGCGGGGCGCCCCCTAAATCACGAGCGACCGCAAAGCCAAGTGCAGCAGAAATAGACGTGGAACTGTGGGCCGCACCGAATGGGTCAAACGGGGATTCACTGCGCTTTGTGAAACCGCTCAGCCCGTCTTTTTGGCGCAACGTACGGATACGGTCACGACGTCCAGTCAAAACTTTGTGGGGGTAGCATTGATGACCAACATCCCAGATGATCTTATCTTTCGGGGTGTCAAAAACAGCGTGAAGCGCCACCGTCAACTCAACAACACCAAGGCCGGCACCAAGGTGACCACCCGTGACCGATACTGCGCTAATCACCTCAGACCGGACATCATCAGCAAGCTGGTGCAGTTCTGCATCGCTAAGGCTTTTCATATCTGCAGGTGTGCTAACGCGGTCCAAAACCGGTGTGTGTGGTCTGTCAGACATGATCGTTATCCTTAATGGCCGCGAGTAATCACAAAACGTGCCGCTTGCTTTAGCGTATCGGCATCATCGCCGAAACCCGCAAGGGCGTCGCAGGCTTCATCAACCAGATTAGATGCGCGGGCTTTTGCCCCCTCAAGGCCCAGCAATGAGACGAATGTCGCTTTGCCTGCGCTTTGATCTTTGCCAACAGCCTTACCAACCGTCGCCGCATCACCTGTGACATCCAACACATCATCAGCGATCTGAAACGCGAGGCCAAGTCGATCCCCGTAGGTTTGCAAGGCATCTGTTGGGGCCTCTGACATGACCGCACCAGCCATCGCAGACCATTCAATCAGCGCGCCAGTTTTGCCTTTTTGCAATGCAATGATCTGATCCAAGGTCAGCGGAATTTGTGCCGTCTCGGCGGCAATGTCTGCAGCCTGCCCACCGACCATCCCTTTAATTCCACTGGCACGTGCGAGGCTTAGGGACAAATCCAATCGCGCTTGTAAGCTGCACTCAGTCTGGGCAATCAACTCAAACGCCAAAGTCTGCAAAGCGTCACCAGTCAAAACAGCTGTCGCCTCATCCCACTTCACATGAACGGTCGGGTTCCCTCGGCGTAAATCATCATCATCCATGCAGGGTAAATCATCATGCACCAAAGAATACGCATGCAAACATTCAATCGCTGCTGCAGCGTTTCTCGCCTCATTAGGACCAATTCCATGAAGGCGCGCGCTTTCCAAGACCAAAAAGGCGCGCAATGCTTTGCCACCACGTGTCGCATAGATCATCGGCTCCGCGATAGCGCTTGCGCAGCCCTTTAACACATCGGCGATACAAGCCTCGGATACTTTTGCCGCATCGCCTAGCGCAGCCTGAAAGCTCATTTATTCAGCGTCCAGAGGAGTTGTGCCAACAGCAGCGCCATCTGCACTTAACGTAAGCTTGGCCACTTTTTCTTCAGCGGCATTCAGCTTCGCTTCACAATGTTCTTTTAGTTTTGCTCCGCGCTCATACAGCGCGATGGATGCCTCAAGCTCAACCGAGCCGCTGTCCAATTGGGTCACCACACGCTCCAATTCGGCAATTGCCTGCTCGAAGCTCATCTCTGCTACTGGTGTCTCGCTCATTGTCCGCGCTCCATTAAGACTTCAACATGTGCCTTCGCCGACGTGGCCAAGGCATCAAGATCATAACCGCCCTCGAGGGTCGAGACCACCCGCCCACCACAATATTCATCTGCGATATCGCACAGCTGATGCGTCACCCATGCAAAATCATCCTCAGATAGATCCATACCAGCAAGCGGATCAGCACTGTGTGCGTCAAAACCCGCTGAAATTAACAACAACTCGGGATTAAAGCGCTTTAGCATCGGCAGGACTTGTTCCGTGATGGCCTGCTTGAAAATGGCAGAGCCGGCGCCGCCCGGAAGTGGGACGTTCAAGACGTTATTGTAGGCGCCCGTTTCATGGGCATGACCCGTACCTGGGTAAAGCGGCATTTGGTGGGTTGAGCAGAATAGAATGCGCGGATCACTCTCGACCAAGTCCTGTGTGCCGTTGCCGTGATGCACATCAAAATCAACAATTGCCACACGACTTAGGCCGTGATGGTCAAGCGCATGTTTCGCAGCAATGGCGACCGAACCAAACAGACAAAACCCCATTGGTGTTTCGCGTTCAGCATGGTGACCAGGTGGGCGGACCGCGGCGAATACATTTTGCACATCGCCCCCCAAGACCATATCAACAGCCTTAACATTTGCACCCGCAGCCCGCAGCGCCGCGCCAAGCGAGCCGACCGACATATGCGTGTCCGCATCAAGAGAGGTCCAGCCGCTATCAGGTGCAGATTGTCGAATGGCAGTGACATGCGATTTGGGATGTGCGCGCAACAAATCGTCATCGGCCGCAAACGGAGCAGGCACCCGCACCAAATCAAGACCATCCAGCGCACTCAGCACCGCATCAAGCCGCGCAACTTGTTCGGGGTGGCCCGGAGGCGTGACATGCTCAAGGCATTCGGGGTGGGTGATCAATGCTGTGGCCATGATCGCTCCTCCATTTTTTGGTGTTTCGAATGGGCGTATGTTAGTCTGGTGCCAACATGTAACCGGCACCGCGCACAGTTTGTAGATACCGCGGCTGTTTTGGATCGGCCTCAATCTTGCGACGCAAACGCGTGATTTGCACGTCAACCGCGCGCTCTTGGGCCTTGCCCCCGTCTTTGCCACTGTCACGACCAAGATCTTCGACCAGTTTGATACGGCTGATCGGCTCAGAAGGCTGGGCGCTAAAGATTTTCATCAACTGAACCTCGGTTGCGGTTAAGCGAACCACCTCATCGCCACGGCGCAACTCGGTGCGGTCAATGTCATAACGGCAAGGTCCAAGGTGCAACACTTTTGGCAAGCTATCCGACATCGTATCCGAGGGCATCCGACGTAAGATCGCGTTTATCCGCAGCAATAGTTCTTTAGGCTCAAACGGCTTTGCCAAGTAGTCATCCGCGCCAGCTTCAAGACCCGCGATGCGGTCGTCCGTTTCGCCTTTGGCTGTCAGCAATAGAATTGGCGTCTGCAGCGTCTCGCGCAAATTCCGTGTGAGACTAATGCCATCTTCCCCCGGCATCATGATGTCCAGCACGATCAGATCAAACTCAAGCCCCGCCAACACACGGCGCGCGTGTGCGGCATCACGGGCCGCACTGACCAAAAAGCCGTTCTTCATCAGAAACTTTTGGAGCAGCCCACGAATACGCTCGTCATCATCAACAATCAGCAGGTGGGCTTCGTTTTCCATTACTCAGTCTCTTTCAACTTATCAAAACACCGGCGCATTTCTGTGTCCATCATCGCCTCTAACACCATTCGAAACCCTTGCACTGCCTCTGGACCGGCCGCGCGGTACGCACTGCGCACCCGCGCCGTTTGCACCTCCGACAGCTCTGCCTCCAAGGCGTGACCAGCAGGCGTCAGATACAAATGACGCTCACGTTTATCTTGGGTTCCAACCTTACTTTCGACAAGACCATCATCGATCAAACTACGCAAGACACGGTTCAGCGATTGTTTTGTTACGCCCAAAATCCCCAACAGGTTGTTAACAGTCGTCCCGGGCGAGCGGTGGATAAAGTGAACTGCGCGGTGATGCGCGCGGCCATATCCTTTTTCAGACAACACACGATCCGGATCTGCGGTAAACCCACGATAGGCAAAGAACATTGCCTCAATGCCTTTGCGAAGCTGTTCATCCGTCAAAAACAGCAGGTTCGGGCCACGCATTTCGTTCCGGTTATCTCGCATATTTCTGTCCTCCTTAGTTGCGACAATACGTCAGTGTTGTTGACATTCCAAGAATCGATTGCTAGCCAAGCCTATAATTTACGCAACTTTATGACCGTTTCGGTCTTAATTTGAGCAACATTAGCAAATGGAGGCTGAAAATGGCTGGCTATGATGACCGTGATGGAAAAATCTGGATGGACGGCAAATTGGTCGAATGGCGGGACGCAAATGTCCACATTTTGACCCATGCCATGCACTACGCCTCCTCTGTGTTTGAGGGCGAGCGCTGCTACTCGGGTAAAATCTTCAAGTCTAAAGAACACTCCGAGCGACTGATCCGTTCTGGTCAGCTTATCGACTTCGAAATCCCCTATACTGTTGAAGAAATCGAAGCTGCCAAACAAGCCGCACTTGATGCAAACGGCCTAACAGATGCGTATGTGCGTCCTGTTGCGTGGCGCGGATCCGGTGAAGATATGGGCGTCGCAGCTGCGCGCAACCCTGTGCACCTGGCTGTCGCGGTTTGGGAATGGGGCAACTACTACGGCGACGCCAAAAATAAAGGCGCAAAACTGGACATCGCAAAATGGAAGCGCCCAAGCCCTGAAACAGCACCGTCCCAAGCCAAGGCTGCGGGTCTTTACATGATTGCAACCATGTCCAAGCATGCCGCCGAAGCAAAAGGCTGCTCGGACGCGATGATGTTTGATTACCGCGGGTACGTGGCCGAAGCGACCGGCGCCAACATTTTCTTCGTAAAAGACGGCGAGGTTCACACACCAATCGCTGATGCGTTCCTAAACGGGATCACCCGCCAAACAGTGATCCAGATGCTGAAAGAAAAAGGCATTACCGTGAACGAGCGGATCATCATGCCAGAAGAGCTTGAAGGCTTTGAGCAATGCTGGCTGACCGGCACAGCTGCAGAAGTCACACCAGTCGGCACAATCGGTGACTACAACTTTGAAGTGGGTGCTTTGGTCAAAGAAATCGCCAGCGATTATGAAAAGCTGGTACGCGCCTAAACAGTCGCTAAACTGCCCTTTAGGTACTAAAACAATAAGGTCATCGCTGAAACGCGGTGGCCTTTTTTCGTATCAGCTATTTGAAGCGAACCTGCCGTTCTGCGGCCAGCTTGATCCCCAAATGACGCTCGCGAAGCACGATCACAACACCAGCAAGCACGATCAACGCAGCACCCGAAATAACACCCAAAGTCGGCACTTCGTTGAACCAAGCATACCCAATGCCAATGGCAAGCAGCATCGCAGTATAATCAAAGGGCGCCACCACAGACGCTGGCGCGAACCGGTAAGACTGCGTCAGACACAATTGCCCCACCCCACCGATGATACCGCCCAAAATAAGCAACAACGTCGTTTCAAGTGGGGGCACAACCCAACCAAAAGGCAGCGTTAACAACGACAGAACCGAGGTGGTCAACATGAAGTAGAACACAATCGCTGTTGAACTTTCTGTAGCTACCATCTTGCGCACAAACATCTGCGCCAATGCCGCCATCGAAGCGCTGACCAGCATCAAACCAACGGCGATGGTCTTCATCCTTTCACTGGTGTCAAAACTAAGCTGGTCCCACAAAATGATCAGCACACCCGCAAAACCAAGACAAACCATAGAGATACGGAACTTGCCTACGGTCTCCCCTAAAAAGAGGGCCGCAAAAACAGTTAGAACAAGAGGTGTGGTAAAGCTAAGCGCTGTGACGTCTGGAAATGCCAGAATACCGAGACAGAAAAACCTTAGCCCCATTGAAGTACTGCCGGCCAAACCACGCAGAACATGACCAATCGGACGCTCTGTTTTCAGCCCTGTAGATAAATTGCCGCTCCACCACAAAAAAGCAAACAGCACAGGAAGGGTGAAAACGGACCGGAAGAAAACGGCCTCGCCGGTTGGGACCTCATCTGCGGTCGCTTTGATGATGCTCATCAGCACAGTAAACAGCGACACGGCCAAAATTTTCAGTGAAATGCCTTTGATGGTGTCGGTCATGATAGCCGCCCAACTGCCCATTCTGCAGCGTCCCGAACAACCGGATCATTGTCATTGAGCAAAGCTTGCGCATGAGACTTCAACTCAGGCTTTCCTGAATTTCCAATCGCGTAAAGGACATTGCGGGTGAACCGATCTCGGCCAATCCGCTTGATTGGTGAGCCAGAAAAACGTGCGCGAAACGACGCATCATCAAAAGACACTAACGCAGCCAGTTTGGGGGCTTTTAACTCCTCGCGGGCCGCGTATTTCATTTCGGTCGCAGCGACAGCAAATTTATTCCATGGGCACGCAGCCAGACAATCATCACAACCGTAAATATGGTTACCCATCTTCTCACGCAGTTCAGGCGCAACAGGGCCTTTGTGCTCAATTGTAAGGTATGAAATGCAGCGCCGCGCATCCAATTGAAACGGCGCGGGGAACGCATCTGTGGGGCATGCATCAAGGCATGCTGTACACGATCCGCAATTATCAGTTTGCGCTTCGTCCGGCTCAAGCTCTGCCGTCGTGAAAATCGCCCCCAGAAAAAACCAGTTTCCAAGATCGCGCGCCAACAGATTTGTATGCTTACCCTGCCAACCTAAGCCCGCCGCTTGCGCCAGCGGCTTTTCCATAACTGGTGCCGTATCAACGAAGACTTTAATCTGAATGTCGCCCTGCTCTACCAGCCAGCGCCCCACCTTCTTAAGCCGCTTTTTAGCAACATCATGATAGTCTTTATTCTGCGCATAGACACTAATTGCGCCCAGCTCTGGCCTGCTCAAAACTGTGCGTGGATCGTGTTCAGGCGTGTACATTTCCGCCAACATAATAACAGATCTGCATTCGGGCCACAGGTCTTGCGGGCTGCCGCGCCAGTTCATACGCTCTGCCATCCAACTCATCTGACCGTGATATCCCGCCTCCACAAAAGCGGATAACCGTTGCGCCGTTTCCGGCGCGGCGTCAGGTTTGCACACCCCCATTTTGGCAAAACCGGCGTCCTGCGCCACGTCCCAAAGGCGGGCTTTCAAGGACATTTAAAAATCCAAATTGGAATAATGCGCAGGCTGCGGAAAGCCAGAAACCTGATCGGCCAGAATTGAACGAAACGCAGGGCGAGACTTAATTTTTGCGTACCAGTCTTTCACGTTCGCCGATCGGTTCCAGTCCACATCACTGATGTAATCAAGGGATGACAGGTGCGCGGCAGCGGCAAAATCAGCTAAAGTCATTTGGTCACCAGCGAGCCAGCGACGCTGATCCAAAAGCCATGTCATATAGTCGAGGTGATACTTAATCGCACGCGCACCCGATTTGATGTTGGCGCTGTCTGGGTAGCCGGTCTTCTGCACTTTTTTGTTCACGCGCTCATACAAAAGTTTGGTCGTAACTTCGTGATGAAACTTGTCATCAAACCAAGAAACAAGCCGGCGCACTTCAAAACGCAACTCCGGCGATGCAGGCAAAAGCGGCGGCGTGGGATGCTTTTCTTCGAGGTACTCACAAATCGCTGCGCTTTCGCTCATCAGACGACCATCTAATTTCAGGATTGGAACTTTAGCAGCAGGATTACGGCGCAAAAACTCGGAATCGCCTTCCCAATAGCGCTCTTCAACCAACTCAACTTCGATCTTTTTTTCAGCAAGGCTCAGGCGAACTTTGCGGCAAAAAGGTGAAAGCGGAACATGATAAAGACGGTTCATAATTGGCTCGATTAATTGTTTATACTGTCATGCCCTAAGCCGCTGTTGCGTTCAACTCTCGAAGCACGCTGCGCGGCCATCCGCCTTAATTGTAGCCTCGCCTGACAAAATAGACCGCGTGCGCGCACGTACAAAATCAGTCGGACGGCTAGCAGACCGGCTTTTGGGGGCTGGCAATATCGCTGCAAGGCGTGAAGCTTGGAGGCGCGTTAACTCCGATGATGAGACTTGAAAATAGTGCAAAGCCGCAGCTTCAACGCCAAAGACGCCTTCATCAAATTCAGCAATGTTCATATAAACTTCTAAGATGCGGCGCTTTGACCAGAACAACTCCATCACCGGCGTCATAAGGGCCTCAAGCCCTTTGCGGGGATAAGAACGCCCATGCCAAAGAAACGCGTTCTTGACGACCTGTTGACTGATGGTTGATCCACCGCGGTTGCCATCTTCGGCAGCTTCAACAATTGCGTCCAAATCAAGCCCCCAATGCAAACAAAAATCAGCATCCTCAGCTGCTACCACAGCGCGTGCCATCACTGGCGCAATTTTTTCAATAGGCTTCCACTCACGCGTTACGCCGCCCAAGCGTAAACCTTCGGACATAATATAGGGTGTCGTCGGTGGATTGATCAAAGAATAGGCCGCGATCCACAACACAAGGAGCGCGGCAACTGCCAGAACTATTCGCAGCAACCAGCGCCGAATGAACAACATGGGCCGCATAAAAAACGGCACCCTTTCAGCGGATGCCGTTTTCTTATTCTTGGTTTTTTTCACCATGCTGCAATCATGCCAGCGCACTCATGCCTCTGCAACGGCTTATTCTGCTGGGACGGACGCTTCTTCGATACCAAGCGGAACAGGCAAATGAGCCAACATTTCTGTTGAGCATACCTGTAAGAAGTTTGACCGCTCCATATCCCAGTTTTGCAAGATCTCAGCCGCTTTACGGCTGCCTGTTTCTTCCAAGTGGCGCTCGATGAGACCCTTAAGCTGTACTTCCCAATGCTCCATCGTGACAGGGCACGTGACCAGAGTTTCCATGTTCATCATGCTTTGGGCCGTTTGCTCTGGATCGTAGATGTACGCCATGCCGCCAGTCATACCCGCGCCAAAGTTAGCGCCAATATTCCCAAGGATTACAGCAACGCCTCCAGTCATGTATTCACAACCGCAGGCACCACACCCCTCAATAACCACTTTCGCGCCAGAGTTACGAACGCCAAAACGCTCACCCGCACGACCTGCAGCAAAGAGATACCCATCCGTCGCACCGTACAAAACAGTGTTCCCAATGATTGTATTCTGATCCGCTTTCAACGGGCTTGCCATTGGAGGACGGACCACAATCGTGCCGCCAGACAGGCCTTTTCCAACGTAGTCGTTTGCATCGCCAGAAACTTCAATCTTAAGCCCTGGGGCCGCAAACGCCCCCAAAGATTGCCCTGCGGAACCTGTCAATTTGACAGTCAGGTGATCGGGTTGCAGGGAATTGCGCATACCGAAATTCTTTACAATGTGGCTTGATGTCCGCGTGCCAATTGTACGTAGCGTGTTCTGTACCGCGTATTGAAGCTGCATCTTCTCACCATCATTCAGGAAGCGTGCTGCGTCTTGAACGATTTGCGCATCAAGCGTTTCTGGCACAGCGTTACGTGGCTTGGAGCGATCGTAAACAACCTTCTCCGCCCCATCGACCGTGATCAAAAGTGGGTTCAGATCGAGGTCATCAAGATGCGCAGAGCCACGGCTCACCTGAGCGAGCAGGTCAGCGCGGCCAATGATGTCATCCATGCTGCGGGCACCAATGCTTGCCAGCAACTCACGCACTTCTGTGGCGTAGAACGTGATAAGGTTTACCACCTTGTCAGCATTACCCGTGAACTTGTCACGCAGTGCTTCGTCTTGGGTACACACACCAACGGGACAGGTGTTTGACTGACATTGGCGCACCATGATGCAGCCCATCGCGATCAATGCAGCGGTGCCGATGCCATATTCTTCGGCACCCAACATCGCCGCCATCACAATGTCACGACCTGTACGCAAACCACCATCAGTCCGCAGCGTAACGCGTTCACGCAAGTTGTTCATAGAGAGAACCTGATGCGCTTCGGTCAGGCCCATCTCCCATGGTAGGCCTGCATATTTGATGGATGTCGCGGGTGACGCGCCGGTGCCGCCATTATGACCCGAGATCAAGATCACGTCCGCTTTTGCCTTCGCAACACCAGCCGCGATTGTACCAACCCCACTGGATGCAACCAGCTTCACGGTCACCTTACAGCGCGGGTTGATTTGTTTCAGATCGTAGATCAACTGCGCCAAATCCTCGATCGAGTAAATATCGTGGTGTGGCGGAGGTGAAATAAGGGTTACGCCCTTGGTTGAATGCCGCAACCGCGCAATCAAATCCGTAACCTTCATACCAGGAAGCTGGCCACCTTCGCCTGGCTTTGCGCCTTGTGCGACTTTGATCTCAAGCTCTTCACAGTGGTTGAGATACTCAGCTGTCACACCAAAACGACCAGACGCGACCTGCTTAATTTTAGCAGATGGGTTGTCGCCATTTGCCTCAGGCACGAAGTGTGCTGGATCTTCGCCACCCTCGCCGCTGTCAGACTTTGCACCAATGCGGTTCATCGCAACGTTCAGCGTCTTGTGCGCCTCGGGGCTAAGCGCGCCCAAAGACATGCCCGGTGTTACAAAGCGTTTGCGGATCGACGTAATACTTTCGACCTCTTCGATCGGAATTGCTTTACCCATCGGCTTGATGTCGAGCAAATCACGAAGGTGAATTGGCGGGTTGCTTCGCATCTTTGCGGAATACTGGCGCCACAATTCATAGCTGCTGCGGTTACATGCAGCCTGCATCATATGCATGCTCTGCGCTTCCCACGCATGCGTTTCACCAGAACGGCGCGACTTATAAAAGCCACCAATCGGCATTACGTTATCCGCTTGGAAAGCCTGACCGTGGACTGCTTCGGCTTTGCGTTGAATGCCGATTAGACCGATGCCCGAAATACGGCTCTGCATGCCGGGGAAATACTCGGCGACCATAGCACGCGACAAGCCAACTGCTTCAAAGTTAAGCCCACCACGGTAGCTGGAAATCACAGAGATCCCCATCTTGGCCATGATCTTCAACAAACCCTGATCAATCGCGCTACGATAGCGCGCAACAGCCTCGGTCAAAGTGCATTCCAGCAGGCCTTTTTGGATACGGTCATTCAGGCTGTCTTCTGCCAGATAGGCGTTGACGGTCGTTGCGCCACATCCAATCAAAACAGCGAAGTAATGCGGATCAATGCATTCCGCAGACCGAACGTTGAGCGACGTGAACGTGCGCAGTCCTTTGCGCGTCAGCCACGAATGGATTGCACTTGTCGCCAAAATCATTGGCATGGCAACACGGTCGCCAGATACATTTTCGTCAGTCAGAACAAGGTGCCCTGCGCCAGACCGCACTGCGTCTTCGGCTTCTGCACGTATGCGGGCCAAACCGTCGGTCAGATTGCGGCCACCTTTTTCAAAGGTACAGTCAATCTCAACCAAATTAGCGTTGAAGTTTTGCTTCAACTCTTCCCACTGAGCGTTTCCGACAAACGGGCTATCCAGTACCAAAATCTCGGTCTGGCTACTGTCTTGGTCCAGCACATTCTTTAGATTACCGAACCGTGTTTTCAGGCTCATCACGCGGTATTCGCGAAGGCTGTCAATTGGTGGGTTGGTAACTTGGCTAAACGCTTGGCGGAAGAAGTGGCTAAGCGGGCGGTATTTCTCACTAAGAACTGCAGATGGGGTGTCATCACCCATCGAAGCAATTGCCTCTTTACCGTCCTCGGCCATTGGCGCCAGAATTTGCTCAAGTTCTTCAACTGTGTAGCCAGCCGCGATCTGACGCTGGCGCAGTTCAGCACCTTCAAACATGGGTGCTTCTGTTACACCCGCAAGCTTCGGTTCAAGGTCGTTGATCTTTCCAACCCACTCGCCAAACGGCAACTCGGAGGCCAGCGCATCTTTCATCTCTTGATCGTGGAAAAGACGGCCATCTTGCATATCCACCGCAATCATTTGGCCAGGACCAAGCGCGCCTTTTTCAACGACATTTGCTTCGTTCACAGGAACCATGCCTGCTTCAGAGCCCGCAATCAGCAGTCCATCACCCGTTACAACATAGCGCATTGGGCGAAGGCCATTACGGTCAAGGCCAGCACAGACCCAACGGCCATCCGTCATCGCAAGCGCTGCAGGACCATCCCATGGCTCCATCACAGAGTTGCAGTATGAGTACATATCGCGCCAAGATTGTGGCAACTCAATCGCCTGCTTGGACCAGCTTTCGGGCACCAACATCGTCTTCGCCATCGGCGCAGAACGGCCCGCACGCACAAGCACTTCGAAAACCGCATCCAACGCCGCAGAGTCAGACGATCCGCTTGCGACGATTGGCTTGATGTCTTCTGCCATGTCACCAAACGCGCCAGAGGCCATACGAATTTCGTGGGACTTCATCCAGTTAAGGTTACCCTTCAGCGTGTTGATCTCGCCGTTGTGGGCCAACATGCGGAACGGTTGGGCCAGCCACCACTGTGGGAACGTGTTAGTCGAGTACCGCTGGTGATAAATCGCAAAGGCACTTTCAAAACGCTCATCCATCAAATCTGGATAGAACTCAGCGACCTGCTCAGCCAACATCATGCCTTTATAGATGATCGAACGACACGACAGAGATGCCAGATAGAGGTCTTTCACGCCCGCCGCGACGGAAGCTTTTTCGATACGGCGACGGATCACATAAAGCTCACGCTCAAATGTTTCTTCATCCACACCTTTGGAATTTGAAATGATAATCTGCTCAATCTCAGGGCGCGTCGCGTTAGCTTTCTCACCCAAGCAGGACACATCCACGGGTACGTGGCGCCAGCCGTAGATATAGTAACCCATACGAAGCACTTCTGCTTCGACAATTGTCCGGCAGGTTTCTTGGGCGCCAAAGTCAGTACGCGGCAGAAACACCTGACCGACAGCGACCAACTCATTGCGGCGCGGCTCATGGCCCGTGCGTTCAATCTGATCATAAAAGAAGGGCACTGGAATTTGGACGTGGATACCGGCGCCATCGCCAGTTTTGCCGTCCGCATCTACAGCACCACGGTGCCAGATCGCCTTCAACGCAGTAATACCCGCTTCGACCACTGCCCGCGAGCGTGTGCCGTCAACAGAAACCACAAGGCCAACGCCACATGAGGAATGCTCATCCTCAGCGGAATAGAGGCCATTCTGCTCCATCCACGCGCGCTTTTCTTCTTCTGCCTTTACCCAAGCTTGATCAAAATTGGTCATTGCGTTTCTCCTTGAAAGGCACGGGGCCCTAAATCTGAATTCGGGTGCGACCGATTAATTTGGTCCGTCTACCCGTTTAAATCTGTGATGCCATTTAAGGCAGATGACTGGCTTACTCGGCGGCCACGGTAAGGTTGCTATCGAGATAGCTCAGCATCGCCTCGGCTGCATCGCGACCATCCTTGATTGCCCAAACAACAAGGCTGGCCCCACGAACAATATCGCCGACCGCAAACACACCATCGAGGCTGGTTTTGCCCGTAGTAAAGTCTGCTTTGATTGTTCCCCAGCGGGTCACTTCAAGACCGTCTGTGTTCCAAAGCTTAGGAAGCTCTTCAGGTTCAAACCCAAGCGCCTTAATAACAAGGTCCGCTTCCTCAACATAATCTGCCCCCTCAATTTCTTCGGGGCTTTGACGGCCAGACGCATCAGGTGCACCAAGACGCATTTTGCTAACCTTCACGCCTTCAACGTGGTCGTCACCCACAAACGCTTTAGGCGCAGACAGCCAAACAAACTCGACACCTTCTTCTTCAGCGTTTTGAACCTCACGCTGTGAGCCCGGCATATTCGCACGGTCACGGCGATACAGCAGCTTCACGCTTTCGGCGCCTTGGCGAATAGACGTACGGACGCAGTCCATAGCCGTGTCACCACCACCAATAACCACGATCTTTTTGCCGTCTGCATTCAACGTACCATCGTCAAATTCTGGAACGTCATCGCCGAACGACTTACGGTTAGACGCCGTAAGGAAATCAATCGCATTCACAATACCATCAACCCCAACGCCTGGCGCTTTGAGGTCACGGGTCTTGTAAACACCAGTAGCGATCAAAACTGCATCGTGCTTGCCACGGATTGCATCAAAGGTGATGTCCTCACCAACGTTACAGTTAAGTACAAACTCAACACCTGCGGCCTCAAGCTGCTCGTTGCGGCGCGTTACAATGTCTTTTTCAAGCTTAAAGCCGGGGATACCGTAGGTCAGCAGACCACCTGCGCGGTCATAGCGATCATAGATCGTGACCTGAATGCCCTGACGGCGGAGCACGTCTGCTGCGGCCAAACCACCAGGGCCGGCACCGATAATGCCGACTGATTCTGTGCGTTCTTGGCGGGGCTGGATAGGTTTGACCCATCCATTCTCCCAAGCAGTGTCCGTGATGTATTTTTCGACCGCGCCGATGGTCACGGTACCGTGGCCAGACTGTTCAATGACGCAGTTGCCTTCACACAAGCGGTCTTGGGGGCAAATGCGGCCACAGATTTCTGGGAATGTATTCGTAGCTTGGCTGACTTCATATGCTTCTTGCAGGCGGCCTTCAGCGGTTAGGCGCAACCAGTCAGGAATGTTGTTGTGCAAAGGGCAATGCGACTGGCAATACGGAACACCACACTGCGAGCATCGTGAGGCCTGCTCTTCAGCTTTGCGCGTTGCGAATTCTGCGTAGATCTCGTTGAAATCTTCACGACGCTCAGACGCGCCGCGTTTCTCTGGCATATCACGCTCTACTTTCGTGAACTTTAGCATCTTTTGACCAGCCATGAGAACTCTCCCTAAATCAATCCAGAATGCTGCTTTACTCTAGGGCGCATGAATATAAAAGGCAGTAATACTTACCTACTTATCATTATTTAGGTGTTTTGGACTTATTTTCGCTAATTTATCAATATATATAAGTCCGAATCGGACATAAATAAGTATGTTGCCCAGTAATTACAATGAGTTAAGCTTTAGCATCGCTAAGTCAGAGAGGGCATCAATGCCGCTATATTATCTCGTCATTATTGCACTCATACAGGGCATCACAGAATTTCTACCTGTATCATCAAGCGGCCATCTTATCTTATTGCCAAGCTTAACTGGTGCAGAAGATCAGGGGCAAGTTATTGATGTTGCAGCGCATTTTGGCACTCTCTTTGCCGTAATCGCATTTTTTTGGGCAGATGTTCGCAGTGCAGCAATTGGGCTACCCAAAGCGCTGACCGGCCATGGCACGACTCAAGGCGAGCGCCTCGCCCAGTTACTGATCATTGCGACCATTCCTGTAGTCATTGCGGGATTTGCGCTCAAAATGTCAGGCTACAATGATGCACTACGCAATATTACCGTCATCGGCTGGACGATGATTATTTTCGGAATCGTGCTTTGGTATTTTGACACTAAATGTCCAAGCATCAAAAATACACCAGATTGGACAAGAAAAGACGCTGTTATCATGGGTCTCTGGCAAGCAATCGCGTTGATCCCCGGCGTGTCACGGTCTGGCGCGACGATAAGCGGCGCACGCGCCCTTGGCTACACACGCTCAGACGCGGCAAAACTTGCAATGCTCATGTCGATCCCGACAATCATTGCGTCTGCAACGCTGTTAGTCTTGAGTTTGAATGCACAGTCGAGCGCAACCCTTTGGCGCGACATATTGATAGTCGTAGCTCTGTCGTTTGGCGCAGCATTAGTTGCGCTAAGTTTGATGATGAAGCTGCTGAAATCTGTCAGCTTCACCCCTTATGTTATCTACAGAATCGCACTTGGCGCAGTACTTCTGGTGATTGCGTACACCTAAGCCTTGAGGTTCTTTGCGCTTTCCTTGATTGCGTCATACTGCCCGGACGGACGGAAACGCCACAGGTATTCTGGCAGAACTGACTCCAAAGCTGTGGGCGCAATACCCAGATCCGCAAAAGTCTTTGCATCAGCTGATACAACGTTATCACGACGCAAGTTACGCACCTGATCCGCAGTAATTGCCGGAGCAACAAGACCCAAGGACAGCACCTTCGCGACAGAAAAACCAAATGCCATTACATTTGCAACAGGAAATGGGATGTTCACGACAAGCTTGCGACGGCGGATCACACTAAGCATCTCACCCATCAAGTCTTTGAATGTATGTACCTCTGGTCCACCCAATTCATACACGCCGCCACTCGCTTTACCCAAAACACCCAGAACAACAGCCTGAGCAACGTCATCGACGTAAACTGGTTGGAACTTTGTGGCCGCACCGACGACTGGAAGAATGGGACCCATGCGCGACATCGCCGCGAACCGATTAAAGAACTCATCTTCTGGACCAAAGACAATTGATGGACGCACGATCATCGCATTTGGCATATGCGCCAAAACGCCCTGCTCACCCAATGCTTTGCTCACTGCATACTGGCTATCGCTTTTCTCATCCGCACCGATTGCGGAAACCAAAACCATGCGCTCAATACCAGCTTTAGCTGCCAGACGCGCAATACGCTCGGCGCCTTCGTGCTGCACTGCGTCAAACTTGTTCTTGCCGCTCTCGGCCAAAATGCCCACGCAATTCACAACAGCATCAGCGCCCTGCATCACCAATGCAACTGACGCATCATCGCGGATGTTGCACAACACAGGCTCAACCTGACCAACCACACCATACGGCTTTACAAAAATCGCCTCGTTCGGATTACGCACAGCGACCCGCACGCGCCATCCCTCTTTGGCCATCCGCCGAGCAACATAGCGCCCAACAAAACCAGAGCCGCCGTAGATTGTGACCAGCTTAGACATAATAATAATCCTGTATTCTTTGGCTGCCTAGCGATGTAACGCCCAACGCCAATTCAGACAAGCCGCATTTCGCCGCGGCCAAGCGGTTGTGTTATTGACAGCGCCCCCCCCACCGCCTAAACGCCACTCCACGACACCTGCCCAGGTGGCGGAATGGTAGACGCGCTAGCTTCAGGTGCTAGTGTCCGTATGGACGTGGAGGTTCGAGTCCTCTCCTGGGCACCAGTTTTCCTCTCAGATAGAGTAACCAATAATTAACCAATTCAGAGGCTAACTCACATCCTCTAATTGTGAGTTAATTATGTTTGCCAGTTTTCATCGATATCCAGCGTGAGACACCTTGTTATAGGCATAAACTTTGCTCCTGAGGCGATGTCTACGGGCCTATATACAACGCAAATGTGTGAGTATTTGGCCGAGCTAGATCATGAGGTCACCGTTCTTTGCGGACAGCCTTACTTTCCCAATTGGGCAGTTCACCGTGGGTGGAGCAAATTTCGCTACACAAAACGCGATCATGGCAAAATTGATGTGACCCACTGTCCTCATTACGTGCCGCGGAACCCGACGGGCATCAGGCGCATCATTCATCATACGTCCTTTGCCTTTGCAATTTTGCCGATCTTGATTTGGTACAGTCTAACGAAGCGGTTCGATTTGGTTACAGTCGTCGCGCCCTCGCTGATGAGCGCACCATTCGCTTTGGCCTTCGCGAAGGTTTCAGGGGCGCGATCACACTTGCATGTTCAGGACTTTGAGGTCGAGGCGGCCTTTGCGACCAAACTCATCGATCCGGAGACGCTACTCGGACGCGCAGCACTTCGTTTTGAAAAGTGCTGCCTGAAGCGCTTTAACTTGGTTACTACGATTTCACCGAAAATGCTCCTGAAGCTCCACCAAAAGGGGGTTACACCCGACAAAACATATGAGTTGAGAAACTGGGCCGATACCAGCCGAATAAAGCCACAAGAGCCGTCGCAGTCATTCAAAAAGGAAATTCGGATCAGCACAGAATACGTCGCGCTCTACTCGGGTAATATAGGCAACAAACAAGGTATCGGGATCATAGTTGAGGCTGCGAAACTGCTGTCGCATCGCACTGACCTTACGTTCTTGATCTGCGGGAATGGTCCTGCACTGACAGATCTCAAGCGCAAAGCGTTAGGGCTGCCGAACGTCAGGTTTATTGACCTACAACCGCACGAGCGTCTGTCCGACCTGCTGAGCATCGCAAATATTCATCTGATGCCCCAAATCGCAGATGCAGCTGACCTGTTGCTACCATCAAAACTGACTAACATGTTTGCGTCAGAACGCCCTATTGTCGCCACTGCGGCACGTGGCACCGGCCTCGCGGATGAGATCAAGGGCGTAGGCATTGCCACGCCGCCTGGTGACCCGCCGAAATTTGCCCGCGCAATCGAACAGTTTTTGAACGACAAAGAATTACGCGCCGAGATGGGCAAAAAGGCGCGTTTAATTGCGCTCACGCGTTGGGAAAAGAACTCAATACTTACTCGATTTGAGGCGCGCCTACATGAACTGCTTGGCACGTCTAAACGAAAAGGTAAGCCACGCGGTAATCCACGCACATAGACACCTCAGATGCCTCTGCTCTTTCCTTGAGCGCTCAAAGCGCATATGCCAACGGGCAACACTATTGCAGGGCCGGATATGACAAACACACTCTACCAAAATGACCTCCCTGATGACTTGGATTTGGGTCCAGTCGTCGCGATTGACTGTGAAACGATGGGCCTACATCCGCACCGCGATCGTCTGTGTGTTATCCAGATGTCAGGCGGCGATGGAAACGCACATTTAGTACAGGTAGCAAAGGGCCAAACCGAGGCACCAAATTTGTGCCGCATGCTGACCGATCCAAACGTGCTCAAGCTGTTTCACTATGGCCGGTTTGACATCGCAGCTATGGATAATGCCTTTGGCGCCCTAACTGCGCCGGTTTACTGCACAAAAATCGCTAGTCGCCTCATTCGCACATACACCGACCGGCACGGCCTGAAGAACCTGCTGCAAGAACTGTTGAGCGTGGACATTAGCAAGCAGCAACAATCCAGTGACTGGGGTGCCGAAAAACTTACTGACGCACAGCTGGAATATGCTGCAAGTGACGTGCTTTACCTGCACCGCTTGCGTGATGAGCTAAACATCCGCCTTGAGCGCGAAGGCCGCATGGAGCTTGCACAACGGTGCTTTGACTTCCTGCCGACCCGTGCGCAACTTGATTTGGCTGGTTGGCCTGACAGCGATATTTTCGCGCACTCCTGATTTGAGCGGATCCTAAATATGACTGATTTCAAAAGCCTTGGCCAAGATGTCATCCGTGCCGAAGCCGAGGCCCTTGAGACACTCGCCAATCAGCTTGGGGATAGTTTTGAGGCTGCAGCAAAGTTGATGCTTGCCGCGACAGGTCGGGTCATTTTGTGCGGGATGGGGAAATCTGGTCATATTGCGCGCAAGATAGCGGCCACGCTGGCAAGTACCGGCACCCCCGCACAGTTCGTACACCCCGCCGAGGCCAGCCACGGTGACCTAGGTATGATGGCGAAGGGTGATGTTGTGTTGCTTTTGTCAAACTCGGGTGAGACTCCTGAACTGGCCGATGTGATTGCACACACAAGGCGCTTCAATATTCCGCTAATCGGCATGGCGAGCCGCGCTGACAGCACCCTACTGACACAGTCGGATGTTGCTTTGGTCTTACCTCAACTCGGCGAGGCCTGCGGTACCGGCGTTGTTCCCACTATTTCCACAACCATGACCCTAGCGCTTGGTGATGCGCTTGCGGTCGTTCTGATGAAGCACCGTCAATTTACGCCTGCCAACTTCCGCGATTTTCACCCCGGCGGGAAACTCGGCGCACTGCTTTCAAAAGTCGGCGACCTGATGCACTCGGGCGATGCGGTGCCGCTGACTACGGCAAATACCTCAATGCAGGACGTACTCATTACGATAAGTCAAAAAGGCTTTGGCGTGGTGGGTGTGACCGATGACAGCGGCACGCTTAAGGGCATCATTACGGACGGTGACCTACGCAGACACATGGATGGGCTTCTTGACCTGACCGCAGGTGACGTGATGACTGCCGGACCAAAAACCATCTCACCAGATGCACTTGCCGAAGAAGCGGTTGGGCAAATGAATGAACGCAAGATCACATGTCTGTTCGTTGTTGACCCAAAAGGACTAGCACAACCTTGTGGTATTCTGCACATCCATGACTGTTTACGCGCCGGACTGGGGTAGGATGCTTCGGGCAGACAACAGATATTCGCGACTGGTTGTTTGGCTGAAAATCATCCTGCCAATTGTCGGCCTTGTTTTGCTGTCGCTGCTGTTTTTGGTCGCACGACCCGCCACGGATGTCCAAAGCACCATCCCCTATGCCAAAGTCGAGATAGATGAGATTGTCGCGGATCAACGCATTTCGGCACCCACACATTCAGGGGTCACTGCTGACGGTGATGCTATTGAATTTAAAGCTAAACTTGCCGCACCAAGTCCAGACAAGCCCGACAGCATCACGTCTGAAGGTATTTCAGCGCGGATTGATCTCAAAGGTGGTACGACCATCTCTCTGACGGCGCCGCAAGCAAGCGTGGACGGACCAACCCAAACCGCGCGGCTTTCAGGAGGTGTTGAGGTAAATACTTCAACTGGTGTGATGGTACGAACTGACGCCGTAACAACATCGCTTGAGACAGCTACGCTGGTAACCGATGGGCCTGTGGAAGCCACCTCATCGCTTGGCCAGATCACAGCCGGTCAGATGACCTTGATACAGCAAAACCGCGGCGTCCATGTTCTGGTTTTCCAAAACGGCGTCCGAGTGATATACCAGCCATGACTTTTGGAGAGCACCCTATGTTTTTGCGCTTTATCATTGCCGCTTTTCTTTCTGTTTCCTTCTGCGTTTCAGCGACAGCGCAACAAGTTGCGTTTGGCAAAATTGCTAACAACCCAGATGCGGCACTTGAGATTACTGCCGACCAGCTCAGCGTTAATCAAGAAAACGGCACAGCCGTTTTTGATGGTAATGTCGTGATTGGCCAAGGTGTGATGCGCCTTGCCGCAGGCCGTGTTTTGGTTGTCTATGCGGAGGGTGACCAAAAAATTGAGCGGCTAGAAGCGACCGGCGGTGTAACGCTAGTGAATGGTGAGGACGCAGCAGAAGCAGAGCGCGCCGACTATTCAATTGCAAATAACGAAGTCGTAATGAGTGGAAACGTCCTTGTAACCCAAGGTCCAAATGCGTTGACGTCTGAAAGTATGACACTTGACCTTGCAACTGGTACGGCACGTATGAACGGTCGCGTGAAAACAATCCTCAACACTGGGCAGGACTGATGCCAGATCTCAAAGTAACCGAAGGGTCCGCGGGACTACGGGTCAGCAACCTACGTAAAAGCTACCGTAAGCGGACCGTCATTCGAGACCTATCCATGACACTGGCGCGTGGTGAAGTTGTGGCTCTGCTGGGGTCAAACGGGTGCGGCAAATCAACCTGCTTTTACTCAATTGCAGGCCTCGTCACGCCCGAAGGTGGCCAAGTGACGATTGATGGCCGCGACGTAACGACCCTGCCAATGTATCGCCGCGCCAAACTGGGTATCGGCTACCTTCCACAAGAAATGTCCATTTTTCGTGGAATGAGCGTTGAAGACAACATCGGAGCAATCCTCGAAATTTCTGAGCCGGATCGCGCTATTCGACGCAAACGGCTTGATGAATTATTATCCGAATTCTCGATTGAACATTTACGCCGCGCCTCGGCACTTGCACTTTCGGGTGGCGAGCGGCGCCGCGTTGAAATTGCCCGCTGCCTTGCCGCTGATCCCAAATATGTGCTGCTGGATGAGCCATTTGCTGGCGTAGATCCTATTGCGGTGGGCGAAATTCGCACCCTCGTTTCAGATCTCAAAACACGCGGTCTTGGCGTTTTAATCACGGATCACAACGTGCGGGAAACTCTCGAAATTGTTGATCGTGCTTACATCATGCACAGCGGAACAATCTTGATGAGTGGCACCGCAGCAGAGGTCGTAGCGGATGAGAAAGTGAAGCAAGTTTACCTCGGCCAAAATTTTCGCATTTCATAACCAGCGCGCAATCTCACTTGACAGATCGCACTGATCCAGCGCCAAATGAAGCTAATGAAAGTGGCCAGACCCATCTTTTTTAGCCTGATACTCGGTTGTCACCGCGCCCTTTCATTCAGCCAAAAGTTACCATTTCTTTACATTCATGCGTCAGGCCATGTTGGGCGGAAACGGTTCAAATAACACTGGAGACTTCATGCGCTATCAAATCACTGGCAAGCAAATCGACATCGGCGACGCACTTCAAACACATGTCAAAAACGAACTTAATGACATCGTTGAGAAATACGCAGAACGACCGACGGACGCCAATGTGGTTTTTTCAAAAAGCGGTCATGAACACGTCTGTGAAGCGACCATCCATCTTTCAACCGGGCTGACCGCGCAAGCAAAGGCTCATGCGACCGAAATCTATGCGGCATTCGATGAATGTGCCGAGAAAATGGAAAAGCAGTTGCGGCGCTACAAACGGCGCCTAAAGGACCACCATAGCAAGCGGAAAGAACCGGTTGAACAATTGGGGGCTTCCTCTTATATCCTCGCGGCAAGTGAGGGCGTTGACGACAGTGAACCGGAAACGTTGCAGCCTATGATTATTGCCGAGGTTGAAACTAAAGTTTCAACAATGTCAGTCGGTGAAGCGGTTATGCAGATGGAGATTTCCGGAGCGCCGGTGGTGATTTTCCGGAACGAGAGTAACAGTGCGTTTGGGGTCGTCTACAAGCGCGACGATGGTAACATTGGGTGGATCGAGCCCAAAACGTAACAGGGCATCGGCGCATCAGCCGAAAAGAGTAGTACAATGAACCTAAGTGATATCCTTACACCAAACGCCGTCCGCGTCTTGGGCAACGTCAGCAGTAAAAAACGACTGCTGCACGATGTGGGTGACATCGCGAATGCGTGCTACGACCTTCAAGGTGCGCGATTGATTGAGGCCCTTATGGAGCGCGAAGCGCTTGGGCCAACGGGAGTAGGGCACGGTGTTGCCCTACCTCACGCGCGGCTTGATGATATCGACACCGTAAAAGGTGTATTTCTGCGCCTTGAGCGCCCCGTAGATTTTGGGGCAGTCGATCGCCAGCCTGTTGATCTTGTGTTTGCGTTGTTTGCACCCCGCGACAGCGGTGTTTCGCACCTCAAAGCGCTGGCTCTGGTATCGCGGACATTGCGCGATGAAGCGGTCTGCGAGAAACTTCGCGCAAATAGCGACCCATCAACGCTGTATGCAGTTTTGACTGCTCAGAATATCTCAAAAGCAGCCTAGTTTTTCCAAGCTGAGAAACCGAACGCCATGTAATCGCGCTGGTACGCTTCGCGGCACGCGCGTTCGACTTCAGCATCGTAGATTTCTGCCAATTCAAACTCAGCACTCGTGTCAGGCTGCGTTAAGGCCGGACACGTGCTTTTGACCTGCGCCGAAAGATAAGCAAGCCCGTCAGAAAGTTCAGCCTCTCGGATAACCATATCAGGGCTCATAAACGTGCTAAATCCGTGAAGAATACTTGATTGACTTGCCCAGTTTGGATCAACGCGGATACTCGTTTTGCCTTCAAGGTTTGCCTTAATGAACTCCAAAAACTTTAAGAAACCTACTCGGTGCTCATTAGGACCATATCCAGAAGAGCGGCGTCCATCTTTGGGTAGAGTAATGTCGTAGTTTTCGATCAGATTTTGCCTAATCACAGGAAAACTGGCCTCATCCACGTTGAGGATTCTTTCACAGAACACTCTATGGGCCCGCTCAACAGGATGGCAAACAACGGTAAAAGTCCTGTTAGGGGTCCGGTTCCGCTTCCACCGCCGGACAGTCTTTTGCGAAAAATCCGTCAACAAATCAGCGGTCGCTACGCCGTCTACCTGAGCAAGCCAGTGCGCAACTTTAGCCATCGGGCCACCAGGAATAGGATGATATAGAAGCCCCGTTTCAGCGGCAGCAATGTAACTTGGAACTGCCGCGTTTCGGGCAGGTTCAGTTGATGCAATGTCTTGCTCATCAATCTGCTCCACCTTCCCAAGCGCTGCTCGCATCTCTGCATAGTTTGAAACCTTTGAGGACAGCGGCGCAGGGTTTTGCCGCTTCAACTCGCTCGACAACGCGCTAAGTGTGGGCGCACCAAGATAAGCCGCGATCCCATTCAGCACATCAAGTGAGTTAAGATCATCATAGTCCACAAAGAATGATGTTTGGCCCGCCCGCTGAAGTGCCCCCCGCAGGTCTTGCTGAAATGCCTGAAGATCAGCCAAGAATTTAGCGTATTTGCGCGGCTGAAATTCGATCTGGCTGGTTTTGCGCCGCGTCTCGTGGGTTAGTTTCCATTGATTGGTCGCACGCGCGATTTGAAGGGACACAAAGCTATCAAGCGGATTGCGCGTCAAAATGATCTTGGCGCACCGTTCATCCGCGATGATATCAGCTAAGATGCGCGGATCGTGTTCATGAAAATACCGAAATCCATTGAGGCCATCGGCGTTTCGGATCGCCTGAACAAGAAGATCCGGTTTTTGTTCGCGCTGTTTTTTGCTGATCCCCAAAATATCATCTCGGTTGGGATAACCGATAAATGCAGGATTAAACGCCTCGCCATGACATGTAACGCCTTCCATCGCGTTTAGGTGGGTTTCCAAAAGATTGGACCCCGTGCGCATCTCGGCAAACATTACAAAGCTATCAAAACGGCCTGTCATCTATCTCACCAAATAAGGTCGGCGGGGCTCTGGCACGGGTGCTGCCTCAACGCTTGAAAGGGGAAAATCACCCATCAAATACGGATGCATCACTTCGTTTTTCAGGCTCTGCAGAAACTGCCCAAAACCAGTAAGATCAACCATCTTGGGCACTTCTGTCAGGCGCCGAGGTGGCTTTTGCCCCATTTCATCAACAATATCTTGTAACGCATCCATGGGCGCCTCAATGAAGTCAGCCAATGCCCACGCCCGGACCTTTGCTTTTACGTAAGGCGTTTTCAAAATCTCTAAGAACTTATTTTCAACGCGCTGTAGGCGTGCAGCCTCAACACGGACCTCCGCGAAAGGGCGCGTTGAGTGAAAGAGCGGCACAGCCCACGCGCCAGAAATCACAGAAATCTGTGCATTCGGATCAAGCGCCAATTTCCAGTTGAGGTCTTGCACGTCTGCAGGTCCAAACTGAAAACACTGCCGTTCGCCGCGCGTGTTCCAGATAAGTGAAGTCAGAAAATCACGTGGAGCATAGTCGCGAACTGCGGCGCTGTCCGACAAAGCCCCAGTAAAACTTGGCTCACCGCCCGCAAAATGCACTTTGTCCCGAGCGAATAAATGCCCATGGACACGAACTGGCGTTGCCCTTGGGAGCCAATCCAAAAAGCCTTCAAAAACGTCATTAAAACCACAAAAGACAGAATAGGGCGCCGCAGTCATTGCGCCTTCGACACCTGCATGGGGGAATCGCCCTTGCATATACAACCCATTGCGGCCGCGTACCCGACGCTCAACCGCCTTGGCAAATATCCGGTCAATCTTGGCTGGAGCAGGCTCGGTTTGTGGAACAGTACCCTCATTCTTTTGAAGAAACGTGTCGTAAAGTATATTCGCTTGGGGCCAAATTTTACGCGCTACAAAGCAATCAGAACGGCGCAAAAGCTGTAAATGATCGTCGTAAAAGATATGGGGCTTACCCTGAAAATCGAACTTGGACAACGTGAGCGAGCGGCTCTCAATTCGTTCGGAATGGATCCTCGCAAGCGTTTGAAAGTAACTCTCGTCCGGTATCCAAACACGCTTGAAATATCGATCATACGTTTGGCGCATGGGATCATTCAAAATGGCCGACAGCGTGCTGCGGGTCAGGCACCACCACTGCGACCCCATATGCGGCTGTAACCCCGTGGGTATTTTACGTTTAAATCTGATGCGACGCTGCAGTCGGACATACCCATCAAATAACTTTCGTTGGTGCTTCCAAGAAAATGGGAACCGCAACGTAAAGCGCTCAGCATCCAGCCCACCAATTGTCCAAGGAACGTCTTGGGTCGTGGCGCTTTCGATGAAATCTATTTTGGGGCGCGCTTTTAAATAGGCGCATAAATCGCGCACAGGCCGCAGGGGCAAACATGACCCAGATGCCAGAAAAATATGCTCGACCTGTGGATGCTCACGTAGGATTTGCTCTGCTGCCGTTTGTGTTGCGCCAACCAATGACCATGTGCCCCAATGACATTTACGTCGTGCAGAAAAGCTCACCTCAGGCAAATCTGAAAGCCGCCCGCGAAACGCAGTGAATTCCGCCTGCGACACGGCTTTGTCAACATGGACAACCACTGGACAACCACCGGCCACCCAATGACGCACAACCTGTTCAGCACGGTCCAGTGCCGCATGAACGAGCATGATGACCCCAACGCTCATGCCCAATTTCCTTTAGACATGAGGCCCAAAATTTCGAGCTGCCGCCAGTTAATGTAACTCTCTGACCACCTGCACCAAAGATCGGGGTCATCCTTCAGCTGCGCAGCGTAGGATTTATACTCATGACTGGCCGCGTAATGCTGTTTGCGGTTCAGTTCTTCAGCCGCTTTGGCACCAAACGTATCAAGAAACTTGGCGTGCAGTAGAATACCCGTAGCCTTCTCACCGCCATTTGCATCGTAGGTGAGGTTCAAACCGCGGGGCAACAGCATGTGTGTTGAACTGACATAGGTGTAGCCTTTACGCCACTTGACGAGCGGGGTTTTGTTGAGCGCCGGCGCACGAATTGGGTCATCGGCGAAGAACATCCGCATGCGCGGCCCACCTTGAATCCATAAATTGCCGTATCGGTTATTGCGCGAAATCGTGTAATTGCCCGCGTCAAACCAATTGAGCACCTCAAGGGGGTCCTGACCCTCTACATAGCAGGACTGACCTATTGGCCCCTTTGGATACATATCCAAAAGCAATGCGCTGAATGACCGTATCGAAGATGTATCAAGCCAATCAGTCAGCGCCCGAATGGGGCGCGTGTCGCTGAACGGAAAGACAAAGAATTCATCACAATCAACGGTCAAACACCACTTACCCGCACCATATTTCGAGAGTAGATAGTTCAGCCAATCCATCCCAAAGCGTGCCGATTTATAGCTATGTTGTGTCGTCCAAACCGAGACATCGAGCTGCTGCGCAAGATACTCACGGCCACCATCATCGCTGTCGTTATCAACAATCACAAAGTGATCGACACCCTGGGCACGGTAGTACTCCAAAAAATATGGCAAACGGCGCTTTTCGTTGCGAAGGGTAGAGAACAGAACGATGCCATCACGAGGGATTTGAGCAGTATTATTGGCAACCATTCGCAACTCACGGGATTTGCGCCGCGCACGGATGCGCAAGCGCTTCCTCTGCAGCCTCATCCTGTATGAGCTCCAAATACCCAAAGCCAAACCTCATAAATCCCCAACCGATCACCGCCGGTTTTCGTACATCGCAACTATAGGCCAAAAATTGCGTTTTCGTAAATAAATTCGCCGCCTACGCGCCCCATTTGATCGGATACATAAGTCCCAAATCAATCAACTGCTGCGGACCCTCATAGCGGGCAGCACCTTCGTGCCACAAGTCAGGGTTCGCACTTAGGGCGTCATAATACTCATCATAGAGAGCGGAATTATTGAAGTGCTCGTCACGCTGCTTTTCCTCGGAAGATTTATCAACAATTTCGGGCAGAAATTTCGTATGAAGTAGAACGCCAGATGGCCTTTCACTTCCCTGATAGTTCTGCACATCGTTCAAGCGCTTTGGCAGCAGCGAATGCGTTGAGTTGACATACACAAAACGTCGGCTCCACTTCACAAAAGGGATCTTGTTAAGCGTCGGCGCGCGGCGGAATTCTTGGGCGAAAAACTGACGTGCCCGTGGCCCGCCCTGCACCCAAAGATTGTTCATCCGTTTTTGTGTTTTGAAGTCGTACCCATCAGGGTCAAACCAGCCTAAAACATCGATCGGATAATCACCCGCTTTATATGTCTGCCGCCCAAGTGGCCCTTTAGGATACATGTCCAACATGAGTGCCCCAAAAGACGTCTCACCCGCCGCATCAAGCACTTTAGACAGCGCCCTGAGATCTAGAGTAGTACTCTGATCGTATACGAGCAACTCATCAGCATCTACCGTCAGGCACCACCGATCATGTCCGTAAACAATCATCAACCACGTCAGCCAATCCATCCCAAACCGCGACAGCCGATAGCTGTGATTGGTACGCCAAACAGACACATCAGGTGCGCCGTGAAGCAGTTCAGAGGTGCCGTCCGTTGAGCCGTTATCTACCACCAAAAAGTGCTGCACGCCTAATCTGCGGTAGTGTTCAAAAAAGTATGGCAGGCGCGTGCCTTCATTGCGCACACACACAAAGCACAAAACACTGCTCGGAATGATATTAGCAGTCTTGTCGCTTGCCAGCGAGAGTTGATTCCGCTTGCGCAATGCGCGCAACAAATACCGGCGGCGTTTCCACCGCAATTTATAAGAATCAATGAGACGCGCTAGCATGCCAAGACCCGAAACGTCAGCTACACCAAATCACTGTGCGGCTTGTTGGTGGCCAACCATCTGCTGAAGATAGTCCAAAAGCTCATCGCGACCCAAACCAAACGAGACAGTCGCCTGCAGAAAGCCCGCTTTTGATCCGCAATCAAACCGCTGGCCTTGGAAGCGGTATCCATAAACGCCCCGCTCGTTTTCAATCTCTTTCGCGATCGCATCAGTCAGCTGTATTTCACCGCCCGCGCCAGATTTGAGCTGGCTGAGGTTTTGCAGTACTTTTGGCGAAAGGATGTAACGACCGATCACAGCTAAGTTCGACGGCGCGTCCTCAACGGAAGGCTTCTCAACCATACCTTTGACCGACACCATCGCCCCAAGATCTCCTTGGATATCAAGCATGCCGTAGCTGCTTGATTTCTCTTTGGGGACCTCCATCGCAGCCACCATCGAGCCGCCTGTTTCCTCGTACGCCTCTACCATCTGTTGAAGACAGGGCTTATCGGCCGCAATAACATCATCAGGTAAAATAACCGCAAAAGGCTCATTCGCGATAAGTCTACGCGCGCACCACACCGCATGCCCCAAACCAAGAGCCTTATGTTGGCGAATGTAGGCGATTGCCCCACTGTCCATGTTGGTATTTTTCAAGACCTCTAGAAGCTCGTCTTTGCCCTTTTTGCGAAGTTCTTGTTCAAGGGTTGGGGCATGATCAAAGTAATCCTCAAGCGCCCCTTTGCCGCGAGACGTGACAAAGATGAATTCTTTAATGCCTGCCGCACGTGCTTCATCGATGGCGTATTGGATCAGCGGGCGGTCAACCAGTGTCATAATCTCTTTTGGCACTGATTTGGTTGCAGGCAAAAACCGCGTACCCAAACCTGCCACGGGGAAAATAGCTTTTGTTACCTTTTTTCGCATTTGTCGAACCTTACGCAGTATTTAGGCACAGGCTTCTTGCCCGAATATGTCACCAGTAAGGCAAATATATGGACCAAAATACATTTCCACGGCAGTAGGGAGACTAAACACAGCTATGCCATTGTAATCAAGCTTGGCCTATATCGCGCAGCATCTTCTCAATCAAAGGTACGTCTTCAGGATTATTTAGCTCCCAGAACTTTGCGCCACGGGCCTCAACCTCAACACACATCATGGGGCGTGCACGCTCCAAGAACCGAAGCTGCTCAAGACCCTCAAGCCCTTCCAGCGGACCAGCATCCCATGTAGGATAGGCCATCAACGCCGCGGGCCGATACGCATAGACACCAACGTGATGAAACACAGGCGTGGGATCCTGTGCGTCAAAGTTTTGTGCGACGAACGGGATGACTTCTTTGCTGAAATAAAGCGCATTATTATCCGCGCCGAACACAGCCGTTGTCCCGCCAACGCGACCATGCTTACGGTCGTTCAAAAGGCTGTTCAGCGTCTCGCCATCACACCGCAAAACCGGCGTGGCCACATCTGCGGCTGGCGTATTTTTCAGCCCATCGATCAATGCCTCAACAAACCAAGGCGGCGTGAGCGGCGCGTCACCTTGTAGATTCACCACGATATCGTGGTCCGCACGAAGGTTCGCATAGGCTTGTGCGCAACGCTCTGTACCATTGGCGCAGCTCTCTGACGTCATCACGACCTCGGCACCGAAACTCTCTGCCGCTCGTCGAATACGGTCGTCATCCGTAGCGACAACAACTTTATCCGCACCCTTCACGGCCATCGCTGCCCGCCAAGACCGCTCAATCAAACTGCGCTTTGTGCCGTCAGCGCCGGTCAGTTCAACAAGTGGCTTGCCAGGGTAGCGTGTGCTGGCGAACCGAGCAGGAATTATGATGAGAACAGACATATCTAGCCTCGCTTAAGATCAACGCCCGGTGCGTGGGCAATAAAGAACGGGTTTGCATACTCACTTTTGCCGTATTTGAGCGGCGTATGATCGTCAAAGCGAATAACCGCACCACCTGCACCGTTCAGTACCGCATGACCCGCTGCCGTATCCCACTCCATCGTGCGACCCAAGCGCGGGTAGATATCAGCCTCACCCGTCGCAATCAGACAAAACTTCAGCGACGATCCTGCGCTTTTCATATCGCTAACCGAATATTTATTGATGTAATCATCTGTCGCCTGATCGCGGTGAGACTTTGAGGCAACAACAAGCAGGGCTGCATTATCGGGGGATGACACAGCGATCTTCGCCTGCGGACCCACTTTATCTTTTGCAAAAGGTCCCGCCTCTTCAACACTTTCACCCGATGCATTTGTGTAAAACAACCGCTCACGGGCAGGCGCGTAAACAACGCCACGTGTCGGCACGCCGTTTTCAACAAACGCTATGTTCACTGTAAAATCACCACGCCGGTTGATGAACTCTTTCGTGCCATCAAGGGGGTCAACAATGATAAACGTATCCGCCGTTTGCGTATGGGAGGCAGACTGCTCCTCTGTCACCAAAAGCACATCAGGAAAAGCGGCTCGCAAACCCGCAGATATAAGCGCATCCGCGGCCTCATCAGCAGCCGTTACAGGGCTATCGTCTGACTTGGTTTTGACATCAAAATCATCCGCTTCATAGATTTCCATAATCACGTCACCAGCGCGCAAAGCCAACTCGCGGAACACCGCTTCCATCTTTGTGAAATCCAAAACTGTTACTCCCGATGTCGAAATCGTTGATAAATTAGCGAAAAAGCGTATGGTCTTGCGTAAGGCTTATGCGACTCTGGTAATGAAACAGCAAGATTTCTGTGAAACCAATGGGTCGCGCGTTGAGCAGGATAGTAAATGTTTAGTTTTGAAGCACGGCCTACCGGGCGCCGAAAAGCCGTTGGTCTACTTGAGTTAATCTACCATGGGATCGTCCGTGACGTCCGTAAAAGTCATGGCAATGCCTTCTTGGCGTTGCTTACCAACATGCTGCAGACAATCATCTTTGTCGCGGCATTCTACGTTATGTTTTCCGTACTAGGCCTGCGCGGCGCAACATTGCGCGGTGATTTCTTGCTGTACATCATGTCGGGTATCTTTTTGTTCCTGTGCCATACCAAAGCCCTTAGCGCAGTTGTCAGTTCAGAAGGTCCGGCATCAGCAATGATGAAGCATGCCCCCATGACCACAGCAATCGCCATATGCTCCTCTGCGCTAGGCTCTCTTTATATTCAGTTGCTATCGCTATTTTTGGTTTTGTTTGGCTATCACGTTATCTTCACACCAGTCGTCATCGAAGACCCAATGAGCGCGCTTGGCATGCTGCTTTTGTCTTGGGCCAGCGGCGTTGCAATTGGAATGGTTCTATTGGCGCTCAAACCATGGATGCCGGCTGTTGTTGGCATCTTCACCCAAGTGTACAGCCGTGCCAACATGATCGCCTCAGGCAAGATGTTCGTAGCCAATACGTTGCCAAGCTTTATGTTGGCGATGTTCGATTGGAACCCACTCTTTCACACAATCGACCAAGCCCGTGGCTTTGTGTTTGTGAACTACAACCCGCGCTACACAGATTGGGAATATGCGACCCTTATCACGGTCATATTCCTAATGATTGGTCTGATGGGCGAGTTCTATACCCGCAAACACGCCTCCGTCAGTTGGAGCGCGCGACAATAAGTAGGCCTAAGTTGCAACACGGAGCGTCAGGTTAAGCCGGCCGCCGTTGGGCAAAAGTCGTGATGAACCACCTTTGATGCGGTCAATACCGTGATAGGCAAGACGGGCCTGTCCGCCCATCACAACAACATCCCCTGATTGCAGCCAAATGCTTTCCGTAGTGCCGCCACGCTCAAGGCCGCCTACACGCAGCAAGCCCTCATCCCCGAGCGAGATGGAAACAACGGGCCACTGAAAATCAGCCTCATCATGATCGCGGTGCAACCCCATGCGGGCTGCTTCATCATAAAAATTGATCAAGCAACTGTCAGGCAACGGCGCGTCGCACGTGACGCTGCTCCACACATCAAGGATTTTGCGCGGAATGGCGGGCCAAGCCACGCCAGAAGGATGACGCGTTGCATACTGATAACCCGAAGCAGTTGCTGTCCACCCAACACGTCCCGCCGAAGTCATTCTGACAGACATCTGGCGACCGGATGGTGTTTGTGGCCTCATCAGTGGTGCCGCCTTAACAATGTCCCGGACTGCATCGACCAACTGCCGCTGTGCGCCAATATCCAATGCAGTTTTATAGATATGAAAGCCCCGAATGCTTAAATTGGGTCGCATTATCACTTTCCTTCAAATTTCGGTGCATTTATCCAATGCGCGCCGCTTGCAGCGCCCTACACCCCTCCCTATATACGCTGCGAACTGGGTTGTCCCTCTGTGGACGCCCTTCACCTTGGGATTGAGGCTTGGATGCCGGACATAGGGTCCGCGCCTCACGACATCGCCGGAAAAAGAGGATGACAATTCATGGCTAAAGTTATTGGTATTGACCTTGGGACAACAAACTCCTGCGTCGCCATCATGGATGGTTCGCAGCCCCGTGTTATTGAGAATGCGGAAGGCGCGCGCACGACCCCATCAATCGTTGCATTTACAGACGACGAGCGTCTTGTAGGCCAGCCTGCAAAACGCCAAGCAGTCACAAACCCAGAGAACACTGTTTTCGGTGTTAAGCGTCTTATCGGCCGTCGCGCCGATGATGAGCATCTGGCAAAAGACAAAAAGAACATGCCCTTCGCTGTTATCAATGGCGGCAACGGCGACGCTTGGGTCCAAGCCCAAGACGAAAAATACAGCCCTTCACAGATTTCAGCGTTCATTCTGCAAAAGATGAAAGAAACCGCTGAATCGTACCTCGGCGAAGATGTAACACAGGCGGTCATTACCGTTCCTGCGTACTTCAACGATGCACAACGTCAGGCAACAAAAGACGCCGGCAAAATCGCTGGTCTCGAAGTTCTACGTATCATCAACGAGCCAACAGCAGCAGCCTTGGCCTATGGCTTGGATAAAAAAGAGACACAAACCATTGCGGTTTATGACCTCGGTGGCGGTACATTCGACGTAACGATCCTTGAGATTGATGACGGTTTGTTCGAAGTGAAATCAACCAACGGTGATACGTTCCTTGGTGGTGAAGACTTTGACATGCGCATCGTGAACCACCTCGCGGATGAGTTCAAAAAAGCGAATGGCGTCGACCTGACCCAAGACAAGATGGCGCTTCAGCGTTTGAAAGAAGCCGCTGAGAAAGCAAAGATTGAGCTTTCTTCTGCAAGCCAGACTGAAATCAACCAGCCCTTCATCTCAATGGACAGCAAAACAGGCCAGCCGCTTCACTTGGTTGTTAAACTGACACGCGCGAAGCTGGAAAGCCTTGTTGGTGACCTGATCAAAGCGTCAATCAAGCCATGCCAAGCGGCCCTGAAAGACGCAGGTTTGTCTGTTGGTGACATCGACGAAGTCGTCCTTGTTGGTGGTATGACACGTATGCCAAAGGTCATCGAAGAAGTGACAAAATTCTTCGGTAAAGAGCCAAACAAAGGCGTGAACCCAGATGAAGTTGTTGCCATGGGTGCAGCAATTCAAGCCGGTGTTCTGCAAGGTGACGTGAAAGACGTCGTTCTGCTTGACGTAACGCCGCTTTCGCTTGGTATTGAGACCCTTGGTGGTGTGTTCACACGTCTTATCGACCGCAACACAACGATCCCAACTAAAAAGTCACAAACCTTCTCGACCGCTGAAGACAACCAGAATGCCGTGACAATCCGCGTATTCCAAGGTGAGCGTGAGATGGCTGCGGACAACAAAATCCTCGGTCAGTTCAACCTCGAGGATATTCCACCCGCACCACGCGGCATGCCACAAATCGAAGTGACCTTCGACATCGACGCCAACGGCATCGTGTCTGTAGGCGCGGCTGACAAAGGCACTGGTAAAGAGCAGAAGATCACGATCCAGGCTTCTGGTGGCTTGTCTGATGAAGATATCGAAAAAATGGTCAAAGATGCTGAGGATAACGCCGAAGCAGATAAAGATCGTAAAGAATTGGTGGAAGCCAAGAACCAAGCCGAGAGCCTCGTCCACTCGACTGAAAAGTCCATGGAAGAGCACGCGGACAAAGTGGACCCAACAACGATCGAAGCGATTGAGTTGGCAATTGCCGCACTCAAAGATGATCTGGAAACAGAAGACGCCGGTAAGATCAAAGGCGGCATCCAGAACGTAACTGAAGCTGCGATGAAACTTGGTGAAGCAATCTATAAATCAGCGCAAGAAGAAGCCGCTGGTGAGGAAGCCGCACCAGAAGATGGCAACGCCGGTGTTGATGATGACATCGTAGACGCTGACTTCGAAGATCTGGACGACGACAAACGCGCCTAATCCGCGCTAAGGAACCAATGAAGCCAGCCCGCATCCCTGTAAGACGGGTGGGCTGGCTTTTACGTTCCAAAGGGGGAGACCACCCATGGCAAAACGTGACTATTATGAAATTCTAGGGGTCTCAAAAGGCGCATCCGCTGATGAGATTAAAAAGGGCTATCGCACCAAAGCGAAAGAACTACACCCAGACCGTAATGCTGATAATCCAAACGCCGAGGCAATGTTCAAAGAAGCGAACGAAGCCTACGAAGTGCTGAAAGACGCAGAGAAAAAAGCTGCTTACGACCGTTACGGCCACGCAGCTTTTGAAGGCGGCATGGGTGGCGGCCGACAAGGTGGCGGTTTTGGTGGAGGGAACGGTGACTTCTCAAGCGCCTTTTCCGATGTGTTTGATGATCTGTTTGGTGACTTCATGGGCGGACAGCGCGGTGGTGGCGGTCGTACACGCGCCAGCCGCGGCTCGGATTTGCGCTATAACTTGCGCGTCACCCTTGAAGAAGCATTTGCCGGCAGCCAGAAAACCATCAACGTCCCAACATCTGTTAACTGTGATACATGTACTGGCACTGGCGCAGACGGTGGGGCCGAACCCGCGACCTGTCCAACGTGTTCGGGTATGGGTAAAGTCCGTGCGCAACAGGGCTTCTTTACCGTAGAACGCACCTGTCCTACCTGCTCCGGTATTGGCCAGATCATCAAGAATCCGTGCAAAGCATGTGGCGGGGCCGGCCGGACCGAAAAAGAACGTTCCCTTTCTGTAAACATTCCTGCTGGTGTTGAAACCGGCACCCGTATCCGCCTTGCTGGCGAAGGCGAAGCCGGAATGCGCGGTGGACCGACAGGTGATCTTTATATTTTCATCGAAGTCGCAGAGCATGAAATATTTGAGCGTGACGGGCAAAGCCTGTTCTGCCGCGTGCCTGTTTCAATGACGTCTGCCGCTCTTGGTGGCGACATTGAGGTGCCTACGATTGATGGCGGACGGTCACGAGTGAAAATCCCGGGCGGCAGCCAATCGGGGCGCCAAATGCGTTTGCGCGGCAAAGGTATGCCCGGGCTTCGCGGTGGCGGAGCGGGCGATATGTTCATCGAAATGGCCGTTGAAACGCCTGTGAACCTTACATCTAAGCAGAAAGAGCTTCTGCGCGAGTTCGAAAAACTTAGCGAAGACAACAACCCACAATCATCAAGTTTCTTCTCAAGCGTCAAAAGCTTTTGGGAAACGATGAAGGGTTAACTGATTTTTTAGAGAATCGGCGCATTCATGAAGTGTCATGAGTGCGCCAGATCAGTTTTCTGAAAACCAAATGCCTTTGTTCGAGGGCCAAGAACTTCTCTTTACCGGCCCAAAAGGCGGGGAGCTAAGTTACGTCAAAGATCATCGGCAACGTCTTCATCACCGTTTCGCCGAAGGTGGCGCGCGCGGAATGCCCGACTACGAATTACTCGAGTTAGTTTTGTTTCGGTCACTTCCAAAATGTGATGTGAAACCAGTTGCGCGGCGGTTAATTGATACATTCTCGGATATCAATGGCGTGATTTCTGCCCGCCCTGAGCATTTAGCCAAAGTCCGCGGTGTGGGTGATTTGGTCATTACCGATCTGAAAATTCTGGAAGCCACGTCACACCGAATGGCGCGCGCCCGAGTGATGCAAAAAGATGTGCTGTCCAGTTGGGACGCGCTGATAAACTACTGTCACACCGCCATGTCACATGGTGATACTGAAGTGTTCCGCTGTCTTTTCTTGGACCGTAAAAATGTACTGATTGCCGATGAGGAACTTGGCCGCGGCACCGTCGACCATGTGCCTGTCTACCCCAGAGAAGTTATGCGGCGAGCTCTCGAATTGAACGCGAGCGCCCTTATTCTTGTGCATAATCATCCGTCAGGCGATCCAACGCCGTCAAAATCTGACATATCAATGACACTCACCATGGAAAGCGCTGCCCAATCACTTGGGCTGACACTTCATGATCACTTAATCATCGGCAAATCGCGCGAGGTGAGCATGCGCTCAGACGGCTACCTCTGACCGCAAAACTCAGGCACTATACAGACCAGCCATTAAACGCGCCCGTGACAGTGCTTGAACTTCTTACCAGAACCACAAGGACAACTATCGTTGCGTGATGGATTACCCCAAGTCGTAGGGTCACTTTCTACAAAGCCATCAACCGCGTTTCCATTATCGGACGCAGGGACAGCATCAGCCGGCGCTTGTAGCTGTGCCTGCTGTGCGGCCATCTGCGCCATCATCGCTTGCTGCTCTTCCTCAGTTAGAGGGCGGATTTGAGCCAGCTTCTGGGTTACATCGCCACGAAGACCATCGAGCAAAGCCTCAAATAACTGAAAACTGTCGGTCTTATATTCGTTCAACGGATCACGCTGCGCGTATCCACGGAACCCCACAACAGAGCGCAAATGCTCAAGAGCGATCAGGTGCTCACGCCATTTTGTATCGATGGTATTCAAGAGAAGCTGCTTTTCAATGCTCCGCATGCTGTCTTCACCGAACTGCTCCGACTTTTCGGCCATCATTGCATCGGCGGCTTCCTCAATACGCTCAAGGATAACCTCGTCGTCGACACCTTCTTCGTCTGCCCAATCCACGATCGGCAAATCAAGCCCAAGACGCTCAATCGCCTGTGCCTGCATGGTTTGCGTATCCCATTGGTCTGCATAGGTTTTTGGCGGCATGAACTCATCGACCAAATCTTCAATCACCTGATCGCGCATGTCTTTTGTAATTTCAGACACGTCACGGCTTTGCATGATTTCAAGACGCTGGTTGAAGATCACCTTACGCTGATCGTTCATTACGTCATCGAACTTAAGCAGCTGCTTACGAATATCAAAGTTGCGACCTTCAACTTTCGCCTGCGCTTTCTCGAGTGATTTATTGACCCAAGGGTGCACAATCGCCTCACCTTCAGCCATACCAAGGCGAGACAGAACTGCCTCAAGACGCTCAGAACCAAAGATGCGCATCAGGTCATCTTCAAGCGACAGGAAAAACGACGAGCGACCCGGATCCCCCTGACGTCCGGAACGCCCACGCAACTGGTTATCAATCCGACGGCTTTCGTGACGTTCGGTTGCCAGAACATAAAGACCACCGGCCGCAAGAACCTTCGCCTTTTCATCCGCCACCGAAGCTTCGATTTCCGCGCGTAACGCTTCTGGATCAGCGTCAGGTTTCTCAGCCAGCGCTTCCATGACCTGCATATCGACGTTGCCGCCAAGCTGAATATCTGTTCCGCGACCCGCCATGTTTGTAGCAAGTGTTACCGCGCGAAGGCGACCAGCCTTTGCGATGATCTGCGCTTCTTGCTCGTGCTGGAGCGCATTTAGTACGTTGTGCTCAATACCTTCGGCAGTCAGTACTTGACTGATATATTCTGATTTTTCGATTGAGGTTGTCCCGACCAATACAGGCTGACCGTTTGCGTTTGCAGCCTTCAGCGCATCAACAACAGCTTTGTATTTCTCGTCAGATGTGCGGAAAACTTGATCATGCTCGTCCACACGCTGGATGGGACGGTTTGTCGGCACTTCGACAACGCCCAGCTTGTAAATTTCACCAAACTCTTCTTCTTCAGTTTTAGCAGTACCAGTCATACCGCCCAACTTGGAATACAGACGGAAATAGTTTTGGAACGTGACAGACGCGAGTGTGACGTTTTCAGGCTGAATAGCCACGCCTTCTTTCGCCTCAATCGCTTGGTGCAAACCATCTGACATACGGCGACCCGGCATCATACGGCCCGTGTGTTCATCAATGAGGATAACTTCGCCGTCGCGCACAATGTAGTCTTTGTCTTTGGTAAAGAGTTTATGTGCTGAAAGCGCTTGGTTCACATGATGCACCAACGTTACGCTTTCGGGATCATACAGAGTTTGCTCAGCATCAAGCAGACCACCTTCACGCAGGCGTTGCTCAAGCCACTCGTTACCTTCTTCAGAATACGTAACGTTGCGGGTTTTCTCATCAATCGTGAAGTGTTCCTCGCTTAGCTCGGGGATGATCGTGTTCACGACTTTATACAGTTCAGACCGATCCTGCGCAGGGCCAGAGATAATCAGCGGCGTGCGCGCCTCATCAATCAAGATTGAGTCGACCTCATCGACGATCGCAAAATTGTGGCCTCGCTGTCCCATCTGGTCCAGCTCAGAACGCATATTGTCACGAAGGTAATCAAACCCAAGCTCATTGTTGGTCGCATATGTGATGTCGGCGGCGTAGGCTTGCTTCTTCTCGGCCTCTGGCTGCTGTGGATAGACAACACCCGTGCTCAAACCCAACGCGCCATAAACCTTAGACATCCATTCCGCATCACGTTTGGCCAGATAATCGTTGACCGTCACGATGTGCACGCCCTTGCCGCTAAGCCCGTTCAGATAAGCGGGGAAAGTCGCAACGAGGGTTTTGCCCTCACCGGTCTTCATTTCAGCGATGTTGCCTTGATGCAGGAAAATACCGCCCATCAATTGCGTATCAAACGCCCGCAATCCAAGCGCACGGCGCGCGCCCTCACGACAGTTGGCAAAGGCTTCAGGCAGAAGACTATCGAGACTTTCGCCGCCAGCAATACGCTCGCGAAACTCATTCGTCTTTTCAATTAGTTGCTCATCGGTAAGCGCTTGGAAATCAGGCTCGAGCGCATTGATTTTCTCAACAAGTGGACGCGTCGATTTAACTTTACGATCGTTCGGAGTGCCAAAAACCTTCTTGGCGATGGTGCCTAAACCCAACATGTGTCTTCCTTGGCCGATGGCCCCAATAAAAATGTCATAAGACGGGTGGTTGCCCGTCCCGACCTGCAGCCATACATAAGAGCTTAACAGGCAGTCTCAAACCTCGAAGGCGTAAGTGCTGTAAAGGATGTAAGGGCCGCCTATGTTAGTGTCAACGGCACCACCCATGGGGCCACAAAAGGATCACGAAATGGTAAAATCCCTTAATTTTATTGGCGCAGCTTTGTTGAGTACTTTTGCCGCCGCGTCCTTGCAGGCCCAAGATGCCTCAACAGTGATTACCTCGGTCAATGGCACCGACATTACACTTGGCCACGTCATCGCATCGCACGCGCGCTTGCCGCAACAATATCGTGATTTACCGCCAGAGGTCCTGTTTCAGGGCATCATCGATCAACTAACACAACAAGAGCTTCTCGCCCAATCTCTTGAAGACACACCCGCACGCGTTACGACTACTTTGCAAAACGAACGACGCTCGCTGCTGGCAGGTGAAGTGATTGACGTCCTGTCATCCGATGCTGTCGCAGAAGACGCGCTTAAGGCGGCGTATGAAGCGCAATACGCTGATGCTGATTTGGGCAAAGAGTACAACGCCGCGCATATTTTGGTGGAGACCCAAGACGAAGCAACCGCATTGGTTGAGCAGCTATCAAATGGTGCTGACTTTGCAGAACTAGCCAAAGAAAAATCAACTGGCCCGTCTGGTCCGAATGGTGGGGATTTGGGCTGGTTTGGAACCGGCGCTATGGTTGCCCCGTTTGAGGAGGCGGTCGTTGCGCTGTCTGTCGGCGAAGTTTCACAACCGGTCGAAACCCAATTTGGCTGGCACGTGATTTTGTTAAAACAAGACCGCATCGCATCCGCCCCCAGCCTTGATGAAGTGCGTGCAGACCTGTCACAACGACTGCAACGTGAAGCCGTTGATAGCTATGTCGCCGATCTTCTTGAGGGCGCTGACATCACTCCGGCAGACCTTTCTGCAATCGACCCATCAATCATTTCTAACTACGAACTGTTGTCTGAATAAATGACTATATCGCCCCTCGCCCCAGCTAGTTTTCCCGTTGTTCCGATGATCTCGGGCGTCCGCTTTGCGACTGTCGAAGCTGGCGTGCGCTATTCAGGCCGTAAAGATGTGATGCTTACACATCTTCAAGCCGGCACATCAATCGCAGGGGTTTTCACAACGTCCGCAACCCGCGCAGCACCGGTGCTGGACTGTCAGGCTAAACTGGGTGGCGACCCCTCAGGCGAGGCAGCAATTATCGTAAACTCCGGAAACGCCAACGCGTTTACAGGATCAGACGGTGCTGAAGCGGTGACGAATATTTGCACAGCGGTCGCCGATACACTCGGGATTGCCCCTCAACGGGTGTTCTCATCGTCAACTGGCGTGATCGGTGAAGCCCTGCCATTTGAGAAGATTACAGCCAAGCTTTCTGAGCTGAAAGAAGGGCTCTCACCGGGCAAGCTGAAGGGTGCCGCCGAAGCGATAATGACGACGGACACGTTCCCCAAAGCGGCAGGCGCACAGATTGATATTGACGGGAAAACAGTATCGATCACCGGCATCGCCAAAGGGTCCGGCATGATTGCGCCCGATATGGCCACGATGCTGGTTTATATCTTCACCGATGCAAAGATCGCACAGCCAGACCTACAACAGATGGTGTCCGCAATTAACGACAGGACCTTCAACTGCATCACTGTAGACAGCGACACATCTACTTCCGACACACTCATAATGGCCGCGACGGGCGCATCGAACGTTGACGTGACTGGTAACGCCGACTTTGCGCAGGCACTTGAGACATTAATGCTGGACCTCGCTCATCAAGTCGTACGTGATGGCGAAGGCGCCACCAAATTTGTGACAGTGAACGTGACCGGCGCCGACAGTGAGCCGGATGCAAAGCGTTGTGCGCTCTCAATCGCGAATTCGCCCCTCGTCAAAACGGCGATCGCGGGTGAAGATCCAAACTGGGGCCGTATTGTTGCAGCTGTGGGTAAATCTGGTGCAAAGGCAGACCGAGACACCCTTTCAATCAGCTTTGGTGACATCCGTGTAGCCGAGAATGGTTGGGTCAGCCCAAGCTACGCGGAAGAACAAGGTGCAGCAGTGATGAAAAAGCAAGACATTGTAATAAACGTGGACCTTGGCGTGGGAACATCCGATGCAACCGTGTGGACATGTGATTTGACCCACGGGTACATCACAATCAATGCAGATTATCGCTCATGAAGACGGTACTTGTCTCTGCTGTAGCCTTGATTGACGTCGATGGTCGCGTTTTGCTTGGCCAGCGCCCAGAAGGTAAATCCATGGCAGGCCTGTGGGAATTTCCGGGCGGGAAAGTCGAAACGGGCGAAACACCAGAGGCGGCTTTGGTGCGGGAGTTAAACGAAGAGCTTGGCATTGATACATGGGAGAGCTGCCTTGCCCCACTTACCTTCGCGTCGCACTCATACGAAAAATTCCATCTTTTGATGCCGCTGTTTGCTTGTCGAAAATGGAACGGCACGCCCCAGTCACGCGAAAACCAAGCCCTAAAATGGGTGAAAGCGAACGAACTAAGCAATTATCCAATGCCTGCCGCAGATATTCCGCTCATCCCCATTTTGCGTGATTGGCTTTAGGTTCGTACTTTCGACACCGATCTTCGGCCTCAAGATAGCAAGATTTCTTGGTTACCATTTGGTTAAGATGCTGGAGTTGGTCGTATGTGGAACCCGAAAATGCTTAGAACAGTTCAGATTGGAAGTGGCGTGTCTGTACAAGGGATCCTGATTAAGGCTCTTGAAAACGGTAAGCTACTCATCAGAGTTGGTGACAAAACCTTTGAGGGTTTTCCGGTTTAATCAGTATGTGCTGCCCCCTACAAACCGCTGAAATGAAAAAAGGGCGCCAATAGGGCGCCCTCTGTTATTTCAAATTACCGGTCGGAACCGATGCTACTTCCAATCAAGAAAGCGTGCGCTCAACTTCTTCGCGCTCAAAGATTTCGATCACATCGTTGGCACGGATGTCGTCGTAGTTCTCGAACGCCATACCACACTCTTGACCTGATTGAACTTCGGGAACCTCGTCCTTGAAGCGCTTCAATGTCTTCAATGTGCCTTCATGGATCACCACGTTGTCACGCAGCAAACGTACGCCAGCAGAACGACGGGCAACGCCCTCGGTCACCAGACACCCGGCCACTTTACCCACGTTAGACACCTTGAAGACGTCCTTGATGTTCGCATAGCCAATGAAGTTCTCTTTGATTTCCGCAGACAGCAGACCACTTGCGGCTGCTTTGACGTCATCTACCAGATCATAGATGACCGAGTAATAACGGATCTCAACACCCTTTTGGTTCGCCACGTTACGTGCGGTAGCATTTGCACGGACGTTAAAACCAAATACAGGCGCGCCAGACGCTTCGGCAAGGCCGATGTCAGATTCAGTGATCGCACCAACGCCAGAGTGAAGCACACGAACACGAACTTCTTCGTTGCCGATTTTGTCCATCGCTTGGCTGATCGCTTCGGCAGAACCCTGAACGTCAGCTTTTACAACAATTGGCAGCTCAGTCATGGACTCGTCTGCTTTGGCATTTGCCATCAACTGCTCAAGCGTCGTTGCAGCACCAGCGGCCGCACGTTTGTCTTTCGCCGCCTGAGCACGATATTCCGCAATTTCACGGGCCTGCGCTTCGGTTTCAGTCACGTTCAGCACGTCACCAGCTTCGGGTGTGCCGTTAAGACCCAGAACCTCAACAGGAACTGATGGTCCTGCTTCTTTAACCCGCTCACCTTGGTCGTTAACCAACGCCCGGACTTTACCCCATTGCTCGCCAACAACAAAAATGTCGCCTTGCTTAAGGGTACCAGTCTCAACCAGAACCGTCGCAACGGGACCGCGACCAACATCAAGCTGAGCCTCGATCACAGCACCGCGCGCAGCACGGTTGGGGTTGGCTTTCAGCTCAAGAAGCTCAGACTGAAGGCTAATCGCCTCAAGCAACTGATCAAGACCAGTGCCGTTGATGGCAGACACTTCAACATCTTGCACTTCGCCAGACATTTTTTCGACGATCACTTCGTGCTGAAGCAAATCAGTCCGAACTTTGTCAGCGTTTGCAGCAGGGCGGTCGATCTTGTTGATCGCCACAATCATCGGAACATTGGCGGCTTTCGCGTGGTTAATAGCTTCGATCGTTTGCGGCATAACCGCGTCATCCGCAGCGACCACCAAGATAACGATATCTGTTACCTGCGCACCACGTGCACGCATTGACGTAAACGCCGCGTGACCGGGTGTGTCGAGGAAGGTCAATTGCTTGCCATTTTGCTCGACCTGATACGCACCGATGTGCTGGGTGATGCCACCGGCCTCGCCCGCAACAACGCGCGCATTCCGGATTGCATCAAGCAACGAAGTTTTACCGTGGTCAACGTGTCCCATCACAGTAATGACCGGTGGACGTGCCTCAAGGTTTTCAGGCGCATCTTCGATCTCAGTTATGACATCTTCCACATCAGAATCGGAAACCCGAACCACTTTGTGGCCAAATTCCTCGATGATGAGTTCGGCAGTATCCGCATCAATCGTCTGGGTTTGCGTCGCCATGATGCCATTCGTCATCAAAGACTTCACAACATCTGCAACGCGCTCGGCCATACGGTTTGCGAGTTCAGACACCACGATAACTTCGGGGAGCTGTACGTCACGTACAACCTTTTCGCGCTCAACTGCGCCGCCCATAGCTTTCTGACGTTGGCGTTCTTGCTTACGCTTCATCGCCGCCATTGAACGCTGACGCCCACCTTCACCACCCGAAAGGGCTTGGTTCAGGGTAAGCTTGCCGCTGCGGCGACCATCGTCGTTACCGCGGTTTTTATTGCGTTTGTTGTCACGGTCGTTATCCGCTTCACGACGAGGAGCAGCAGTCAGCTTGCCGGGACCGCGTGGCGCAGCCGGTGCAGCAGGTGCTTCAGCAGGCGCAGCCGCTCGTTTTGCAGCTTCTTCAGCTTCACGAACCTTGCGTGCATCCTCATCTTTTTTCGCTTTCAGCGCTTCTTCACGAGCACGCTCTTCGCGATCTTTGGCTTCGGCTTCTTCGCGGCGGCGGGCACGGCTTTCCGCGCGGGCCTTCTCTTCAGCTTCTCGCTTCGCAGCATCTTCGGCTTCGCGGGCTTTCGCCTGCTGCAAAGCCTTCATACGGCGTTCCATTTCCGCGTCGGAAATACCTGCCGGACGCTTCGATGGATCGCCCGCAACAAGACCTGCACCAGGTTTAGGCTGTGAGCCACCACCCGGCTTGGGCACCATTACGCGCTTGCGCTTAGTCTCCACCACGACGTTCTTCGTACGTCCGTGACTAAAGCTCTGCTTTACGTTACCAGGTCCGCCGCGGCGAACGCCCAATGTCTTTTTACCGTCGTCTTCACTCATCGAGTGCTTTTCCTTTCCGACGTGCCTTCACGCCGTTCCATTCACGTATCGCTTCCAGTTTGGCTGCGGTCTCAACGATACCATCGGTGAGCCCACCAGATGCGAGTGCGCCGTGTATCACACTTTCTCGCCCAAATGCCAAACCCAATTCATTTGCCGTCAAACAGCCGATAAATCGACCATAGTGTGGCGTACTCAACTTTGACTTGCCCCGCTCGGAACCATCGCTTGCTTGTAACAGAACCTCTGCATACTCCTTCACGAGCCAGTCTTTTACTTTCTCAAATCCGACAACTGCGTGGCCTGCTTTGCGAGAAAGCGCCATCAAGTTCCCAAAACGCGCAACCAACGCATGATCCACAACAGCGATCAGATCATCAGGCGCAACCACCTTTGCTTTGGCGGCTTTGCTGAACAAACCCTTCTTCTGGGCAAGCTCCAAAGCTTCTTTGGCTGCTGACACGTATATACCGCGTCCTGGCAATTTTTCCATCACATCAGGGTAAATGTGATTATCCGGCCCTACCACAAAACGGATCAAACCGCCTTTTGGCTGCACGTCACCTGTCGCAATGCACTTACGTTCAGGGCCGTTAGACCGGTCTTTATCAGCACCACCGCGCGTCATGTTCAAGGGTTCCCGAGGCCTGCGATCAGACCTCGGCCTCCATTTCAGCTGCGTCGCCTTCGCCCTCAACTTCATCAGTTTCAAGCTCGGTCGGATCAACCCAACCCAACATCACGCGTGCTGTCATGATCATGTCTTGGGCTTCCTGCAAGCTCACATCAAACGGCTCAAGCGTACCGTCATCTTTTGAGCGCTCACCGTTCACAGTTGTCCAGCCGCCAGCAAGTTCCCAATCGGCGCAAGTTGCGAAATCCTCAAGAGTTTTAACGTCATCATTTGCAAGCGCTTCAACCATTTGTGGCGTCAGACCATCAAACGAGATCAAGCTATCTTCAGCACCCAAAGCGATTGCATTCTCAAGCGCCTTTTTATTGGCCGCTTCGATGTTGTCACGTGCACGTGCCTGAAGCTCGGACGCGGTTGCTTCGTCCACACCGTCAATAACCAGAAGTTCATCAACTTCGACGTAGGCAACTTCTTCAAGTGATGTGAAGCCCTCAGAGACAAGCAATTGTGCGAAAAATTCGTCGACGTCCAGTGTTTCCATGAACAGCGCAGTGCGCTCAGCAAATTCCGCCTGACGACGCTCGGATTCCTGTGCTTCGGTCAGAATATCAATATCCAGGTGTGTCAGTTGTGACGCGAGGCGGACGTTTTGACCACGGCGGCCAATTGCCAGTGAAAGCTGCTCATCCGGCACAACAACCTCGATACGCTCGGCTTCCTCGTCAAGAACCACTTTAGTCACCTCAGCGGGCTGAAGCGCGTTCACGAGGAACGTTGGCTGATCGTCGTTCCATGGGATGATGTCGATTTTCTCGCCCTGAAGCTCGTTCACAACTGCTTGGACACGGCTGCCACGCATACCGACACAGGCACCAACCGGATCAATTGAGCCATCATATGAAATCACTGCAATCTTGGCACGCGAACCGGGATCACGGGCAACTGCCTTGATCTCAATGATGCCGTCGTAGATTTCAGGGACTTCCATCTTGAACAGCTCTGCCATGAACTCGGGCGCAGTACGGCTAAGGAAAATCTGCGGGCCACGCTGTTCGCGACGAACGTCCTTGATGTAGCAACGAATGCGGTCGTTCGGGCGATAGCTTTCACGGCCAATCTTCTCATTGCGGCGCAGAACCGCTTCGCCACTGCCCACATCAACGATGACGTTGCCGTACTCCTCACGCTTAACAAGCGCGTTGATGATTGTACCTGCGCGGTCTTTGAATTCTTCGTACTGGCGGTCACGCTCAGCTTCGCGAACCTTCTGCAAAATAACCTGCTTGGCGGATTGTGCCGCGATACGGCCCATTTCAACAGGGGGTACTTCTTCGATCAGCTGTTGGCCGACCTCAGGGTTTTCCATGTACTGCTTGGCTTGCTCAACTGTGAACTCAGCTTGATAGTTCTCAAGCTCTGCTTCCTCAACAACTGTGCGGACACGAGTGAATGTCGCACGGCCTGTCTTGCGGTCGATGCTGACACGAATGTCCATTTCGGCGCCGTAACGTGACTTTGCCGCACGTGCGAGGGACTCTTCCATGGCTTCGATGACGAGCGCAGGATCAATCATTTTCTCGCGGGCAACAGCCTCTGCGGTTTGCAAAAGCTCAAGCTGGTTCGCTGAGGTAATAGCCATTTATACGTTTCCTTCTTCTTCACCGTCGATGATGGTTTCAACCTCATCGAATTGTGTCTCATCAATGTGACCCGCGTCTTTGCGGCCCTTCAGGACCTCGCGGATAAGATCGTCAGTCAAAATAAGTTTTGCATCAGACAGCCAGTCGAACTTGAGCCCGATCGTGCCTTCTTCAATGGTGATCAAAACCTCATCACCTTCAACGCCCGCAAGCTCACCCTTAAAGCGGCGGCGTCCGTCAATCAGTTCATCAGTTTCGATCCGGACCTCGTAGCCCTCCCAAAGCGCAAAATCTTTCAAACGCGTCAGTGGGCGGTCAATACCAGGGCTGGAAACTTCAAGCGCGTAGGCGTCCAGAATAGGATCCTCAACATCAAGGGTCGCGCTTACTTCGGTGCTGATCTTGGCGCAGTCATCCACCTCAATGGTGCCATCAGGCTTTTGCGCCATGATCTGCAACGTTGTCTGCTTGCCGCTCATCAATCGCACGCGCACCAGCTCATACCCCAAGTCTTCGATGACAGGTGTAATGATCTCGGCAAGTCGGCGATCAATCGCTGCTTTTGCAATCAGGTCGTTCATTGGTTCGTATACTTTCATCGCCCTAACTGTGGGCACAAAAAAACGGGCGCACGGCCCGTTGTATCGCTTCGGTGGGTGCTAGGTTTGGACCCCAACACGCCGCTGTTGAAACGCGTATAGGCACAAAGGCACTAAACTGCAAGCGAAATGGTGTGGTGCCTAATTTAGCGATACCCCAAACAAAAACGCCCCACCAAACGGCGGGGCGCAATTGTTAGTTTAGGGATACGCGCGCTACGCAAACCACCAACGCTCGACCAGACGCGAGCTATCCATCTGGAAAACGTTACCAATGGTGCCAGAGTTGGTCAGTTTAGTGCTGTGCGCATCGACGTAGTTTGCATACATCGGGATAACAGTCGCACCATCAACAGACATAATCTGCTGCATTTCGCCGTACATATCGCGACGCTTATCGCTATCAAGCTCGGCACGCGCCGTCAGGAGCAACTCTTGGAAGCGGCTGTTGTCCCACTTGCTGTCCCACCAAGGCACGCCAGCTTCGTATGCAGTTGAGAACATCCAGTCCTCGGTTGAGCGACCGGACCAGTAGCAGGCACACCATGCCTTTTTCATCCAGACGTTTGACCAATATCCATCATCAGGCTCTTGGATCACATCAATGTTGATACCCGCCGCTTTAGCAGAAGCTTGATAGAGCTGTGCCGCATCAACCGCGCCGGCAAACGCTGCGTTTGCGGCAGAAAGCTGAACAGTTAAACCATCAAGGCCAGCCTCTTTAATAAGGCTTTTCGCTTTGTCAGGATCGTATGTGTTTTGCGCGATGTCATCGTTAAAGTATTGGTTGGCAGGCCCAATCGGGTGGTCATTTGCAACACGGCCGTGGCCAAGCAAAATCTTATCGACCATCTCTTGACGGTTGATCGAATGCTTAAGCGCCTGACGGACCTTCACGTTATCAAAGGGTGACAGGTTGGTCAGCATCGGGAACGTATAGTGCTGGTTACCGGTCACCTCAAAAATATTGACCGTTGGATTGGCGCGCAAAAGTGGCTCTGTCTTGAAATCAACGCGGTTCACCGCATCCACCTGACCCGTCATCAACGCATTCATACGTGCAGAGGCATCGTTAATCGCAACCGCTTCGACGCTGTCAAACCAACCTGCGCTGCCATCTTTGTAGTGGCTATCAACACGGCTCAACAATGCGCGAACACCGGGGTCAAAGCTCTCGACTTTGTACATACCGGTCCCGATACCCTTGGCGATCGCTTCTTCGACCTGACCGGCTGGATACATCACGATGTGATAGTCAGACAGCAGGAACGGGAAGTCCGCGTTACCAGCTTCCAGGGTAAAGACGATCTCGTGATCGTTGATCTTTTCCATGTTCGTGATCGCAGAAACAATCGGCTGAGCCGCAGATTTCGCGCCCTCAGCCACGTGCATGTTCAACGATTCGATCACATCATCGGCGCCAAACGCTTTGCCGTTGTGAAACGTCACACCTTTGCGCAGCTTGAAGTTCCAAACCTTGGCATCTGCTGACGCGTCCCAGCTCTCGGCAAGCTCACCTTTCAACTGGCCGTCCGCACCTATCTCGGTAAGGCAATCGAATACAGCGCCGTACGCCAGCATGATCATAAAGCTGTCAGAATGCGTACGCGCGTCCCAACTGTCAGATGTGTTGGCACCCGCAATCCCAAGGCGCAGCGTGCCACCCTTTTTCGCTTCGGCACGCGCGGGCACACCTGTGGCGGCCAGCATACTTGCGGCAACACCCGTCTTTAGAAGTCCGCGTCTACTTAGTCCTGACATATTCTTTTCCCTTCGTTGAACAGTTTATCGAGTTTTCATAGGCGGGTTCGGCCCGCTCTCACTTAGCTTCATTAGATCGCCTACATTTTACCGACGGCTGCATCACCAATGTTTTCCATGCCGCGTTCCTCAAGCAGATTGGTCAGCCAATCAGGGTCCATTTCGGGCACAGATGACAGCAGCAAATCCGTGTATGGGTGATGCGGCGGCTGGAACATCTCTGCCTTGGGCCCCTGCTCCACAACACGGCCATCCTTCATAACAACAACTTCATCAGCAATAGATTTCACAGTAGCAAGATCATGCGTAATGAACATGTAAGTCAAGCCAAGCGTATCTTGCAGATCAGCAAGTAATCGCAAAATACCCTCGGCAACCAATTGATCCAGCGCACTTGTGACCTCATCACAGATGATGAATTTTGGCTCAGCCGCAAGCGCACGGGCAATTCCGACGCGCTGTTTTTGACCGCCAGACAGCTCGGACGGTAAGCGGTCACGATACTGTGATGGCTCCAATTCGATCTGCGTCAGCAACTCATCCACACGTTTGGTTTTTGCACGGCCAGTCAGGCCCATGTAAAACTGCACAGGACGACCAATGATTTCTGCGATCGTTTTGCGCGGATTAAGCGCCGTATCAGCCATTTGATAAATCATCTGAGCTTGGCGCAGCTGCATCTTATCACGCTGCTTATATGAAGCGGGCAGTTGCGCACCATCAAACTCAACATGACCCTGTCGTGGAGCCAGCAGGCCGGTAATACATCGCGCCGCTGTTGATTTACCCGAGCCAGATTCGCCCACCACGGCCACTGTCCGACCAGCGTGCATGTCGAAACTAACGTCGCTCAAAACATCAACCTTGCCGTACGCCGCCGTGACGCCACGGACCGAGACAACAGGCGTTGCGCCGGTATGAACAGCGGGCTTTGCGGGGCGCTCAAAACTGCGGACGGCCCAAAGCGATTTCGTGTAGTCTTCTTGTGGATTGGCCAGCATTTGGCGCGTATCTGCGGTTTCAATCTCATCGCCGCGCAGCAAAACCTTAACCCGATCTGCCATCTGCGCGACGACTGCCAAGTCGTGCGTGATATAAATCGCGGCGGTGTCAAAATCCTCAACGATCTTGCGAATGGCCGCCAAGACCTCAATCTGCGTAGTTACATCAAGCGCAGTTGTTGGCTCGTCAAAAATGATCAAATCAGGGCGGCAGGCCATGGCCATGGCTGTCATTGCCCGCTGCAACTGACCGCCTGAAACCTGATGCGGATAGCGAAAACCAATTTCATGAGGGTTGGGAAGGCGCAAACGCTCGTAAAGCTGCATCGCATCTTCTGAACTTTCTGCACGCACCATCACGCCATGCTGGGTAGGTGCCTCAGTGTGCTGATCAATGATCTTATGCGCAGGGTTAAAGCTGGCGGCAGCAGACTGTGCAACATAGGCGATGCGCTTACCGAGTAACCCACGTTTTACATCGGCGGATGCTGAGACCAGATCGATACCATCAAAATTAACAGAACCAGACGAAATGCGGCACCCATCACGAGTATACCCCATTGCAGCAAGTCCAAGCGTGGATTTACCCGCCCCACTTTCACCAATTAAACCAAGAACTTCGCCACGCTTAAGGCTTAGGTTCACACCATTGATAATGGGCGACCACACCTCATCACTGCGGCCTTCGATGTAAATATCGTTGATCGTTAAAAGATTACTCATGACTTCAGTCCCGACGATCTGTGAAGCATCCAGTCCACCACAAAATTCACAGCAACCGTTAGCAACGCAATTGCACCAGCCGCCAAGAGGGGTGCTGCTGCTACCTGTGGCGCAAAGGCGGCAAAGTTAATGAACTGCGCCAAATCACGAACCATCGTGCCCCAGTCAGCAAGGGGTGGCTGAATTCCGACGCCAAGAAACGACAGCGATGCAATGGTAAGAAACACGAAACAAAACCGCAGACCAAATTCGGCCAAAAGAGGCGCAGTGGCGTTAGGCAAAATCTCTTTGAAGATCAGGTAGCCCATGCCCTCACCGCGCAATTTTGCGGCCTCGATGTAATCCATAACGACGATGTTATAGCCAACCGCGCGCGCCAAGCGGTACACCCGCGTGCTATCGATGACGGCGATGATTACAACCATGAACAATGTCAGCGGTATACCCAAACGCGGCGCCCAAACGGCCGCGATGGTCATCAAGAGCAGCGCAAAAATAAGCGATGGAATTGCCATCAAAACGTCAACCGCACGGGACATGATTTGATCAAACCATCCGCCAAGAACAGCTGCCAGAAAACCAAGCGAGCCTCCAAGGAAAAACGCCAGAAGCGTGGTGACGAATGCGATGCCAACTGTGTTCTGCGCACCATAGATCAAACGGCTCAACAAATCGCGACCCAACTGATCCGTACCAAGGGGAAATTCTGGGTTACCTCCAATGGCAGGGTTGCCGCCCGGTACAATATTAGCCGCGACACCCTGAATGATTTCGTCCTGACCGTATGGCGCAATGACCCCCGCAAAAATTGCAGCTATTGAATAAAGGATGATCATCAAGATGCCGAAAGACGCGGTCAATGGCATCTGACGGAACAACTTACGCGATCCATTGGTGCCGATGCTGCGCCCAACGACGCGGAATAGCCACGCGGCAATGGTAAATAGCACAAAGGCCTCCATCGCTTTGCCAGCAAAGAAGTACTTATTGGCAACCAACGGATCAGCATCACGCGACAACGCATAAAGCCAAATCGCGCCCATGATAGCAACCAAACCAAAAATATAGCCGAACGCGGTTGCATAGGGCATATCGCGAAACACAGGCTCATCTGGCTTCAACGCACGCGCAACCGAACGGAAAGCCCATGCGAAAACCGCCATGCCAACAAAAAACAGAACCACAGTCACGAAACCGCTCATTTTGGATGCCTCAGACGTGGGTTGGATAAGATCGACATAATGTCAGCCGCGAGGTTAAGCAGAATATATGCCCCTGCGAAAATCAGACAGCACGCCTGCACAACAGGTATGTCACGCAACTTCACACTATCGACGAACAGCTGGCCAATACCCGGATAGACAAAAACAGTCTCGACGACGACGACGCCAGTAATGAGATAGGCAAGGTTAAGCGCGATCACATTGATAATCGGCGCAAGTGCATTGGGAAGCGCGTGCTTGACGATTACACGCATCGGGCTGATGCCCTTAAGGCGCGCCATCTCGATGTAAGGCGAGGCCAGCAAATTGATAATGGCGGCGCGCGTCATCCGCATCATATGGGCCGTAACAATCAGAGTAAGCGTAAGCGCGGGCAACAACGTGCGCTCAAGACGCTCAGAAAAGCTCATCCCATCAAAGATGTTCGAAAGGGACGGAAGGATCGGGTTCAACACTGCAAGAACCAAGATCAACACATATGCCAAGAAAAACTCGGGGCTAGAGATGCTGGACAGCGTGAAAATGTTGGCCGCCCGATCAAAAATAGTCTCGCGGTAGAGCGCGGCAAGAACGCCCAGAAAAACCGCCAGCGGCACAGCAATCATCGCTGTCACACCTGCCAAAAACATCGTGTTTTCGAAACGCGGAGCAATAGTTTGAGCGACTGTACCAAGGCCTGATCCTGCGTCGCTACCAACAAAGCTGCTGAAATTAGCGGCGGCAAAGCTTGTGCCCAGATCACCGCGTACTGCACCGGACAGCCAATCAAGATAACGGGCAAAAAACGGCTGATCCAAACCTAAGTCTTTGCGGATCGCCTCAACGGCGTCTTTGGTCGCACCCTGACCCAAAATGCTTTGAGCAAAATCGCCAGGGAGTAAGTTAACTGCGGTAAAAATGACAATTGAGACAACGAACAGCGTCACAAGACCAAGGCCAAGTCGCTGTAATATAATCTTTGAAACGCTTCCCAAACTGGTCTCCAACAATGACGAGCGTACACGCCCCCGAGTGACCAAGTTAAGGAAAATAGAAATCGTGTAAAGGCTTAACGCCCGCGCCTAGGCCAGTCTGGTCGCCAAACGGTCCATCGTGCGCACCAATTCTTCGCTGATGCCCGCCTCTGAAAGTGCGTGTCCTGCGCGCGCAATCAGCTTAAGCTCTGCCTCAGGCCAGTTTTGGGCCAACTTATAGGCCGACGTCGGCGGGCAAATCATATCATATCTACCTTGTACGATTATCGCCGGAATACCGCGCAGCTTGTCCATGTTATCAAGAATTTGATGGTTCTCGCCCAAAAAACCCGCGTTCATGAAGTAGTGATTTTCGAGCCGTGAGAAAGCACGGGCATATTCAGCTGGTGCGTCACCACCGGCACCCTCGTTCATGATGCTGGCCAATGCATTTTCCCAAGCAGCCCAAGCGCGCGCATAGCGCACCTCGGTGGCGTGATTGCCCGAAAAGAGGCGCTTGTGATACGCACCAATCATGTCTGCCCGCTCTTCTTCCGGAACAAGGTTCTCAAAGGGGGCCCACAGATCAGGGAAGAACATCGCAGCGCCGCCACCGTAAAACCAATCAAGTTCAGCGCGGGTCATCAAAAACACACCGCGCAAAATAAGTGCCTTTGCGCGATCAGGATGTGCTTGCGCGTAAATCAATGACAGCGTCGCACCCCAGCTACCGCCGAACACCACCCAACGCTCAATACCCAAAGTTTCACGAATAAGCTCAATATCGCGCACCAAGTGCCACGTTGTATTATCGTCGACGCTGGCGTGAGGTCTTGATCGCCCACACCCTCGCTGATCGAATAAAATAATTCGGTATTGTGCGGGATCAAAGTACCGCCGCATCGTCGGACTACATCCACCACCCGGACCGCCGTGCAACACAACGACAGGTATGCCATCGGGGTTTCCGCACTGCTCCATATAGACAGAATGGCCGTCGCCAACGTCCAGCATCCGTTGATCGAACGGTGCAAGCGCCGGATAAAGGTGCGACAAGGCGCGGCGGGGGGATGCGTTTCTGTCCATGAATGACCTATATAACCCAAAAGAGCGCCGAAACATCCGGTGCGCCATGTTTTTTTGTCATAGGGACACATCATGACCAACGCACAAACAACCGTCGATCCCGCAGAAATCGCAAAATTCGAGGCAATGGCGGCAGAATGGTGGGACGTAAACGGTAAATTCAAGCCCCTTCATATGCTTAATCCGTGCCGTCTTGATTACATCACAAGACAAATTGCTGCTGAGTTTGGCCGTGATCTTGCCAAAGACGCGCCTTTTGAAGGGCTCCGCATTCTTGATATCGGCTGTGGCGGCGGTTTGCTGTGCGAGCCGATGGCGCGCCTTGGCGCCACCATTGTTGGGGCAGATGCTGCCGAGAGAAACATTCCCGTAGCAAAAGTCCATGCAGAACAATCTGGACTGGATATCGATTACCGCTTCACAACCGCAGAAGCCATGGCCGAAGCAGGCGAGCAGTTTGACGTGGTTCTCAATATGGAAGTGGTCGAGCACGTAGCAGACCCACTAGCATATCTAACAGCATGCCAACAGTTGCTAAAACCCGGCGGGTTGCAAATTTGCTCAACGCTCAATCGCAATCCCAAAAGCTATTTAATGGCGATCATCGGCGCAGAGCACATCATGCGCTGGCTGCCAAAGGGTACTCATGAGTGGTCAAAATTCATCACGCCTGACGAGTTGTTCGAATTGCTGACCACCTCAGGAATGACACCCGTCGACCGTAAGGGCTTTGTCTTCAACCCAATCTCGTGGAGTTGGTCGATTTCTGAAAAAGACCTTAGCGTGAACTACGTGACAGCATCCACAAAACCGACCTAATCGTCCGCCAGCTTTTGGCGCATCTCGCGTAGAATTGGCAGGGTACGGCTTATCTTGTCATGCCCGATATCTTCGACCATCTGGTTTACCAGCGGCGTAATTTTACGCACCGCTTCATCACGCGCCGCCCGCCCAGCGCCGCTAATGGAAACCAGCTTACGCCGCGCATCGTCCCAATCGGGGCGGACGTGGACAAAACCCATCAGATCAAGTTTGTTAATCGTGTTGGTCATAGCCCCGCGGGTAAGTCGAAAACGGGCGGCGAGCTGTGCTGGCGTGCGCTCCCCCGTGCTTGCAGCAAGATAATTCAGCACTGTTAAATGAGAAATTTCCATCCCATGGGGCAGCGCCTTGGTGACACGACTACGCAACAACTGATCAATCGCCAGAAGCTCAACGACAAGCGCCGCGCCAAGGGTATCAGACGTAGTAACCGGCATTAGGGCCCTTCGAAAGGTTGGTTGTGCCCCCATGCAGGAACACGCTTACGGGCTTTTAATACCTGATTTTTGTCAATTTCAATATAGCTGACACCAACGCCCTCGCCAAAGTCGCTAAGCACGTTTCCCCAAGGATCAAGTGCCAAAGAGTGCCCGTATGTTTCGCGGCCCTCGTGCGCGCCCCACTGCGCAGGCGCCAGAACATAACAACCTGTCTCAATTGCACGGGCGCGAAGCAACGTCTCCCAATGCGCCTTGCCTGTGGCGACGGCAAACGCAGACGGCACCATAAGCACCTCCGCACCACCCTGTGCCAAAGCGCGATAAAGATGCGGAAACCGAACGTCATAACAAATTGTCATGCCAATATTCAGACCGTCTATACGCCCTAAGACCGCAGAAGAACCAGGTCTGTAACCGCGCGATTCCTGATAGTATTCAGCCTCTGACAACGTGACGTCAAACATATGAATTTTGTCATACCGCGCAGTAATATTCCCCGAGCGATCAATCAAAAAAGACCTGTTGGCAAACCGACCATCAGCATCCTTTGTTTTGAGGGCCAAAGACCCAATCAACAAATTAACCCCAAGGGTTGCAGCCAAATCACGAAGCTTTGTCAGCGTAATATCGTCTGCTTCAACGTGCAGAACTTCCATTTGCCGCGCACGACTTACGGAAACACAATTCGTCACCTCAGGTGTTGCAATAAACTCCGCACCGGATGCCGCCGCTTCTTCGATAAGCGCCGTTGTCCGTACAAGATTTTCTGCAGGACAATCACCGGAGTTGAGTTGTAGAAGGGCTGCCTTCACGCCAGCAATTTATCCAACTTGCCTGCACGATCCAATGCAAACAGGTCGTCACATCCACCCACATGGATATCGCCAATGAAGATCTGCGGTACAGTACGCCCGCCATTGGCGCGCTTGATCATTTCACCCTTGCGGTCAGGCTGAGCCAAAATATTAATCTCTGAAAAGCTTACGCCCTTCTGGCTGAGAAGCCGCTTGGCAGAATGGCAAAAGCCACACAGGGGTGACGTATAAAGTTCAACAGTTTTCATTTTAGGGCGCTCCAATTTTTAGTTGCTAGATAGTTAAGTATCTTTTCCCGCGCGCGCCAGTGTGATGACGAACACCTCGCCAGCACGTGAAGATGCCAGCGCGTTTGCCGCCTCCGCGAGCGTGGCGCCTGTGGTCATTACGTCATCTACTAACAAAATTGGTCGCTGAGCGATCTTTAAGGCGCGTTTTGGATTGACCGTTATCGCGCCGCTTAAAATGTTTAGTCGATCATCGCGGGTTTTACCCTCCAGCATCGGTGTCCGTTGAGGCCGCTGCAAAACATCTGGGCCGTATTGCAACCCCAACTGTTGCGATAGGCCGCGGGCCAGCTCAGCAGACTGATTGTAGCGCCGACCAAAAAGACGCGACCAATGAAGCGGTATTGGCACGACCAGCATATTATCACGCCTAAGCGGCCTGGCATGCTGCGCCATCCATTTTGCAGCAGGTCGAACAAGATCAAGACGATCACCGTGTTTAAGGCCAAGCACCATCCGGCGACCAAAACCGCTGTAATGAAACACGGACCGGCCAGCACTCCACGGTCTTGGTGCGTGCAAGCAATCGTCGCACTGCATACCATCGACTTCGCTCATCACTTGGGCGCCACATTTTCCACAAACACTGCCATTCAAAAAAGAAACCTCACCCCAACAATCCCCACAAAGCGCGTCAGGCCCGCCGGTCAAGGTGTCGCAAGTTAGGCAATGATGAGGATAGATCAGCCGAAGTGGGTTTTGCATTACAACTTTCCTGACTACATGAGCAACATGACACAACAACCGCCCCTTACAGATACGCACACCCTGCACCTGCATCACAAAAACCGTCGGACCCCCGATGGAATGTTTTTGCAACAAGAAGCATTCGATGAAATTTCAGAAAGACTGCTTGGGGTTAAGAAGTCGTTTACGAAAACAGCTGTGGTTACATCGTGGCCAGACCTATGGGCGCATATTGTGGAGGGGGCGGACGTCATCCACCCTGATGATACACTGCGATTTGCGGACAACGGCTACGATCTGATCGTTCACGCAATGGATCTACATTGGGCGAATGATCCTGTCGGGCAAATTGTGCAGTGTCGAAATGCGCTCAAGCCTGATGGATTATTTTTGGCCGCTTGTTTTGGTGGCCAGACCCTAAACGAGTTACGAAGTGCTATCGCCGAGGCTGAAAGCAGAGTAATGGGCGGGCTGTCACCACGCGTTGTGCCTATGGGTGAAGTGCGCGACTACGGTGCGCTGCTTCAAAGAGCGGGCTTGGCGCTTCCGGTTGCGGACACTTTGACGCTGCCTGTGAGTTACAGCGACACGACTGCCCTGATGATCGATCTGCGAAAAATGGGGGAAAGTAACGCGCTTACCGCACGTACCAAAAAGCCCACGCCAAAATCCGTTTTCGACGCGTTAGAGACTGTTTATCGCCAGAATTTCTCTGATGGTGAAAGGCTGATCGCTACATTCGAAATCATTTTCTTGGCCGGTTGGGTGCCCGATGCAAGCCAACAAAAACCCCTCAAACCGGGATCGGCAAAGATGAAATTAACAGATGCTCTGCGTATTCCTGATGGCCCAAAAGATTGACCTGAAGCGATTTCCAGTTATCTGGCAATCTAACGCACTTATACCCACGGACTTTAGATGATGTTTGACGCGAAAACGAATACGAGCGACGAGGCTGTCTGCCCCGTTCACGCACCAAGCGATCACCCAAAGGTGAAGCCTGCTAAGATTGGAGTTTTGGTCGCCAATCTGGGCACACCGGACAATTACGACTACTGGTCGATGCGCCGGTATTTGAACGAGTTTCTGTCCGATCGGCGCGTCATTGATTACAGCCCGTGGCTTTGGCAGCCGCTTTTGCAACTGATCATTTTAACAAAGCGTCCATTTTCTAGCGGCGAAGCGTATAAATCGATCTGGAACCACGACGAGGGCGAGAGCCCTTTGATGACGATCACAAAAAAACAAACCGCCAAGATAAAAGCGCAGATGCAAGAGACCTATGGCGATGATGTCATGGTCGATTTTTGTATGCGCTACGGAAATCCGTCTACAAAATCCAAGGTCCGCGCAATGATCGAAGCCGGATGTCAGAAAATTTTGTTTTTCCCGCTGTATCCACACTACGCCGGAGCAACATCAGCCACCGCAAATGACGAATTCTTCCGCGTTTTGATGAAAGAAAAATGGCAGCCAACCGTACGCACAGTACCCGCATATTATGAGCGTCCGGATTATATTGAAGCGCTAGCCCAGTCGATTGAGACTGCCTACGCCAAGGCCGAAAAGCGCCCCGAAATATTGGTGTGTAGCTATCATGGTGTGCCTCAGCGGTACCTGATGGAGGGTGATCCGTATCACTGCCAATGTCAGAAAACGACGCGCCTTTTGAAAGAGCGTTTGGGCTGGGATGACACGCAGATCATCACAACGTTCCAGTCTAAATTTGGACCCGAAGAGTGGCTTCAACCTTACACCGTCGAGGAAGTCGCGCGGCTTGCGGAAAAGGGCAAAACAAATATTGCGGTTTGTGCGCCTGCATTCTCAGCTGATTGCATTGAAACTCTTGAAGAGATCAACGAGGAAATTTTTGAGAGTTTTGAAGAGGCCGGTGGCCACGACTTCCTCTATATACCGTGTCTTAATGATGATGATGCTCACATTGCTGCGCTCTGCAACACAATCGACGACAACCTGAAAGGCTGGGTATGAACGCCATGCCTGCCAGCGATTAGTCTAGCTGCGCACCTGACCAAGTGATCAGGACCTCTCCCAGAGGGCCTGATGCACCGCCTACCCCCGCGATTTCGTCAGCTAAAGGCCCCGCTAGAACGGCAGTGACTGAAATTTGGGTGCTGCCTGCAAGAATGTTGCCGGCTCCCGACGTGCCAAATCCAAGTGCCGAGGCATCTGTTTGCGTACCGTTCACCAAAGTGGGGCCGCTGAATTCAATATCTGTGATTTCGATCATCTCTGCGCCCGTAGGATTATAATTCGCCGCCCCCCATTGGCCGATTGTAGCGCCACCTGTACGGACACTATCGGCAAGGACATCAGCGCGGCCAGCACCACCGATAAAACGTAAGGTCGTACGTGCGTCCATTGTGACAGCGTAAGTTGCGGTACCGTCTGTGACCTAAGCAATCGCAGTGCCCTCATAAACAGTCGGAACTATTAGAACCGCAGAATTAGCAGAGGCCCGCACAGCAAGCTTCACATTCCCTCCAACCGGCGAAACGGGGAAAACGTGCTGCAGACCCAAACCCAACGCGTTTTCAATCAAGCCGACGCTGATCTGATCAATGATCAGACTTCTGTTAGTCAAATTCGCTTCCGTTTGACCCAGAGCAGTTTCAAGAGACAGGCTATCAAGACCCAAGGTTGCGACAGAAACAATCACATCTGGATTGGGCGTAGGGTCAGGCGGGTCCGGTGGATCAACAGGAGGATTAACCACAACCGGTCCACCGCCCGTCGTTGCACCACCACCACCGCCGCTTGCAATTAATGTCACAATAAATAATGCGGCAACTACCGCCCTGCACACAAACTTAAAAAACATAGGTGCCATAGATCACAGCAGGTTTAATAAACGCCTAATCACACCCACAAATCACCAACAGACAAAGCATCAAGGCCAACCCCCCACAATTCAATCATAGTGCCCTCAAGCGAGAATTCCGCATGACCATTTGAGTTGGTATAGAACTGATCAAGCGCTGACTGGCGGGACGAAATGCCGTCAAACCCAGTCAATTCCAAGCGATCAATTCCCACATCAAAATCTGCGCCAATCACCACGGCCTGATCCGTGAGAGAAGTACGCCCAATCACATCATTGCCATGCATTGGGCGGAACACAAATACGTCAGCACCGTAACCACCATTCAGAATGTCATCGCCACGGCCACCTTCCAATGTGTCGTCACCCCAGTACAAAAACGCACCAAAATCACCCACCAGAATGTCGTCACCCGCGCCGCCCTCAAGGGTGTCGTTGCCGTAACCACCAAGCAGCGTATCCGCGTTATCAGAAAGACTTGCCACGTCACCATCAATCAACTGATTGGCACCACTTAAAGCGAGCAGAAAATCATTCCCGATACCGCCCTGCATTTGCGCCCCACCGTTTGTATCAAAAATGCTGTCATTTCCCGTATTGCCCTCGAGGATATCGCGACCACCACCGCCAGAAAGTATGTCATGACCATCACCGCCCGACAGGCTGTTGGCGGTGCTATCACCCAAAATCATATCATCGCCTGCTGACCCCAACACACCTTCAATGCTTTGATACGACTGACCTGTAATGTTGACTGAGTTAAGCGATGGATCGTCGAGCGATACGGTCACTTGCGTAAGCCCAGCAAAACTAATCACATCCAACCCCGTGCCGCCAATAAAGCTTGCATTTGATTGGCTTGCCTCGAAGATTGTCGTTTCAGTCGATGAGGAGAAGATCAGATTTCCGCCCCCAGACCCGCCTTCGATCAGATTAACCGTGGGCCGAGACAGAGTTGTATCCAGAATGTGAACAATGTCATTGGCGCCCGCGCGCGCACCAGTAACGACAACCAAAACCTCTGAACCGTAGGTAAGGCGAAACCCGTCTGACCGGCCTTTCACTTCCATCTGGTCAAACGAATAGATCGACCCCCAAGCAGATAAATCAAGCCGATCCTCAATCAGATCGAAATTACGGATCGTATCTGTGCGGCCGTCAGATGTTAGGATGAACCGATCCGCACCGTCACCGCCGTAAAGAACGTCATTGTAGGCACCATCAACAAAAAGATCACCACCACCGTTGCCGTAAATGACAGACGGCTCATCACCCGCGATAAGAAGGTCACTCTGTGGAGTTCCTTGTATAGTGCCCTCAATAACCGGCGTAGCATTCGGTAGCAAAGAAAGGGGCAACGTAAGCTCCGCAACGCCATTAATTGTGTCACTACTTACAAACACACGAAGCGTGCTAGACGTTTTCATCACTTCAATGTCATTGATCGTACCAAGAGATGCCTCAACCGTATCCGCGAATTTACCCAGTGACAGCAACCGCCCGTCACTCATAACGCTTAGCAATGAAATCCCCGCATCAGCGCCGCCCACCAGAATGAAGGCCTGACCTTCGTGGTAGAAAGTCTCTACAGCAGCGGCGTTATTCAAGCGTGTCTCACTCGTATCAATCACAAAATCGAGCAAGTTCAGCGTATTAGTCGAAACACCAAGGGTCGCCAGCGCGCCGTGATCCGTTGTGACAAGTGCAATATGCTGTTCGCCTAATTCAATCACCTGAACATCAACAATGGCGCCAAATCCAAGCCCCTCAACCGCGCCGAGGCTATCGATAACGCCAATGTCCCCAGACACGGTTCTTTCCAGTAAGATCACACCGCCAGACGCAGACCCCGTGAGGATAAAATCACGACCATCAAGGGTAAATTCAACAATGCTTGAGATATTGCTGCCATATGCATGATCGCTGGCAACATTATCGTCGCTCGTAGCAGTTGTGGTATCATCGCCCACAGAAAACTGATGCAGACCGCTGACCCCATACCCCCCAGCAAGCAGCGATAGGCCGCTTCCGTTTTGGCTGACAGTATAATTGACCGCGTAATTTGCATGAGACAGGTCGGCGCTGTTCAGGCCGCTAAAAGCCCAACTGATTGGCGCACCGCTTGCGGTAAATGATCGTGTACCAAAATTTAACGTGATGTCCGGCGCAAGGGCTGCAATGGGCGCCGCATCAATGTCAAAGCCACCGCCATCAAGCGAGACAGTCTCGTACCAATCATTTTGAAAGCCAAAAACGCCCAGATATGTACCTGCCTGATTGGCAAAGACTGCCAAATCACGCGGCCGCATATCTTCATTTGGCTCGCCCCAAACGTGGCGAACCTGAAAACTCAAGTTCAACATAAAACTCACCCACCTATTACCCTAGCGGGAAGCTAACCGCACAGGGTTAACGCAGCTTCAGCGCAACTAGGCAATTGAGTGATCAGTTTGTGGCGGAAATTGGACAATAAAAAACGGCGGCCTGCAGACCGCCATTATTTAAGACTTTATAAAAACTTATCTTCAAATGAGCAAAACCTGAGTACCCACTTTGGTCAAATCAAACAGTTCTTGGACGTGTTCATTATAAAGACCAATGCAACCGTTTGATGACCGGCGCCCAATCTTGCGCGTGTCATGGGTGCCGTGGATACGGTAATATGTCCAACTCAGGTACAGCGCATGGGTCCCGAGCGGATTGTCCGGACCGGGACCAATGAAGTCGGGCCATTCGGGGTTACGCTCTTTCATCGAAGGGGTCGGACGCCAGCTTGGGCCATCTACTTTTTGCGTGATCCGCGTACGCCCTAGACGGGTCAAATCATCTGAAAGCGGCACACTGGTAGGGTAGAGTTTATAAACACTCTCGTCCTCGGACCAATAATGCAGTGCACGAGACGTCACATCTACAAGCACGGCGCCATTCTTGAGATTGCTAAAGTAAGGCTGCCACTCAAGCGCACGAAAACTTGAGATATTGCGACGAACAACTTCGGAGATGTCGCGCTCAACCTCAATTTCCTCATCCAAGGCAAGTGCTGGGCTGGCCAATGACGTGGCGGCGGCGCCGACAAACGCGCGGCGGCTCAATTTAAAAGTGTCGCTCATCAATATCGCTCCTGGTAAAACCATTTGAGACGTAATTATTGCCTGAAAGCCGCACTAGCAAATCAAACAAGCGTTAGATCGCCACGATTTTTCCAATCTGGGTTTGATCTACAACGGTGTTGGTTTACAGGTTGGGAAAGGTTTGAGGTTTAATTGATATGATCCGTCCCATTCTTCTTTCGCTGACAGTTGCGCTTTCATTAGCGGCTTGTACCCCGATTACGTCAGGACAGCTGGCAATCGATGGAAAGCCTCGGCCAAAGCTATATCAAATCCGCGAACGCGATACTGCCAAAATCCAATTCCGCACGCTGGATTCAGTAAATGCACTGCGCCAAGCGTCCGGGGCAGGACCAATTGAGCTGAGCGCTGAGTTGACGGCGGCAGCAGCCACGCATGCGCGCGATATGTCGGTGCAAAACCGACCATGGCACTTTGGCTCTGACGGGTCGTCCCCATTAGACCGCGTCGCACGCGCTGGATACTCTGGTGCATTCATAGGTGAGGCAATCTCGGAAACTTATGAGACCGAGCTAGAGACATTGGCCGCATGGATGGAAGAAGAAGGCACACGCCGTGTTATTCTGAACACCGATGCAACTGAAATGGGTTTTGCGTGGTTTCAGGAACCAAATGGCAAAATCTGGTGGACGTTGGTTTTAGGTGAGGCTACCGCAACACCCCAAGAGCCGCTGCCCTTAGGGTAAAATCACAATTGGCGTTCCAGTTTGGACCATTGAGTAGATTTCCGTCATCTCACGATCTGTTACGGCTATGCATCCCCACGTCCAATCCCCTCGCGCCCGTTGAAAGCGTGGGCCGCGACCATGGATGAAAATATCCCCACCCGGTTCAACGCCTGCTGCCTTGGCGACAGCCACGTCGTTTGCATTCGGATATGAAATACCCAGAGACAGATGATACGCGCTATTGGGATTGCGGCGGTCGATGCTGTACGTCCCCTCAGGTGTCCGGCCATCACCTTCGGCCTTTTTATGGCCTTCAGGCGCAAACCCAAGACCAATATTATAGCGGCGCAGAACGCGCTTATTATGCATCAGCCACATTTTGCGGCGTGATTTTGACACCGTAATCTGCGTAACCTTAGGACCGCGGTAGGCTTTAGGCGCGCCCATAAGACCGCATCCCGCAAGCCCAAGGCCCATAAGTCCAAGGAGAAGTGTTCGCCGCTGCATCAATACCTGCCCTCAGTTTTTCACTGTCTTTCGGCACATTTACTGCAAAACGCTACTATCACAAAGACATTACTGAATACGGCCTATGGCTCGCGAAACGCCTCCCGCGATTTATACAAAGGCTTCATGAGATACCGCAGCACAGTCTTTTCGCCCGTATGAAGCTCTACTTGCGCCTGCATCCCGGGCCGGATCTCAATGTATGCTTGCCGGTCGTTCAGATTAGCAAGATCAACCTGAAGCGTCACTTTGTAATGCGGATCACCGTCTGGCTTTCTGTCATCCTTAAACGTGTCCGCCGAGATAAACTGAACCTGCCCCTTCAGACTTCCATAGATCGTGTAATCATAGGCAGAAAGCTTTATGGTCGCGTCTTGCCCCCGCTTGATGTTGGCGATGTCCTCGGGCCGCACGCGCGCCTCAACGAACTACTCTTCATCAAGTGGGATGATCTGAAATATCTCCTCGCCAGGCCGCACAACGCCATCGATCGTCGTAATGCTGAGGTTATTCACCACGCCACGCATTGGGGACTTAATAATCGTTCGTTCGAGTTGATCTTGGGCAACTTTCAAGTTTTGCCGCAACGTCGCAATTTCTTTCAATGTATCTGAATACTGCCCAGCGCGCTCCAGCTCAGCTTGCGTTACGATTTCATTGTATTTGATCTCGGCGTCACCGTGGGCTTTGCGGGCGCGGGTAACTTCAATCAAAGAGACGATTTTACGTTCAAGCAAATTTTCAAGTAGCTCACGTTCCTTAGCGGCCTGCGCTAACACGTTCCGCGCGCCTTGGGTTCGGCTGACGTAATCACTTTGCCTGGCGTTCAAGAGCGCTTGCTCGGAGGCGACCATCTCAGGCTGCCGCGCAGCAAGATCAGCAGCAACATCAAAATCAAACGCGCCAGCAACTTCTGCCTCAAGGCGCAGACGGCGAACCTCAAGCGCGTCAATCTGTTCTTGCAGATCATCGACCGCCGTTTGAAACCGCGTAGCATAAAGTGTGGCAAGCACTTGCCCCGGCTGAACCGTATCGCCTTGGCTAACCAGCATCTCTGACAGGATGCCGCCTTCAAGGTTCTGAATGATCTGAGGGCGCGAACTGCTGACGACCTCACCATCGGCGCGCACAATCTCATCAATCCATGCAAACGCGGCCCAGCCAATGAACACCGCCAATGTCGCGGCAACGAGCCAGATGATAATGCTTGGCCCACGCATTGTTTCGTTCAACTCTGCGTCAATAGTTGCCATCAGCTTACCTTCTTTTTGGTTTGGGCAAGGTGGTTAAGAACTTTTTCGCGCGGCCCATCAACCGTGAGGCGACCGTGCTGCAAAATCAAAGTCCGCTCTGTAAGCGCAAGGATCGGAACCCTGTGTGTGGCAATGATCGCGGTGCGCCCAGTAAGCCAGCCCTTCAGCCGTTCAACAAGTGCACCCTCAAGTCCTTGATCAAGCGCGGCTGTCGGCTCGTCGAGCAGCACAATCTTGGGATCCTGCAGCCAAATCCGCGCCCATCCGATGGACTGACGCTGGCCAATCGAAAGGCCCTCACCCCCATCGTGGATCACCAGATCCAAACCCTTGGGGTGGTTTTTGACATGTTCACCAAGTCCCGCAAACTCAAGCGCCTGCATTAAGCGGTCATCGTCACGCTCAAGCATGTTCAAGTTCAGGTTATCACGCAGTGTCCCTGTGAAAAGCCGCACATCCTGAGACAGGTAACCCACGTTGCGACGGATATCCTTGGGGTGCACTTGGTTCATATCCACACCGTCCAAAAGAACCCGACCGTCAGTGGGCGCATAGAGCCCTGACATCAACTTAAGCAAAGTCGACTTCCCAGAACCGTTGCTTCCTAACACCGCCACAGTCTGTCCCGGCAGGATTTTCACTGCAGCCACATCAAGTGTTGGCGCGCCGTCTACATCGTACTGGAATTTTAGGTCGCGCAACTCAAACGTACCCTCCATCATTTCACGGCGAAGGTATGTTCTATCCTCGTTAAGTTCCTGCTCTGCATCAGCTACGTCATCAAGACCATCCAGAGCGGCTTTGACGTTTGTCCAACGCGCCATAGTACCGGCAAATTGAGTAAGGGGGGCAAGTGTACGGCTTGTGAGAATGCCAACAGCGATGATGGACCCAACTGTGAACTGTCCGGCAAAAACCATATACGTGCCGACCACGACCGCCGCTACATAAGTCGCTTGTTGTACACCTTGGCTCCAAAATGTGAGCGTACTTGCCAGCTTGCGCTGCTCTGACGATTTCAAGCTAGAAAGCGTCATCAACTCGGTCCAGACGCGGCGAAAACGCTCTTCGCCGCGCTGTGCTTTTACGGTGTCCGCTTCGTAAATCGCTTCGTGCAATAACCGGCTTGCCTTGGCGCTGGCGCCTTGTGTCTCTTGCGTCAGCTTAATCATGCGTTTCTGAAAGAAGAACCCAGGGATCACCATCAACGCGCCACCGGCAACAAGGACCCAAACCAAGTCACCTGCGATCGACCAAACCAGCGCAAGAAAGACAAACACAAACGGAATATCCGTCAGGCTGCCAATGGTTGAGGCCGTAAAAAACTCGCGAACAGAACCGAACTCGCGCATGGCATTGTAAAGAGATGAAGGGGAGGCGCCCTTACCGGCTTTCATACCTAAAACGCGCTGCATCAGCACATTTTGAACTGAAAGCTCAATCTGACGGCCCGCTGAATCAAGCAGTCGCGCCCGTGCAATCTTTAGAAATGCTTCCATCAAAAGAGCCAAGCCAGCGCCAACAAAAAGCACCCAAAGCGTTGCCGTAGACTGATGGGGAATGACGCGGTCATACACCTGAAGCGAAAACAGCGCGACTGACACGGCCAAGATATTTGCCACAAAAGAGCCCACGCCAACCTCAATTAGTTGACGCTTATACTTGGGGAACTCGCCCCAGAACCAATGCGCGCGCGCAGACTTCGCAGCATGCTTCGTGGCAAGCTGTTGAAGGCGCACCTCACCGCGCACAATGATGCCTGTAAAGACGCTTTCAAACTCCTCTAGAGGGACCTCTGCGCGATTGTCTGAACATGTGATGTCGTAAATCGTCAGGGTATCTTGGCTTTGCTGCAGCACCAAAACAAACTGGCCGCTCGTCATCATTGCAATGGCTGGCGAGTGATCTGCCGTACAAACATTCACCGTCGCCACCTCAGTGGTGAGGCCCGCCTGTTTAAGCCCGCGCGCCATATCGCCTGCCGTTACTTCGCCAGTATTATGATCTGCATCAGAGACCATCGCCTCAAGAACGTCAGAGGTCACTGCTTCCACGCCCAAAATACCCGCATAAACACTTGCAAGCTGCGCCCGTGATCTCAGTTTCTCTGCAAAGGGATCAACAGCGGGCGTGACATCAATATTGGGCGTAGGCTCTGTCTGCGCTTCCGCTTTGGTGCTGCGGGTCACTTTTTGCAGCTTGCCGTCTTTTCGGGCGTTGATATCAAAGGCAAGAACAGGTCCGGTCAAATCTCTTCTCCGTCTGCCAACAAACCAAGTTCTTTGGCGATTTCCAATTGAATGCGAGCGACCTCGAATTGATGGGTGACATGTGCCCGTTCACTGCGGATTTTCGCCTCGTAAACGTTGATCACATCCATCACGGGCCGCTGACCCGCATCATATTGCTGCTCAAACAAATCAAGGTTCGCGTTCGCACCATCTAGCAAAGACTGGCTCTGTGCTTGCTGGCGCTGAACCGAGATAAGCTGTTGCTCAAGCTTGGCGAGGCGGCGGTTGCTATCCTCTACGGCTTGGGCAACCTGTCGCTTCGCCGCATCCCGCTGTGCATCAATTGCCTTCAGATCAGAACCCAACCCAAAGCCGATCCCATTTTCAGCCTCAGCTGAAACACCTGCGCCACGCGACCCGTCACTGCCGACAGAACCACTTAGCGTCAGCCCCGGCAACAAACCAGCACGGGCCGCAGTGGCCTCGGCAATTGCGCGGTCTTTCTCGGCATGCGCGCGCATGACCAACAGCGGCTCGGCACTATCGCTCATAACCGGAATACCCGAGATACCCATCACATCATGGATAGAGGTTGCAGACATTGCGGCAAGTTCAGCTAAAGCAGTGTTCGCCTCCTCCACATCTTGCGCATAGGCAGACCGGATCTCAGCCGCTTTTTGGTGAATGACCTGAAGATCAGCGCGGTTTGACACACCACCACGCACCCGTTCGCTCATCACCCACTCAAATTTCGCCATCCGCTCTACCGCAGATTTGCCCACACGCGCGCGGGCTTTGGCACTTTGTGCGGTTAGATATAGATCGAGACCTGTGTAAACGCGGTTATTGGTATCTATCGCCAAATTTACTGCAGCGACCTCAACATCAGCAGCAGCAAACGCGCGTTCGGCCTTTTTCTTTCCATTATCAAAAAGAACCTGTTCGACCAGCAGACTTGCCACAACACCACCCAAAGATGTCAGCGATACAGACGGACCAATCGTGGGTAGCCAGTTCTTGGAACGCGCCTGCGATCGTAATTTGGCCGCACGCAGCTCAGCCTCGGCTGTGCGTGCATTTGCTGCCAGCACACCATCGCTGATTTCAGAAAACGGGCTACTTTTTGGCAGAACACTCTGGCGCGATTGAAGCGTTGTGATGATCTTACTTGATGACGATTGCGCCGCATCAGCGCTATTAGTTTTAGGTGAAAACAACGCTTTGGTTCCACGTGTGACTTCGGGAAGCGGGTTCATACATCCAGACAGCACAACCACGGCAATACCTGCCACGATTATTGGTCTTTTGGGGATGTTGAAAGTCACCACTTAGTCTCCACGCACTCGTAAACCTTGCCCCGAAAGGGCGCAGATCAAGTAATCACTGCGCCCGTCACGGGTTTAGATAATAACGTTAATGTCTTCGTTAATAACGAGGCTGCCGCCCTCGTTACCGAGAGAATACACATCAAAGGTTTGGCCATTGATTGTCTCAGTTGTGTTCGCACGAACGGCGCCTTGGATGTTGACCGTATCGTCACTGCCGCCGTTGATGCGCACTGTGTTGGAATTTGAAGATAGGCTTTCAAGATCATCGGCTGTAATCGTGAGTTGTGAGTCCTCAGCCAACGACAGATTGATAGAACCGATATCAAATTGGCCAAGTGCAGCCACATTGAGATCCACAATATCGGTCGCAACATCGTCCAACACAAACAACGTTGAATTTGAATTTCCTGATGCATCATCCGCCGTCACCACCAACTGTGAGCCATCCGGCACACCGTGAGTAAATTCAAAGTCTGTCCGGTCACGCAATGTGTTCTCGGTTTGAGTAAATGTCACATTATTGGCGCTACCGCCTGCGGTAATTTCAGTAATGGTAAACGTATCAGTTGTGGTCTCGGTACCAATTTCAACAACACCGTCACGAGCATCTTTATCAAAGGACCGGATCAAAGGCGCATCGGGTGCCTGAGTATCTACATCAAACGACGTGTTAAGCGACTTCACGTTGCCAACTGCATCGGTCGCTGTAACGACAACGTTCGCAGTATAATCACCAAAGGGCAAAGTAGCGGGATCAAACGAAATGCTCCAATCGCCGTTTGGTGCAACAGTTGCCTGTTGCGATACACCGTTAATGGCGACGGACACGGTCGAGCCAATTTCAGTCGTGCCGTTCAGCACAACACCGTCTGAATATTCACTTGCGTTAACAACATTGTCGCCCTCAACCGCAGTGCCGGAAATGGACATGTTGCTAACGATCGTATCGATGCGCACGTTGGCAGATACATCGCGTACGTTACCGGCAAGATCAGTGGCAGTAGCTGTAACAGCCGTAGAGGCGATCTCGGCGGCGGGAACAGTAGACGCGGGGAAGGTCACGTTCCAATTACCGTTACTGTCTGCAACCGTGGTAAGAGACGATGTGCCAAACGCAACAACCACAGTTGATCCAACTTCGGACGTGCCAGAGATCAGAACTCCGTTTGCTGCGTCCGACTGGCTGATGATGTTATCACCTTCGATTGGTTGCTGGATGCCCAGATTATCAACCACCGTATCAACGCGCACACTGTCAGCCACAGACAAAGTATTGCCAGCGCTGTCAGTTGTAGTGGCAGTGATAGAGGACGGGTACGTTCCACCGGCTACTTCAGTCTGCAGATATGTCGTGGTCCAATTGCCGTTCACATCTGAAACAGCCGTGTGCTCAACCCCGCCGAAGGTAACATTCACAACAGCCCCAGGTGTGGCGGTGCCATGTAGCACCACGCCGTCACTGGCCTCATCAAAGTTGATGACGTCATCGCCTTCGATTGGATCCGCACTCAACGTCAGGAAACCCGCATCACGGTCAATCTGAACAGTCTCGCTGATTGAAGTCGTGTTTTGAGCCGCATCAGTTGCATCAATCGTCAGTGTTGTAGGTGTTTCACCGGTAGGGATCTGCGCGCCATTGAAAGCCACAGACCAATCACCATTCGGCTGCACAACTGCAGGCAAAGTGACTCCACCAAGCGTCACCTGAACCGTTGACCCAGGCTCAACCGTCCCAGTCAGAGACACGCCTTCCGCGGCCTCAGCAATGTTGATGACACCATCACCACCAACGGGCCCACCTGTTTTGGTTAGGTCGTTTACATATGTATCAACGTCAAAAGTATGGCTTGCAGTTGCCACGTTACCGACCGCGTCAGTAGCTGTAGCGATTGCCGTTAACTCATACTCACCGTTGGGGAAGTCAGTTGCGGGGTATGTTACGCTCCAAGTGCCATCGTTCGCTACAGCGGCATCGTAGGTTGCATCACCAATCGCCACACTCACGCTTGATCCGGGCGCGGCAGTACCAGTCAGCACAACGCCATCAGTCCGCTCAGCACCGTTAACTACATTCTCACCCTCAACCTGAGTCGATGTGATCGCCACAGATGTGATCGTATCAATGTCCAACGTGGATGTGGTTGATGCTGTATTTCCGTATGGGTCGGTAGCCGTCGCGACCACGGTTGCCTCATAATCCCCAGCGGGAATTTCTGACGCGGCAAAAACAGAAGTCCATGTGCCGTCATCGGCAACAGTCGCCATGTGCGTCACAGAACCCATTTGCACTGAAACTGTTGAGCCAATCTCAGTCGTTCCAGTGATGGTAATGCCGTCATTGGCTTCTGCAGCACTTACGACACCATCTTGCTCAACTGTTTCAGTCTCAAGCGTGACGTGCGCCAAGATGTCAATATGAAGGGTGTCCGTTGAAGTTGCAGTGTTACCTGCTTCATCCGTAGCCAAGATGGAAACTGGAAGCGTATATTCACCGCCCTCCAGAACACCTTCCTCATATGTGACGGTCCATGTGCCGTTCTCAGCCACAATTGTCTCGCGCGTGTTGCCGTCAACCGTAACCTGAAGCGCTGCACCAGGCTCACCAACGCCGGAAACATCAACGCCGTCTCCATGATCAACCGCATTGACCGTATGCCCAACCGAGACTGTACCCGCTGTAATTAAAGCCTCAGGTGGCGTGTTGTCTCCACCTCCTCCTCCGCCACCACCGACCAACAGCGCGGCGCCGCCAGCCACTGCAGCACCGGCACCGGTCGCGCCGATCCCACCGAGACCCGTCAGAAGGGCGGTACCAAGCATACCCGCCTCCGGCTCGGTTACGATTGCATCGGCAATTGCAAAATCAACGTTGTCATCGCGTGTGAAGAAAAGGGCGTCATCAGCACTCCACTTTCCAAAGGCTTCTGCCTCGGAATAATATGCTGAAATCAGATCCCCACCTTGCTCTGAAATCTGCACCTCTGTGAGGAAGCCATCGTCGCTTAGAAACAGTTGATTAGAAACGGCGCCTGCCTCAACGAAGTATCCGCCAAGCGTAAGAACGCTGCCGTCCGTCAGTGTAACAACCAAGTCACTCCCTTGCCGGTCAAAGCTGGCAACTTCGGATCGCCTTAAATTAAGTGAAATATCTTGGCTGCTGCCAATATTGAGAGTTGCGGTATCACCGTCCTCCAGAACGGTTCCGCGCTGTAAATTGCCCGTGCCATCACGGACAACGAACCTAATCGCTGACATGGTTACTACTCCGCCTCAAAAGTTACGGCTTTTGGCGCCGCTTAACTATTGATATGAGCAGTATATCTTTTGGTGTCAGATTTCTACTAAAATGTTGCGCACGGTCAGAGTGATGCAAATTTACCGCGTAAGGACGCTTGAGACTTCAACGTGATGAGACCACCTGAATTGATCCACAACCTCCAGTTTTTCCAAAGAAAATCCAGCTTTCGTCAATGCCTCTACATCGCGGGCGAAGGTCACGGGGCTGCACGAAATCATCACAACCTTACGGACCTCACTTTCGATAATCTCTTGAACCTGCGCCTCAGCACCGGCGCGCGGCGGATCAAGCACAACAACATCAAATTTGCGCAACTCATCCGGCATCAGTGGCCGTCTAAACAAATCACGCGCCTCTGTGGTGACCGAATGAAGGCCACTGGCCATGCGCCAACCTTTGGCCAACGCATCAATCATATCGGCTTCACCTTCAACCGCGTGAACAGCCGCGTGGGCCGCCATTGGCAGGCTGAACGTGCCACAACCTGCAAACAAATCTGCAACTTTCGCGGCACCTACGAGGTTGTTGATGATGAACGCTTCAAGCGCCAACTGACCGTGTTCCGTGGCTTGCAAAAACGCGCCGGACGGTGGCGAAACCACCGCTTTTCCCATCGTCAATTGCGGCGGTGTTTCCATCGCTAACAACTCACCGTTCCATGTCAGGCGCACAACCCCGTGCCGAACCGTCAGTTGTGCCACCGCCGCTTGCTCTTGCGGGCCAGCGGGCTTTGCACCAGCAACATCCAGATCAATGCCCGTATTGGTAACGGTGGCGGTAAACTCAACCTCCCCCTTGCGTGAGCCATACTCAACTGTCAACTGCTCCAGCACAGGAATGAGGCTTAGCAGGTCAGGATGCAGAATTTTACAATTAGGCACCGCCAAAACAGTGTGAGACGCGCGGCCATGAAAGCCCACAAGCGCACCTGACTTTGTTCGCTTACCCGTCAGCTTAGCGCGCCGACGGCTTTGTGCTGGACTGGTGTGAATGGCATCCACCGCACGCTCAATCCCGCGTGAGGCAAGCGCCGATTGAACAACTTCTTTCTTCCAGCTGGACACAAAATCATCATGGGCGTGCTGTAAACTGCAACCACCGCAGCTGTTGTAATGTGAACAAGGTGCTTTGATCCGGTGGTCAGAGGGCGTCTGAATTGCCGGCTTTGGCATGATCTGACCGTCAATATCACCCTTCACCACCTCTCCTGGCAACGTACGCGGTACAAATATCGGTCCCGCTGCAATCCCGTCACCTCTATGGCCAAGCCGTTCAATCGTCACTTCAGCCATTTTCCAGCCCTTCAATTAAATCATCTTTTGTCAGTGCAAAATCAGATGCAATCCAGCGGTCTTTTGCATCCCGAAGGGCCGCGCCCAACTTAGCGCCCGAATACGCCGGCATAAGGTCAGCAGCAACCAAAGGGAAAACCGCCTCTGCCCCACGGCGGACGTCATTTAACCCATTCAATGGTTGCTCAAACATCGCAGCGCGCAGGGCAAGGCACAACGCACCAACCTCAAATCCATATTCATGACCCAATGCAGCAGCCGCGGTCGTTGATCCCATCTCAGCGCGGTAAATCGCAAACCGTTTCTGCTGTGCGTTGCTTAACCGCAACGTCGAAACATCACCTGTGACAGCAGCAAGTCGCGCCATTGGGTCAACATCCAAATCCGCGCTCAGATGCACAAAAACCGGCAATATATTCGTGACCCCGCCTTCAACAACGGCATTCAGAACCCCGGTTTGCGCCATTGCAGACACGGCAAGGCTTGGGTCAGGCGCGGTCATAAGCTTAACCACTTCAGCGCCAATACGCTCGCGGGCGATTTGCCCTAACCCTTCGATACCACCAGCACAGGCTGCCAGAGCATCCGCATCAACCCCAAGCTCAGGAATACCGTACCAAGCCTGAAATCTGAAAAACCGCAGAATGCGCAAGTAGTCCTCGGCAACGCGATCATCCGCGTCACCAATAAACCTGACACGGCCCGCATGAAGGTCAGGCAGACCGTTTAACGGATCAATCACCTCACCACTTTGGTTGGCGTACAACGCATTCATTGTAAAATCGCGCCGCTTAGCATCTTCAATGATTGATGTAGAAAACGCCACTTTTGCGTGCCGGCCATCCGTCTCAACATCACTTCTGAATGTAGTCACTTCAAACGGGGAGCCATGTGCCACAACAGTGACTGTGCCATGCTCAATACCTGTCGGAATAACGCGAAGGCCTGCTGCTGCTGCGCGAGCAATTACTTCGGTTGGAACAAGGGACGTAGCCATATCCAAGTCAGTTATGGCACGCCCCATCAACGCGTTTCGCACACATCCGCCCACGACATATCCCGCGCCGCCGTCGGCATTGAGTAGGGCCAAAACAGTCTGCGGTGCTTTTGCTTGCAGCCAGTCAAATTGTGTCATTGCGCCGCCTCCGCGAGCGTTCTTAGCATGCGCGCTGTGGCCCCCCAAATATAATAAGGGCCAAACGGTACCGTATAATAAGACCGCCATGTACCGGACCAGCGGCGCGACTGCACCGCATACTTGTCTGCATCCAAAAGATGATCAAGCGGCACCCAAAAAGCTTCGTCCACTTCGCCGGCTTCGCAGACCACTTCAAAAGGTTCTTTCAACAAAGCAACAACAGGTGTCACATCGAAGCTTGTTACAGTGATATGTGTTGGCAGTGTTCCAAGCACGTCCACCACACCGTCAGGCAACCCAACTTCCTCACGCGCCTCACGCAAGGCGGTTTCAATGACATCCGCGTCTTCGGGGTCTTGCTTGCCACCTGGAAACGCAATCTGCCCTGGGTGATGGCGCAGCTTGGCAGAACGCTTGGTCAGCAAAACTTCCTGCGCACCCGTGGTTTCACGTATCAAAACAAGCACTCCCGCAGGACGCGTTTTGCTGGTTGGGTGAGTCAAGTCAGGGTTTAGATCAAAATCGGATGAGGCCCCCTGCGCAGTCGCAAGGAACCCCAACATTTGAGATCTTAGATCAGTCAGAGGCACCTTCTGCCTCGAATCCAACTGTCTTTGGGTCCATTTCGTAATGTGCGCCACAGAACTGGCAATCCGCTTCAACCAACCCCTCGTCGGTGGTCATGTGACCAATGTCTGAGGCAGAATAAATTGATAGGCTTTGCTTCACGCGCTCTTCAGAACATGTGCATCCAAAGCGAACCGGTTGGGCTTCATATACACGGGGCTCTTCCTCGTGGAACAAACGCAGCAACAAATCTGTTGGCGATACGGAGGGGCCGATCAACTCAAGCTCCTCGACAGTATCAAGCAGCACATTGGCGCGCGTCCAGTTTTCCGCCGCATCGTCCTCCAGAAGATCAGAGGCTGTAACCAACGCCTCACCAGATCCATCTGGCGCATCTTTCTTTGCCATCAAAGGCGATGCCTTGGGCATGTGCTGCAACATCACGCCGCCCGCGCGCCAGCTTTCCTGTTCGTCCGCAATTGTGGAGCGGCCGAAAGTAAGCGCAAAGCGCGTTGGCAGTTGCTCGGATTGAGCAAAATACGCCTCTGCACACGCTGACAGCGAGCCACCCGCAATCGGTGTGATGCCCTGATAGGGCTGGGTGCCTTTGCCTTGATCAATCAAGATCGCAAAATAACCATTACCGATTTGGTCGTACCCATCACCGTTCAGATCGATCGCGTCTTTGTCATAGCTGGCATAGGCCCTAATGCGTGCCGGCTGTCCGTCATCGGTTGGGCCGTAGTAATCCGTCGCGATCAAACGCACTGGACCGTTGCCGCGCACCTGCAAAGAAAGCTTCCAACGCAGCGCGATGGTTTGACCGATTAGCGCTGTTAACAGCGACATTTCCGCCACGAGCGCCTCAATCAGGGGCGGATAATCATGTTGCGCCAAAACGTGATCCAGCACCCCATCAAGACGCGCAACGCGGCCTCGAATATCCGATTGATCAAGTTGGAACGGTAGGACAGTGTCGTCCCAAGCAATTTTCGATGTGTTCGACATGTGATTTCCTAAGCCGGGTCGTGGCGACATATCGTGGCAATATAGGCACGTAAAGCACGCAAAAAAGGGGCAGCGCCATGATGATGCGAATTGGAGAGACACCAAAGGCCGGTCAGCGCTACGTTCATCGCCCCGGAGCCTACGCTATTTTGCGACGTGGAAGCGACATACTTCTGACCTTTCAAGAACGGCCAGAACCTGAATTTCAACTTCCTGGCGGCGGCGTTGAGGTTGGTGAACATCCAATCCCCGCCCTGCACCGTGAAATCTTTGAGGAGACCGGCTGGCGCGCTGCTAATCTTCGAAAACTGGGCGCCTTTCGTCGGTTCACGTTTATGCCCGAGTACGATCTTTGGGCCGAAAAGCTGTGTTCCGTTTACGTGGGAACACCTGTTTTAAAATTGAGTGACCCTATTGAAAAAGGCCACCATGCGGTCTGGATGCCAATGAGCGAGGCAGTTGACGCATTGGGTAATGATGGTGACCGGATGTTTTTGAGTAGCCTTATTGAGCAGCTCTGAACCCCAGCGAAATTGCCGACAAATCATCTTCAAGGTCATTTGAGCCAGTAAACCGCGTGACCTCATCAACGACTTGATTCAAAAGGCGGTCGCCACTGAGGGCGCGACTTCGCTGTAGCAACTCGCAAAGCCCATGTTCTGCGAACATCTCACCTTTTTTGTTCAGCGCCTCGGTGATCCCATCTGACCCAATAAAGACCCGATCACCGGCATAAAGTTGAATATGAGACAATTCATATGACGCACCCTGGATCAATCCCACCGGCAATCCACCAGCGCCAAGAAGCTGTACCGAGCCCGCACTTCGCTGCAGGATTGGGTGCGGATGGCCTGCTTGGCAAAATGAAAAATCTCCCGTTTCAGTATTAATCACCCCATAAAGAATGGTGAAATAATGTTCTGTCGCAATTTCTGAAAACATCATTTCATTGAGACGTCGGACAACCCGTTCCGGAGAGACAGCCACTGGCCTGCCCGCTTGGTTATCAATGGCGACGTTTTGTACAGGATCACCAGCCGAGAGATACCCCGCAAGGCGCGCCGTCATCAACGCGCTTGATACGCCATGACCCGACACATCAAGACCAAACAGACCCACCTGATTTTCGTTAATCTTAAAGTACCCAACTAGATCGCCGCCAACATGACCGCTGGACCGTAATCCAAGCGAAATGCTGGCACGACCAAAGGTTACATTTGGCTCTGGCAAAAGCGACATTTGAAGCGTTTTCGCCTGCTGTAAGTCGCGGTCTAAAATATCATATAGGCGCTGAATTTCGCTCAACGCACCAGCGATTTCAGCGTTTCGGATAAATAGCTCACGTTGCATTTCAACAATCCGGTGGCCTGCACCCAACCTCGCCTGAAGTTCAGAACCGTCCACAGGCTTTGTCAGGAAATCATCCGCGCCTGCTTCAAGCCCAAACGCAATATCTGCCGCATCACCCTTGGTGGTGAGCAGCACAAAATACGTGTAGGTTCCGTCTTCCATAGCGCGAAATTTTTGGCAAAACTCTGGCCCTGTTAGTTGCGGCATCATCCAATCGCTGATGATAACGTCAAACTGCGTGCTGCGGCACATCTCAAGCGCCTCTGCGCCATCCGTCGCCTGAGTTACATTATAACCACGTGCCTCTAGAATTTTTGATAAGATACGCCTTTGAAGGGCACTATCATCAGCAACCAGCACGCGTTTGGCTACATTCTTGGCGTTTTCTGGCTGTTCCAAAATCATCTGACACGCGTGTCACGAAGGCTTGAAGATTAAGTTAAGATTTCCTCGATTTCAGTCATGTTAAATTAAAACTCTTTGCCGATATCTGGTGTAATACCGGGGGAATAAAATGATTGATTGGGCGCAAGTCAGGGCATTGCAAAGCGATGTCGGCGACGAGATATTTGATGAAGTCGTTAAAATTTTTGACATTGAAACGCGCGGGCTTATTGGCGCGCTTGAGGGCAGTACAACAGATGCTGAGCGCTCTAAAATTGCGCACGGTATTCGCGGAAGTGCGGTTAACTTCGGCATGTCCGATGTGGTTGAAGCCGCAAAACAGATCGAACAACAGCCCGAAAATGTTGCTCACGTTGCTACCCTGCGACAGGCCTATGACAGCACGATCGATGTGTTTCTAACCAACCTTGGTGCCAAGCGCCTAAATCAGGAATTCGGCTAGCGCACCATCGTTGGTGATGTCGCGGTAGCCAAAGCCACCCTGCTCCATCAAATCCGTAAGACGTGTGAAGCTGGATGGATCAGTAGTTTCGATACCAATCAAGACAGACCCAAAGTTGCGCGCTGACTTTTTGAGATACTCAAACCGTGCAATGTCGTCACTGGGTCCAAGCATGTGAAGGAAATCTTTCAAGGCGCCGGGTCGTTGGGGCATCCGAAGAATGTAGTACTTCTTCAAACCAGCCGATCGCTGCGCCCGCTCTTTCACTTCCGGTAGCCTTTCGAAATCGAAATTGCCGCCCGAAGCGATACAAACCACCCGTTTGCCCCGAATATCGTTCGAAATGTCTTTAAGTGCATCAAGCGCCAACGCGCCCGCAGGTTCGAGCACGACACCTTCAGTATTCAACATATCCAACATGGTTGTGCAAATACGGTCTTCGGCAATTCTGATGACGCGATTCAGCGGTGTGTCCTTTAGAACATCAAACGTTGCATCGCCGATTTGCCCAACCGCCGCACCATCAACAAAAGTATCAACATGATCCAGCGCAACCGGCACACCCGCCTCAAGCGCTGCCGTTAGGTTTGCTCCACCTTCGGGTTCAACCAAGTACAAATCAGCATCAGACCCCTGACTGGCCATGTAAGCAATCACGCCCGATGAAATACCGCCGCCGCCCACAGGTAAGACAATCACGTCAGGCGCAGCACCAAGCTGTTGCATCATCTCAACTGCAACTGACGCCTGTCCTTCAATCACATCGGGGTCGTCAAAGGGCGATAGAAAATGCGCGCGCTGTTCATCACAATAAGCGCGTGCGGCAGCCAGAGTACTGTCGAAATAATCTCCAACCAACACAATCTCGATCGCATCCCCACCGAAAATACGTGTTTTATCAATCTTCTGCTGCGGCGTTGTTACAGGCATAAATATCACGCCGCGTCGCCCAAAATGCTTACATACATAAGCAACGCCCTGGGCGTGATTTCCCGCACTCGCGGCCACAAACAACTGCTGATCCGGGGTCTGCGCCAAACACTTGCGCATCGCATTAAATGCACCGCGAATTTTGTAACTGCGCACAGGCGTCAGATCTTCTCGCTTTAGCCAGATATCAGCATCGTACATTTCGCTAAGATGCGCATTTCTTTGAAGTGGCGATGCCTCGAACAAGGCGCGCATTTCTGCCTCGGATGCTTTAGCTCTTTGTACAAAATCGGTCATGTGCATTCCCTTTGGTCGCGCCACCCTATCACAGAACAATGTTTCAGAAAGCAGCATCCCTTGCCGCAGGTAACAAAACGGATTATCCCGCCGCCATACGTGATCAGGAGAACGCCAATGTCTGCACCCAAAAAAGTCGTCCTTGCCTATTCAGGTGGCCTCGACACATCCATCATCTTGAAGTGGCTGCAGACAGAATATGGCTGCGAAGTGGTGACTTTCACTGCAGATTTGGGTCAAGGCGAAGAACTTGAGCCAGCGCGCGCCAAAGCTGAAATGATGGGCGCTTCTGACATCTACATTGAAGACGTTCGTGAGGAATTTGTTCGCGATTTCGTTTTCCCAATGTTCCGTGCCAATGCCGTTTACGAAGGTCTTTACCTACTCGGCACCTCAATTGCGCGGCCACTGATCTCAAAGCGCCTTGTAGAAATTGCTGAAGAAACTGGCGCAGACGCAATTGCACACGGCGCAACCGGCAAGGGCAATGACCAGGTTCGCTTCGAGCTGGCTGCATACGCGCTGAACCCTGATATCAAAGTCATCGCTCCATGGCGTGAATGGGACTTGTCCAGCCGCACCAAACTGATCGACTTTGCTGAGAAAAACCAAATCCCAATCGCAAAAGACAAGCGCGGCGAAGCACCATTCAGCGTTGACGCAAACCTTCTGCACACCTCGTCTGAAGGCAAGGTTCTGGAAGACCCGGCCGTAGAAGCCCCCGATTATGTCTACCAACGCACGGTCCACCCAGAAGACGCGCCGGACACACCTGAATTCATCGAGATCGGCTTTGAAAAAGGTGACGCAGTAAGCATCAACGGCAAAGCAATGTCGCCTGCCGAAGTGCTGACCGAATTGAACACAATTGGTGGCCGCAACGGTGTTGGTCGCCTTGATCTGGTTGAAGGCCGCTTTGTGGGCATGAAGTCACGCGGTATCTATGAGACACCGGGCGGAACTGTCCTGCTTGAAGCACACCGCGGCATTGAGCAGATCACGCTGGACCGTGGCGAAGCGCACCTCAAAGACGAACTGATGCCACGCTACGCAGAACTGATCTACAATGGTTTCTGGTTCAGCCCAGAGCGTGAGATGCTTCAAGCTGCAATCGACCACTCGCAGCGTCACGTGACCGGCACTGTTAAGCTGAAGCTTTACAAAGGCTCCGTGCGCACAGTTGCACGCTGGTCTGATCACTCGCTTTACTCTGAAGCACACGTCACATTCGAAGATGACGCAGGCGCTTACGATCAAAAAGATGCAGCAGGCTTTATTCAACTGAATGCACTTCGCCTGAAACTTCTCGCCGCGCGCGACCGTCGTCTCAAGTAAGATACATCAATCAGGTTTGAGGCAGTACTTTGACAGTGTCTCGTAAATTGGCAAAGCGCGCTCCAACAGGGACGCGTTTTCTTTTGTGACTTCAGGCAATGGCCCCTCAGCACCAGAAAATCCGGTACTATTGTGCACAGCGCCGTACCAGTGCTCCGCCCAGACGCCATCAAAATCTTTGGGGCCGCACGGCCACGAAAGCATCGCCTCATCAAACTGAATACCCAGCGCATCGCAAAGCTTACCAAGCATTTGCCGCGGATCAGCACGAATATCTGCACTATCAATCACGACGCCGCCAAACGTCTCAAACAACTCAAGCTGCTGCGCAAACCCAAGGTCATCAAACGTGGGGCTTTCCCGTTTCGCCTGATAGCTGGCAATCACCCGCGCTGGATGTCGAATAAGAAAGGCATTCCTCACATCGCCAAGCCAGTCACGTGAAAACGTCGGCAACATATGATGTGTCATATGCTTTTCATACTGCAGCGTTTGAGGTTGGTTCAGCGCCATAAGCGCGTCCTGCGCGTTTGTTGGCTGGTTTGCCAATATTGCGTCCTGCATCGGGTGAACCAAACCTGTTTGCGCCAAATAGGCGGCATACAACGGCTCATCAACCGCGATGCAATCTGACCTGTTTCCAAACGCATACATCATAGCCGTCGACAGGTTGCGTGGACCTGACCACATGGCGATACGCGTCATTGTTGATCAACCAATTTCTTATAAAGCTCGCGCAAGCGCATGGTCATAGGCCCCATCTCACCTGTCCCAATCTGGCGTCCGTCAATATGACTAACCGGAGTTTGCGCGCCGAATGTACCCGTCAAAAACGCTTCATCCGCGCCATAAGTGTCAACAAGTGAGTAATTGCGTTCAAATACGGGGATGTCATTGGCGCGACACAGATCAATCACCTTCTGCCGCGTAATGCCGTTCATGCAGTAATCGCCCGTGCTAGTCCAAACCGCGCCTTTACGGACAATGAAAAAGTTGCAGGCGTTAGTCGTGTTCACAAAGCCATTAACATCCAACATCAGCCCTTCGTCAGCACCGGCTTTTTCGGCAGCGATACACGCAAGAATACAGTTTAGTTTACTGTGCGAGTTCAATTTCGGATCTTGGGTCATTGGCAAGCCTCGTAGATGAGGCACGGTCGCCAGCTTGATTGGTCGCGGAATTTTGGGTTGTGAGTGCTCCATAATAATCACGAATGTCGGACCACTTTGACTTAGACTTGGATGCTGAAATGGCCGCGTCTTTGGACCCCTTGTCACCATAAGCCGCGCGTGAGCGTTCGTGGTCATCTCATTAGCAATGCGGGTCTGTTCCAGCGCAGTACGCACTTCTTCTCGGGTTTTGCCGATATCTAGATCAATCGCTTTTGCGGCCTCAAACAGACGGTCCAAATGCTCATCCAGAAAAGCCCAAACACCGTTATAAAGACGCAAGCCCTCCCAAACACCGTCGCCCAGCATAAAGCCGCTGTCGTAAACGCTGACCACAGCCTCGGCTTTTGGCACAACACGATCATTCAAATAGATCAAAAGCGCTTCATTTCGGGCGTCTTCTTCGGCTTGGTGGGTTGTTACGCGCTCATTCATAATTTTGCATCCTGCACATCTTTAAGGTCGGGTATCACATCAGCCGTACCATGACGTGTCACCATGATCGCAGCGGCTTGAACGGCTAAATTTAGGGACTGTTCCAGACCAAAACCACGATCAAGCCCAGCCGCAAAGTACCCAGTAAACGTGTCGCCCGCACCCGTAGTATCAACTGCATCAACCTTGACTGAAGGCACATCAAGCCTTGTGCCATTGTCATAAACTGTAACGCCGTCTGCACCCTTGGTGATCAGCACCTGTGCAATGCCCAACTCGGACACATCTTTGCCAGTCGCATCTTGGAGCTGGCCTGCCTCAACCTCGTTCAACACAAGAATATCGATCAGCCCATCAAGCGCCATAATTGCGTCGGCCGAAAACGGCGCGGCAGCATACATCACCCGCAGACCAAGTTCTTTTGCAATTTTAGCCGCTTCATACTGACCATTGGTTTCATTCTGCGTTACGAAAATATCACCGGCATTCGCCTCACTCAGCGCAGAGCCAATGAGATTTTCAGGAATAACCCCATTTGCGCCTGAATAGAGTATGATTTGGTTCTCGCCGTCATCATCAACAGTGATAATCGCGTGGGCCGTTGGTTCATCCGCGACCGCAATAAAACGCGTATCCACACCGTACTCCAAAAGCCGGTCACGCCATTTTGTACCGTCCTCACCCACAGCACCGATATGACAAACACGCGCCGCAGCGCGCGCCGCAGCCACTGACATGTTTGCGCCCTTGCCGCCCAGCCCAATAGTCAACGACCGAGAGGCCAACGTCTCTCCGGCAACGGGCAGCTTATCGACGCGGTAGGTATGATCGGCGTTAATAGACCCCAAATTCCAGATGGTCATGCATCACCCCACATTGCAGGCAGCAATAATTGCCATGTTCAAAATATCTGTCTCGGATGACACCGTCGAACAAATCTGGATCGGGTGATCAACGCCTGTCAGGATAGGCCCCAAAATAGTAGCCCCCGCCATCTCTTGCATCAGTTTCACGCTGATGGATGCTGAGTGACGCGCAGGCACCACCAACACATTCGCAGGTCCAGTAAGTCGTGAGAATGGATAGCTTTTTTGTGCTTCCGCATTAAGCGCCACATCAACGGCCATTTCGCCCTCAAATTCGAAATCAACGCCCTTTTTTTCCAGCAACATAGGCGCCAAATGCATTTTCTCAGCACGCTCTGACACCGGATAGCCAAAGGTAGAAAAGCTGACAAACGCTACGCGAGGTACCAAACCAAGCTGCCGCGCAACACCCGCACCTTTAATGGCGATGTCTGCCAAATCAGCCTCGTTTGGCCATTCATGAACAACCGTATCACCGATCAATACAATCCGCCCTTTATGCAAAATGGCGGTAATGCCCACCGCGCCATCACCAGGGCCCAGATCAAACACATGGTTCATCAAATCCAGAACATGGGCAGATTTTCGTGTGGCACCGGAAACAAGTCCATCTCCGTGCCCATGGGCAAGCATAAGTGCGGAAAACACATGGCGGTCACGCGCAGCGAGGCGGTGCACATCAGATTGATCAAACCCTTTGCGCTGCAGCCGTTCATACAAGAATGATTTATACATCGGCAAATGCGGAGAGTTTTTGGCGTTCACCACCTCAAGCTCTCGGTAGGCATCGCCCATCCCTGCTGTAGTCAACAGGTCCTTAACATCAGCCTCACGCCCGACGACCAGCGCCTTGCCAAGGCCAGACCGCTGATACTGAACAGCAGCACGCAATACCCGTGGATCATCTCCTTCGGCGAAAATCATCCGCGCTTGCGCACGTTTTGCCCGCGCATGAATGCCCCGCAAAATAGACGCGGTTGGGTCCATTCTTGATTTCAGATTAAGTGTGTACGCGTCCATATCCACAATCGGGCGGCGTGCTACACCGGTGTCCATACCTGCCTTCGCAACAGCAGGTGGGATCACATGGATCAAGCGTGGATCAAACGGTGTTGGAATGATGTAATCACGGCCAAATGTTAGCTTACGGCCATATGCAACGGCGACCTCATCAGGCACATCTTCGCGGGCCAACTCCGCCAGCGCACGCGCACAGGCAAGCTTCATTTCGTCATTAATCGCCCGGGCATGAATATCCAGTGCACCGCGGAACAAGTATGGAAAGCCCAACACGTTGTTCACTTGGTTCGGGTAGTCACTGCGCCCCGTAGCAACGATGGCATCAACGCGCACCTCATGCGCTTCTTCAGGCGTGATTTCCGGATCAGGGTTTGCCATCGCAAAAATAACAGGGTTATCCGCCATTGACGCAACCATCTGTGGTGTAACAGCACCTTTTGCAGAAACACCCAAGAACACGTCACAGCCAACCATCGCATCCTCAAGGCTGCGCGCATCAGTGCGCGCGGCGTGTGCAGATTTCCATTGGTTCATGCCTTCGGTGCGGCCTTGGTAAATCACACCTTTTGTGTCGCACATAATGCAGTTGTCGTGCTTAGCGCCCATCGCCTTGATCAACTCAAGACACGCGATGCCAGCAGCACCCGCACCGTTCAGGACGATTTTTACGTCCTCAATCTTCTTACCCGATAGATGCAGCGCATTAATCAGACCCGCTGCACAAATCACCGCTGTCCCATGTTGGTCGTCGTGAAAGACGGGGATATCCATCTCCTCCTTCAGACGCTGCTCAATGATGAAACACTCGGGTGCTTTGATATCTTCAAGGTTCACACCACCAAACGTAGGACCCATTAGCTTCACAGCATTCACGAATGCATCCACGTCTTGGGTATCCAGCTCAATGTCAACGCTGTTTACATCCGCAAACCGCTTAAACAGTACCGCTTTCCCTTCCATCACTGGCTTACTTGCCAACGCACCCAAATTCCCAAGGCCCAAAATCGCTGACCCATTGGAAATGACCGCCACCAAGTTGCCCTTGGTCGTATAATCATACGCAGCCTCAGGCGAGTCCGCGATGGCCTGAACCGGCACAGCAACACCAGGTGAATACGCCAACGACAGGTCCCGCTGGGTGGTCATTGGAACAGTCGCGGAAATCTCAAATTTGCCCGGAGTTGGCTGTAAATGAAACGCTAAAGCTTCGGCATCGGTGACTTTGGTGTTGGACATCGTTTTTAGGCCTTTGTTTTGATTACAGAAGTGATAGCGCTCTGGATTGACACAAACAACGGTTTTGGGGTTTCGGCGACTTCTCCCTGCGGTTAGTTTTCACAAACACCGTTTGACCTTGGGGGATCCGATGGCGGCGTCTGCGCACACAACCACACCGATGATGGCCCAATATCTTGGCATCAAAGAAGAATACCCTGACGCGCTATTGTTCTATCGCATGGGCGATTTTTACGAGTTGTTCTTTGATGATGCGGTTCAGGCGGCCTCTGCTTTGGATATCGCACTTACCAAGCGCGGCAAACACAACGGTGAAGATATCCAGATGTGCGGTGTACCGTTTCATGCAGCTGAAGGATATCTGCTGACACTTATACGCAAGGGGTTTCGCGTTGCCGTGGGCGAACAGCTTGAAAGCCCAGCCGAGGCGAAAAAGCGCGGCCATAAATCTGTCGTCAAGCGCGGTGTCGTGCGGCTTGTTACACCGGGGACATTGACCGAAGACAGCCTGCTAGAAGCGCGCCGTAACAACTTTCTCTGCGCCTATAACGAAGTTCGATCGGACGGTGCAATTGCGTGGGTCGATATCTCAACGGGCGAAGTGCGCGTTTTGTCATGCAAACGTTCACGCTTATCCCCTGAATTAGCGCGCTTGCTGCCTAAAGAAGTGCTCATCGCCGATGCAATTGAACGCGATTGTGCCGAAATAGTGTCTGATATTGGCGGTGCGCTCACTGTTCTTGGTGCATCAAGTTTCGACAGCACACGGGGTAAAGAGCGGCTAATGGAGGCGTTTGAGGTCGCATCTTTGGACGCGTTCGGCACCTTCAATCGCGCAGAGCTTGGCGCACTTGGCGCCATTATTGATTATCTCGACATCACGCAGAAAGGGAACATGCCCCTGCTGCAACGGCCCATTCGGGAAGACGAAGGGGGCTTGGTTCAGATTGATGCTGCCACCCGCCGAAACCTTGAAATCACCACCAGCATGAACGGCGGGCGTGACGGCACATTATTGCAAACCGTCGACCGCACCGTAACGTCGGCAGGCGGGCGTTTGCTAGAGCGGCGCATCAACGCCCCTTCCCGTGATGTTACCCTGATCAATGACCGATTGGATGCCGTTGCGCATTTTCTATCTGATCCATTGTTGCGTGACACGGTCCGAGAAGCACTGCGCAAATGCCCTGATAGTGAGCGCGCCCTATCTCGCATCTCTCTGGACCGGTCTGGACCACGCGACCTTGCTGCTATTCGTAACGGACTTCAGCAAGCAGAAGATCTTTTCACAAACCTGCCTGAAACTGGCCTGCCCAGTGATATCGACGCCGCACGCACAGCACTTAGCGGCCACGGCGAACTGGTCGCACTTCTGGATGACGCCCTGATCGCTGAGCCACCACTCTTGGCGCGCGATGGCGGATTCATCGCAGAAGGATATGACGCTGAACTGGATGAAGCTCGCAAGCTTAGCAACGAGGGCCGTAGCGTGATCGCCTCAATGCAAGCCGATTTTGCTGAGCAAACGGGCATCTCATCGCTCAAAATCAAGCACAACAATGTCTTGGGTTATTTCATTGAAACTACCGCTATTCACGCTGAAAAAATGCTGTCTGCGCCTTGGTCTGAAACTTTCATCCACCGCCAGACCACAGCAAACGCAGTGCGTTTCACAACTGTGGAATTGTCTGATCTTGAAACGCGGATCCTAAATGCAGGCGGTCGTGCGCTTGAAATCGAAAAGCGGGTCTATTCCAGCCTAACTACCGCGATTTTAGAAACCGCAGCGACAGTCGCCACCACATCAGCTGCACTTGCAGAACTGGACGTGTTTGCCGCGCTCGCCGATATTGCAAGTGGTGAAGGCTGGACCCGACCCACCGTTGACACCTCTGGTGCGTTTGAGATTGAACAGGGCCGCCACCCAGTTGTTGAAAGGTCGCTCAAAGCGCAAAACGCCGCGTTCGTGGCCAATGATTGCACGCTGACTAAATCGGAAAATAATGCTGCCGTTTGGTTGCTAACGGGGCCAAACATGGCGGGTAAATCTACATTCCTGCGCCAAAACGCGCTGATTGCATTGATGGCACAAATGGGGTCGTTCGTACCCGCTGCCCGTGCGCATATCGGTGCCGTTTCACAACTTTTCAGCCGTGTCGGTGCCTCGGATGATCTGGCGCGGGGCCGCTCAACGTTCATGGTTGAGATGGTCGAAACGGCCGCCATTTTGAACCAAGCCGATGACCGCGCCTTGGTTATTTTGGACGAGATCGGTCGCGGCACAGCAACCTATGACGGTCTATCGATTGCATGGTCAACGCTGGAATATCTGCACGACCAAAACAAATGCCGCGCATTATTTGCGACCCACTACCATGAAATGACACAACTTGCAGACAAGATGGACGGCGTCAGCAATGCGACGGTCGCTGTGCGCGAACATGACGGCGATGTCATCTTTTTACACGAAGTCCGAAAAGGCGCAGCAGACAGGTCTTACGGCGTGCAGGTCGCAAAACTCGCAGGGCTGCCGCCAATGGTCATCGCCCGTGCACAAGCAGTTTTAGAGGCGCTTGAAAAAGGTGAGCGCGAAGGAACAGCGGGCCAAAAGGCTATCGTTGATGACTTGCCTCTTTTCTCTGCAACACCTGCCAGCCCAGCGCCTACAAAAGAAAAAGCCAACGCAGTTGAAGCCGCGTTGGCTGAAATTTTACCAGATGAGATGTCACCAAAGGACGCGCTAGACGCCCTTTACCAACTCAAAGCGTTGACTAAGCCGGCGTAGAAGAAACGCCAACTTGCGCGGGACGCAGCAAACGATCGTGCAGCATAAAGCCCTCAGCCATTACCTGAATGATGTCACCGGCTTTGGTGCCCGGAACAGGCGCTTCAAACATCGCCTCATGGTTTTGCGGATCAAACCGGTCACCGACTTCAGGTGAAATCACAACGATACCGTGCTTGCCAAAGACGCTGATCAACTCACGCATCGTCAGCTCAATCCCCTCAAGCAGCGCTTTGTTCGCCTCGCGCTGTTCGTCAGTCACGGTTTCCAACGCGCGCTTCATGTTGTCATAAACTGGCAACATATCCCGCGACAGTTTTGAACCGCCGTAATTCTCAGCCTCGCGACGATCACGATCCGAACGCTTGCGCGCATTTTCAGCATCAGCCAGCGCACGCATGAAGCGATCACGATAGTCATCACGCTCAGCCTTCAACGCATCAAGCTCCAACTCTTCGTCAGAGAAATCGACATCCGCCTCTTGATCCAGCTCCGCCTCAGCTTCTGCCAAATCATCGAGGAAGTTCGTTGGTTCCTGTTCTGCCATATCTTTACCCTTTATCCGCGGTCGGCCATCAGTTTCCCGATTAATTGGGCAGTGTAATCAACGATCGGGACAATACGTCCGTAGTTCAATCGCGTCGGGCCAATGACCCCCACAGCACCAATAATCTTTCGGTCAGCGTTCATATAAGGAGAAACCACCAAAGAGGAACCCGAAAGTGAAAAAAGCTTGTTCTCAGAGCCAATAAAAATACGCACGCCTTCGCCTTCGTCGGTCAACTCAAGAAACTCGGCAATATCACGCTTGCGTTCAAGATCATCAAACAGCGTTTTGATGCGATCCAACTCTGCAGGATCACCACCCTCGTTAATCAAATTGGACCGCCCGCGCACAATAAGACGCTCGCTTGCGGTGCCTTCATTCTCCCAAAGCGCCAGCCCGCTTTCGACCATATCTTTGGCCAGCGTATCAATCTCTTGGCGGCGCTTTGAAATCTCGCCGCTCACGACGCGCTGCAACTCTGAAACTGTCCTACCTTCAGCAACGGCATTTAGAAAGTTGGCAGCTTCTCTCATAGACGAAGGCGTCTGGCCCATCGGCGGTGTGAACACGCGATTTTCCACCTGACCGTCCGCAAACACAAGCACCACCAAAGCCCGATCAGGACCAAGTGAGACAAACTCAATATGCTTGATCGGCGCTTCCGTTTTTGGCGTCAAAACCAGCGATGCGCCCTGTGTTAGACCCGAAAGCGCCCCACCAACGCGGTCCATCAGTGCAGGCACCCCGTCCGAATTAGACGACATCGTATTCTGCAAATGGTCACGGTCCACCGCATCAAGATCACGGACCTCAAGCAAACCATCCACAAACATCCGCAAACCAATTTGCGTCGGCACACGACCCGCTGAAATATGCGGACTATCCAATAGACCAAGATGCTCAAGGTCTTGCATGACATTACGAATGGTCGCCGCACTTACTTTTTCCGACATTTCCCGCGTCAGCGTCCGCGACCCAACAGGATCGCCACTCTCAAGATATGACTGCACAACGCGGCGAAACACTTCGCGCGACCGGTCATTCATATTGTCAAAAGGGCTCTCGATCTCTGTCATAGACGGTAATTTGATCCCCCCCACCCAATGTTGCAAGGGGTTGCGTTCAGTTTGCCGCCATGTGATCCAATCTCCAGAAAAACAAAGGATGATATGATGCGCCCCTCCAACCGTGCACTTGATGAAATGCGGTCTATTGAGATCGAAACCAACGTGACCCGCCACGCGGAAGGCAGCTGCCTGATCAAAGTCGGCGATACCCACGTGCTGTGCACCGCATCTGTTGACGAGCGCGTCCCCCCCTTCATCAAGGGATCTGGCCTCGGCTGGGTTACTGCAGAATACGGTATGCTGCCCCGTGCAACACACACACGTATGCGCCGTGAAGCCAAGAATGGACAATCCGGACGCACCCAAGAAATTCAACGCCTGATTGGCCGCAGCCTCCGCGCCGGTGTTGACCGTGTCGCTATGGGCGAGCGTCAAATCACAGTGGACTGTGACGTTATCCAAGCGGACGGTGGCACGCGCTGTGCCTCAATCACAGGTGGTTGGGTTGCACTATCATTGGCTGTCCAAAAACTGATGAAAGCAGGCGACATCAAAACAAACCCGCTAATCAGCCCCGTCTCAGCGGTAAGTTGTGGCATCTACGCGGGCCAGCCCGTTCTTGATCTGGACTACCCCGAAGACAGCGAAGCAGGCGTAGATGGCAACTTTGTCATGACTGGCGACGCTGGTCTGATCGAAATCCAGATGTCCGCTGAGGGCTCTATCTTCAGCCGCACACAAATGGATCAACTTCTTGACCTTGCGATCAAAGGAAGCGCTGAGCTGACCAAAGCCCAACTAGCGGCGGTTGGTGCATAAATGCGCAAACTCACCGAGCCCAAGATCGTCCTCGCCAGCCATAACGCAGGAAAACTGCGCGAAATCTCTGAACTGCTGAAACCTTTTGGTATCGAAGTGGTCTCGGCGGGCGAGCTTGGGCTTGATGAGCCAGAAGAAACAGAAAGCACTTTCCACGGAAACGCCCGCATCAAAGCGCATTATGCCGCCAAAAATGCAGGCCTTCCAGCGCTTTCAGATGACAGCGGCATTACAGTTGACGGCCTTAACGGCGCACCCGGCGTCTACACCGCAGACTGGGCCGAAACGCCAAAAGGCCGCGACTTCCCCCTCGCAATGAGCAAAGTCTGGAACGCACTTGAAGAACGCGACGCAGAATACCCGCGTCTCGCCGCCTTTAACTGCACGCTCTGCATCGCTTGGCCCGATGGACACGACGAAATCTTTGATGGCACCGTCAAAGGCGAAGTCGTCTGGCCAATGCGTGGTGAACACGGGTTTGGCTTTGATCCCATGTTCCAACCCCTTGGCCATTCTGAAACATTCGGCGAAATGGATCCCGCACAAAAACACGCCATGTCACACCGCGCCGATGCATTCGCAAAACTGATAGCAGGCTGCCTTGACTGAAGACTGGCAAAATGGCGGGTTCGGCCTGTACATTCATTGGCCCTTTTGCAGCGCAAAATGCCCTTACTGTGATTTCAACTCATACGTTGCAGATAAAATAGACGAAAACCGCTGGGTTAGAGCCTATATTGTGGAAATTGAACGTACAGCTTCACTGACACAAGGGCGGGTGCTTAATTCAGTCTTCTTTGGCGGTGGCACCCCCAGTTTGATGTCCGTTTCCGCCATTGAACAGATCATCACAGCCGTGCGCGCCAATTGGTCATGCGCAAATACAATCGAAATCACGATGGAGGCGAACCCAACTTCTGTCGAAGCAGGCCGTTTCGTCGGCTACAAAGATGCAGGTGTGAACCGTATTTCCGTTGGCATTCAAAGCCTCAACGATGATGATCTTAAACGCCTCGGCCGCCTTCATACAGTTCGCGAAGGCATCCAAGCCTTTGAACTTGCGGCAAAAACTTTTGAAAAATGCAGCTTTGACCTGATCTACAGCCGCCAAAATCAAACACTCATTGATTGGCAGTCTGAACTGAAAGAGGCACTCACAATCGCTGCTGGCCACCTTTCAATGTACCAACTGACGATTGAGCCTAATACAGCCTTTGGGGATCGTTATGAAAAAGGCCTGCTAAAGGGATTGCCGACCGAAGACACAGAAGCAGACATGTATTTTGCAACGCAGGAAATCGCTGCAAACGCAGGATATATGTCATATGAAGTGTCTAATTATGCCAAATCGGATCATGAAAGCGCCCATAACCTAATCTATTGGCGCTACGGCGATTACATCGGCATCGGGCCTGGCGCGCATGGAAGGGTAACTCTTAACGGGACCCGCCACGCAACAGAAACGGAATTAAGTCCTTTAAATTGGCTCAAATCAGTTGAACAAAACGCAACAGGCGAAACCACGACCGTCCCACTATCACGCGAAGAGCAAGGAACAGAATTCCTACTGATGGGCCTGCGATTATCAGAAGGCATCTCGCCAACTCGCTATAACGAAATATTGGGTCTAACACTGCCAGAAATAGCAATTACCCACCTAGCAGACCTTGGTTTGATCACAGCGAACGAAGACACGTTAGCGGTGACCCCCAAGGGACGACCACTGATTAACGGCATCTTACGCGAATTGCTTGCTGATTAGCCCGCAAGCAATCTGCAAAGGTCATCTAACTGCTCTAGGTCTTTGTATTTAATCACGATCTGTCCACCATCATTGCCTGGATTGTGAGAAATCGAAACGCCCATCCGCAACTGGGCCGACAATTCGCCTTCAAGCGCGCGCGTATCAGCGTCTTTATCACTAGAGCCATCGCTGCGCCCACCACTCGAACCACCCGATTTGCCTTTGTTAGAGCCGCTTTTGACCAACTCTTCGGTCTGTCGAACGGACAAACCCTTTGCGATAACAGTCTGCGCAATATTACTTGGATTATCCGCGCTAATCATTGCGCGTGCGTGACCCATGCTCAACGCACCCGTTACCACTTTGTCTTGCACATCGTCAGGAAGGGTCAACAAGCGCAGCAAGTTAGTAATGTGCGACCGGCTTTTTCCCATCGCCTTGGCAACTGCATCTTGTGTGTGTCCATGTCGTTGGATCAATTGGTTGTAGGCTAAAGCCTCTTCAACCGCGTTCAGATCGGCGCGCTGAATATTCTCAATTATGCCTAGCTCGAGTACTTCAGTATCGTTGAAGTCCCGAACGATCACAGGCACTTCATGGATTTGCGCCCGCGCAGCAGCTCGCCAACGCCGCTCACCCGCAACAATCTGATAAGCACCCTTCTGCCCTGTGGTATCCGGACGGACGATCAGCGGCTGAATAATTCCCTTTTCGCGAAGCGAACTTGCCAACTCATCCAAATCACCCTCATCAAACGATTTCCGCGGCTGGTTAGGATTCGGAAAAATTAGATCAATTGACACTAACGTGGTGCTTTTCACCACATCCTCCGACGGCGCTTCTGATTGCGTAGGAACATCAGCCATCAAAGCAGACAACCCACGGCCCAACCCGCGACCTTTGTTTGGTGACTTACTCATGATCTAAACTCCTTCTTGGGCGCGCTGCCGGCGCAAAAATTCTTTGGCCAGCGCACGATACGCCTGACTCCCGCTCGAACGCGGGTCATATTCTAGAACAGATTGCGCATAAGACGGCGCTTCACTTACACGCACATTCCGCGGGATAACCGTTTTGAAAACAAGATCTTTCAACACTTCTCTGGCATCATTTTCGACCTGCTGGGCCAAGTTATTACGCTGGTCATGCATCGTCATCACAACACCCTCGATACGCAACGCGGGGTTTGCTGCCTCACGAACTTCACGGATGGTAATCATCAGCTGAGATAGTCCCTCAAGCGCGAAAAACTCACTTTGTAGCGGCACGAGGATGCTATGTGCTGCGACCATTGCGTTAACAGTCAGAAGGTTAAGTGAGGGCGGACAATCAATGATGACATAATCATAGCCAAGCGCAGTCATATCTATAGAACGCAACACGTCCCGCAGTAAAAAACTACGCTTTTCATTAGAAATAAGCTCAATATCGGCCGAACTGAGATCGGTCGTTGACGCAACAATATCAAGGTTTTCGACGGCCGTCGGAACAATAACCTCGTCAATCGGCGCATTTGAAACAAGAAGATCATACACCGTCTGGGTCGCTTCTTCTTTTTGCACCCCAAGGCCCGTTGTCGCGTTTCCTTGTGGATCAAGATCGATCAGCAAAACCGATAGGTGCAGTTCAGACAACCCTGCGGCAAGGTTAATCGCGGTCGTCGTTTTACCAACCCCACCCTTTTGATTGGCAACGGCAATAATCTTTGCAGGATCGACATTATGCACGTTTCAACGCCTTAATCTTTACCAGTTTCGCCTCGGGATCGGTTTTGCTTGGAACCAAGTCTAACTCAAACGACCACTTATCCCGCACAACTGCAAGCTCCGCTTCAACCATACGCCCTTTTAAGAACAAATATTCTGTATCACTGTGCCCGTGGGGATGAGCCCAATCAAACAGTACATTAAGGCTTGCGAGAGCTCGGGCTGTTATCACATCCGCGGAAAGCGGTTCGAGTATTTCTATCCGCGCCGTTTCAACCCGGGCATTTAAGGAAAGTTCGCGAATACACGTACGAAGAAATGCACACTTTCGGGCATCGCTTTCCACTAAAACCGTAGCTCGTTGGGGCGCGGCCTGAAGATTATGAATGGCGATCACAATACCAGGTAGGCCGCCACCACTTCCGAGGTCTGCTACTGTTTGCGTAATTTCACTGATATGACTGCATATCTGCAAACTGTCGTTGATATGACGATCTGACAAAGATCCCAAAGTTGCCGGTGAGACAAGATTTATCTTCGGATTCCACTTACGAATAAGCGCTTCATACGCCTGTAGTCGCTCTGATGTTTCACGTGAAACATCCATTACGCAATCGACTTTCGCTGACTGCTTTTAGCAATAGCCATCAAGATCGATAGACATGCGGGCGTCATACCGTCAATCTTTGCTGCCTTTGCAATGGTCTCTGGCTTTGCCTTCAAAAGCTTATTCTGCATCTCATTGGAAATACCGCTAACCGCCGAGTAGTCAAAGTTAACGTCAAGTGCGGTCTGTTCGTCCCTTTTTAAGCCCTCAGCGTCTCGGTCTTGCCGCGCAATATAGTGTGCATACATCGCGTCGTTAGCGAGCTGGAGTTGAATATCTGGATCGATACTATCTACTGCCGGTGCCAACTTTGCGGCACACTTGATATCAAACCCATTCATCGACAAAAGATCAAATAAAGTACGTTTGGTTCCATCTTGGTTAATTTTCACGCCCGTCTCTGCAACTTGCTTTGGCGTAAAGACCTTTGCAGTCAGAATATCCATCCCATCATCGATGGACCGTTTTTTCTCATCATAAGAGGCCCAACGGACCTGTGAAATTAGGCCAAGCTCTTTTCCAAATTTTGTTAACCTTTGATCAGCATTGTCAGCCCTTAGCGAAAGACGATACTCCGCACGAGATGTAAACATTCTATAGGGCTCCAGAACACCTCTACTTGTTAAATCATCTATCATGACGCCGATGTAAGAGGTCCGACGGCTGAAAATTACTGGCTCTCTACCCAAAACACTAAGGCCAGCATTTAGGCCTGCGACTAGCCCCTGTGCAGCAGCCTCTTCATATCCTGTAGTACCATTAATCTGGCCTGCGAAATACAGGCCGCTTACGTTCTTCAATTCGAGCGTCTGCTTAAGCGCCCGGGGATCTACGTAGTCATACTCGATAGCGTAACCGAGCTGATGTATTTCTGCACTCTCAAGGCCCTTAATGGACCTAATGTACTGATACTGAACATCCTCAGGCAACGACGTAGAAATACCGTTTGGGTAAATCCAGTCACTACTCAGACTTTCTGGTTCAAGAAAGATCTGATGAGATGTTTTGTCTGCAAAACGAACAACTTTATCTTCAATAGAGGGGCAATACCGCGGTCCAACACCATCAATGTGTCCACCGTACATCGCTGATTTATCAAGGTTCTTCGTAATTATTTCGTGTGTTTGCTCATTAGTATGAGTGATGGCGCAACTAACCTGTTGAGCGGAAACATCTTTTGTTAGAAATGAGAAAAACGCAGGGACGTCATCCCCAGGCTGAACTTCCAACCCCTCAAAATTTATCGATCCCTTAGCAATTCGAGGGGGTGTACCTGTTTTTAGGCGTCCAATAGGAAGCCCTAAATTCAAAATACGATCAGCGAGCTTGGTTGAAGCATTCTCACCCATTCGGCCAGCGCTGTAGGAAACGTCACCGATATGCACTTTCCCATTCAGGAAGGTTCCGGTTGTCAGAATTACCTTTTGAGCAGTGATTTCGGAACCATCACCGAAAATCACACCATTAACGATATTGCCTTGCATCGTCAGGTCAGCGACTTCACCAATTATAATTTCAAGGTTTGATGTATTCCGTAACTCATGCCTCATAAGCTCCCCGTAAAGAAGCCGGTCAACTTGGGCACGTGGACCTTGGACTGCTGGTCCTTTTCGACGGTTTAGCAAGCGGAATTGAATGCCGGCTTGATCCGAAAGACGCCCAAGAATACCGTCAAGCGCATCTATTTCGCGTACAAGATGACCCTTACCCAAACCACCAACTGCAGGATTGCAAGACATTGCACCGATGCCAGCCTCCGTCATTGTAATGAGCGCTGTTGAAACCCCTAACCGTGCAGAAGTTGCCGCCGCTTCAGCACCTGCATGACCTGCGCCAATTACGATTACGTCAAAATGTTTCACGTGAAACACTCCTTACTTTCCAAGACAGAACGACGAAAACACTTTATCCAGTACATCTTCAACATCAACGTGACCGATCAATTGATCAAGTTGTCGTGTTGCTGCGCGTAAATCATCTGCGACCAACTCAACTTCTTGGCCATTTTCCAAGCCAAGAAGCGCTGTATCCAAATAGCCCACAGCGTTCGTAATCGCAATCCCGTGCCGCTCTAATGTGGCTACGCCAACCCTTGAAACGCGATCACTTAAAACCGTTCCGATATGATTAAGAATGCGGTCGATGCCGTGGCCGGTCTTTCCCGACAACCCATTGTCATACACACCTTCATCATCTTTAGCCGTCACGATCAAATCATCAGCCGTCATATCGACTGGCTCAACATCATCATTAGGCGTCTTGAGCCAAATGCGCAGGTCAGCAGAGGCAGCGCGATCCAAAGCACGTTCAACACCAATTTTTTCTACACTATCGTCAGTGGCGCGAATGCCCGCCGTATCAAGAACCCGCACTGAATGACCCCGCAGATCAAGATCGACCTCTAATACATCGCGCGTTGTACCAGCCACGTCCGTAACGATAGCTACATCACGTCTAGCTAACGCATTGATAAATGTAGACTTTCCAGTATTAGGTTGACCAATGATGGCAACCTCAAAACCTGATCTTACACGTTCAGAAACAACTACGCCGCGGGCCTGTGCCTCAAGCTCAGCACGCAATGGCAGTAATATTTCGGACACCTCGGGGAACACATCCACGGGAACTTCTTCGTCAGCAAAATCAATTGTCGCTTGAAGCAACGCGCCCGCGTGAATTAGCTTTGCACGCCAATCCGTTACAGCTGTTTTCAAATGTCCGTTCAATAGCTTACGCGCTTGGATTGCTTGGCTTTCCGTCTCTGCGTCAATCAGATCAGCAAGCCCTTCAACTTCTTCAAGCGTCATTCGACCGTTGATCAAAGCACGGCGAGTAAACTCACCGGGTTCAGCCATGCGCATGTTCGGCAACTGAGAGAGGATTAAAATCGCTTCTTTTTGAATGGCGGGGCTACCATGAAGGTGCAGCTCTACAGTTTCTTCGCCTGTAAAGCTTGCTCCTTTGGCGAAACCCAAAATAAGCGGCGTATCAATTACCTCACCACCTATTTTATGGAAATCCGCCAAATAAGGCGTCCGCCGATCTCCATCAATTCTAGGCATCACGGGCTTTAAAGCGTCAAAGACACCCTGTCCCGACAGCCGCAGCACACTGACACCCGCACGGCCGACAGCCGTCGCAAAGGCGAAAATAATGTCCATTATTCAGCCTCCTTTTTGTAGCGGGTGTTAGCCGTTCATTGAGTCGAAGAAGTCTGCGTTACTCTTTGTTTGCTTAAGTTTTGACAGCAAGAATTCGATGGCGTCCGTCGTTCCCATTGGGTTCAAGATACGGCGCAACACATAGGTTTTCTGCAGATCGACTTTATCAATCAACAGGTCTTCCTTACGTGTGCCTGACTTTAGAATATCCATTGCTGGGAAGACGCGTTTATCTGCGACTTTACGATCAAGCACGATTTCAGAGTTACCTGTGCCTTTGAATTCTTCAAAGATCACTTCGTCCATCCGCGACCCAGTATCAATCAAGGCCGTTGAGATGATGGTCAAAGAACCACCTTCTTCAATGTTCCGCGCAGCACCAAAGAACCGTTTAGGGCGTTGAAGCGCGTTGGCATCCACACCACCGGTCAAAACCTTACCAGAGGAAGGAACAACAGTGTTGAACGCACGGCCAAGACGGGTGATCGAGTCGAGAAGGATCACAACGTCGCGTTTATGCTCAACAAGACGTTTCGCCTTTTCGATAACCATTTCTGACACAGCCACGTGGCGCGTTGCAGGTTCATCAAACGTTGAGGATACAACCTCGCCCTTCACGGAACGCTGCATGTCCGTAACTTCTTCTGGACGTTCATCGATCAAAAGGACGATCAAATAGCATTCTGGGTGGTTTTTCTCGATGCTGGTCGCGATGTTTTGCAGCAGAACCGTTTTACCCGTGCGCGGAGGCGCTACAATCAATGAACGTTGGCCCTTACCAATTGGCGCAACCAAGTCGATAATCCGCGCAGAGCGATCTTTACTGGCTGTTGGGTCTTCAAGCTCCATTTTCAGGCGCTCATCAGGATAGAGCGGCGTCAGGTTTTCAAATGCGACTTTGTGGCGCGCTTTTTCGGGCTCTTCAAAATTGATTTGTTGAATGCTTGTCAGTGCAAAATAACGCTCGTTATCGCCAGGGGCGCGCATAACGCCTGTAATCGTATCACCCGTGCGTAGCGAATATTGGCGGATCATGTCAGGTGAGACGTAAATGTCGTCAGGGCCCGGCAGATAGTTTGCCTCTGTTGAGCGAAGAAAGCCAAATCCGTCCTGAAGCACTTCCATGACGCCGTCGCCACTGATTTCCCAGCCGTCTTCCGCCCGTTCCTTCAGGATCGAGAACATCATATCCCCTTTGCGCATCGTGGATGCGTTTTCGATCTCAAGCTCTTCAGCCAAAGACAGGAGGTTTTTTGGGCTTTGAGCTTTCAGCTCAGCCAATGACAGACGCTCTTGGGTCATACTTTCACCGTCATGCGTTGGAACGCATTATTTTAAAGGAGTTAAAGTGTTCGGATGAACACCTAAGCCGTAGCTAACATGAATGGGTTAGTCAAACTTCGATTTTAGAGGTTCAATGCTTCTTCTAATAATAAGAAAGATTAAAAAATGATGATGATGAAGTGTTAAGAATATCTGTGGATTACTTTTTATCCAATTCTTTATCCACAGTGTATCGGTGGATTTACACCTAAATATATTTAGATAATTGTTTAAAATCAATATGTTGAGCATATCTTTACGTCTTGTTAATTAACGTAAAGCAAAACTATCCACAGCGTAGATTCGACACATTTATCCTTTCCACAGGCGTATAAAATCGGCAAATTGTCGTAGAATTGTGCTTTGCTCCGCTGTGATGGGAATGGCGCTGAAATCTCACGGTGACTGTCCTTAAGGCATTCATTGGTTTGTCCAAAAGGTTATCCACATCTCTTTTTCACTTACACTCGCTTCGTCCTCGAAAATTCGGGCTCAGCTGCTCGAAAACGCGGGCATTCCTATAACGATTCGACCTATGCCCATTGATGAGGAGTTGATCAAAGGCGCGATGGTTGCTGAAGGTGCGCCCCCACGGGATGTCGCGGATGCGCTGGCTGAAATGAAAGCGCGGCGATTGTCAGATAAAGGACATGAGGGGCCGATTTTGGGCTGTGATCAGGTTCTGGACTTTAAAGGCGCTATTTATTCAAAGCCGACCTCACCAGATGATGCGCGTGCGCAGCTGCGGGCATTGTCAGCGCAGGTTCATTATTTGCACACGGCGGCTTGTTTATATCAGGATGGCAAACCCACGTGGCGGCACGTTTCACGTGTAACGTTGCGCATGCGCCAGTTGAGTGACGCCTATATTGATGCCTACGTTGAGCGAAATTGGGATGACATTAAGCATACGGTTGGGTGTTACATGCTTGAGGCGGAAGGTGCGCGGCTGTTCTCTCAGGTGCAGGGCGATTATTTTGCAGTGTTAGGCCTGCCTTTGGTGGAGCTTTTGTCGTTCTTAACCTTGCGCGGAGATATTGACGGATGAGTGGAAAACTACGGCTTGCGGGTGTGATTGGGCATCCAATTTTGCATTCAAAATCGCCGCGTTTGCACGGGCATTGGCTAAAGCGTTACGGGATTGATGGGCATTATATTCCGATGGACGTCGCACCGGATGATTTGGCGCGTACGATAGAATTACTCCCCCGGCTTGGGTTTGCGGGGATTAACGTAACGTTGCCACATAAAGAGGCTGTGATGGCTTTGTGTGATGAAATTACACCCCGCGCTAAGGCTGTTGGCGCTGTTAATACTGTTATTTTTCAAGAAGATGGCAGTGTTTTGGGCGATAACACTGATGGCTACGGTTTTATGGCTAATCTTTACGCTGGCGCGCCTAGCTGGCGGGCTGACATGGGTCCAGCGGTGGTTCTGGGTGCTGGCGGGGCGGCACGTGGTGTTGTCGCGGCGCTACTTGATGCTGGTGCGCCACACATCATTCTGAGCAACCGAACTGTTGAGCGGGCAACTGCGCTTCAGTCAGAATTCGGCACACGGGTTGTGGTTTCTGCGTGGGATGACGTTGGTGATGCCATCAAGGGTGCGAACCTGCTGGTAAATACGACCTCGCTTGGGATGGATGGCCAACCCGCCCTGCCCGTTTCGCTTGATCATTTGGGTTCTGAAACGCTTGTTACAGATATTGTTTACGCGCCTTTGAAAACCCAACTTTTGATTGATGCAGCTGCGCGTGGGTGCGCTGTTGTTGATGGGCTTGGGATGCTGTTGCACCAAGCCGCTCCCGGTTTTGAGGCGTGGTTTGGTCAAAAACCGATTGTGGATGATGAACTGCGCGACGCTGTTTTGTCATGACATTTGTCATAGGCTTGACTGGCTCAATCGGGATGGGCAAATCGACCACGGCGAAGATGTTTGCCAAGCGTTACATACCCGTGTGGGATGCGGATGCGGCTGTGCACCGGATTTATCAAAGCGGCGGTGGTGAATTGGCGACCGCGTTCCCGCAAGCAGTGAAAAATGGGATGATAGAGCGTGACCTATTACGCAAGATCATCCATCAAGATCAGACAGCATTAGCAAAGATTGAGGCGATCATTCATCCGCAAGTTGCCGCCGACCGCGCGCGATTTATACAGACTTCTAAGAGTGAAATCGTGCTGGTAGATGTGCCTTTGCTTTTTGAAACAGGTGCCGATGACAGTGTTGATGCGATTGTTGTTGTAAGCGCGCCAAATGACGTTCAGCGCGATCGTGTTTTAGCGCGCGACGGCATGACAGAAACGCTTTTCGATACTATCCTATCAAAACAAATGCCAGATGCCGAAAAGCGCGCAAAAGCGGATTACGTTATTGAGACAACTTCGTTAGACGCTGCTGAGGCGGCTGTTGATGCGATTTTGGCCAAGATTAAGCGGGAGTTAAGCGATGCGTGAGATCGTTTTGGATACGGAAACCACCGGTTTTGAGCCTGCCGAGGGCGACCGCATTGTTGAAATTGGTGCGGTAGAGCTGTGGAACCACATGCCGACGGGCAAGACCTATCACCAGTATATCAATCCGGAACGCTCAATGCCCCAAGGGGCGTTTGAGGTGCACGGGCTTGGCGATGATTTTCTGCGTGATAAGCCATTTTTTAAGGATATTGCGCAGGATTTTGTTGATTTTGTCGGTACTGATGTGATGGTCATTCATAACGCGGCGTTCGATATGAAGTTCTTGAACGCAGAACTGGGTTGGCTTGGGCGCCCTGCTCTCCCGATGTCGCAATCGCTTGATACGCTGGCAATTGCACGTAAGCGTTTTCCAGGCTCGCCTGCTTCGCTTGATGCACTGTGCCGCCGTTTCAACATTGATAACTCGTCGCGGACTTTGCACGGAGCGTTGCTTGATAGTGAAATTTTGGCGGAAGTTTATCTTGAACTGATCGGCGGCAAGCAGCCGGATTTCGCGCTAAGCACCAGTTCAAATAATACATCTTCGGATCAAGCCGCAGAATGGCGTCCTTCACGACGTCCGACCCGGTTGCCATCACGGCTAACTGAAAAAGAAAACGCCGCCCACGCCGAATTTCTCGACAATATGGGCGGCACAGTGCTTTGGCGGTCTGAGACTTAGGTTATTAAGAAACAGTCGCGTTCTTTGCTTCTGCTTCAGCGCGTCGTGTAAGCTCTGCGCGGTAAAGCTGAAGGAAATCAATGGTTTCAAGGTTAAGCGGCGGGAAGCCACCGTCACGAGTGACGTCGCTAACAACACGACGCACAAACGGGAACAGCATCCGTGGGCATTCGATCAGCAAGAACGGGTGAAGCTGGTCTTCTGGAACGTTTTCGATCTGGAAAACGCCGCCGTACTCAAGCTCCATCAAGAACAACGCCGCTTCTGAAGCTTTGTCATTTGATTTGATCATCAGTTTAATGATGACCTCAAACTGGTTCTCAACAGTACGCTTTTTCGCGTCGATGTTCACTTGAACAGAAACGTCTGGGGTTACATCGCCTGCGCCGCCTTTTTGAACGAGAATATTCTCAAATGACATGTCGCGGATATATTGCGCCAGCACGGACATCTTGATGCCTGCGGGTGCTTCTTGTGCGGGGGTTTCGTCAGCCATGGGGCATCTCCAATTAACTTATACTCGCAGTTTCGTAACAGGTCGGGGCGGTGGCCTCAATCCGTTAGTGTTTGGTCCACCCTGACGGTCCAGAAGGTTGATTTGCAGGTGGGGGCACCTCCTCAAAGTCACCATCAATGGTTGTTCCACCGGCCGTATTCTGGTGGGGCTGGCGGGGCCTGCCGTTTGAAAAGCTTTGTACTTTGATCCGCGATTTGAGTGCGGCAAATACAGATGTGCGCACAGCGGGAATGAGAAGGGTAAAGCCAACTGCATCAGTGAAAAAGCCGGGCGTGAGCAGGAGCGCGCCAGAGAAAAGGATCATCGCGCCGTGGGCCAGCGGTTCTGTAGGGTCGTTCAGGTTTTCAAAGCTGCCGCGGACTTGTGTCAGAGCAAGCGCGCCTTGTTGCCGCACCAATGCGGTTCCCAGAAGTGCTGTGATGACCACGATAAGCAGCGTTGGCCAAAGGCCAAGCCAGCCACCGATCTGAATAAACAGGCCAATTTCTATCAGCGGCACCGCTAGAAATGCCAAAAAGAGCCACATGGTTAAGATCCTTTTCATAACTTTACGCCAAGACCACAAACTAGGTGCGGTGAGTGGACTTGATCCTATGCCTGCCCTACATAAGTGCGAGTTAAGTAATTTTCCACGCCCCCAACGCCAGAGGCTTTCATGAACAGCTCACTCGTCCAACTTTTGGTCCTTGCCGGCATTGCCATTTTTTTGGTTTTGCGTCTGAAAAACGTGCTTGGCACACGTGAGGGTTTTGAAAAGCCACCAGAGGCTGTGCAAGATAGCACACCTGTGCGCCGTGAGTTTGAGGTGATCGAAGGCGGACCTGACCGTGATATCACGGATCATGCCGAAGAAGGTAGCGCCCAAGCTGATGCATTGGCGCAAATGAAGGCTGCTGATCCAAGCTTTAGCGTGAACGAGTTTCTGGGCGGGGCCAGTGGTGCCTATGAGATGATCTTGATGGCGTTTGAGGCTGGCGACATGGACAGCATCAAAGGGTTCTTGTCCGATGATGTTTTCGAAAGCTTTGATAGCGTTGTCAAAATGCGCGAAGAGCAGGGGCTTTCTGTAGACGCCACTTTTGTTGGTGTCCGTGAGATGCGTTTGAAGGATGCGACGTACAATGCTTCTACAACCGAAGGTGAAGTGACGGTGAAATTCGTGGCCGAGCTTACTTCAGTTGTGACGAATGCCGAAGGTGAAGTGGTTGAAGGTAGCGCCAAAGAGATCAAACGCCAGAAAGACACATGGACGTTTGCACGCGTGATGTCGTCAGACGATCCAAACTGGCAATTGGTAGCGACTGGCGAATAAACGTAGATGGGCGCGGTAAATTTGAAGTGGCAAAGAAACCCAAAGGCTTAACTTCTGACGACCGCTCCATTTGGCAGCGTGTCGCGGAAACAGCTGTGCCAATTCAACACGCGCCCGTAAGTAGGCCCGCTGACAAAAAGCCCCCAAAGAAAATCCGTGCCGAGCAGCACCCCGCGATTTCCCACTTCAAGGTTGGTGCGCGGGCGGCTCCTTTGCCGCGAAAGCATGACATTCAAAAAGATATCCGGCAGCAGGTCGCAGAAGCCCCTGTAAACATGGATAGAAAGTCGTTTCAGAACCTACGGCGTGGGAAGCTAAAGCCCGAGGGGCGGATCGATCTGCATGGTATGACGCTTGTAGAAGCCCACCCTGCCTTAATAGGGTTTGTGATGTCGTCCCATCGCGCTGGGAAGCGGTTGGTTTTGGTCATCACAGGCAAAGGCAAACACAAAGACGAGGGTGGCCCGATGCCTGTACGGATGGGCGTTCTTCGTCATCAGGTGCCTGAATGGCTGCGCATGGCGCCCGTTGCGTCACTTGTTTTGCAGGTCAGCGAAGCCCATTTAAAACACGGTGGTGGCGGCGCGTATTATGTTTATCTACGGCGTAAACGTTAAAGTACGTAGCGGCTGAGGTCTGTTGAACGAGACAGCTCGCCTAAGTGTTTCTCAACAAATGCAGCGTCCACGGTTATCTCATCACCACTACGGTCAGATGCTGTGAAGGACAGTTCTTCAAACACCCGCTCCAGCACAGTGTAGAGCCTGCGCGCCCCGATATTTTCGACGCTTTCGTTCACTTCCGCAGCGATTTTGGCAAGGGCAGCAATACCTTCGGCGGTGAACGAAACAGTCACATTTTCCGTTGCCATTAAGGCGGTGTACTGACGCGTAAGCGCGTTGTCTGTTTCTGTCAGAATGCGCACAAAATCGCTCTCAGTTAGCGCGCGTAATTCAACGCGAATAGGTAAGCGGCCCTGCAATTCGGGTAGCAGATCAGAGGGCTTAGCGATGTGAAATGCGCCAGATGCGATAAACAGAATATGATCGGTTTTGACGGGCCCATGTTTTGTCGAGACTGTCGTTCCTTCGATGAGCGGCAGCAGGTCGCGTTGAACGCCTTCGCGGCTGACATCACCGCTTCTTGTTTCGCTTTTGGCGCAGACTTTATCAATCTCGTCCAGAAAAACGATCCCGCTGGATGAGACTGCATCAAGCGCGGTTTGTGTCACCGTCTCATCGTCCAACAGTTTGTCTGCTTCTTCGCCAACGAGCACGTCATAGCTTTCCGCTACTGTCATTTTCCGACGCTCGGTGCGGCCTGCAAACGCTTTGCCGAACAAGTCACCAAGGTTCATCATTTGGCCGCCACCGGGTTGTCCGGGAATATCCATCGATGGCATTTGCGGCATCGGTGCAGCCACGTCGAGCTCAATCACAGTGTCGTCAAGCTCACCGGCGATGAGTTTTTTGCGGAACATTTCGCGTGTGCCGCTTCTTGCATCTTCACCGGCGATTGCAGTGATCACACGTTCTTCGGCGGACTTCATTGCTTTTGATTTAACTTCGTCGCGCATTGTTTCGCGGGTCAGGGTGATCGCGCTGTCCACAAGATCGCGGATGATCTGCTCAACATCGCGACCGACATAGCCGACTTCGGTAAACTTTGTAGCTTCAACTTTGATGAAAGGCGCATTTGCGAGCTTGGCGAGGCGGCGGCTAATCTCAGTTTTGCCGACACCAGTCGGCCCGATCATCAGGATATTTTTGGGATACACCTCATCGCGTAAATCATCGGGCAATTGCTGTCTGCGCCACCGGTTGCGCATGGCAACAGCAACGGCGCGCTTTGCGTCTGCTTGGCCAATGATGAAACGATCGAGTTCTGCAACAATCTGTGGAGGTGTTAAGTCAGTCATGATTTTATCGTCTCGATCGTGAGGTTTCCGTTGGTGTAAACACAGATATCTGCGGCAATTGCCATTGCGCGTTTCGCAATTTCTTCCGCGTCATGATCACTATCCATAAGCGCGCGGCCTGCGGATAGGGCGTAGTTACCGCCAGATCCGATTGCAGTGATATTATGCTCAGGTTCAAGAACGTCACCCGCGCCAGTAATGACAAACAAGTCGGTTCCGTCTGACACAATCAGCATCGCCTCAAGTTTCTGGAGGTATTTGTCTGTGCGCCAGTCTTTCGCAAGCTCTACTGATGCGCGGGCTAGCTGGCCTGGCGTTGCTTCAAGTTTTGCCTCGAGGCGTTCAAGCAATGTAAAAGCATCAGCGGTTGAGCCTGCAAAGCCTGCAACCACATCATACCCACCCGGAGAAAGGCGGCGGACTTTGCGCGCGGTCCCTTTCATCACGGTTTGGCCAACGCTTACTTGACCATCGCCAGCAATGACGACCTTGCCGCCTTTGCGAACGCCGATGATTGTGGTGCCGTGCCAGCCCGGAAAATCTGAGTTGCTCATGTTTGCGCTCCCGCTTTTGTGCGTGGAAATAATATGGTTGCCGGCCGAGTGTTTCACAAGGCGATGTGCGTACGAAAAAAGGCGCACCTTGCTTGGCACGCCTTTGTTTTTCGTCTGGCCTCGTCTGCTAGATGGACTCTTCAATCCAGCTTTGCAGCGCTGCTTTTGGTGCCGCGCCGTTGCGGTTTGAAACAACTTCGCCGTCTTTGAAAACGAACAGAGCAGGAATGCCGCGAACACCCATTTGTGCGGCTGCATTCGGGTTGCTGTCTACATCGACTTTCACGATTTTCACTTTGCCGTCCATTTCGGCGGAAAGTTCTTCAAGTGATGGGCCGATTTGTTTGCAGGGGCCACACCATTCTGCCCAGAAATCTACCACAACGGGGATGTCTGAATTGCGGACTTCTGCGTCAAATGTGTCGTCTGTTGCTGCAACGGTAGCCATTGGGTCTCTCCTTGAGATCTGCGTTGCGGTGAACCTAAGAGTGGGCGGGCACAGCGTCAAGATATGGGGGTCGTTTCCAACGCTTGCATCACCATATCGTGGGGAAGCTCCATCAACTCGGCTGTTTTTGTCCATAGAAGAGCCGTCTTGATTGGTTTGTTGGGGAAAACCGCCTCTAGGGCTGCCGCATAGGCACCCATTTGGCGCAACAGGCCTAGGGGCGTATCTTGAGGGTTTTCGGGAATGATCGCGTTTGATTTAAAATCGACCGCAAGAATGTGGTCGCCCTGATCGATTAGTCGGTCAATCGTTCCTAACACTTGCTTACCCGCAAGCTGAGAAAGCGGCGATGTAATACCAACCTCTGCCATTGCGTGATCAGAGAACAAGAACTCTAAGTGTGGTGCGGTTAAGACGTTTATGGCCTCTTGAATGATTTCATCAGCAAGCGGACCGACAGCAAAGGCATCGTTTGTCAGTAATATTTGTTTCGCCTGTTCCTGCCATGCAGGCCGAGGCACGTCGGGTAAATATTCGAGAAGCAAGTGTATGAGTGTGCCGCGGCGCATCGCGGCTTCTTCGTCAAAATGAGTGTCTGATCCGCTATATAGAGCCTTTGCGCCACCCAGCATGGACGGCGAAAGTGGGCGTTGTTTCGCATCAGGCGCTGTTGGATTGAGCGTTAGGTGGGTTGGTATAGAAACGGATGTTGCATGCTTAGCTGTTGTGGGCGCATCTGTGGCGGCCCAAGTGCCAACCTCAAAACGGAAAGGCGTTTCATCGCCAAGCTGCGCTGTCTTTGCACCAAGTTCAGTTACCGCGTCTTCGATGCGCCCGTACCACGTATCCGTCGTTTTCGCAGGGTCCATCACGCCGTCAATCATGAGCCACTTTTCAGCGCGGGTCATTGCTACGTACAGCAATCGGTCACTTTCTTCGGCAGACAGGCGCTTTGCCTCCTCCACGGATGCCTCAAGACATTCGGGCATGTCTGCAGTGGCAGGCTTCCAAACAGCGGTGCCGTCTTTGTTGATGGTTGGGTCGCGGAACTGGCTTTTCTGCGAGCCTGTTTCAGGAAGAATAACAATCGGCGCTTCCAGCCCCTTAGCGCCATGGATGGTCATAACCCTGATTTGGTCACCTGCACTTTCGGCTTGTCGCTTGATCTCAACGTCTTCTGCCTCGAGCCACGTCAAAAAGCCGGTCAGGTTTGGTACGTCGTTTTGCTCGTACGACTGTGCTTGGTCGAGCAGCGCATCAATGCCGTCAACGGCCTCTTCACCCAAGCGGGCGATTAGCTTTCGCCGACCATCGTGACGGGTAAGGGCACGTTCCAGAAGATCAAACGGGCGAAGAAAATCCGATGAATTTCGCAGATCATCCAGCACTTCCATGGTTTCAGGAAACTCAGTGCGCCTGTCCCGCATTTCTTGCCAAAGATATTTTTTGGCAGCGCGGCGATGGGCCAGATCGAACAAGTCCTGTTCACTCCAGCCAAACAGGGGCGATTTCAGCAGCCCCGCAAGCGCGAGATCATCTTCGGGCGTCGATAAGAAGGCAAGCAGCGCAGTGAGATCTTTTACCGCCAACTCGCCCGCAATTTTCAGTTTGTCAGCGCCCGCAATTTTAAGGCCTTCTGTTTTGCAGGCACGGATCAGCTCGTGAAAAATTGCTGACCTTTTACGAACGAGAATTAGAAAATCGCCCTCGTGAACGGGACGGAATACGTTCGGTGTTTCTTCGTCAGGAATACCAACTTTCGTATCGATCATATGGCGAATTCGCGCTGCAATGCGTTTGGCCAAGATCACTGTTGCGTCTTGTGGTGATTTACGGTCGAGGGGCGTGTGCCAGGGCAGATCATCCTCGGTCTTTTGTGGCTCAACAACTGGAAAAATATCTACGCGGCCAGCAAGTTCAGTCTTGAACGCCTTGTGTAAAGCTGTGCCGCCTAGGCTTGTCGCGTCACCTTTTGAAAAGACCTTGTCGACGCTGTTTAAAACTGCTGCCGATGAGCGAAACGAGTATTCAAGCTGTAGTGGTTGAAAAGGTTTTTGGATGCTTTCCAGCTTGCTTTGAAAGCTATCACGCATTTCAGAAAAGCCGGCAGGTTTGGCCCCTTGGAACGAATAGATTGACTGCTTGGGATCACCGACAACAAAAATAGTCCGCTCTACATCATCACGCGCGCCAAGACCGCTGGTGAATTCTGAGGCGAGGTTTTCAATGACGCTCCATTGTGTCGGGCTGGTGTCCTGCGCCTCGTCCACGAGGATGTGGTCAATTCCGCCATCGAGACGAAACAGAACCCATGACGCCATACTTTGATTGGAAAGAAGATCGTTTGTTTTCTCAATTAGGTCGTCAAAATCAAGCCATCCACGGACCGTTTTGGCAGCCTCATATTTTGGTAGAAAGACACGCGCAAAAGCATTTAGGGCTTTGGTTTTGTGGGCGGTGTCGAGCTTTAATTTCAGCTCTTGCGCACCTTCAATACGCTCCATCAGATCATGAAGTTGTGCAGTGAGCTCAGGATGCTTTTCCGCGATTGCCTTTGTTGGAGCGCGTCCAATTTTAGCGCGCCGATTATTGGCGCCACTATGAAAAAGAAGCGGCTTTGCGAGCTCTGAAATAGCTGCGTAATCGAACGTTTTTATGGCATCCAGCGCGTCAGCAAGCTTGGTATCGTTGGCTGACGATGTGCGTAAAATTGGAATTAGGGCGGTAAAGAGATCGCCTTCAGACCCGTCAAAAGCTTGATCAACTAATGACTTTTCGGTCGTTCCAGAAGGCAGGTCCAATACGTCTTCAATCGATATATCAGTTGCGTACAGGGCCTTGTTCTTGATGATATCGCGCGAGAGTTTTTCAAAATCCTGATCGGTAATTTGCATCGCCAAATCATCAAGAAGGTGCCGATTTGGGCCGGTCGCAATATCGTCCAAAACAGCTTCGCGTAGTAGCACGCCTGCACGGTCTTCCATTTCGGTGAATTGGGGCGACACACCGGCCTCAAGGGGGAACCGCCGTAAAAGTGTGGCGCAAAACGAGTGGATTGTTTGAATTTTGAGCCCGCCGGGTGCTTCGATCGCACGGGCGAATAGGCGCCGCGCATTGTTCAGATCATGATCTGACCACGCATCATCAACACCAAGCCCGATTAATTCCTTACGCAGGTCGGGTTCTGGCTTCATTGCCCAATCCCCCAGTCTTTGGAACAGCCGGTTCTGCATCTCACTTGCGGCGGCTTTGGTGTAGGTCAGACACAAAATGCGCTCTGGCGGAACACCAGACAGAAGCAAGCGTGCGACCCGATCTGTGAGAACGCGGGTTTTACCAGAGCCAGCATTAGCCGCAAGCCAGGTTGACATATCGGGGCGGGCGGCTTGAATTTGCCGAAGGCTTGCGTCGTTCGGGATAATCATTTCAGTACCTCTGGGTTCGGTTCGTCCGTGATGTCCCACTCCCCAAATCGCGAGAGGTGATCGTACTCGTTTGCATAGGTGTCTTTTTCAGTTTGCCTGCGCGCAAGATATCCCTGATCCGGATTATCATAGGCTAAAATAAGCGCGCGTAGTTCTGTTTTGATCTCTGTAATTGAGGTCGCATCAATAGGGGCTGGCATGCTTTGTAGTGATGAACCGACTTTTAGAAACACACCGCTTTCAGCGGGCACAGGCCCTAATTCAGAAAACGCACCTTCTTCAATCATCAGCATTTGAAGCAAAAGCTGACGGTCAAACAGAAGCTGTGGTTTTTTCTGTGGCGGGGTACCTGTTTTGTAGTCGTAGATAATCGCACTACCCGTTTCGGTCATGTCGATCCGGTCCGCTTGGGCCGTGAGGTCGAACGATATGTCGGCAAACGTAAGCTTTCCCTTTTGCTCTAGAAGGGTTGGCGCCCCGTATTGCTGCCTGACTTTTTCCTGTTCAACAAACTCGTGCGCAATGCGGCTTAGCTGCCCCAGCCACAGACGTTGAGCCGTTGGCCAAGGCGCTTTTTGGGCCAACACCTCCTCGGCAATATTGAGAATTGTGTCGACGGGATCTGGCGTCTGTATCCCGTTCTGTTTGATGAACTCCTCAAATACAGAGTGAACTACGGTTCCACGCAGCAATGCGTCAGCGGATCGTCGCAGAGAATGGAGCGGCTTTAGTTTGAGGATGTCGCGCGCATAGACATTGTAGGGATCGCGGATCAGGTGTTTGAACCGAGTGACTGACAAATGGCGGGGTCGGGCGCCTACAGGTGGGCGCGGGGCAGGACGTTTGGCCGGTTCAACTTTCTGTTGTGGTTTTTCCAATTCAATAGCGAGCCGGAGCCACTTATCACCGCGCGCCAACATTCCTTTATAAGCCGCCTCACCGTTTTGCTTTGGTAGGCCCTGAACAAGGTTTGTAATCCTGTTCAACCATCTAGATGGGACTGTCTCGGCATCGCTACTGCGGGCTGACCGCGACAGCCATATTTTTGGCCCTGCCGCTGCGATTTGGAAGTCGTGCGCAGATAAGCCAAGTTTGCGATCAGGAGATAGCAGGCCAACCTCGTTTCGCATTTTGCGGTTGAGCCATGGATCATGAGCCGCAGCTTCCGGCCAGCTTCCTTCATTGAGGCCAGCAAGAATAACAATATCTGCGCCGCCAACACGTGCCTCGAGGGTACCCCAAATAAAAACGTCTGGTCTTGGTTGTTCCCGGTCGCGGACTTCTTCATTTGCTAAAATACGGTGGAATAGGGCCTGATAATCGTGGGGGGATAGATCGTTTCCATAGACTGCGTCTTGCTGGAGAAGCGTCACGGTTTGCAGCGCTTTCTTACCTTCGTCGCGCAACCAAAGTGCGCCATCGCCCTGAGAACTGTCGCCCGTTGATAGTAATTCGGCGTATTTGAGGTGTACCTTAATGAGATGGGGTAAAGGTTGTGTGCTGGTGGCTGAGAGAACAGAAACTGCACGCCCTATAAGGCTGGCCCACGTACCAACACCTTCGTCTTTTTCACCGTTTGCCCATGCCACAAGCAGTTCTTCAGTGGGAAAAGGCATGCCGTATTTGCGGATGTAGATCTCAAGGTTCCGCGTCCACCTAAGGTGGTTACCGCGATCCCCGCCTGAAAAGACCAGAGGGTTTTTAAGTAATGCTAATAGCGTATCGGCGGTAACAGGTTCGCCCATTAGGCGTGCTGTTTGATCTAGCAGTCGGCCCGGTGCTGTGAGGTGTAGCGGGATGCCAGCACTGTCGTCAGCCCGAATGCGCCACCTGTCGAGCGCAGCACTAACGCGGCGTGTCAGGGTACGATCAGGCGAAATAAGCGCTACCGTTTTGCCTTGCTCAACGGCGTCTCGAATACCGATCGATATCGCTTGCGCCTCAAGCCGTGGCGATGGGGCGTTGAGAAGCGTGATATCTTCGCAGCACTCTTCCAAATCACCAAGTTTTGGACCTTCGCTAAGCCATTGATCCGTGATCGGCGCGGGGCGCAGGGCCAGTGATATCAGTTGCGTCCGTTTGGTCGGCTCTGCTGCAACTGTTTCATCCCACGGCTGTACTTGATCCGGACTTACATCGACCTCATCCATAAACGCCTTCAGGCGGTACTGCGGATGGTCTTCAGCTTTGTGTTTCTCTGATGATAGGTTTGCCCAATCGCGAGTGGTCATTGAGGTGTCAAAACCCGGCAGGATGACAGCGCCTTGTGGCAGGCTTGCGATGGCGCGCATCAACCTTGCCGTTGTCCCGCGAGATCCTGTTGAGCCGGCAAGAATGATAGGATGCTCTGGCGGATTTTTGAGCCAAGTCCCAATAAGCGCATCGACGACCATGCCTTGACGGTTTTCTTTATCGGGTAGAGACGTTTCTGCCAGATACTGCTGTGCAATAGTCAAGAATTGTTGCGTACGTTGCCAATGTGCAGAGTGATCCGACACATCAATGTTTCTTATAGCTTCTGGGTCAACCGCCTCACTTTGTATCTCATCAATGAGACGGGCAAGGCTATCTGCAAGGTCAAACAGGGCAGAGCGGGGCGCAAGCTCTGGCGAAGCAGTGAGCAGTGCATCAATCAGTTGGGCAAGCTCAAGATGTCTGCGAATGCGTGATACAGGTTGGGGTATGGCGCGTGTTTCTGGTGTATCATCAAGACCTGAAAGAAGCTTGATCCTTGGTAAAAGGCGCGCTGGGCCAGAGGCAAGCAATTCTGTGACACGCTGTTCCGAACGACGGGTATTGAATATTAACGTGGTCTTTGCCCATGACATCGGATCATGTCCATGCAGTCGTTGTTCAAGCCCGCGTGCAATAGTTTTTGGAAAGTCACAGCCAAGGGGCAGATGAAATACTCTGGGCGTCGGGGATTGGGGAAACATCATTTGGCTAACATTCGTTCTGCAATATTTATGCCTTCGGGGTGGCCAACATCGCACCATTTGCCCGAGTATACATGACCCCTTAGGGTGCCAGACTGCTTAAATATGTCCCAAAGTTTGCTGATCGAAAAGGCGGTTTGCTGTATTTGGGATAGAGCATCTGTTTTGATGATCTGTAGCCCACTGTAGACAAAAGGCCCACCGCGAGAGATTACGCCGTGGTCATCAAGGGTGAAATCTCCGCCCTGATGGCCGTGGGTCCGACTGGGGTCACACAAAAGTAGAAGTGCATCCATTTTGTTGGGTTTCCAGTGGGACAGTAGTTCATTAATCGGGTTGTTCCCTCGCCAAACAGCATCGGTATTCATGGTGATAACGGAGTCATTGCCCAGAATGCTTAAGGCATTTTTTAACCCGCCGCCCGTTTCAAGAATAGTTGGTACTTCGTGAACGACCTTGATGCCGGTTCCGAGAAAGTGATCTTGAATCTGTTCAGCAAGATAGTGAGTGTTTATGGCGATGTTTTCGATTTTTGCTTCATGCGCAATTTCGATAGCATGATCTACTAGCGGCTTGCCCGCCACGGAAATCAATGGCTTTGGCGTTGTCTTTGTAAGATCGCCCATACGTGTGCCAAAGCCCGCACCGAATAACATCAGTGATGGTTTGTTGGGCATTTACGTCTCAATAGATTTAGGGTTTCGGGCGTTGGTTCAGGGATATTTTGGATTACAATCCGTGCTACCGACGAAAGGCTTGGATGTTGCAGATCCTGTTTTAGGTTGGCCCAAACGCGTGGAATAAAATCTAGGTAGGATGGTTTTCCGTCACGGATACAAAGCCGCGCGAAGACACCAAGAATGCGCAGGTTTCGTTGCGCACTTTGTACAGCACAGTTGGCGCTAAATTTATCAGGGTCGATGCCGCTTTCGGATTGATAATATTGCAGTAGGTCATCACGCACTGGTATTGATACGTCGCGGCGGGCATCGCCGAGCAGTGAGACTAAATCATATGTTGGCTGGCCAACCCGAGCGTCTTGAAAATCTAGAAGGCCGATGTTTTTCGGGGCCTCAAACATCGGCGTCCAGAGTAGATTTTCAGCGTGGTAGTCGCGTAAAACAAGAACTGGCGTGGCGGTTTCAGTTGCTTCTATCGCAGTAAATAAAGCCGTTTCCAGCTGAGCCTTGGCATTACCCGTTCCACCGGCATTTTGAGCGTACCACTCTATAGAAAGACACCCGAGGGGGGCCATCTCCGCTGCGGAATATTTTTCTAGCGCTGTCTCTAGCAGTGGTGATCGGTGCAGGTGAAGGAGCGCATCGACGGCGGCTTTGTATAGATCAAACTCTGACCCGTTGGGTGCAAGTTTTGCCAGTAAGTCATCGCCTAAATCTTCGAGCAGAAGGAATCCGTTTACCTCATCCTTGGCGTATATGGACGGTGGCTTCAGTCCAATACTCTCCAAATGTTGGGCAATAAGAACGAAGGGAACAACATTCTCCCCCTTATCAGGTGGTGCGTCCATTAAAATGGCGGTATCAGCACTACTGGTTTTTTTGAGGCGGTAGTATTTTCTATTTGAAGCATCGCCTGCGATTATAGCCATTTCTGCATCTGACCATTGTGTTTTGGCGATGAATTCAGATGCTAGTTTAGACCGCATTTTCGAAAACTTTCTCAAGAGATGCCGCCCAATCCGCATCTGTACTTTCGAATGATAATTTTCGAACATCACCGCCAAGATCGTTAATTCGGATTGTAAGTGCATCTGGCGGTGTTAGATCCGCCAAGTTTTTGGGCCACTCGATGAGCGTGACGGCAGTAGCCATCGCATCATCTAGGCCAAGCTCAATCACTTCATGAGGACTTGAAATACGGTAAAGATCACAATGCCAAAGATCACCCAGTTTGGTTTCATAGGTCTGAACAATTGTGAATGTTGGGCTTGGAACATCTTCTGGCGTGTCTTGCAAAGACTGTATTAGCGCGCGGGCGAAAAGTGATTTTCCGGCCCCGACTGACCCAACCAAAAGCAGGCAGTCCCCAGCCTTTAGAACTTGACCAATACTGACGGCTAAGTCTGCCGTCTGGTCGGGTGAGGTTGTCTCAGTGTGATACAGGATTGAGGCCATACCTCGCACATTAAACCGTCACCTTATAGTAGCAAGGCGTTAAAGTGCGGCCCTGCTTGTATTCTCTACTGCGGATGTGTCGCTTGGTCGCTCTGAGAACTGCACGAGCATGTGCCCACTTGCCTTTCGATCAATATTCAGCGCGACTGAGTTGTTACCTTCTAGAGCTAATTGGCTTTTCCAATGATGAACGGACATTGGTTTGTTGAGGGCTGCACGCACTTGGTCCCATTTATCTGTATGTTTCGCACGCTTGCCGATGCCTGTGGCCGCACTGATTGGGTAGTTTAATTTGTCTTCCCATTGCACGCGGAAGGCTGAGTTGGCGGCGCATACTTTTTTGCCCTGATCAATAATGCAAGTTGGCTCAGGAATTAGATCAAGAGCTTCTTTCAGCGCTATGTTTTCGGCCTGCAGTGCTTGAATGATCTCGCTCATGTCCGGTGTCTCTTCAATCGAGATCACGCGCGACCCTTCCGCGTGAGGCATCACCGCGGCTGTTAATTTGCGACCTTTTGTTGTGGTCCACGAGGTAGTCGCCACCGCATTTTTTTCGTTGGGTGTGAGGGCTGTCGCCCAGTCCTCAAAGCGGGTGTTCGCAGGGGTGAGCCGAAGTTCGCGTAGCTTATGAAGGAACATATCAAGTGATGGGCGTCGCAATAGAAAATCGATTGGAAGCGCATATTTATCGGCTAGTGCTGGGTTGAAGACGGTAAGCCTGTCATCACGATCAAAAAGAGCCAGCCCACATGATAGTGCGGCAAATGTTTTTGCCATGGATTGGCGAAATAGATCCAGTTTTGCTTCTGCTTCAACAACTTGATCCGCTGGTGTGGCATAGAACCGAAACCCTGCTTCCAAGACTTCATGTGAAACGTCATACCACTCTACTAATTTTTGGTTTTGAACTTGTGATATTCGCTGCTGAGCACCCGAAGGTTTTTGCTTCAAGCCGGTGGTGTCGAGCAACCTCGGTAGGGGCCAAGTTTCAATATGTTCGCAACGCTTCAAGTACGCCGCGTTAGCCCAAACGATCTCACCTGCTTCATTTTCCTCCCAAACGAGAAAAGGTGCTGACAAAGTTCGATCTGCTGATGTTTTCTGTGTGACGCTTGTGCCTTGAAGCTCGACACGAATGAGGGTGTGAATAGCCTCGAAGGTAAGCAACAGCCGTTCGTCCCTATGTGATTTCAGTGTTGAGTGACCCAAAGACACGGCAGTTTCAGCGTGCGCATCTAGATCAGCAAAATCATCAGTAACGGCTGATTTGAAGTGGGCCCAATCATCAAGGTTACTGGGCTGGCTTATGTCCTTTAACAATGCCTTAGCGGTGTTTGTTGCATCAACCAGATACCCGTCCTCAAAAAGGAAAATCGTTCGCCTTTCGTCATTTGTTCCGAGTGAATAAGTTGGTTTTTGGGCTGTTAGGGTGGATGAATTAATCCACCAATTGGCTGCCGTAAAAAATACAAGGCAGGCGGAAAAAAATACAAAAGACGCCATCGTTACTCCGTCGAACTACTAACAGAGTATGTAGAAAACGAAATTAAAGAAAATATTAACAAGCCAAAATTTTAGACGTGAAATTGCTCATTTTCGCCAAGTGAAATTGTTTTGTTGCTGATTATTTTGGAGGCTAGCCATGACACTTCGACGATTGCGCCGCTTCGGTTGAGTGGTGTGGATGACTCAATGGTAGGACCTGATCCGTTTGAAAAACGCAGGGTCGCGCCCGATCTTTCGAGTAGTGTTTTAGCAATAAATAGACCAAGTCCCATTCCCTCGTAACCTGGTCTTTTTTGCTGATCGGGTTGTGAGTTGCGGCGTTTAACAAATGGATCGCCAATCCGGTTAAACACCTGCTGTGAAAACCCGTCGCCATCATCAGTGATCCGCAGTGTTATTTCGGTATCGCTCCATTGCACATCTATCCAAACTTGCGTATCGGCGAAGTCCACCGCGTTTTGGATAAGGTTCCGCAGTCCGTGAATAATTTCGGGCCGACGATTGATGTGAGGTTGTGGAATGTCGTGCGTGTCATCAATTGCTGAAACGTCAAAATTAACGGCCTTTCCACGGTTCATGTGGGGCTCCGCGGCCTCCTGAAGAACGGCTGAAATTGGTGCTGTCATCAGGTGCTTATCTTCTTTTCCGGCGCGCCCCATCGAATGCAAAATCTCGCGACAGCGTTCCGACTGCTCGCGGATTAGTTTAGCGTCATCATAAAGGTCAGGTTGTTCGGAAAGCTCTTCCATCAACTCGGCACTTACAAGTTTAATGGTGGCGAGCGGTGTTCCAAGCTCATGTGCGGCTGCAGCAACAACACCCCCCAAGTCTGTCAATTTCTGCTCACGGGCGAGGGCCATTTGAGTAGCGACTAGCGCATTGGACATTGTGTTCATTTCAACTGTGACGCGGCGTGCGTAAAGTCCGATAAAGATGACGCCAACACCCATGGATACCCAGAAACCGAAGAGCAAAATAGACGGCATCTCATGGATGAAGCCCTGCGCGGTTCTCAGCGGTACGTAAAACGTTGTGAGAGCGGTAATCGCTAGCAACGTCAGTCCACCAACAGCAATTGTTGAGCGGGTGCTAAGTGCTGTGGCCGATATGGTCACGGGCGCGATCAGCAACACAGCAAACGGGTTGTTCATACCCCCGGTCAAAAAGAGCAAAAGCGCCAACTGTCCAAGATCAAACATGATCATGGAAAGCGCTTCGTTCTCGTCCAACCTCTTGTTTTCCGGGAGTACGAACGTCGCGATCAGATTAAATATGATACCTGCGCCAACAACCATCAGGCATAGCCTCAAATCAAGGCTGAGCGAGAAGTAGATTTTCCCCACCGCCATCGCAGCAAGTTGTCCGGTAATGGCGAGCCACCTTAAGCCGATCAGTGTCCGTATCCTGATCCAGTTGGCGCGCGCACTTTCCTCAAAAAGAGCAATCTCGGATGCGTGTTTTGTTGGCACGTTGACTTGTCCTTAATGTGACCCATGGTCGCTTATCAAAGCCTACCATATCCTGCTACTTAGCGGGCAAGACTACTTTTGGAATGTGAGAGGGCGTTAATTATGGCTAAGGGTTTCGCTATTGCTGCGGGTGTTTCGACAACAGCACTGGTTATTGCTGGAGTTTTGGCGACAACTATTTTGGCGCCATCGAACAGGTTTGAGCAGTGCAACGTTATGGCTGTTGCCGGTGGTCAGCTTGGTGGACCGTTCACTTTGGTAAATCATAACGGTGAGACAGTCACTGACGAGGATGTTCTAACACAGCCTTCGCTGGTTTATTTTGGCTACACGTTTTGCCCTGATATTTGCCCGCTTGATGTTGTGCGAAACGTTGATGCGATTGATGTCTTGGCCGATCAGGGAAAAGACGTGAAACCTGTTTTCATCTCCATTGATCCTGAGCGTGATACGCCTGAAGTTTTGGCAGATTACGTCTTTAATTTTGGCGAAGATATGACGGCACTGACGGGTACGCCTGAGCAGGTGAAAGTAGCATCCAGAGCGTACAAAACTTTCTACCAACGCCAAGAAGGTGACCCAGATTACTATTTGGTCGACCATTCTACGCAGAGCTATTTTGTGCTTCCTGAGCAAGGCATCGTTCAACCTTTTGGTAGGCAAATTCGACCAGACCGCATGGCAGAGCAGATGGCTTGCATGATGGATGCTGTCTAAGAAATTGACCGCATAACAGTTCACTCCATATCATCACTCATAGACCAGTTTGGGAGATCACCATGTCGGCTGAAGCAAAGTATGAAATTGGCGAAGACAAGACATTGCTTTTGGTCGATGACGATGAGCCGTTTCTAAAGCGTCTTGCGAAAGCAATGGAAAAGCGCGGCTTTGCGGTTGAGACTTCTGACAGTGTTGCAGGGGGCAAGGCGATCGCCACTGCGCGTCCGCCTGCATATGCCGTTGTGGATTTACGGTTAGGTGATGGGAACGGTCTGGATGTGGTTGAGGTTCTGCGCGCGCGCCGCCCCGACAGCCGTATCGTCGTGTTGACGGGATACGGTGCAATTGCGACTGCTGTTGCTGCGGTAAAGATCGGAGCTACTGATTATTTATCAAAGCCAGCTGATGCGAATGACATTACCAACGCACTTTTGTCGGGCGATGACGAATTGCCCCCACCACCAGAAAACCCGATGTCAGCGGACCGTGTTCGTTGGGAGCATATTCAGCGTGTCTATGAGCTTTGTGACCGAAATGTTTCCGAGACAGCACGCCGCTTGAACATGCACAGGCGCACGTTGCAGCGCATTTTGGCAAAACGTAGCCCGCGATAAGCTAAAGCTTCTCAATAAGTGCGTTGTAGCGCGCGGTGTAATCTGCGCGTACAACGGGTGCGGGGCGAAGTACGATTTCAAGATCGCCAATCAATGCTCCATTTGGTTTGCCAAAGAACTTATCTGCCTCCGCCTCGGAAAATCCTGCGATCTGAACTGCTTCCATCCATGCGCTGATCTGGTCAGCCTTTTTGATCTTTTTCTTAACAGCTACTGGTATTTTTGCCGGTAGACCAAAGCGAATGTGGATTGCTGCCTCAAGGCGTTCATCCAAAGCACTGTAACCCGGTCCAACGGCGGCCTTAACGGGGCTAATCATATCGCCAATCACGTATTCAGGTGCATCATGCAAAAGCGCAGCTAGCTGCCATTTTGCGGGGGCGCTGGGGTTCATTCGGGAAAAAATTGTCTCAACAAGCAGTGAGTGTTCAGCAACGGAATAGGCGAAATCACCGATCGTCTGTCCATTCCAGCGGGCAACAAACGCCAACCCGTGAGCGATATCTTCGATCTCAATGTCGACTGGTGTCGGGTCAAGCAGGTCAAGTCGTCGTCCCGATAGCATACGCTGCCAAGCTCGTGGTTGTTTCATCAGATACGCCCCGTAAGATCACGGCTCGAAACTAAGGACCCTTCTACGCATTGTCGAGATGGGTCTGGAGTGCTATCTGCCCGTTAAATTCAAAACGAAAAGTGAGGCCATTATGGCGAACGATTACATTGTTAAAGATATCTCTTTGGCTGATTTTGGCCGTAAAGAGCTTGATATTGCTGAAACGGAAATGCCGGGTCTGATGGCGCTACGGGAAGAGTATGGTGATACCAAGCCTTTAGCGGGTGCGCGTATCGTCGGTTCTCTGCACATGACCATTCAAACGGCGGTTCTGATTGAGACGCTTGTGTACCTTGGCGCGGACGTTCGCTGGGCGTCGTGCAACATCTTCTCCACCCAAGACCATGCGGCGGCTGCAATTGCTGCAGGTGGTACGCCTGTGTTTGCGATCAAGGGCCAGTCTCTTGAGGAGCACTGGGACTACCTCGATAAATCTTTCATGTTCCCAGATGGGCCGAACCTGATCCTTGATGACGGTGGCGACGCGACTTTGTATATTCTGCTGGGCGCCCGCGTTGAGAACGGCGAAACTGACCTCATCGAAGTGCCGACATCCGAAGAAGAAGTCGCTGTATTTGCACAGATCAAAAAGCGCATGAAGGAAAGCCCAGGCTGGTTCACAAAGATGCGTGGCCAAATCAAAGGCGTGTCCGAGGAAACAACCACTGGCGTTCACCGTCTTTACGATCTGGTGAAGCAAGGACAGCTTCCGTTCCCCGCGATCAATGTGAACGACTCTGTCACCAAATCGAAGTTCGATAATAAATATGGCTGTAAAGAGAGCCTTGTTGATGGCATCCGCCGGGCCACCGATACAATGATGGCCGGTAAAGTTGCGGTTGTCATGGGCTACGGCGACGTTGGTAAAGGCTCAGCTGCATCGCTTGCGGGTGCGGGCGCACGCGTAAAAGTCACAGAGGTTGATCCTATCTGTGCGCTCCAAGCGGCAATGGACGGCTTTGAAGTGGTTCTGCTCGAAGATGTTGTAGACACCGCTGACATCTTCATCACCACAACTGGCAACAAAGACGTGATCCGCATTGAGCATATGCGCGAGATGAAGGACATGGCGATTGTTGGCAACATCGGCCACTTCGACAACGAGATCCAAGTTGCATCTCTGAAGAACCATAAGTGGACAAACATCAAAGAGCAGGTGGATATGATCGAGATGCCGTCAGGCAACCGTCTTATCCTGCTTTCAGAGGGCCGCTTGTTGAACCTTGGTAACGCAACGGGTCACCCGTCTTTTGTGATGTCAGCATCATTCACAAACCAAGTGCTTGCACAGATTGAGTTGTGGGTGCGCGGTAATGAATACAAAAACGACGTCTACATCTTGCCCAAGCATTTGGACGAGAAGGTAGCGCGTTTGCACCTTAAGCGTATTGGCGTGAAACTGTCCCAACTGGATCCAGAGCAGGCAGCCTACATTGGTGTTTCACCAGATGGTCCATTCAAGCCAGAGCACTACCGCTACTAAACTTACGATGAAAAGTATTTGAAACGCCGCCGGGTCAAACCGGCGGCATTTTGCGCTTAAGGTCTGCGTGAAATGCGCGGCGTCAGACAGCACTCAAATTTTCCCTTTGACGCGGCTGACTTAGCGCTTACCCTACGCAAACGGGGGCCACGGTGGTTGTCCGGTAGTATTTTAACGAGGGGACTTACGGTATGGGTAAGCGCGACGATTTAATTGCGAAATATGCTGATGACTTGAAGAACAAGTGCGGGATGACACCTGACATTGATCTGTTGACCAAAGTGACAATTGGCTGTGGTCCGGCGATCTATAACGCCGATGCGTCCACAGTAGCCGCAGGTCAGCCAGCAGAACTTGAGACGGTCAAGAACAATTTTCTTATCAAAAAGCTGGGCCTTGCAGATAGTCCCGAACTTGATGCGGCGATTACATCAGTTTTAGAAACTTATGGTATGTCCGAGCGCAGCAAATATCGTGCGGTAGTCTACTACATGCTGACCAAGCACTTTGGAAAAGAAGCTGTATACGGCTGATTGGTTATGAAGGGGCGCCGTATTTAGGGCGCCCTTTTTGCGTTAATAGTCTCTTAATGCACTGAATTTGAAAGATATTTTATATATCAAAAGCTTGCACCGAAAGGTTCGAGTAGGTAGACGATCAATACGAACCAAGAATGGTTTGGACCTTTTATATTTGAACACGTGTGGTGAATGAGGGGTCCAAGGGGTTGGACCCCTCATTTTATGTTTTGCACCCAGCCATCTGACAAATCTTCGTCCAATGTTCCTCCGCTACTGGCTGTACGGACAACCTTGGCGATTTCACCAGTGGCATATCATCAAAGAACGGATCACCTTTGATCTCGGCCAGTGAAACAGAGCGGGGAAGTTCTTTGATCGCCTTGATGTCCACGCATTGCCAGCGGTCTTGCGTTGTTGTGCTGTCTTGGTGTGCTTCTGAAATGATCTCAACGATCCCCACGACCGCCTTTTCATCTTGCGAATGATAAAAGAGGCCGCGGTCACCAACAGCCATTTCACGCATGAAATTACGCGCCTGATAATTGCGCACGCCGTCCCATTCTTCGCCAGTGTCGCCTTTGGCGACCTGATCCGCCCAACTCCACGCACTTGGCTCAGATTTGAATAGCCAGTAGTTCATCCACCAATGACCCTGTTCCAGTGAAGTAATTCCACGCTGTCAAACAGACCAGCAAGGGCATAGGGGTCTGATGCTGCCCAATCCTTGGCGTCAGCCATGCTTTGCACGTCCAGAATAACGACAGAGCCGATCATCTCGCCCGCGTCACTTAAAATTGGACCCGCTTGCTGCACGACACCGGTCGACTTGATGTACGCAAGATGCGCATCCCGGTTCGCTTTGCGCACATCAAGTGCGCCGTCTTTGTCTTTAGCTATCAGGCTTACAAGCATTAGCTTTCCTTCTTTAAGGCTCTATTCAAAAGTGATTTGACCGCATCTTGGACGGTGATTTGTTTGTCTACAAGTGCCGCTACGGTTTCAATAATCGGCATTTTACCATGATTTAAGGATGCCATTGCTTTCGCAGTTGCTGCCCCTTCGACAGTTTCCTCAGATGTCCAAGTGTTACCCGCGCCAATCCCCAGTCCGTACCTAAAATTGCGCGAGGTTTCTGACGACGCGGTTAGGGTCAAGTCACCTAAGCCAGACAGGCCCATCAGCGTGTCAGTTCTGGCCCCAAGGGCTTCTGCGTAGGTCCGCATTTCAGAGAACCCGCGTGTCAGAATTGCCGCGCGCGCGCTTTCGCCAAGGCCTGATCCGATGGCCACGCCACATGCAATTGCAATTACGTTCTTTAGCGCACCACCCAACTCAACACCGCGCCAATCATCTGTAAGATACAGTCGAAGCGTTGGCGTGCTTAGAGCATTTTGCAGGTTTGTTCCGTCATCGCTCATGGCAAGGGTAAGTGCTGTGGGAAGGCCTGCGGCGATGTCTTTGGCAAAGCTTGGCCCGCTCAAAATACCAATGGGCCCACCAAGATCGGCCTTTTGCATTAAGCCAACTGGCCCAAGTCCCGATTTTAAATCTACGCCCTTGCAGCAAGCTATCAGTGGCCTGTTTCGCAATGCTGCCTGCTCTTGAAGTAATATCGTCGACAGCTGCTGTGTGGGCGTTGCAATCAGTATTGTACCTTCGCCAGTCAGCTTGTCTGTAACGGTCACATTGGGCGGCAGCTTGTAGCCAGGTAGCCGACGTTTGTTTTCCCGATCAGCATCGATTTGCGCTGCCGTTTTAGCGTCCCGCGCCACCAAAATAATATCGCCGTTTGTAGCCAAAGTAATGGCAAGTGCGGTGCCAAAAGCGCCTGAACCTAAAATGGTGATGGTCATGCTTTTGCTCCCTTTTTGCCTGAGCCAAGCATTGGTGCCGCGGTTTGATCGAGCGGCCATCGGGGGCGCGCTGATAAGGTCAAATCGTCGTAGTGGCCTAGTGCAAAAAGTTCTGCTCCAGCATAGGCGATCATGGCTGCATTATCCGTACACAGGTTTAGCGGCGGCGCTACAAATGGCAGATCTTGGGCATTACAAAGCGCAACCAAGCCCTGACGAATGGTCATGTTGGCAGCTACACCTCCGGCAACCGCAACGGCCGTAGCATCTGGGCAAAGCGCGATGGCGCGCCGTGTTTTTTCCACCAACACATCTGTGACGGCGTTTTGAAACGCGGCGCAAAGATCGCGTCGATGCGCTTGCGGCAACCCGCCGTGTTCTTCAACAATCGCGTCACGCGCGCGCAACAAAGCAGTCTTGAGACCAGAAAATGACATGTCGCAGCCGTTACGGTCCAAAAGTGGGCGCGGCAATTTATAGGTTTTGGGATTGCCGTTTTTTGCTTCGTTTTCTACCGATGGTCCGCCCGGTTGTGCCAGTCCCAAAAGACGCGCCGTTTTGTCGAACGCCTCACCGGGGGCGTCATCAATTGTGCCGCCAAGTCTCCTGTAGCTTGTTGGTGATTTTACTTCCAAAAACTGACAATGCCCACCCGAGACAAGCAGCATCAAATAGGGGTACGCAATACCGTCGCTTAGGCGTGGTGTTAAGGCGTGACCCGCCAAATGATTAACGCCGATCAGCGGCTTTCCTGATCCTGCCGAAAGCCCTTTTGCGCACATGACACCGGCTAAGACCCCACCAATAAGACCCGGTCCAGATGTTACCGCGATTGCGTCGATATCATCTAAACTTTTACTCGTTTGTTCCAGTACTTTCGCCACACAGCCATCCAGCTTTTCGGTGTGCGCGCGCGCGGCAATCTCAGGAACGACACCACCAAAATCATTGTGAAGCTGCGTCTGACCTTCAACTACCTGCGCCAGAATGTTTGGCCCTTCAGTGCCCACTTGTACGATTGCCGCTGCGGTATCGTCACAGCTGCTTTCAAGACCCAAGATGGTCAGAGGGGGGCCATTGCGTGTCATCATGCTGCCAGCTACCATCTGCTTGATATGCAAACAATGCCTTCTGCTCGCCCCACAGTGATCATCACCCGCCCTGAGCCTGACGCGGCTCAGTTTGCAGAGCGGGCGCGCGTGACGCTTGGCGCAGCCGTAGAGATTGTTTGTGCACCGCTTGTAGAGATTGATCCGCTTTCTCAAGTAATAGAGTTTATCCATGATGAGCAGGTAATTTTCACCTCGCGCAACGCTGTGCGTCTTGCGCCGCATGGTGTGGGTCGAACGGCTTTTTGTGTTGGTCAGCGCACCGCAGATCTTGCATTGGACGCCGGCTATCGCGCTGTGTCTGCGGATGGCGATGCATCTGACTTAATAAACTTGCTCAAGGCTCAGTCATCAGGACCTTTGGTTCATGTCCGCGGCGAACAGACGACGCTCAGCTTTTCAAATGCTTTGGCAGCGTTGGGTTTGGTCGTTCGTGATATCGTGGCGTACAGACAGGTGGCCAAAGAGCTGCCCGTAGATGTTGTGTCTAAGATACTTCGTGAGCAAAGAACTATTGTGACCGCTTTCTCTGCAAATGCAGCCGAGGTTCTGTCAAAGCATGTTGCGGGAAACAAAGCGGCCTCAACGCTTGTGGCGATTAGTTCATCTGCTGCGGCGCCGTTGACGGGCTGCTTTGCGAAGACCGTGGTGGCATCGACGATGGATGCGGCGGGTCTTCTTGCGGCGGTGCAAGTGATCTGCGATGACTTGAGTAAGCAGACATCCGGCTGATGTGACGCGATTGATTAGTGTATTGTTGAGCGTAAGCAAGATTCGAGGGAGTTAACTAGGTGGCCGAAAAGACATCTGAAGAAGAACCGATCACTGAAAAAGTTGACCCTGTGTTGGATGAAACGGTCGCAGACGCAGCTGCCGATGATACTCACGAAACGGACAGTACATCCGACGAGGCAGGTTCTGACGAAGCGGTCGTTGAGCGGGATGAGACGCCAAAAGAAGAGCCAAGCGATACGAAAACCAGTCCAAAGGGCGGTATTTTGCCGATGCTGGGTGCAGGTGTTGTGGTGGCTTTGCTTGGTTTTGTCGCGGGGCGTGCAGATATTATCCCGAACGATGCGCTTCCTGATTTTTTACAACGCGATAGCACACTTGCAGAAACAGTTGCGGACCAAAAGGTGGCTTTGGATAACCTTGAGCAACGCTTGACCGAGTTTGCGACGGCTGATGACATCGCCGCACTTCAATCCCAATTGACCGAAGCGGCGGAAGATGGCGCGGCTGCGCGTGCCGCGTTAGCGGATCAAATTGCTAATCTTCCCGTTGTGACAGACAGCACAGCGAACGTTGATATTGCAGCGGTACAAGATTTGATCAACGCGCAGAATTTGAAAATAGCAGCACTGACTGAACAGCTTCAGGCACAAACAGAGCAAACTCAAACAAGTGTGGCGCAGCTTGAAGCCGCCGCCGTTGAAGAGGCGCTTTTTGCGCAGGCGCGTGCTGCATTGTCCCGAGTTCAGGCGGCTATCGAAACTGGTGCGCCTTTTGGTTCGGCTTTGGCTGATTTTTCAGAAGCGAGCACGGCTACTGTGCCGGAAGTTTTGCAAGCTGTCTCAAGCACTGGTGTTCCGGCGCTGGCTTCTTTGCAGGATGAATTTCCACCACTTGCACGTCAGGCGCTTGCCGCTGCACGCTCGGAAACGCCAGTTCCCGAAACCACTGTTGGAAAGCTATCAGCTTTTCTGGCTCGTCAGACCGAAGCGCGCTCTGTGACGCCGCGTGAAGGGTCGGATGCCGATGCTGTGCTGTCGCGTGTTGAAGCTGCTGTGCGCAAAGGTGCGTTAAACGATGCGCTGGCCGAGTTGGATACGCTCCCAGATACGTCTAAATCCGTTTTGTCGCCGTGGGCCGAAGCTGTAAAGCGCCGGCTTGATGCCAGTACTGCTGCCGCTCAATTGGCGGCATCCCTTAAATCGAACTGAGGTCACGCATTATGCTTTGGTCCCTTACTAAAATTCTTGTTTTTGTTGCATGTGTGGCCGCCCTTGCGTTTGGCGCGGTTCAGCTTTTGGAAATGGAAGGCGGCGTTCAGATCACCTTCAACGGGGTTGAGCGGACATTTGGCCCACTTCAAACGGCCATTGCTTTTGCGGTGTTGGTCGCCGCGCTTTACATCGTATTGAAAGTGTTAGGCCTGATTGGTGCTGTGCTTCGGTTCATTAATGGGGATGAAACAGCGCTGTCTCGTTATTTTGTGCGTAACCGCGAGCGTAAGGGGTTTGATGCCTTGTCCGAAGGCATGATGGCGCTTGCGTCAGGCGAGGGGCGCTTGGCGATGTCAAAGGCCAGCAAAGCGGAACGGTATCTACGTAAACCCGAGCTTACAAATCTGATCACCGCGCAAGCGGCAGAGATGGTTGGTGATACCAAAAAAGCGGACCAAGTTTACAAAGAGCTTTTGCAGAATGATCAGACCCGCTTTGTGGGTGTACGTGGAATTATGCGCCAGAAATTGGCTGCTGGTGATACGGATACGGCCTTGGCCTTGGCGGAAAAGGCTTTTGCTTTGAAGCCTAAGCATGAAGAAACGCAGGACGTTTTGTTGCGACTTCAGGCTCAGAAAGAGGATTGGAGCGGCGCGCGCAAAACCTTGACCGCTAAGTTGAAGCATGGGTCGTTGCCTCGTGATGTGCACAAACGCCGCGATGCGGTTCTGGCGCTGTCAGAAGCAAAAGCGATTGTTGCAGATGATAGCACGATCGAAGTGAAAGAGGCGGCGATTGAGGCAAACCGGCTATCGCCAGATCTAATCCCGGCGGCCGTCTTGGCGGCGGATTCTTATATCGCAGCCGGTGAAGGAAAGTACGCGGCGCGGGTTTTGAAAAAGGCGTGGGGCGCGCACCCTCACCCTGATCTAGCGGCTGCTTTTGCACGAATTGCGCCCGAAGAAACTCCGGCTGAGCGCCTCAAGCGGTTCAAAGCATTGACCCGCGTTGCCCCTGATCATGCCGAAACAAAAATGCTGCTTGCTGAGCTTCATATCGCAGCTGAAGATTTTCCAGCAGCGCGTGCTGCGATGGGTGATTTGGCGGAAAGAAACGCGACAACGCGCAGTCTAACAATTCTAGCGGCGATTGAGCGTGGCCAAGGTGCCAGTGATGATGTTGTGCGCGGTTGGTTGACGAAGACGCTAACTGCCCCGCGTGGCCCACAGTGGGTTTGTGAGAACTGTCAAAATATTCACGCAGAATGGGCGCCAACCTGCTCAAATTGCGGTGCTTTTGATACGCTTGCGTGGCGTACTCCAACGACTTCTGATGCAACGATGCCGTCATCTACGGAAATGCTGCCTTTGCTTGTTGGCACGCCCTCAGCATCCGATGTGGATGATGCCGAAGTCATTGATGAGGCGTCAACGGGCGTAGATGCGCCAGAGAAATACTGACCGCGTTCAAACTATTTTTCGGCGTGCTCCTTATTAAATTTTAGCGATTAGCCCCATCAGAGTTACTTTAGGTTAATCAAGGGCTTGTTTCGGGAAATAATTGTTCTAGTCTCCTTAACATTCTTGGAATGCCAAGAAGCATAGCTTCGTTATCAGAGGTTAGTAAGTTTCGTTATCCTGTGATGTGAAGCCGAAAAAATAAGCGACCCCATAATGGGTTGCGCTGATCGATTCCTTGGGAGGGACTATGACAAATACACTTAACCGCAGAAAGTTTTTGCGCGGCTCGGCTGTTGCCGGCGCTGCTGCTTTGGCGACACCAGCAGTTGCGGCCAACCACGGCACAACACTGAAAATGCAAGCTGCTTGGGGCGGCGGTATTTTCCTTGAAAATGCACAATCGTTTGCAAGCCGCGTTAACGAAATGTCTGGTGGTTCATTGACCATTGAAGTGCTGTCTGTCGACTCAGTTGTTAAGACAAGCCAGATGCAAGACGCGGTACACCGCGGCGTTCTTGATGCAGCGCACTACGTATCAGCCTATTGGTACGGCAAGTCCAAAGCTGCATCACTCTTTGGCACAGGCCCGTGCTTTGGCTGGTCAAGCCAAGAGATGCTTGGCTGGATCCACGCAGGTGGTGGTCAAGAGCTCTTTGATGAGCTGATGGACAGCCTGCGCTTGAACGTTGTGTCTTTCTTCAACTCACCAATGCCAGCACAGCCACTTGGTTGGTTCCAAGAAGAAATCAAAGACGCAAGCCAGATGAATGGTCTGAAGTACCGTACTGTTGGTCTTGCTGCTGACGTTCTGCTCGAAATGGGCATGTCAGTTGTGCAGCTGCCTGGCGGTGAAATCCAGCCAGCGATGAAATCTGGTTTGATTGACGCGGCTGAATTTAACAACCCAACATCTGACCGTGACTTTGGTATGCAGGACGTTTCCAAGCACTACCACTTGGCATCATACCACCAGAGCCAAGAGTGCTTTGAAGTTACATTCAACAAAGACAAGTTCAACGGCCTGTCACCTGAGCACCAGGCGATCATCCGTAACGCGTCAATGGCTGAAAACTCCGGCTTCTACTGGGGCAACACAAAGCGTTACTCAGACGATCTGATCAAACTGCAAGAGCAGGACGGCGTGAACGTATACCGTACACCAGATTCTGTTATGGCAGCGCAGCTGGAAGCATGGGACAAAGTTGCAAACCGCATTGCGGACGACGATCCATTCTTCGCGAAGGTTATGGAGTCACAGAAGGCATACGCCAAAGATGTGATGAACTACCTCAACATGAACCAGCCTGATTACAAACTGGCGTACAACCACTACTTCGGTTGATCGCTTAGTTTAGAAATGGTGTGTCCGGGTGCTTTATTGCGCCCGGACATTTGCGCTCAATCAATTGACGAGCGCCAATAATTCACATGATCTGTAGGGGAGCGACAGACACATGAAAATCGTTTATGCCATTGAGGGACTGAGCCTGTGGGTTGGACGTGCCTTTGGGTGGTGCATTCTCATCCTCACACTGTCCGTATCGTACGAAGTATTCGTAAGATACGTCCTGAATTCGCCGACTGTTTGGGCGTTTGATATGATGATCCAGATGTACGGTGCTTTGTTCTTGATGTGTGGTGCGTATGCACTGGCGCAGGACACGCACGTACGTGCTGATGTTGTGTACCGTTTGCTACCGATCAAAGTACAAGCCTCGTTGGATTTTGTGCTTTATTTCCTATTCTTCTTTCCGGGCGTCATTGCCCTTGCTTGGTATGGTTACGAGATCGCTTCTGATAGCTGGCGCTACAAAGAAGTGAGCTTTAACAGCCCTGCTAGTATTCAAATTTATTTCTTCAAATCTTTGATCCCGCTATCTGGTGCGCTGTTGGTGCTCCAAGGCTGTGCGGAGCTTGCGCGCTGCGTGATGGCGATGCGCACCGGTGCTTGGCCCGAGCGTTTGGCTGACGTCAAAGAAACTGAAGATTTGTTGGCGAGTATTGATCTGGACGCGATCCAGTCAGCTACGCCTTCTAATAAATGAACCGCCATAAGAGCGAATAGAAAGATATAAAAAGATGTCAAATCCTGAAGTCGCCCTGTTGATGCTTGGGCTGTTCATTTTCCTTGTACTTCTTGGCTTTCCGATTGCTTTTACACTCCTCGCAATGGGTGTGGCATTTGGATATTACGCGTACCACCAAGGTGGTCCGATCGAGACGTTCTCGGATATTTTCAACAACAACATTTTCTACCTACTGAACCAGAACACGTATTCTGTGATGGAAAACCCGATCCTGGTTGCGATCCCGTTGTTCCTGTTTATGGGCTACGTGGTTGAACGGGCGAACATCGTCGATAAGTTGTTCTTCTCTTTGTACATGGCCGCACGCAACTTGCCGGGTAGCCTTGCAATTGCCGCCTTGCTTACTTGTGCGGTGTTCTCAACAGCATCTGGAATCGTTGGTGCGGTTGTAACACTGATGGGCTTGTTGGCGTTTCCCGCGATGGCAAATGCCAATTATAACAAAAGCTTTGCGTCTGGCGTGATCTGTGCCGGTGGTACGTTGGGTATTTTGATCCCGCCATCCATCATGCTTATCGTCTATGCGGCGATTGCAGATTTGTCGCCCTTGCGCCTTTACGCAGCTGCGGTGTTCCCCGGTTTATTGTTGGCGGGCCTCTACATTGTGTACGTGATCACACGTGTTTGGTTTAATCCTGCATTGGCGCCAAAACCGACCATGGAAAATGTGCCGCCACCCCGCGAAATTTATAAAGACCTGTTGGTAAGTTTTGTGCCGCTGACTGTTTTGATTGCGCTGGTTCTTGGTTCAATCCTTGGTGGTCTTGCGACACCTGCTGAAGCCGCTGCAATGGGTGCTTTAGGGGGTATGGTGTTGGCGGTACTTTATCGCTCCATGACGTGGGAAAAGCTGAAGGAAAGCGTCTTCCTGACCGCAAAAGCAACCGCGATGGTGTGCTGGTTGTTCGTTGGTTCGTGGACGTTTGCATCGGTTTTTTCGTACTTGGGGGGACACGACATCATCGCAGATTGGGTTGGTGGCCTTGATCTTGAGCCGTGGGAATTCTTGATCCTTGCTCAAATTATCATCTTCTTGCTGGGATGGCCGCTGGAATGGTCTGAGATCCTGATCATTTTCGTGCCAATCTTCTTGCCGCTTCTCGAGGTATTTGGTGTAAACCCTTACTTCTTTGCGATGTTGATTGCGTTGAACCTGCAGACTTCGTTCCTGACACCACCCATGGCGATGTCCGCCTATTATCTCAAAGGGGTCCTCAAGGACAAAATTGAGTTGATGGACATCTTCCGCGGTATCATGCCGTACTTGGGCATTGTGATTTTGACGATGGTCTTGATGTATAACTTCCCAGGCATCGCATTGTGGTTCCCTGACTATCTCTTTGGACCATACATTCCATGATCCCAGATAGTTATAAACTAACTGCAACCGAGGCGGTGGATGCCATCGCCTCGGGACGCCTTAGTTCTGTTGAATTGGTCAAGTCTTGCTTGGCGCGCATTACGGAAACTGATGAAGCTATCAAAGCGTGGGCTTTTCTCGATCCTGATGCAGCACTTGCCCAAGCGGCTGAATGTGACCGACTTCGCAGAGCAGGTATGGCAACGGGTCGTCTTCATGGCATTCCGGTTGGCCTGAAAGACATCATCGATACCGCCAAAATGCCAACACAGCGCGGAACATCGATCTTTGCCGGACGGCAAACGGAACACGTAGCCCGTTTGGTTGAACGTTTGCGCGAAGAAGGTGCTGTGATCATGGGTAAAACCGTGACCACTGAACTGGCTTTTGTGCACGAAAACGAAACCCGTAACCCCCACAACACTGACCACAGCCCTGGTGGTTCATCGAGCGGTTCGGCAGCTGCGGTTGCAGCGATGCATGTGCCGCTGGCCATTGGTACCCAGACAAATGGTTCCGTTATCCGTCCCGCATCATTCTGCGGAACATTTGGGTTCAAACCTACACGCGGTGTGATTTCCCGCAGTGGTGTTTTGCAGACGTCAGTTTCGCTTGATCAAGTGGGGTGCTTTGGTCGCAGTCTTGAAGACGTTGCGCTGTTGACCGATGCAATCGGAGGCTACGACCAAAATGATCAAGTTAGCTTTGCGCGCCCGCGTCCAAAGATGCTTGAAGGAGCGCAGGCCGAGGCATTGGTCACGCCCGAGTTTGCATGGTTTGATCTGCCCTTTAACGAGCGCCTTTCCGGCGATGCGCGTGAGGGCATGGAGGCGGTACTAGACATTCTTGGCGCTAAAGTGACCAAAATGGAGCCCGCAGATACCCTGTCTGATCTCGTCATGGTGCAAGCGCGTATCCATGAATATGAAATTGCCCATCACCAAGCAGAGGTCTTTGATACGCACTGGGATCAGATCAGTGATACGTTAAAACCCATCATTGAGCGTGCGCGTAAAATCACAAAAACTGAGTATGAAGACGCGCTAGCTGTAAAAGGGTCCGCTGAGTCGTTCTTTATGAACTTCTTTTTGGATTATGATGCGGTCATTGCGCCATCAGCTGCTGGCGAGGCTCCAAAGCTTGGAGACGGCACGGGCGATCCGATCTTTTGTACCCTGTGGACGCTTGCGGGGCTGCCATGTGTCAGCCTTCCTCTTCTGGTTGGTGACAATGGGCTACCGATCGGTGTGCAACTTATTGGGCCACCTGAAAAAGATGACCGGCTTTTGCGCACGGCGCGATGGCTACAAACCTATTTATCTGAAACAGCCGAGTAACTGAGAGGACCTACAATATGTCATATATGGTTAAGTTAATCGCCGGCCTGACTGGCACAGCATTTTTGTGCATTTTCATCGGGGGCCTGTCCCAAAGTATCTCAAGCGGTTTTGCCGGCTTTGTCGGTGGTGCACCGTTCATGCTTATCGCTATTCTCGTGTGCGGCATGGCCGTCTACGATTTCTGGGACGAGTGTGTACGTAAGAAATGAGTAAGAAACGTCTCTGGATTACGCGCCGCCTATCTGATGCAACGCTTGAACGGGCTGCGCGTGATTATGACGTTGTTATAAACCATGAAGATACCCCGGGGACGGCTGCGGAGTTAATCGCGGCAAGTGCGGATTTCGACGCTGTTATTCCCTGCCACTCTGAGCACTTTACTGCGGATGTGGTGAGCCAGTTTTCTGACCGCTTGAAGATTGTGGCCAATCATTCGGTTGGTGTCGATCACTGCGATATTCCTGCGCTTAACGCGCGCGGCATCGCAGTCACGAACACGCCCGATGTGCTTTCTGATGCGACCGCTGAGTTGGCTATGTTGTTGATGCTTGGTGCTGCGCGCAATGCTGTAGCTGGTGACCGGATTGTGCGGACCGGCAATTGGGACAGCTGGTCACCGGCTTTTATGGTTGGCAAACAGGTAACCGGTGCGCGTTTAGGCATTATTGGGATGGGTCGCGTTGGGCAGGCTTTTGCTCAAAAGGCACGAGGTTTTGGGATGCAAGTGCATTACTACAACCGCCGCCCGCTTTCGTCTGATCTTGAGCACGGGGCTGTCTATCACGAGACCGTCGAAAGCCTTTTGTTGGTGTCTGATTTCTTATCGCTTCATTGTCCTGCAACGCCTGAGACGGTCGACCTGATGAATGGTGAGCGTTTTCAAATGCTGCCAAAAGGGGCCGTCGTTGTGAATACGGCACGTGGGGCGTTGGTTGATGAAGACGCTCTGATTGCAGCGCTTGATAGCGGGCATGTTTCTGCCGCCGGTCTTGATTGTTTTAAAGTTGAGCCGGGTGGCAACCCCAAGTTTTCGTCCTACGATAACGTATTCATGTTGCCCCACATCGGGAGTGCAACACGACAAACACGAGATGCCATGGGGTTCCGCGCCCTCGACAATCTCGATGCATTTTTCGCGGGCCAGACACCAAAGGATATCTTGACCAAATGATGGATAAATCAATCACCAAACTCGCGTTTCTCGGCCTTGGCGTCATGGGCTATCCAATGGCAGGCCATCTGGCAAAAGCAGGTCACTCCGTCACCGTTTATAACCGTACCACGGCAAAAGCACAGGCGTGGGTGGATGAGCATGGCGGCAGCTTGGGTGAGACACCGGCAGAAGCAGCGCGGGGCGCAGAAGTTGTTATGGCCTGTGTCGGTAATGATGATGATCTGCGCTCGGTTTGTCTTGGACCCGATGGGGCATTCGCCACGATGTCCGAAGGTAGCACTTTTGTTGATCACACCACCGTATCCGCAGCAGTCACAGCCGAGCTTCACGCCGCTGCGAAAGCTAAGGGCATTGCCTTCGTCGATGCGCCTGTGTCTGGCGGACAAGCAGGCGCAGAGGGCGGGCAGCTTTCGATCATGTGTGGTGGTGCGCAAGCGGATTACGATTGGATTGAGCCTGTTATCAACACCTACGCAAAACTGTGTCGTCGTATTGGCGAAAGTGGCGCAGGTCAGATGACCAAAATGTGTAACCAGATTGCAATTGCTGGACTGGTGCAAGGATTGTCCGAAGCGTTGCACTTTGCTTCCAAAGCGGGACTCGATGGCGCTTCTGTTGTTGAGGTGATCAGTCAGGGCGCTGCCGGTTCATGGCAAATGTCCAACCGCTATCAGACTATGCTGGATGATCATTTTGATCATGGGTTTGCCGTTGATTGGATGCGCAAAGATCTGGCGATTTGTCTAAGCACCGCCGAGGAAAATGGCGCGTCACTACCAATCACAGCTTTGGTCGACCAGTTCTATAAAGATGTGCAGAAAATGGGTGGTGGCCGTTGGGACACATCCGCTTTGTTCAAGCGCCTTCAAAACGACGGCACCAAGTAACACGATAAATTTGTGCAGCGCGCCAGCAGGTTTGTTGGTCCGCTGCATAGCGATTTTTGCGATATTCGGGTTCTTTTGCTGATCGCGATGGACATCAAGCTGTCGTTGGCTATCAATACCTATCCAAGAACATTGATAACGAACATGCGCCGAAAAGAGTGCTGTCAGATAGAACCCTTCGTGTCTCATAATATGCGGCAAGTATTTGATCTTGTTGACCGTATCGTCGTGTTCCGTCGTGGTCGGATTGTGGCTAACCTTGATGTGAAAGACACCGATGGTCAGGACGTTGTGGCTTATATCACGGGTGCCAAAACTGGTGCCGAATTTGAAGGCGCGGCGTAAGCGGTGTTCAATTTAGACGTTCCTTTCTTTCTGCCCGTCTGGCGCCGTGTTTTGGTGGTTGTCGTAGCGATCGCTTGGGGGTTTTTTAAGTTCGCAAATGGCCATTTTTTCTGGGGTATTGTGTTTGTCGGCATGGGCAGTATAGCCACGTGGAAGTTTGGCCAGACCGATTGGTCCCAAGTGGCGGACGACGATAGGGGCAATAAGTAGGGGGTCAGATCATGGCCGTAACGCTCAAAGATGTTGCAGAGAAAGCCGGCGTTTCGCGTTCGGCGGTGTCGCGGACTTTCACGGAAGGCGCGTCAGTTTCCAAGAAAACCCGTGCCAAGGTTATGTCTGCAGCAGACTTATTGGGCTACAGTCCAAACGCTCTGGCGTCGTCGCTTACAACTGGCAGAACAAAACTTATTGGGCTCATTTCCAATAACTTCCATAACCCAATTTTTCTAAGTGTATTTGACCAGTTCACCGCAGGATTGCAGGAGCGCGGTCTGCGGCCACTTTTGCTTAACCTTAGTGATGAAATGGATACTGAGACATCATTGCGCATGATGCGTACTTACTCGGTTGATGGGGTCATTGTTGCTTCTTCCACGCTGCCGCCAAGTTTTTCAGAGGCCTTTCGCGATGCAGGTGTGCCTGTTGTGAATTCGTTTGGACGTCATTCGCTTTCGCCTAAAGTTGATACGCTGGGAATTGATAACATTGAAGCGGGTCGTATGGCCGCGCGCGAGATGATCAAACGGGGCTATAAACGCTTGGGCTTTTTGGGTGGGCCTGAGCGGGCAACGTCCACGCAAGACCGTTTAAGTGGATTCGCTCAAGAGGTAGCTGGCGCCGAAGGCGTGGCTATGTCGCAAAGCTTCGCTAAGCAGTATTCATTCGATGCTGGCCGTGCTGAGATGGTTGCGCTTTTGAAGGGTACACCGAAAGAAGCATATTTCTGCGGGGACGATGTGCTGTCTATTGGCGCGCTTTCTGCAATTCAGTCAGCGGGCTTAAAAGTGCCTGATGATATTGGATTGATCGGGTTAAACGACATGGAAATGGCCAGTTGGCAAAACATCAATCTGACGACAATTCATAACCCAATTAAGCAGATTATTCGTACCTCGATCGACGTTATTGAGGAGATGCTGATCGATGATACACGTAAACCACAAGCGCAGCTTTTTTATTGTCATGTGGTTGAGCGGGGCACGTTGCGCCCCGCCCCCTAACTTAGCGCATTGATGGCGGCCTTGCATCCAACCATTTGCCATCATCTTTGCCCGATTGTGCGACAGAAAACACAGCCGCCATAGATCGCAAGCCGTCTTCCGCACGGGGGTAAAGATTGGCTGTGGGGTCCATGACGCGGCTTTTATAATGTGGTGTATAGTTGTCGTTAGACAGCGTCTGAATTGCTACCCGAGTATTCTTAAACGAACTGGCCAGATGGACGTTTGACGCAAGTGAAGGCTGATTTAGCTCACGTTTTTGCGCCCGAACCCGAGTGGGGTCCAGCGCCTGCGATTGCCACGTGCCAGCGTGTGTTGCCGCCTGATACATTGGCCTCAGCCGACAGTGGGGCCCGCAGGATACTGCTGTCGCAAGTGTGGCAATGTGAGTTTTCGAGTGCGTTAGTTCAGTCATCAGGACTGTGTACGATGGGCTGTGCTGTGCCGTTGGCGATGTGCCAAAGTATCGTTGAACGGAATAGAACCGTCGTGTCATTTTCGGGCGATGCAGGCTTTTTGATGGTGGCCGGTGAATTAGCAACTGCAGCTGATCTTGGGCTAAAAACAATTTTTGTTGTCTTTGTAGACGCCAGTCTTGCGTTGATTGAATTGAAGCAGCGAGGTCGCCAGATGAAAAACCGTGGTGTTGATTTTGGTAGATCCGACTTTGCAGCGATTGCCCGCGCGTTCGGTGGGGCTGGCCATTGTGTCCGCAGTACCAACGAATTGACCGAGGCGTTGAACACAGCGCAAATGGCTGACACACTCACGGTCATAGCAGTAGAGATTGAGAAAGGCGCCTATGATGGCCGTATCTGAACCAAAAGGTGCATTAGACGGCCTTGTCGTTCTCGATTTAACTCGCATTTTGGCAGGTCCCACTGCGACCCAACTTTTGGGTGATTTGGGCGCGACCGTTATTAAGATCGAAAACCCGAAAACCAATGGTGATGATACCCGCGCGTGGGGGCCACCCTACGCGCAAACAACAGATGGCGAGCAAGATCTCAGTGCCTATTTCATGGCCGCCAACCGCAACAAGTATTCTGTAGCTGCGGACCTGAGTAGCCCTGAGGGGCAACAGCTTATCAAGGCGATTGCATCGCAGGCTGACGTTGTGATCGAGAACTATAAACCTGGAGGCCTTGAGAAATATGGCCTCGATTTTGCGACACTTACAGAGCGTCATCCACGCCTTGTGTGCTGCTCGATTTCGGGCTTTGGGCAAACCGGTCCAAACCGCGATCAACCGGGCTATGATTTGATGGCGCAAGGCTATGGTGGGATGATGTCACTGACAGGTGAACCCGATGGTACGCCGATGAAAGTTGGTGTTGGCATTACTGATGTGATGTGCGGGATGTATGCGACTATTGGTGTTTTGGCGGCATTGCGACATCGCGATGCAACAGGCGAAGGACAGCATATCGATTTGTCGTTGGTAGACAGCCAGATGGCATGGCTGATCAATGAGGGGACCAATTTTTTGGCCTCTGGTGATCTGCCTAAACGTCGCGGTAACGCGCACCCAAATATTGTCCCTTACGACGTTTTTCCGTGCGCAGATGGTCATGTAATTTTGGCTGTTGGAAATGATGGGCAGTTCGGGCGGTTTTGCTCTGCTGTAGGGTTGGATCAATTAAGCGGTGATGTGCGTTTTGTGACGAATTCGCTGCGCATTGAAAATCGTGTCGCGCTGACGGCGGCAATTCAGGCGCGTTTTCAAGCCCTAGCTATGGACGATATTCTTTCGCGGTTGCGCGAGGTAAAAGTGCCAGCAGGGCCTATTCATACTGTCGGCCAAGCTCTTTCGACGGATCAGGCACGCGCGCGCGGTGCTGTGGTGGCTATGACCCACGAAGATGCGGCTCAAGGCGAAGTCCGACTTCTTGGAAATCCACTAAAATTTTCTAAGACACCTGTAACATATCGCCGCCCACCTCCGCGGTTTGGCCAAGATACAGACCAGATTGTGCGTAGCTTCGGACAAAATCCACCCAAAGAGCCGCACTCCCCCGATTAATGTCGACACAAATCACGCTTTCGTAATGTCGCGTGTAAGTGAAGTGTATGTGATGCCTTAGCCCGTGACGACCAAAGTCATGCAAGTAGTGACCATACAGGGTGTAACGATGACCTATGATATCTGCCAATGCCAAGTGACCCTGCTGATGCACAAGCGGTCAGGGACTGGAATGGCTTGATCAAAGCATTCTTGTCCCATGGCACTACGGCACCAAAATACCTGAAGGCTGTGCTAACGGCCGAACCTGATTTTGCTATGGGGCATGCTGTCCGCGGGCTCTTTTCCATGATGATGGGACGGCGTGAGATCATTGAAGTCGGGCATCAGGCAAATACCACGGTGCAGGAAAAGTTGCGCTTAGGCGGGGCCAATCGCCACGAAACTTTATGGTGCGAGGCGTTAGGTATTTGGGTCTCTGGCAGCGCAATTCGTGCCTTGCTCGGTAGATCGAATGGATGGTCCCCACAGCGGCGGAACGTTGTTGGCTACACATGGCCTGAGATGCTTCGTTTTCACCAGATCGAAACGTTGGTGGGGGTTTTGATGACCACCGGCATTATTTTGGGCGGGTTATCACTTTGGCTGCTCCTCATCGCGCTCAGCTTGGTTGGGGCCGTTATATTGTCCAAACTAAGCTGAGTAAAAGTCGTGGGGCGGGGCTCCAGATCGTTGCGCTTGGATAACCCCAACTCCCTCATTGAGCCTGAAATTGTTCGGCTCGCCCGCTCTGAAAGAGTGGCCATTAAGGCTTCTTTGCTGTCTGATGTGCCTCAAGTCGTAGCTGCTGAGTAATCTCGAGTGTTTGCGGTTTCGCGTTCGACTTTATGCCGATTGATTTGGCCAAAAGCTTCCAGAGTTGGTAACGAAATACCTTTTGTTCACTTCACCGTTGAGGCGTTAGATGTATAACTTGGAATTGTACGGTTAGATGCGCGTTTGGGTTCAAGATCATTCCAATTACTGTTTGCCAGACTTATGTTTTGTGTACTGTCTTCTTCCCAAAATGACACAATATTTTCGGTGATATTGAGGTACCGTTTGCCATCTACAATACGCCATAAATTGGGGTTTTCTGGCACCTTGCCGCCCTTGGGCACCCCGTAGGCGCAATGCCCATTAAATTGCGGGATATATTGTTCAGGGTTAGCCATAAATGCATCACAGTTGGCTGCTTTAGAGAATGCGAAAGTCGCACCATTATAGTCGGCTGTTATATCCATTCTGCCTGCAACCGCTTTGGATTCCGGTGCTCCGACTGCTGATTGCTCAAGTCCGAAATACGCTACAAAGTTATGCCCCGAGGCAGCAAAATTTGTTTCATCAATATACTGGGGCCCTGCAGAAGCGGTGGATGAGTGAAGCGCAACGGCTGCAAAATAGAATAAATTTTTTCGTGATACACTTAGCTAAGAATACTAATCGCACTGATGCAGAAAACAGTCTCATTTCATAGAGAGCCTCTCTGGTTCGTGAGCTTTGCGGCGCATTTGTGATCATCATTTAGCTACAAATTTAGGTGTTAAGCCCCCAGTAAGTTGTATCGCTTAAGAGAGGCCTTGGGTGAAAGAAAAGGTGGTGAGTATGGCTGCGCAAAACATGGCGCCGGTCATCATCAAACGTAAAAAGGTTATCAGTGGTGGTGGTCACCATGGCGGCGCTTGGAAAGTTGCCATGTGCCACTCTCTCGTTTGCGCCGCATTTTACACGGCGAGTTATGCCGGGTCGCCCCAACGTGTCAGCCTTCTGGACCAAATGGCTTTCATCAAGCCATGCCACCTCATCATGAGATGCATCGCCAGAATGGTGCGAGATTTGCTAACGAGTGCTTAATTCCGTATCTCTTTATCTATCTGATTTTACGTAAATTTTATTATCTATTCTGAGGTGCCACAGGTGAGGCGCCAATAGTCTGCGTCGTTCCTTTTGGCCCGTATACTGTTGAGCCTGAACTCGCTTTTCGAAGCTGCGAAACGCGCCTTATCGCCATTTCAATCCCGCGCTGAGAGGCCTTAAGAATGCGTGCGTTTGACATGCTGCTTTCTCTGATTTGCGCTAATAATTTTGGATTTTCTGTCTGATTGTTTAGTCGCTCAATGAGCGCAGTCTTGATGGGAATAATCTCATCGAGTTCTGCAAAGTTGTGGCTCAACAAAGCGCGGCGTTCGGCTTCCAACGCATCATACAGATCCTGCAATACCGGCTTCATTTTTGCTGTGCCTCACTTTTTTTCAGACTGTTAAAAACTTGTTCCGCCAATCCAATTCCGCCCGACCGAGCCATGGCGTTTGCTTGCTCTTTAATGAGGAGTGACTGGAATTGGTCTTCGCCTTCACCGCCGCCAAATGCCTCTGATGTTTTTCCCAAGCCGGCTGATTTTAGCATTTCAGACAAAAAGCTGGCCTCAAGATCGACAGCTGCCTGCCAAAGTGGATCATCTAATCTGGGGGGCGCACGTATTCATACGTGATGAGCTAGATGAAATTTCCATCAACATACCTTTCAAATTGTCAGAACTTTCACCTTGTCTGACCGACAATCGTAAAGATGTCGTAACCATTTAGCGTTTAATTGCGGTGGTTCAGAACGAACTTCCAAGGGCAAAAAATGCACACACAGCTTCATTCCGTACTACCGACGGCCTCAGGTGACCTAACGAAAAAAGCAACAGCTTTGCCGATGGGCGAAGCGCGGTTTGAGTTTGGCAACTTGCTCGAAGTTGAGGGCGATGCTGGCGCGCCAGAGTTAGATGATAATGAGCCCGTCTTTTCGCAAACGATGGGATTAGATGTGCTTTTGACGCCAGTCTCTGCTCAATTAGAAATGGGTTTGGTAGGCACAAGTCAGACAGTTTTTTAGGTGTAGCAGTAACTCCTTCTGACAGTTCAATGATAGGAACAGAAGCGAGAAGCACTGGCGTGCAGTCAGAGGTACTCGTCGGCGATAGTACGGCTGTAGCAATCAAGAGTGATGTGGCAATTGCAACTCCGCCGCCCGAAGCTTTGCGCACTGCTGCGGGCTCGGGAGATGCTACTTTTGCCTCGGTCAAGAATAGTGGCCCGGCCACTGACTTGGCCTTAGTTCCATTAACCGCGCAGCAATCACCCCTGAACGCTGCAAAGCAAGAGCAATTGACCCGAACAGAATCTAGTTTGTGGTACCAGGCTCAGTCTGTTGAGCAGGCTTTAGAGCCGTCAAAGCCTGTGAAGGTGAGTGAAATACAAAAACAGCATCAGTCAGATACTCTAATAAATGCCGCGGCTCTTCCGAGCACTGAAGGCGCTGACCTTAAGGCAGGTGAAGAAGCAGGTAGCTTGACGCCCAAATTAGATCAAATTGAAGCGGTGAAGCAGTAAACACGCCAAACACCGCCTTCGTCAGCTTCGTTGCCTTCAGCCGGGCCTTCATTCTTGGCTTCCGTAGTCACCGAAGCACAAAGCATGGCACCTGATTTTATTGACGAAGTTTCGGAGTTTGCGCCTGTAGCCAGTAGCGCCTCAACGCTGCCGCCTGTCGATGCAAAACAGATTTTACCGGCCGCGACACCTCAAAACCTACCGTTGAACATTGCCCGACAGATCAGCGAAGCAGAATGCGTCAGATGGAACCACAGAGATAACGCTCAACCCTGCGGAACTGGGGCGTGTGCGCATGTCATTTTCACCAACCGAAGCAGGTATGATGGTTGTGCTTTCAGTTGAGCGCCCCGGGGTGTTGGAATTGATGAAACGCCATATCGAAGATCTGAGTCAAGAGTTTCAGAGTGCTGGATTTGGCATGGCTAGCTTTGATTTTTCAGAGGGCGGATCAGATACGTCGAATGAGCGTGATGGCGGCGGTCCTCACATCCACACCACCGATGCTGCTTCCGAGGTGGATGTACCCGCTAGACCAAGTTTGCTTCGAACTTCACAATTAGACATTAGATTATAGGTGCTCATATGAATGTTCTCCCAACGCCAACAATCCAACCTGCCTACGGTTCAGGTTCTGGGTCCGGCTCTGATCGTGTGATCAATTCAGATTTTGATACGTTTTTGAAAATGCTGACGACTTAGGTCGAAAATCAAGATCCGCTCGACCCGATTAAATCCGAAGATTGCGCAACGCAGCTTGCGCAATCTTCGGCTGTTGAGCAGCAGACAAAAACGAATGATTTGCTCGAGGCGCTGAACGCGCAGTTTGGTCAAATGGGGATGGCTGAACTGGCTAATTGGGTTGGCATGGAGGCACGCGTTGCGGCTCCCGCCTCTTTTGATGGGGGTGCAATTTCGGTCGCAGCCAGTCCGGTCACGACAGCAAATCGTGCTTTTTTGGTGGTTAGAGACCAATCAGGCGTCACAGTTGACCGCCGTGAGATTCCAGTGACTGAGGCGACATTAGAGTGGGACGGGCGCGATTCTGATAATACTGAGCTGCCCAAAGGGCTTTATGCATTTGAAATTGAGAGCCAGCATAATGGCGATTTTTTGGATACCAAGCCTGCGGAAGTCTATGCGCCTGTAACGGAGGCGCGCAATCAAGAGGGTGGCACGTATTTAGTGCTGCGTGGCGGGACCGTGGTTGATGCAGGTGCAGTCCGCGCAATTCGTGAGCCAAACGCGGCTTAAGCTAGAAATGCCATCATTGCCGCTGCTGCGGTGAGTGCAATAACACCACCGGTAGATGCCCATAACAGCGGGCCAAGGTAAGTACGCTTTCTTTCGCCCTCACCGCTACCTGAGTTTGTCTGAGCGATCAGCGCGGCCTCAGCGAGTTGCGGTAGCTTGGGGCCAAAGCGGGCAAGAACACGTGCCGTCTTAAATAAATCGCGGGCAAGCGCCTTCGGTCCAATGCTTTGCTTGATGTAATCTTCAACAATCGGTTGAGATACCTGCCAAATATTGATGTGAGGGTTCAGCGTCCGTGCGACCCCCTCCACAACGACCATAGTACGCTGCAGCAAAATCAGCTCTGTTCGCGTTTCCATGCCAAAGCGCTCTGTTACCTCAAACAGGTAGTTGAGAAGTCGACCCATCGATATGCGCGTAGCGTCCATCCCAAAAATGGGTTCACCGACTGCACGCAACGCCTGTGCGAACTCGTCAATGTCTCTGTCAGCAGGAACATACCCCGCCTCAAAATGTACCTCAGCGACCCTGCGATAATCTTTGCGGATAAAGCCGAATAGAATCTCGGCATAAACGCGGCGGGTATATTCATCAATACGACCCATAATGCCGAAGTCATATGCAACGATCTCACCCTCGGCGTTAATCTTCAGGTTGCCCTGATGCATATCCGCGTGAAAATACCCGTCACGCAAAGCATGTTGCAAAAAGAGTTGTAACACCCGCTCGCCTAACGCGTGGCGGTCATGACCGGCCGCATCAATAGCGTCCACATCGCCGGCCGGAATGCCGTCAACCCAGCCAAGGGTCATGACGCGGCGGGACGAGTGTTCCCATTTGACCTGCGGAACTGTAAAGCCCTGATCGGTTTTTGTGGTTGCCGCAAACTCTCCTGCGGCACTGCTTTCAAGACGAAAATCGAGCTCTCCGCGCACGACACCTTCAAAGTGTTCAATGACTTCACGGGGGCGCAGCCTGCGCGCACCGGGTGCAAAAATTTCTACCATGCGGGCAGCGAAATAGAACGCATCAATGTCTTTACCAAAACGCTTTTCAATACCCGGGCGGAGAACTTTGACCGCAACGGCTTCGCCGGTTTCTGCTAAATGTGCTTTGTGCACTTGAGCAATAGAAGCCGCCGCGACAGGCTCAGAAAATGTTGAGAAAACCTCTTCAACGGGGCGCCCAAGCTCTGTTCGAACCATTTCCTTGGCTTGCTCAATCGAGAAGGGGGGCAGCTTGTCTTGCAGCACACGCAGTTGGATTGCCAACTCATCGCCCACCACGTCGGGGCGTGTAGAAAGCACCTGTCCAAACTTGATATACGCTGGCCCAAGAGCAACCAGTGCGCGTACCGCAGATGGCATTTCAGGATCGCCTTTAAGACCCAGCCATTTGAACGGCCAGCCCAGCAATTTAGCCACAATACGCAGCGAGGCAGGGGCTTGAAACGCGTCAAGAACAACGTTCATCCCACCCGTGCGTTCCAGCGTGGCACCCATGCGGATGAGGCGAATAATGTTGTGAGGCCCGCGCATTTTAAATCTTCCACCCAGAGTGCAGAGCCGCGATGCCAAGGCTTAGATTACGGTAACTTGCGTTCTCAAAGCCTGCTGCCTTGACCATCGATAAGAACGTTTCCTGATCGGGGAATTGTCGGATCGATTCCACGAGATATTGGTAGCTGTCCGCATCATTAGCAATCAGTTTGCCCATGCGTGGGATGACGTTGAACGAATACAGGTCATACGCTTTTTGCATCATCGGGTTGGGGAGCTGGCTAAATTCTAAAACCATTAGGCGGCCACCGGGTTTTAGGACCCGATACGCTTCATTTAGCGCCTCTTGTGGGCGGGTGACGTTTCGGATGCCGAAGCTGATTGTGTAGACGTCAAAGGTGTTATCCTTGAAGGGAAGCGCCATTGCGTCCCCGACAGCCCAATCCAACTGCGTGGCCATGTCGTTGGCTTCAGCGCGCTGACGCCCTTCGACCAGCATAGATTCGGTAATATCCAGAACTGTCGCGTGCCCGCTGCCTGCGCGCCCTAAAAATTTGAACGAGATATCACCAGTACCACCGGCAACATCCAAAAGTCGCTGTCCTGCACGCGGTGCGAGCCAATCCATCATCGCATCTTTCCAGACACGGTGGATTCCAACGCTCATCACGTCGTTCATGATGTCGTATTTACTCGCAACATTCGTAAAGACGCCCTGAACGCGGCCAGCCTTCTCGCCCTCTGGGACAGTCTCAAAGCCAAAATGCGTTGTTTTTTCAGTATTGTCGGCCATGGGGCTTGTCTTTTCCTTGCTGCGGCACTTGTTCTTATAGGCTGCTATTTGGTGGTTACAATGCGTCCACCTGTCAGGGAGATGGAGCGAAATGCCAGAATTACCAGAAGTCGAAACCGTTCGTCGCGGATTATTGCCGGCAATGGAGGGCGTGAAGATTGTGGATGCGGCAGTAAATCGTCCAAATCTTCGCTGGACGTTACCTGAAAATATGGCGGTTCGGTTGACTGGTGCCACGGTTACTGCGCTGCGGCGCCGGTCAAAATATATTCTGGCGGACCTCGATAGCGGTGAGACACTTATTATTCATCTTGGGATGTCTGGTCGTATGCTGATCAGTGGCGTTGCGGTGGGTGAATTCGTTCACGAGCACCCTGCGCCACAAAAGCACGACCATGTCGTTCTAAATATGGAGAATGGCGCGCGTGTTACTTTCAATGATGCGCGCCGTTTTGGACACATGGATCTGGGTGAGACAGCGACCCTTGAAGATCACTGGCTGGTGTCATCAATTGGACCCGAACCTTTTGGTAACGGGTTCAACGAATCCTATTTGGTGCAAGCCATCAAGGATCGTGCGTCACCAATCAAAACAGTACTTCTTGATCAGCGCGTTGTTGCGGGTTTGGGCAATATTTATGTGTGTGAAGTCCTTCACCGCGCAAAGATCTCACCCATACGCAGGGCCTCCAATTTATCCAAAAAGCGGATTGAAAGCTTGGTTCCGATTATTCGTGATGTGTTGGGTGAGGCGATCGAGGCAGGTGGATCATCCCTGCGCGATTACCGGCAAGCCGATGGAGAGCTTGGATATTTTCAGCATACGTTCCGTGCCTATGGACGCGAAGATGCGCCTTGTGTGACCGAGGACTGCACCGGGAAAATCACTCGCATCGTTCAATCTGGACGTTCGTCGTTCTATTGCCCGAAATGTCAAAGATAGCTTGATCGATACGGGTTAAGGTTCTAGCGGTTACAACTCGGGAAACAATGGGGCTTAAAATTTCATGGCTTATGAGACGATCAACGTCACGATCCAAGATCGAATTGCACTAATTAAACTTGATCGCCCTGAGGCGATGAATGCGTTGAATGGTCAATTACTTCGTGAATTGGCCGCTGCTGTTGCGCTCGCCGATAACAATGAAAAAGTACGCTGTATCGTTCTGACTGGTTCTGACAAAGCTTTTGCGGCTGGCGCTGATATCACTGAAATGGCCGATAAGTCCTTTGTCGATATGTACGTCAGTAATTTCTTTGGTCCCGAGACCCAGCAATTTTTGCAGGTTCGTAAACCAATTATCGCCGCGGTCGCGGGCTATTGTTTGGGCGGGGGCTGTGAGCTGGCTATGATGTGCGATTTCATTATTGCCGCTGATACTGCAAAGTTTGGTCAGCCTGAAATCAACCTTGGTGTCGTCGCGGGCATCGGCGGCACACAGCGTTTGACGCGGTTGGTAGGGCGTTCAAAATCGATGGATATGCATCTAACAGGACGCTTTATGGATGCGGAAGAAGCTTTGGTTTCCGGCCTTGTCAGCCGTAAAGTTCCCGCCAAAAAGCTACTGGATGAGGCATTAAGTGTAGCGGGTAAGATTGCTGATAAATCCCAATTAGCGGTGACCTCGGCCAAGCAAGCGGTTCATGCTGCTGATGAAATGTCTTTGTCTGCGGGCTGTGCCTATGAGCGGTCTCTCTTTCAGGCCTTGTTTTCGACCGAAGATCAAAAAGAAGGAATGCGGGCGTTTATTGAAAAGCGCGAAGCCCAATTCCGAGACAAATAGAATGATAACCCTGTTGACTTGAAGGCGACTCGGTCCTAAAGAGCGGCTTCTAGTTTTAACCGAACCCTTGAAGGGAACGAAGATCCATGGCCAATACGCCACAAGCAAAAAAACGCGCCCGTCAAAACGAACGCCGCGCAGCCGTAAACAAAGCACGCCGTACGAACATCCGTACTTTCTTGCGTCGCGTTGAAGAAGCAATCGCTTCTGGTGACCAAACAGCAGCTGCTGAAGCTCTGAAAGTCGCGCAGCCAAAGCTGATGCGCGGTGTTACTAAAGGCATCTTCCACAAGAATACTGTGGCACGTAAGGTATCACGCCTTAACGCACGCGTTAAAGCAATCGCGTAAGCTTCGCACATACTGTGATTTGAAAGGCGTCCTCTGGGGCGCCTTTTTTGTTTTCAAATAATTAAGGAGACACGCGATAGATTCTTTTTCGAATTACGTGCTGTCAATATTAAAGGCTTATTGAAAGCACCGGTTTTCGGGCGCTACTACTAGTGCAGCGATTCACTGTCTGGGGGGACAGCGCATCTGACAAAGACCTTACGTTGTGCAGTAAGCAGCGGATTTAGGTGTCAGTAGCGTAGAAAAAGTGGGGCTTTGCCCTGCTTTGCCACATACGTCGTATGTGCGTGTCCTTCATCAACCGAAACGCAGTTAGGCATGCCGCGAGGGCGTTGTTCTCGCGAATAGCGTAGCTTTGTTTTGATGGTAGTTGCGGTGTGAGCGCTTGTGGGAGGCGCTTGCTTAAAAAAATGAAGGGGCATAATGGAATGACGAAGCAAACGTGGGGTATGGCGCAAGAAGCGCTGGCGCAGACTGTCGGTCAAAACAATTATAAAACCTGGATCGAGCCGATCGGTTTTGCCAGTTTTGATGATGGCGTTGCCGCCCTCACTGTTCCAACTGCTTTTATGGGCAACTATGTCCAATCCAACTATGCAGATGCTATTCTGTACCAGCTGAACATGAACGGCCTGCAGGCTGACCGTCTGAGCTTTCAGGTCAGCCGCGGCGCCCCTCGTGCCACCCCTGCTCCTACCCCTACGGATCGCCCCGTTGCCGCAGCGCCAAAAATGGATATGCAGGGCAATCCCCTCAACTCTCAATTCACGTTTGATACTTTTGTTGTGGGCAAGCCAAACGAGTTGGCTCATGCTGCTGCGCGCCGTGTCGCAGAGGGTGGCGATGTTACTTTTAACCCACTGTTTTTATACGGTGGCGTAGGTCTAGGTAAGACCCACTTGATGCATGCGATCGCCCATGAGTTGCAAGCCCGTCAGCCTGAGAAGCGCGTGCTGTATCTATCAGCCGATCAATTCATGTACCGTTTCATCCAAGCGATCCGTAGCCGGAAAACCATGGACTTTAAGGCCATGCTGCATTCCGTTGATATTTTAATGATTGACGACGTGCAGTTTATTGCGGGTAAAGACAGCACACAGGAAGAGTTCTTCCATACTTTCAACGCGTTGATCAGTGCCAACAAACAGATCATTATTTCTGCAGACCGTGCGCCTGGTGAAATTAAAGACCTTGAAGAGCGTATCAAGTCCCGCCTTCAGTCAGGTTTGATTGTGGACTTGCACCCCACGAACTTTGAGCTGCGCCTTGGTATTCTGCAGTCCAAGGCCGAGATGTATGGCGCTTCTTATCCTGACGTGAAAATCAACGATGATGTGCTAGAGTTTCTGGCGCACCGTATCTCAAAGAACGTCCGCGTTCTTGAGGGGGCGCTAACGCGCTTGTTCGCTTTTGCGCATCTCGTGGGCCGCCCTGTTGATCTTGAATTGGTGCAAGAATGTTTGACTGATACTCTTCGGGAAAGTGATCGCAAAGTAAGCATCGAAGAAATCCAGCGTGTCGTTTGTGATCATTATAATCTCCGCCAATCCGACTTGGTGGGTCCCAAACGCCTACGTGCTTTTGCACGGCCTCGTCAGGTGGCAATGTTCTTGGCCAAGACCATGACACAACGCTCATTGCCTGAAATCGGACGCAAGTTTGGTGGCCGTGACCACACAACAGTGATGCACGGGGTTAAGAAAATCACCGAGCTTTGTCAGATTGATAGCCATATTGCTGATGATCTGGAAATGCTACGTCGTACTCTGGAAGCGTAGCAGAAAAGCACTTGCTGCGAGCCTGTTATGAGGTAATCTGCCCGCTCTAGCACCGTGCTTAGTGCGGTCAGAATTGGCGGCAGGAGTGAGTCGATGAAACTCAGCATTGAACGGGCCACGCTTTTAAAAGCAGTGAGCCAAGCGCAATCGGTTGTTGAGCGGCGCAATACAATTCCGATCCTTGCGAATGTTTTGATCGAGGCTGAAGGAAACAGCGTTTCTTTCCGTGCGACCGATCTTGATATCGAGGTTGTTGATAAAGCGGATGCCATGGTTGAGCGCGCTGGCGCGACGACTGTGTCTGCCGTGACATTGCATGAAATCGTTCGCAAATTGCCTGACGGTGCCATGGTTACTTTGACGGATGACAGTGCCGCTGGCCGATTGACCGTTGAAGCTGGACGCTCCAATTTTAATCTCGCGACCCTGCCGAAAGAAGACTTTCCAGTTATGGCGTCGTCTGAGTATCAAACGAATTTCGGCGCTCCATCACCTGTGCTGCGCCGTTTGTTTGATAAATCAAAGTTCGCGATCAGTACCGAAGAAACACGGTATTATTTGAACGGTGTTTACCTGCATATCGCGGACAGTGATGGGGGTCATGTGCTCCGCGCAGTCGCGACTGACGGTCACCGCCTGGCGCGAATTGATGCGGATATGCCTGAGGGCGCGTCTGGCATGGCTGGCGTTATCGTGCCGCGCAAAACTGTTAACGAGCTGCGCAAACTTCTGGATGATGACGAAGTTCAGATCGCGGTGTCTGTCTCGGAGACAAAAATCCGGTTTGCGACACCTGCGATTACGCTGACGTCCAAAGTTATTGACGGCACATTTCCTGACTACACGCGCGTTATCCCACAGGGAAATACGCGCAAGATGGAAGTTGATGCAGCGGACTTTGCAAAGGCTGTTGACCGTGTGGCAACTGTATCCTCCGAGCGGAGCCGTGCTGTGAAGCTGCAGCTTGATGAAGACCGTTTGGTTCTGTCAGTGAACGCCCCCGATGCGGGCGCGGCCGAAGAAGAGCTTGCCGTTGCGTATGGGGATGAGCGTCTTGAGATTGGCTTCAACGCAAAATATCTGCTTGAAATCGCTAGTCAGGTAGACCGCGAGAATGCTGTCTTCTTGTTCAATTCAGCTGGCGATCCCACGCTGATGCGCGAAGGCAATGACCAATCGGCGATTTACGTCGTCATGCCGATGCGCGTGTGAGTGAACTTCATCTTTCACGCCTGAGCCTGTCCCATTTTAGATCGCACAAACGCGCTGTCGTTGAGTGTGATGCGCGGCCTGTGGCAATATTTGGCGCAAACGGTGCCGGAAAAACTAACCTGATTGAAGCGGTAAGCTTACTGTCGCCAGGACGTGGTTTGCGCCGCGCATCTGCCGAGGCCATGACCCGCCGTCCAGAGGCATTGGGCTGGAAGGTGACTGGTGAACTATCTGCTTCGGGTCAAAGTTATGAGGTAGAGACGTGGTCAAAAGATCACGCTGCCCGCCAAGTTAAAATTGATGGCAAAGCGGCCACCCAGATAGCGCTTGGACAGATTGCACGGGTCTTGTGGTTGATCCCAGCGATGGACCGTCTTTGGATTGAGGGCGCAGATGGGCGTCGTCGTTTTCTAGACCGCATGGCCATGAGCTTCCACCCGACACATGCGGAAGCAACCCTGTCATATGAAAAAGCTATGCGCGAGCGGAACCGCCTTCTGAAGGATATGGTTCAGGATCCACATTGGTATCGTGCGCTTGAAGTGCAGATGGCGGATAGCGGCATGGCCATTATGCGCAATCGGCGTGATGCGGTCATGAAGCTGACGGCAGCACAGGAAGCGGCGCAGACAAGTTTTCCGACAGCGACGCTATCGTTGCTTGAGGTCGAGGACGCGCCGATTGGCAATGAGGATGACTTGCTGCAAGCATTTCAAGGCAGTCGTGCGCAAGATTTACGGGCAGGGCGCACGCTGGTGGGTCCTCATCGCAGTGATCTTGATGCGGTTTATGCGGTCAAAGACGTTCCTGCGCGAGATTGTTCAACAGGTGAGCAGAAAGCGCTGTTAATCTCGCTGATCTTAGCGAATGCGCGGGCGCTTATTGCCGATGTTGGTGCGCCGCCTCTACTGTTGTTGGACGAAGTAGCGGCACACCTTGATGCAGGACGCCGTGCGGCACTTTATGATGAAATAACTGCCTTGGGCGCGCAGGCGTGGATGACGGGGACAGAACCACATTTGTTTGATGCATTGGGAGAGCGGGCAACGTACCTTGAAGTTGACGCGGATACAGTGCGCGAAGCGAGCGTTTAGTAATGGAGTGGGTGCAGTGCAGGCAAACAGAGTTACGTTAATCACTTTAGGTGTCGCCGATTTGGCTGTGTCGAAAGCTTTCTACGCGGCGCTTGGTTGGGTTTTGGAAGAAGCGACGGATGATGTCGCTTTCTACGATATCGGCGGCGCTAAGTTTGGGCTCTACAGTCTTGGGAAAATGGCTGAAGATCTTGATTTGAGCATCGACGATTTGGGGTGTGGCGCGTCAAATCTGTCACAAAACTACCCAACCGAGGCCGAAGTCGATGCGGCGTATGACTTGGCATTAAGTGCAGGCGCCAAACCTGTGAAGAAACCAGCGGCTATCTTTTGGGGCGGCTATTCTGGGGCGTTCGCTGATCCAGATGGCCATGTTTGGGAGGTCGCGTGTAATCCGTTTTGGCCGCTCAATGACGAAGGGCACATTGCATGACCATCGATTTGGCGGGCGCGCTTCTTTATGCGGGCTCGCTGCTTGTCTTGTTCATGACGCCCGGACCCGTTTGGGTGGCTTTGATTGCCCGTGGGTTATCTGGTGGATTTCAGTCCGCTTGGCCGCTCGCCCTTGGTGTGGCTTTGGGTGACTTCCTGTGGCCAATCGTGGCCATTTTTGGCGTGTCTGTCTTTGTCACTCAGTTTGAGGAATTTATGATTGTCCTGCGATATGCGGCTTCGATCATATTTTTTGTTATGGGATACTCTCTGATCCGTAATTATGACCGCGCCCTTGGCTCAGACAGCAGGTTAACTCGACCCGGCATGATGGCGGGGTTTGTGGCCGGTATTGCGGTGATCATCGGCAATCCCAAGGCGATCTTGTTCTATGTTGGCGTCTTACCGGGGTTCTTTGATCTGACGCAGGTAACGTGGCGCGATGCGTTTATGATTTGTACATTGTCGTTTGTTGTTCCGCTGACAGGCAACATAATTTTGGCCGTATTTGTCGAGCGAATCCGCGCAGTCTTGACCTCTCAAACAGGCCTAAAACGGATCAATCTGACCAGTGGAGTATTGCTGATTTTGGTTGGGTTGGTCATTCCGTTTACCTGACGCAAAATATAGCGGTGAGGCGTGACAATCAGCGCTAAACCTCGTATAAAAGTGTGAAAATACGAGGTAACAATCGCATGTCCGACACGCCAGTCACACCGCAGGAATACGGTGCCGATTCTATTAAGGTTCTCAAGGGGTTAGAGGCTGTTCGTAAGCGCCCTGGAATGTATATCGGCGATACCGATGACGGTTCTGGTCTGCACCACATGGTCTACGAGGTCGTTGATAACGGGATTGACGAGGCGCTGGCCGGTCATGCGGATTATGTCACGGTTACAATTCACGATGACTCGAGCATTTCGGTTCGTGACAACGGCCGCGGCATTCCTGTTGGAATGCACGAAGAAGAAGGTGTTTCTGCAGCAGAAGTCATCATGACACAGCTGCACGCAGGCGGTAAGTTTGACAGCAATTCCTACAAGGTTTCGGGCGGCCTTCACGGTGTTGGTGTGTCGGTTGTAAATGCATTGTCGGATTGGCTTGAGCTGCGTGTATGGCGTGATGGGTCCGAGCATATCGCACGGTTTGAGCGCGGCGATACAGTCAAACATCTTGAGCGGGTAGGCCCCTCTGAAGAGACAGGTACTGAGGTGCGTTTTCTTTCGTCTCTAGAGACGTTCAGCAATCTTGATTACAGTTTTGAAACCCTTGAAAAGCGGCTGCGCGAACTGGCGTTTTTGAACTCGGGTGTGCGGATCATCTTGGTTGATGAGCGTCCTGCAGAAGCATTGAAGAGTGAGTTGTTTTACGACGGTGGCGTGAAAGAATTCGTTAAATATTTGGATCGCTCAAAGTCTTCTGTGATGGACACGCCCATCTACGTTAAAGGTGAAAAAGACGACATCGGCGTTGAAGTCGCGATGTGGTGGAATGACAGCTATCACGAGAATGTGCTGCCATTCACCAACAACATTCCGCAGCGTGATGGTGGCACCCACATGGCGGGTTTCCGTAGTGCGTTGACGCGGACTATTCAAAAATATGCCCAAGATACAGGCATCGCCAAACGTGAAAAGGTGAACTTTACGGGTGATGATGCCCGTGAAGGGCTGACCTGCGTTTTGTCGGTAAAAGTGCCGGATCCGAAATTCTCTAGCCAAACCAAAGACAAACTTGTGTCGTCCGAAGTCCGCCCTGCAGTTGAAAGCCTTGTGGGAGAGAAACTTCTCGAGTGGTTCGGCGAGAACCCCAATGAGGCCAAGATTGTTGTCGGCAAAATCATTGAGGCGGCAATGGCGCGAGAGGCTGCGCGCAAAGCCCGTGAACTGACGCGTCGCAAGACGGCCATGGATGTAAATTTCCTTGCGGGTAAACTGAAAGACTGTTCGGAAAAAGACCCGTCAAAAACTGAAGTTTTCCTCGTCGAGGGTGACTCTGCGGGGGGCTCAGCGCAGACTGGCCGTGACCGTCAGACGCAAGCTATTTTGCCCCTGAAAGGTAAGATTTTGAACGTTGAGCGCGCGCGTTTTGATCGCATGCTTGGCAGCCAAGAGATTGGTAATCTTGTGATGGCGCTTGGTACTGGCATTGGCCGTGACGAGTTCAACATTGAAAAGTTGCGCTACCACAAAATCGTCATCATGACCGATGCGGACGTTGATGGTGCCCACATTCGGACGCTCTTGTTGACGTTCTTCTTCCGTCAGATGCCTGAGTTGATCGAAAAGGGTTACCTCTACATTGCGCAACCACCGCTTTACAAAGTGGCACGCGGTAAGTCCGAAGTTTACCTAAAAGACCAAGCGGCGATGGATGATTACCTCATTGACCAAGGGATCGACGGTGCTGTTTTGCAGTTACAATCGGGTGAAGAGATTTCAGGTCAAGATTTGCGCCGTGTCGTCGAAGATGCGCGTCAAGTGCGCCGAGTGCTGGAGGCATTCCCAACCCACTATCCGCGTCATATTCTTGAGCAAGCTGCGATCGCTGGGGCGTTTGTGCCGGGCGTTCTGGACGCCGATTTGCAGGGCGTTGCGGACAAAGTCGCAGAGCGTTTGAACTTGATTGCGCTTGAGTACGAGCGCGGCTGGACGGGCCGCCCAACCCAAGACAAAGGCATGCGTTTGACCCGAATTTTACGCGGCGTTGAGGAAGCGCGGGTTCTAGACGGGCCTATGCTGCGCAGCGGTGAATCGCGTCGGACCGGCACGATGACTGAGGCGCTTCAAGAAGTATATAGCCTGCCTGCCAAGTTGTATCGCAAAGATCGTACCGTACCAATTTACGGTCCGCTTGATCTGTTGGCTGCTGTCCTTGAAGAGGGCGAAAAAGGTCTGTCGCTGCAGCGCTACAAAGGTCTAGGGGAAATGAACCCTGATCAGCTTTGGGAGACGACTCTGGATCCTGATGCGCGGACCCTGTTGCAAGTCAAAATTGAAGACGTGGCAGATGCAGATGACATCTTTACAAAGCTGATGGGGGACGTCGTTGAGCCGCGTCGCGACTTTATTCAGAACAACGCGTTGTCGGTTGAAAACCTCGATTTTTAAATTTTCCGGCCGGCTACTTTAGAGTTCTGATATCCCAATTAGGATGTAAAAGATTACTTTGATTAAGTTAAAATCTTTGAATTTTTCTCTTAAAATACGGTAATTAAAGGATCACAATCAGACTAACGGGCTAACTCTTCAAACAGTTTAATTTTCAATCATTACTCCATAAGATTTGAGCTCGTTAAGGGCGGCTTCTGGAAAAAAATCTGAGCTAAATTCAAGTAAAATGGTGGTGGCAACGAAGATGTCGTTTTTAAATTTACCGCTGATGACGGCTGGAATCCCGGGTCCGAAGAGTTCAGGCAGATAACTATCGTAAATTACCGTAACGCTATTTGATCGGTCTAATAATTTGAACTCGTAACCGATCTCGCTGTTGTCCGAGCTTTTTATGCTGTTGACGATACCGAAGATGTTCAAATTTTGATCATATTTAGAAGAAAATTCAATAGCTTCGCCTGGGAAAAGAAAGTACCGAGGACTGGCGAACGCCGATAGCGTGAGACAGTATAAAAATATAATTGAATAACGAAATATTTTCATAATGTCTTAGTTCTCCATTAGCGCTTAAACAGTGGGTTAGAAATTCGTATATTTTGTCCTAAAATACCGTTGAAGCTTGCTTGAGGCAGACATGATACACAACAAAAAATCACTCCAGAAAAAGTATTTTTTCTAATTTTTGGCTTGCAGTTATAAGTACTTCTCTAGTCTCAATCATGGATGAAAGGTTCAGTCGTTGGGTTGGTCCATGATAAGCTAACCCCGCGACAAATCGATTTTCAAGGTCGAAAATCGGTACAGCAATTGCTATCAAACCGGGCATGAATTCTTCTCTATCAAGGGCGTAGCCGTTGGCTCTTATCTCGCTTAGTTCATCTATGAGTACGGCTTTATCGGTTATAGTATTCACCGTCATTGCAGTAAGGTTAAGGCTTTCGACAAGAGCTAATTGATGCCTCTTCGGGAGATTGGCTAAAAAACACTTGCCGCTAGCTGTGCAGTGGAAAGGAACGCTAGAGCCAATTGGCTGCTGAATTCGAAAAGCCCAATCTGTCTCTACGCGATCCAGGTAGTTCATTCCGTCTGCCCCCGGAACAGCGTAGTTTACGGTTTCACCAATTTGCTCGTTGACTCCCAATAAAATTTGATGGCGAGCGATATAATCCCGAGAACTGTGCAAAAGGCCTGCGCCCATGATCCGCAATCGCCTCGCAATCTGGTATTTCTTGCTCATGTGTTTTCTGTTGATAAAGCCATTTTGCTCCAATGTTGCGCAAAGTCGATGAACCGTTTGTTTGGGTAAGTCCAATTGGGCGTTGATTTCTGTTGCGGTCATAGCGCTCTCGCTGCTCCCCAAAACTTCAAGGATTTTCAGGGTTCTAAGATTTGTGGGGATACGCTGGGATTTCGTCATTTCTTCGCCTTGCAAATCAACAAATTCAAAAAATTGATGCAATTAAAAATAAAAGGTGTAACGTGAGAGGAAATAGAGAATAAAAGTCTCATTTTTTGATACTAAGGTGTAACTGATCACATGTCTAGTGAATTTGATTATATAATCGTGGGAGCTGGCTCCGCAGGATGTGCGCTCGCCAACAGGCTGTCGGATGATGGGCGTTATTCAGTTGCGTTGGTCGAAGCTGGATCAATGGATCGGAATCTCTGGATCCATATACCTGTTGGATACTTTCGAACCATGGGTAATTCAAAAACCGATTGGTGCTACAAAACGGAGGCGGACGCAGGTATTGCAGGGCGCTCAATTTCGTGGCCTCGCGGTAGAGTGCTAGGTGGCTCCAGTTCTATAAACGGTTTGTTATATGTGAGAGGTCAGAGGCAAGACTACGATCACTGGGCTCAGTTAGGTTGTAATGGCTGGAGTTGGGAGCAAGTTGGGCCTCTATTCAAGCGTTCTGAAACTTGGAATGGAGACCATGTTGATGATGACAGGGGCACCGACGGCCCGCTTTCCGTGCAAAAATCGCGACTGACACGTCCAGTTGTTGATAAATGGTTGGATGCGGCAGTTAATGCCGGATACAAACGTAATCCCGATTATAATGGGCGTGAACAAGAAGGGGTTGGTTACTTTCAGTTGACGATGAAGAAGGGTCGAAGATGCTCTTCAGCGGCTGCATATCTCAGGCCTATTCGAACGAGAAAAAACCTGCATATAATCACTGATACTCAAACGGAAAAAGTCATCGTTGAACGTGGTGAGGCAGTAGGCATCCGTGTCAAGCATCATGGATTGATGGAGGATTTTTTTTCCCGCAAAGAGGTAATCTTAAGCGCTGGTGCCATTGGTTCACCGCAAATTCTTATGCTTTCCGGGATCGGTGACCCCGATGAACTTATGAAGCATGGGATTGAAACTAAAATAAAAATTAAAGCCGTCGGCAAAAACCTTCAAGATCACTTGCAGGCGAGGCCAGTATATAAAACCAATCTCAGCACGATAAACGTAGAAGCTAATAATATCTTCAAACAAGGCATCATGGCGATGCAATATGCTTTGTCTCAGCGTGGTCCAATGACAATGGCGGCTAGCCTTGGAACGGCGTTCTTGAAAACAGATCCAAGACTAGAAACACCTGACATACAATTTCATATTCAACCTTGGAGCGCTGATAAACCAGCAGATGGGCCCCATCGGTTTTCTGCTTTCACTGCTTCAGTCTTACAACTGCGGCCTGAAAGTACCGGACATTTGTCGTTGAAGTCCGCGAATATGGACGATCACCCACTCATTTATCCAAATTACTTGGCGACAAACAACGACTGCCAAACAATTGTAAAAGGGATCCAAATAGCTCGAACGATTGCCCAAAGTCAGCCGATTAAAGACCATATTACAGAAGAATATGCGCCGGGAGCTGGTGTTGCTTTTGATGATCATGAAGCCACGTTGGCTTGGGCGCGAGAAACGGCAGTTACCATCTACCACCCAACTGGAACTTGCAAAATGGGCATTGATGATTTTTCTGTGGTGGATCCGAAGCTAAAGGTAAGAGGAATAAATCGCCTTCGTGTCGCGGATGCTTCGATTATGCCTACCATTGTCAGTGGCAACACAAATGCACCTTGCATAATGATTGGCGAACGAGCTGCTGAACTCATACTAGAGGATGCAAAGCTTTGATGCTTATCGATCTTACTTGCTTGTAGAAAATTTCGACGAGTAAGTAATCTACACCCTCTGTTGTGAAGCCTTCAACTCAGAGTGGTCATTAATAATAAGAGGGCTTGAACTAACGGGAGGAACCAAATGTTCAATATTAAATACGTAGCTGCTGGTGCTACTGCAATTGCGCTAATGGCGTCGTCAGCGATGGCGGAAAAAGTCTTGCGGATCCAATCTGTACTTGCAACGTCATCTGACGAAGTGACTATGCTGGCTGACTTCGGCAAAGATGTCGAAGCATTGACCGGTGGATCGCTTACTGTAGAAATACTTCCAGCTGGTGCCGTTGTTGGTCCGCGAGACATCATGGACGCGGTAGACGCTGGTCTTGTTGAAGGCGGCTTTGCTTGGACCCATTACTGGGGCGGCAAGCACGTAGCGGCTAACTTGTTTGGTGCACCAGTCGCTGGTGCAGGCGTTGGCATGGATAACATCGCTTTCTTAAGTTGGTTCCAATATGGTGGTGGCAAGGAATTGTACGATCGCCTTTGGGACGAGATGGGTGTGAACGTCAAAGGCTTCATGTTGCAGCCAGTTGGCCCTGAGGCCCTGGGTTGGTTCCCTGAGCCAATCGAATCTATGGATGACTTCCGTCAGATGCGCTTCCGAGCTCCTCCAGGCATGGTTGGTGCAGCTTACGCGGATATTGGTGTTCCTGCAGTAGCGATGGGCGGTGGAGACATTCTACCCGCACTCGAAAAAGGGACCATTGATGCGGCCGAATGGTGTTGCCCGAAGCCAGATAGTGTATTTGGCTTTCAGAAGGTATTGAAGCACTACTACCTGCAGGGTCTCCACCAGGTCGTTGTAAACGCTGATATGTATATCAATGGCGACTTCTACGACAGCCTTAGCGATTTAGAGAAAAAAGCGCTTGAGGTCGCTTCGACAGCGTCTTTATCAAAATCAATGTCTTACCGGATTTATGAAAACGGCAAAGCGTTGAAAGACCTGACTGAAAACCATGGTGTTATCCTTGAAGATACACCTGCGGACTATTTCACTGAGTACATGGCTGCAGCGAAAAACGCTCTTCAAGAGGCGTCTGACTCAAATGAATTCTTTGCGGAAGTCTGGCAGTCACAAAAAGATTTTGCTGACATTGCAGTACCTTTCTGGGCTGGCGCGCAAGCGGCTAATGCTAGCTTGGGTAAGGCACACGCAGACACCCTAAAATAACCTAATTAGTTGCGCGGGGCATCATTGCTCCGCGCTTCAATTTTGATGAACGGTTCATGTGACGCAGAAACCGTTCATCAAAATTGAAAATATTACTGCAATTATTCTTAAGGATGGGAACGGTTATGGCCGCGGATCAAGTGAACATAGAAGAGCTCGAAATTGCAGATGAGCTGATTGCCGAGCGTCGCGCGGAAGCTCCCGGTGATACACCCAAAGATATGACAGCTTGGCAGCGCCCAATAACTGCGGCCATTGACGTCCTGAATTATCGTGCAGGTCAGATAATAGCAGTATTAATGGTACCTTTGATTGCAGCGGTGGTCTTCGAGGTTTTCTCTCGAAACTCTTTCTCAATTCTTTCGAACGCAGGTTTTGAAGAATTTGCTCGAAGTCTTGGTTTGGGTCCAACCCTTTGGGTTTATGATACAAGCAGGATGATTGCAGGTGTCTTGTTTATGGGTGCCGCAGGCTACGGATTGATGCGCGGAGTACACATCCGCGCTGATTTTTTATACAGAAATTGGAGCCCTAAGACCCAAGCCACGGTTGATGCGATTTTGTACCTAGTATTTTTTATACCTTCGATGATATTTTTTACTATTGTAGCTTCGCAATATTGGTGGCTGTCGTTTGTCACTGGTGAGACTATGCAAGTTGACAGTGCCTGGGGACCTCTTCTTTGGCCAGCTCGAATAGCTATGCCAATAGGCGCTATCTTATTGACGCTACAAGGAATTCCAGAGATTTTCAGAGCTTTCCATAAGATGGGGAAAGAACGTGAAACTTGGTTTGTTAAAGCGTTACCAATTTATGTAATAACTCTGGCTTGGCTAATCCTGGCAGTTTTCCAGCCTGATTTTGTGCCAGGTGGGGCCTGGTTTGAAAGTTTAATGGTGGCGAAATCGAGCATTAGTAAGCCGGTTATTGGTCTAATAATGCTTGGTTCAATGTTGTTTGTGATCTTTATTGGGTTCCCAATTGCATTCACCCTGATTTTTCTAGGCTTTGTTTTTGGAATTTGGGGAGCAAACTTTAAACTTACTACGCTTCTAATGACCTTGAATACCAACTCTACAATGCTGAACGACCAATTGATGGCCGTGCCGCTCTTTGTCCTTATGGGCATTGTGATGGAGTCGGCTGGTCTTATGGAGCGACTTTTTTCCTCGATACAGATGATAATGGCGCGAGTACGAGGATCACTCTTTGTTGCAGTTTTAATCGTTTCGACGATTTTCGCGGCTGCCACTGGTATCGTTGGTGCCTCGGTCACACTTTTAGGAATTATGGCAGGTGCAACAATGAGTCGTTCCGGCTACAATGTGCAACTTGCAGCCGGAACGATCACCGCTGGTGGCACGTTGGGTATCCTGATCCCTCCGTCAATTATGTTGATTGTCATGGGGCCGGTGCTTGAAGTCTCTACACTTGATCTCTTTAGAGGAGCATTCGTACCAGGCGCTTTGTTAGCTTCTCTTTACTTATTGTACACATTGGGTCGCTGTTGGCTAAACCCCGCACTGGGGCCAATCCTGTCTAAAGAAGACCAACCAAGAACTTCTAGTCACTATGGTGCTGAAGTTGCGTTGGTATGTCTCGGCGTCCTGACTATCTGTCGAATTTTTGGGCTATCCATTAGCGGCCAATTTGCTTCAGTCATGCCCTTCGGCGGACTGTTTATCATGATTTTAGTAATAATCATATCTCATCGCGCCTATCGGAGCCTGGCTGCACTACGGATCGTAGTACCGCTAGCTGTGTTGTTTCACGTTTATATGCTCGTGAGCAACTTTGCTCTAAGTGAAGCAACGCCAGCCTGGCCTTTGATATTTACAGGATTTATCTTCATTTTAACATATCTTGGGCGTCATATTTACTCTCATGATGCCAATGTTACATTTGAATTCTCTGCGTTGTGGGATGAGTTTTTTGCGGGCCTAATGCCTCCGACAATCTTAATTTCGTTTGCGTTGGGCTCGATACTTTTGGGCCTTGCAACGCCAGCGGAGGCTGCCGCTATGGGCGCATTTGGTGCAATACTTTTGTCAGTTGGCTACCGAAAGTTTACCTTGCCTAGCTTCTTTGACAGCTTGATCAAAGCTTTAGAAATTACTGTTCTGATCATGTTCTTGGTCGCTGCCTCCAACTTCTTTGGCGCGCAATTTAGTGCTCTAGGAACGCCTCGGATGATGACAGAAATATTGCTTGGACTAGATATGTCTCCGTATCTAATTCTGCTTTTAGTAATGGCTCTTATTTTCTTGCTGGGTTGGCCACTTGAGTGGGTTCCAATTGTATTGATTGTGGTGCCAATCTTGTTACCTACTGTAGAGGCTTTAGATATTCATGGGTTATCGAGATATGATCTCATGGTGTGGTTTGGAATTTTGGTTGCTGTAAACCTTCAAACAGCTTGGCTATCGCCTCCAGTTGCGCTTTCAGCTTATTTTCTAAAGGGAGTGGTGCCAAATTGGGACTTGAAGGACATTTACCTAGGAATGATGCAATTCATGTTGGTACAGCTCCTCGGCCTAAGCTTAATCTTTGCATTCCCCCAGTTAGTACTGTGGCTGCCCGAAATAATGTCAGGGAATTAATTTATGAATAGCGAACGTACCGTAACTTCATATTTAAAATGGCCCTTAGCTACTACTGTTGTCGGGCTACTTCTCTCTGCTTGGCTTGGTTGGGCTACTGAAGGCACTATTTCGGGCCTTATATCGTTTTTAATCGTTGGCATTGTTTTGGCAGCACTTGAGATCGCACTTTCTTTTGATAATGCAATTGTAAACGCCAACAAACTTGAAGAAATGACACCGGTCTGGCGTCAGAGGTTTCTGACGTGGGGCATCTTAATTGCAGTTTTTGGTATGCGCATCGTTTTTCCTCTGGCCATTGTTGCGATTTTTGTTTGGATAAATCCTTTCGCGGCAATGCATCTAGCGCTTGCTGATCCAGATGAGTACTCGCGTATTATTGGCAAAGCACATGGTCCAATATCAGCATTTGGGGGAACCTTCTTGATGATGGTAGCACTTAAGTTTTTTGTTGATGGCGAAAAAACTATTGATTGGATTGGTCCAATTGAAAGAGGTCTACGCTACTGTAGTTCTGTCCGAGGTTTGGAAATTGCGTTAGTTTTGATTATTGTACTTACCATTTCACGAATTATTCCCAATGATTATTCAGCTCAATTTGTTACGTCAGCAATCATGGGTCTGCTTGTGTTTGTAGCAGTTGATGGGCTCGGTACAGTTTTAGATAATATAGCAGGCCGGACCGCTGAAATTGGTGCTAAAGGTGGTTTAGGGGCATTTTTGTACCTTGAAGTACTAGATGCTAGCTTTTCGTTCGATGGCGTTATTGGTGCTTTTGCGCTAACGACCAACATACTCCTGATCGCGATTGGTCTTGGTATTGGCGCCATGTATGTGAGGGCGATGACGATTATGCTCGTTGAAAAAGGCACACTTGCGGAGTTTCGATATTTGGAACATGGAGCATTTTACTCCATATTTGCATTATCGCTCGTGATGTTCATGCAGTCAATTTTTCACGTCCACGAACTGATAACAGGCGGAGTTGGTATGACAATCATTGCATTGTCCTTCGTGTCATCAATACGTCACAATCAAAAAGATTGAGTCAATAGTAAAAAATCCATGTCAAACAATGAATACGGCTTAACCGGCCTATCCGTCTAAATAAATATATGACGGAAGAACCGCAATATTCACTCAATTCCGTGAATACCCATATGAGTGATCCCGCGTTCGCGGGCTAGCCGTATCTGTTTCTGGCGTTCACGGAAGCGTGTTTTATCGTCTTCCGAGGTCTCACCAATGCACTGGTGGCAAGAAACGCCTTCTTCCCATTCTGCGCGTGTTTTGTCTTCTGGCAAAACAGGCTTGCGGCACGCGTGACACATCTCGTGAGGGCCTTCACGCAGCCCGTGCTCAACCGATACGCGGCCGTCGAATACAAAACACGAGCCTTCCCATGTGCTCTGTTCCTCAGGCACTTCCTCGAGGTACTTCAAGATGCCGCCCTTGAGGTGAAACACATCGTTTACACCTTGGCTCATCAAATAGTTCGTTGATTTCTCGCAGCGGATACCGCCCGTACAGAACATGGCGATTTTCTTGTTGTGCAAGCGGTCCTTGTTGGCCTCCCACCAGGCTGGAAATTCGCCAAAGCTGGTCGTTTCCGGGTCAATTGCGCCTTTGAATGTGCCGATGCCCACTTCATAATCGTTGCGTGTATCAATGACTGCCACGTCGTCGCGCTCGATCAATTCGTTCCAGTCTTGCGGTGCAACATAGTGGCCAACATGGGCTTTTGGATCCACGTTTGGTTGGCCCATCGTGACGATCTCACGTTTAAGACGCACGCGCATGCGTCCGAACGGCGCGTCTCGGGACGTCGACTCTTTCCATTCAAGATCGGCGCAGCCGGGCAATGATTTGAGGTATGCGACGATGTTGTCGATACCGCTGCGCGAGCCTGCAATTGTGCCGTTGATCCCTTCGGGGGCCAACAACAACGTGCCCATGATGCCGTTTGTGTCACACGCGGATTTAAGAGGCGCTTGCAGGGCTTGGTGATCGGCAAAGCGGGTGAAGTGGTAGAGTGCAGCAATCGTATACATAAAGCTGCATTTACGCCTAAGGCTGGCATCGCGCAAGTATGCCATTGGGGGCGGGCGATGGCGGCTTTCAAGGCGGCTTGGCATTGACGGGGCCGGATGGGCCTTTTACCCATTATCCTTAAGTATGAATGGGAAGGATTGCCTGTGACCCGCGCGCCGAATGAAGCGCTCATCGTGATTGATGTGCAGAACGATTTTTGTTCAGGCGGGGCTTTGGCCGTGCCAGATGGCGAGGCTGTCGTCGCAGGAATTAACACAGTGATGGATGAGTTTTCGTGTGTTGTGTTGACCCAAGATTGGCACCCCGCAGGGCATTCATCGTTTGCCAGCAGTCACGGTGGACGTGCGCCTTATGACCTGATTGATATGCCCTATGGCGCGCAAGTTTTATGGCCAGACCACTGCGTTCAGGCCAGCCGCGGGGGTGCGTTTCATGCAGACCTTAATGACGCGCGTGCTGATCTGATCATTCGCAAAGGTACCAACCCACTCATCGACAGTTATTCGGCATTTTTTGAAAACGACAAAACAACGCCAACGGGCCTTGAGGGATACCTGCGCACGCGCGGCATTCAGAAGCTGACAATGGTTGGTTTGGCGACTGATTTTTGCGTCAACTTTTCTGCAGTTGATGCGGCACGGCTTGGGTTTGATGTACGTGTTGATCTTGATCTGTGCCGTGGGATTGATTTGGACGGCTCGCTTGCGGCGGCCCTTGCTGGGATGAAAGAGGCGGGAGTGCAGGTCGATGGTTGATATTGCGACGCGGGTTTGGAACCACAAATGGAAGATTGACCCTATCGTTCGGTCCCTGATTGATACTGACTTTTATAAATTGCTGATGTGCCAGTCTGTGTTCCGCAACAAGCCGGACACCCAAGTGCGGTTTAGTTTGATCAATCGTTCACAGGATGTGCCGCTTGCAAAGCTGATCGACGAAGGGGAGTTGCGCGAGCAGCTTGACCATATTCGTAGTCTGTCTTTGACGCGCGGTGAAAGCACATGGATGCGCGGCAATACTTTTTATGGCAAGCGCCAGATGTTCCGCCCTGATTTCATGGACTGGTTTGAATCCCTCACGCTGCCGGAATACCATCTTGAGCGTATCGGCGATCAGTATGAATTGACCTTTGAGGGGTCATGGCCAGAGGTCATGTTGTGGGAAATCCCGGCGCTGTCTGTTTTGATGGAGCTTCGCGGGCGCGCGGTTTTGGGCGAGATGGGTCGCTTTGAATTACAGGTCCTTTATGCCCGCGCCATGACTAAGCTGTGGGGCAAAATTGAAAAATTGCGCACAGTAGACAACCTGATGATTGCTGATTTTGGTACGCGCCGCCGCCACTCATTTTTGTGGCAGGACTGGTGTGTACAGGCGATGACCGAAGGGTTGGGCAATTCGTTTCTGGGAACATCGAACTGTTTGATCGCCAAGAACCGGGACCTTGAGGCGATTGGGACCAACGCGCATGAATTGCCGATGGTTTATTCGGCGCTTGCTCAAACGGATGAAGAGTTGGCCCAAGCGCCTTATCAGGTTTTGTCGGATTGGCATGATGAGCACGAAGGTAATTTACGTGTGATCTTGCCTGACACATACGGCACGCAAGGGTTCCTTGACCGTGCTCCTGATTGGCTTGCGGGGTGGACGGGTATTCGCGTCGACAGCGGTGATCCCGCTACGGCCGCCGAGACTGCGATTGCGTGGTGGAAAGAGCGTGGCGAGGACCCAACCAAGAAGCTAATCATCTTTAGCGATGGTCTTAACGAAGATAAAATCGTGCAACTGGCCAAACAGTTTGACGGGCGCTGTCGCGTCTCGTTCGGGTGGGGTACGCTTTTGACCAACGACTTCCGAGGCCTGACTGACGGTGATCGGCTTGCGCCGTTTTCGATGGTTTGCAAAGCGGTTGAGGCCAATGGCCAGCCCACCGTGAAGCTGTCAGATAATCCCAACAAGGCGATGGGCCCGGCGGATGAAATTGCGCGGTATAAGCGTGTGTTCAACGTAGGCGAGCAAGTCGCGCAGAGTGTCGAAGTTTAATCATCAGTACTGACTTTACCGCGCAAAGACTTCACCTCGCCACGGTTCTTTTTGGCGGCAAGCCTACGTTTCTGACTGCCCCAAGTGGGCTTTGTTGCAACGCGTTTTTTTGGCGTTTCAAGTGCTTTTCGGATCAGATCACGTAGCCGTTCACGGGCAATCTCGCGGTTGCGCGCCTGTGATCTGGTTTCTTCTGCGCGGATCACAATGGCACCTTCGGTCGTCCACTTTTGACCGGCGAGCCGCTTTAACCGTGCCTTGACAGGTGGCGCAAGATTGGGCGAACGGGCCGCCTCAAAACGCAACTCAACCGCCGTTGCAACTTTGTTCACATTTTGCCCGCCCGGTCCGGACGAGCGCGTAAAGCTCTCGGTCAACTCCCAATCCTGCAGGGTGATTTTGTTGCTAATCATCATGATAAACGCAGCCAGTTCGGGTCTTGTTGTAAAAGTAAAAAGGGCCGCCCAATTGGTGAGCAGCCCTTTCGAGATCAAGGAGGTGGGTAGGTTAGATACCAGCGTCGCGCTGGTCCCACTTCGGGGCTATCGCCCTAAGGTCTGCCGTTAGAGGCGCGCCTCCCGAATTGTCCCGTTACCTGTCTCCAATGCTTCTCTGATCACTGGATCACCTCCTTCCGTTTTGTTTCCGATAACTGAATGTTTGCACAGCTATCTAAAATCTCAAACAGTTTTTTGCGGTCCTTTGCCCAAGCTAGCGACAAGCAGCCGAAACGGGATAAGTGCGATCAAGGCAAGTGATAGTTTCACCATCCAGTCAGCTACGGCCAGCGAGACCCAAAGCGGCGCAGGTCCACCGACGCCCAAGATGGGCAAAACATCGCCAGCCCATGATACATCGTTGGCAGGCTCGATGAACGACAGGCTTGCCGAAAATGCGATGGTGAAGAACAGCGCCGTATCAATGGATGATCCAATCACAGTCGATGCCAGCGGGGCTCGCCACCAAGTGCCGTTGCGCAGGCGATCAAAGATTGCGACATCAAGCAATTGTGCGACCAGGAAAGCTGTACCTGATCCAAGCGCGATGCGTAGGGTTACGGCAGGGCCGAATTCAAGCATTACTTGCGTGCCGACCAGTGAGCAAATGACGCCAACGACAAAGCCTGAAAACACTACGCGGCGCGCAGCGCTTGGGCCATAAAGGCGGTTCATCAGGTCGGTGACAAGGAAGGCGATAGGGTAGGTGAATGCACCCCAAGTTAGCCAATCGCCGAGAAGAAATTGTACAAGAATGTTTGAAGCGACCACGACAGCGGCCATAGCCAGAATGCCTGGCAGGTAAGAACGTTGCATAATGTAGATCCGTTTTACAAGGTTGCGGAGACTCGGCCCAAGCGCGTGCACGATGGACACGCTGCGTTTAGGCGCGTTGTGCAAACCTTGCAAGAAAAACCTAAATGTTGGCTAGTCCGCGCGTAGGACCGCGGTGCATTGCGCGGGCAGATCGTTCAGCGTTAATTCGCGTCGTTTCTGCGGTGGCGGTGCGTTGGGATCAGGGGGTGGCGGATCAAGGATGTCGCGGACCCATTTGCGCGCGTCATCGCAACCGTCGCCCTTAGGCGGTGCCGGCTGACTAACGCACGCGGTATCGCCTTTGGGACAGTTTAAGCGGACGTGAAAATGATAGTGGTGACCCGACCAAGGCCGAATTTTATTGAGCCACGATTTGTCACCGGTTTCAGCATCACACATGGCAACTTTTGCACCTGGAAAGACAAAAATCCGCGCAGTGCGGCTATCTTTTGCCGCAGCCCGCAGGATGTTCATATGCGCAGGCGTCCAGTTGTCGTTGGTATAGGCGCCTCGCGCGCGCCGTGTAGAGATTGACGATATATTTTCCCGCTCGGAGGCTGTGAGGTTCAACCGCTGGGGCGGAAGCATCCAGACATCAATGCCAAGTCCCGTTTGGTGACTGCGATGCCCCGTCAGCATTGGGCCACCACGGGGCTGCGCCATATCGCCGATGTAAAGACCCTCCCAACCAGGTTGGGTAGCTGCAAAGCGTGATAGCTTCTGAACATAATCAATAGTGTTGGGATGCGCCCAGTTTCGACCGCGCGACAGGCGCATTGCTTGCCATGTTGGCCCTGTCTCGGTCAATGCCTCGGCACCTGCTAAACAGCCTTTTGCGTATCCGCCGATCGCTTGTGGTGTCGTGGCTGCTGGCGTTTTCGCGGCTCCGAATTGCACTTTGGCAAGTGTGGTGCGCTCGGCCTGTGTCAGGGTTGGCCGCTTTGTTTGTGCGCCTGAAATATCACGGTCTGAACTTGCCCCGCAGGTAGCTAAAAATGTTGTTGCTGCAATTGCGCTAAGTACTCGTCTCATACACTTCCCCTTTCGGATTGACCCACCTTAGCAAGATAAGCCCCAGAAGGAACAACCCCACGACAGGCGCGATGCCCAGACGCGGAGAGTTGGTAATCGTCGTTGTGATGCCGATCAATGCAGGGGCCAGAAATGCTGTTGCTTTGCCGGACAGGGCGAAAAAGCCGAAGGCCTCGGTCGGGCGCTCTGGGTCGGCGTGGCGCACCATCAGCGATCGACTTGCCCCTTGCAGCGCACCGCCCGCGCCACCAATAACCGCGCCGCAGATATACATGACGATGTCGGGAACTGCGCTGCCTTGGGGCAGGGGCACTCCGAAGAACATCTCGCGGGACATAGCAACCAAGCTGATGCAGACTGAAACGAGCGCGAAAATACAAAAGATGATGACGGGTTTTGGACCAAATCGTTTGTCGCACACACCGCCCACATAGGTGAACAATGTCGCGGCTAATGCGCCTGTGATGCCAAACACGCCGATCATTGTGATGGACCAGTCGAGCACCAATGCCGCGTAGACGCCACCAAAGCTGTAAAGGCCGTTAAGCGCGTCGCGGTAGAACATGGACGAGCCGAGATAGCATGCAAGACTACGCCTTTTCACGATTGCCCCAAAAGACAAGCGCAGCTCACTCAAGGCGGCAGAAACAGACGTTTTCTGATGTTGTGACGTGTCCTCGCGAACCCACAAAAAGAATGGTATCATAAACAGCGCAAACCAAAGGGCTGTGAACGGCCCAACGGATCTGGTGCCTTCGCGGGCATCAGCATCAAGACCCAAGATCGGATCAAGGCCAATGAATGTTTTGCCCGCATCGCCCTCGGCAAAAAAGAGCAACATGATCACAAGTGAGACCACACCACCGGCATAGCCAATTGCTAATCCCGCGCCACTGATCTTGCCAACTTCGTCGCTTGGCCCAAGACTTGGCAGCAATGCATTGGTGAAGATAAGCGCAAATTCGGCGGCAATGAATGCCACACAAAACATTGCCAAAGCCAAATAAAGCCCCGTGCCGTCAGGTTGCAAAACCCACATGAAGCACGCGGAGAGCACGAACAAAATTGAAAATCCAACCACATAGGGTATGCGCCTGCCAGAGCTGTCGGCGTAGGCGCCAATGAACGGGGCAGTGATGGCAATTAGCAGGCCTGTGGCAGTTTGTCCCCAAGACCAAAGCGCTTGGGATTGCGCATCAGCGGTTGCTTCATCAAGTCCCGCCCCCATGAAGTATTGCGTGGCGACCACTGCAAAATATGGTGCAAAAATGAAGGTCCACCCAAGTGTGTAGAAGGGCTGCGCGGCCCAGTCGAAAGCCATCCAGCCCCAAACGCGCTTCTTCAATTCGGTGTTCGCCATAGGCCCGCACATTCCGCAGATGTATCACAAAGAATAAGACGCGGGACGGGGGGCGTTTGGCAACCCTTGGTTTTCAGGGCTCAGACAAAATTTTCGGTGGCCAAGGACGGGTTGCGTCTGCATCGATCCAGTTTTGCACCCATTCGGGTGGTGTCGGGGATGTAGTTATGTCCTGGCCGAGCTGCTGCAAAACCAAAGCGGGCGGCACAATCCCGTTAGGGCCTGTTACTGCAGACCGATAGAGCGCCTGATTGGCGGTTTCGCCATTCGCTTTGATCATCACTTGCTCAAGATAGATGAACCGCTCATCCCAGCACAGCGCGCGGCCTTTGGTTTCGAACTTTTCAAACGGTCTGATGCGGCGACGATAGCGCACGGACACTCCGGCCATGGTCAGGCCCCAGTTGTTTGCGCGGAGAACTTTAAGCAGTCCCGTGCGCTTTGCCAGCACCGTGCGGTTCAGATCAAGCAGCGTAAGGATGCGGCCGTTGTTCATCTCAAAGTAGTAATCGATGTCCTGTGGCCAACAGCGGTGCGTGCTGGTGTGCGTGCCTGTCACCGAAATTGGCGCGGCGTTTCGATGGGCAATAAGTTCTTTGATGACACGAATGATGGGATACATGGGTTACGACCTTTCATCCCTTAGATAGGTATCTTTACAGGCGCGTCACGGGGTAATTTCAGTGCCTAACGTCACGGAAAGCAGTTGTTCTTGAACTGATGCGCGCTTACCTATGCACAAACAAGAGAAACAAAGGGGCCGCTACCCATGCAATCGCTTTACGAAATTCTGATGCTGATCCTTGATGTGATTTGGTTTGTTATGATTGCGCACATCTTGATGTCGTGGCTTTTGAACTTTCAAGTGTTGAATATGGGCCAGCCGATCGTTGCGCAAATCTGGTACGGGCTGAACCGTTTGCTTGAGCCGATTTACACGCCGATCCGCCGTTTTCTGCCGGACATGGGCGCGCTTGATCTTGCTCCATTGGTGGCGTTCATCGGTTTGATTGCGGCACGGATTGTGTTGCAAAATAACGCGGGCTTCTTCTACGGGTTCTAAGTGGATTTGCGGCGCTAGATTTTTATAAAATCACGATGCACGAACAGATCATCGGGGCCGCAAAATTCAATAAGCTCGTAGCCATTAGCCCGCATGATCGCAGGAATTTCGGGACCGCTGGTGTTGTTTTCAATACTCCAGCTTTTGACGCGGTGCGCTGCAAATGGAAAATCCTCTAGGCACTGGACCTCGCCGCCTTCAATATCAAGGCTGACGAAGTCGGGGTGAGGGATGTCTAGGTCCAGAAGAAGCGTGGACAGCCGCCGCGTTTCGACCTCAATCACTTCTTCTTTGTGCCGTTGATCGGCGCGAACTTTCGCCAGCATATTGGTATCGTAACTCTCGGCGAGACCACTCATCTGGGTATAGCCCTGCTGCACCTCTATAAAGCTGGCCGCGCCATCATTTTTGCTCACTGCAAACCCAAGGCACGGACAGCGGCGCACTGTTTTGGCCTTTTGCAAATTGCGTGGAACAGGCTCTACCAATGCGCCGGTCCAGCCCCGAAACACCTCCAGAAACAGCGTATTTGATCCGGTGATGCCGTCAAAGCCACCTACATCAACGAATGTCCCAGGCTTGCCGCCAAACAACCTATCGATGACTGCGTCTTGGCCCGCTTGCGACGTGTAGCGGTAGTCAGGGGAATGCAGCCGAATTTCGTGCAGTTGACGATTAAGTGTTGCCCGCGAGCGGTCCTTGCGATTTTTCAAGGCGGCGTTGATGGCCGCCTCTGCTGCTGCAAGATTGCGTTTCCCCTCGCGGAGGTGTTCTGAAGGCTTCATGCGCTTTTGCTCATTGGGGCGTAGGATTTTTCTTCAACAATTGCAGAGCCGAGGTGAACGTTGATTTCGCGCTTTAGGCGCGCGCGTTCATCGTTCGTGACGTAGACGGCTCTGGCAAGGTCAACGAATGCATCGCCGAACGACCTGTTGCGCTCACAAATGCGGATGTCATCCTCAATGTCCCAAAGCTTGGCATTCACCTTCTGCAACGCGTCCGTCAGCTTGGTGAGTTGCGTTGATGGGGCTATGTGTTGCGCCGCTGTATCCTCTAAAATACGCAGTTCATACGCCACGTTTTTAAGTTTTTCTGCATCAGCGATTTTTTCAAGCTTAAGGCGCAAAATCGTTATTTTATCCAGTACTTCACCGGGCGAAACGGGGGTGAGTATGTTATCCATGTGGGGTTTTCCAGCTACTCATTAAACTCTTCAAATCACTTACAACCTCATCGAATACCGCATCCCAATCCCGGGGTTTTGGTTGGCGATAAAGGCGCATGTTGGGGTACCACGGCGTTGTCGTGCTGCTCTTGCCATAAAGCCAAAAACCGTCCCAATGCAGCAGGTTCCAGACGGGTTTCCCAAGGACGCCTGCAATATGCGCGATGGCGGTATCCATGGTTACGATCAAATCCATCTCGGCAATGACCGCGGCACTGTCAGCAAAGCTGCGATCAGACGAAGCGAGATCAACAATTAGACCTGAGGTGCCATCTCTGTGAAACGCATCAAGGTAGGGGCCTTTGTAAAGCGAGTAGCATTGCACCTCATCAATGGCGGCCAGACGGAGCAAGTGTTTATGATCAAACCTGCGAGAGTCATTGCCCTTGTATGTGGCAGAGCCGGACCAAACGACACCAATTTTGAACAGGTTTTGGTGCGGGGAAACATCGCGCTTGGCGTGGCTGACGCTGTCATCTGGTAAAGACAGTTTCGTACATTCCGGAATACCAATACCACTTGCGAAAGCATGCATGGGTATGTCGAGCATACTGGTCCAAACGTCGAATTCCGGCGCATCAGCCGGGTCCGAGATGAGCAGATCCACACCTTTAATTTTAGCGAGCATAGGCGCGATTTGGGGCTTTGCGAGTAATATGACGCGCGCACCTAGCGAGGCTAACCATGGCATAAATCGAGCGAATAAAACGCAATCACCAAAGCCCTGTTCGGGGAAAACCATGATCGTTTTGCCGGCGATATCTTCACCTGCCCACTTGGGCTTTGCAACTTTTGGTGGGGTTATTTCCGCTTGCTCCCACCGTGCCTGATAATGGGCAAAGCCTTCCGCATAATTTCCCGCTGTTAGGTGTGAAAAAGCCAACTGCATCCGCAATTCAGCATCATCGGGGTAGGTTTCAACGGCCTTGCTTAGGTATGTGATTGCCCTGTCCAGATCACCGGCGATGCGCATGCTTCGTCCGGCGAGGGCGATCTGATCGGGGCTGTCTGGCGCCTTTGCAATCAGCTCAAGTCGCAGCGCGCATGACTGCTCAAGCTCACCCATATCCCCCAGAATATTCGCCAGATTGTTGTGCATATCGCCCGAATGGGGATCGAGCGCGAAGGCCCGCTTTTGAGCTAGCAAAGCCTGTTCGTAATTCTTCGTTTTCCGCAGCAATATACCAAAGTTGGTCCACGCGCCCGCGTCCGCCGGATGCCGTGCCAGATAGCGCGCATAGAGGGGCATCGCCTCTTGCCATTTACCTGACAAGTGCAGCGCGTCTGCCCTTTCCTTCATGGAAATTGGCTGTGTTTTCATCTCGATACTCAATTACTCAATAAAACTCTCATCAGAGCATCTCTTTCTTAGGAGCAAATTAGGTTTTTTTTGTGAAATAAGAGAGATGAATTACTTAATCGTTAGTTTGTGTGTCTGTTTTATATTTGGGTTGGGCTGTGGCGTTTATGTGCTGCGGGACTTTGGTTTTGGTGGTTTGCTTGTTGGCATAGCCCCCGCGTTTCTGCATAGTTTGGCGTTTGCTTTGGCGGGTTGGCTGCTGTTTGAGCGCCGTATCGCGGTGCTTGTGTGGTGTGTTTTTCTGGCAGCGATCGGTATTGGCTTTGAATTGGCACAAAGTATGATTTTGCCCGTTTGGCTTCCAAATATGCTGCGCGCATACAGTGCCCACGGTTTTTTTGATCCTTTGGATGTGGCCGCAACGGCACTTGGTTTTTTTGCTGGGTATGCACTCATTGGGTGGCGGCGGGGCACCTCTATATCTTGTGGTACTGGCAGTGGCATGGCACATTGTAGGCAGCAGCAGATATAGACAGGCCTTCAATGAAAAACCCGCAGAGCATTTTGCGTGACACGTTTGGATTCGATGATTTCCGCGTGGGACAGCACGAGATTGTAGACGCCGTGATAGCGGGCAAAAACACCTTGGCGATTATGCCAACAGGTGGAGGAAAATCGCTGTGCTTTCAGCTTCCTGCTTTGGTTCGCGACGGGTTAACTGTTGTGATATCACCGTTGATTGCGTTGATGCGTGACCAAGTTCGTGCGCTTCAAGAAGCTGGTGTCGCGGCGGGTGCATTAACCTCAGGCAACACCGAAGAAGAAACGCAGGCTGTATTTGATGCCTTGTCCGAGGGCCGCCTGAAGCTGCTTTATATGGCACCAGAACGGCTTTCGGGAACTGCAACTTTCAACATGTTGCAGCGGTCTAATGTCTCTTTCATTGCGGTAGACGAGGCCCATTGCGTCAGCCAGTGGGGGCATGATTTCAGGCCTGATTACTTGCGGATTGGGGAGCTGAGGCAGGGTCTGAATGTACCTCTTGCTGCGTTCACGGCGACCGCCGATCAAGAAACACGCGAAGAAATTGTTGAAAAGCTGTTTGCGCAAGAAGCCCCAGAGACGTTTTTGCACGGCTTTGACCGGCCCAATATTGCCTTGGCTTTTGATGTGAAAAACAGCCCACGACAGCAAATTCTGAACTTTGTTGCTGCGCGTAAAGGGCTGAGTGGCATTGTCTACACAGGGACCCGCGCCAAGACGGAAACTCTTGCGAATGCGTTGCGCGACGCTGGGCACAGTGCGTGCAATTATCACGGCGGTATGGAGCCTGAGGCCCGCCGCGAGGTGGAACGCCGATTTCAACAAGAAGATGGGCTAATCGTTTGTGCAACAGTTGCGTTTGGCATGGGTATCGACAAGCCTGACATTAGATGGGTCGCGCACGCGGATTTGCCAAAGTCGATCGAAGGCTATTACCAAGAAATTGGGCGGGCCGGTCGCGATGGGGCACCGGCTGACACGTTGACACTTTTTGGTCCCGATGACGTTCGTTTTCGCCGCACACAAATTGATGAGGGGCTTGCCCCAGCTGAACGGCGCATCGCAGATCATGGTCGCCTGAATGCGCTGATGGGTTTGGCAGAAGCGCTCGGTTGCCGCCGTGTTCAACTGCTGGCTTATTTCGGGGAAACGTCCGAGCCGTGTGGCAATTGTGATCTTTGCGACACCCCTGCGGATACATTTGACGCCACGACACCCGTACGCATGGCCCTGTCGGCAATTTTGCGCACAGGTGAATGGTTTGGCGCGGGTCACCTGATCGATATTTTGCGCGGGGACAAAACCGAAAAAGTGTTAGCGCGTAGCCACGATACCCTGCCAACTTTTGGGGTCGGGACCGAGTGGAGCAAGCGCGAGTGGCAGGCCATTTTCCGGCAAATGATGGGGCATGATTTGGTACGCCCAAACCCCGAGCGCCACGGTGCACTGACGATGACCGATCGTGCACGCCCGATTTTGCGCGATGAGGAGGGTATCACCCTGCGTCGTGACACGATCCAAGCAACACGTATGGGTCCGGCGGTAAGAACATTGGTTGGCGAAGAAGACGCGCCGCTTTTGTCCGCCCTAAAAGCTAAGCGACGTGGCTTGGCTGAGCGCGCCAATGCGCCAGCTTACGTGATTTTCAATGACAAAACCCTAATAGAGATGGCGCAAACACGGCCACAAACTTTGGATGATATGGCGCGAATTGGCGGCGTGGGTGCCAAAAAGCTTGAGCGGTACGGCGCTGAATTTTTGCAAGTAATCGCGGGTGAAGTCGCCGCAATGCATCCGCAGCGGCGCAAGATGGCAGGTAAATCCGAAGGCTCGACTTATGATCGATTGCTTGAGGTGCAAAGTGATTTGATGCGCGGCGAAGATGGTACGGCCAAACCGCTAAGTTGTTCTGCATCCCTGCTTGCACGTTTGGTAAAGCAGCGTCCGCGTGATCTGAGCGGTGTCGAGCGGGTGCTTGGCGATAAGCGTGCGGACAGGTTTGGCGATGCGTTTCTTGAGGTGCTGCGCGAGGCTTGAGATTAGCGGAGTTTCCTCTAAATCATTCATGAACGACGAGGAGTGCAGCAATGCTGGTTACAATTTCGCCCGCCAAGGCCCTGAACTGGGACGCACAAGATGGCGTTGCCATGACCGATCTACAGTTTCCCAATGAAGCGCTTGAGCTTGCTCAGGTCTCACGTGACCTGTCGATTGATGAGTTGCGCAAGCTTATGCACATCAGTGAAGATTTGGCACAGTTGAACGCAGACAGGTTTGCGGCCTACTCCAAGAACCCCGCTACGGACGCGGTTCGGCCTGCAGCGCTAGCGTTCAATGGCGATACTTATCAGGGCCTTGAGTTCAAAACGCTTGACGAAGACGCTGTGCAATATGCGCAAAACCACCTGCGTATTTTGTCGGGGCTTTACGGCGTTTTGCGTCCGCTTGACGGGATGCAGCCCTACCGCCTTGAAATGGGCAGCCGTTTAAAAACGGATCATGGCGCCACGCTTTACGCCTATTGGGGTTCGCGGATCGCAAAAGCATTGAATGCGCAAGCAGAAGAAGTTGGCGCGACTGCTTTGGTCAATTGTGCCAGCCAAGAGTATTTTAAGGCCGTAGACAAAAAGACGCTTAACATCGACATCATCACGCCCAAGTTTTTGGAAAACAAAGACGGTCGTTCAAAAATGGTTAGCTTTTACGCCAAACGTGCGCGTGGGGCGATGGCGCGTTTTGTGATTGAAAACCGCGTGACAGATTTGGATGGCGTTAAACAGTTCGACAGTGGTGGTTATGTTTTTGAGCCAAGCGAAAGCGATGACAAGACGCTCACCTTTGTGCGTCCTTACCTTAGCTGATCTTGTGCAGTATCTCCGCTTAGGGGGAGTGCGTCGTCCGGTCGATAGCGGCTGATCATTTCAACGATCTGGTTTTTCTTAAGCGGCTTGGCAAGGTAGTGATCAAGGCCGCATTCCAAAAGCTCTTGCGCGTCACCGTTCATGATGTGTGCAGTAAGGGCGCAGATGGGAGTCTGAGCACCCCAATCAGTTGCCCTGATCGCGCGTGTCGCATCTCTTCCGTCAATTTCTGGCATCGAAATGTCCATAAAGATTAGGTCGGGATCAATGTTGGCCGCGGCTTCGATGGCCTCTTTTCCGTCATTGGCGAATGTCACATCCACGTTCAGCGGCTCTACCATTTTGGAGAAGACAAGACGGTTTGTGGCGTTGTCTTCGGCGGCCAAAATCCGCATTTTTCGTCGCTCGGAAACTGGCTGATCGTTGGCTGTTTCAACTTGCAGGGTTACGCCAAAAACCGATCCATCGCCCTCAATCGAGTTGACCCAAATTGTGCCGTTCATCAGTTCTACCAATTGTTTGCTAATGGCGAGGCCAAGCCCCGTGCCGTCAAACTGGCGGTTCTGAGTTGCCTCTACTTGGTTAAATTCGCCAAAGATTTTAGATAACTTAGAGGCGGGAATGCCGATCCCTGTGTCTTCAATTTCGATGCTGAGCGTTGGGGGTGATACTGCAAAACTTCCGCTCACACGAATTGAAACGGCCCCTTCGGAGGTAAACTTGATCGCATTTCCTACGAGGTTCGTGATGATCTGGCGCAGCCGCCCAGGATCCGCGATGAGAGTATTCGGCACGTAGGAGTTTAGATCAAGATCAAGCTCGATCCCTTTATTTTCCGCAGCAGGCCGCAGCAGCATAATGACTTCGGATAGCAATTTTTGCAGGTCGAAAGGCTCAGGGAAAAGTGAAAGACGCGCGGCTTCCATTTTGGAAAAATCAAGCACGTCATTGATGATGACCAGCAGCGCCTCTGCTGAGTTATATATTGTGTCGACGAACAGTTTTTGTTCGTCATCAAGCTGTGTATCGCGCAGCAAATCGGACATGCCGACGATGCCGTTCATGGGGGTTCTGATCTCGTGAGACATATTGGCAAGAAAAGCCGACTTGGTGCGGTTGGCTGTTTCCGCTTTGCGTTGGGCCACCTCAATCTCGCGCTGATGTGTGATGGTTTCGGTAATGTTGATGACCAGTGATACGATGTCCCCGTCAGCGCCGCGACGGTCCATCACGCGCACATACTCGCCGTTCCACAACCGAACGGTCACTGGCTCCATTTCATCGCGCATCCAGCGTTGCAGCATCATTGTGCGCCAGTCAGAAGGCGTCATCTCGCCCGTGTCGATCAACCCTTCTTCGCAAGGGAGTTGCAGCATGATCTCAGGTTGGACTTCTTCCAGCCCGTCAAACAGCCGTACATAGGCGGGGTTTGACAGGATCATGCGGTTGTCTGTGTCAAAAATCGCGAAACCGTCGCGAACTGTTTCAATGCTGTCCCAAAGCCGGCGTTCGGTGCGGTCAACTTTTTCTTCAGCGATCGTCAGGTCCAATTTGACCCGTGTGGTTTCGCCGACTGCGGACACAACCGCTTTGCGCGTTTCAACAATCTCATCTGAAAGTCGGCGTGCATAAAGGCCAAGTTTGCGATTGGCAGCCATCAGCTCGCCCTGCTTGTGTTCAAGCAGATGCTCCGCCTTAAGGCGCAGGCGTCGTTCTTCGGAAAGCCGTTGGTTGATATCCATCCCCGTCCTCGTTTGGTGCTTCGTGTTGGCTAACGGTACGGTCAAAGTGATGAAAAAAGCGTTAGCGGCTGGCCAGTTGCGGCGTGCCCCCTAGTTCTTTTTGCAAATAGGAGTACGCAATGTTTGGTCCCTCACGTTCAGAACTTTGGTTTCGGCTGCTCGCGTCAATTGCTGGGCTGGCGTTCATGGTCATCGCGGTGAGTATTCGCGGCGTGTCCGGCATGGCGTGGGTAGAAGTTGTTGGTCTGTCATCCATTTTCTTTGGCGGTACGGCGGTTTGGGCTGGTTGGAAACTTTGGACACAAAAAGGCCCGCGAGGTTAAGCGCGGGCCTTTGTCGTACAATTGTGAAATGGCTGCTATTTTACGTCGAACGCAAGAGGCCGTACTTGTTTGAACATACCGGTAGTATTCAAAGCAGCGATCACGTCATCTGGAATCGGGTGGTCGATGTATAGAAGTGCGATTGCTTCACCACCAACCGCCGAGCGGCCCAATGTAAAGTTGGCGATGTTCACGCCATTCTTACCCATTGCGTTACCCAACAGACCGATGATGCCCGGCACGTCTTCGTTTGTGGTGTAGAGCATATTCTGACCGATCTCTGCATCAATGTTGATGCCTTTGATCTGAATGAAGCGCGGCTTGCCGTCGCTAAAGACCGTACCGGCTACAGAGCGCTCACGTTTGTCGGTAACAACGGTCACTTTGATATAGCCGTCAAACGCACCGGTTTTGTCTTGGTTTGTGGTGCTGATTTGGATGCCTTTGTCTTTGGCAATAACGGGTGCAGATACGACGTTCACATCTGGGTTGGCCTTTTTCATGATGCCAGCCACGACAGCGCAGTTCAGCGCTTCGAGGTTCATTTGTGCAACGGTGCCGTCATACAGAATGTTGATCGCTTTGATCGGCTCGTCGGTCATCTGACCTGTGAAGTTACCCAAGTGTGACGCCAGCTCAACCCAAGGGCCCATGACTTTGGCTTCTTCGGCCGTAATGGATGGCGTGTTAAGCGCATTCTCAACCGCGCCGGTCAGCAGGTAGTTGGCCATTTGATCGGCGACTTGCAGCGCCACGTTTTCTTGCGCTTCGGTTGTTGCAGCGCCCAAGTGTGGTGTGACGACAACGTTTGGCAAGTTGAACAGAGGGCTTTCAGTTGCGGGCTCAACAGCGAAAACATCGAACGCCGCACCAGCCACATGACCAGATTTCAGGGCCGCAGCCAGCGCATCTTCATCAACCAGCCCACCACGCGCGCAGTTGATAATGCGGACGCCCTTTTTCATTTGGGCCAGACGTTCTGCAGTGATCATATTGGCTGTTTGTTCGGTTTTTGGAACGTGCAGCGTGATGAAATCAGCCTTTTCGAACAGCTCATCCAACTCAATTTTGGTGACGCCCATTTTGTCGGCTTTTTCTTCAGACAAGAACGGATCAAAGGCCAGCACTTTCATCTTGAGGCCTTTGGCGCGGTCACAAACGATTCCACCGATGTTGCCCGCACCGATTACGCCAAGTGTTTTACCCGTCAGCTCAACACCCATGAATTTGGACTTTTCCCATTTGCCTGCATGCGTGGAGGCGCTTGCTTCGGGGATTTGACGCGCCACAGCAAACATCATCGCAATCGCATGTTCGGCGGTTGTGGTCATGTTGCCGAAAGGGGTGTTCATCACGATGATACCCTTTTTGGACGCGGCGTCTTTGTCGATGTTGTCTGTGCCAATTCCTGCACGGCCAATAACCTTCAGGTTGTCAGCCGCGTTGATGATTTTCTCAGTTGCTTTGGTGGCAGAGCGAATGGCCAAACCGTCATATTTTGGAATAGCGGCCAGCAGGGCTTCTTTGTCTTTGCCGAGGTCGGGCATGAAGTCCACATCAATGCCGCGATCACGGAAAATTTGAACTGCTGCTTCTGAAAGCTTGTCGGAAATAAGTACTTTAGGGGCCATGTTGCATGTCCTTTTGAATAAATGCCCCCGATGCGTTTGCGCGATCTGATGGGGCTGAATTTTGAGAGTGGGGAGCGCGCGAGGCATTTGCCTCGCGGTATCAATTAAGCGTCAAGCTCGGCGTGGAACGCCCAGTGTAGCCACGGCAACATTGCTTCAATGTCCGAGGTTTCAACAGTGCCGCCACACCAGATGCGCAGTCCGGCCGGTGCATCGCGGTAGGCACCCACATCAAGGGCAACACCTTCTGCTTCCAGCCGTTTCGCGACCGCTTTCGCAAAGGCGGCACCATCTGTGATGCGTGGATCTGTGAACTTCAGACACACAGAGGTGACCGAGCGCGTTGCGGGATCAACGGCCAGATTGTCGATCCAATCGTTGTTGTCGCAAAAATCCCAAATCGCTTGGGCGTTTGCTTGTGCGCGTGCTTTGAGGCCAGTGAGGCCGCCAACAGATTTGGCCCATTCAAGGGCGAACAGATAGTCTTCGACGCACAGCATTGAGGGCGTGTTGATCGTGGCACCAGAGAAAATACCATCGATTAATTTGCCACCTTTGGTCAGGCGGAAAATCTTTGGCAACGGCCATGGTGGCGTGTAGCTTTCAAGGCGCTCAACCGCGCGTGGGTTAAGGATCAAAATGCCGTGGGCCGCTTCGCCGCCCAGAACTTTTTGCCACGAGAACGTCGTTACATCCAGTTTATCCCACGGCAAAGACATCGCAAAAGCAGCCGATGTGGCGTCGCACAAGGTAAGACCAGCGCGGTCAGACGGGATCGCATGGCCGTTCGCCATACGAACACCGGACGTAGTGCCGTTCCACGTAAAGCAGACATCATTATCATAATTCAGAGAGGCCATGTCCACGATTTCGCCGTACTCGGCGGTGTGAACGGTGTGTTCGATTTTCAGCTGTTTGACTGCGTCAGTAACCCAACCCGCGCCAAAGCTTTCCCACGCAACCATCTCAGCAGGACGCTCACCAAGCAGTGACCACATGGCCATCTCATAAGCACCCGTGTCAGACGCGGGAACAATGCCGATTTTGTAATCAGCAGGAATATCGAGGATCTCACGTGTGGTCTCGATCGCTGCCTTCAGCTTGTCTTTGCCAACAGCTGCGCGGTGCGAGCGGCCCAGAGGCGCGTCACGAAGTGCATCAAGTGTCCAAGTGGGGGGTTTTGCGCATGGTCCGGATGAGAATCGCGGATTAAGCGGCTTTGTCGCCGGTTTCGTCGTCGTCATAATATCTATCCTTACAGATAAGTGCCCTTCGTTGGGGAAGGGTGTCCCACCGCCGGACATACGGGTGCTGCACCTGCGAAACAACTCCGAAAATGGCCCTGTGGCGGCAGGTCGCACACTTTTTGCGACGTATTTTGAGCGGATTGGAAACTTTTGCTGAAAAATCGCCGCTTTGCGGGGGCGCAAACAGGCCAGAGGGGTTGTGGCTTTGCGGGTGCTGGTGTGAATAGGAGCAAAGGAGACCCACCATGTATATTGCTTCGCTTATTGGCCCCCGTTTGGATGCAGCTTTGGTTGATGCGTTGCGCATGGCGTGGGGTGGCCAAGAACCGGTTCATCTTTGCCCGGGTGAGGCCGCTGAGTTCGCCATCGCAGATACCCCTTCCAATTTGTGGGACGTGTGGGCCGATCTTCAGCGTGAGCATGTTGATCTGGTCGTACAGCCTGCCTTTGGTCGTAAAAAAGCGATGCTTTTGGCTGACATGGACAGCACTATGATCCGCCAAGAATGCATTGATGAGCTGGCTGATGAGGCGGGTTTTGGGGAGCGCGTTGCCGCGATCACAGCACGCGCCATGAACGGTGAGTTGGACTTTGAGGAAGCAATTATCGAACGGGTCGGCTTGCTTAAGGGATTGCCCGAAGCAGTCATTCAAAAAGTGCTGGATATGCGTATTGAGATGATGCCCGGTGGGGCCACTTTGCTTGCCACGATGCGGGCAAATGGCGGTTACGCTGCGCTTGTTTCGGGTGGCTTCACGGCTTTTACTGAGGCCGTTGCCGCACAGCTTGGTTTTGACGAAAATCGCGCCAACAAACTATGTGTCGAAGCAGGCGTTCTGACGGGTGAGGTTGGCCGCCCAATTCTGGGGCAACAAGCCAAAGTAGATGCTCTTGAACAAATCACGGCACGCCTTGGGATTGGTGTCGAAGACGTGATTGCGGTTGGGGATGGTGCCAATGATCTGGGTATGCTGTCGCGCGCAGGAACTGGTGTTGCGCTTCATGCCAAACCATCAGTGGCTGAGCAGTGCAGTGTGCGCATCAACCACGGTGATTTGACTGCTTTGCTCTATCTTCAGGGATATTCGAAAGACCAGTTTGTTTGAGGTCGGCCCAGAGCTTCTTGCGCTTTTGCTGGCGGTCGCTTTTGTTGCGGGCTTTGTCGACAGCATCGCAGGAGGCGGCGGCCTGATTACGTTGCCAGTGTTGTTGCTGGCGGGGGCAACCCCGCTTCAGGCGCTAAGCACCAACAAAGTTCAGGGGTGTTTCGGCTCGGCCACGGCTGCGATCAGTTATGCGCACGCGGGATTGGTCAATTGGCGTAGCCAGTTTCGGTGGGCGGTGCTTGCGTTTGGTGCCTCATTGATCGGTGCTTTCGTCGCAAGTGCGCTGCCTATTGGATTGATCCGGGGTATCTTGCCGATGGTTTTGATTGGGGTTGCGCTGTTTTTTGCCTTTAAGCCTGACCTTGGAAACCTAGACCGCAAAGCGCGGCTGACGCCGGTGGTGTTTGGGCTGATCTGTGTGCCAATCGTTGGGTTCTATGACGGTGTTTTGGGGCCGGGTGCGGGTTCCTTTTATATGCTGGCGTTCGTCATGTTTGCAGGGTTCGGGGTGCTGAAGGCGACGGCGCACACGAAACTTCTCAATTTTGCCAGTAACATCGGTGGACTGGTGATGTTTGCGTTGGTAGCTGACATCTGGTGGGCCACGGGCCTTGCCATGGGTGTCGCGCAAATTGGTGGTGCAAGTGTGGGTGCGCGATTTGCAATGCGCGCCGGAGCGCGTGTCATCAAGGGTTTGGTGGTTGTGACTTCCGTGGCGTTGGCGCTGCGGCTAATGTGGGAATGGATCTGAGGAGTGCTGAGATGAAGCCTGTAGTTTTGTGTATTTTGGACGGTTGGGGACTGCGCGAGGAAGCGGATTTCAACGCACCAAAACTCGCCCATACGCCAAACTTTGATCGCATCATGCAGTGCCCTTCTGCGCAGCTTTTGACACACGGAAATGACGCCGGTCTGCCAACAGGTCAGATGGGTAACTCCGAGGTTGGTCACACAAACATTGGTGCGGGCCGCGTCGTCGCGATGGATTTGGGGCAAATTGATCTGGCGATTGAGGATGGCTCGTTCTTTGAAAATGCCCAGTTGCAGACGTTTATTTCGACACTTCAGCAAAGCGGTGGCACTGCGCATTTGATGGGTGTTGTCAGTGACGGTGGTGTGCATGGACACTTGCTGCACATTGCGGCGGCGGCAAAAGCGGTTTGCGACGCTGGGGTGCCGTGCGTGGTGCACGCCATTACCGATGGGCGCGATGTTGCGCCAAAATCCGCAGATCACTTTATGGCCGAATTGGCAGCAGCCTTACCACAGCAGGCCCGTATCGTGAGCGTTACAGGTCGCTACTTTGCGATGGACCGCGACAACCGTTGGGAGCGCGTCAGCACTGCATATAACGCGATGATCTGCGCCAAAGGTAATGCCGCCCAAGCCGCTGATGATGTCGTGCAAGCGGGCTATGCGCAGGACATCACTGATGAGTTTTTGCCCGCCAGCGTCCTTGACGGTTACGAGGGTGCCAAAGATGGTGACGGCTTTTTCTGTCTGAATTTCCGTGCTGATCGTGCGCGCGAGATTATGGCCGCTATCGCTGCACCCGCGTTCGATGGCTTTGATCGCGGGACCCCCGTTAAATGGGCTGCTGTCTTGGGTATGGTCAGCTATTCTGATGCGCATTCACGCTATATGTCGGTGGCCTATCCCAAGCAAAAAATCATCAACACTCTGGGCGCTTGGGTAGCCAAGCAAGGCAAGCGCCAATTCCGTCTGGCCGAGACAGAAAAATACCCCCATGTGACGTTCTTTTTGAACGGCGGCCAAGAAGAGCCAGAAGTTGGTGAGGACCGCTATATGGCGCCGTCTCCCAAAGTCGCCACTTATGATTTGCAGCCTGAAATGTCGTGCAACGAAGTGACAGAAAAATTCGTTGAGGCGATTGGGGCGGGGTATGATTTGATCGTCACCAACTATGCCAACCCGGACATGGTTGGACACACGGGTGATTTGGACGCTGCCATTGCTGCGTGCGAAGCAGTTGATGCAGGGTTGGGGCAGGTTCTGTCAGCGCTTGAAGCCGCCGGTGGGGTGATGATTGTCACCGCGGATCACGGCAACTGTGAGGTCATGTGGGACGCTGAAACGAACGGGCCGCACACTGCGCATACGTTGAACCCAGTGCCTGTGGCATTGGTCGGGCATGACGCAAAGCTCCGCAACGGTCGCTTGGCTGATTTGGCGCCAAGCCTTCTCAAATTGATGGGACTACCCAAGCCCGACGAGATGACCGGAGACGCGCTCTTTTGATCCGAACGGCCTTCATATGTCTTTTGTTGGTCAGTACATTTTTTGCGCCGCAAGTTTCGCTGGCGCAAAACGCTGGCATGACCGCGCAAGAGGCGGCAGACGCGGCTGCTGACGAATTGATCCGTGCGTCGATCGCGCTTGAGAATGCCGAAAGCGCACCAGATCGGATCACCGCGTTGACCGAAGTTGTTGATGCCTATGAAGCGGGCCTGAGCGCGCTGCGTTCAGAGGTGCGGCGCGCGGCCCTTCGTGAACAGGTACTGTCCCGTGAGCTGTCAGAAAAATCTGCGGAAATTTCGGGGCTGTTGGCGGTGATGCAGACAGTTGGCCAAGCGCGCGGCCCACAAGTAACGCTTCATCCCAACGGAGCATTAGGCACAGCGCGGGCGGGCATGATGGTGGGTGCTGTGGTGCCTGCACTTCAATCGCAAGCTGGATCGCTTTCGGCGCAACTGACCGAATTACAGATTGTCCGGTCCTTACAGGATGCGGCGCGTGAAGATTTGCTGGCGGGGCTGGACGGGGTGCAGACCGCGCGCACAGAACTAAGCGAGGCAATTTCACGCCGCACAGATCGGCCCAGACGGTTTTCCGAAGACCCGGTACGCATGGCGTTGTTGCTGGATGCCAGTGAAACGTTGGCGGCTTTTGCCTCGGGGCTTGCAGACCGTGGTGCTGCAGACATTGATGCAATCACACCTCTGAAAGGTAAGCTTTCGTTACCGGTTGATGGTGCTGTCTTGCGCCGTTTTGGTCAGCCTGATGCGGCAGGCATCGTACGGCCCGGCTGGATCATGGCGACTGCACCGCAGGCGCGGGTTACAACGCCAATGGCTGCGACTGTGCGGTATCTCGGCCCGTTTTTGGACTATGGCAATGTCATCATTCTTGAGCCGGCAACGGATGTTTTGGTCGTTTTGGCGGGGATGAAACGGGTGTTTGGCTCTGTCGGGCAGGTTCTTGAAGCAGGCGATGTTGTCGGGCTGATGGGCGGATCTGACGTAATTTTGAGCGAAACGACGCAGGTGGGTGGCGCATCACGCTCAGAAACGCTCTATATAGAATTAAGAGAAAACGATACGCCGGTGGATCCCGCCGAGTGGTTTGCACAGTAAAAATAAGCTGGGCCGTGCCGTAGCACCATGTTGGCCCCAGAGAGGAATGTGATGAAAAAACTTGTGATGGCTGCCGCCGTTGGCACTCTTTCGAGCGTTATTTTGACAACTCAAGTTGCCGCACCGTTGTTGGCGCAGGACACCCAATCCTCTGGCAATGTGTATCAACAACTTGATCTGTTCGGCGATATTTTTGAGCGCATCCGCAGCCAATATGTTGAGGAAGTAGACGAGGGTGAACTGATCGAAGCAGCGATTAACGGCATGCTTACGTCGCTTGATCCGCACTCAAGTTACTTACCACCTGCGGACGCAGAAGCGATGCAGGTTCAAACCCGTGGCGAGTTTGGTGGCTTGGGCATTGAAGTGACCCAAGAAGAGGGTTTCGTGAAAGTTGTGGCGCCCATGGACGGAACGCCTGCGGATGAAGCGGGGATTCTTGCGGGTGACTTCATCACCCACGTGGACGGTGAAGGTCTTCTTGGGTTGGGCCTTGATGAAGCTGTTGAAATGATGCGCGGCTTGGTTGGCACGGACATTGTCCTGACGGTCGTGCGCGAAGATATTGACGAGCCATTTGATGTCACAATCACCCGCGATGTGATCAAGCTAACGGCTGTGCGTGCCCGTACAGAAGGTGACACTGTTGTGTTGCGCGTCAGCACGTTCAACGATCAGACCTATCCAAACCTGAAAGATGGCTTGGAAGAGGAAATCGAGAAAGCTGGTGGTCTTGATGATATCAACGGCGTTGTGCTTGATTTGCGCAACAACCCCGGCGGGCTTTTGACCCAATCGATCCGCGTCTCAGATGCATTTCTGGAGAAGGGCGAGATCGTGTCTACTCGCGGCCGTGAGGCAAATCAGGGCGAGCGTTTCAATGCCACACCGGGTGACTTGATTGACGGAAAGCCATTGGTGGTTTTGATCAACGGCGGTTCTGCGTCCGCGTCCGAAATCGTTGCGGGTGCGCTTCAGGATCATCGCCGTGCGATTGTGATTGGGACGAAAAGCTTTGGTAAAGGCTCGGTTCAAACTGTCATGCGGATGCGCGGTGATGGTGCGATCCGCCTGACGACTGCGCGGTACTACACGCCTTCGGGCCGCTCTATTCAGTCGCTTGGGGTGTCACCCGATATCATTGTTGAACAGCCCCGCTTGGATCCGACGGACGCGGAAGATACGGATGCACCCGCGCGTGCGTCACGTTCCGAGGCAGACTTGCGCGGTTCACTTAACAACGACAGCTTGACCGAGGATGAGATTGAACAGATTGAAGCAGACCGCGAGCGTGCGCGTGCAGCCGCAGAACTTCGCACGGAAGATTATCAACTGGCCTATGCGATTGATATTCTCAAAGGGCTTAGTGCCCTTGGCCCGCAGGAGTAAGCAACCGTGACACCTGATGAAATTGCGGCGCTGCCGTATCGTCCTAACGTTGGCATTATGCTGGCAAACAAAGACGGCCATGTGTTTATGGCACAACGTTTGGACCGGTTTTCAGATGCGTGGCAAATGCCGCAGGGTGGCATAGACGAGGGTGAAGATGCCCAAGTCGCCGCACTGCGCGAGCTTGAAGAAGAGACTGGTGTGCCTGCGTCTGCCGTAACAGTTGAGGCCGAAACGGATGGGTGGATTCCGTATGATCTACCCCATGATTTGGTGCCGCAATTATGGAAAGGGCGCTATCGCGGCCAAGAACAGAAGTGGTTCCTTTTGCGATTTCATGGGGATGATGCGTTGATCAACATCGCCACCGAAGAGCCTGAGTTCTCAACGTGGAAATGGATGCCCGCATCGCAGATTGTCGATGCGATTGTGCCGTTCAAGCGCGGTGTTTACGAGGCCGTTTTAGCAGAGTTTCAGCATAGGCTATGAGCGTTTTGCGCGGCATGCTATTGGCGGTGATGCTTTGCACAGCGGGACAAGCGCAGGCGCTGAGCTGTCTGCGCGCAGATGCTGCTGCGACTTATTTGAAAGCCGCAAATTCAGATACGCAATACATGGTGGTTTTGGGGCGTTTTCTTTTTGATGGGAGTGCTTTGAAGACCGCCGCAGAAGATATGAAGCAGTCACGCCAAGCGCGACAAACGCCAGCGCGATTTAGTGGCTATTATCTGACGAAGGCTGGCTTTGTCGCGCCTTGGAGCAGCACGATTGGCCTGCAGGTGGATTGTGCGGCTTCATGGTGTGGAAGCCTGCAAAGCGGTGTGCAAACCCTCGCATTTGTGCAAACCAACGGGGCGGAGCACACGCTGCATCTTTCGCCATGTGGTGACACAACATTCGTCAATCCGAATGCAGATGATATCGGCAGTGTCGTTGCGTGTCACAAGGGCCGCCAGTGTGGATCGAACACGATACGCTAAATGCGCTGGCAAAAGCTGCCAAGTCCTACTACGAATTTATGTATGATTAACCAACGTATTGATACCCGTGCGATCGGACTTGATGTCGGCCTGAAATTTATGTCGTGGCTGACGGGCGCTGAAAATCTTCACTACGGACTATGGACTGGTCTTGAGGTGAATGCCGCCAACCTTGGTGCGGCTCAGGCTGCCTATACCGATAAACTTTTCAAGCTTTTGCCGCCTGCACCGGCGCGTATTTTGGATATCGGGGGCGGGGCAGGTGAGCCGGCGCGTAAGCTGATCGATCTTGGCTATGATGTTGATATTGTGGTGCCGTCAGAATTTTTGGCAACGCGCTGCCGCGAGAACGCGCCCGCTGCCCGTGTGCATTTGATGAAGTTCGAAGATTTCGAAACGGCTGATCGTTTTGATGTATGTCTGTTCTCTGAAAGCTTTCAATATATTGCTGTCGATCAAAGTTTGCCGAAAGCGAATACCTTGTTGCGGAAAGGCGGCGTGATTGTCATCGCTGATTGCTTCCGCTCGGAAAACTTTGTCCGTGAGGATTTGAACCATAAGGTTGGCGGGGGGCACGCGCTTCACCTCTTCCAAGATGCGGTGCCGCGACACGGCTTTGTTGTGACGTCTGAGGAAGATATCACAGCGGCGGTCGCCCCATCTGTTGATCTTGAACAGCAGCTTTTCAACGTAATCGGTTTCGCTACGACGCGCATCGATGCAGAGTTGCAGGCCAAAAAGCCAAAAACGCGGTGGTTTATCGCGCGGGCATTTGGGCTCTTTTCAAGCGAACGGCGGCGTGTTCGGCTTGACCAACGGTTGAACCACAAAACCCGTAACGCAGATGCGTTTTGTTACAATAACCGGTATCTGATGCTGATTTTAGAGCGGGCTTAAGTCCTCTAGCGCAGGGCTTTGAGTATGCTTAATGACGGGTAGCCATCCGGTATCGCGCCTACGCTTCGTTGATATGCGCGGACGGCACTAATCGTGTTCGGTCCTATTTTACCGTCCACGCCCTGGGTGCTAAAACCCGCAGCACTTAGCCGTTCTTGCAATTCTTTACGCTCTGCAAATTTCAGGGCGCGGTCACCACGTGGCCATGACGCGCGGATCGGGCCGTCACCTTTCAGGCGGTCTCCCAGATGACCCACACCGATCACATAGGCGTCCGCTGCATTATAACGCTCAATCACGTTGAAGTTTTTGAAAATCATAAAGGCTGCACCTTGCGCGCCGGCGGGCAAAAGAAGCGAGGCAGCGCCATAATCCCGCACTCTTCCCCCGCTCATATCGCGCACACCAAGCGCCGCCCAGTCTGAGGGCATCTTTTTGATTTTCCGGCTTGCCAGTGCGTAATTGAATCCCCGTGGCAGCTGCACTTCTACACCCCAAGGCATGCCTTTGACCCAGCCAAAGCGCTTCAGATATGCCGCAGTTGATGCAAGCGCATCTGTTGGATCATCGGACCAAATATCGCGCCTGCCGTCGCCTGTGAAATCTACCGCGTAGGCCAGATAAGAGGTGGGGATGAACTGCGTGTGGCCCATTGCGCCCGCCCAAGAGCCGGTCATGTTTCGCGGACTGACGTCCCCGTTATCAAGGATCTCAAGCGCTGCGATCAATTGCTGTTCAAAGAAGCGGCCGCGCCGTCCGTCAAAGGCCAAAGTAGCCAATGCTTCGATGATGTCTTCGTTTCCGCGAAATTCTCCGTAGGCGCTTTCAAGGCCCCACACGGCTGCCACGATTTCTCGCTCAACGCCGTATTTTGCCTCAATCGCATCGAATGCTTTGCGGTGCTTGCGCAATGCAGCTTTGCCGTTTGTGACCCTTGATGCGGAAGCGGCACTATCAAGGTAGTCCCAAATTGTTTTGGTAAATTCAGATTGGTTGCGATCACGCTCAATAATTTTTGCGTCATAGCGGACACCTTCAAATGCGTTGTCAATTGTGCGCTGTGAAATACCTTTGGCGCGTGCGCGAGATTTGAACGATCGTACCCAGCGGGTGAAGCGTGCGTTGTCTTGTGTGGTGCTGGCTTGGACCAAAACGGCTTCCTTCTTGGGGGCAACTTGCGTGCTAGCGCCGCGCATTTTGGGCCGAAGGGATCGGCCTTGTAGTAACGTGATGGGTTGGGTGGCCTGCGCCGCAGTCAGTTGTACGGCTTGGGGTATTTCGCGCAACGTCGGGCGCAAAGATGAGGTTGGCGCATTAGCTTGCGCAGGCAAAACGAGCGCACATGAAAGTGCAAAAGAGGCCAAGATCGAAACTTTTAAGCACCGCATAGCATTCAGCCCGCCTGATAAAGTACCCTCGTCTTAGCAGATTAGTCGTCGTTTTTGCGGCAAACGCAAGTGATGCGGCGAATTGTTGCGTGTTCAGTTCCAATCAGCTGCGCGTGCGCGTTACTTTGCGTTTGGTTTTGGCGGCTTTCTTCTTGAATTTACTGCCCTTTGGTCCTGAAGATTTTCCCTTAGGCCCAGCTTTACCGCGGCCATAGCGTTTCTTGCCTGATGGCCCTTTGGCGATGGTCTCACCATCAATCGTGAGCAGTTCAAGCTCAATCCCGCCCGTCATGGCGACTGCTTCGGCAAGCCGCACGGTAACACGTTGACCAAGGCCGATCACACGGCCTGTATCGCTGCCCATCAGGGTCTGTTCATCCGCATCGTGGTGGAAATATTCAGAGCCAATTGTGCGCACAGGCACCAGACCATCAGCGCCCGTTTCATCAAGCTTCACAAACAGGCCAAAGCGCGCCACGCCGCTGATCCGACCGGAAAACTCGTTGCCAACGCGTTCAGTCAAATAGGCAGCAAGGTAGCGGTCAGTTGTGTCGCGTTCAGCAACCATAGAGCGGCGCTCTGTATCACTGATTTGTTGTGCAGTCTCTTGCAGGTTTTCGATATCAAACGGCGATAAGCCGTCTTTGTCCCAGCCGTGTGCTGTCACAAGCGCGCGGTGCACAATCAAATCTGCATAGCGGCGAATTGGCGATGTGAAGTGTGCGTAGTTGCGAAGTGCCAAGCCGAAATGCCCAAAGTTCTCCGGGAAGTAGTAGGCCTGTTGCATCGATCGAAGGGTGCTAATGTTGATAAGCTCCGCGTGCTCGCCGCCCGCCGCATCGTTCAGCAATTTGTTGAGATGTCGGGTTTGCAGCACCTGACCTTTGGCTAAATTAAACCCGCTTGATTGTGCGGTTTCTCGTAAGCTTTCAAGCTTTTCGGGCTTTGGTTCTTCGTGCACACGGAACAAAAGCGGTTGTTTGCGCGCGATCAACTCTTCTGCAGTAGCGACATTTGCAAGTACCATGCATTCTTCAATCAGGCGGTGCGCGTCCAGCCGATCTTTGAAATTCACAGACTGGACCTCGCCGTTTTCCGCAAGCTCAATGCGGCGTTCGGGCAGGTCAAGATCAAGCGGGCCGCGGCGCTTACGTGCCTCAACGAGTGCTGCATAAGCTGCATAAAGTGGGTGGATGACGTCATCCATAAACGGCGCGACACGATCATTTATACGGCCGTCCATCGCCTCTTGGACTTCTTCATAATGAAGGGACGCATGAGATTTCATCAACCCACGCACAAACCTGTGCCGCAGTTTTTCGCCAGAGGCATCAAGCACCATTTCAACGGCGATACACGCACGCGGCACGCCTTCGTGCAGACTGCACAGATCCCCAGATAACCGGTCAGGCAGCATCGGCACGACGCGGTCAGGAAAGTAAGTTGAATTGCCCCGCTTGCGTGCTTCGCGGTCAAGTTCCGAGCCAGAAGTGACGTAGTGGGCCACATCGGCAATCGCGACCCAAAGGATATGGCCACCTGCGTTTGCAGGATCGGGGTCAGCCATGGCAAAACAGGCGTCATCGTGATCGCGTGCGTCTGATGGGTCAATGGTGATCAAGGGCAGATCGCGCAGATCGGTACGTGTGCCCAAGGGGGCGGGTTTGTGGGCGTCTGCCTCCGCCAGCACATTACTGGGGAAATCGTCAGGGATGGCGTGTTGGTGGATAGCGATCAGAGACACTGCTTTGGGCGCAGTCGGGTCGCCAAGTCTTGCTGTAATTCGCGCCCGTGGTAGGCCCATGCGGCCCTTTGGGCCGGCGGCTTCGCCTTCGACCAATTCACCGTCTTTTGCGCCACCCGTGGCATCTGCGGCCACTGTCCATTCGCGATCTTGTTTTTTGTCGATTGGTTGGATGCGTCCACCTTCGGCGGACTTTTTGAAGATGCCGACAACCTTTGCGGCCGCTTGCCCAATACGCCGAATAACGCGGGCCTCATAGGTATGATCGCCACCTTTTACTTCGGTCAGCTTGCCCAAAATGCGATCACCGGCACCAAGTGCAGGATCAGTTGCGCGCAAAATCATGAGAACTACGGGCTCAGCACCTTCGCCGTGCCATTCCAGCGGACGGGCAAAAAGGTCACCATCAGCGTTTGGCGCAAGCACCTGCAACACAGAGACGGGCGGCAACTTTTCGGGATCAGAATAACTGCGCTTGCGCTTGGCCAGATGACCTTCTGCTTCAAGCTCCTTTAGCATCCGCTTTAGATCGATGCGGGCAGCCCCTTTGATGCCAAACGCGCGGGCGATATCGCGCTTGTTGGATTGGGTCGGGTTGTCTTCGATCCATTGTAGCAGATCGGCGCGTGTAGGAAGTGTGCTCATGGGCCGAGGCCTATCACGTCCTGCTAGGCGAAGTAATCCCGAAGGATGCGTGCATAGATTGTTTTGAGTTGGTGGATATGGGCAATTTCAACGTGTTCATCGACTTGGTGCATTGATTTACCAACCAATCCAAATTCAACCACGGGGCAATGATCTTTGACAAAGCGCGCATCGGACGTGCCGCCAGACGTGGACAGCGTCGGCACGCGGTTTGTCTCAGCCTGCACAGCGGCGGCCACCATGTCGGATAGCGCACCCGGCGGCGTGATGAAGCTCTCGCCGCTGATCTTGATATCCACTGAAACGTCAATGTCGAAGGCCTTGCTTATTTCGGCAGCTTCGGCACGCAGCCAGTCAGAAACGGTTTCACCGCTGTGCAGGTCATTGAACCGGATGTTCACAGCCGCTGTTGCCGCCGCAGGTATGACGTTTGTTGCGGGGTTGCCCGTATCGATTGTGACGACGGCGATGGTCGATGGATCAAAGTGATCGCTACCTTGGTCCAGCTCATGGCTTGCGATGCGGTCAACGAGGCGCGCAATGGCAGGAAGCGGATTGTTGGCGCGATGCGGATATGCCGCATGCCCCTGTTTGCCTGTGACTGTGAACCACGCAGTGAGCGAACCGCGACGTCCAATTTTCATCATGTCACCCATCTCATCGGGGCAGGTCGGCTCACCCACAAGGCAGACAGACATCTGTTCGTTCTGCGCGTCCATCCACTCTAGCAAAGCGATGGTTCCGTCCAACGCGGGGCCTTCTTCGTCGCCTGTAATGGCCAAAATCAACGCGCCGTCGGGCGGTGTGTCGCGCACGTGGTCAATGGCGGCTGCTGCAAATGCTGCTACCCCTGATTTCATATCAGTTGTGCCACGGCCGTACATCGTGCCGTCCACAACCTCGGCGCCGAAAGGGTCAAATTTCCAAGCGGCTGCGTCGCCAATTGGGACCACGTCCGTGTGACCATTGAAACCGAACGTCTTGGCGTGACCTTTGGTTCCCCAACGGGCGAATAGGTTTGCGGTCTCACCACGGTCAACGCGCGTACACTCAAATCCCGCCTCAGAAAGTAGCTTCTCAAGCAACACAAGCGCGCCGCCTTCCGTGGGCGTTACACTGGGGCAACGCACAAGATCGGCGGTAAGCTGAACGGGATCGACTGGGGACATTGGCGCACCTGACTGTTGTAGACAGTCTTACCTACCGTCGGGCTTAGGCGGATGCAAACCTAAGCACAGGTGTCACGCTTGAGCCTTTGCAACGATACTTTGCTGAGTTAGGTGTTTAGCATGTTTTATCGGTTTTTTGTTACCCTCGCTTTGATTGTTTTGCCAACCGTTGGTACCCCTCAGGCAGTTGATCCCATTGTCGTCGCGACAGTCACGCGTGCGCCCTTTTCACTTGTGGAAGGGGGCAAGGAGACGGGCTTTAGTCTCGATCTTTGGGTGAAGTGGCTCAGGGCATTGGCCGTGAAACGGAAGTCATCCGATTTGAGCAGTTTGCGGATATGCTGGACGCAGTTGAGACAGGGCGTGCGGATTTAGCAGTTGCGAACATCTCGGTTACTTCTGCGCGCGAAGAAGTTTTTGATTTCTCGCGCCCTATTTTTGCCAGCGGTTTACAGATCATGGTGCCGGCGGGTGGCAATAGTCTTAGCATCTGGTCCATTCTGTTTTCGACGGATGTGTTGCTGGCGGTCATCGGGGCGTTTGCGTTGTTGTTTGGTGGCGGTATGATCATGTGGCGCCTTGAGCGAAATGCGCAGCCGTACTTTGAAGGCACCGCCAAACAGATGGCGTTTCCGGCGTTTTGGTGGGCGCTTAATCTGGTGGTGAACGGGGGCTTTGAGGAGCGCGTACCACGGACGGCGTTGGGGCGCATTCTGGGCACGTTCCTAGTGGTTGCATCGTTGTTTCTTGTGTCTGTTTTTGTGGCGAAAATTACATCGGTTTTGACCGTGAATGCGATCACATCATCGATTAACGGACCGGATGATCTTTATAGGCAGCGGGTCGCAACGGTTGAAGGTTCGACTGCGGCGGCGTTCTTGGACGGGCGCGATATCCGCTATGTGGGGTATGAAGGCTTGGGCGGTCTGCTTAAGGCATTTGAAAGTGGCAAAGCAGACGCTGCGGTTTTTAATAGTCCGGTTTTGACCTACTACACTTCAACGATAGGTGAGGGTGTCGGACAGATGGCGGGGCCTGTGTTTATGCGTGAAAACTATGGCTTTGCTCTGGCCTCGGGCAGCAGTCTTGCAGAGCCTGTGAACAGGCTGTTGCTACGCTTGCGCGAAGATGGAACCTACGCGCGCCTTTATCGCAAATGGTTTGGAACGAACCCGCAGTAAGGCACGTTGGCCCCTGCTATTTCTGTTCGTCAAAGAAAGGGGTTAGTTGTGCCACAACGACTGAATTCTCGTCCAACGCTCGCTGCATCAATGCGCGCTCGTCATCCGAAATATCGTGTCCTTCAGCAAGACGTTCCTCAAGGGTGCCGTAGCCGGAAACATCCAGTGGGGCGAGGTCCGCTTGCTTTAAGATAGCAACGGCTTCGCGCACTGCTTCGGCCTCATCAACGCCCGATGAATAAAGCATAAGCGCCCCGCCGGTTGCCCCGTCAGGCAAGCCGTCGCCATCCTTGCGGCCCACTTGGACCAGCAAGGTATAGACGAAGTGGGGACGCTTTTCCTTTTTGGGTTTATCAGTCACGCAACAGCTCGTTGATAGATGTCTTTGAGCGGGTCTTTGCATCGACCTTTTTCACGATCACGGCACAGTAAAGATGCACGCCGTTTTTGGACGGCATTGAGCCTGCAACAACAACGGACCCTGCGGGAACTTCGCCGTAAAAGACATCGCCTGTTTCACGGTCAAGGATCTTTGTCGATTGGCCGATGAACACACCCATGCCCAAAACAGAGCCTTCGCGCACGATGCAGCCTTCAACAACTTCAGAGCGCGCGCCGATGAAACAATTGTCTTCAATGATTGTCGGGCCGGCCTGCATCGGCTCTAACACGCCGCCGATACCAACGCCGCCAGACAGGTGAACGTTCTTGCCGATCTGTGCGCAAGAACCAACAGTTGCCCATGTATCAACCATGGTGCCTTCGTCGACATACGCACCGAGGTTCACAAATGATGGCATCAACACAACACCTGGCGCGATGAACGCTGATTTGCGCACAACACAGTTTGGCACTGCGCGGAAGCCTGCGTCTTTCCACTGGGCGTCGCCCCAGCCTTTGAATTTGCTATCAACTTTGTCCCACCAGCCAGCGCCTTGTGGGCCACCTTCGTGCTGTTCCATGTCTTTGATGCGGAAGCCCAACAGTACGGCCTTTTTCGCCCATTGGTTCACATGCCAGCTGCCATCATCGGTCTTTTCAGCGACACGCAGTTTGCCGCTATCCAAAGCAGCCAAGGTGCTCTCAATGGCATCGCGGGTTTCGCCAGTGGTGGACGGTGTGATGGTATCACGTGCATCCCATGCAGCTTCAATGGCGGTCTCGAGTTGGGCGTTTGACATGTGTCTCTCCAATTGGTGACTGGTCACAGATTATCGGTGGATATAGACACAAGGGGTAATCGGCGCAATCAGGAAGGCCATTCTATGACGAAGCACCGCAAGCATACTTTACGCGGCAGTACCGAAGACCGTGAAGCCGCCAGCCATATCCCTGATACGCCGCAAACGCGCAGTCCTGCTTATGCGCTGGCGTTTGCTGATGACGCGTTTATGTGCCGCGAAGAGCTGCGTCCCATGCGCCTTCAACTTGAGTTGCTAAAGCCCGAGCTTGGTCTGGATGAAGAAGGTGTCAAATCAACGGTCGTGATGTTTGGCGGTGCACGCATTGTTGAGCCATCAAAAAAAGCTGAGGCCCGTACCAAAACGCTCGCTGATCTATCGGTGTTTTATGACGAAGCGCGCGAGTTTGCCCGGCTGATGACCCTCAAAGGCAGTGATGGTGAGAACATGATCGTCACCGGTGGTGGCCCGGGCGTTATGGAGGCCGGAAATCGCGGGGCGCTTGATGCGGGTGGCCGATCAATCGGTCTGAATATTGTATTGCCGTTTGAACAAGCACCGAATGAATATGTAACGCCCGAGCTTTGTTATAACTTTCATTATTTTGCGATCCGCAAGATGCACTTTTTGATGCGCGCCAAAGCAATTACCGTGTTCCCTGGTGGTTTTGGCACGCTTGATGAGCTGTTTGAGGCACTGACGCTTATTCAAACAGGCCGGATGGAGCGCGTGCCGTTCTTACTGTTTGGCCGTGCGTTTTGGGAAAAAATTATCAACTGGGACGCGTTGGCGGATGCTGGAACCATTGCTGCTGATGATCTGGACCTGTTCCGTTTTGTCGATACCGCCGCAGAGGCTGTTGAGTTGATTGAGACGTGGGACGGCGCGGGCGAAAAGCGCGGCACCATCCCGGGTCGTTAATTACCTGTGTAGGGTGTCCCCGGCAGAGATTATCGGCTCAAGCTCGATGATCTGTGGGTCTTGGGGTGCCTCCGCGCTGTAGCGCGCGGCGATGATTTCTGCCGCTTTGCGACCAATTTCAAGACGGCACGCATCCATCGTCGCCAGTTTGGAAGGTAGACCTTGCAGCAGTTCAACCCCGTTGAAGCCCGCCAGCCCCACATCGGACGGAACATCAACGCCTTTCTCGCGCAAATGCAGGAGGCCGCCCGCACCAATCATGTCATTTGAATAATAAAGGAAATCCAAATCGGGCGTACGTGATAGAATTGCCTCTGTCATCTCGCGACCTTTAGCAAGGGCTGAACCGCCGTCGTAAAATTCCTGATCTGCGATCTCAATACCGTGCTTTGCAAGGGTTTCCGTGAACCCTTCGAACCTTTTGCGGGCGCGGTGGTCCATGGGCATTTTAGTGCCAAGGAAACCAATCCGCTTGTATCCTTCTTTCGCGATTGCCTCGGCCATCATTCGGCCAGCGCGCCTGTGCGAAATCCCAACGCAGCTGTCCACGGGTGTGCCATCGACATCCATAATTTCGACGATTGGAATGCCGCTTGCCTTCATCATGGCGCGGGACGCATCAGAATGCTCAAGTCCGGCGATGATAACGCCCGAAGGGCGCCATGACAGCATCTCGAAAAGGACCTGTTCTTCTTTGCCGGGCTTGTAATGGGTGATGCCAACAACTGGCTGTAAGTCAGTCTGGTCCAACACTTCGCTGATGCCCATCATCACTTCTGGGAAGACCATGTTGGACATCGATGGAATGATGACTGCAACTAGATTGACCCGCTGTGATGCAAGCGAGCCTGCGATTTTGTTGGGAACATAGCCAAGCTCTTTGGCGGCGGCTAACACCTTCTCTCGGGTAGAGGTCGATACATCTCCGCGGTTACGTAGCACGCGGCTAACAGTCATTTCAGAAACGCCCGATGCTTCAGATACATCGCGCAGGGTAAGTGGCCTTTTAGACGTCACAGCGGTCGTCCCTCAGTATTTCAATCTATTGAATGTTAGCGGCGATCATTAACAAAGTCCAAGGGTTGAATGGAGCAAGCATTTATCCGATGGTCACATCCGCACGGCCCCGTGGCTCAACAGGATAGAGCAGCCCCCTCCTAAGGGGCAGGTTGCAGGTTCGAATCCTGCCGGGGTCGCCACTTATAAGCTGTAAATAAAGGGTTTAGTGGTGGACTTGTAGTGAAGAGATGTACAAAACACTACACAATAACAGTTAAAAGTACTACACGAACCTCATGTTGCATAACATCCCATATCTAACAATAACCAAGAAGATGAAGGTGTATGGCTATCGGCGCCGTATCCCAGAAGATGTCCGTTTCTTGTTTGATGGTAAGCTAGAGATTGTGAAATCTCTCAAAACCAAGTCGCTGACTTTAGCACAAATCGAAGTACAGCGGATGAATCAGTGGTTTGAAGAGCGTGTCGCTACTGTTGGTTATTCGAAAAACGTAACTCCGAGAGTGCCAGTTAAGTTAGTGCGGGATATACACGCAGACATGAAGAAGGCAGGCGACCATCCTGACAACGTGCCTAATATAAACGCCCAAACTAGCCTCTCTGATATCTATGAGCTTTCTGATGATTTCTTGGATGTCGCTGTCCAAGCAAAACACTTGGCGGACGGAAACATCTCCTTAGCAGATTATGAAGAATATCTTGCTAGCTATCAGGATACTGATATCGGCAAGATTATTCAGTTTAAAAGGAATAAAGACCATCTTTGGATGTGGCTCCATAAGAAGTATATGGACTTAGATGCTTTTAAGGCATCAGGCGCTGACCCCACTTTACTTGATCGTAACGGTTATTTACCGCCCCAAAAAAAGTGGGATGAACAGGACCCAGAAGTAGTCCGCTACCGTATAATGTGTGGGGAAAACTTGCTGCCTGAACCCACATGGCAGAACGCAGTTGACGATTACCTGAGACAGTACAACTCTTCACCAAAGCAGCGATCTGCCCAGCAAAAAACGAAACATAGTCGTGCCGTCAAAAGTTACTGCATTAAGATAAGCGCTTCTTTTCCGCACGGGATGAACACACCGTTAAAAGATATTGATGCGGAAGATGTGCGAGATTTCATTAGGCGAGATGACGTGCAGCCTTCCACAAAGACGAAAAACCTTACAATGCTACGGGCTGTCTGGAATAGTTGGTCTGCTTATAATCAGAAGCAGGCTGTCGAAGGTGACCCATTTAGGGCCGAGATTGACCTGCATAAGAGTGCCATTGAGGGGACAGAAGTTAATCGCCGATCATTCACACCTAGTGAGTTTCGGAAGTTCAATGACAGCTTAGCAACAGAAGCCGATAAAGAGGTTCGCCTTGTAGGCCAGATTGCAGCCTATTGTGGCGCACCAACTGGTGAGATTGCTGGGCTAGAACGAAAGGATGTGAAGCTATCAAGCACCCCTCCCCACCTCGTATTTAGAGCTGTCGCTGGAAAAGATCGAATAGCAAGATCAGTACCCTTGTTAGAACCTATTAGGACGGAGCTAGAGGCTTACATCAAGGAGCAGCAATGCATTGATCCAACGGACCCAGTGTTTACGAGTAAAGTTGTTCGGGCGCCAAGTGATCTCTCCAAGAAGCTGAAAGTACACATTACCAATGAGCGACCACATGACCCCCTAAGTTTGGTGCCTTACTCGCTCAGACACACGTTTAAAGATCGGGTTGGGCAGGTGGTAAAAGGTGGGTTTGCTCAGTATCTTATGGGGCATAAAACCGAAGCGAGTAGTAAGATACACAACCGTTACGGAACAGGAGCGCCCCCTGCAGCATTAGTAGATGGGATGATTGCTGTTCAGGCGCTGACGGATTGGGGGATGTTTGAAGAGTTTGATTAGGCAAGCTGCGTTATCCCCGCTTTAACCGTTACTAGTATAGGGAAGCTGGTGAGTGGTAACTGCTCTTACAGCTTAATCACGTCCAACCCTCATTAGAGTGAGAACTTACAACATGTCACTTATGATGGATGAACTCATCAAAGAGGTAAGTAATCGTATAGAAGCTACAGAGGGCCGAAAGCGCTCTCGTACTGCTGACGAACAACTGCGCTTTGAACATGCTGTCCATGTAGTACTTGTTGATCTGTGGAAGGCTGTGAAATCTGCACCGATAAGAGAGTGTAGCATAAACAAGCGCAGTGGCTGGTATTCAGAGAACCCAAGATACCGTGACCCCGTTCTAACCTATAAGCAGATGATGGCAGTGTTTGATGGACTACTTAAACTTGGCTTTATTGAGGTTACGAGAGAGGGTTACTTTGACCGTATCATCTATCAAGGTAAGACCACACGCTTCGTTGCGAGAGATGAACTCCTAGAGCGGTTACAAGAGCTAGATGGTCATCCTGCTCTTTCAGTTCAGCCTGACAAAGATGCTGAAACTATCATCCTGCGCAACACGGTTGGTGGTAAGAAAGTACTGCAAGAGTATGAGGATACACCAGCCACTGAACGCTACAGATCAAACCTAAAGAAGATTAACTCGTGCTTTCTAAGGCACTGGTGTGACCTTGAGGTGCAAGACACCGAACTGGCTAAACTTGAAGCACGGATAGCTAACCATGCCACTAAAGAGCCAATAGACTTCTCTCAGCGTACACTTGTTAGGATATTCTCTAACGGGTCTTTCAAGCAGGGTGGGCGCTTCTATCGTGCATGGTGGCAGAATGTACCAAGTGAGTATCGTAAGTACATCACGATAGATGAAAAGCGGACAGCGGAGTTCGACTTCTCTCAGTTAAACCCACACCTACTCTACCACAGTAACTACAAAGAGCTTGGCTCTGAGGATGCTTATGACAGGGTGCTGGATGGCGAGCATCGTGGCCTGGTCAAACAAGCATTCAATGCAATGGTTCAAGCGTCCACTCCCCTCAAGAACTGCCCTACTGAGATAGACCTATCTGGCTTAGAGATGAGTTGGGCAGAGCTACGTGATCGTATCATTAACGCTCACAAACCTATTTCAGATCAGTTCTTCAAAGGTGTCGGCAATCATCTACAGTTCGTGGATAGCAACATTGCGGAACGTGTCATGCTTCACTTCGCTAACATGGATGCACCTGCTCTGCCTGTGCATGACAGCTTTATCTTGCATCACGCTTACGGTGAGAGCGGTGAAGTGGAGGAGGCTATGCGTAGAGCGTTCTACGAGGAGGTAGGCGAACACATCTCAAAGGTAGATAAAGAGATACTTACTTGGGATTACAGGAAAGAAGCTGACGCCAACACTGCTGTGGAAGACATGGATATGGATGCGATCCTCCGTGCAGATAATGATCTATCACAGTGGAGAAGTAGGCACCGGCTTTGGTATGCCCAGCGCTAAGCTGGGACAAGTATCTGTGTTGGGCCTTCGTAAAGCAGGTAGATGGCTTGAAGTTTATGGGTGTGGTTGGCCTTGTCTAACTGTGATGCAGCTACAACTGAAAGTTATCAGTAACTAAAGGAGAGTGACATGGCAGACTGTGGATGTGGGCGCAGCCCAACTGGTAAGTGTATTGGATAGCACAACCTTACCGAAGAACAGTACCAAGAGAAGAAGGCTGCTTACGAAGCAAAGAAAGCTGAGAAGTAAGTCTGACTAGTGAGGCTGATTGCGTAGGTGTTTATGACCACCACGTGGCCACATCAAGTCATCAGCAGTCATCCTTAGCAAGCTAAAGACAAGATTACTAACAGGCCTGGACAGCAGCTCCTGAGAGCTGCTGAAGGGGCTTCCACTTTGGTCTGTTGGCTATTTGGTTTGAACGTGGCATTAATTCAAAAGACGTTAAAGTTGAGTTCACGATTAAAGGTTATTGGGGGTCATCGTGCATGGAAGCTATGATTGAAGAAGTCATCAAGGACATCAACATGTCTTTGCCAGAACGAAAGTTGAAGCAGTTAATAGAAAGAACAAACCTTTCAGCCGATGTGAAGGCTATCATGTCTGATATAGTTCACGTGACCGTTAAAGTTGGTGGTAAGGTGCTAGCAATTGGCCGAAAGATTCTGACCTTTGTTCTAGACTTAGTTAAGACTTTTCCAGCTATCGCTATGGGTACTATTGCGGCTCTGGTGATAACAGCAGTTGTTGGTGCAGTGCCACTGATTGGCGCTCCATTAGCTGCCTTCCTTGGACCAATCCTCTTGGCAATCGGGGTGACTGCTGGTGCTTTGAAAGACTTCACACATGACAAATTACAGGATCGCATAACTGCTCTGGTAGAGTCGTTTAAAGTTTTAGTGGGTGTATGAGATGAGGACGGCTGAAGACCAAACCGCTCAGCTTGAGCTACTAAACAATGTCGAATTTGTTGTGAACGACACTAATAAATTCAAACTCAAACTGGGCATAGGTGAAGATGCGTATAAGTCTTTAAAGCTGGCCAAGTCTCTTCAAGCGCTCTGGGACTTAAAAGGAGCAGCTGGAGCAGGCGCAGCAGCAGCGGCTACTCCGGCCGTAGCTACTACGTTTTTTGCGAGTACGGCAGGACCGCTTTCGTTCTTGGGGATTGGGGCGGCTGCTGCCACTCCAGTTGGTTGGGTTATGGGCGCAGCAGTTTTATCAGGCGGAGCTTATTATGGCGCTATGCGTATGCTCGGCAAATTTAATTCGTCACGGGTAGACAGTATTCCAAAGTTTATTAACACGCCCATAGACCTTTTGGGTGCAACGATATTTGACATGATGGCTGGTCTCTCGTTGAAAGTATCTTCGCTGTCACATTCAATTGACGATGTAGAGCGCAGTGCAGTTATTGAGTATTTCGTTGAGGAGTGGGGACTTTCGACTGAGTACGCTGAAGCCGCCTTACCAGTTATTGAAAGTTCAATCCAAGATAAGAAATTGAAAGACATGGCTGCAGGGCTAGCCGAATTTCAATTGGAAAACCCAGACTGCAATCCAAGCCAAATGAGGAAAGACATTAAAGCATTTTTGGAGGAAATTGCTTACTCAGATGGAGATTACAGTGAGGTGGAGGAGTTAGCCATCGAAGCGGTTGAAAACATTCTAAATCACTCGCTTGCGGGTCATAGGCAAATAGCGAAGTCAGCGGCCAATTATGCGAAGGTGTCTGCTGAGGTAATTGGTAGCGCTGCATCAGGTGCATCGAAGGTTGTCGATAGTGCAACTAAAAATGCAGGTGGTCTGGTTAAGTCTATTTGGAAGAAAAGTCATATCAATGACGATAACTAAGCGGATTGAAGCCGTCACTGCTGAAACTGCTTTTGGGATGGAAGTCTTTATAGACTTGTTCGCAAAGGTTCGTAACGTCGTAGATGGACGTTAAAGCGTTTCGATGGTCTACGGATTTACTGAAAAACAAAGTTATGATAAGGGTGTAATGTCTAGTAATGAAATACTTATTATCTTTAACTTTGATTATCTGGTCCAGTATTACTTTTGCTCAGGATAGAGGGCCATTCGATCTCACTGTTTATGGTTCATTTTTGCATACGGGCGAAGTCCCTTCAGCATTATTTTTTTTTAACGATATTGAACAATACGATAGCTTTGAATTGCGGCGTGCGCTTAGAGACCATGCCATTAAAGTTGTTGTCTTGGGAAGTGATGGAGGCAGCGTTTTCGAAGGATTAAGTATGGCTGGTATCCTCAATGATAAAAGTATCGCTACTTACGTTCCAGAACTGCCTGGGGATATGGGGTGTTACTCAGCGTGTGCGTATATGTTTTTTGGAGGACAGGTGCGATTAGCTAAAGGTAATTTGGCCGTTCACCAGGCTGGCTCTTACGGCATGAAAAACGATGAATCCAAACAAATTGTCAGTGAGACTCAGCAAGCAACGCAATTTACCGTTTCCGAAATAATTGGGTTTCTAAATGAATTTGATACTCCCCCTTGGGTTTATGAAAAAATGTTTAGAAGCAGAGAATTCTACGAGTTTAGCGACAAAGAAAAAGCAGAACTTTCTAGTCGATCAAGTGAACTTGGTGCAGTTGAATTATCTTCGATTGACAACTTCATTGCCAGATTTTTTGATCACTTGGAAAAATTAAAGGTAAAAGAAAAGGAGATGAGCGCAAATGTGAGTGCTGATCAGCTGACAGAGCAGAAGCCACAGATTGACAAAAAAATACCCAAACAGTTGCCACCGGAAAAACCTAAGAAGTTCGTGCCAAATCTGTCAATTTCTGGAATACAAAAATTTCTAAACGCTGCCGGTTGTTCAGCAGGGCCCGCTGACGGGAAGTGGGGTGCAAAGACTAAAAGTGCTGTCATTGCTTTTTCCCGACAACATGGTTTGAAAATTGATATGAAAAATGTGCTGTCGGATGAGTTTCTAATAAAAATTATTGATACTTCTTTGAAATGCCGTCCAGAAAAACATACTGATCAAGGGGCCAATAGTTGCATATCGAAAGCTTCACATGCTTCTTATTGTGATGACAGTATTGAATCAGACCTTCGAAAGTTTCCCAAATTTTCTCTGTTACGTGTTCGATGCGGGCGGGAAGCTGGTGTTTATAGTTTGAAGCTTGTTGGTACAACTACGTCGCACGGAGGCTACGGCTTCGAATTAAGACACAAGTCTGGAATTAATGTGATGAAGTCGAAACTGAGTGGTATTTTTTTAGCAAACGGGCTTTATGCGAAGCTGAGAATGAAGGTTTATCTGGGTAACACGAACAGAAATTTGTTCAACATTAAGTTGAAAAAGAGAGGTTCCACTTACACGGGCACGACTGCGAGGGGATGTGAAGTAGCAGTTAGCAATTAACCTAGCTCGCACATCACCCGTTCAACACTCTATGAACAGACATCCTACTGATGCCCATCTGTTCAGCAATCTTGTAGGTGCTTAGCCCATCTTCACGTAGTTGCTTAACCTTAGCTCTGTCTATCGTGCGCTTACGTCCGTGATTGACATACACGCCACGCTCTTTGGCCTTAGCTATGCCCTCAAGCTGCCGCTTCTTGATGATGCTCTTCTCAAACTCTGCAAAGGCTCCCATCATTTGTAACTGAAGTTTTGCTAGTGCGTCGTTCTCTTGAGGGTCAAACATCAAACGCTCAGTGATAAACTGGACAGCAACACCCTTCTGATTGAGTTGCGCTACAATGCCCTGCAGGTCACGCAGATCACGTGCCAAACGATCAATAGACCAGATAACAACAGTGTCACCATCACGTGCGTATGAAAGTAGCTCCCCCAGCGCTGGGCGCTCTACACCACTACCAGAAAGCTTCTCCTCAAAGATGCGATCACAGTCGGGCAGTTCTTGCCTGTCTAGATGCTGATCAACTGTGCTGACACGCCTGTATCCCAGAATAGCCATGTGAGAACTCCTCCTTCAGTAACATAGACCTCTAGAGTCACGCCAATATCGTAACATTGCAAGGCATTTGTTACCGCATCGCTAGTAACAAGCTACCAGTAACGCTGAGCTAGAGGGCAATGTGACTACATTGGTGTGATGAAAAGAAGAAGGGCCAGACGTGATGTGGAGGCGTCTGACCCTTCAGGTAGCGTTCTAACGGGGAGCTACAATATCACATGTACGGATTTAGTTTCGGATTGGATCACATAGTTGTTCGGCAGAAACCAAACAAATTCATTCACATGGAAAGAAATTCATCAAAGTCTTTACTGCCGCTGCTGGAAACAAACTTTCCGCCCATACTTCATAGTTGCCTTTGCGAACAGAATTAACATTCACCTGCATTCTAACAATCTGCATCAACAGATCAGCAGTAATTGGAGTATTTGATGGCACACAAAATAACCCTACGCCGCCGCCTTGCTTGTTCAGAGAATTCATCAGTGTGATGGCCTGAGTAACAGCAATGACATAGGTGCGATATTGCACAAGTTCTATCTGATCGTCGCCATCATACTTTTCTAAGACGATAGAGGTCTTGAAGTAGGCGCATTCAGGGGCATCACACTCTAATTCCACAACCTCACCTTTACCGCTTTGTGCGCTTATCGGTGAAGCGGCAGCTATCGCTAAAGCGATTGTGATTATAAGAATTTTTATCATTTTATTGCCCCTTTAACTTGCGGATACATAACACAGTTTAATCTCACGGTGAATGTACGCTGTTGTGCGCAACACAAGCGAAACGACGATTTAACTAACATTGAAGTGACTGATACCGCCTTCGTGAAAACATGAATGGCCTAGTGTTCAAGTTAACAAGATTTAACAGTCTCCTGCAGGTTAAGGATAGGTATGAAAATAGGTTACGACAGCTTTGCATATAGCTTGCCGTCAGAACATCAGACCTCGCTGTCATACCCCTCACAGCGCCTCTGACGAGCTATCTCGTGGGACAACAACATAGGTGATGCACTGGGCAATGGCAGGTGTGAGTAATGGCGACAAAGCGGTTCCCACTCAGACAGGTAACTCTGGTTGTGCCACTGCTTACCTTTCCGCTTCTGCAAGATGTACTGGATGCGATCCACACAGACGATCACACGGTGGCGCTCATCTGCGTAGACACTGGGATAGTCAGGATGTGTTTCGGGTACAGTGATTGGTGAGTGGTACATGCGTGAACCTCCGCTTGGTCTGCATGATGATGAGGGGGGTGGGTACTAATAGAAGTGGACAAGGGGGGTGTACGATGGCCGTATACAGAAGCGCCCCCGAACAGTGATTAGAAACTGCAAAGTCAGGGCTGAGGGTATTTAAGTCCACGCTTTATGGTGATGCTGACAACATAGCTCTACAGGTTAAGTGTTCGCAGGAGGAGTTACCTGCTGACGTTAACGGGGTTAACTTAGGGGGGCAGGCGAGGGCCACCCCACCCCATCCCGTACTTCTTATATGGCCAAGGACACAGATGATCCTTTCAAGTGGGAGACCTTATTCAGGAGTAAAGAGTTGCTCTACTTAGACGCACATGCAAGACTGGGTAACGGATTGATACCAGAGAGGGTTATCCAAATGCTAAAGCTGTCAGCCACTACGCTCTTAAGTTTAACTCTTCTAGCGGGCTGTTTGCAAAGCCCCCTTGCCACATCAAGTGAAGCACAACGAATGTCACTTAAAAGCTTGTGCTGGAGATATGTGAACACTCCACCCTCAAACAACTTTCACGGACATGCTAAAGCAGAGTTACAAAAACGAAACGTAAAGTTGAGTAGCTGCTTTGCGATAGCGAACAGCTAGCTCTGTTCGGTGCTGAGCTACCAGTGGAGCAGGACCGAAAGCTACAGATCGTCTTCTTTGGGTGTGGGTTTCATTAAGCCAGAGGACATTGGCTTGCTCCTTTGTATGGTTGAGATGATTGATTTCCACTTTCTCCTGTAGAAACCGTAAACAGACAGTTCTTAGCTTTTAGCTATACAGAGGGAGACAAGGACAGCGAATGATGTCAGGTACTTAAGTAATTGATATCAAATATAATATCTGTATATGTTAACCAGTAATCGTAGGTTTATGACTACTACGCTAGGTATGTGCTGATGGTATCGCCTACACGCAAACGCCCTTCTGCACGGTGAGATTGTGAACTCAGCAACTCTGCAGCTACAGCTTTGTCCAAGTACTGGATGAGCTTTGTAGAGTAGCCGTACTGGTGCAGTGTACCTGCTCTGCGTGTGGTGATGTCGATACTATCATCCGCTTCATGTGCGAGTACGATAGATGCAGCGACTTGCTGGTGTAGCTCACGGTTCAGGTTAGCCCTGCGGTAAGGCAATGCTCCAACAGCTTTAAGGATGGCTTCAACCGTGGCCGTGCGCTCTGTGAAGTCTGCATCACCAGTAGCTAAACGCTGTTCACTACGATCAAGCAAGTTAAGCAGGTTCATCGCTTGTGTGCCTGATCAAAGAACGCACAGCTACCCAGACGTTTGTGGCTGTTATACATCCTGCGTTGCGTGGTGAGGTCATAGAACTTGGAAGGGTCGGTCTGCCTCAGAGACATGAAGTCTGAGAACACACGAGGGGTGTGGTTACACATGAAGGTACTCCTTCGTTTGTAGATATGGGGGATGTCAAAAGGGGCCTAAGCACGTGCTGTAAGGGTAGCCTTCTTGATGTACATAGTTTTACTCAGAACAGCCTAAACGTCAAGGGAGAGGTCCCATATTCGCTACACAAAATTGGCCAAAACAACTACACTGAGATTAGTCATAGAGAGGACCGTATCTTTCAAGCATATGTTTTAAAACGATAAATACAATATCTAGTATTATTAGAAGCCCCCTCCTAAGGGGCAGGTTGCAGGTTCGAATCCTGCCGGGGTTGCCATTTATACCATCTTTATGACGGTACTATCGATCGACAGCATATAGCCTTTGCGCGCGATGTTTTTGACCAGTAACTCGCTGACCATTTGGTTGCCTAGTGCATCTCGAAGTCGTTTGATCCGTGTTGCGCCTGCTGCTTCGTCGCAATCTGATGAAAGGCGCCCAGATATCATTGCCTCCAGTTCGGCGCCGTTCAGGATGTCTCCGTCCATACGCGCTTCGGCCAAGACACTTAGGGTTTCGATCGCCGCAGGGGTAAGCTTAAATTCCATATTGTTGAGATAAACCGTGTTTTCTTCGCGGCTAATCAACAGGCTGTTCACTTCCATTCCTGCACGCTCAATTGTCGCCATGCGTTTGTTCAGGCCCACAAGCATTAGCAAAAAAGTGAGTGCGGCAATAAGCAGAGCGGTCGCAAAAATGAGTAGCACCAAGATAACCATCCGGTAGCTTGCGAGGGTCTCAGAGAACGCCGTGCCAGAGCCTGCAAGTATTTCCAGAAGCTTGATTTCCGCGCCTGACGTTAGATCGTCGTTTGCAACAAAAAGTGCTTCAACGCGCGCATTGAACATTCCGGCATCTGGCAATGTGAAAACCAAAAAGAACGCAGCCAACAGCAAAATGACGATCACACTGGTGATGCCAATCGCCACTGTGCGGCTTCCCAAAACACGGGCATCAGTAACGGAGGAAGAACGCACCAGCAGCCTCCTTTTTTGTGTTGAGCTGCGCGTCACTAAAGACAGATAGAACCGTTAGCAGTGTCCAGTTTTTCTGCTCAAGGCGTGGAGCCAACACTTTTGTAGCGGCTGCGACGTTGCAGCTATCGTCGGGTATTTTTGCCACGCCGTAGTGAAGCCTCAATGGATCGTCCTGTTTGGCTTTGTAGTCTGCATAACAGGCCGCCTGAGCAGGCACGGTAAGAACAGCGGTGAATAACAATGCAATAAGACTTTTCATACCTATCATAAAGCGTCACTCGTCGCGGATATTCAATAACAGCGCGCGCGTTATCGCCTAACACCGCGGCGATATTGAGCGACATTGTAGCTGCCGAGCATGGTCGTTTCATCATGCTTGCGGGCCGTCCCAAGCACAAATCAATGTATGGAGCACCCAGATGAAACGTTTCTTGATTACTACTGTTACCGCAATTTCTATCGCCACCACATCAATCTCGGCATCCGCGACCCCTGCACGGGCAGGCGGTTCCGATGTTGCTGAGGTGCTTGGTGCTTTGGCGCTATTTGCGATTATCGCCGCGGGGGTTGAGCACGAAAGAAATGCTGAAAAGAAAAAGCAACACACCACAAAACCGCGCGTTGTCCGCCAACCGGTTGCTCTTCCAGGGCGCTGTGTTCGCCGTTTGGAGAATAATCAGGGCACACGACGTGTTGTGGCGCGGGGCTGTCTGGAACGTCACTACGCAGCAGCAGGATCACTGCCTCGTTATTGTGCGACACGGTTCAAAAATGCGCGGGGCAACATACGTAAGGGGTATGATTTGCGCTGCCTACGGTCGGATGGCTACCGCGTTATTCGTTAAGCCAACCAAACTGTTTGGGCCGCCCCTGATCCCCTCTGGTCTCGGGCGGCCGTTTTTGGTTTAGGGAGACTATGAAAACATTCCCTACATTCGATCTTGAAAGTGAACTCTATACATCGGGCCGCGCGCGCATCATCGGTGTGGACGAAGTAGGCAGAGGGCCTCTTGCAGGGCCGGTCGTTGCAGCGGCAGTGTGGCTTGATCCGGGCAATATTCCAGATGGGCTGAACGACAGCAAAAAAGTGCCGCTGAAGCTGCGCAACGCCCTTGCTGAACTTCTGCCGCAGATCGCGGATGTATCTATTGGCGAGGCGAGTGTGCAGGAAATTGATGAGTTGAACATTTTGCGCGCCAGTCACCTTGCGATGGAGCGTGCGGTGGCGGGTCTCGATGTGTCGGCAGATTTTGCGCTGGTTGATGGCAATCTAATCCCACGCGATCTTGCTGTACCTGCCCGCGCAGTTGTCAAAGGCGATGCCATTTCACAGTCGATTGCGGCGGCTTCTATTGTTGCAAAAGTGCGACGCGATCAGCTCATGTTGTCTTTAGCGCAACAGTACCCAGGATATGGATGGGAAAAGAACCAAGGTTACCCGACTAAGGCGCATCGAGAGGCGCTCCAAAATCTTGGTGTAACCCCACACCATAGACGTTCGTTCAAACCGGTACACAATATGTTGTGACAACAAATTTTTCTAACATATTGATTCAAAAAAGAAATTGACCACGAATCGTCTCTGACTCATGTTGGTAGCAACAAATGACCACACAACGTGGCACTATGAGGCAGACATGACAAAGACAAAAACAAAGGCAGCCCCGGCGGCGCTGCCCCTCAATACTATTTTGGATGGCGACTGCATCGAACGGATGAATGCACTGCCTGAAAACAGTGTAGACCTGATTTTCGCAGACCCACCCTATAACCTGCAATTGAAGGGTGAGTTGCACCGGCCGGACAACTCTAAGGTCGATGCGGTTGATAACGATTGGGATCAGTTCGACAGTTTCAAAGCCTATGACCGTTTTACGCGTGACTGGCTTGCTGCGGCCCGCCGCTTGCTGAAGCCAAATGGCGCGATCTGGCTGATTGGCAGTTACCACAACGTGTTCCGCATGGGTGCTGAACTGCAGAACCAAGGCTTCTGGATTTTGAACGATGTGGTGTGGCGCAAGTCCAACCCAATGCCAAACTTCCGTGGCAAACGCCTGACCAACGCGCATGAGACGTTGATCTGGGCCTCAAAGCAGGAAGCCAGCAAATATACATTCAACTACGAGGCGCTGAAGTCGTTGAACGAAGGCGTTCAGATGCGCTCTGACTGGGTCTTGCCAATTTGCACGGGCCATGAGCGGATCAAGAAAAAAAATGGCGATAAAGCGCACCCAACACAAAAACCGCACAGCCTGTTGCACCGCGTTTTGGTGGCCACGACAAATCCGGGTGATGTGGTTCTTGATCCATTCTTCGGCACGGGCACAACTGGCGCTGTTGCCAAGATGCTTGGCCGTGAATTTATCGGCATTGAGCGCGAAGCTGAGTACCGTGCGGTTGCTGAAAAACGTATCGCTGCGGTTCGCAAGTTTGACAAAGATGCGCTTCAGGTCACGCAATCAAAGCGCGCTGAGCCACGTGTGCCGTTCGGCCAGCTTGTTGAGCGCGGCATGCTGCGTCCGGGTGAAGTTCTGACATCGCCACGTGGTCAGGTCGCAAAAGTACGTGCTGACGGAACACTTGTTGCGCACGATGTGAAGGGGTCTATCCACCAAGTAGGCGCCGCGATTGAGGGCGCGCCAAGCTGCAACGGCTGGACCTATTGGCACTATAAAAACGAAGGTCAAAAGATGCCAATTGATGTTCTGCGTCAGCAAATTCGCGCTGAGATGAAGAACATCTAAACCGCTAAATTTACAACAGTTACCGCCAGCGCTTGCGACTTTTCACGCAAGCGCGCACCTTACCCTCGTCTGCTTTTTACAAGCGACGGGGGTTTTTTTGTTTAGCGTGGCAGCGGATTTGAGGCGTCATTATAGGGCTGCCAATCCGTGATCTGGGGATAATGCTGTTTGCGCCATTGCCGGACACGCGGGTTCATGCGCCTACGCCAAAGGGGGGGGATCATGGCCAGCATCGTCATTACGGGATAACCGTACGGCAACTGCGGAGCCTCTTCTGTGCTGTAATTCTGCAAAAGCGGAAACCGGCGGTCAGGTTTGTAATGATGATCGGAGTGCCGTTGAAGATTTATCAAAAGCCAGTTTGATGCCTTATGCGCGGCGTTCCATGAGTGGTGTGGCTTTACGTGTTCATATTTTCCGTCACCAATATGCGCACGCGTCAGGCCGTAGTGTTCAATGTAATTCACCAGTTCAAGCTGCCAAATGGCCACGGCGGCTTGTAATAGAAATAACCCAACCCCGACAAAACCACCCAGCAAAAAGGCAAGCGTGAGCATGCCCAATTGCAGCACCCAGTATTTGAAAAACGGGTTACTGGGGTGCGTCCAAGTTTTGGATTTGCGGGCAAGCATCGCCGCTTCTGCCTTAAATGCTGACTGCCAAGACGCGCGCAAAACACGTGGGAAAAATCTGTGAAATCCCTCGTTATATCGTGCGGTAACTGGGTCACGCGGGGTGGCAACGTAGCGGTGGTGAACCAAAAGGTGTTCAGAACGGAAGTGCGAATAGAGCGCCATGGCCAACAAGATGTCCGCCAAAGCACGCTCAACTTTGGGCTTTTGATGCATCAGTTCATGACTGTAGTTGATGCCAACGGTACCGGTAATCACGCCCATCCCGACAAACAAAAAGACCATTTCCCAAGTGGCCAGATGCCCAGAGTGTAGCGTGAACCAAAGCACACCAAAGAGCGTGCAAAACTGTATTGGTGCCCAAATCAGTGTGATTAAGCGGTACCAAAACAGATCTGTGTCTGGGGTGTGGGGATCCTCGTTCTGCTCGTTTAATCCGGCGAAAGCGTCAATTATTGAAAAGAGGTACCATGCGGAAATCGGTAGGGCGAAAACCCAAACGCCACCAAATACTGCACCGATCCAGATCAATGGGATCAGCCCGAGCGATAGTCAAAAAGGCAAAGCTTTGCTGAATGATGATGCCATTTGAGAACCCTCCGAAACACTTACTTAGCTACAGTATATTAAAAACAGCTTTAGGCTCAAATATGGCGTTATGCCTTGCGGGCGATATCCCAAACCTTGCGCATTACAGTGGGCAGGGCCGATGGCTGAAACGCATGCTTTTCAACCCAATGACGGCCTGAAACCATTGGTACGCCCTCAACGGTTGCGACCATTACGTCCAAACGTAGGTTAAAGTGGGTGAAGGTATGCAGGGTCTGTGCGTTCACTTTTGTCCATTTCACATCAAGCGGTGGTGCGGCCGATGGCTCGTCGCACCAATCACTGGTAGGCCAGCCTAGCATACCGCCAAGTAGCCCTTTTTCGGGACGGGTTTCGAGAAGTAACGCACCTGTATCGCTATGAACCACATAGGCAATTCCGTGGCGGGTTGGTTTCGGCTTTTTGGGCGTCTTCTTGGGCAGCTCGGCGGCAGTTCCGTTTTGACGTGCCAAGCACGGTGTCCACCATGGGCAAATACCACAGGCGGGGTTCTTAGGGGTGCAAATGGTAGCGCCCAAATCCATGACGGCTTGGGCGTAGTCCCCTGCACGTGCGCGCGGCGTCAACTCGGCGGTTTTGGCATATAGTTCAGGTTTTGCTGCAGGCAGAGGCGTATGAATATCAAAGAGGCGTGCCATCACGCGCTCAACATTGCCGTCCATCACAGGTGACGGCTCATCGAATGCAATCGAAGATACTGCGGCGGCAGTATAGGGGCCGATGCCGGGTAGTTTGATCAGCTCATCATAGGTTTGGGGGAAGGCACCGAGTTGGGAGACGGCGCGTGCGCATTTGAGTAAGTTGCGCGCGCGGGCGTAATATCCAAGACCTGCCCAATAGGCCATGACGTCAGCATCTTCGGCAGCAGCGAGGTCATCGACGGTTGGCCAGCGTTTTGTGAATTTGATGAAGTAGTCACGCACTGTCGCAACAGTGGTTTGTTGCAACATGATCTCGGACATCCAAACACGGTATGGATCGGGCTTTACGCCAGCTTGCTTTTCAGCGGGTGGCGTGCGCCATGGCATTTCACGGGCGTTGATGTCATACCATTGCAGTAGGTCGTCGCTGTTTGGGTGTGTCACAAAGGGACGCCTTTTTGGTAAGATCGGAAAGATTCGGAGCGCAGCATCTTGCGTCCGCGCCACAAATTAGAGCCAAATTCAGTCGGAACAATAATCCCATGCGGCGATACTCTACAACCAAAGGCTTCAAGACGACTTCCTCTCTTTTGCAAAAGCGCATTAGAAATGCGTCGGAAAGCCGTGGGTTTGCGCAAGCACGCCTACTGACCCATTGGGAAGAGATCGTTGGCGCAGATATTGCGCAATGCGCCGTGCCGATCGAAGTAAAGTTTGGCCGTGGTTTTGGTGGGACGCTGACTATTTTGACCACGGGCGCGCATGCCTCGCTGTTGCAGATGCAGGTGCCGCAGATCCAAGATAAAGTGAATGCATGTTACGGCTATAACGCCATTGCAAAAATTCGGATTACGCAAACGGCGCCAACTGGTTTTAATCAGGGCAGGGTTCAATTCGGGGCTTCACAAGCGACCAAGGCACAGCCGCCCGCCGAAGTTACCAAAGCTGCTGACAATGTCGTGTCTGATGTTGCAGATGATGGATTGCGCCTTGCGCTTGCCGCGCTTGGGGCCAATGTTATGCACAAGTCAAAGCGCAAGAATAGGTGAGCAAGATGAACAAAGGTTTTCTGGCCATAGCAGCCGTAATCGTAGCGGTTGCCGGGGGTGCTGGTTGGTATTTCGGCGGCCCAAGCGAGCCTGCCGAGGCAGCAGTTGAGACAGTTGCAATGGTGGACGGGGTGCAAGAGATGACCCTTGGTGCGGATGATGCGCCCGTCGAGATCATTGAATACGCCAGCTACACATGTCCGCATTGCGCGCGTTTTCACGAAGGCCCATTCAAGCAATTGAAGACGGACTACATCGATACGGGCAAAGTCAAATTCACCTACCGCGAAGTGTATTTTGATCGCTTCGGGCTTTGGGGTTCAATGGTGGCCCGATGTGGTGGCGAGCAAAAGTTCTTTGGCATCACCACTGAACTTTATGCCCAGCAATCTGAATGGGCGCGTCTGCAAGACCCTGTTGCAATCGCGGATGCCCTGCGCAAGATTGGCCGTACAGCCGGTATGAACAACGAGCAATTGGATGCCTGCCTTAATGATGCAGAGCAGGCCGAAACGCTTGTCGCTTGGTATGAGGCAAATGCCGCCCGTGACGGTATTTCATCCACGCCGTCTTTTGTGATTGATGGGCGGACCTACTCAAACATGAACTTCGCTGAGTTTCAGTCGATCATCGATGAAAAGTTGAACTAAAGCCCGAACCGATCCAGCAGCGCGTTAATTTCGGTCTTGTCGTAAAAGGCAAGTCGTACTGGCAAAGCTAACACTTTACTCCTAAAGGCGTCGGGCAATCGCACGGCGTCTTTTTCTGTTGTGACCAATTGTGCAGGCAGGGCGCGGGCTTCTGCCTCAAGGCGCGCCATCAGAGCAGGTGTTAGAGGTTGGTGGTCGGCCAAAGCTTCGGCGCGCTTTATATCCGCGCCAACAGCTTTCAGTGTGGCAAAAAACTTCTCTGGGTGACCGATACCTGCAAAGGCCAGCACTGGCAGATCGGTCCAGACCATACCTGTTTGTAGTGGGACAAGATGCCCTGTGACATGCGGGCAGTGGATGGTTTTTCCCCATTGCTCCTCAAAGGTTTTCTGTGCCGGTTGTGGCCCGATGGAGAGTAGTAAATCCGCCCGTTTCAGTCCCGCTTGAACCGGTTCGCGTAGCGGTCCAGCAGGTATTGTCCGACCATTGCCAAATCCCTTTACGGCATCAACGACAACAATACTTGCGTCCTTGGAAACATCAGGGTTCTGAAAGCCGTCATCCATCAAGATGACATCAACCCCAAGTGTATCTGCGAAAGCGGCCCCCGCTGATCGATCTTTGGCTACAACCGTTGGCGCAAAAGCAGAAAGCAACAAAGGCTCATCGCCTACTTGATCAGCAGTATGTTGAGGGGTGACTAGGATAGGTCCGTCAAGGCTGCCCCCATAGCCGCGGGACAAGCAAGCGACGCTGTTGCCACGCTCGGATATTTGTTGAATGAGGGCAATGGCAGTCGGTGTTTTGCCTGTACCACCGGCGTTGATGTTGCCGATACAAATGGTCTTAGCTTGCGTTTTGGTTTTGGCGGGCTGTGCGACCCGGCGCTTGGTCGCTAAGGCGTACAGCGATCCCAAAGGTGACAATAACGCGCCACGAATATCTGTTGGCCGGTACCAGAATGAAGGCGCGCGCATCTTTCAGACCCCGATTGCATCAAGTTGGTCGTTCAGTATCGCAAGTACCTCGTCAACAACAGGTGCAGCTTGGGTCGCGACATCCCACGCACGGTGTGCAAGCGTCGCCTGTCTGTCTGGGGCCTGCAACTCGATCACAGCGCGTTCTAAATCCGCGTCACTGCGCACGGGGTGCGTGGCTTGCATTTTGGCCAGTGATCGAAAGGCATCCCCATGTGGCGCGGTGCTTTCGCCGTGTACGATTGCCGCCCCGAGCGAGGCCGCATCCATCGGGGAACGGCACATCCCATCAAAGCTGCCACCCATAAAGACAACTGGCGACAGTCTTAGCCAAATGCCTGGGTCTTGGTCAGTATCTACAACCAGTACCTGGCTGGCTTCTGACATTGTCTCGATCTGGCTACTAAGCGCTACATTCCATCCGTTGTCTGCGAATTTCGCTGCCGTTTCAGTAGCATCATTTTGAGGCATCAAGATCAGAAGCAATCGGTGGTTGCTGGCCATTGCCGTGCGGTGGGCTTTGGAAATCCGCTGCATGTCGCGTGGCCCCGCATCAATAGCCAGCCAAGCTGGACGGTTGTGTAGGTGTGCCGCATAACGCTCAATGTCTTGAGGGTTAGCAAGCAGAGGGGCTGACAGTGGCCGGAGCTGACCCGTGGTGCGAACTGCGTCTGCATTTGCGCCGTTCTTGATCACCGCATTGGCGGCCTCACGATTGAGGGTGCAAATTTTGTCAAAATGCGCAAACACTGATTTGCGAAGCCCGAATGGCCACCGTGAGCCACGTCTTTCCGCAGCAGCCTCGCTTAGGTTCAAAAGCGTTTGCGGAATACGCGCCGCATTTATTTTTTGCACACTGGTTGCGCAACTTGCGTCGCCTGCCCACACCACTAAATCCGGCATCCAGTGTTTTAGTGTTTTACTGATCCGTGCATCCAGCACTTCGTCAATATGGGTCGGTGTTTGCGGATTGAAAATCACGAACGTGCCATCGCCTCGCTCCTCGCGGATCAAAGGTTCAAGCGCCTGAATTGCTTGACTGTGGTGTCCGCTTGGGTCCAGCGCAAGTATCAAAGCTCCGCTGGGTCGCGCAGGCCAATCCTTGGGGCCACGGGCTACGCCCGGTTGGCCAGCAGGAAGGGCTGCGCGGATCACGTCGGCCTTAAAGCCCGAGTTCTTCTGTGGATGAGGCGGGCGTTGCCTCATCACGCAGACGGTGCAAATGCGCGATGAAGTAACGCATGTGGGCATTATCTACGGTGCGCTGGGCCTCGGATTTCCATGCGTTATACGCGGCTTCATAGTTTGGAAAAATCCCGACGATGTGAATGTCGTTCACATCTTTGAAGGCATTCTTGGTGGGGTCGATAAGCTCTCCGCCGAAAACGAGGTGTAGGCGCTGTGTCATTGGTTTCTCCGCTTGGGGGGTAGATAATGTTGCGCGTACCATAATGCCGCAGGCAAAGCGCGTAAATGATCGATCAGGCGAGTGCCTTAATAAGCTCTTTGTGAACCGGTGGCCCTGCCGCAACCATGCCAGAAAGCTGTGGCATCGCATTGTTGAACACAGGTTCTTCATTGTGTCTGCCTGTGACCGCACCGCCCGCTTGTGTAACCAAAAGGCTGCCTGCGGCCACGTCCCACTCCCAAGTTGGGCGCAAAGTAAGCATCGCATCAAAACGGCCCTCCGCCACCAGCGCCATTCGGTAGGCAAGTGATGATCTAAATGCAGGCTCAACATCAGGCACGTCACCGCGCCAGTGGTGTTGGTCAAAGTTTGGCTTTGCCGCCAGCACAGTGGCACCGCTGATTTCGGTCCGCCCGCTTACCGTGATTTCCTGACCGTTCAATTTAGCAGGCACGTCACGGGACGCAGTGTACATTTTGTCGAGCACTGGCAGATAGACTACCGCGGCAACGGGCCTGCCGTCTTCGACAACGGCCAGCGAATGCGCCCAAGTATCAGAGCCCGCGATAAACGCGCGCGTGCCGTCAATCGGGTCAATAACGAAAACGCGTGGTTTATTGCGCCGTGAGGTGTCATCCTCGGTTTCCTCGGTTTCCTCGGTTTCCTCGGTTTCCTCGGACAGCCATCCGTAATCAGGACGTGCTGCGGGAAGCGTCCTTTCCAGCATTTGGTTTACGGCTAAGTCTGCCTCGGTGACGGGGCCCGCATTGTTAGATTTTTCCCAGACTTTCGGGTCAGACTTGAAAAAACCGCGTGCGATTTTTCCAGCCTCTCGGGCGGCGGTGACCAATAATTCTAAATCGCTAGGCACCTGCTAATGTCATCCCGTCAAAAAGCAGCGATGGCACTACGTAGTTTAGGTGCGCGTGCGCGTCATTAGCGGGGACGATCGTGCCAAGCATTGCCTTGAGATTGCCCGCGATAGTGCACTCGTTGACGGGATATGCGATCTCGCCGTTTTCCACCCAAAAGCCAGACGCTCCGCGTGAATAATCGCCGGTATTTGGATTGATGGTTGAGCCAATCATCGACGTTACCAAAAGCCCGGTGCCCATATCGCGGATCAGGTCGCCGCGGCTTTGTGTGCCTTGTGTCAGGCTGATATTGGTCGTGCCTGGGCGCGGTGGTGATGAGGTGCCGCGCATCGCGTTGGCTGTGCTTTCCAGCCCCAACTGCCGCGCAGTAGCGAGATCAAGTGTCCAGCCTGTCAGGGTGCCTGCCTCGACAATAGCGCGCTGCTTTGTGGGCAGTCCCTCGGCGTCAAACACACGGCTTCCAGACACACGGGCGCGGTGCGGGTTCTCTGTAATCGACAGATGCTGCGGCAAGACCTGTTGGCCCAATGCATCGCGCAGCCATGACGAGCCGCGTGCAATACCTGCCCCGTTCACCGCAGACAAAAGATGCGAAATCAGGCTTGATGAAATGCGCTCGTCAAACAGAACGGGATAGGTACCGGTCGCAGGCTGTCGTGCGCCTGTGCGTTCAACGCAGCGCTCACCGGCAACGCGGCCAATGTCTGCGGCGCTGCGTAGCTCGTTTTGGAAAATACGCGCATCAAAGTCATAATCCCGCTCCATTTCAAGACCTGTGCCGCTAATCGCGACGCATGAGATTGAGCGGTCTGTGCGCGCGTAACCCGCATTAAACCCAAGGCTGTTTGCAACATGAATGTCACGTGCAGAATAGCTGGCTGAGGCGGATTGAACTTGCGCGACACCGTTGATTGCACGGGCCGCTTCTTCTGCGGCTTGCGCGTCATCTTGCAGGGTTTTGGCAGATGGCTCTGGACTTGGGTCATGCAATTCTAGGTTAGCAACATCTGTGTTTGTCGCCAGCTGAGCGCGGTCCGCAAGTCCTGCGTAGGGATCGGCGGGCGCAACTTTTGCCATCGCAACTGCGCGTTCTGCCATTTCGGAAATGGCGCGGTCACTGCTGTCAGAACTTGAGATGCATGCTTGCTTTTGACCAATGAAAACTCGAAGGCCCAGATCAATCCCTTCGGATCGTTCCGCTTGTTCCAGCTTGCCTTCACGCACATCAAACTCAACGGCAGTGCCCTGAACGGTCAACACATCTGCCGCATCAGCGCCGGCCTGTTTCGCAGCGTCGAGCAGGGCTTGGCTTAGTCGCGACAAATCGTGCATGAGGTGTTCCTTGGTCTGAAGTTCAGGGTTGCGTATCGTGGTGCTTGCCAGAATAGCAAGTCGGATGTTTTTGCGTGGTGCGGGGCAGTGGCGAGTTTAGCGAACCCGCTGACCGTTGATATATTGCTCGCCATTTTCGCGCATCTCGATGGTGGTTTGCAAATCAGTTCCGTTTTCTGCAGGCCGCGTAAAGAACCCCATCATCATTTGTGCGCCAAACAGCTGTTCGGGTGCAAGGATGCCAAGTTGGGCCATCGTGCTCATGACTTCAGTGACGCCACTGAACGTAAACTCGGCCTTGCCTGCCATCGCGGGCATCGTCAGGTCGATTGGGTTTTGGGGGCCAACAAAGCGCATGTCGCCTTGACCGGTTGCTGTGGCGCCAAGCGCTGTCAGGGTCAGGTCGTTTAGACGTGCAGTTTTGGGTGCAAAGGGCCCGCGTCCACCGTTCGTGAATTCACCTGTGCCCGAGATAGACACGGAAATCGTTGCGGCGGACCTGCCCAGACCGCCCTGTGGATCAAAAATGCTCCAGACGCTTTCGTTGATCTTTAGCCCTGCCAAAACCGCTTCAAGGGCATAGTCTGGCTCCGGCTCGGTTGGGTCAAATGCAATCGGTGCAGAGCCTTTGACGCGGACTTCATCAAGCGTAGCGCTGATGGGTAACGGAAGCGCACCTGCCAACGTGAACGTCATATCAGAGGCATCTTGGCTATATTCAACACGAGTTGCGCTACTTGCGGCACGCGTGCTGCTTTGCGCTTGTCGTACAGTGCCGGTCCATGATCCGGTGCCATCTTGGGCCGAAAACGCCAGATCCGTCAGACCCGTGTTGTATGTGGTTTCAAACGAGGATTGCGGCGCGAAGGGTGCTTGGCTTGCTAGTGGGTAGGTGCCAGCGGCGCTTGTGGAGGACCCGGTGAATTGCGGTTCTTGTATGCGCCCGTTTACGTCAAATGCGCCGCCTGAGGTTGGGTCAGAAAAACGGGCAGAAATCGCGACCCCGTCAGCAGAGATACTTTGAGAAACGGCGCGCAGATCGCCAGTTTTATCTGTGCTGTTGCCCTCCACATTGGTCGCTTGGGCGCGGATGGTACCGTTTACGCCAGCATTCTCGGCGGTGATTGCATTGGCCGAAAAATCCACAGTCTCTGCATCATATGCATAGCTCAGATCATTGATGTCACCTGATGCAATCATGCTAAAGCCACTCGTGACTATTTCGCCGACGATCCGCAGGGGGCCGGTATCGTCAGATGTCTCGACAACGCTAATGGCAACTGGCCCACCAAGTGAAATGTCGACGCTGCCGCCCGCCCGCTGCGTCAGCTTTAGCGGCGGATACGCAAGGCTGGCCATGACGCCATCTTCCGGCGCGCCCAAGCCAAGCGTTAGGCCTTCGACCAAAATGCCATCTTCCAGTAAGTTGAACTGACTAAGCACGACTGTGTCAGCGACACTTTTCATATCCTCAGCCCAACGCGCCCAAAGTTGCTCTGGTGTGATATCTGCGAAAACAGGCGCAGTGGTGCCAATGAGGAGAGCTGAACTGAGAAGAAAACGTCGCATAAACGGGGTACCTCTTTGGCAATAGGGAGTGCTAGGTGTAATGTTGGTCCGCGGCGCGCAGACTGCAAGTGATAACAGCGTGAAGGGCACGATATGATACGTTTAGACAAAGATAACGGCCTTTGGACCATTACATTGGCCCGCCCTGATAAGGCCAATGCGCTGACTTATGATATGCTTGCCGAAATTGTGGATATCGCTGAGAGCGCCCAAGACGCGCGCGCGCTGGTTTTGACAGGCCAAGGTAAAGTGTTCAGCGCGGGTGCCGATCTTGATGCCGCAAAAGAAGGTCTTGCCACATCTGATGTTTGGGACCGGGCCTCTAGCGCAATTGCAAAGTTGCCATGTATGACGATTGCTGCGTTGAACGGCACGTTGGCAGGGGGTGCTTTTGGTATCGCGCTGGCCTGTGATTTACGTGTCTCCGTACCTGCGGCGAATTTTTTCTATCCGGTGATGCGGCTTGGCTATTTACCGCAACACGCGGACCCCGCACGTATGGTGGCATTGATGGGACCTGCGCGCACCAAGCTGATTTTGATGGCAGGGCAGAAGATAGATGCGGAAACCGCGCTGCAGTTTGGTTTGATTGACCGCATTTCGACAGATCCCGTTGCCGAGGCCAAAGCGCTTGTTGCCCATGCGCTTGAAGCTAGTGAAGAGCACGCCCATGCCATCAAGCGTATGTGTCAGGGCGGTTAAGTGAGCCATTGTACGACTGAAACTGCCGTTGACGCACTTGTGGTGGGGGCCGGACCTGCGGGGTTAATGGCCGCTGATGTGTTGGGCAAGGCTGGCTACACAGTGCTGTTGGCCGAGCATAAACCCAGTGTTGCGCGCAAATTTCTTATGGCGGGAAAATCTGGTCTAAACCTAACCAAGGACGAGCCGTTAGATGAGATGCTTCCGGCTTTTGGTCCTTCTGCAGATCGGCTTGCACCAATATTGCGTGACTTTGATGCGCGTGAAGTTCAGGCGTGGGCCCAATCATTGGGTCAGCCGCTTTTCACAGGCTCGAGCAAGCGGGTGTTTCCCAAAGCCATGAAAGCATCACCGTTGCTTCGGGCGTGTTTGGCAGAAGTAAACGCGCGTGTCGAAACCCGCTGGCGTTGGCAGGGGTTTGATGGCGCGTTGTCGGTCTTTGAAACTCCCAATGGTCCGCAGAACGTGAAAGCTAAAGTCACTGTTTTGGCGATGGGTGGCGCTAGTTGGCGCAAACTTGGTTCTGACGGTGCTTGGGCGGAGGCACTGCCTACTGAAGATATCGTTCCGTTTCAGCCGGTGAATATGGGCTTCCGGGTTAATTGGTCCTCGCACATGGAGGCGCATTTTGGTGCGCCTATCAAAGCGGTTGCTCTGCACGCGGGCGGACAGGCCGAGCGGGCAGAATTTACTATTTCAAAAGCGGGCATTGAGGGGGGTGGTATTTACCTTGTCTCAAAAGCGATGCGCGATGGCGCGCGGCTTACGGTTGATTTGTTCCCTGACCTGTCTGTTGATGTGCTGCGTCAAAAGCTTGGTGGGCGGGGCAAGGCCAGTGTGACCTCCCACCTTCGCAAGCGCCTCAAGCTTACGGGTGCGCGCCTTGCGTTGCTTCAAGAATTTTGCCGTCCTCTGCCCAATGATCTTGCACCGCTTTTGAAGGCTGTCCCAATCCTGCATGACGGGCCGCGTGATCTTGATGAGGCAATTTCCACAAGCGGCGGTGTGTCTTGGGCCGCACTGGATAGCAATCTGATGTTGCGCGCGCGGGCCAACACATTTTGCGCGGGCGAAATGATTGACTGGGACGCCCCAACGGGTGGGTATCTATTGACGGGCTGCCTTGCCACAGGTCGGTGGGCGGGCCGTGCCGCCGTTGAGGCGCTTGCCGCGATTTAGGGCAGCGCACGTACCGCTTTAAACGAAGGCCGATCGCGCAAACGTTTGGCGTATGCTTGGACTTTGTCGCTTCCTGTTGGAAAGCCCACACCACGTGCCCAGTTAAGGCAATGTACCGCCAGCAAATCTGGTAAGGTCAACGTGTTGCCTATCAAGAATGTTCCGGTTAGCCGTGCATCCAGTCGGTCAAGCGATTGCGCAAATTCGGCTTTCAGCGCCTCAGTCACATTTGGGATGCGCATATCCTCGGGCAGGGCGTGTGTGTGTTTTGCATGCGTCCACAAAACACCGTCGATCTCATCAATGATAAAATGCATATGCGCGTCTTGTTGGGCGCGCTCAATTGTTCCTGCGGGAAACGTAAGGCCTTGGTGCTTATCCGTGAGGTAGGTCATGATCGCAACGCTGTCGGTGATTGCGGTGCCGTCCACAACAACGGCGGGAATTTTGCCTGTTGGGCTGAGCTCTAACGCCTGAGCAGATCGGACGGGGGCAGGCACGTGCTCATATTCAATCCCGAGTTCTTCACAAACCCAAAGCACGCGAAATGCACGGGTTGCCATTGCACCAACAACTTTCATTTATCTTCTTCCCATCATCGCTAGTCTAATTAAGGCGCGTTCCATCAACGCCATTTGGGGCGCTTGATCCGCTGACCTGAGCTGTAGGTCAGTATTGATCAGCAATTGCAGCGCGTCTTCAAGTTTGATCCGCCCCCATTTTGACGCCTGCCTGCGCAGTTGATCGCCCTTGGGACCTTTGATGTAGAGGCTTGCCGGATTGACGGTAGTAGCGTGCAACGTTCGGAAATGTCGGGTGGCGCCAATGCACAAGCCAACCGGTTGCACGCCTTGGCTTTGCAGTTTTCGCAAAACAGGACCAAGTTGTTCGCTACGACCCTCCGCGACGATATTCAGCGCATCGTCAAGCGCGGCCTCGGTGGACGTGGGCGCACAGGCGGAGATGTCATCATGGCTAAGTGGGGTTTCGTCGTTCAATTTGTAGATAACAAGTTTGGTCAGTGTTTGACGGAAATCACCGGGTTCAAGCTCGTTTGCGAGGCCGGTCAAATGCTCAAGGCTGTCACGATCAATGTTGCGCAAACCGGCATCTGCCAGATCACGCTCAATCTCTTCGCGGGTGGGTGGATTGTCATAGATCGCTGCGGAATAAGCATTTGGGTGCGCCTCAAAAGCCTTGCGAATTTTCGATGTCGGCTTGAGATTGCCTGCGGTCACGATCAGTTGCGCATCGCCTTCGGACCAGTCCTGCAAGGCAGCTAAAATAGCGGGCGCGCTGAGATCATTTGCTTCTTCGACGAACGCAACACGTGGACCGGGGAAAAAACTGATGGCCTTGAGCGCGTCTAGAAGCATCGCCGGATCTTTGCGGATGTCTGCGCCGCTGATGCGCGAAATACGCATTTCTTCTTCCGCGTTTGGACCAACCAGAGCGGGGATGATCTGCTGCCGCTTATCCGCGACGCGCAGAGCATCAGTTCCAAAAATCAAAACACCCGCTTTGCGCGGGTCGGGTTTGCGAAAATAACTGGCCGTATCGCGTGGGGAAAGCTTCATGGCAAAGACACAAGAAGACGCGCTGTCATCTGATCCGCTAGGATCACCACCAACCTGCGTTGCGCATCAAGCTGTGCGGTCTGCGTTGCAACTGTGGTGCCTGTTGCAGCATAGCTGGTAAAGCTGTCTACGACGCCACTTGTGACAACACTATCATCGGACAACCGCCGCAAAGTATATTGAGTTTCGCCAATTAGATTGAAACGCGTCGTAACTTGATCCGTTGTGATGCCCACGCCGTCTTCACGGATTTCAGTTTCATAACTAAGCTTGAATAACGGGGATTGTGCTGTGCCTAACCGATCTTCAAGCGCGTTTCTAAGGTCTAAAGACACGCGGTCGTCTGGTGGATCAAATGCGATTTGACCACGTTTGGCCGCGCCATTGTGTAACGGCGCAAATCCGCACGCCCCAAGAGCGAGCGGCGCGCCGATGCAAAATAATCGTCTAGATAACAACATTCACAATCCGTCCGGGAACGACGATGAGCTTTTTGGGCTGCCCGCCATCCAGTGCTTTGACCACAGCATTGTCCGCCAGCACCAGTTTTTCAATCTCATCTTTAGACATGTCCGCTGGGACCGCAATTTCCGAGCGGCGCTTGCCATTGATCTGGATGGGCAGCGTGACGGTGTCATCCACCAGCATCTTTTCGTCAGCGACAGGCCAAGGGGCTGTCACCACAAGGCCGGTCTGCCCAAGGGCGGACCAGATATCTTCGGCCAGGTGTGGCGTCATCGGAGCGATCAGTTGGGCCAAAGTGCGCATTGCCTCTTGCTTGGCAGCAGCACCGGCTTTGGATTTTGAAAGCGTTGCGACAAAACCGTAAATTTTTGCAATTGCTGCGTTGAACCCGAAGGATTCCACACCGCCCGTTACATCATGGATGGCTTTGTGCATATCGCGCAGCAGTGCATCGTCTTGGTCGTTGGCGGGTGCATCGGATTGGGCGATGTCCTGAGCCAAACGCCATACACGTCCCAAGAATTTATGGGCCGCTTCTGCGCCAGATGCGGTCCATTCAACGTCGCGTTCGGGCGGGCTGTCTGACAGCACAAACCAGCGGGCGGTATCTGCGCCGTATGTGTCCACGATGATTTGTGGATCAACTACGTTCCGCTTTGATTTTGACATTTTGGCCGACGGAATGATCTCAACTTCTGTTCCATCCGCCAATTTGCCGTCCGTCACATCCTCGGGGAGGTGATAAACAGGGCGGCCTTTGGTGTCGCGGGTTTGGTAAATTTCGTGCGTGACCATTCCTTGTGTGAACAACGCGTCAAACGGCTCAACCGCACTTGCTGGTAGATGGCCCGTGATGTGCATCGCGCGTGCAAAGAACCGTGAATAAAGAAGGTGCAGAATTGCGTGCTCAATACCGCCAATATATTGATCGACGTTCATCCAATAGGCAGCCTCATCGCTGTCAATCGGAGTGGTCGCATTGGGGCTTGTGAAGCGACTGTAATACCACGAACTGTCCACGAACGTATCCATGGTGTCCGTTTCACGCTGCGCTGGCTTGCCGCATGATGGGCAATCGCAATCGCGCCACGTCGGGTGACGATCCAGCGGGTTACCCGGGATATCGAATGAAACATCATCAGGTAGGCGGATCGGCAGGTTTTCTTTGCGCTCGGGCACAACGCCGCAAGCATCACAGTGGACAACCGGAATGGGGCAACCCCAATAGCGTTGCCGTGACAGACCCCAATCGCGCAGGCGATATTGTGTTTTGCCTTGGCCAACGCCTTCGCCCTCACAAAACGCAATTGCTGCATCAACTGCGGCTGCGCCTGTTTGCTGGGCCTCGCCAGCGAAACCTTTGACGTAGGTCACCACATCGGTTTTCGCGGGCACATACGCTTCGGTCAGCTCAGGTGCGCTGTCTGCATCAGGCAGATAAATAGGCGTAATCGGCAGATCATATTTGGTCGCAAAGTCAAAGTCGCGCTGGTCATGCGCAGGACAGCCAAAAATCGCACCGGTGCCGTAGTCCATCAAGATGAAGTTGGCGACATACACCGGCAATTCCCAAGAGGTATCAAGCGGGTGACGCACGCGCAGGCCCGTATCAAAGCCCATCTTATCAGCTTTTTCCAAAGCTTCTTCGGTTGTGGAGCCCTTGCGGCATTCGGCGTTGAAAGCGGCCAGATCGGCGTTGTCTTCTTCCAGTTGCTTGGCAAGGGGGTGGTCCGGCGAAATGCCCACAAAGGATGCACCCAAAAGAGTGTCGGGGCGCGTTGTGTACACTTCAATGCCGTCACGCCCATCAGGGCCGTTGATCAATGAGAAGCTGAATTGCAGACCGCGTGACTGGCCGATCCAGTTTTCCTGCATCAGGCGCACTTTGGCGGGCCAGTTGTCCAGATTTTCAAGCGCGCCGCGTAATTCACCGGCCATATCGGAAATCTTAAAGAACCATTGCGTCAACTCGCGGCGTTCAACCTCGGCGCCGCTGCGCCAGCCTTTGCCGTCGATAACTTGTTCGTTGGCCAGAACCGTCATGTCTTCGGGGTCCCAGTTTACCACGGCGTTTTTGCGGTAGACCAAGTCGGAGGCGAGCATATCAAGGAACAGCGCTTGCTGCTGGCCGTAATACTCGGGATCGCACGTGGCGAATTCACGGGACCAATCAATAGACAAGCCAAGCGGCTTCATCTGATCGCGCATGTGCGCAATATTTGCGTAGGTCCAGTCTTTCGGATGGCCGCCGCTGGCCATTGCGGCATTCTCGGCGGGCATACCAAAGGCGTCCCAGCCCATTGGGTGCAGCACGTTGTGACCTGTCGACATCTTATAACGCGCAATCACATCCCCCATGGTGTAGTTGCGCACGTGCCCCATGTGCAGATTGCCAGACGGGTAGGGAAACATCTCAAGTACGTAATACTTCGGCTTTGACGTATCAGCTTTGGCTTTGAACACGTCTGCAGTGTTCCATTCAGCCTGCCATTTGGCCTCGATCTGTGCGGGGGTATAGCGGTCCATGTCGGGGTCCTTCTAAATGCAAACGCCAAGCCGGTTTATGGCTTGGCGTGGTAAGTAAAATGCTTGGGCGCAAAAGGCCAGCCTGTGCAGCCTCAGAGTTTGCTGTCCGCAATCCGCAACTGCCGCGCGCGGGTCAGGATGGCGTCTTCAATAGCGCGGACAGTATCCACATCGGCGGGGCCACTGCGGGTTTGCAGCGCCACAGTTAGGCTGCGCGCATCAAGAGCGGGATCGCGGACATAGATCGTGGCGCGGTAGGCGGCGCGGCCACCGGGGGGTGTGCCGAATCCCGTGGCAATAACGCCCGAAAACGGATCAGCAGTTTGAACAGGCAAAAAGTTCAGCACATCAAGCGAGGCATTCCAGATGTATTTATTCACCTCAAGCTTGGTGTTGGGATCATCGGTATTAGCGAACAAATCCCAGATCGTGCTGGTGCGGGTTTCCTCAACGGCGGCGGCATCTTGTTGTGTGGCACCACGATCCTCGCAGGCCGCCAACAATCCGCATACCATTACGCTGAGACATATGTTTCTAACTGAAAATCCACGCATGATCTGCTCTACCTGCCGTTAATTCCACATCACTAATACTTGTCTATATAACGCAGTATGCGGTCACAAGGTAAATTGCCGTGCGGTGAGCGCAGCCCGCCGACCAGCAATCCCGCACCTGAAATTTCCACCGCTGAGCGGTTGTGACAAAGTTGCACCACGTTTTGCATAGTTGCGCACAGCCGTTTCGCGTTTCTTGCATTGCGAGCGCCCTCAAGCGAAACACCATCCATACCCTTCACGGCGTTCGTGTTGGGGCCATTCTTTTAAACGAAGGAAATACGAGATGAAAAACATTCTCTTCGCAACGACAGCGCTTGTAGCAACCGCTGGCATCGCATCCGCAGACATCAAAATTACTGGTTCTGCTAACGTGGGCTTGAAGTACACAGAAAACCGTGCATCAGCAGCGGTAGCTGCGGCTGATGCAGCTGTAGGCGTACCTGCCGCAGCAGCAGTTGTTGACAACAGCGTCGACGACGTAATCGTCCACAACGAGATCGACTTGAACATCGTAGCATCTGGCGAGTCAGACAACGGCATCGCTTTCGGTGCTTCTGTTGACCTTGATGCGTCAGAAGCTGACCAGCGCGACACACAGTCTGGTAGTGGTGCAAACGACCCAGAAGTATACTTCTCTGTGAACGGCTTGACAGTAACTGTTGGCGCTGTTGGCAACGCTGGTGTCGTATTGAACACAGCTGAAGTTGGGTTCGACGGCTTGAACACTAACATCCACGTAGATGCGGTTGATGATTCAGCTGTAGATGGTGACGTGCACGTGTCATATGCTTTCGGCGACTACACTGTTGCAGCTTCAATGGGGTCTGACTCACAAGACAGCGCGTTCTCAGTATCTGGCGCTGCTGGTGATTTTACTTACGCAGTAGGCTTCGCAAGTGATGATTCAGCAAACACAGACTACATGTCATTCGGTGTAGGCTACACAATGGGTGCATACAACTTCCAAGCGCTGATGGTTAACATTGATAACCCAGCAGGCACTGCAGACGAAGATACATTCGGTTTGTCAGCTGCTTACACAATGGACGCAATGACATTTACAGTAGCGATGTCTGATACAGATGCTGCTGGTTCTGATGCTGCATATGGTATCGGTGCTTCATATGACCTCGGTGGCGGTCTCGCTATCAAAGGTGGTTTCGGCTCAGTCAGCGACAAGAGTGTTGCGGACCTCGGTCTGACAATGTCATTCTAATCTAACGATTAGTATCGACTATAGAGAGAGCGCATCTTCGGATGCGCTCTTTTCTTTTGGCACTACGCATATGACTAACGTGTGCTGTGCTTGCCAGTATGTTGTGTGAGTTCGGTTCTGAGGACGAGTATGCGTCTTAGAGAATCACGCTGCTGCTTGGTGCCCTGTAAGTGCTCAGCCAGCCACTTTTTATGCTCGAGCTCTCTGTGTAGCTGCTTGGTGAGTGCTGCTTCTGTCTTTGCTGCCATCACAATAGCTCCACTGCATTAGCTAACTGCTCTGGATTTACATCAATATATCTCTGGGTTGTGCTGATATGCCTATGTCCAGCTAAGGCTGCTAACAAGCGAACATTGATGCCTGTGTTGGCAAGCTTGGTAATGAATGTTCTGCGTCCACTGTGACTGGTTGCTCCTTTAAGCCCACAGTCTTTGTATATCTGTAGAAACAGCTGACACATTGTATTTGCGCTAAAGCTGGTGCGTATCTGTGTCATAAACAAGGGATCATCGCTGTTACGCAGGGCCACTGTGCTGTGATACTCACGTAGTATGCGCCTTAGCTTGCTGCTCACATATACTGTGCGAGCATATCCGCCCTTGGTCTGTGCTCCTTGAATAGTGAACTGACTGCGTACCTTGCCTCGCTCATCATACACATCGCCTACAACTAAAGCTGCAATCTCTATTGCGCGAAGTCCTGCTAAGAAGCTCACGTGTATGATGGTCTGATCGCGTAGTGTGTGCTTGCGTGTGCTGCAGAAGTTGATCACGTTGCGGTACTGAGTGTCTGTTAGGGTAAGTGCTTGTTTCATATGCCAATCTCTCACGCTGTGTGTGCGTATAGCATACGGTCTGATCGATGATCTGGGCGACCAGATATGGGCCAATATGATCTTCAATGATCACAGTGTGTTAGCTTGCTCTCCCAGCAAATACTTATTTTATGAGAGTTGAGGTGGTGAGCGAAGGCAACGCAGTGCCAGTTTTATTTAGACAGAGCGCACAGTGGATAAATAACTGTGTAAGGCAAAACAGGCAAATTTTTCAAATAAGGGTAGGCACTGAGCAAACCAAGGCACAGGCAATATAGGCAACAATACAAACTGGATTAAGGTTAGCACGCCGACTGTAATAGTGCTGCAAGTCCGTTCTGATGTGAGACGGTGAGCAAATGTAGTGCCAGTTATACGCTTCAATCAACTACCCCATCCTTGTAGGTGGGATGCTTTAAGTAGCGAAGGTATAAATGTTCAACCAGCCTGCTGCTTTGATTGTCGTAATAGTGTGGTGAATGAGCTGCTGGCGAATGTGTTGGTAGCTCAGCAAGTGAGATGGATGACAAGCTCGTAAGAGACCCATCAATGTATAAGGTAGCCTGTCTGTGCGGGTCTTATATATGTGTGTGATATGCCAGTAATAGAGATGATAGCAAAACCTGCTCTTCCAGATATGGTTTGGTAGTACAGACTAACGTAGTGACGCGAATGTGCGTGTGTGTTGGATCGAGGCCTCAATAGGCCTTGATCTAACTGCTCTGCGAATGCCTATAGATGTATATGAACTTATATTTACTGCGTTAGCAAAGACACCAAGCATAGAGAACTGAGCGTATGCGAAGTGAACTATGCGAAGGTGATACACAGACACGTGCCGCGTGGATGTGTCTAAAGCAATAGCACTAATGATCCCAGAACACGTGGCTGCGTTGATAAATACATCAGTTAAGGAGATGTATGATGGGACTACAAATACTGGAGCACGTACGAGATCAGCTCAAGCAATGTAATGCTCTAAGCACTGATCGCGAGTTCTGCGAGCAATGGCTGGGCAAGAGTGAGTGTTATCTACGTACATTAAGGTATGGGCATCTATCCCCAAGTGCTGATGCTATGATGACCTGTGCAAGCAAACTCAGCTGGTATGCACGACAGCTCAACAACAGCACTCAAGTACATCACAAGCACTGGGCTGGTGTATTCGATCAGTTGCGTACTGACTGTGTGAGTGCTGTTGAACAACAAGCACAGCTCAACTGGCGGTTACGTATGAATGGGTCTGCAGCTCAATGATTTTTATCTGTGTAAATCTTGTGGTGGAGTACTTAGCAAATCAACCAGGTGAATATTTACCCCCACGTCTGCGAGTGCGGCTGTGACAGCACTTACGGACATACAACGCTCGTTGAATGCAATACGTGCTATAGAGCGTGATAGTAGTACCGATGTGAGACTTGCGGCACTTGCACTTCTAACTGCTACGACAGCTGATATAGCTAAGGAACTACGAGGTGAGAGTGTGCCTAAACAGACGCCTAAGCAACCTATTAAAGCTCCTCCTATTCCTCCTCCAAGTCCAACAAATCAACCGCAGCAAGCGCCGCCACAACACAAGGATGCTGCTCGACCCTTTACAGAGCCAGAGCAGCAACGTGAGCCAGAATAATATTTGACGTTGGGAGCACGTCACCTAACTCACTTAGTACCATAGTGATACTAAAGGAGTTAGGCAATGCCAACATTAGACGAACTACTCAAGAAATATAACATTGATGCAACGGTGAACCCTCAATCTGGTCCACGTGCAAAACTACTCGCGCAGGCAAACAGAATGCTGTCTCAGCTGGACAAGTATAAGACTGAGCAAGAGCTGGATGGTGAGACGACACAGTACTGGTGGGCTCCGCAAAGCGTTGACGGCAAGCGCCGTGTGTCAGCACGTTATGGTGCTAAGGTGGTTGAGGGTATGGCTACATATGCTGACAACACATTGGATAGTGTGCGCAGCACAATCCAAACGTTCCACAAGCTTATTGAAGACAGTGATGACGCTACGTGGGCACACGAAGAAGAGCGTCGCAAAAAAAAGTAATACGGCGTGTTGTTCGTATATATGAGCAAGTAGACACTGGGCCGATTTATGATGAGTTGGTCCAGTGGATGCGTACCTATAGATCGCTACAAGCTCGTATGTGGTCTGCTAAGGACAGCACGCAGAAGAAGATAGACGATACGCTTGAGGCACTGGGTGAGCGTATAGACGAACGTATTACGGAGCTGACTGACAATGAGCGTATGGCGCTGGACTGTTGGAAACACGGCATACTGCCTGGCATATATGAGATGGACCGCGAGGCATTGATGCAGAAACCCTATGTGAGCATCCGCAAGATTGAGCGGTGGGATGACGAATATAACGTTGATGATGCTGTACCAACAGATGATGCTGAGCACGACACGGGTGTCATCAGTGATCAGCTGCGTGGCTTCTTAGATATGTACAAAGCTTAGGAGTGTTTGTCTCAACGCATACAGTCCTAAGCTCACCTTATAAGCGTACATATCTCTACAGTTATGCGTGTATGCCGTAAGTATTGCTCAAGGGGCAGGCAGGCATAGTGATGCTGGTATCAAATACTCATACTGCTGATTGCATCACTTACAATCTCTGTACGTTGATGAAGTAGGTTTGGTTCAAGATGTGCGTAGCGCTGCGTCATCTGTAAACTGCTGTGTCCCAATAGTGTCTGCACTTCGTACAAGCTTACTCCTTTATTGATAAGCATACTGGCATACGTATGACGTAGATCGTGAATACGAACACCAGTTAGTCCAGCTTTGTCACGAGCTGTGAACCAACTTGCATAGAAGCTGTGATATGCGGTGCGTGTATATGGGTTGGTAAACACATAGCAGTCTGGCTTTGTAGGTAAGTCCAATCGATCAGCTTGAGTGCGTGTTGCGTCCAGTACTTCGAGTGCTGATGAGCTGAGTATAATGCGTCTTGATCTGCCATTCTTACTGCGAGGCACTGTCCAGACACGCTTCGCAATATCTACGTCTTGCCAACGCATATTACGTGCTTCACCTTTGCGAGCGCCTGTGAGGAGTAAGAGCTGAACGAATAGATATAAGAACTGATTACTGCTGGCACGGCAGGCTTTGAGCAGACTATTGATCTCATCGTCACTCAAGAAGCGCTGTGTGTAATCTCCCACTGTCAGCTTCTTTATGTTCTGCTGATACTGGCTGTATCCAGTGAGATGTCCCCAGTGTCGTGCAAGGTTAAGCATCCTGTTCATTAGGTGAATGTGCTTATTGATTGTGCTTCGCTTATACTCTCGCAGGATCTGCTGCCTTACCCATACATCCAGAACAGGGTTAGTCAGCTCATCAAGGCTATAGCGACCAAGCTTCTCTCGCATATGCGTGTTGTACACGCTCCAGTCGTGATAAGCTAAGCGCTTAGTGGCTTTGGCATGCGGGTAATAATGCTCATCGAAGAACGTATTAAGTGTGAGTAGAGGTGCGGCGCTACTATGCTGGGGATCGCGACTATTAGATCGTCTTAGGAAAGAAATCATCGTGTGCTCCTGTAAGTAATACAGCAGCATTATGTTCAGCTATATGATTGGACGAGTGCCGAAATGCCATGTGAATCGTAGTATAAAGTCATCGTTACTGCGATCTGTCATAATCTAATCGTCTCTTCGCAACGACAGCGCTTGTAGCAACCGCTGGCATCGCATCCGCAGACGTTACGTTCTCCGGCTCAGGTGAAGCTGGTATCTACCGCACTGAGGCAGCTGATGCTGTAGCTGCAAAGCTTGGTGTGAAAGTTGGTACAGCAAGTGCAACCGTCGGCGCATATGCGTATGATTCCACGACTGGTGCGCTAACATACACAGCTGCCACTGGTACTGCCGCTGCAGCAGTAGCTTCTGAAATCCAAACGACACGTAACTCCATTCAAGCGACAAAAGCAGCTATTGCAGCTCACCAAGCCAATATGGATGCAGATACTACAGAAGCAGATTACAACACTGAGAAAGATCTCAAGACAGCTGACGAAGCTGAGCTTGCTCGTCTAGAAGCGGTTCTTGCAAAGCAAGTTGGCACAGCAGCAGCTGCAGCAGTACCAGCTGGCGACATGACAGCTTACTCTGGCTACCAAGCCGACGTTACTCTCTCAACTGAGACAGACAGCGGTATCAAGTTCACAATGGGCTTCGACCTTGAAGCTGGCCTGATGGCTGACCAAGACGACGACCGTGAGATGGACACCAAAGACGGTTCTATCGCTAACTCAACACTGACAATGGAAGCTAACGGCTACACATTGGTAATCGGTCAAGACGAAATCGACGATCTGTATGACGACTCACAGAACGGCGACATCTCACTGTCTGGCAACATGAATGGCTTGTCATTCACAGTTGTACATGACTTTGAAGACAGTGTTGTAGCTAAAGCGGCTACATACAAAGCCGCCGTCGCAGCGACGACAGCAGCCACAGCTGCTGATGCCACATACAAAGCAGCTACGTTCACAGACGCAGTTGCAGCTGTACACGAAGGCACATCGCTTTCACTCGGTTACACAATGGGCCCAGCAGCTCTGTCACTCGTAAGCACAACAGCTAACGACCGTGGCAACTCAGCTACTGAGTTCGGCATCGACTACACAGTGTCAGACACTCTGAGCTTCTCAGTTGACTATGACACACAAGGCAAGCGTGATGCGATCGCTACAGTTGGTGTGACATATGCTATCGATGCGCTGACAATCACTGCTAAGTACGCAGATGACAAAAACCACGCTGGCAACACCAACAAAGATGGCAAAGCTTCTACAAACTTGTCAGTTGCTTACGCTCAAGGCCCAGTCTCTGCGACATTCGCAACAGACGAGTCAAATGCATGGTGGATCAACACACAGTACGACCTCGGTGGCGGTGCATCAGCATTCGCGACAGTTGACCACCAAGAGTTCGCTGTAGCTGGTCTTAGCTTCGCATTCTAATCTAACGATTAGTATCGACTATAGAGAGAGCGCATCTTCGGGTGCGCTCTTTTCTTTTGGGGCCTGCTGCGCGATACGAATAGGGTGCAACGAAGGGTACCCCATGCAGCGACCGTCCGAGCAACAGCTACAAACTGCGTTCAAATCCGCCCTTGCCGCGATGAACGCCAAAAAGTTCGCGCTTGCGGCCCAGCAATTCCAGAAAATTTTACGCGTCGTGCCAAATCATGGCCCGCCTCACCTGCATCTTGGAACGCTTTACACCAAAGGCGGTAAGCCGGATGCGGCGGTGACCCATTTGGCGGCAGCGGCCAAGCAGATGCCGAAAGAGCCCGCGGTTCATATGCAATATGGTGTCGCCCTTGGTGCTGTGGGGCAGTACAACAAAGCGGTGTCCGCCCTTGGTAAAGCGGAAAAGCTTGCGCCGGCTTCTGTTGCTGTGTTGGCTAATTCCGCGCATGTGTATCAACTGATGGGCGAATTGAAGAAGGCAGAGTTTTATCTGCGCAAGGCCCTGAAGCTACAGCCAAATGACGGCAGTCTTTATCGCCTGTTGTCTATCGCGCGGAAGTTCACGCCCGATGATCCGTATCTTGCGAAAATGCTGGCGATCACGCCGGAGCAATTGGCAAATGACACGGACTGCTGGGAATTAGATTTTGCGATCACCAAGGCGCTTGAGGACACCAAAGCCTATGAGGCCGCGTTCCCTTATCTAAAGCGCGGCAACGATTTGGTTGCGGCGAATTACCCCTATGACCCCCAAGCGTGGCGCGATCAGGTGGCACAGCTGCAAAGCGCGCAGTCTGGCCTTGATCCTGCTGCACCTCATCCGGATCATATCAAAGACGCGCCAATTTTTGTGACCGGCATGCCGCGGTCCGGCACCACGTTGATTGAACAGATTATTGCGGCGCATTCTGATGTGACCAGCATGGGGGAGACGGGGTTTGCCTCTGGCGCGGTTGAGCGGCTTTTGCGCGATGGCAGTAGCTATAAGCCCGTTAGTGATGTAGCGGATAGGTTGCGCAGTGACGTGGCGGATAAGTACCTTGCGGATGTGGCGGCCCGTTATCCCGCTGCGAAGCGGACCGTTGATAAATCCATCCAAACGTATCTCTACCTTGGGGCGATCAAAACGATCATGCCCAACGCCAAGTTCTTGATTGTTCAACGGGACCCACGCGACAATCTGTTGTCGATTTATCGCAATCTGTTCCAGGCGGGCACCCACAGATACGCCTATGATTTTGAAAGCCTTGCGGATCACTATTTGGCTTTTCGGGATATGGTCTCGTTTTGGAAACAGCAGATGCCGGATGATATTTACATCGCTGATTATGATGCGTTGGTTCGTGATCCCGAAGACAAGGCCCGTGCGCTGATTGCGGCGTGTGGTTTGGAGTGGCAGGATCAGTGTCTAGAGTTTCATAAATCGACAGGCGCGGTCAAAACGCTATCTCTGGCGCAGGTCCGTCAGCCAATTTACAAGTCGTCGCAAAAGGCATGGCAGCGTTACGGCGATGGGGTTATGCCCTTGCTAAAGGCTTTGGAAAAACGAGGTATCGATGTCACTGAATGGGATTAACGAGCGGATCGCGAAGACGTGTGAGCAGTTTGGGCGCGATGTGGCCGATGTTCAGCTTATTGCGGTGTCAAAAGTTCAACCTAATGCCCGTGTCGCGGACGTGTTGGCCCAAGGACACCGTCTTTATGGTGAGAATAAAGTGCAGGAAGCAGTTGGCAAATGGCCCGACTTCCGTGATGAGTTTGCGGATGTAAACGTGCATCTGATTGGGCCGCTTCAGACCAACAAAGCCCGCCAAGCGATGGAGCTTTTTGATGCCATCCATTCAGTCGACCGTCCGAAGCTGGCTGGCACCCTTGCGCGGCTTGCGCAAGAAGTTGGGGCGTGTCCGGACTTATTTGTACAGGTAAATACAGGCGAAGAGCCTCAAAAAGCGGGCGTATTGCCTTCGGATGCGGACGCGTTTGTCGCCGAGGCACGTGCACTTGATTTGCCAGTGAAAGGTTTGATGTGCATCCCGCCGGTAGATGAAGAACCGGCTTTGCACTTTGCGTTGCTGCGCAAGATCGCGGAACGCAACGGTTTGGCGGGGTTATCAATGGGGATGAGCAGTGATTTTGAGACCGCCATCCAACTTGGTGCCACTCATATTCGTGTAGGATCCGCCATTTTTGGCGAACGTGATTACAGCTAGGGCAGCAGTGTTAATGAATGAGGGAGTTTGGCACGATAAGGCGCGTGCCAAATGTTATCCGTGCCGCGATCCGTTTCAGGTGATCTGGGCGAAACCCGATGCAGCCTTCGGTGCCAAACACGGGGCGTCGCCAGCGATGTAGAAAAATCGCAGAGCCACGTTTGAATTCGGCGCGCGGCCAGTTCCAATCAGTTAATATCACAATGTCGTAAAGTGGATCAGCCCGCCGCAGCACCTCGTGACTGTGCGGATAGGGCGCGCGAACCATCAGGTTGTAGTCTTCGTGGTGTGGATCATCAGACCACAAATCACCGGGTCTAATGGGCACGGCCCAATCAGCCGGTTTGGCAATCCGGTCGGGCCGGTAAAGCATCCCGACAATGCCGTGAATACCGACGGGTGTCGCACCATCGCCTTCACGTTTGTCAGATGAGATGCCGCCTTTTCCGATTGTGCACGGAAAGTACTGCCCCTGAAAACGCAAGCCGCGTTTTGTCAAAACCAGATCGTTTGGGGTGGTGTAGGGGGTCACAGTAAATGGCCGGATTTAGCTGCTTTGGTTTTCAAATAGGCGCTGTTCACAGGGTTTTCGCCAACAATAAGCGGCACGCGTTCGCTGACGGTGATCCCCATATCCTCCATGCGCGCGACCTTATTGGGGTTGTTCGTCAGCAGCTTAATGTTGCCAACACCCAGCTTGTTCAAAATTGAGGCGCCAATCCTAAAGTCGCGCTCATCATCCTCAAAGCCAATGCGGTGATTTGCTTCAACCGTGTCAAAGCCTTGGTCTTGCAGAAAATAGGCCCGCATTTTGTTGGCCAGCCCGATGCCGCGGCCCTCTTGGTTGAGGTAAAGCAAAATGCCTGCCCCTTGCGCGCCCATTTGCGCCATCGCGCCGCGCAGTTGGGGGCCGCAATCACACTTGAGCGAGCCAAGCAAATCACCGGTGAAACACGCGGAATGAAGGCGCGTCAGGATGGGTTTATTGGGGTCTATTTTACCAACTTCAATCGCGTAGTGTTCGGCTGATCCATCGTCGGGTCTAAAGACATGCACGCGTCCTTCGTTTGACACGGCCATTGGTAGGGCGGCGTGAACGATGTCATTGTAATGGGCCGTGTCAGCCTGTGCCAACACTTCGGATGCGGTGAGAATGCTCAGCCCTTCGGCGGATTGCACGCGCACCATCACCGCAGCAGGCAGCAAATGGGCAGCCTTACAAAGCAAAATGGCGGCTCGGTGTGCCCGCGGGTCTCCGTCGCGCAAGGAACGAAATGGCCCCTTCATAGGTGTGCTTAGATCTGTGGCTGGATCGGCGACGCCCCTTATCCAGCGAAGATTAGCATCACTTTGTATGGCAAGCCGTGCGACATCGCCAAAATAAGCCGCTGTTTTAAGCGTTTCTGCGCGCCGGTGCGTGATGATCAGCTCTGCACCACCAAGGTCCAATGCTTGGCTGAGTTGGTCCGGGCTGAGCGTTTCAGCGGCAAAGGCAACCCAAAGACCATCATCATCGCGAATGCCCACGCCAAGCCCGATGCGAAGGGCTGCGTGTGCTTGGGCTTTTGCTTGGGCTGGTGTGGGCTGAAAGGGCATGGGCTCAAATGTTACAAGGTTACCAATGCTTGCCCTTTAAATTGAAACATTTGCAACCCTTTTGACACGAGCCTGTGAAACGGCGGGGTAAAACTTGCTCAATTCTGCGTTTGTGCCCATTTGTAGATCAATAACTCACGGAGGCCATGATGGCGCAATTGAAGAAAATTCTGCTTGTTGATGATGACGATGATCTGCGTGACGCTCTGTCGGAGCAACTCATTATGACGGAAGATTTTGATGTTTTCGAAGCTGAAAACGGCCATAACGCGATGGAGCGTGCCAAAGAGCAGCTTTATGATTTGGTGATTTTGGACGTAGGCCTGCCTGATACTGACGGTCGCGAGCTGTGCCGTTTGATGCGAAAGCAAGGTGTGAAATGTCCGGTTCTGATGCTGACAGGTCACGATAGTGATGCGGACACCATTTTAGGGCTTGATGCCGGTGCAAATGATTATGTCACAAAGCCGTTCAAATTTCCGGTTCTATTGGCACGTATTCGCGCGCAGCTACGCACCCACGAGCAATCAGAAGACGCCGTTTTCAACCTTGGGCCATACACGTTCAAGCCTGCGCAAAAGATGCTTATTACTGAGGACGAAAAGAAAATTCGCCTGACGGAGAAAGAAACAAATATTTTGAAGTTTCTTCACCGCGCCCCCGAGGGTGTCGTTGCCCGTGATGTACTGCTTCACGAAGTTTGGGGTTATAATGCCGGTGTAACGACCCACACGCTTGAGACGCATATTTATCGTTTGCGCCAAAAAATTGAGCCTGATCCCGGCAACGCGCGTTTGCTTGTGACGGAAAGTGGCGGCTACCGGCTTAACGGTTGATCTGGATCAAAGACGTATGCCGCACGGTGTGGCATACATTATTTACCCTTTGATGTTGGGGATACAACATTCTCTCCCTGTTGGACTTTGCCCTGATCAAATTGGTCAGGGCTTCTTTTTTGCCTCGGGGACGTGGGCGCCTAGTAAAGCTCTGACTGATACATCTTCTCAATTGCTGCCTGATCTGTTGTATCGACGGGCAATTGGGCGTGATCACGGACCATTTCGTAAAGCGTCCCGACGGGTCGTTTGTCAGGCCATGTGTCAGGGTTCCATAGTCCCGCGCGCATCGGCGCTTTGCCGCAATGGGTAAAGATTTGTGTGGCAGTAACTTTGGTAACTGTTTTTGGGCTACGGCCATTGATCGCAAATCGGTCGCAAATTTCAGGATCAGCGGTGATTTCCGCAAGACCGTTCACCCGCAACGTCTCGGTCACTGTTGGGATCATGAACAACAGTGCCACCCGCGGATCGCCCGCAATGTTGAGAAGCCCGTCGATGCGGTTATTCCCAGGCCGATCAGGGATCAGCAGCGTTTTGTCGTCTTGCACATGCACAAAGCCTATCGGGTCACCTTTGGGAGATAAGTCCAGCCCATTTGCCCCGCTGGTCGCCATGATCACAAACGGCGAGGCGGCTATGATTGCACGACAATGATGGTCGAAAATTGTGATCTCTTTTTGGGCGGCCCGTTCACTAGGGTAACCATACAGATCTCGTAACTCTTGGGGTGTCATCGCGTGCTCCTATTGGGTGGGCGCAGCTTTGCATAGTGTAGGTAGGCGCTGCAACACTGGCCTTTCAAAGCGGGCTAAGTTACGACTTGGGCAAGTTACATCAGGAGCACCACCATGTCGTTTACTCTCGCCACTTGGAACATTAATTCAGTGCGCCTGCGCGAGGATTTGGTGCTTAAATTGCTCTCTGAGCAAGCGCCGGATGTGCTGTGTTTGCAGGAGTGTAAGTCTCCCGTTGAGAAAATTCCCACGGCTGGTTTTGAAGCACTTGGCTACACGCACATGGTTGCTCGCGGGCAGAAGGGTTACAACGGTGTTGCGATCCTTTCCAAGATCCCAATGGTCGAGGCCGGCGCAGAAGATTTTGCAAGTCTTGGCCATGCGCGCCACATCGCGGGCCGGCTTGAGAATGGTGTGACAATCCACAACCACTACGTGCCTGCGGGTGGTGACATCGCGGACCGCGATGTGAATGAAAAGTTTGGCCAAAAGTTGGACTACCTGACAGATATGCGTGACGCGTTCAGGACGTCAGCACCGAAGCGGGCTATTCTGGTTGGTGATCTTAATATTGCCCCACGTGAGGACGATGTTTGGGACCATAAAAAGCTGCTTAAAGTCGTCAGCCACACGCCGATCGAAGTAGAGCATTTCAATGATGTGATGACGGCAGGTGACTGGCATGATGTGACGCGCGCGGATATTCCCGCAGGCCGGCTTTATAGCTGGTGGTCGTATCGCGCCAAAGATTGGGACGCGGCGGATAAAGGACGCCGCTTGGACCACATTTGGGCCACTGGTGACATCAAAGACGCAGCACATAGCAGTCGCGTGTTGCGTGATGCACGTGGCTGGGAAAAGCCATCAGATCATGCTCCGGTTTTTGCGACCTTTGATCTTTGACATTTCGACCCACGCTACACATATGACCTGCAACTGATATTTAAGGGATAAAGCAATGTTGGAACTTGGTGCCTCGCAGAACGAGCAAGCAGATGGTCTGATTAAAGACGGCTCAGAAGCGACCTTTATGCAGGACGTCGTTGAGATGTCTCAAAAGGTGCCGGTCATCGTTGACTTTTGGGCACCTTGGTGCGGCCCTTGCAAAACACTTGGCCCTGCACTTGAGGCGGCGGTAACAGCCGCAAAAGGTGCCGTTCGCATGGTGAAGCTGGACGTAGATCAAAACCAAGCGATTGCGGGACAATTGCAAATCCAATCCATCCCGACAGTCTATGCGTTTTGGCAAGGCCAGCCAGTGGACGGCTTTCAAGGCGCTGTTGCAGGTTCCGAGATTGAGGCGTTTGTCACACGTGTTGCCGCAATGGGTCCTGGTGGTGAGGATGACGGCCTCGCAGCTGCTGTTGAGGCGGCTGAGGAAATGCTGACTGCCGGTGATGCGTCAGATGCGGCTCAGACTTTTGCAGCCATCCTGGAAGAAGAGCCCACCAATGCAGCGGCTTACGGCGGTTTGGTTCGTGCACATCTTGCGCTTGATGAAGTTGAGCAAGCTGAAGCAGTTCTGAACGGCGCACCTGCCGAGATATCTGCGTCAGCCGAACTTGAGGCAGCACACGCGCAACTTGAGTTGGCAAAGCAAGCCGCCAGTGCAGGTCCGCTTGATGAGTTGCGCGCAGCGGTGAACGCTGATGAAAACAACCACCAAGCCCGCTTTGATCTGGCCACCGCCATGCACGCAGCGGGTGATCTAGAGGGTGCCGTGGATCAGTTGCTTGATCTATTCGGGCGTGATCGTGAATGGAACGACGGCGCTGCAAAAGCACAGCTATTTACCATCTTTGATGCGCTTGAAGCAAAAGACCCTATCGCGTTGAACGGTCGCCGCCGCCTGTCGTCGATGATCTTTGTCTAACTAATTCACGCGGGGCACATTTGTCGCGTTGCCCTGCGTCTTTGCAAAGCTATCTACTTGAATATGATGAAAACAGCTGACCTGCCAAATCGCGTTCCCGTATTCCCGTTGCCCGGTGCTTTGCTTTTGCCGCGTGCACGCTTGCCCCTTCATATTTTTGAGCCACGCTATCTTCAGATGATCGAAGATGCCCTCAAAACTTCTCACCGCTTGATCGGCATGGTGCAGCCCTATGAGGCACGCGGCGAAAACGGTCTGCACGCTATTGGATGCGCGGGCCGGATCACTGCATTTTCCGAGACAGAAGACGGCCGCTATATGGTGACCCTTGCTGGTGTTTCGCGGTTTCGCGTATCGGCAGAAGTCGCAGGGTTTTCGCCCTACCGTCAATGCGACGTCTCTTGGAGCGGTTTTGAGCGTGACTTGGGCGCCACTGAGCGGGATCCTGAATTTGACCGTCCCAAGTTTATGGCGTCGCTTGAAAAGTTTTTTGACGCTTATGATTTGAAGACTGATTGGGATGGCTTGGAGGAAGCGGACGAGGAGTTGCTGATCAACTCGCTTTCTATGCTTTGCCCCTTTGAGCCAGAAGACAAACAGGCGCTGCTTGAGGCGCCATCTCTGACGACACGCCGCGAAACTATTGTGACGCTGATCGAGTTCGCGTTAAGAGGGGGCCAGTCAGAGGAGATGATGCAATGAGCCAAGAGGTATCTGGTAAGACCGCTACCAAGTTTGATCCACGTATGCTTGAAGCCTTGGTCTGCCCGCGCACGCAAGGCACATTGGATTACGATGCTGACGCCCAAGAGCTTATCAGTAAGTCAGCTAAACTGGCCTTTCCGATCCGTGAAGGTATCCCAATCTTGTTGGTAGACGAAGCGCGTAGCCTTTAGACGCTTTGTCCTTTCATGAGTTTGGGCAAATCGCCGGTCAACCCTGCGGCTTCGCGAATAAAGCCTCTGCGCAGGGCAGGAACTGCGTTTACGATCCCCATCCCTACGTCACGCAAGCCTCGCAAAAAGCCGTTATCATTTGAAAATAGCGCGTTGAAGCTGTCGGTTGAGGCAGCAAGAGCCGCAACATCAAAACGACGCCACTGCGCATAGCGTGCTAATACCAAATCGGACCCGATGTCTTCGCCCCTGCGTTTTGCCAGTGCGAGAACCTCAACAAGACTTGCTACATCTTTTAGGCCCGCGTTCAGCCCCTGTCCCGCAATGGGGTGCACGCCGTGTGCTGCGTCACCCACCAACGCGATGCGCTGTGATGTGAGGGCGTTGGCCAAGGTCAGTGACAGGGGATAGTGATAGCGTGCGCCCGCAAGTTCAATATTTCCCAGAAAGTCTCCAAAGCGGGGCTTGAGGTGCTCAATAAAGTCATTGTCGCTCATTTTGCTGACGCGGGTCGCTGTTTCATGCGTTTCTGACCAAACAATAGAGCTTCGGTTCCCACTAAGGGGCAAAATCGCCAAAGGACCCGCGGGCATGAAAAACTGGTGAGCAATTCCGCCGTGCGGTTTCTCATGTGCAATCGCGCAGACCATCGCAGTCTGTCCGTAGTCGCGACCGTTGCGCATAATACCGGCGCGCATGGCGGTGCCTGATGTGCGCCCGTCGCATCCGACTAATACGCGCCCCGTATGCATGGTTCCATCCGCAAGGGTAACAGAAGCGCCAGCCGCGTCGGTGTGCTGCGCGACTACTCGGGCATTCGGCAGATGGACGATCTCAGCATTCTGAACAGCGTTCAAAAACGCACGTCGCAAATGCCGATCTTCGACCATAAACCCCATTGGGCCTTCTTCGATTTCAGCATGATCGAAATGCATGAAAAACGGTGATGGACCTTCGCCAACGCGCCCATCGGTTACTTTGATTTCAAGCATCGGCTGTGCGTCGTCTTCAAGATCATCCCAAAGACCAATCCCGTTCAACAACCGCTGCGAAGCCAGTGCGATCGCATATGAGCGACCGTTGAAATTGGACAGCGTCTGCGTCGCGACATCTTCGGCATCAATTAACGTGACGCTCAGCCCTGCGCCTGCGGCTGCCAAAGCAAGTGCGCATCCGTTCAGGCTGCCGCCGACAATGATCAAATCTGTACTCTTATCCATGTTGCTGAATATGGGCGTTGGGGCGGGATTGTCCATGCTGGATGCAGCGGATAGGTTTCGCCTGAGACAATTTATCTTGGGGTATTCCGGCATGCATAAATGGCAAACAATGACGGCTCTTGATCTTGGGCGTGGCATTGGCGCAGGGGATATTGATCCTGTTGAGTTGTGCGATGTTTTTCTGGATGCGATTGCGGCCCACCCCTTTACGGATAAAATTTACGCTCGCGTTACCGCTGACCGCGCCCGGGCTGAGGCGCTTGCGGCACGGACTCGGCAACAAAACGGGGGCCGACTGTGCCCGCTTGATGGCGTTCCGATTTCTTGGAAGGACCTGTTTGATACGGCGGGTACTGTCACGGAGGCAGGGTCAAAGCTGCTTGCAGGGCGAACCCCCGATGCAGACGCTCTTGTTTTGCAACGTGCAACACAAATGGGTCTGGTCTGTCTTGGAAAAACACATATGTCCGAGTTGGCGTTTTCTGGGCTTGGGTATAATCCCGTCACAGAGACTAGCCCATGTGTGAACGACCATGATGCAGTTGCCGGCGGGTCATCATCTGGCGCTGCTGCATCTGTTGCGTTTGGTTTGGCCGCTGCCGCGATAGGTTCTGACACAGGTGGGTCCGTCAGAATTCCCGCCGTTTGGAATGACCTTGTAGGGCTGAAGACAACCCATGGAGCGATCGCAACGAAAGGTGTGGTGCCGCTTTGCCAGCGTTTTGACACCGTTGGACCGCTGTGTCGTAGTGTTGAAGATGCCGCGGCACTGTTTGATGTGTTGGGTGGTGGCAGTGTTGATCTGGCCCATGCGTCTCTTGAAGGGGTGCGGTTTGGGGCATTGCAAACAGTGGTGCTTGAAGGTTTGGAAGATGCGCCGCGCGCTGCTTACGAGGACGCAATCGAAGCCATTGAACAGGCAGGTGCTGTTGTTGAACCGTTCGAATTTGAGGTCTTGAATGATGCCTTCGCGGTTGCGGGGCCGCTATTTACTGCCGAAGCATATGGCACATGGGGCGAGGTTATTGAGGCGTCGCCAGACACGATGTTTGATCAGGTTCGCGAGCGATTTAGAGCCGGCAAAAACGTAGCCGCATCTGATTTCGTGGCGGGTTGGCAAAAGTTGGATCAGATCCGGCACGACTATGCCCATCAAGCCGCGCGATTTGACGGGGTGCTGTTGCCGACTGCGCCAATCATGCCGCCAAACTTGGCGAGATTGATCGCAGAGCCAGACTATTTTATTGAGGTGAATTTGATGGCGCTTCGCAATACGCGCGTGGCCAATCTTCTTGGATTGTGCTCGGTCACGGTGCCTGCAGGCCGCAAATCGAGGGGCCTCATGATTAATTGTTTGCCGATGCAAGACGCCAAAACACTGCGATTAGCTGCTGCAATAAGCGCAATAGGGGCCTAAAAGTCACATAACCGCCCAATACTGTTGGCTTTTTCTGGACGCAGCGCCCCTGATTTGGTTTAATAGTGGGATAACGGGGCGATAATGATCCCGAACATGAGGCAGTATTGATGTATCCCCAGCGGTTTAGTGCCCTTCCGGCCTATGCATTTCCGCGTTTGCGCGCGTTATTGGACCACCTGCCGTCCGGCGGTGAACCGATTGCTATGACCATTGGTGAGCCACAGCATGCGTTTCCCGAATTTGTCCCCGAGGTTCTTGCGGCCCACGTGTCGGGCTTTAACAAATACCCCCCCAACGATGGCGCGCCAGAGTTACTTGAAGCCATCGCCTCTTGGGTTGGTCGCCGGTTCGGCGCAAAAGTTGATGCAGCGACTGAGGTCCTAACGCTTAACGGGACCCGAGAGGGCCTGTATAATGTGAACATGGCGCTGTGCCCTGAAAGTAAGAACGGGCAGCCGCCAGTCGTCCTTATTCCGAACCCGTTTTATCAAGTTTATGCAGTCAGCACGCTGAGCGCGTCTGCCGAGCCCATTTATGTAAATGCCACTGCAGAGACCGGCTTTTTGCCTGATTACGCAGGCCTGCCCGAAGATGTGCTTAAGCGTACTGCCATGTGTTATATCTGTTCACCGGCGAACCCGCAGGGTGCCGTAGCAACGGAAAGCTATTGGCGCGAGTTGATTGGTTTGGCCGAGCGGTTTGATTTTAAGATTATCGCGGATGAGTGCTATTCCGAGGTCTACCGCGACGCCCCGCCGACTGGTGCGCTGGAAGTTGCGCAAAAAATGGGTGCTGATCCCGAGCGTGTCTTGATTTTCCATTCGCTGTCAAAGCGGTCAAATTTGGCGGGCTTACGCTCAGGGTTTGTTGTGTCAGGGCCGCAGAACATTGCGCGCATGAAACAGCTGAGAAACTATGCTGGTACACCACTGCCATTGCCGTTGCAGCATGTTGCTGTGGCGTGTTGGAACGATGAAACCCACGTTGCGGCGTCTCGGGCGCTTTACGCAGAGAAGTTTGATCTAGCCGATGAGATTTTTGCTGATGTCGAAGGCTATCAATCGCCCGAGGCTGGCTTCTTTTTGTGGTTGCCCGTCGAGGACGCAGAACAAGCAGCAGTAAAGCTTTGGACGCAAACGGGCGTTCGTGTTCTGCCTGGTAGTTATCTGAGCCGCGATACGGATGCAGGTAATCCGGGGCAAAATTATATTCGGGTCGCATTGGTGGCCCCAAAACAAGACGTGCAGCGCGGGCTTCTTGCTTTACGCGACTGCATCTACGGATGAGGAAACGGGATATGGCACTACGCACACAAGGTGACCCTTTGTTCGATACGGACATGCAGGCGGCGATTGAAAAACGCTCGAAAGAGTTGATTGGTCTTGGCCTTTTGGTCTTGGGCGCGCTGAGCTGGGCGATGCTGTGGAGTTATTCCCCGTCCGATCCAAACTTTATGGTCGCCACAACAGCACCGATCGAGAATTGGCTTGGCCGCTTTGGCGCGGCACTGTCTGGCCCGCTTTTCATGATCGTGGGTAAAGGTGCATGGGTCATCCCAGCAGTGTTTATCGCGTGGGGCGTGCGCTTTATTTTGCACCGCGGTCAAGAACGTGCGGTGAGCTGTCTGATCTTCTTTCCAATTTTTGTCGCGATCGCCTCTATCTATGGTGCAAGCCTGACGCCACCTGCGGATTGGAACCACTCGTTTGGCTTGGGCGGATTGTTTGGCGAGACTACTCTTGCGGTCATCCTTAGTATCTTGCCGTTTTCCCCCGCGTTCGGGGTCAAGCTGATGTCCCTGCTGACTGGTTTGGGCACTGTGGCGCTTGGTCTGTTCGTGCTTGGGTTCATCAAAGATGAGCTGCGTGTGATCGGACGTTTCCTGTTGGTGGGTTTGGTTGTCACGTATGCGCAGACGTTGAAAGTGTTGGGTAAAGGCGCTTCCGGAGCGGGTGTTGCAGCGCGCCACATGGCCGAGCGTCACGCGCAGATGCGTGAGGCACGCGCGGATGCAAAAGCACTTGAGGCAGCACACCGTCATGAAACACTTTTACCTATGATGCATAGCGCGGAAGAAAAAGCACGCGTGGCGTCTGTTGTACGTGCTGACCCTGCATTTGGGGTCGAGCCTACGGTAGCTACAAATGCGGCTCCCTTGGTTGCTGATCCACGCCCCGCGCCGATGCCGGTGGCCGAGCCAAAGAAAGGCCTGCTTGCGCGCTTGATGCCAAAACCTGCACCGATGCCTGAACCAGAGTTGGTTGAACCGGCTTTAAGTGCTGATTTGTCTGCACCGGATGCGGGCACTGTATCTGCGCGTATTTCTGACGCGATTAAGAACCGCGCGCGCGGTGTAGCGCAAGCCGCGCCACAAACTGCGGTGCGCGTTGAGCCATCATTGACGCCCCGTGGCCCTGAGCCGTTGATTGCCCAAACAACTCCGCCACAGATGTATGCGGATGAGGCGCCAATGTTTCATGAGGCCCTTGATGAGGGGCCAGATGCCTTAGTTGAAAGTTATGATCCGGTAACGCCCGATGTGGCTGACCCTTATGCGGCTGTAACTCAAACGCCGCCTATGCAAATTCCCACACCGCAAGCGCGTTCAGTTGTACAGCATCCTGTGAAAAAAGCGGTCGTGCCATCGCGTCAGGCCAAAGCTGAGGCGCAGCCAGCCCTAGAGTTTGAGGAAAGCGCGAGCCAGTTTGACCTGCCGCCATTGAACCTGTTGCGTGCGCCAGACACTGTTGAGCGGCACCATCTGTCCGATGATGCGCTTGAGCAAAACGCACGGATGCTGGAAAGCGTTCTGGATGATTACGGCGTAAAGGGTGAGATTGTCAGTGTTCGCCCAGGCCCCGTTGTAACGATGTACGAGCTTGAGCCAGCGCCGGGTTTGAAGGCCAGCCGCGTTATTGGTCTGGCCGATGACATTGCGCGTTCAATGTCTGCGCTTTCCGCGCGTGTTTCTACCGTGCCGGGACGTTCTGTTATTGGGATCGAGTTGCCCAACGAAAACCGTGAAATGGTAGTCCTGCGCGAAATCCTATCAGCACGTGATTTTGGCGACAGCAGCATGCGTCTGCCGCTTGCCTTGGGCAAAGATATTGGCGGCGAAAGTATCGTGGCTAACCTTGCCAAGATGCCTCACCTGCTGATTGCGGGGACAACCGGTTCTGGTAAGTCTGTGGCGATCAACACAATGATTTTGTCGCTGCTTTATAAACTTACACCCGATGAGTGCCGCCTGATCATGATTGACCCCAAAATGCTCGAACTGAGTGTTTATGACGGTATTCCACATCTGCTTAGCCCTGTTGTGACTGACCCTAAAAAGGCAGTTGTTGCGCTGAAGTGGACTGTGGGCGAGATGGAAGAGCGCTACCGCAAGATGTCGAAAATGGGTGTGCGTAATATTGAAGGTTACAACAGCCGCGTCCGCGACACTTTGGCCAAAGGTGAGCTGTTCAGCCGCACGGTTCAAACCGGTTTTGACGAAGATACGGGTGAACCGATTTTTGAGAGCGAAGAATTCCAGCCCGAAGTGCTGCCCTACATCGTGGTCATCGTTGATGAGATGGCAGACCTGATGATGGTGGCGGGTAAAGAGATCGAAGCCTGTATTCAGCGTCTTGCACAAATGGCGCGCGCGTCGGGCATTCACCTGATCATGGCCACTCAACGTCCTTCTGTTGACGTTATCACAGGTACAATTAAGGCAAACTTCCCCACGCGGATTTCGTTCCAAGTGACTTCAAAAATTGATAGTCGCACCATTCTGGGTGAGCAGGGCGCCGAGCAGCTTTTGGGCATGGGTGACATGCTTTATATGGCTGGGGGCTCCAAAATTACTCGTGTTCATGGACCATTCTGCTCAGATGAAGAAGTTGAGGAAATTGTAAATTACCTCAAGGCTTTTGGCCCGCCTGAATATAAAAGTGGTGTTGTTGATGGCCCTGCGTCGGATCAAGAAAGTGATATCGATCTGGTTCTTGGGCTCGGTGGCAATACCGATGGCGAAGATGCGCTGTATGATACTGCGGTGCAAATCGTGGTTAAGGATCGCAAGTGCTCGACCAGTTATATTCAGCGTAAACTGGCAATTGGGTACAACAAGGCCGCGCGCCTTGTAGAGCAGATGGAGGAAGAAGGTCTTGTCTCTCCTGCTAACCACGTTGGCAAACGCGAGATCCTGATCCCAGAGGCGCAGTAATACGCGCAAAAACGAAAGTGTTAGGCGATGTTATTGCCTAGCACTGGTAACTCCGCGAAACAGTGTCATGTAAATGATGCACAGGTTTGGATGCGGATGAATAGAATGACGAAAATAGCTAGTTTTGCGATGATGATGCTTTTGGCGCTTGGCGTTTCTGCATCTGCTGCTGAGAAGCTCTCACTGGATCAGATATCGGGCTACCTCAACGACATGACCACTGCGCGGGGTGAGTTCACGCAGATCAATGCGGACCAAACTATTTCTACGGGCACGATTTACATCAAACGCCCCGGACGCATCCGGTTTGAGTACAACCCGCCAGAGCAAACGCTTGTCATGGCTGGCGGTAGTCAGGTGGCGATCTTTGATGGCAAGTCAGCAAATAACCCCGATCAATATCCGCTGCGCCGCACACCGCTGAACCTTTTGCTGGAACGCAACGTGGACTTGGCAAAACGCGATATGGTTGTGGGACATGAATTTGATGGTACGGCGACGTTTGTGCGCGCACAGGACCCTGAAAATCCACAATACGGTAGCATTCAGCTGGTGTTCACCGACAGCCCAACGCAGCTTCGTCAGTGGATCATCACGGATGAGATCGGCTCAGAGACAACTGTGATCCTTGGTCAGCTTGAGATGGACATCCCTCTTGGAGCGCGCTTGTTCAGCATCCCCCAAGAGGCAGAAAATTGGAATTAGCGGTTACGCGCTTATGCCTTGCCGCAGGCGCGGAGCTGACTGTCATAAGTTACTGCGCGGTTACCGACTTCACGTGAGACCCGTAGCAACCACGGCTTGCGATTATAACTACCCCGCGCGTATCCAGTGCGACCCTCATGATAGGCAAGGTATTGATTGCGAGCGTCGTTGAGCGGGATGCCCAAGCCATCGCGCGACTTAACCATGTACCACCCCATAAAGTCAGTAGCATCGCCAATACGGTCGCGGCGTGCAGCCCAACGGCGTTGCTCAGAGCGGTACTCGTCCCATGTTGCATCAAGCGCTTGGCTGTATCCATAGGCAGAACTTTGGCGGCCCATCGGAATAACCCCAAGCGCATAACGATAGGGCGTGCGTGCGTTCGCGATGAACTTACTCTCTTGGTAAATCGCTGCCATTTGAACGGCGACAGGTACGCCCCACTTGCGCTCGGTCTTGCGCATCGCCGTCAGGTAAGACGGGCGCTGGTTGAGAATGCTGCAAGCATTATCAAGATTGCGGGGGGCTGAATAATTGCTGCTGCCGCACCCTGCGATTAGCACGCAAAACATCAATGCTCTGGATAGTCGTTTCATCTGCCTGTCCCCATTTTTATCGGGTTATGCGTGGAACATAACTCAATTGAGGGATCCGCGAAACATGTTTTGGATTTTGCTACACCAGAAACGCTAATGTCAGCGGGATCGTGATCAACGACATCACTGTTGAAGCAACCACCAAGCCCGCAACCGCATCTGCGTCCGCACCGTATTTTTCTGCGAGTAGATAAGATGTCACTGCGACAGGCGTCGCGATTTGCACAATCAAAACTGCTGCCGCCGTGGATTCTAATCCAAACCATTGCGCGAGAAGAGCTGCGGCGCCGACGCAGACCACAACTTTAAGTGCTGACAAAATGATTGAAAGGGGAAGGTGCGCTGGCGTGAGGCGGGCCACGGCGACCCCCAAAGTGATTAGCATAATCGGGATCGCCATATCCCCAACAAGGCCCAAGGCGTTTGTCAGGAATGTCGGTGTTTCCCAGCCTTGCCACAAAAACAACGCACCCAAAATGGTGGCCGCTACGATAGGCTCCTTGAGGACCTTAAGCGGGGAGCCGCCCCCCGCGACCAACCAGATGCCAAAGGTGAACGAGTAGATTGCCATGATCGCGAAAACCACAACCGCATAGCCAAAGCCGGCCTCTCCAAACGCAAAAAGGCACAGCGGCAGGCCAAGGTTACCAGTGTTGCCCATGATTAACGGGGCAAGATAGGTGCGCCGGTCGAGCTTGCCTATTGCGACCAGCCCCCAGCACAGCAGGGTTACCGCGCCGTATGCCGCAACAGTGGCAAGAGACAGCAGCGTTAGCGCGTTTGGATCAATTTCAGTTTGCATCAAAGCAACAAAGATCAAGCAGGGCACAGATATGGTCATGGCCAGCCGCGTGACGAATTCGACACGATACTCAAAGCCCATTTTCACCCAAACAAAGCCAATCATGCCAAGGATAAATACTGGTGCTGTGATCTCGAGAACTGTTAATGCGAGGTTCACAAACTGTTTCCTTCGATTTGGGGTTCGGAGCCCTAGACTCACGTTGTTACAAAGTTTAGGCAATGGCCTCGGGGGTTACAACGCTATGCTCAAAACGCGCGCAAAATACTATCTGGGCCAAATCGTTCGGCATAAAAACCACCCGTTCCGCGGTGTGGTTTTCGACGTGGATGCAGAGTTTGCCAACACCGAAGAGTGGTACGACTCAATTCCCGAGGAAAGCCGGCCTGTGAAGGACCAGCCTTTTTATCACCTTTTGGCGGAAAATGAGCAAAGCTACTATGTCGCCTATGTTTCCGAGCAAAACCTGATCGCAGACTACTCCGGAGAGCCAGTTGGCCATCCCGATTTGGATGAGATGTTTGGCCCCTTCAATGATGGGGCCTACCAACTGCAATACCAGCTAAACTAGCAGGTCAGATGCCCAAGGCGCATCCGTCTTTGCGCGGATCAGAGCCACCTTCCAGCACACCGTTGTCATGCAAAACAATCGCCTGCGCGCCGCCAATTGGGGTGTCTGGTACATCAACAGTATGGCCAAGGCCGGTTAGTTCGTTGCGCACATCATCGCTGTAGCCGCGCTCAACCTTCAGGGTTCCCTTGTCCGCAAACGAACGGGGCGCATCAATGGCGTTCTGAACTGACATGTCAAAGTCGACCATGTTGCTGATCAAACGCGCATGCCCATTTGGTTGATATGCACCACCCATCACGCCGAACGGCATAAGCACGCGACCTGCTTTTTTGACGATGCCCGGAATGATTGTGTGCATTGGGCGCTTACCGCCCGCAGCCTCGTTTGGGTGACCTTCTTCAAGCGTGAAGCCTGCGCCACGGTTTTGGAACAAAACCCCGTAGTTGGGTGTGGCGATGCCAGAACCGAAACCGTGAAATACAGAATAGATCAACGAAACACTCATCCGGTTTTTATCGACGACAGTGATGTAGATCGTATCTTTGTGAACAGCTTCCGAGATGGCTTTGGGATCAGCCATCGCTTGTTTGGGATCGATCAGGTCGCACAAACGGTCCGCAGTATCTTGGGACAACAGATAATCGGTCGGCGTGCCTGTGTCAGCGATGAACCGGTTGCGTGCGTCATAGGCAAGCTTTGCGATTTCGGCTTCAATATGCACGCGCTCTGCGCCAAACGGGTCCATGGATTTAATGTCAAAGCGCTTCATCATGTTCATCATGAGGATCGCTGTCGCGCCGTGTCCGTTTGGCGGGTGCTCGACCACTTCCAAATCACCGTAGGTGCCGGAAATGGGCTGTGTGTAATCGCACTGGGTGCTGGCAAAGTCGTCCATCGTGTGCGTGCCGCCAGCCGCATTTAGCGTCGCTACCATTTCTTCAGCGACTGCGCCCGTGTAGAAACCATCGCGGCCGTGTTCCGCCAAATGGCGCAACAATTTCAGCTGTCGTGGGTCGCGGAATAGTTCACCGGTTTTGTAGACCTCGCCGCCCTTGAGGAATTGATCGCGCGCGCTTCCCTGAAGTGCTTCAAGCCCCTCCGCCCAATCAAAGGCAACACGTGGCGCAACGGGTATACCGTGCTCAGCGTAGTGCATAGACGGTTGCAGCAGAACATCCCAGGGTAGCTGCCCCCAGTCTTTGGAGAGCCGCGCAAAGGCATCAACAGCGCCGGGAATTGTGACGGCAGAAGCATCGCGGAGTGGAATAGTGTCATGACCGTCCGCGCGTAATTTAGCGGCGGAAAGGCCAGCGGGCGCGTGGCCTGATCCGTTCATGGCCTTGATTTCGTTGCTGTTTGGCGGCGTGAAAAGAACAAAGCAATCGCCGCCTAGCCCAGTCATTTGTGGCTCACACAGTCCCAGTACAATTGCTGCAGAGATAGCCGCGTCCATCGCGTTGCCACCCTTTGCAATGATATCAAGCGCGATTTTGCTGCCGATTGGGTGGGATGTGGCCACCATAGCATCTTGCGCGAAAACGGAAGAGCGGTGTGGTTTGTGGAAATCGCGCATGACGTGCCTCGCTTATGATCTGGTTGGGCAGACATTAGGCTAAATCTTTGGCTCGTCTATGGGGCTTTCGAATTAATGTGGTGTGGGCGCTGGCACTTTGGTGATGATAAAGCTTAGGTGGTTTGTGCCGTTGCTGCGCTTGTACTCAAGATTGTCAGCCAAGGTGTTGATGATGATCAGGCCGAAACCACTTTCAGGTAGGCGACTTGCCTCAGGTGTAGCTGCTTCAGTTGGCAGCTGCACAGCCTCAGGAATGGCCATGCCTTTATCAAAGACATGAAACTGCCACGCCCAAACCAGATCATCGGCCGTGACATTGATCGTGCCACAATCTGTGTTGCTGTAAGCGTGCTCACTGATGTTGTTCAGAATTTCTGCCAATACCAATTCGGCAATGGTAATTGTTTCGGCGCCACCTAGTGTGCGTTTGGACAGTTGCGTACGAATGCTATGGAGCACGCGCCGAATACCTGTCGGAGTGGCGTCGCACTGCACTTCAAAAAGCATATTAGACGCCTCAACGGCGCGCGTTTGGCTCAAAGCTTTTTCACACATCTGCGGGATACGTCACTGGCAGTTGTTTGTGGATTTTGAAAACAGTGTCCATGCGCGTCAGGCTGAAAACCTTTTCGACAGCTGAGGACAAGCAGGCAAGCTCTAGCGCTGTGCCGTTTGGCATTTGTTTAAGTGCCGCAACGATCGCACCAAGCCCGCTGGAATCAATGAATGTTACTTCGCTAAGATCAAGTATCGTGCGGCCTGTCTCGTCTTGTGTGGCGGCTCTCATCGCGTCTTTGAATGCAATCGCCGCCATCGCGTCAATCCTTGCCTCTTCGACGCGCAGGATCAATCCTGCTGGCGTCGTTGTTTGTGTTAGTCTCACCTTTTACCCTCCGGTTCACCCTGCAGACGGGTGTAAAGGCCCAACCGTTACCAATTCCTTTCTTGTGCCCGCGTGATCCGCAGCGCATTTATCTAAAATGATCACCAAACCAGAGCCGCCCGTCATGATTGATTATCCCGCTTTGCACAAAACCATTGATGCGCTGACTGAAGGTGAAACAGATGAGATTGCTCTGATGGCGACGGTCGTGTGCGAGGTGCATCACGCGGATGATCGGTTTGATTGGACTGGGTTTTACCGCGTGACAGAACCCGAAGTTTTGAAAATCGGCCCATATCAAGGTGGGCACGGATGCCTAAAAATTCCGTTTTCTCGTGGTGTTTGTGGCGCTGCAGCGCGCCTTCAGTCCCCACAGTTGGTTGCGGATGTTCATGCGTTTGAGGGGCATATTGCATGTGCGTCGTCCACGCAGTCTGAGTTGGTTTTGCCCGTATTTGATGGGCATGGTACTCTTTTGGCGGTGTTCGATTTGGACAGCGATCAGCCTGCTGCTTTTACAAATGAAGACGTGCAGCAGATGACATCTTTGTTGCACCGTGTTTTTCAAAAAGTTCTTTAGCCAACTGAAATTTTTATCTTGGCAAAACCAGAATTTTCCGGCTACGTGAAATAACGCATTATTTTTTCACGAAGAGGTTTGAGTCGTGCGACATGAACAGCCGGTCAAAACGCTTGGCGCTGACTTAAGAGCCCTGCGCAAAGCGCGTGGTATGAAGCTGCAAGATCTTGCGGATACGCTTGGTCGCTCTGTCGGCTGGGTGTCGCAGGTTGAGCGCGATATGTCTGAGCCTTCAATCAATGATTTGCGTGACATGGCGCGTGCACTTGATGTGTCTGTGTCGTCTTTGTTTCGCGTAAATGCAGCCCCTGACGAGGAGGGGCTGATCGTTCGTGCAGGTGCGCGCCGCCCAATCGGATCACGCGCCGCCGGTCTGGTTGAGGAGCTTTTGTCGCCCGATCTTAGCGATGACTTTGAGGTGGTGCATTCAAGCTTTGCAGTGGGCGCCGTTCTTGAGCAGTTCGTAGAGCGCCCGACACAAGAGGTTGGGTATATTGTGCGGGGCAAACTTGACGTAACCATCGCGGACAAGACGTTTACCCTCTCAAAAGGGGATAGCTTCCGCGTGAAGGGTCAACCTTTCCGGTGGGCGAACCCCTACAGTGAAACATGTGAGGCGGTCTGGGTTATCGCACCACCGGTCTATTGATGCGCGGGTCATGCCTGTGCGGGGGCTGCAGTTTTGAAGTGACTGAACCCGTCACGCGAATGGCGGCGTGTCACTGCACACAGTGCCGCAAACAATCGGGCCACTATTGGGCAGCAGGCCAAGTAAGCGACACAGGTATTTCAATCACCGGCGCTGTGTCGTGGTTTGCGTCTTCGCAGACAGCACAGCGCGGCTTCTGCCCGACCTGCGGCAGCGTTTTATTTTGGAAACTAGCTGGTGAGCCAAGCGTTAGTTTCTCGCTTGGGGCCATTGATGGGCCAACCGAGGGTCAGCTTGATGAACACATACACGTAGGCGCCAAGGGCGACTATTACACAATCGCGGATGATTTACCGCAAAGGGAGAACTAGACATGGTGGATTTTCCAACGACAGCGCGGGTTGTTATTATTGGGGGCGGTGTTGTGGGTGTCTCCACACTTTACCATCTCGCCAAAGAAGGTTGGACGGACTGTGTGCTTCTTGAAAAGAATGAGCTGACGGCGGGCTCGACATGGCATGCAGCGGGCAACTGCCCCAACTTTGCGCCCAATTGGGCCGTGATGAACATGCAGCGCTATTCGCTTGAGATGTACCGTGGCCTCGCGGATGAGGTCGACTACCCGATGAATTATCATGTCACGGGTGCGCTGCGTTTAGGTCACACTAAAGAACGTGCTATGGAGTTTGAAAAAGTTGCTGGACAAGCCCGCGCGATGGGCTTGCAGATGGACATGATCACCCGCGAGGAGATGAAGGATTATAACCCCTTTGTTGAGACGCATGATCTTGAAGGTATCCTTTGGGACCCGCTTGACGGTGACATTGACCCCGCACAACTGACCCAAGCGCTGGCCAAAGGTGCGCGAGATTTGGGGGCGAACATCCAGCGCTTTTGTCCAGCGACGGGTGTATCACGTGATGGGGATGAGTGGATCGTTCACACGGAAAAAGGCGATATCCGCTGTGAGAAAGTTGTGAACGCGGCGGGGTATTATGCAGCGCGTGTAGGCGAGTGGTTCAAGCCTTTCGGTGGCCGCGATGTGCCGTTGACGGTGATGTCACACCAATATTTTCTGACCGAAGAGATTGACGAGATCAAACAGTGGACCCAGGAAAACGGGCGCAAGACACCGATGATCCGCGATGTAGATAGCAGCTATTATCTGCGCCAAGACAAAAATGGTCTGAACCTTGGGCCATATGAATTCAACTGCAAGGCGCATTGGACCACGAAAGAAGATCCAATGCCGCACGATTTCAGCTTCCAGCTGTATCCCGATGATCTGGACCGCTTGGAATGGTACATTGAAGACGCGATGGAGCGCGTGCCTTTGCTTGGGACCGGTGGCGTTGGCCGCAACATTAACGGCCCAATCCCATATGCCCCCGATGGCTTACCGATGATAGGTCCGATGCCTGGCGTGCAAAACGCCTTTGAGGCCCACAGCTTTACGTTTGGTATCGTGCAAGGCGGCGGAGCAGGTAAAGTAATGGCCGAATGGCTGATCCACGGAGAGACCTCAAACGATATGTGGGCCGTTGATCCGCGCCGCTACACCGCACATGCTGATTTCGACTACAACTTGCAAAAGTCGCTCGAGACTTATGGCCATGAATACGGAATGCATTTCCCGCACAAAGAATGGCCTGCAGGGCGTGACAAAAAGCTGTCACCCAATGATGCGACCGTTCGTGCAAACGGCGGCGTCATGGGAGCCTATAACGGCTGGGAGCGTGCGAACTGGTTTGCCAAAGACGGCGATGATACCTCAATAGAGAGTACAGAAACATGGGACCGCGCAGGTCCATGGGAACCCCGCATCAAAGCTGAAGTAGAAGCGGTGCGTGACGGTGTCGGTGTTCTGGATTTGCCCGGGTTCTCGCGGTTCATGCTTAAGGGCGAAGGTGCTGCTGAGGCGCTTCGATCCACAATTACGGGCGCGTTGCCAAAGATTGGCCGGATGAACCTTGCGTATTTCGCAGACACCAAAGGCCGCCTTCTTACTGAGATGTCTGTTGGCCGTTTAGGCGAAGACGAATTTCAACTTATCACCGCAGCACCTGCGCAGTGGCATGACTTTGAAGTGCTGCGCGACCGGTTGCCTGATGGTCTTGAGTTGGTGGATATCACAGACGACTATTCGACCCTCATTCTGACTGGACCGAAGTCGCGCGAATTGTTGGCTGGCTTGACCGATGGTGATCTGTCGTTGGGGTGGCTAACGATCCAAGATGCAACCGTGGCTGGTGAACAGGCGCGTTTGATCCGTGTTAGCTTTGCTGGTGAGTTGGGCTGGGAAATTCATGCACCGATGAGCAGTATCAAGGTCATCTATGACGCTGTGCTTGCCGCCGGTGCAACGCCGTTCGGGATGTATGCCCTTAACAGTATGCGGATCGAAAAAGGTTACCGTGCGTGGAAGGGTGATCTGTCGTCAGACTACACAGTGCTTGAAAGCGGGATGGAGCGTTTTGTGCGCCTCGATAAACCGCAGGACTTCGTGGGCAAAGCGGCTATCGCAGCAGAGCACCAGCAGGGGCGTAAGAAAGCTTTTGTCACCATGACTGTGGAGGCGGGCGAGCAAGATGCGCCCTATATGGCGCCGGTCTATGCAAATGGTGAAGTGGTCGGTGAAGTCACATCTGCCGCTTATGGTTATCGGTGTGATCAGGCCATTGCGCTGGGCATGGTTCGCATTGATGCGGCGGTTGCTGGTACTCAGCTTGAGATTGATGTCTTCGGCAAGCGTATGGCGGCAGTGGTGCAAGAAGATCAGCCCCTTTGGGACCCTGAGAACGCTCGCATTCGCGCGTAGTTTACTTGGCTTCGGCGCGGCCCATTTGGGCTGCGGCTTTCATTTTTATTATCTTTAAGGATCCTTCTGATGAGCTTTCCTGAAAAAGCCCGCGTTGTCATCATTGGCGGTGGCGTAATTGGTTGTTCTGTCGCCTATCACCTTGCGAAAAAAGGGTGGAAAGACATTGTCTTGCTTGAGCGTAAGCAGCTGACGTCTGGCACAACGTGGCACGCAGCGGGGCTGATTGCGCAGCTCCGGGCAACGGCTAACATGACGAAATTGGCTAAATATTCCCAAGAACTTTACGGCGAGCTTGAAGCAGAAACTGGTGTTGCTACGGGCTTCAAACGCTGTGGTTCAATCACGGTTGCGCTGACCGAAGAGCGGCGTGAAGAGATCTACCGCCAAGCTGCAATGGCGCGCGCTTTCGGTGTTGAGGTTGAGGAAATCTCTAACGAGCGTGTCCAAGAGCTTTACCCGCATATCAACCTCGATGGGGTTGTCGGTGCAGTTTATCTGCCCAAGGACGGGCAGGGCGATCCGGCCAACATTGCACTCGCGCTAGCTAAGGGCGCGCGTCAGAACGGTGCGCTTATTAAAGAGCGCGTAAAAGTGACTGGCATTGCCAAACAAGGGCAACGTGTCACCGGTGTCGATTGGCAAACTGAGGATGGAAATACCGGTCATATCGAAGCAGACATGGTCGTGAACTGCGGTGGCATGTGGGGCCGTGAGGTTGGCAAAATGGCTGGCGTTTCGGTGCCGCTTCATGCTTGTGAGCATTTCTATATTGTCACTGAAAACATTCCCGGCATGACGCAGCTGCCCGTCCTGCGGGTGCCAGACGAATATGCGTATTACAAAGAAGATGCCGGTAAGATTTTGCTTGGCGCGTTCGAGCCTGAAGCCAAACCTTGGGCGATGGATGGCATTCCTGAGGATTTCGAATTTGATCAACTGCCCGAGGATTTTGATCATTTTGAGCCAATTTTGGAAAAAGCCGTGGACCGTGTGCCGCTGCTTGCTGAGGCGGGTATTCACACGTTCTTTAATGGCCCGGAAAGCTTCACGCCCGATGATGCGTATCACCTTGGTCTTGCGCCCGAGTTGGATAATTTCTGGGTAGCATGTGGCTTCAACTCGATTGGCATTCAGTCTGCTGGTGGGGCGGGTCACGCGCTGGCCGAGTGGATGGATAGCGGTGAAAAACCGTTTGATCTGGGTGATGTGGACATTGCACGGATGCAGCCGTTTCAGTCGAATGCGAAGTATTTGTATGAGCGTTCTAAAGAAACATTGGGACTGCTTTACAAAGATCACTTTCCGTTCAAACAAAAAGAAACAGCACGCGGTGTGCGGCGCTCACCTTTCCATAGCCATATGACAGAACGTGGTGCGGTGATGGGTGAGCTTGCTGGCTGGGAACGCCCCAATTGGTTCGCTCGTGAGGCGCAGGAGCCTGCGTATGAATATAGCTGGTCGCGTCAAAACTTCTTTGACAATGTCCGCGAAGAGCACATGGCTGTGCGTCAAAACGTGGGCATGTACGACATGTCATCATTTGGCAAAATCCGCGTTGAGGGGCCAGATGCCGAGGCGTTCTTGAACTATGTCGCTGGCGGTAATTACTCAGTACCCGTTGGCAAAATTGTCTATACGCAGTTTTTGAATAACCGCGCTGGTATTGAGGCTGACGTAACTGTGACGCGCCTTGGCGAGACATCCTATTTGGTCGTGACGCCTGCTGCGACACGTCAGGCGGATCAGGTCTGGCTGATGCGTCACCGTGGTGATTTCAACGTTGTGATCATGGATGTTACTGCCGGTGAAGGTGTGCTGGCAATTATGGGGCCGCGCTCTCGTGAGTTGTTGCAGGCTGTATCGCCGAATGATTTCAGCAACGAAGTGAACCCCTTTGGCACGGCCCAAGAAATTGAGATCGGCATGGGCCTCGCCCGCGTTCACCGCGTCACATATGTTGGTGAGCTTGGGTGGGAAGTCTATGTCTCTGCGGATCAATGCGGTCATGTTTTTGAGGCGGTCGCTGAAGCCGGATTTGACCTTGGCGTGCGCCTATGCGGGATGCACATGATGGATACCTGCCGGATTGAGAAAGGCTTCCGGCACTTTGGCCATGACATTACTGCTGAAGATCATATCCTTGAGGCGGGGCTTGGCTTTGCGGTCAAAAAGGACAAAGAAAACTTCATTGGCCGCGACGCGATTTTGCGCAAACAGGATGCAGGCCTTGAGAACCGTTTGGTGCAATTCAAACTGAACGATCCAGAGCCGCTGTTGTATCACAACGAGCCTATTTTACGCGATGGTGAGGTGGTTGGATATCTTTCCTCTGGCGCCTATGGCCACAACGAAGGTGCTGCGATGGGCATGGGCTACGTGCCGTGCAAAGGTGAGACCGCTGCTGAGATGCTCGGTTCAAAATTTGAGATCGATGTGGCCGGTGTGCGCGTTGAGGCGACAGCACAGATGCAACCTTTCTACGATCCGAAGTCACAACGGGTTAAGGTCTGAGATAATTCAGTGTAGAGGCGGGGCATGAATGATACCTATGCCCCGCCCGATATCCCGCTAGAGATTTTACATGACGATCATGAGATTGTCGTGGTGAACAAACCTGAGGGTTTGTTGAGTGTTCCCGGCAAGGGCGAACATCTGGCTGATTGCCTTGAGGCGCGGGTCCGTGCGGTGTTTCCAACAGCGTTGACGGTCCACCGGCTTGATCGCGACACGAGTGGCGTCATGGTGTGGGCGCTGACGCCTTATGCCCAACGTCATATCAATCTACAGTTTGAAAAACGCCGCCCCAAAAAGACGTATGTTGCGCGGGTGCATGGCAGTGTTGAGGGGGACGAGGGCACTGTAGATTTGCCGATGATCGTCGATTGGCCCAACCGCCCGCTACAGAAGATTTGTCATGAGATGGGCAAGCCTGCGGTCACCAATTGGAAAGTGATTAAGCGCTTGGACGGCGAGACGCGGCTGCGCATGTTCCCGCAAACGGGCCGGTCTCACCAGTTGCGCGTTCACTGCCTTAGCATGGGAAATCCGATTATTGGCGACCCGTTTTATGCGCCTGAAACAGCGGCAGAATATCCACGGATGATGCTGCATTCAGAGGTGTTGGAATTGCACCATCCAGACGGTGGGCAGCGTCACCGTTTCCGCGCAAAGGTCCCATTTTAGGCAGTGGCAATAGGCGTAACGAAAAAGGCCCCGCATGTTGCGAGGCCTTCTTTTTGTTTCGAGCGCAGTGCCTATTCGGCGACAAATCCGGACAGTGCTTTGACTTCAAGGAATTCATGCAGACCGAACGCACCACCTTCGCGGCCATTGCCTGACTGCTTGTAGCCGCCAAAAGGCGAGCCTTGAGCAAAGCCTTTGCCGTTGGTTTCAACCATACCTGAGCGCAGTTGACGACCCACGCGCATACGCTTTGCATCGTCCGAGCTTTGCACATAGTTGGTAAGACCGTAGACAGTGTCATTTGCCAGTGCGACAGCTTCTTCTTCGGTGTCAAACGGGATGATTGACAGCACAGGGCCAAAAATTTCGGTCCGCGCAATTTCCATGTCGTTGTTCACATCAGCAAAAACTGTCGGGCGAACAAAATAGCCGCGGTTCAAGCCGTCTGGGCGACCTGTGCCACCAGCGACGAGGCGCGCTTCTTTCTTGCCAATCTCGATCAGGTCTTGGATTTTGGTGAACTGTGCTTCTGACACGACGGGGCCGATGTGCTCGCCTTCTTCAGATGCAGGGCCGACACGTGTTGCTTCTGCTGTTGCTGCGGCTTGGATGACTGCTTCATCATAGCGGCTGCGTTCGACAAGCATACGTGTGGGGGCGTTACATGATTGGCCGGAGTTGCGGAAACAGCGTGCCGCTCCGCGGTTTACAGCATCTTCGTCTGCATCGGCGAAAATGATGTTTGCACCTTTGCCGCCCAATTCAAGGCTGACCCGCTTGAGAGTGTCAGCAGCGGCTTTTGAAATTGCGATACCTGCGCGTGATGAGCCTGTGAAGCTGACCATGTCCACATCAGGGTGGCATGAAAGCTGTGAGCCAACGCCGGGCCCATCCCCGTTCACCAAGTTGAACACGCCGGCAGGAAAGCCCGCTTCATGCATGAATTCAGCGAACAAAATACCCGACAGCGGGGATACTTCGGATGGTTTCAGCACAACTGTACAGCCGGTCGCGATGGCGGGGATCACTTTTAGGATGATCTGGTTCATTGGCCAGTTCCAAGGCGTGATCAACGCACAAACGCCAATCGGCTCCAGAAGTGTAGCCTCGGTTGGTGTGTGCATTTTTTCAAATTCAAACCCGTCAAAGGCTTTCAAGAAGCCGTCGATGTGCCATGTGCCGGCGCCAATTTGCTGAACGCGCGCAAGTTGCTGCGGTGCGCCCATCTCGGTTGAGATTGCTTGGGCCATGTCTTCGGCGCGGGACACGTAAATGTCGCGGAACTTTTGCAACAATGCCACGCGGTCAGCTTTGTCTGTTTGGGACCAGGCGGGAAATGCGGCTTTCGCTGCTGCGACTGCTGCATCTGTGTCAGCCTGATCACCGATGGCGATCGTGGCGCATACTTCCTCGGTTGAGGGGTTGATGACATCCATCGTTGCAGCACTGTTGGGGGCGACCCATTGACCGTTGATGTAGAATTCCTGAGTGTTCATTTTGCGCTCCCTGACGGCCTAAATTTTGTGCACACTGTCACGAGGAGGCGGGTTCGTTCAAGCCTCAGTTACGTCACTAACATGCGGGTTCCGACCTTTACGTGTGGATAAAGCATTTGCATGTGATCATTGCGCAGTTTGATGCAGCCAGTCTCATAGGCCAGCCCAATTGACCACGGTATGTTGGTGCCGTGAATGCGGTAGTATGTGGGGCGCCCGTTCACTGCCATGTAAAGCGCTGCCGCGCCCATGGGGTTACGCGGATCGCCGCCATCAAGCCCGCCTTTGTATTGAGCATAAAGATCTGGCCGTCGTTTGAGCATACCGGGCGTCGGGGTCCAGCGGGGCCATTCAGCTTTGCGGTGAATTGTGGCGCGACCTCTGAAATCAAGGCCTTGTTCGCCCAAGGAAACGCCCACGCGCCACGCCACACCACGCTTGCGAATATGAAAAAGCTGAAATCGGTCTGACAACACCCGAATACTGCCTACGCGCCACGAGGCAGGGACTTTAACCATCGCGGGTTTGAAATGCTCTTCCAGCTCGTACGCGCCATTCGGGTCTTTCGCTGCACGCTTAAAGAACGCCGCAGCAGGAGAAGCTACAAGCAAGGCAGGTGATGCAAAAAGAAAAGATCGCCGAGAAATCATAACAAGACACCGTTTACGCTTTCTATGGTTAACATAAGGCAAAATGCGGGCGCAAAACGAAAGCCGCCGCATCACAAAATTTTGCCTCAGACAGCGACCAGATAACAAAAAGCCCCACTATTTCTAGCGGGGCTTTGAGATGATTAAGCGGTGAGAAAGAATTTACTCTTCTTCGTCGCCTTTTTTCTTTTTCGGCTCTTCTTTGATCTCTTCTCCAGTTGCTTGATCCACAACTTTCATAGAAAGGCGAACCTTGCCGCGGTCATCAAAGCCCAGCAGTTTGACTTTTACTTCCTGGCCCTCTTTGAGGACGTCGGATGGGTGGTTCAAACGGCGGTTTTCGATTTGGCTGACGTGTACCAAGCCATCGCGCTTACCAAAGAAGTTCACGAACGCACCGAAGTCGACGATTTTGACGACTGTACCGGTGTAGACCGCGTTCACTTCTGGCTCTGCCACGATGGAATAGATCATGTCGTAGGCTTTTTGGATGGCTTCTGCGTTTGCAGAGGCGATCTTGATGATGCCGTCATCGTTGATGTCGACTTTAGCGCCGGATGTTTCAACGATTTCACGGATCACTTTACCACCAGAACCGATGACCTCACGGATTTTATCCGTTGGGACCTGCATTGTTTCAATGCGCGGTGCGTGAGCAGAGAATTCACTCGCGCCAGACAGCGCTTTGTTCATCTCGCCAAGGATATGCATACGACCGTCTTTCGCTTGGTCGAGTGCTTTTTCCATGATCTCAGGTGTGATGCCTGCGACTTTGATGTCCATCTGAAGTGATGTGATGCCTTTTTCGGTACCCGCCACTTTGAAGTCCATATCGCCAAGGTGATCTTCGTCCCCAAGGATATCGGTCAGGATCGCGTATGATCCGTCATCTTCAAGAACGAGGCCCATCGCCACACCAGCAACAGCTGATTTAAGCGGCACGCCAGCGTCCATCATGGACAAAGAGCCACCACAAACTGACGCCATTGAAGACGAACCGTTTGATTCAGTGATCTCAGACACAACGCGCACAGTGTACGGGAAGTCTGTTGCAGCTGGCAGAACAGCCTGAAGAGCACGCCATGCAAGTTTACCGTGACCGATTTCGCGGCGGCCGGGAGGGCCAAAGCGGCCAACTTCACCAACGGAATAGGGAGGGAAGTTATAGTGCAGCAAGAAGTTCGACTTATACATGCCCTGAAGGCTGTCGATCATCTGCTCGTCATCGCCTGTGCCCAAAGTGGTCACAACCAAGCCTTGTGTCTCGCCGCGTGTAAACAGGGCTGAGCCGTGTGTACGTGGCAAGAAGCCAGTTTCACAAACGATGTCGCGGACTTCATCCGTACGACGACCATCAATGCGCTTGCCGTTTTTCACAACATCACCGCGCAGAACGCCACTTTCGAGTTTCTTGAGCGCTGTGCCAAGGTTCTCGTCTGCGAGCTGCTCTTCTGACAGGCTTGCTTTGATTTCTTCTTTGACGGCGGCAACAGCGGTTGTGCGCTCTTGCTTGTCACCGATCGCATATGCCGCGCGCATTTTCTCTTCGCCAGCGGCTTTAACTGCTGCGAACAAATCGCTGTAGTCAGGTGCCTGGAAGTCAAACGGCTCTTTGGCGCAATCTTCAGCCAAAGCAATGATCAGATCGATCGCTGGTTGGATTTGCTCGTGAGCAAATTTCACAGCGCCAAGCATCTCGGCTTCAGTAAGCTCGTAAGCTTCTGATTCAACCATCATCACAGCGTCTTTTGTGCCAGCAACAACCAGATCAAGGCGTTGATCAGGGTTGTTCTTTAGATCGTGCATATCGTCGATCTCTGGGTTCAAGATGTAATCGCCATCTTCATAACCGACGCGGCACGCAGCGATTGGGCCCATGAATGGAGCACCAGAAATGGTCAGCGCAGCAGATGCCGCGATCATTGCAACCATGTCGGGGTCGTTCACGCCGTCGTGCGACAGAACAGTACAGATCACCAGAACTTCGTTTTTGAAGCCAGGAACAAACAACGGACGGATGGGACGGTCGATCAGGCGCGATGTCAGTGTTTCTTTTTCTGTTGGGCGGGCTTCGCGTTTGAAAAAGCCACCGGGGACTTTACCAGCAGCGTAGTATTTCTCGTTGTAGTGCACTGTCAGCGGGAAGAAGTCTTGGCCCGGCTTTTGTGCTTTTGCGAAGGTGACGTTCGCCATTACGGATGTCTCACCGTAAGTAGCGATAACAGAACCATCAGCTTGGCGAGCAACTTTGCCTGTCTCAAGCGTGAGGGTTTCTTCACCCCATTGGATAGATTTTTTCGTGACGTTAAACATATACGTTTCCTAGTTCGGCCCGCGTGGGGCCATTAGCGTAGAGGGCGAATTCCCTCTGATCCCGATATCTTATTTGGTGGGCGCTGGAATCCGGGCGCCAACTTTCAGATAGCGGCGCAATACAACAGAAAGGGCAGTTTGGGAAGCAATACCGCAAGGCCGCAAATATTCCGGCGTATTGCGTCCGAAAATGGCCTTTGGGGCGGTAGGATAGAAAGCAAAAAGGCCGCCTGATTTAACAGACGGCCTTTTAGTATTCGACTGGTTTGAAATGCGCTTAGCGGCGCAGGCCCAAACGCTTAATCAGGTCTTGGTAACGTGCTTCGTCTTTGCCACGGACATAGTCCAAAAGCTTACGACGCAGAGCAACCATTTTCAAAAGGCCACGGCGACCGTGGTTGTCTTTTTTGTGTGTTTTGAAGTGCTCAGTCAGGGTCGCGATGCGCGACGACAAGATTGCAATCTGAACTTCGGGGGAACCAGTGTCACCCTCTTTGATTGCGAAATCTTTCATAATCTGTGCTTTTGTTTCAGCTGTAATCGACATCGGGGTCTCCTTTAAGGTTAGAGTGATGGCGCAAGCCGAGATGTCGTTCAGCAGGGCCCATGGAGGTATCCACACAAAGCGTGGATGAGGGCGTATAGGCACAGATGGCTGTAAATGGAAGCGATTCTTTGCGCTCTGCTCACTGCGTGACAGCCTAACTTACTCCGCAGCGGGGCCAATCACCGTTCCGTAAGCATCCGACATACTCATCACCACCAAATCGGAGACATCCCCAATGGCGTTAGACGTGACTGTCCCAATAGTTTGCCCCGCCAACAAAACCTCGGTTGTGCCGTTCAGGCGTGGCCGCAGTTGCACTTCACTGGGATCATAGGTTTTCTCATCATCAATAATCATAATCAGTTGGTCTGTGTCGGGCCTGAACTCCGCAATATTGCACGGATATTGCCATGCCCATTGGGCAAAGCTTAGCGGACGGATTGATGGCTCTGGCGATATTAGTTTTAACATTTTAACCCCTACTCAAACTATCGCCCAAAGACGGGTGATCTGTGGCAAGGATGTGGAGGTGTCCGCCGTGAACTGTGGCAAGAGTTTGGGCTTTAGCGAGATTTGTTTGCAGTTAAGTCCAAAGTACAGGTTTTTGACTGTAGGCAATATAAAGCGGGTGTTTGGGGTGCCCGTCTTTGGATAAGCCCAAATGCGATAGCGGTTTGCCCGTCTGATCGAGTAGTCCTTTCACAACGGCACCCCGCTCCATAAAGGCACCGTGTGTTCCCCATGCGCACACGATTTGATCTGCGATGAACGCCGCCTGCGTGATTGCGGCGTCATTATTCGGACCGATTGGGTCTCTTGAAGCGCGCATTTTGCGTGGATCTGTGTCACGCCACGCAAAGATGTTGGTCACACAAAAGCTGCCAAAGCCCAAAGTCCGCGCACGCCTTTCACAACGCTCAACAGTTGGGTCGTTTTGCACCTCTGTTGCGGTGGATGGGTTCAGCATAACGAACAAAACGTGCTCTTGGGATTGGTCCCAGGTGCGCGTGAGGGAGTAGCGGTATTTCTCACAATCGGAATAGACCGCTACGGACGGCGCATCATCTTTGATATGTGTTCGTGTGATCATTCGGCAGGTAAGTTAAACACCCGCGAAGGATGTAGGTTGCCCGCTTTGAAAATACCAACAGCGACAGGGACGCCTTGGTGGCTTACCCACGCTTCTTCGCCATATTCCGCTGCGCCAAGCGCCATGGCAGGGTTGCCGTTGCGAAACCGCGTGGCCGCTGCTGCATCACATGTCAGATGTGGCAGATCACTCAGGCCCAACTCAAGCGGGAGCAGCCGGTCGTCAATATCAGCGGTACGCGCAAGCTCTTCAATGCGCTCAAGACTAATCGCGTGTTCTACGTCAAAAGGGCCTGACCATACACGGCGTAACCATGCAACGTGACCATAACAGCCCAACGCGTCGCCCAAATCACGCGCGACTGATCGCACGTATCCGCCTTTGCCGCAGGTCATCTCAATAATCGCGTGATCCGCATCCGGCCGGTCACTCAGGATAATCTCGTCAACAAAAAGTGGACGTGCGGCAACTTCGAAGTCTTCGCCATCACGGGCAAGTTTATAGGCGCGTTCACCATCGATTTTCACGGCTGAAAATTTTGGGGGCACTTGCTCAATATCGCCCAGAAATGCCTGAAGTTTTGCTTTGATGCCATCGTCCGTGGGGCGGGTGTCAGAGCGTGCGATGATTTCGCCCTCTGCGTCATCAGTGTTGGTTGCCTCACCAAATTTCACGGAAAACTCGTATGCCTTAAGCGCGTCTGTGATGTAGGGAATGGTTTTTGTGGCCTCACCCAGCGCTACGGCCAGAACGCCGGTTGCATCAGGATCAAGCGTGCCTGCGTGCCCTGCTTTTTTGGCATTAAACGCCCAACGCACTTTGTTCACCACAGTCGTAGACGTGGGGCCTGCGGGTTTATCAATGATGATCCAGCCGCTGATGTCGCGGCCATTTTTGCGTCGTGCCATGTAAATACTCGGTGTTAGTGTGAGGCAGAGATGATCGGTCCCATCGGCTGACCAATATCAGAGCGGCCAAGGGATGGGGCGTGCAACTTGCTTATGCGCCCGTCAAAGTAAAGCGCGTTGGGTGTTTTGAGGGCATCTCTGAAAAAGAGCGCCATCTGGTGGAACGTAACGGCCCCGTTCGACATGACGAAAAAGGCAGTCTTGCCATTGTCTGTAGTGCCGACGCCATTGCGGATGTTGGTAAAGGTACTTTGCGGTAAAAAGCGGGGATGCAATTTGCCGTCAATCACAAACATCGGACCGGATTGTGTAGCGTGGACACAGGACTGTGGAGATTGCTGAAAAGCGAGGGTTTCAATAACCTGAACAGCGCTGGGCGTAATGCACAGGATCCCGTTTGGTAGCAGTCCGAAGTTGCCGGGGCCTGCGTTTGGGATGACTCGCATGATTTCAACGCCGTCCTCGACATAGTAGCCGACGGGTGATCGATCCGGGTGATACATGCCTGCGTTCATCGCAAAAGGCAGGGGGCCTTGGGTGGCCTCAAGGCGGCGGAAACTGCCGATAACCTCACCATCATCACCCTTCAGATGCAGTCGCAACACAGACGGGTCGTCCACAGTACAAACGGTATATTCAGCACCTTCATGGCTTTGAACGGCGCATGTCGTTGGTTGAACATCTGCAAGCGCGCATGTGCCCGCGGCCCAAAAGGCCAACGTGAGAAGCGCACGCCGCATTGCTTTAGTCCTCGGCGTCGTCGCTGGTCGCTTGCGCATCACGGCGCACAACGTCTTGGGCCAGCAATTTCTTGGTCGCATCAATTTGATCGTAGGTGTCATCGGCTAGAAACCGCAGCTCGGGCGAAAAGCGTAAGGTCAGCTTTTTATCAAGCGCGTGCCGCAACTCACCTTTGTTGCGCTTAAGTGCGGCGATTGCCTCTTCCTTTTTGTCCCCGCCCAATGGCAGCGCGTAAACAGTCGCGATCCGCAAGTCGGGGCTTACGCGCACTTCGCCAATAGATAGATACAGCCGGTTCAGGTCTGGATCATGGATTTCTCCACGGGTCAAAACCTCCGACAGAGTGCGGCGAATAAGCTCGCCAACGCGCAATTGGCGTTGGGACGGAGCACCAGAGTTATCAAATTTGTTCTTTGCCATACGCGGGATGTATGACGGATGGCCTTCCTTGCCAAGCGCAGGTGTCGTAGGACGGTACGGAATATGGAGAGAATGATGACTGATTTGCCGAAAATAGTGGTAACGGGTGCTTCTGGCCGGATGGGGCAGATGCTGTGCCAGACAATTTCCCAGAGTAATGCCTGCACATTGGTTGGTGCGATTGAGCGTGCGGGTCACGATTGGATTGGCCTTGATATCGGCGTTGCGATGGGTGGTGCTGACATGGGCGTGATCGTCAGCGACGATGCTCTTGCCGCATTTGCACAAGCACAGGCAGTTATTGATTTCACCGTACCCGAAGCGACAATTGAGTTTGCGGCCATCGCTGCACAAGCCCGTGCGGTGCACGTCATCGGCACGACGGGCTTCACGGACGAGCAGATCGAGCGGCTTGAGCCGGCCAGCCGTCACTCGGTTCAGGTGCGCGCGGGAAACATGTCTTTGGGCGTTAACTTGCTGACGAAACTCACCCAAATGGTCGCCAAAGCGTTGGATGAGGATTTTGACATCGAAGTGATTGAAGCCCACCATCACCACAAAGTGGATGCCCCAAGCGGAACTGCATTGATGTTGGGCGAGGCTGCGGCAGCGGGCCGTGGTGTTGCACTGAGCGATGTGCGCGACGCGGGACGCGATGGCATGACGGGCGCCCGCAAACGCGGCGATATCGGCTTTGCCGTGGTCCGCGGTGGCGATATTGTTGGAGAGCACGACGTGATGTTTGCCGCCGCTGGTGAGCGTATTGTGCTGCGCCACATGGCAACAGACAGAGTGATCTTTGCGCGCGGTGCCCTAAAGGCTGCGCTTTGGGGTCAGTCGCGCGGGCCTGGGCAATACGATATGTTCGACGTTTTGGGCCTTTAGGCCGCTGATTGATCCAAATTGGCATGCCTTACGTAACAACAGTGTATGTCAACGAGGATCGCGCCATGGGCTTGGGAAATGTCTTTGCCACTATTTTGATTGGAACATATGCGCTTGCGTCTGCAGCGCAGGCCGATGGTTTCGCGAAAATTGATAACGAAGAACGCTTTCGAAGCGTGATCCAAGGCAAGTCACTTCACTATCCGGGCATTAAATTGCGTGTTGAAGAAACGGGCGAGATTATGGGCCGCGCACTTGGCCGTGCGGTGACTGGCGATTGGGCGTGGCAATCAGGCTATTTTTGCAGAAATCTTAAGTGGGGACCGCGCGACATTGGCTACAACTGCCAAGAGGTGCGCGTGAACGAAAACAAGTTACGTTTTACATCAGATCGTGGCGCAGGACGTTCGGCGGTTTTATCTCTGCGCTAGCGCTGCCTTACATCTTGATCAAAAGTCGATCGCGATGCCTTTCTTTTCCCAATCACCAAAGCGAACAGGTTCGGGGCCATCGCGGCCACCAAGTTCCTTGGGCAGTGCGTCGGCTTTTGCTTTGGCGCGGCGCTCTTCGGCTTCGGCCAGCGCGCGTTTGGCGGCTTCAGGAAGATTTTGGTGCGGGTCATTTGTTGCGTCAGTCATGAGCGTGATATAGGCCGCAAGCAATTGTTGATCAAGGATATCACCACATGGCGGATCAAGGACTGGCTCCACGGCGCGCAGCGCTTAAACTTCTTGAGGCTGTTTTGGCCCAAGGGCGTTTGCTGGCCGAGGTGAGCAATACCCTCGATCACCTCAAGGCAGAGGACCGCGCACGTGCGTATCGTCTGGCCGTTCAAACACTGCGGCACCTTGATAAATGCGACCGCGTTCTGAAACCGCATTTGAAAAAGAACCCTCCGCTGATCGTGATGAATATCTTGCGATTAGGCGTTGTGGAGATCTGCGAAGACGGTGCTGCGGCGCACGGTGTGGTGAACGCAGGCGTCACGCTGACTTCGAAATTGCCGCGGGTCGGCGGCCTTAAAGGTATGGTGAATGCTGTGTTGCGCCGCGTGGCCGAAACGGGTCCGGATGCTTGGGCAAAACTGCCGCCCGCCCGCATGCCCAACTGGCTGCGTGGCCCGCTTGTGGCGGCGTGGGGCCGTAGCAGTGTCGAGGCTATGGAAAAAGTCCAAGCCGCAACGCCACCGCTCGATATTTCTTTGCGTGGTCGCGACGGTGATTTGACGCCCGAAGCTGTGACGCTTCCCACAGGATCGGACCGTCTTGCTGCGTTTGGGCAAGTCTCAAAGCTTGATGGTTTCGATGAGGGTGCTTGGTGGGTTCAAGACGCCGCGGCTGCCCTTGCTGTCAAAGTGCTTGCCCCCAAAGCAGGTGAGCGTGTCTTGGACCTGTGTGCAGCACCGGGCGGCAAGACGATGCAATTATCTGCGGCTGGCGCGGATGTGGTGGCCGTTGATGATAATGCCAACCGTCTCAAGCGGGTTGAGGAAAACCTCAAGCGTGTGGATTTGAAAGCGCAGCTGGTGACCAGTGATGTGTTTGAAGTGAGCGCGGATGAGCACGGGCTTTTCGATGCTGTATTGCTGGATGCGCCGTGCTCGGCAACCGGTACGATGCGCCGACATCCGGATTTGCCCCACGCCAAAGACGGCAGTGATTTTGGTGCGCTGATCGATTTACAGGCCCGAATGCTTGCGCACGCGATGCGCCTTGTGAAACCGGGTGGCCGGCTGGTTTTCTGCACCTGTAGCCTGCTGCCCGATGAGGGTGAGGTCCACATCGATGAGGCGGATCTGACAGGCTGGAGCGTTGACCGTGCGGCGCTGTCGGTTGAGGGTGTTGAACCAAATTGGATCAGTGAAGAGGGCGGTTTGCGCTTGCGGCCTGATTATTGGGCTGAACGCGGCGGCATGGACGGATTTTATATCGTGTGCCTGAACAAAGACGATTGATGACACCTTGCGAGCAACGGGCTAACCTGTGACAAAACCGGCCATATCGTAGGATGTGGTGTTGGGGTGTTGCGGCATAAACGTCGCGTAGTCGGGTGAGTTAGTTGAGCAAAAAACAAGTTCCAACGATGGCGGATCGTTTTCATGCGTGGCGTGCTGGTAAATGCGCTGCAGCCACGGGATTTGTAGGCCAGCCTGAGCCCCGGAGTATCGGCAGTTACAACAAAGGCCGCCAGATCGTGGCAGGCAACCTGATGTTTGCAGGAGAATTGATCGAAGCGCCTGATACATCGCTTTGGGACATTGAAATGCCGTCCGCTGATTTCAGTAGTGAGGCTCACGGGTTCTTGTGGCTTGATGATCTAGCCGCGGCAGGTGATGCCAAGGCCCGCGATCTGGCGGGACGGTGGCTGTCTGAGTGGATCGCAAAGTACCCTGCACCTTCACTGCCCGCATGGTCCCCTGAGGTAACAGGGCGGCGCGTGATCCGGTGGGTGAACAACGCGCTGTTTATTTTGCGCGGTAGTGGCGCGGATATCTCTTACGATTACTATACATCTCTTTCCAAGCAGACTGAATTCTTGGCCCGCCGCTGGCGTGTTTTGCCAAGTGGTTTAAGCCGTTTCGAAGCGCTTGTTGGGATCATTTATGCTGGTCTTACCATTGAGGGGATGCAGCATCACGTTGATCCGGCCATGAAAGCATTGGCTAGTGATTGTGACGCCCACATTGATGCGCAAGGCGCGATTGCAAGCCGTAATCCCGAAGAACTGTTGGATGTATTGACACATTTGACGTGGGTGCAAAAAGCGTGTGCGGCTGTTGGGCGTGAGCCAGCAACTGCGATCAATAATGCGGTTGAGAGGATAGGCCCAACTCTGCGGGCGCTGCGTCATGCGGATGGTGGGCTGACGCGTTTTCATGGCGGTGGGCGCGGCGTGGACGGCAAGCTGGACCAAGCGCTTGCGGATGCTGCGAGCCGCGTGGCGCGTACGGGTGATACTGCTATGGGATTTGCGCGGTTGAATGGCGGACGCACGAGCCTGATTGTTGATGCAAGCCCGCCTCCCGTAACCACGAATGCGCGCCGCGCACATGCCAGCACCTTGGCGATGGAACTCACGTCTGGCAGGCGGCCATTGATCGTAAACTGCGGGGCAGGTGTATCTTTCGGTGACAGATGGGCGCGGGCGGGACGGGCGACGCCGTCGCATTCTGTTCTGCATCTTGAGGGGCTGTCCTCTGCGCAGTTGAACGATGAAGGGCATCTGGTGGGTGGTCCGCTAACGGTTCAGTTGGATATTCAGCGCACCGCAGAGAACCAAAAGTTGGGGGCTGCGCATGATGCTTGGGCAGGCTCGCACGGGCTGACGCATGTGCGTGAGTTGGAGCTGTCCGCAGATGGGCGCGTTTTGAACGGTTCTGACATGCTTACGACGATGAATGATGCGGATAAGAATCGCTTTGACTTGGCCTTGGATGCCACATCTTTGCAGGGCATTGCCTACAGTGTTCGGTTTCACCTGCATGCAGAAGTGGACGCCTCACAGGACATGGCTGGCCGTGCGGTATCGCTTGTTTTACGCTCGGGTGAAATTTGGGTGTTTCGCGCAAGTGAGGGTGTGCAATTGTCACTTGAGCCGTCTGTTTATCTGGAAAAGGGGCGAATTGCCCCGCGTGCGACAATGCAGATTGTCCTTTCGGGTAAAGCCGTGGCATACGCCAGCCAAGTGAAATGGTCACTCTCCAAAGCGCAGGATACGCCGCTGGCGGTCCGCGATTTGTTCAACAGTGACGATGCACGCGACTGGAACGACTAAACTTAGGACCAAACACATGCCCAATCTTGCCCCTGTTACCCGCGCTTTGCTGTCAGTTTCTGACAAAACCGGACTTGTTGAATTGGGCCAAGCGCTTGTGCGGCACGGGGTTGAATTGCTGTCTACGGGCGGCACAGCAAAGACGCTACGCGATGCGGGTCTTAACGTGAAAGACGTGTCCGAGGTGACGGGTTTCCCCGAAATGATGGATGGGCGTGTCAAAACCCTTCATCCTGTTGTCCACGGTGGGCTTCTTGCCCTGCGCGACAACACAGAGCACCGCGCCGCAATGGATGAGCATGGTATTGGCCCGATCGATTTGGTTGTCGTGAACCTTTATCCGTTTGAAGAAACAGTTGCCAAGGGCGCCGACTACGACACCACGATTGAGAACATCGACATTGGTGGACCTGCGATGATCCGCTCGGCCGCAAAAAACCACGGGTTTGTGAACGTTGTTGTTGATGTTGAGGATTACGCGGCTGTCATTGCGCAACTTGATGCAAATGGAGGGCAAACCGAGTACGCATTCCGTCAAGGTCTGGCCCAAACGGCCTATGCGCGCACCGCAGCGTACGACACTGCGGTCAGCACATGGATGGCTGCGCAGGTCGAAGGCACGCCGCGCCGTGTTTCAGTTTCAGGCACGTTAGCGCAAACACTTCGTTACGGCGAGAACCCGCATCAGTCAGCGGCGTTCTACACGGATGGCAGCACCCGCGCGGGCATCGCTACGGCCAAACAACACCAAGGCAAAGAGCTGTCGTACAACAACATCAACGACACGGACGCGGCGTTTGAATTGGTAAGTGAATTTGGCGCTGATGCGCCAGCCTGCGCCATCATCAAACATGCTAACCCATGTGGTGTGGCGACAGGTGAGACACTTCGTGATGCCTACACGCGGGCCTTCCAATGCGACCAGACAAGCGCTTTTGGCGGGATCATCGCGTTGAACCAAACGTTGGACGCTGCAACGGCTGAGGAAATCACCAGCATCTTTACCGAAGTGGTCATCGCCCCTGATGCAACGCCTGAGGCGATGGAAATCTTTGCCAATAAGAAAAATCTGCGCCTTTTGACCACTGGTGGTTTGGCGGATGCTTCTGCGGCAGGTCAGACGATCCGTCAGGTAGCGGGTGGCTATCTTGTGCAAGACAAAGACACAGGCCGCGTCAGCATGGACGACCTGAAGGTGGTGACGAAAAAGCAGCCAAGCGAGCAAGAAATGAAAGACTTGATGTTTGCTTGGACTGTGGCGAAGCACGTCAAATCAAACGCGATAATCTACGTCAAAGACGGTGCGACTGTTGGTGTGGGCGCAGGCCAGATGAGCCGCGTTGACAGCACACGCATTGCTGCGCGCAAAGCCGAAGATATGGCGCAAGAACTTGGTTTGGCCGCTCCCTTGACCCAAGGGTCTGTGGTTGCGTCCGATGCGTTCTTCCCATTTGCAGACGGCTTGATCACTGCGGCTGAAGCAGGTGCCACCGCAATTATTCAACCCGGCGGCTCAATGCGTGACGATGACGTAATTGCTGCAGCTGATGAGGCTGGCCTTGCTATGGTATTCACCGGCATGCGCCATTTCCGCCACTAATGAAGCGCGCGCTCACAGTTGCCGCGCTGATCTTTGCGTTGGATCAAGCGATTAAGGTTTGGGTTGTTCAGGTCATGGACCTTAAAACGCTTGGGTCGATCAATGTGATTGATCCCTACCTTAATCTGCGTATGGCATGGAACCGAGGTGTTAACTTCGGTTTGGGTGCTGGGCTCGACATGCGCTGGATACTCATTGGTGTCGCACTTGTGATCACGGGTGCTGTGGTGTGGTGGGTCGCACGGGAACAAATGGGCAAATGGGCGCACATCAGCGCCGGTTTGCTTATTGGCGGGGCGCTTGGCAACATCATTGACCGGATTGTTTATGGCGCCGTTGCGGACTTTTTGAATATGTCATGCTGCGGGATCGAGAACCCTTTTGCGTTTAACGTGGCCGACATCGCCATTTTTGTGGGCGCGATTGGTTTGGTCTTTTTGACGCCGTCTGGTGAAAATAAGAAAAGCACCTGACGCGCCGAAAAATCTAGGTTATCAAAACGTAACGACTGGGTAGGGGCATTATGGGTTATCTGATTAAAGCCACGATTTTGATGATTGTTACCACTCTTGCACTTGCTGGCTGCGAGCGCGGGGAACCTCGGCTGTTGAATTTGAAAAAATCCCAGTCTGGCCCTGATGAATTTGCAATTTTGCCAAATAAGCCGCTGCAAGAACCCGCCAGTTTTGCTGAGCTTCCTACACCTACGTTGGGTCAATCCAATTTGGCAGACCCCACACCTTTTCGCGATGCAGTGGCGACACTTGGCGGTAGCCCGCAACGCATGAACGCTGATGGTCGTGCGGGTGACAGTGCTGTTCTGGCCCATGCTGGCCGTTACGGGACTGACGCCAACATCCGCTCTACTTTGGCGGCCAGTGATCTGGAGTTCCGCAAGGCAAACCGTGGGCGTTTGTTGGAACGCGCGGCAAATGTGAATGTTTATTTCAAAGCCTACGCTCAGCAAGCATTGGATCAGCACGCCGAGCTTGCACGTCTGCGCAGCGCTGGCGTGCGTACCCCCGCTGCACCGCTGCTGCCACGTGACGAATAACTCATCACGAGTACGCCATCGGCCTTGAATGATTTGCGCGCCACCGTAGCTTACAGTCTGTAACAACGGAGTGTTTTCGATGCGCTTAGCCTCTCTTATGCTTGCCTCTTTACTGTGGATGCCACTGACTGCTGCCACAACTGCGGCTGCGGCGGATAACGTCACAACATTCGCGCTTGATAACGGCATGGAGGTGGTTGTGATCGAAGACCACCGCGCACCTGTTGTGGTGCACATGGTCTGGTACCGTGCAGGTGCTGCTGATGAAGACCCTGGAAAATCTGGTATCGCGCATTTTCTTGAGCACTTGTTGTTCAAAGCAACGGATGACATGGAAGCGGGCGTATTTTCCAAAGTCGTTGCGGCCAACGGTGGGCGGGACAATGCGTTTACCAGCTACGACTACACGGCGTATTTCCAACGCGTGGCAGCGGACCGTCTTGAGTTGATGATGCGGATGGAAAGCGACCGAATGCGCGATCTACGCCTGACGGAAGATGATATCGAGACCGAGCGGAACGTTGTTTTAGAGGAACGCAACCAGCGCACAGAAAACGATCCGGGGTCCTTGTTTGGGGAACAGCGCATGGCAGCGCAGTACCAAAATCACCCTTACGGCATTCCCGTCATCGGTTGGAAACATGAGGTTGCGCAGTTGGGGTTAGACGATGCGCTGGCATATTATCAGCGCTTTTACGCCCCCAATAATGCCGTGTTGGTTGTGGCGGGTGATGTATACCCAGATGAGGTGAAGCGCCTTGCGGAAACCTATTACGGCGTACTTGAGCCAACCAAAGACCTTACGGCGCGTGCGCGGCCCACTGAGCCGCCTCACCGCGCTGAACGCAGGTTGGTATTTGAAGACCCCCGCGTGGCACAGCCCTACGTAATCCGTACGTATTTGGCGCCCGAGCGTGACAGCGGTGCGCAAGAAAAAGCAGCGGCTTTGACACTGTTGTCTGAGTTGTTGGGCGGTAATCCCGCGACATCATTCTTGGGGCAACAGCTACAATTTGATAGCCAAGACGCGGTTTATACAGGCGCGTTCTATTCAGGGTTATCGCTGGACGATACAACATTTGGCGTTGTGATGGTGCCCACGCCTGGGATTTCGTTGAGCGAGGCAGAAGCTAAACTTGATGCCGCCATTGCGCAGTTTCTTGAGGCGGGAATTGATGAAGAACAATTAGCCCGTATCAAGGCGCAGTTGCGCGCTTCTGAGATTTATGGCCGCGACTCCGTTCAATCCTTGGCGCGAACATATGGCGCGGGGCTGACGTCCGGTTTGACTGTCGCGGATATCCAAGCGTGGCCAGATGTTTTGGCTGCTGTCACGTCTGATGATATCCTGCAGGCCGCGTGGGCGCTATTTTCAGACCGTAAAGTGGCAGTCACTGGCTATCTTCGTTCACCGACTTCACCCGAAGCAGCATCACAGGTGTCACAATGATCCGTTCTTTCATCACCACCTTCGTCGCGTTTCTGATGACGGCACACACAGCCTTTGCCGCCGTGGAGATACAAGAAGTAACGTCCAAGTCTGGGATCAAGGCGTGGTTGGTGGAAGAGCATTCGATCCCATTTGTAGCGCTGGAAATTCGCTTCAAAGGCGGTGCTTCGCTTGATGCGGAGGGCAAGCGCGGTGCAATCAATCTGATGACAGCACTGCTTGAAGAAGGCAGTGGCGACATGGACGCGCAGGCATTTGCACAGGCACGTGATGCGCTGGCGGCGGATTTTTCGTTTGATGTAAATGACGACTCGCTACAGATTTCGGCGCGCTTTTTGACGGACACACAAGACGAGGCCATTGCCCTTTTGCGCCAAGCGATCCTCAAGCCGTTGTTTGAACAGTCAGCGATTGATCGCGTGAAATCACAGGTTCAATCGATCATTGCGTCGGACCTAAAAGACCCGAATTCAATCGCAAGCGAGACGTTTGCGCGGCTTGCCTACGGGCAGCATCCTTATGCATCTAACATCAACGGTACGCAGCAATCTGTTGCTGCATTAACTCAGGCAGATCTGTTTGAAGCAAAAGATCGAACGATGGCGTTGGACCGTCTTTATGTGGGCGCATCGGGTGACATCACGCCCGACGCGCTGGCGTTTCTATTGGATGACCTGTTGCTTGGACTGCCCGAAAGTGGCGCGCCGATGCCTGCACAAGTCACGCAAAGCCTTCAAGCAGGTGTGACCGTTGTACCATTCGAAACGCCTCAGTCGGTTGCGCTTTTTGGACACAACGGACTTAGCCAAGATGATCCTGACTTTTTCGCGGCGTTTATTTTGAACACCATTTTGGGCGGTAGTGGTTTTGAAGCCCGCCTTATGAAGGAAGTGCGCGAGGAGCGGGGCCTTACCTACGGCATCGGGTCCTATTTGGTGCCAAAAGACTATGCCGCGATGTATTTGGGTCAGGTTTCAAGCGCAAATGACCGGATTGCAGAGGCGGTCGAAGTCACCAAGCAAGTCTGGGCCGATACGGCGCGAAATGGCGTGTCCGAGGATGAGTTGTCCCGCGCCCAAACGTATTTGACCGGTGCGTATCCGTTGCGGTTTGATGGCAATGGGCCAATCGCGAACATCATGGTTGGAATGCAAATGCAGGGCCTTCCGATTGACTATATCCCAACCCGCAACGACAAGGTCGAGGCCGTGACACTAGAGGACGTAAACCGTGTGGCAGCTGAATTGTTACGCGCAGATGATCTGCATTTTGTGGTAGTCGGTCAGCCAATGGGATTGCAAAGCACCAACTAGTCGAATCTGTGGTGGCGTGCTAGCTATTGTGGCATGCCAGATACCGTCAACAACATACGCCCTGTCATCCGCCAATTGGACGCAAATGCCATCAACCGCATTGCGGCTGGTGAAGTTGTTGAACGGCCAGCTTCTGCAGTGAAAGAGCTTGTAGAAAACGCCATCGATGCAGGCGCGCGGCGTATTGATATTGCAATCGCACAAGGCGGCAAATCTTTAATCCGTGTTACTGATGATGGATGTGGTATCGCGCCGGATGATCTTGCGCTTGCTCTGTCGCGTCACGCCACCTCAAAGATTGATGGTACCGACCTTTTGAACATTCACACGTTCGGGTTTCGTGGTGAAGCGCTTCCGTCGCTTGGGGCGGTAGGACGTTTGACGATCACTTCGCGCGCGGAAGGTTTTGATGCCACTGAAATCAAAGTCAGCGGCGGCGAGATGGGCAGCGTAAAGCCTGCTGCACTGACGCGGGGTACCATCGTTACGTTGCAGGATTTGTTTTATGCCACTCCAGCACGATTGAAATTCATGCGGTCTGACCGCGCCGAGGTGCAGGCAATTAGTGACGTCGTAAAGCGTCTTGCTATGGCCGAACCCTTCGTCAGTTTTACCCTGCGCGATGTCTCTGGTGGTGAAGGTCGGGTGACGTTTCGCGCAGATGCGCAGACTGGTGATATGTTCGATGCATTGCGTGGCCGCCTTGCAAACGTACTTGGGCGCGAATTTGCAGATAACGCAGTGCCGATTGATGCGGAACGCGATGGTTTTCACCTGACTGGTTACGCGGCCCTTCCTACTTATTCCCGTGGTGCTGCGGTTGCGCAATTCTTGTTTGTGAACGGACGCCCTGTGCGGGACAAAGTCCTCGTCGGTGCTTTGCGCGGCGCTTACATGGACTTCCTGTCGCGCGATCGCCATCCTGCCGCGTGTCTCTTTTTAGACTGTGATCCGACCATGGTGGATGTAAACGTGCATCCGGCCAAATCTGAGGTCCGGTTTCGCGAAGCCGGTGTGGCACGCGGGTTGATTGTGAGTGCTGTGCGTCATGCGCTGGCCAATGCGGGGCACCGTGCATCAACTACCATTGCGGGCGAGACTTTGGGCGCGATGCGTGCTGAACAGGTTGAGCCGCGCATCTATCAAATGGACCGGCCTAGCCAAGGCGGGCTATCTGCGTCTTATGCCGCCCAAGCGCCTATGTTTGAGGACGGGCAAACCCCTTTTGATGCGCCCTCTGCACGTATTGAGGCAAATGCGCCGACAGACACGTCATTGCCTGATCACCCGTTGGGGGCTGCGCGTGCGCATTTGCATGAGAATTATATCGTTGCCCAAACCCGTGATGGGATTGTTTTGGTCGATGCGCATGCCGCCCACGAACGACTGGTTTATGAGCGCCTTAAAAAGCAGATGGCGGAAAACGGTGTTGCACGGCAGGCGTTGCTGATCCCTGACATTGTGGAGCTATCTGACGGGGACGCGGCACTGATCATCGGGCAAACGGATACGCTGGCGCGTTTTGGTGTGGTGGTGGAACCTTTTGGTGCAGGGGCAATCGCTGTGCGCGAAACGCCTGCGTTATTGGGCCAGTGTGATGTGTCAGGCCTTATTCGTGATGTACTTGATGAGTTGCATGACCTTGGCTCAAGCGATCTGGTGCAAGCCAAGATTGAGGCGATTTTAAGCCGTGTTGCTTGTCACGGTTCGGTTCGTACAGGCCGGCGGTTGAATGGGGATGAGATGAACGCACTGCTGCGCGAGATGGAGACGACCCCGCACTCTGGCCAATGTAATCACGGCCGCCCCACATACGTGGAGCTGAAGATGACTGATATTGAGCGGTTGTTTGGCCGCACATGATTGAGATTGGTGCGTATAGCTTTTCGCTTGAAGATCCGCTTCATCTGTTGGGCCTCTTGGGCATAGCGGCGTTGGTGCTGATCATTTTGTTGTTGGTTGTGACCACTCGTGCAGCGGGCCGGTCAGCGCGTGCAACAGGTCCTCTTGCGGCACAAATGCAAGGGCTGGGCCAGCGGGTTCAAATTCTGTCTGATGGGCAACAGCAACTTGCAGGAGGTCTGACCCATGTGTCAGAGGCGCAGGCTGCTGCACAAGCCAATATGCTTCAATTGATGGAGCAGCGCCTTCAGGCGGTTACCGTGCAGATGAATGAAAACTTGTCGGGTACGTCACGCCGCACTGCGCAGTCTTTGGGAGAGTTGCAACAGCGATTGCAGGCGATCGACAAGGCTCAGGACAACATTACGAAGTTGAGTGGTGATGTGCTGTCCCTGCAAGACATCTTGAGCAACAAGCAAACGCGCGGGGCGTTCGGCGAAATTCAGTTGGCGGATATTGTGTCCAAAGCGTTGCCAAGCGACAGCTACACGATGCAGGCGACCCTTTCGAACGGTAAGCGCGCGGATTGCCTTATTCACTTGCCTAATCCACCAGGACCCATTGTTGTAGACGCAAAGTTTCCTCTGGAGGCTTATGAAAAGTTACGCAGTGCTACGACTGATTGGGAGGTAAAGGATGCCGCCCGTCAGTTGCGTCAAAGCGTGCGCGCCCACATTAAAGCGATATCCGAAAAGTATCTGATTGAGGGTGAAACCGCCGATGGTGCGTTGATGTTTTTACCGTCAGAGGCAGTCTATGCAGAACTGCATGCCAACTTCCCCGAGGTGGTGCGTGATGGGTTTGCGGCGCGCGTTTGGATTGTGTCACCAACGACCTGCATGGCGACCCTGAATACGATGCGCGCAATTTTGAAGGATGCGCGAATGCGTGCGCAAGCGGGTGCAATTCGAAAAGAGTTGTCGATGCTGTTTCAGGATGTTGAACGGCTTGGTACCCGGGTTGAGAACCTTGATCGGCACTTCGGTCAGGCAGCGAAAGACGTGGCAGATATTCGGATTAGCGCCGAAAAGGCGGGTCGCCGTGCGCGGCGTCTTGATGCGTTTGATTTTGAAGAACTCGAGGCACCTGACGGCCCTGATGCTGTCCCGCTTGTAGACAAATAGCCCGTTAGCTGAGGTCAGCTTGGGCCCTTAAATGCGGAAGAACGGCTGAAGTACTTTGGGCAGGATGCCGTTGAACTTAAGTGGTGCGTCGCTTGCCGCGAGGCAGATGCAGTCCACAGGCCCAACTGCAACTGGCGTATGGTTCATCTCTTCGTCAGCAATTTCTACATCGCCCGCGCCGAAGTAATCGCTTTCGTCTTGAAAGGCGCCTTGCAAAACAAGTGTCATCTCTGTGCCGTTGTGCGTGTGATCTGGCATTGCAGCGCCAGTCGGGATGTAGAGCAAACGCACAGATGCATCGCGCGAGGTCTTCAGGATAGCTTGCTTTACGCCAAGCCCAATCGGCCGCCAGCGTACCGCATCCAAATCACCACCCACATAATCTTGCAGCGGCGCAGGAAACAAGCCAGCTGATTTCTGACGCTTCGATTTGCCGGCGGCTTCCATTTTGATCGGGTCTTTGGGCATGCTCTCTGCCATTTTTAGGCAGGCTTCCAAACTGCCAGATGACATTGCTGCTTTTGGTGTTTCTTCGATGACAACGCCGCCAAGCGCATCCAGTGTGTCCATGTGAGAACGACAGGTTTCACAAAGCGAAATATGCGTAGCGACCACAAGGCTAAAGGCTTCAGGTAAAGTGCCCGTACAATATGCCAGCAGCACGTCATCCGTGAGGTGATGTTTGATATTTGTCATCGGTCTAATTTCCATCCATTGCGTGGCGCAAGCGATCCAGCGCCAAGCGTATTCGTGATTTGATTGTTCCAAGCGGCAGCCCCGTCTCGGACGCGATTTGTGAGTGTGATTGATCGCCAAAATATGCGCGTTCGACCAATTCTCTTTGTTTCTGCGGCAGCTGAGACATTGCTGTTTTCAACTGTGATTGTTCTTGCTGTGCACTTAGCTGATCGGCCTGATCCGGCTCCGCCTCGGGTCCCCATGACAAGTCCTCAGGCTCAGGGCGCTGCGTTTTGCGTAGCACATCGATTTTGCGGTTACGGGCGATAGTAAAAATCCAGGTCGAAACACTGGCGCGTGACGCGTCAAACATATCGGCCTTGGTCCAAACGATGGCCATAACCTCTTGTGCAATTTCTTCTGCAAGCGCCTCGGACGTGCCGCCGCGCATTAAAAACCCCTTCAGCCTTGGCGCAAAATAATCAAACAGATCAGCGAAAGCTGCCTGATCTCGGAGGGTTTTGATGCGGTCCATTTCCGCAACCCACGCTGTGCGCTCTTGTGTCGTCGTCATCTGGGAATGCCGCCTTTTGGGCTGGATGAATCGTGCAACCTGTGGCCGAGCGTAGCTGATCGGCTGCGCGGTTGCACTGCTTTCTTCCAAACTTGCGATCCCGTCTATCATGGCACTGTTACGGCTGGTCGCTGAGTTTGGATCACTGCATGTGCGAAATAAACGATGAGTCATCCACTTTCTCAGTCGCGGCGTATATAGAGCACTCAAGACCAACCAAATAAGGACGACAATATGCCATTGGATAAAGGGCGCGGCCCAAAGCGGGTTGCGGTGATTGGCGCTGGTATTTCTGGCATGGCGGCGGCGCATATGCTGGCAGACGACCACGCGGTAACCCTTTATGAGGCGGAGGGGCGGCTCGGCGGACATGCGCGCACGCGGATGGCTGGACGCGACAGCGATGTGGCGGTGGATACGGGTTTCATTGTCTTTAACTATGCTAACTATCCGCATCTCACTGCGCTTTTTGCCGAGCTTGATGTGCCTGTTGCGCCAAGCAACATGAGCTTTGGGGCGTCCATTGATGGTGGTGCGTTGGAGTATGGCTTGGTGTCTCTTGATGCGCTTTTTGCGCAGCGCCGTAACTTGCTGATGCCAAAATATTGGCGAATGTTGCGCGACATTTTCCATTTCAACGCCAACGGACTGAAGCTTGCCAAAGACGGTATGAGCACCGGTGATTTGCTCGAGGCTCTCGGCACGGGCGAATGGTTCCGCGACCGGTATTTGTTGCCGTTCTCAGGCGCAATTTGGTCTACGCCCAAAGCTAAGATTATGGATTTCCCAGCCAAGGCAATGATGACGTTTTTCGAAAATCACGCCCTACTCAGCGCTACGGGCCAACATCAGTGGTACACTGTTCAGGGGGGCTCGATTGAATATGTGAAACGTCTGGAAGCATCGATGGTGACAAAAGGCGTCGACATTCGGCTCGGTACGCCAATCGATTGTGTCAACCGCACTGACCTTGGTGTGCACGTGACGCCCGTGGGCGCAGATGCGGAAATTTTTGATGAGGTTGTGTTCGCAACTCATTCTGATGACGCACTCCGGCTTTTGGCAGACGCGGATGCGGCTGAAACTTCTGCACTAGGGTCGGTTGGCTACCAGCCCAACCATGTCGTTTTGCATTCAGACGCTTCGGTAATGCCGCGCAAGAAACAGGTGTGGTCGTCATGGAATTACACCGAGGCAGCAGGCAAGCAAGATGATCAAATTGACCTAACGTACTGGATGAACAAATTGCAGCCGCTCGAAACGGAGCAGGACTTTTTCGTGACGCTCAACAGTACCCGTGAGATTGACCCAAGCCTGATCTGGGACGAGGTTGTGTTACGCCACCCTGTTTATGACGCCGCAGCTTTGGCAGCCCAAGATACAGTCAAAGCGATGAACGGTGCGAACAACACGTGGTTCTGCGGTGCGTGGTTGGCCAACGGTTTTCATGAAGATGGTATAAAATCAGCCGTGGAAGTGGTGGAAGCCATGCGTGCAACTCCGGCGTTGGCAGCGGCAGAATAAGCTGATGAAAACCGTCGACCACATTGAGGCGCGGACCTACCACGGTCGTAAGGGTTCTGTGAAAAATGCGTTTTCCTACAGCGTTGATTACGTACTGCTTGATGCGGAGGCCGATGTCCGCGCGCCTTGGCCTTTCAAACGTAACCGACCTGGCATGGTTGCATTGCATGACGTTGATCATGGAGGGCTGCCCAAGGCCGGAACCGGTGCGGCGTGGGTCCGCGATGTGCTGCGTACGCACGGTTTGCCAAACGACGGACGGATTGAGCTTTTGGCGCAGCCCAAAGTACTGGGGCATTTGTTCAACGCGGTTTCTTTTTGGCTTTGCTATGATGCAACCGGCGCTCTGCGTGTTGTGATTGCTGAGGTGGCTAATACGTTCGGTGACCGGCACTCATACTTGTGTCATCATGACGATCATCGGGCCATTTCTGCCAAGGACACGCTCCATGCGACCAAAATGATGCATGTGTCGCCGTTTCAGCCGCTCGAGGGTGGTTATGCGTTCAATTATGACATCACTGATGAAAAGATCAGCATTCGGATTGATTACACAGAAACTGCGGATCCAAGCGGAGGGGGGCTGATTGCAACCCTGACCGGTAAACGCCAGCCACTCACAACACGTTCTATGCTGCGGATGCTGGTGCGCCGTCCGCTTGGTTCACGGCGTGTGCTTACGCTGGTCCACTGGCAAGCGGTGAAACTGTGGTTTAAGGGCGCGAAGTTTCGCTCCCAACCTGAGCCGCCCGAAATTGAGATATCACGATGACCCGCGCACAGCGCTTGCCATCTTATGGGCTTTTTGCGGCCATGCTGGCGGCGGCTGGCTTACCAATTTATATCCACGCTCCCAAGTTTTACGTGGATGAATACGGGCTTAGCTTGACTGCCCTTGCATCCGTTTTGTTTGTTTTGCGCCTTGTCGATGTGGTCCAAGACCCGCTGCTTGGATGGCTATCTGAAAAGACGCGCAGTGTGCGTGGGGCGATGGTATCGTTTGCGGCTATCATTTTGGCACTGTCGATGTGGGGGCTGTTTGCAGTCGTCCCGCCCATCCCTGCGTTGTGGTGGTTTGCACTGACCCTAGGGGGGCTCTTTTCATCGTTTAGCTTCCTTACAATCAGCTTTTACGCGCAGGGCGTTGCCAAAGCAGATGCTATGGGCGCGGGACATGTCAGGCTTGCTACTTGGCGTGAGACTGGCGGGCTTTTGGGTGTGTGTGTTGCAGCCATCACGCCTACTGTTTTGATGGGCTTTATGGGCCGTCCATTTGTTGGCTTTGCACTTGGCTTTGCGGTGCTGTGCCTGGCTGGATGGGGTTCGATGCGCAAAGAATGGAGCGCGGGCAAGGCGGAAAATGAAGCGGCTACACCTGTTGGTTCTGCGGTTGTCCTAAAAGATCCGATTGCTCGCCGGCTGCTTACAGTGGCCTTGGTCAATGCGACGCCGGTTGCGGTAAGTTCAACATTGTTTTTGTTCTTCGTGGAAAGCCGTTTGGATGCGTTGGGCTGGGAAGGGCCGCTGTTGTTGCTGTTCTTTTTATCTGCCGCAATAAGTGCACCGCTTTGGGGATTTATGGCGCAGCGGGTCTCGCCCAAAACAACTTTGCTTGCGGGGATGGTGTTGGCGGTTGTGACCTTTGCAGGTGCGCTGTTGCTTGGCTCCGGTGACGTGGCACTTTTTGCGGTTGTTTGCATTGCCAGTGGTGCCGCTTTGGGCGCGGACATGACTTTGTTGCCTGCCCTTTTTGCCCGCCGCTTGTCTAAAATTGCACCAAATGCGGGCCAAGCTTTTGGGGTGTGGTCATTTGTTACTAAATTTACACTGGCTTTTGCGGCAGTGGCCCTACTTCCTTTATTAGAGCAGAGCGGATTTGTAGCGGGGCAGATAACTCAGCCTGATCAAGCGCTCTGGGTTTTGAGCTATTTATATGCGGGCGTTCCGTGCGTGCTGAAGCTGATTGCGATCTTTTTGCTTTGGCGCACTAATTTGACGGAGGATGATGCGAAATGAACGAATTTCTATTTGTGCTAATCGGTGTCGTCATCACACTGATCTGTGTGCTGCTCTATGTCCGTTTCTGCACTTTCCGTGCGCAAAAGCCGGCGGAGTATGATGGGCTTGGTCCGATTATGGACATCAAGGATCATCTAAACGGCAAGATTGCCTGCGAGGGTGTGATTTATGGTCCTTTGGGGCGTGTGAGTAGCCGTTTTGTCGCCGAGTTTGAGGCGGAGTGGAAGGGCGATAGCGGCGTGATGCGCGAGGTCTTTCACTACGATAGCGGCAGTATTCAGCGCCGCGAGTGGCGCTTGCAGCTTGATGAAGGCGGCGTGGTGCGTGCGGATGCGGATGATTTGGTGGGACGCGGTAGTGGCCAGCAGCGTGGTAACGCCCTGCTGTTGAACTACACGATTAAGCTGACCCCAGAGGCGGGTGGTCATGCGCTTGATGTGACAGACTGGATGTATTTGATGCAGAACGGGACCATTATTAATCGATCACAGTTTCGCAAGTTTGGTATCAAGGTGGCAGAATTGGTCGCTACGATGCGGCCAATTGGAGTTGATGCTGTGCGCAAGCGGGTTGCTTGAAATTATAAGGAGTGTGGCGTGACAAAGCAGTGGGCGGGTAAACGGTATTGGCTGGTTGGCGCATCTGCGGGCCTCGGTGAGGCGGTTGCCCAGATGATGAGCGCCGCAGGTGTTGAGGTGATCCTGTCGGCCCGTTCCGAAGATGATTTGAAGCGGGTTGTAGACACCCTTCCGGGGAAAGCATCCTATGTCACCTGCGATGTCAGTAGCCTCAAAAGCGTAGAAGAAGCGTACGCTCAAGTCGATGAAATTGATGGTGTGGTATTTCTGGCCGGCGTGTACTGGCCTATGAAAGCCGATGCCGTTGATGCCGCTCAGTTAGAGCAAATGGTCGACATCAACTTTACGGGTGCTGCGCGTGTTCTGGGGGCCATTTTACCAGACTTTGTAAAACGTGACGCGGGGCATATCGTGCTGACTGGTTCACTTTCAGGTTTCCGCGGCTTGCCGGGGGCAGTTGGTTATGGGGCGTCCAAAGCGGGCGTGATGTACCTTGGTGAAAGCCTTTATGCGGATCTGCGCAAAACAGGTGTTGAGGTTCAGCTAATTAACCCCGGTTTCATCAAAACGAGGCTGACGGACAAGAACGATTTCAACATGCCGTTCATCCAGACCCCTGAAGAGGCAGCGCGTGATTTCTGGGAGCATATGAACTCGACCGCGTTCAAAAAATCCTTCCCGCGCGCATTTTCACTGATGTTCCGTGCAAGCCAGTTTTTGCCCGACTGGCTATACTATCGCATTTTCGCGTAGGGCATTTTGAAAACAGTCACGGGCGCGGCCCCATGTGCCGTTGGTGTCATCCTTTAGCTGAAGAAGTGTCGGCAGCAGTTGTGCTGCAAAACCTTCAGAGCTTTCGGCTGGCAACATCGATGGCAAGTTATCAATCGCAGTGACATCCAGAACCGGTTCGTTTGAAATGCGCGTTGCGGGCGTTTCCCAACTTGTTGCGGCGGAATAGATCGGGATCGGGTTATACGGGCTGTCTGGGTCGCACGCGATATCGCTTATCACAGATAGCGTCCGCTCTGCCCCAATGGCGTCAGGCCCTACAAAAAGCGGTGTTTGTGGGCTGGCCAAGATGCAGTTCATAAATAAGTTGTGTGTCAGAATTTCTGGGAACGGGCCGCCATGTGCGGTCTCGTCCTTGTCCCACTTCTTTGGCGTTATACCCAGTGCCTCACACAGATCTGATGCGCCGGTACCGACACGGCCAAGTGCCCCAATGATCAACGCGGTGGGGTGCTTGGTGCTGCATTGGCTGAGTTGCTCTTCAAGTTCAGCGCGTAGATCAGTTGCGCTGTCATAAGCAGATACCGCCCCCGTAATTTCACCCCGTTGTTGCGCTGCCCAACAAAGCAGTGCCATCGCGGCACCAGTGTATCCGGCCCAATAGCCAAAAGCGGCTACGCGCCGTCCGCCGGTATCGGTCAGGTATTCCAAGTCCGAAAGCTCGCCACCACCCTTTGCAAACCGCGCAAGCAGTTTTGGTCCTGCGTCCTGGCCTTTGTAGGCGTGTCCAAACATGATGTGACGGTGGGGCAGGGCGCTGCCATCGTCAGGCAGTTCTTTGAGGCCCAAAATGATTGTGTCTTTTGGCGCGTCTGGCCAGCTGTGGGGTGCTGCAATCTGGCAACCTACTTTTGCGTATCCATCGATTGGGATAGCGCGTACATCGCTTTGCTCAACAGTGATCGACATGCCCGCTTCGATGAGGCGCGTAGCACCTTCGGGTGTCAGGCCAACACGGCGTTCAAAACTGCGGCTCTCAGCCCGTACCCAAAGATGCATAACGTGTACTCCAGCTTATACCATTGTCTTTTTGTCAGTGCGGTCCGCACGGTCCAGATGCGGCGTTGAGCCATACATCGTCAAATGCAAATCAGACGCGCCATTCATTGTGCGGTAGTCAAACCCATGCAGCGACGTATGCGCCACGTTCAGAAACATTTTAGCCTTCTGGGTTGTCTCAAGCCCAAGAGCCAAAGCTGTTAGCGACGCGATGACGCCTGTTGAGCTTACCAATAAAACCCGCCCTTCGATCAATGATGCGTCTCGGACTGCGTCAAAAATACGGGTTCGAAAACCGGCATAGCTTTCTACGTGCGGGGGCGTTTCCTCAGCGGCCCAATGGCTAAGAATTTGCGGCACATGTGCTGCAAAAGTCTCGGCGCTATCGGGGAAAGGGACGCCGTGCATATCAGTCAGCGAGTCCGACAGCGCGAAGTAATCCAGCTCATTCAGGCGCGCGTCAGTGGTGTGTGGAATTGCGGGGCCGCCAAGTCCCGCCAAAATACCCTCAGCCGTCTCGCGCTGTCTGCGCAGACTGCCGCTGATGATGTGTGTGTAGGGCTGCGCGTCTTGCAAATACTCACCCAACCAACGGGCCTGCACATGTCCCAATTCGGATAGTTTGTCGTATTCCAGCTCTGACTTAGCACCAGAATTCGCCTGCCCGTGGCGTGTTATTGTCACTTCACCCATCGTCGTCTCCTGTTTCCTATGGTGCGTAGCCTGCCTTGCGGCGTGGCGCAAACGGTTGGTGGCGTGTCGTGCTTGCTGTGGGCGGGTTATTTTGAATCGCCTAGTTTAAACTAAATTCAAATCGGGAAGTTTGCGTCATGTCTGATAAAATCACCTTTACCTTGGACGGCCAGACCGTTGAGGCTGACGCTGGCATGACAATTTGGGAGGTCGCGAATGGCCGTGGTCTGGTCATTCCGCACCTTTGTCACAAACCCGTGCCAGGATACCGGCCCGATGGGAACTGCCGTGCGTGTATGGTCGAGATCGAGGGCGAGCGGACGCTTGCTGCTTCGTGCATTCGAGAGCCCGCCGATGGTATGGTGGTGAACACGGAAACTGCACGTGCCAAAAATGCGCGCAAAATGGTGGTTGAGATGCTGTTGGCGGACCAACCCGAGCGTGACGCAGCCCACGATAAATCCAGCCACCTGTGGGATATGGCCGATCTGAATGGTGTCGCTGAAAGCCGCCTGCCCACGTTAGAAGCTGAGCGTATTCCACTGCTCGACAACAGCCACGTTGCGATGTCCGTTAACCTTGATGCTTGTATCCAATGCGGTCTGTGCGTGCGCGCCTGCCGTGAAGTTCAGGTCAATGATGTGATCGGCATGGCCGGACGTGGCCATGACGCCTACCCAACGTTCGATATGGCTGACCCAATGGGCGACAGCACGTGTGTGGCCTGTGGTGAATGCGTCCAAGCCTGCCCCACAGGTGCCCTCATGCCCTCGACTGTCGTTGATGAGCAGCAAGTTGGGGATAGCGCTGATTTTGACAAAGAAGTCGAAAGTATTTGTCCGTTTTGCGGTGTTGGTTGTCAGATCAGCCTGAAGATTAAAGATAATAAAGTGAAATTCGTTGAGGGCATCAATGGTCCCGCCAACGAGGGCCGCTTGTGCGTGAAAGGGCGTTTTGGCTTTGATTATATTCACCACGATCACCGCCTGACCAAACCGCTTATCCGCCGTGATGATGCGCCTGCAAAAGGCCTTAATGTTGATCCGGCAAACTGGGGCGACGTGTTCCGCGAAGCAACATGGGATGAGGCGCTTGATTTTGCCGCAGGTGGCCTGAAGGGCCGTGGCCGTGAAGTTGCGGGTTTCGGTTCAGCAAAATGCACCAACGAAGAAGCGTACCTGTTCCAAAAGATGATCCGCCAAGGATTTGGACACAACAACGTCGACCACTGCACGCGCCTTTGCCACGCATCCTCTGTTGCGGCACTGATGGAAAACGTTGGCTCAGCGGCTGTGACAGCCACTTTCAACGAGATTGAGAACGCTGATGTAGCAATTGTGATCGGCGCTAACCCGATTGAGAACCATCCGGTTGCTGCGACGTATTTCAAACAATTCGCCAAGCGTGGTGGCAAGCTGATTGTGATGGATCCGCGCGGCCAAGCGTTGAAGCGTTTCGCCAGCCATATGCTGCAATTCCGGCCCGGTGCTGACGTGTCGATGCTGAACGCGATTATGCATACGATCGTCGAAGAAAAGCTTTATGATCAGCAATATATTGAAGCCTACACCGAAAACTGGGAAGCTGAAAAAGCGCACCTGAAAGACTTCACACCCGAAAAGATGAGCGAAATTTGCGGCATTGAGCCAGAAGTGCTGCGCGACGTTGCGCGTACTTTTGCTGGCGCCAAAGCAGGTATGATTTTCTGGGGTATGGGCGTTAGCCAGCACATTCACGGCACGGATAATTCGCGTTGTTTGATCTCGCTCGCGTTGATGACAGGGCAGGTGGGCCGCCCTGGCGCGGGCTTGCATCCCCTACGCGGGCAAAACAACGTACAAGGTGCATCCGATGCGGGCCTCATCCCGATGTTCTTGCCGGATTATCAATCTGTCACGGACGATGGTGTGCGGTCTGCATTTAATGATGTCTGGGGTTCTGGTGATTTCAGTAATGAAAAAGGCCTTACGGTTACTGAGATCATGGATGCAGTACATACGGATGACATTAAGGCGATGTATATTTTGGGTGAAAACCCTGCCATGTCAGACCCCGATGTAGATCATGCGCGTGCCGCGCTGGCCAAGCTGGACCACCTTGTGGTGCAGGATATTTTCATCACTGAGACTGCAAACTACGCTGATGTAATTCTACCGGCTTCTGCATTTGCAGAAAAGTCCGGCACCGTCACAAATACCAACCGCCAAGTTCAAATGGGACGTCCAGCTGTTTCGCCCCCCGGTGAGGCGCGTGAAGACTGGTGGATAGAAGTTGAGTTGGCGAAACGCCTTGGGCTTGGCTGGACCTATACGCACCCAAGCGAAGTCTTTGCCGAAATGAAGCTGAACATGAAATCGCTGAGTAACATCACGTGGGATCGCCTTGAAGGTGAAAACGCGGTGACGTACCCATCGCTTTCGCCCACGGATCCGGGCCAGCCGATTGTGTTTGGCGATGGTTTCCCGCGCCAAGATGGACGCGCGAAGTTCACGCCTGCAAGCGTTATTGCACCTGACGATACGCCCGATGATGAGTACCCGATGATCCTTACAACAGGCCGTCAGCTTGAGCATTGGCACACAGGATCAATGACCCGCCGCGCCACTGTTTTGGACGCGGTTGAGCCAGAGGCAAACTGTTCGCTGCACCCGTCCACCTTGCGCAAGCTTGGGGTAGAACCTGGTGGAATGATCCGTCTGACGACTCAGCGTGGGTCAGTTGTGATCATGGCGCGCATGGACCGTGCGGTGGCCCCTGATATGGTCTTCCTGCCGTTTGCGTATGTTGAGGCGGCCGCAAATATTTTGACCAACTCAGCAATTGATCCTTATGGCAAAATTCCTGAGTTTAAGTTTTCGGCCGTAAGGGTGGAAGCTGCGCACGAGCCACAAGTTGCCGCAGAATAAGATGCTCACAATTTAATAGATATGCCGCTCAATCGTCATGATTGGGCGGCAATCTATGCAAAAGTAGCATTTATTGCTATGCTCAAGCGTGTGTTGGTTGAGTGTGGGGTTATCAGTTATGAAATACTTTTTGCAAAAAACAGTTTGGTTCCTGTGGGTTTTGGGCGTTGCTGTGTCGCTGACCGGATATGCGCAGGCGTGTAGTACGCCTGCTTTGACCGGCGCGCATAATGCCATGGTGCCCGCAAAATCACCTAATAGTGCCTTGTTTGACAGCGCGGTTCTGCACTACGTCAACAAAGTACGGTGCTCAAAAGGGTTGCCACCTTTAACTTCTGCCAGTGGTTTGGTGGATGTGGCTGAGGTGCATTCAAAATGGATGGCTAAGTCCCAACAGCTCAATCATAAATCGCGTGTGTCAGGGATGAATACGTTCAAAAAACGGCTCAAGGCATCTGGCGTGGGCAGTCGTGCCGGATCGGAAAATATTGGCGTTACCCATCGCTATCAGTTGGAAACAGCAGGTGTTTTCTTGACCCGCGATCTAAGCGCGTGCCGGTTCGAAGCTAAGGGGCGGACAATATCTGCGCATTCATACAAAAGTTTGGCTAATCATATTGTGAACATGTGGATGGCATCATCGGGTCACCGCAAAAACATCCTTGCGCGAAAATCTAAACTGACAGGAGCATCGCTTGCCTTTGACGGTAAGTCGCCCAATTGTGGTCGCTACTTTATTACGCAGAATTTTGCAGGTTAGTCCGGCGGCCATTTCTAAGCCCGATGTGGGAAATGAAAAAAGCCGCCCTAATTTAATGGAGCGGCTTTTGAATGTTCAATTGTCGAAGGCTTAGCCCTGACGTGCCTTGAAGCGAGGCTGTGTTTTGTTGATCACGTAAACGCGGCCTTTGCGGCGAACGATACGGCAGTCGCGGTGACGGTTCTTCAGCGACCGGAGCGAGTTCTTGACTTTCATAAGTCTGTCTCCTGTTTTTCCGGCGCGAGATCACGCCATTCAAGTTGCGTTTGCTTCAAAGGCTAATGCCAAGAAGCGGTTATCATGGTGGGCACTACTGGGATCGAACCAGTGACCCCTTCGATGTCAACGAAGTGCTCTACCGCTGAGCTAAGCGCCCATGAACCATTAACTTTGCGACCAGCCCAATTAAAAAGGACGCGGGTCGCGCCGCGTCAGGTGAGAGGTTGATTAGAAGGCTTCAGCTAAAAGATCAAGGGGGCTTTTGGAAACAAAGTGAAACAGTCTATGTTATGTTCAAACGGAGCCCGAAATGCCGAAAGCAGTCTACTTTTTAGACCTCCCAGAGGTTCGAAATACAAGCGTTGTCTTCGCCAGCCCCCACAGTGGGCGGGACTACTCACGCGCATTCATGCAGCGGACCGTTTTGGATGCGCACACGATTCGGACATCTGAGGATGCATTCGTCGACCGCCTCTTTTCCAAGGCACCAGATTTGGGTGCAGTGTTTTTGCACGCCGGCGCGCCGCGTGCCTTTGTGGATCTGAACCGTTCTGCGGATGAAATGGATTGCGCAGTGGTTGAGGGTGCGCCGCGCATTGTGCACAACCCCCGAATTGCCTCGGGACTTGGAGTGATCCCTCGCGTTGTGGCCTCTGGTCGGGCAATCTACCGCGGCAAGCTCACACGGGCCGAGGCCGCACTTAGGGTTGATGAATATTGGCGGCCCTATCACGCAGCGTTGGCCAAAGAGATGCGTGTCAACCATGCCCAGTTTGGCAGCGCTATTTTGATTGACTGCCACTCAATGCCCCATGAAGCGATTGAGGCGATCACCACGCCTCAAGGACAGCGTCCGCAGATTGTGATTGGTGACCGGTTTGGGGCCTCTGCGGGCTCTGACGTCGTTGACCGTGTAGAGGCTGCTTTTACACGTGCGGGCTTTGTCACGGCACGCAATGCGCCATTTGCTGGCGCCTATATAACCCAAGCTTACGGACGGCCATCACGCGGGATGCACGCGATCCAGATTGAGATTGATCGTTCGCTTTACATGGATGAAGCGCTGATTGAACCAAACGCAGATTTTCAAGCAGTGCGCCGCAAGATCACAGCCGCGATGGCGGACATCGTTGAAATTGGCCAGTGCCAAGTGCCACTCGCTGCTGAGTAGTTAGCGCAGCGCGCGTCCCTTCATAATTGCGTCCTTTCCAAATCGTGCTCTGATGGCGTCGGTGGCGCGTTCGGCTGCTGCGCGCTTTGGGGCGTCTGGGTCCAAAAGGTCGCCCGCGCTGTCAGCAACTGAGGATGGCCCAAGGTCAGACAGACCAACGCCAATCAGGCGAAATGGACCTTGGGTGCTTACCTGATCAAACAGCTGTCTTGCGTGCCTGTAAATTCGGTCGGCAATTTGCGTGCTATCGGTCAACGTGATGCGCTTCGATAGGGTTTTGAACTTTGCCGTTTTGAGTTTGAGGGTAACGACTGTTCCCGCCAACTCACGTGCCTTGGCTCGCGCACTGACTTTTTCGGAAAGCCGCCAAAGGTGCCCATCAAGTAGGTCAACCGCTGCGGTGTCTTCGTTGAATGTGGTCTCATTACTAATTGATTTAATGGGTCGGTGTGCGGAAACAGTACGCTTATCGTCACCGCGCGCCAGATGCCAAAGGCGCTCGCCGATACTGCCAAACCTCAGGATCAGGTCTTTTTGCTCCCACCTAAGTAGGTCCGTAAACGTGTGAATGCCCGCCTGTTCAAGCGTCGCGCGCGCAGATGGTCCGACACCCCAGATCATGCCCACGGGCTTGTCTTTCAGGAAAGTCATGGTTTCAGCTTTGCCGATCACGGAAAAGCCCTGCGGTTTATCCAAATCGGATGCGACTTTTGCTAAAAACTTATTGTGGCTTAGGCCGATTGATCCGGTGATCCCGATTTCTTCGCGCATCCTTTTGACCAGTCGAGCGAGCATCACGGCGGGGGGCGCCCCGTGAAGTTTGTGGGTACCGGACATGTCCAAAAATGCCTCGTCTAATGACAGCGGTTCAATGGAGGGGGTTAGTTCCTCCATCAGGGCGCGGATTTGTTTCGATACATCCGCATAGACATCCATGCGGCCGCGCACGACCACTGCATCGGGGCAAAGTTTTAGGGCCTTAAACATCGGCATCGCGGACCGGATGCCGCGAATGCGTGCAATGTAGCAAGCGGTACTGACAACGCCGCGCCGCCCACCGCCTATGATGACGGGTTTGTCCGCAAGCTCTGGATTATCGCGTTTCTCAACGCTGGCATAAAAGGCATCGCAATCCATGTGGGCGACTGACAAATCAAACAGTTCGGGATGCGCCAACATACGCGGACTGCCGCAATCCACGCAGCGTCGCGGTTCTTGCGCAGAGTAAGTGGTTAAGCAGTCGCGACAAATTGCAGGCATAATGCTGTGATACGCGCCGCACGGGGTGCCAGCAACGTTTACGAGATTTTTCTTGGCAATTAGATACGACACGTGTAGGGGTTTCCCATAGGAAACATGTCCGCTCGGGAGAGCGTGGATTATGCCACCGCCGAAGGAGCAACCACCCCGGTCACCTCTCAGGCAACAGGACTGGCGGACGTGTCACACTCTGGAGAGACGCCTTCTAGCAAGGCGCACCGAAGGCGCAAGCGGTTCCCTATGGACCGTGCATCGCTCAGGTAAAGCGAACGGAGCGGGGTTGTTTGGGCAAATGCGCCCAACCGTTTGGAGTGTGAAAACATGACTCGTATCGCAGTAATCGGCGCTGGCATCACCGGTGTGACAACAGCTTTTGAATTGGTCAGCCGTGGTCTTGATGTTGTTGTATTCGACAGAAATCGCTACGCGGCGATGGATACCAGTTTTGCCAATGGTGGGCAGCTTTCCGCATCAAACGCAGAGGTTTGGAACACAGTCGGGACGGTTCTTAAAGGTATCAAATGGATGGCGCGGCGCGATGCGCCCTTGTTGGTGAACCCGCGCCCAAGCTGGCATAAAATCAGCTGGATGGCTGAGTTCTTGAGCAACATTCCGAACTACAAAAATAACACAGTTCAAACAGCGGCGCTGGCGGTTAAGGCGCGCGCTGGATTGCAGTCCATGGCGGACCGTGCGGGACTGGATTTTGACTGGTCACCGGCGGGCATTCTGCACTTCTATAAGAACGAAAAAGATATGGCGCACGCTCGCAAAGTGAACGAGCTTTTGTCGCAAGGCGGCGTGGAACGTGTTGAGTTGACGCCTGATCAGGTGCGTGCGCGTGAACCAAACCTGCGTGGCACCATCACTGGTGGGTTCTGGACGGAAAGTGACAGCACCGGCGATATTCACAAATTCACGTTCGGCCTTGCAAAGTGGCTTGAGGCACAGGGTGTTGATTTCCGCATGGGCAAACCAGTTGAGCAACTCAGCAGTGCAAATGGTGAGACCCGGGTGAACGGTGAAGCTTTTGACGGTGTCGTCGTTTGCGCTGGCGTTGGTAGTCGTGCGATGGCCAAAAAGCTCGGCGACCGCGTTAACATTTATCCCGTTAAGGGCTACTCAATCACTGTGAATATGCCGGATGCAATCAGCCAAGATGGTGCGCCGATGGTGTCTTTGCTTGATGATGATGCAAAGATTGTGACGTCTCGTCTGGGTAAAGACCGTTTCCGTGTTGCGGGGACGGCAGAATATAACGGCGAAAACCGTGATATTCGGGCAGACCGGATTGAGCCGCTGACCAAGTGGGTGGAAACGCATTTCCCATCAATTTCGACCGAACACGTAGTACCCTGGGCAGGTCTGCGCCCGATGATGCCAAATATGATGCCGCGCGTTGGCGCCGGCAAACGTGCAGGTGTTTTCTACAACACAGGTCACGGGCATTTGGGGTGGACATTATCGGCGGCAACCGCGGCATTGGTTGGCGCGTCTGTCCAAGAGCATTTTGCGTCAAAAGGCGGCGCACAAGGCAGCAAACGCGGATTTACCTTCAAAAGCGCCTGATAAGCCGCCATAGTCAGGTCAACTCAATAGGAGAGGCTGACCATGGGGAGTGAAGAGGTTTTGCAGGTTTTATTCAGTATTTTGGGCGGCAACATCGTTGTGGTGTTGCTGGCCGCGTTTATCATTATTTGTATTCTGCTTGGTGTTCGGATCGTTCCGCAGTCAGAGCAGTTTGTCATTGAACGTTTTGGTCGGCTTAAGGCGGTGCTTGGGCCCGGCATTAACTTCATTGTGCCGTTCCTTGATCGGGTGGCGCACCGTATTTCGATCCTTGAGCGACAACTTCCTAATGCCTCACAGGACGCGATCACGTCGGACAACGTTTTGGTACGGGTTGAGACATCCGTATTCTATCGCATCACAGAACCTGAGCGGACAGTTTACCGGATCCGCGACGTAGACGCAGCGATCGCAACAACTGTTGCAGGTATTGTGCGCGCCGAGATTGGCAAGATGGAACTTGACGAGGTGCAATCGAACCGCGCGCAACTGATTGAACAGATCAAGGCGCTGGTGGAAGAGGCCGTAGATAACTGGGGCATCGAGGTCACGCGCGCAGAACTTCTGGACGTGAACCTTGATCAAGCGACGCGCGATGCGATGCTGCAACAGTTGAACGCAGAACGTGAACGCCGCGCGCAAGTAACCCGTGCAGAAGGTGAGAAACGCTCGGTTGAGCTGCAGGCGGACGCCGATCTTTATGCGGCACAAAAGCAGGCTGAGGCGCGCCGTATTCAAGCAGACGCTGAGGCCTACGCAACTGCGACGGTTGCTGACGCGATCAATGCGCACGGCTTGGAAGCAGCACAGTATCAGGTGGCGCTGAAGCAGGTCGAAGCCCTGAACACACTTGGAAACGGCAATGGAAAAAGCACGATCGTGGTGCCGGCAAATGCGCTTGAGGCGTTTGGCAATGCGTTCAATATGCTGAAAGGGCGCGGTTAATATGGATGCATTAGCAAACACGTGGTGGGCATGGGCTGCGTTCGCCCTTGTTTTGGCGATCCTTGAGGTGCTGGCCCCGGGCTTTGTCCTGCTGGGGTTCGCCATTGGCGCGGCGCTGGTGTCTGTTTTGGTTTTGCTCAACGTCGGCCTGTCGTTGATCTGGCTGTCACTGTTGTTTGCTGTGGCGTCGCTTGTTGCGTGGCTTGTGCTGCGGTCGGTTTTTCAACTCAAGACCGATCAAGTGCGCACGTTTGATGAAGATATAAACAGCTGATCATGAAAAAGGCCCGCTTAAATTGCGGGCCTTTCTACTGTGTCTAAAAAATAGGTTTAGCCCAGTTTGCTAGTCAATTCGGGCACTGCGTCGAAGAGGTCTGCGACCAAGCCGTAATCAGCAACTTGGAAGATAGGTGCTTCTTCGTCTTTGTTGATGGCCACGATGATTTTGGAGTCCTTCATACCAGCAAGGTGCTGGATCGCGCCGGAGATGCCGACAGCAACATAAAGATCAGGTGCGACGACCTTGCCGGTTTGGCCAACTTGCCAATCATTTGGCGCGTAACCACTGTCCACCGCTGCACGTGATGCGCCAACGGCGGCACCAAGCTTGTCTGCAAGTGTTTCGATCAGTTTGAAATCATCTTCTGATCCAACGCCGCGGCCGCCGGAGACAACTACACCGGCTGATGTCAGCTCGGGGCGATCAGATGTTGCGACTTTGTCTTCGACCCATTCGGACAGGCCTGCGTTGCCAGCGGCAGCAATGTTCTCAATTGTTGCCGAGCCGCCTTCGCCCGCAGCGTCGAATGTTGACGTCCGGATGGTTGCGACTTTTTTGGCGTCTGCTGATTTCACAGTCTGGATTGCGTTGCCCGCATAGATCGGGCGCTCGAATGTGTCTGCGTCGATCACAGCAGTCACTTCAGAAATGACCATCACATCCAGCATCGCCGCCACACGGGGCAAGATGTTCTTGGACGCAGCGGTAGAAGGCGCGACGATGTGGTCATAATCACCAGCCAACGACACGATCAGATCAGCAACAGGCTCGGCCAAGTCATGGCCGTATTCGGCGGCATCCGCGCAAAGCACTTTGCCAACGCCGTCCAGCGCAGCAGCAGCCGTTGCAGCATCTGCGCAGCCTTCGCTGGCGCACAGGACAGTGACATCGCCCAATGCTTTGGCCGCAGTTAGGGCCTTTGCGGTCGCGTCTACGTTAAGTGCGCCACCATTTACTTCAGCAATCAGAAGAACAGCCATTATACAGCCCCCGCTTCTTTGAGTTTCTCGACCAGCTCATCGATTGAGCCAACTTTGATACCAGCCGCACGTTCTGCGGGCTCGGACGTGCCAACGATTTGCAGACGTGGTGAGACATCAACGCCGTAGTCAGCCGCGGTCTTTTCTTCGAGCGGCTTCTTCTTGGCCTTCATGATGTTTGGCAAAGATGCATAACGCGGCTCGTTCAAGCGCAAATCAACAGTGACGATCGCAGGCATCTTAACTTTGATGGTCTGCAAGCCGCCGTCGACTTCGCGGGTCACGGTCGCTGTGTCGCCATCGACGGCCAACTCAGACGCAAAGGTTGCTTGTGGCCACCCCAAAAGCGCCGACAGCATTTGGCCGGTCGCGTTCATGTCGTTGTCGATCGCCTGTTTGCCAGCAAGGACAAGCCCGGGCTGCTCTTCATCGACAACAGCCTTGAGGATTTTGGCAACCGCGAGCGGCTCAATGTCAGTGTGCACGTCATCAGCAGCAACAACCAGAATGGCGCGATCAGCACCCATCGCCAGCGCGTTGCGCAGGGTCTCTTGGCTCTGCTTTACGCCAATAGAAACCACAACAACTTCGTCAGCCGTTCCGGCTTCCTTCAAGCGGATCGCCTGCTCAACTGCGATTTCGTCGAATGGGTTCATCGACATTTTGACGTTTGCAAGATCAACACCGCTGCCGTCCGCTTTCACACGAACCTTAACGTTATAGTCGATCACGCGTTTGACGGGCACGAGGACCTTCATGGCGTTTCTCCTGTTGGTAAGCCTTTACGCAGATTCGCTGCGCAATAATCTTCCTTGGTTGTCTAGCAACGCAGAACAAACGAAAACAGGGCAAAATCGACACCAAAGGGGTCTTCGACGCCGCGTTGCCTTTTCTGGTGTTTACCGATTGGCGCCTGGAACCCACAAAACATCGTCTTTGCCGTCATTATTCGCCACCCGAGATGCGACAAAAAACCAATCCGACAAGCGGTTCAGATATTTGACCGCCGCGGTGTTCACGTCTTCAACGCTGGCCAGTTCAACTGAAAGGCGTTCTGCGCGGCGTGTAACGGTGCGACATTGGTGCAGGTATGCAGCAAGGGCTGATCCGCCCGGCAAAATGAAGCTGCGAAGTGGCTCAAGCGCTCCGTTCATCGCATCAATTTCGCTTTCAAGGCGGGCGACTTGGCCGTCTGTGATACGTAGCGGTGTGTATTCAGCTTCCGCATCTTTGGCGATGTCAGGGCGGCACATGTCGGCGCCCAAATCGAACAGGTCATTTTGGATCATGGCCAACTGCGCATCGATCTCGCCAGTGGCGTGTAGCCGCGCAAGGCCCACGATTGAGTTGGTTTCGTCAACAGTCCCATAAGCGTTCACGCGCATGGAGTGTTTCGCGACACGCTCACCGTTGCCCAAAGCTGTTTGGCCTTTGTCACCAGTTTTTGTGTAAATTTTGTTGAGTACGACCATGGTTTACGCTCCGAATGTCTGTGAGATGAAGACCCAAGCAACGATCAAGATTACCGCCGCAAACTGTGCATAAAGACGCCAGCGCATAACTTTGTTGGCGTGCTTTTTGTTGAAGTCACCGCCCTTGGCAAAGCCACCGATGCCCAACATCAAAATGCCAAGCACAATTACGCAAGCGATAGCAGCAACGATAAATAGTGGATCGGAAAGCATGGTCAGTCCTTGTTTGTGTTTAGTTTCCTGCGAGATAACCCGCTTTGGCCGAAAGGCGAGGGGTCATGCCTTGGATATCAGCCAATCTAATGCGCGGGTTGGCAAAATGCGGCGGGCAAAGCCCATAATGTAGGTCGGCGTTGTGATGTAGTAGCGTGGTTTTGGCCTAGGATGTTCAAGCGCGTGACGCAGTTTTTTGGTCACCGCCGAGGCCGGCAATTCGAAAGTATCGGGACCGTTATCCTTGTATAATCGCTTGGACAGGCCCGCCTCATAGGCACTTCGACGGGCGCTGTTTTTCCAATCAATCCACTTTTCAAAATGCGGAATAGAGTTTGCGCGAATGCTGCTGGTAACGGGGCCTGGCTCAAGCAAGATGATGTGAATACCAGTTCCCTTCATCTCGATACGCAGCGTATCCGTCAGCCCTTCGAGCGCAAATTTGGTGCTGTTGTAGGACCCGCGCCACGGCAGCACGACAAGTCCCAAAACTGATGAACAGTTCACGATACGCCCGTGTCCTTGTTTGCGCATGACTGGGATCACAAGGTTGGTCAGTTCATGAACGCCAAACACATTCGCTTCGAAATTCGCGCGCAGTGCGTCGCGTGGCAAATCCTCAACTGCGCCCGGCGTTGCGAAGGCGCCGTTGTTATAAAGTGCGTCCAAGGTGCCGCCTGTGGCATCAAGCACCTCTGCAAGGCCTGTCTTCAGGCTTTTGCTGTTAGCGTAATCCAAGAGGGGGCTTTCAAAGCCTTCTGCCTTTAGGCGGTTGCAGTCTTTTTGTTGTCGGCACGATGCAAAAACGCGCCAGCCTGCGTCGCGCAACCCGTGGGCTGCATCATAGCCGATGCCGCTTGAGCATCCTGTAATGAGTACTGATTTCATTGCGCTGTTGTGGCAAGCGCAGCGGTGTCCCGCAAGGGTTATCCGTCGCCCAAAAGGAAATCTGCAACCCAGCCGATGCGGTTCTCTGTCGTTCGAATTTGCACCCACCCACGGCCAAGATCATCAATGACCTTAACTTCATCACCAGCGTTCAACTTTGTCACAACGCCAAAAACAGTGCCCGGCCCGCCACGGATGTTCACAACACTGCCCGTGATTACCTTAATGACCTCTGGTGGCGCTGCGGGGAGTATGACCTCAGCCTTAAGAGCGTCATCAACGGCTGTTGACAGCGCAACTGTGCTAATGACTGCGTCACTGATTGAGGCTTCTGCAGTGTTGGTTTTGGGTGGGCTCGCAAGCTTGGCAAGTCCGAAAGCGTCACTGGTAATTGCTTTGGTCACGGCAACTTCGACTGCTTGTTGATTATCTTCAAGGACGGGTTCTGGAGCAGGCTCATAACGCGCGATTAAAATCAGCTCGCTGCCGTCCGGCCAGCTTTCTGCTACGAACTCATCGCCTCCGCTCAATTCATAAAACGCAAAAGCCAAAAAACCGAAACAAAGAAGGATCACTCGCCACATAACACTACTCCGCACGCCGAAGCGCTAACTCGTTACAACCACACCTAAAGTTCTAGCATGAGTTTTTCGATTCTGTGAGCAGGCAAAGGCAAATATTCAACTTTGTTCGCTTTACGAGCGATTCAGCCACAGTTACACAAAGTCATGACTAATTTACCGCCTGATACAGATGATCAAAACGTGCCCGCCGTCGCAGAGCCATTGCGCCGTGCTTTGGGTGACCGGTATCTGACCTACGCATTATCCACCATTATGCACCGGGCCTTGCCTGATGCGCGTGATGGTCTGAAGCCTGTGCACCGGCGGATTTTATACGCGATGCGCGAGTTGAAGCTGAGCCCAACAGGTGGCTTCCGTAAATCAGCTAAAATTTCCGGTGACGTGATGGGGAACTATCACCCGCACGGGGACGCCGCGATTTACGATGCAATGGCGCGTTTGGCGCAGGACTTTAACGTCCGCTATCCGTTGGTTGACGGGCAGGGTAACTTCGGCAACATCGACGGCGATAACCCCGCCGCGTCGCGTTACACTGAAGCGCGCATGACCATCGCAGCCGAGGCGCTGCTGGATGGTCTGGCCGAGAATGCTGTTGATTTCCGCGAAAACTACGACGGCACGTTGACTGAGCCTGTGGTATTACCAGCTGCGTTTCCAAACCTGTTGGCGAACGGATCAAGCGGTATCGCCGTGGGCATGGCCACGAACATCCCGCCTCACAACATCGAAGAATTGATCAACGCTTGTTTGCATCTGATCAAGGCGCCGAATGCGCGGGACGAAACGCTGCTTGAACACGTGCCGGGTCCTGATTTCCCAACTGGCGGTGTCATTGTTGAGCCGCGTGAAAATATCGCCGAGGCGTATCGCACGGGTAAGGGCGGGTTCCGCCTGCGGTGCCGTTATGAGATTGAACAGCTTGATCGCGGGATGTGGCAAATCATCGTCACTGAAATCCCCTATCAAGTGCAAAAATCGAAACTAATCGAGAAGCTGGCCGAGGTCATTCAGCTTAAGAAAGTGCCGATCCTTGCGGATGTGCGCGATGAAAGTGCCGACGACGTACGTATCGTGCTTGAGCCGAAGTCCAAGAATGTTGATCCCGATGTCTTGATGGGGATGCTGTATCGCAACTCTGATCTTGAGGTGCGTTTTAGCTTGAATATGAACGTGCTGATTGATGGTCTGACACCAAAAGTGTGCAGCCTGAAGGAAGTTCTGCGCGCGTTTCTGGATCACCGCCGTGACGTTCTGCTGCGCCGCTCAAAGCACCGGATCGACAAGATTGATCACCGGCTTGAAGTGCTCGAAGGCTTTATCATCGCGTTCCTGAACTTGGACCGTGTCATTGATATTATCAGATATGACGAAGACCCAAAGCGCGCCCTGATGCATGAAAGCTGGTCGCAAGACTTTGTGCGCGCGATGGATGAGAAAGATTATGTTTCCCCGTCACGTGATCTGGGTACCGAGCTGAGCGAAGTTCAGGCTGATGCTATCTTGAACATGCGCCTTCGGTCGCTGCGCCGCCTTGAAGAGTTGGAGCTGGTGCGCGAGCGTGACGCCTTGATGGAAGAACGCGCAGGCCTGCAAGACCTTCTTGATAGCGAAGAAATTCAGTGGTCCACTATTTCAGAGCAGCTGCGTCAGACCCGCAAGGAATTTGGTGCGAAATCTGAATTTGGCGCGCGGCGCAGCACATTCGCCGAAGCAGGGGAAGTGGAAGACGTCCCTCTTGAGGCGATGATCGAGCGTGAGCCAATCACTGTTGTATGCTCAAAAATGGGATGGATCCGCGCTATGTCGGGCCATATCGACCTTGGCCGCGAACTGAAGTTCAAAGATGGGGACGGCCCGCGGTTTATCTTCCACGCCGAGACAACCGACAAGATTTTGCTGCTTGGGACGAACGGGCGCTTCTACACGTTGCAGGCCAGCACTTTGCCCGGTGGCCGGGGCATGGGCGAGCCCGTGCGACTGATGGTTGATTTGCCTCAAGACGTCGAAATTTTGATGCTGTTCATCCATAAGCCGGGGCGCAAGCTGCTACTTGCATCAAGTGCGGGTGATGGGTTTGTGGTGCCTGAAGATGAGGTGATCGCGCAAACCCGTGGCGGCAAGCAAGTGTTGAACGTGCGCGCACCAAACACTGCTGCGGTATGTCGTCCCGTCTTGGGCGATCATGTGGCTGTGGTTGGTGAAAACCGCAAAGTGCTTGTTTTTGCTCTTGATGAATTGCCGGAAATGGCGCGGGGCAAAGGGGTTCGCCTTCAGAAATATAAAGACGGCGGTCTTAGTGATGCGACCACGTTTGATTTCAGCGAAGGGCTGAGCTGGCTTGATCCGGCTGGCCGTACCCGTACTGAAACGGCGCTTGCGGAATGGACGGGTAAGCGCGCGGGTGCTGGCCGTATGGCGCCGCGCGGGTTCCCGAGAGATAATAAGTTCACCTAGCTAGCTGGTGTGTGAGTAAGAAGGATGACGAGTAATGGAGCAGGGCGACACACTTGAAGGCAGATATGGTGGGCAACGCGGTCCCATCTTTTTGCTGGTCCTTCAAACGGGCATTTTGACTGTCTTGACCCTTGGGATTTACCGGTTTTGGGCCAAATCGCGTGTGCGCCGCTATGTGTGGAATGCGGTTCAGCCCGGTGGTGATCCGATGGAATACTCGGGCACAGGCGTTGAAAAATTCATTGGCTTTCTGATCGCTTTGGTGGTGCTGGCCGTTTATTTGGGATTGTTGCAGGTCTTGCTGACTTTTGCCGGTCTCAGCCTGCTTGATTTGGTTCCTGATGAGGGGGCCAGCGAGGCGCAGATATTTGCAAGCATTGGCGCGACATACGCCACGCTGATCGCGATTATCCCGCTTATCTTTATCGCCCAATATCGCGGCCGTCGTTACATGCTGTCGCGCACGCGGTGGCGGGGTTTGCGGTTTGGCATGGATCAGGCGTCGCTTGGCTATATGTGGCGCGCGATTGTTTACAGCGTCATCACTGTTGTCTCATTTGGGGTTCTGGCCCCGCTTGGGACATTTCAGTTGGAGAAATTTAAGACTGACCGCACTTGGTACGGCGATGCGCAATTTGAACAAGGTGGCCGCTGGACGATGCTTTATCGCGCGGCATCTGTGTTATTTTTTGGGCTGGGGGTCAGCATTGTCGGGGGAGTTGTCAGCGCGTCAGGCTCTGAGGGTCTTGGCATCACTGTCATGGTAGTTGGGGCGGTCCTGATCGTGATCGGGTTTGTGCACTACCGTTTGCAAAGCTTTGCGATAATGGCGCGCCACAAAACACTTGATGATGGGGCGATTGAGTTTGAGGCGTTACCCCAAACTGGCCGTGTCGTTGGGCATTACATCAAAGGGTCGTTGCTAACGATGTTGGTGACTATTGCAGCGGCAATTCCGGCAGGTGTGATTTTCTTTATGGCCAGCCAAATTGGTGCAGCCGGCGGGTTCGGCGGCGCGCAGATTTTCAGCACAATCATTGCCGTGCTGAGCTATGTGGTTGCGCTTGTGATGGGCGGCGCTTCGACCATGGCATTCATTACCCAGCCTATTTTTGGTCACATCGTAGAGACATGCGCTGTGCGCTATCCCGAGCATTTTGATACCATCCAACAACGTGCTGCCGATGATATGCCTGATGCCGAAGGTTTTGCGGATGCCCTTGATGTGGGCGGTGCGTTTTAAGAGATGGCGTTGCAAAGTAGCCTTGCCTCTTTCGTAGATGGAAAGACCGCTGGAAAGCGCGACGTCTACATCGAAGTTGCGGCGACTGCAGAGGTTTTGCGGATTTGTGACGCCCAAGGTGATGTGCTCGTGGAGTGGCCGTTAAAGCGGTTGCGGCGGATGCAAGACGGATCGCGCACGGTTTTATATTTGGATGGTGATCCAGATGAGGCGCGTCTTTACCCGTTCAATTTGCATGATGAGACGGTTTTGGCGGCGCTGACGCCTGACCTTGATAAACGGCGGCCAATTGGCCCACTGGTTCGAAAAGTAATCGGTTGGAGTGTGGCCGCGGCGGCTGCTTTGGCGGTGATGCTCTTCGTGATCATTCCCAGCCTGTCAGATCAACTCGCTACTGTCATTCCGACTGAGCGTGAAGAGCGTATCGGTAAAGTTGTTTCTTCCCAGATTGAGCGTGCGATGGTTTGGCAAGACGACAGTGCTGGTGAAAGTTGGCAATGCTCATCAGCCGCAGGTGATGCGGCTTTGGCCCAGATGGTCACCCGTGTGTTGGGGCCGCTCGATGTGCCCTACACCTTGAACGTTCAAGTCGTGGATCACCCTTTGATTAATGCGTTTGCATTGCCCGGTGGTCAGGTAATTTTGTTCCGTGGTTTGTTGGAAGCCGCTCAAAGCGCAGATGAGGTGGCGGGGGTTCTGGCCCATGAATTAGGCCACGTGATTAACCGCGACCCGATGCGCCTGACGTTGCGTGCGGCGGGGTCTGCGGGTTTGTTGTCGCTGATGCTTGGCGACGCAACCGGGGGTTTGATTATCGCAGGCGCGGCAGATCAGGTAATGAACGCCAGCCACACTCGTAAAGCAGAAGCACAAGCAGATGAATTTGCCCTGAAACTTTTGGATGAGGCTGAGATATCTCCACTGGCCTTTGCGCGCTTTTTTGAAACGCTTAAAGAGGATAGCCCAGATATGACGGGTGCTCTTGAATGGTTGTCATCGCATCCCTCGCTGAGCCTGCGTGCCCAAAACGCGCGGGACAATGTACAGCAAGGTAAGACCTATCGGCCCGTTTTGAATGCGCAAGCTTGGCGCGATCTACAGGCGATTTGTGGCTAGCTGCTAAGCTCTTCAACCTGAAGCCACACGCCGCCACTTGGCCGCAGTGTCAGGATCAGTTCCGGACGCGGATCACGTCCCTTAACGGCCGTGAATTTGAACCGCGACAGTAAGGTAGCTAGAATGATTACCGCCTCTTGCAGGGCAAATGACGCCCCGATGCATACCCGTGGACCATCTCCGAACGGTAGGTATGAAAAGCGGTTTACCGCCTTTTGATCAGCAAAGCGGTCAGGATCAAAGGCGTCAGGATTTTCCCACAGGTCTTTATGACGGTGCAGGGCATAGATGGGCAGCATGACTGTGTCGCCCTTGCGCACCTCGCGCCCACACAGCGTATCTGTTTGTTGTGCAGTGCGGCTGATGAAAGCGGCTGGCGGATAGAGACGCAAAGCTTCGTCAATGATCTGGCGAATGTAGGGCAAGGCCTTGATGTCGTCTGCCGTGGCCGTGCGCCCGTTCAAAACCTCGCTGGCCTCGGCGCGGGCCTTTTGCTGTACGTCTTCATCAAAGGCACACAGATAAAGCGCCCATGCCAAGGTGAGGGCAGTTGTTTCATGACCTGCAACGATGAAGGTCAAAAGGTTGTCGCGCAATTCATCCGTGTTCATCTGGCGTTTTGTTTCCGGATCTTCGCCTTCCAGCAACAGATCAAGTAGATCAGGAATGTCACGCGGTCCTGCGTTGCGCCGTTCTTCAATCGACGCATCTGCGATACGGCGCATATCCTTCATGGCTGAGGATGATCCGATACGGTTCAGGCGCGGCACCCACGTAGGCACGCCAATAATATCAAGTAGGGACACTTTGGCTGTCTGTGCGATGTATGCATCGATGGCGCGGTGAACTGCGCCTGCGTCCACACTATCCCCATCAGAGAACGTGACGTCCGAGATCACCTCAAACGTGGCTTGCACCATTTCGGCAAATACATCGACCGCACGGCCTTTGGACGCTGCCAGTCGCTTGGTTGAGCGATCCGCAGCCGCCCCCATGATCGGAGCCAAGTTTGCGATATTGCGATGTTTGAAAACGGGCGTTGCGGCGCGTCTTTGCCAACGCCAATGGCTGCCTTCTGCGATGAAAAGTGAATTGCCGATGGCAGGTTCAAGGATGTTTTTGGTGACGTCCGACTTGGGGTACACATCCACGGCGTCCTTCAGAATGTGGCGTAACGCATCCGGTTCCATCACCATATGCCAGCGCACCACAGCGGTTTTTCCCGAAACAATCGGTTGCTTTGTGGCGATGTCCGGGATGATCTCAACCAAGTTCCGTCGCGCGACACGCAGTGTCTCGATAATGCCCAACGGCTCGGTCACGAGTTTGCATCGCGCTGGCAGTTTGTCTGACATTTGATCGCTCCGTTACCTGTTGCTTTTCATAATGGTGACCTGTTGGAGGTAAGTCACATCTTTGCGCTGTCCATTGTGAAGGGCCCTGAAACTGCGTTAGGAACTTTCAACCGGTTATGAAAGGTGTGTGCCTGTGTGGAAAATGATAGTTGGTTTGCTTGCGCTGCTGGCAGTTGCAGGATGTGGGGGCACAACCGCTGAGATGACACCCCGTTCGCCTGCGCTCAGCAGCTTTGATCTGGGTCATAACGTTGTGATCGGAACGACTGCCAAGAAGGGGCCTTTGTCTCGGGATGCGACGGCGGAGGAGTGGGTCGAAAGCCTAAGCTCTGCCATTGATGCCCAGATCGGTCGCTACGATGCAGGTGGTCTCTATCATTTGGGTTTAAGCGTTGATCAATTTGTCTTGGCCGCCCCTGGCGTGCCACTTGTCTTGTCGCCCAAGTCGATCTTGCAAGTTTCAGTCACTGTTTGGGACAACGCCAAGGGCCAAAAGATCAATAAAACGCCCGAACAAATCCTTGTTTTTGAGAGCTTTTCCGGTGGTAGCCTGCTTGGCTCAGGACTTACCAGGTCGCGTGAAGAACAGATGGCGGGCCTAAGCGCAAATGCCGCGATGAAGATCGAAAATTGGCTGATCGAAAATGCCGCATGGTTCGCGCCACTCAACGATGCGGAATGACTTGATTTATCTGTGTAAACCTCATACACGCCGCACCGTTGGAAACGGGCTGCGATAACGGTGTTTTCCGCCGCGCCCCTGAATAGATTGAAGGTTGGCTCATGGCTAAGGAAAAGTTTGAACGCTCTAAACCGCACGTAAACATCGGCACGATTGGTCACGTTGACCACGGTAAGACGACGTTGACTGCAGCGATCACCAAGCAATTTGGTGACTTCAAAGCATACGACGAGATTGACGGCGCGCCGGAAGAAAAAGCACGTGGTATTACAATCTCTACTGCTCACGTTGAGTATGAAACAGAGACACGCCACTACGCACACGTGGACTGCCCAGGCCACGCTGACTATGTGAAAAACATGATCACTGGTGCTGCTCAGATGGACGGCGCGATCTTGGTTGTTAACGCAGCTGATGGTCCTATGCCACAAACACGTGAGCACATCCTTTTGGGTCGCCAAGTTGGTATCCCTTACATGGTTGTTTACATGAACAAAGTTGACCAAGTTGACGACGAAGAGTTGCTCGAGTTGGTTGAAATGGAAATCCGTGAGCTTCTGTCATCTTACGAGTACCCAGGCGACGACATCCCAGTTGTAGCGGGTTCTGCTCTGGCAGCTCTGGAAGACCGCGATGACAACATCGGTAAAGAGTCTATCGACAAGCTGATGGAAGCTGTTGACAGCTACATCCCGACACCAGCACGTGCTGTTGACCAGCCGTTCCTGATGCCGATCGAAGACGTGTTCTCAATCTCTGGCCGTGGTACAGTTGTAACCGGTCGTGTTGAGCGTGGCGTTATCAACGTTGGTGAAGAGATCGAGATCGTTGGTATCCGTGACACCACGAAGACAACCTGCACAGGTGTTGAAATGTTCCGCAAGCTGCTTGATCGCGGTGAAGCAGGCGACAACATCG